>JAXDPI010000001.1:0-34839 GCA_034668465.1 Sphingomonadales bacterium
GCGGCAGGTTCTTCGAGCGCGCTTCGAGCTCGCGCCAGGCGGCCAGCGCCTTCAGCCGGCCGAGCACCTCGGGCTTGCGGCCCGAGATCCGCACGCGCTTCCAGGCGTCGCTCGGGTCGAGCTCGTAATTGGACGGGTCGGCGAGCCGCTCCATCTCCTCGTCGAGCCAGGCGCCGCGGCCGGTCCGCCGCAGCCGCTCGAGCATCTTGGGGAAGAGGGTCGCGAGGTGGGTGACGTCGCCGATCGCATAGTCGATCTGGCGCTTGTCGAGCGGGCGGCGCGCCCAGTCGGTAAAGCGCGCGCCCTTGTCGAGATGGCGACCGAGCAGGCTCTCGACCAGATTCTGGTAGCCGACCTGCTCGCCCAGCCCGAGCGCCATCGCCGCCACCTGGGTGTCGAACAGGGGATGGGGGGTGCCGCCGGTCAGGTTGAAGATGATCTCGATATCCTGGCCGCCGGCGTGGAAGATCTTGAGGACATGCTCGTTATTGACCAGCAGGTTGAGCAGCGGAGTGAGATCGATGCCCTCGGCCATCGGGTCGATCGCCGCCGCCTCCTCGCTATTGGCGACCTGGATCAGGCACAGCTCCGGCCAATAGGTGTTCTCGCGCATGAACTCGGTGTCGACCGCGACGAAGTCCGAGCGGGCGAGCCGTTCGCAGAGCTTTTCGAGGGACTCGGAATCGGAAATGAGAGGATGGATACGCATTTTGGGGCTCTCATAGCGGGGCGTCCCCGCTTGACAAAGCGCCTTCGCTGACGCGAAGCGCTCGCGCACAATCTTTTCCCCAACTTATTTCGTTCGAGAGCGATCCACGATGCACGCCTACCGTACCCACAATTGCGGCCAGCTTCGCGAAAGCGACGTCGGCGCGCGCGTCAGGCTGTCGGGCTGGGTGCATCGCAAGCGCGACCATGGCGGGGTATTGTTCGTCGACCTGCGCGACCATTACGGCCTCACCCAGATCGTCGCCCGCGCGGGGAGCGAGCCGCTCGCCATCCTCGAGCATCTGCGCGCCGAATCGGTGGTGACGATCGAGGGCGAGGTGGTCTCGCGCGGGCCCGAGGCGACCAATCCGAACCTGCCGACCGGCGCGATCGAGGTGGTCGCCGACAGCGTGATCGTTCAGTCGGCGGCCGAGGAGCTGCCGCTGCCGGTCGCCGGCGAGGCCGATTATCCCGAGGATATTCGCCTCCGCTACCGCTATCTCGACCTCCGGCGCGACCGGCTCCACGCCAATATCGTGCTCAGGAGCCGGGTGATCAGCTCGATCCGGCGGCGGATGACCGAGGCCGGTTTCATCGAGTTCCAGACGCCGATCCTGACCGCGTCCAGCCCCGAAGGCGCGCGCGACTATCTCGTCCCCAGCCGCGTCCACCCGGGCAAGTTCTACGCGCTGCCGCAGGCGCCGCAGATGTTCAAGCAGCTGATCATGGTCGCTGGCTTCGACCGCTATTTCCAGATCGCGCCCTGCTTCCGCGACGAAGACGCCCGCGCCGACCGCTCGCCCGGGGAATTCTATCAGCTCGATTTCGAAATGAGCTTCGTCACGCAAGACGATGTTTTCGAAGCGATCGAGCCGGTGCTGGCCGGCGTTTTCGAGGAGTTCGCCAACGGCAAAAGCGTGACGCCCGCGGGCCAGTTCCCGCGCATTCCCTACAAGGAGGCGGTGCTCAAATACGGTTCCGACAAGCCGGACCTGCGCAATCCGATCCTGATTTCGGACGTCTCCGAACATTTCGCCGGCTCCGGGTTCAGCCGCTTCGCCTCCATGGTCGAGGCGGGCGACGTGGTGCGCGCCATTCCGGCGCCGGGCACCGCCGAAAGGTCCCGCAAATTTTTCGACGACATGAATGGCTGGGCGCAGTCCGAGGGTTTTCCGGGCCTTGGCTATGCGACCCGCAAGGAGGGCGTGTTCGGCGGACCGATCGCCAACAATCACGGCGAGGAGGGGATGCAGAAGCTCGCGGAAGCGCTCGGCCTCGGCCCCAATGACGGCCTCTTCTTCGCCGCCGGCAAGGAAGCGGCAGCGGCGAAGCTCGCCGGCCTCGCCCGCACCCGCGTCGCCGAGCAGCTCGAGCTGATCGACCAGGACCGCTTCGATTTCTGCTGGATCGTCGATTTTCCGATGTACGAATATGACGAGGAAACGAAGCACGTCGATTTCAGCCACAACCCCTTCTCGATGCCCCAGGGCGGGCTCGAGGCGCTCGAGGGCAAGGACCCGCTCGACATCCTCGCTTTCCAATACGACATCGTCTGCAACGGGGTCGAATTGAGCTCGGGCGCGATCCGCAACCACCGCCCGGACATCATGTACAAGGCGTTCGAGATCGCCGGCTACAGCCAGGCCGACGTCGACACCAATTTCGCGGGGATGATCAATGCGTTCAAGTTCGGCGCGCCGCCGCACGGCGGCTCGGCGCCGGGCATCGACCGGATCGTCATGCTGCTCGCCGGCGAGCCCAATATCCGCGAGGTCGTCCTGTTCCCGATGAACCAGCGCGCCGAGGACCTGATGATGAACGCGCCGGGCGAGGTGAGCGCCAGGCAATTGCGCGAGCTCCACATCCGCATCGTGCCCCCTTCCGGGACAGCGGCGAAGGACCCGGCCAAGGTCGTGGCGCCGGAATGATGCGCCTGCTAATCAGCGGGCATGCCGATCAATCTGTGGGACTATGAAGCCGGCGCGCCGTTCGACGGCGATTACGAGCAGGCGCTCGAAGAGCTGCAGGAGCGGATCGCGCGCATGTTCGTCTCGCTCCACGTCCACAAGAAGAAGGCGATCATCGTCTGCGAGGGCTGGGACGCGTCCGGAAAGGGCGGGGCGATCCAGCGGCTGACCGCAGGGTGCGACCCGCGCACCTACAAGGTCTGGCCGATCGCGGCGCCGAGCGACGAGGAGAAGGCGCACCATTATCTCTGGCGCTTCTGGCAGCGCATGCCCAAGGCCGGCGAGGCGGCGATCTTCGACCGCTCCTGGTACGGCCGCGTCCTCGTCGAGCGGGTCGAGGGTTTCGCGACCAAGGCCGAATGGCGCCGCGCCCATGACGAGATCAACGAGCTCGAGGCGCAATTGAGCTATGACGGCACGACCATCGTCAAGCTGTTCTTCCACGTCACCCAGGAGGTCCAGGACAAGCGGCTGCGGGCGCGGCTCGATCATCCCTGGAAGCGCTGGAAGGTCGGCGCGGAGGATTTGCGCAACCGCGCCCGCCGCGACGACTATCTCGCCGCCCTCAAGGACATGTTCGCCCACACCGACACCCGCTGGGCGCCGTGGACAGTGATCGACGGCAACAACAAGAAATCGGCGCGGATCGCGGCGCTGACGCGCGTCGCCGAGGCGCTGGCGGCGGTGCTCCCCAAGGATCCGCCGCCGGTCAGTCCCGAAATGGAGAGACTGGCGCGGCAGCTCGGCAAGGAGAAAGACTGAGGCGCTCCCGAGCGCGCCGCTAGGCTGTATCGACATTCAGCTGGAAGCCCTCCCCCATGATGGGGGAGGGTTGGGTGGGGGTGAACGTCAATGAAGGCCTGAGCCTTACCGGGAACTCCACCCCACCCCAACCCCTCCCCATCAAGGGGAGGGGCACAAGGCCGCCCTCATCCTAATGTCGATTCAACTTAGCGCCTGCCGGCGCGCGCCGGGAGCGGCCGCATCACCCGCTCGAGCACGGTTCGCGCCGCGCGGCGGCCGATCTGCTCGCCCGCCTCGTTCGAGAAGCGGAAATGGACGCCGCCGTAGATGCGCGAATTGGACACCTGCTGCGCCCATTCGTCCCAGCTCGGCAGCGCCTGCAGCGCCGACAGCGGGATCGCCTGGGAGGCGACACGGACGCCCGCCACCGGGCGCGCCCCGACCTCGGCGGTCATCACCTCGGCGATCGCCGCGGCGACGACGCAATGGCCGCACGGATATTCGGGGAAGTTGGGCGTTGCCAGCAGCGGCGCCCAGGCGGGATCGGGCGCGGTCGCGTCGTTGCCGTCGTCGGCCCCGTTGCGGATCGCGGTGATCGGCCGCCAGTAATTATAGTGCATCTTGGCGTCGGCCATCGCCAGCGCCGCATCGTCGAACGCCATCTGGTAGACGGCGACCATCCGCGCGTTCTGGACCGGCCTTCGTCCGGGTGCGTCGGCGGCGAGGCGGATCGACGGGGTGATGTCGAACGCCTGGCGATAGCGCGCCACCAAAGTCTGGAATGGCGTCCGTTCGGTGCTGGTCCGGCCGCCGAGCCGGCGCACCTCGTCATAATCGCGCGCCCAGCGCTCGCTGGTCAGCGCCGGCGGCGGCGGCGGGCGCAGCGCGGCGGCGCTCGGGATCGCCCATGGCCGGAAGGCGGACATGAACGGGTCGATCACCGGCAGCGACGCGCCGATCCATTCGCCCGGGCTGGTGCGGGGGCGGTAGGGCGTCTGGACGATCGCCGGATCGATGCCGCCGGCCGCGATCGCCGCGGTCGCCGCGGCCTCGCCGATCAGCCGGCCGGCCTCGCGCCGCCGCTCGTCGGGGATCGCCGCCATTGCGATCGCGTAGCTCTCGTCGAGCGCCGTGCGCTGCGCCGGAAAGTGCTGGAGGAGGACGCGATAGGCGGCCGTCGCCGCGGCGGCGTCCGGCGACGCCTCGGCATCGCCCGCGGGGAAATCGAGGTAGCTCTCATAGCGCCGGTCGATCGCGTTCAGCGCCTCGAACATGGCAAGCGAGGCGCGGGTGACCGCGCGCTGCTGGTCGGGCGTGGCCGGCAGGCCGCTGGGCCCCGCCGCCGTCTGCGCGATGCGATTGCCGAAGTCCCACCAATCGGTCACCGTGTCCGCCGCCGCCGGCTGGGCGTAGGCCAGCGCCGCCGCGGCGGCCGCTGCCTGATAGATCCTGTTCATGCTGCTTCTCCTTGCGCTTGATGGCGCGAAGGCGTATTAGTCAGCTAAGACACCTCCTCATATGACCGGGGACACCAAAACCATGATCGCAGGTTGCATCGATCGAATGAGCCGCAGCGCGTGCGGCGATTGCGCGCGGCGCGACGCCTGCGCGTCCTTCTTCTCGAACCTGTTCGGCTCGCGACCGCGCCCGCGGCGGCCGATAGAGCGGCGTGCGGCGCGGCCGAACAATCCGTTCCTCGCCTTGCTCGGCGAGGTGGCGCGGGCGATCGAGGGCAAGGCGCAGCCGGCGGAGGGCAGCTTCCGGCGCGAGGTGGAGCGCCATGTCGAGCCGCTGCTGGCGTCGGGGACCGTCCGGATCGAATCCGTCGCGCGCGCGCTCGGCTGCAGCCGCCAGACGCTCTATCGGCGGCTCAAGGCCGAAGGCGTCACCTTCGCGCAGCTGCTCGACGGCCTCAGGCGCCGTCTCGCGCTGCGCTTCGTCCGCGAGCAGGGGCTATCGGTCAAGGAGGCGTCCTGGCGGCTGGGATTCTCCGAGCCGGCCGCCTTCTCGCGCGCGTTCAAGCGCTGGACGGGCAGGACGCCGCGCGCGATGCGCCCGGCGGTCAATCCGGATAGGCGATCGCCACCACCTCATAATCCCGCTCGCCGCCCGGCAGCGTGACGCGGCGCGTGTCGCCGACGGCGGCGCCGCGAATCGCGCGGGCGATCGGCGAATAGAAGCTGATCCGGCCGGCCGACGCGTCCGCCTCGTCCTCGCCGACCAGGGTGACGATGCGCTGCACGTCCTCGTCGTCGGCGAGCGTCACGGTGGCGCCGAACCAGGCCCGGCTGCGGTCCGCCTGGCGCGTCGGGTCGGTCACCTTGGCGGCCGCCATCCGCTTCGACAGGAAGTTGATCCGCCGGTCGACCTCGCGCAGCCGCCGCCGGCCATATTGGTAGTCGGCATTTTCCGAGCGGTCGCCATTGGCCGCCGCCCAGGCGATGGTCTCGAGCAATTGCGGCCGCTCGCCGGCATAGAGCGCCTCATATTCTTCGCGCAGCTTGCGGAAGCCGGCGGGGGTGATGAAGTTCGGGCGCTCGTTCATTCGCCTACACTACGTCATTCCCGCGAAAGCGGGAATCCAACCTGCCTCAACACCTGACCCAACGGCCGCCTGGACTCCCGCTTTCGCGGGAGTGACGAGCAAGGGATTGCCGAAAGGCGCTTACCCCCGCGGCGTCTGCCCCAGATAATAAGAGATCCGGCTCCGCGTCGGCGCAACGCCGCGATTGGGGTTCATGCTATCGTAGACCAGGGTGTTCTCGAGCACGCGCTGGACGTAGTTGCGGGTCTCCGAGAAGGGGATGTCCTCGATCCAGCGCAGTACGTCGGCGCCGGGCGAGCGCGGGTCGCCATTGGTCGCGATCCAACGCCGGACGTTGCCGCTGCCGGCATTGTAGGCGGCCGAGACCAGCACGGCATTGCCGCCCCACTCGCTCATCAGCTCTTCGAGATAATGGTTGCCGAGCAGGATGTTGTATTGCGGGTCCTCGGTCAGCCGGCCGAGATCGTAGGGCACGCCGACCCGGCCGGCCGTCTGGCGCGCGGTGCCGGGCATCAGCTGCATCATGCCGCGCGCGCCGGCGCTGCTGACGGCGCTGCGATCGAACGAGCTTTCCTGGCGCATGATGCCGTGGGCGAACGCCCAGTTGCGCGCATAAGCGGGCGGGATCGGCACTTCGGGGAAGGCGGTGCGGGCGTAGAAGCTGTCGCCCAGCGAGCGCGCCTCGCGCGCCGCCCAGACGCCGAGGTCGAGCCGGCCGATCGCGCGGCCGAACTCGCCGGCGATCGCCCGCTCGCGGTCGTCGCGCAGCTGCACCGCCAAAGCCCGGACGAACACGGCCTGATCGCCGCGGCGCCCGATCATGCCGAGATAGCGGATCGCTTCGGCCAGCGGCCGGGCCGCGAAGGCGGCGCGCTCGGCCGGGTCGGCGGCGGGCGGCACCGGCGGCGGCGCGGGCGTGCGGCCGAGCCGGTCGAGCGCGAGCTGGCCGTAGAACTGGTCGGGGCTGGCCGCCGCCTGCTCGAGCCAGGCGCTCGCCTGGCCGGCATTGCCGGCGGCATTGGCGGCGCGCGCGGCCCAGAAGAAGCCCTTGGCGCGGGTCTGCGGCGAGCGCGCGGCGCGGGCGTAGAGCTCGAACAGCCGCGCCGCGTCGGCGGGCCGGCCGAGCCGGAACAAGGCGGTGGTGCCGCCAAGCCAGGCGAGGCTCGTATAATCGTCGCGCTCGCCATAGGGCCGGTCGGAAACGTCGGTGCCGGCCGGGTAGAGGTCGTCGAGCTTCGAGGCGATCCCGTAAGCGGTCGTCCACTGGCTGTCGTTCGCCGCCCCGCGGGTCAGCGTCAGCGCGGTGTCGAGCCAGCGCGCGGGATTGGCGACCGGCCGCTCCAGCCGCCCGCGCGAGGCGAGCAATTGCCGCGCCGCCGCGCTCTGCCCCGTATTGCGCAGCCAGATCGCCTGATCGAGCAGCAGCCCGCCGTCGCGCCGGAACGCGGGGTCGAGCGCGCCGACCCGTTCGTAGGCATCGGAGGCGCGCGTCTGCAGCGCGAGCCGCGCTTCGTAGAGGCTGCGCTTCGCCGCCGGCGCCCACACCAAAGTCCGCGCCGCGCTCTGGCTGTCGCCATTGCCGAGCAAGGCCTCCATCCGGCGGTCGTGATCGTCCTGGCCGAGGCTCGCGCCGAACGTCGCCAGCAGCCTTTGCTCGACGTCGAGCGGGAGGACGCCCGCCGTCCAGGCGCGCCGGGCGGCGTCGCGCGCCTCCTCCGCCCGCCCGGTCGATTGCAAGGCGAGCGCCTGCTGGGCATGGCCGGCGGCGGTCAGCGGCGGCAAGGCGCTGAAGTAACGCAGCACCTCGCCTGGGGCGACCGGCTCCAGCGAGAGCCGCTGCTCGGCCGCGCTGCGCATCGCGGCCTCGCCCGGCCAGCCGCGATGGCCGAGCAGGAAGGTCGCATAAGCGGAGAAGGGCAAGGCGTCGCTCTGCCTGAGGCTGTTCCAGCGGGCGATGTCGCCGGCGATCGGGCTCGACAGGGCGGGCGCGTAAGCCGGCGTCTGGCCGGCGCCGCTGTCGACCGACTGCGCCGCCGCCGCGGACGCTCCGATGAGGAGCAACAGGCCCGCTTTCCTTTGCACGCTGGACAGAATGACGCCCCCCTCCTTATCAGGCCATGAACATCCCCCGCGATGTTCCGTTCCGGCGACCCTAAGGCAAGCCGCGTCCCGAGGTGAAGGAGGCAAAGATGTTCAGGGGCTCGATCCCGGCTCTGGTGACGATTTTCCGCGACGAAGCGTTGGACGAGCGCGCCTATCGGGATTTCTGCGCCTGGCAAATATCCGAAGGGAGTCATGGCCTTGTCCCCTGCGGCACCACCGGCGAGGGCGCCACGCTCGATTCGGCCGAGCATCGCCGCGCGATCGAGATCTGCGTCGGAACGGCCGCCGGCAAGGTGCCGGTCATCGCCGGCTGCGGTTCGAACGACACCCGCCGGGCGATTGAATATACCCGCGTCGCCAAGGCGGCCGGCGCCGACGCCGCGCTGCACGTCCCGCCTTATTACAACCGGCCCAACCAGGAGGGAATCTACGCCCATCTCGCGGCGGTGGCCGAGGCGGTCGACATTCCGATCGTCCTCTACAACGTGCCGTCGCGGACGATCACCGACATCGCGGTGGAGACGATGGCGCGGCTGGCGAAGATCGCCAATGTCGTCGCGGTCAAGGACGCGACCGGCAATCTCGCGCGGGTCACCGCCCAGCGTCTCGCCTGCGGCAAGGATTTCATCCAGCTCTCCGGCAATGACGACATGGCGCTGGGGTTCAACGCGATGGGCGGGCAGGGGTGCATCTCGGTCACCGCCAACGTCGCCCCGCGCCTGTGCTCCGACTTCCAAAATGCTTGCCTTTCAGCGGATTGGCAGGCGGCCCTCACACTCCAGGACAAGCTCTATCCGCTCCACGCCGCGCTGTTCACCGACGCTTCGCCGGGCCCGGTCAAATATGCGCTGGGTAAGGTCCGCCCCGATTTCGCCTCCGCTCTGCGCCTGCCGATGACCCCGCCCAGCGAAGCGAGCAGGCGCGCGGTCGACGCCGCGCTCGCTCATGCCGGCCTCGCCTGATGGCCCGCCCGCGTCCCGAGGAGTTCGACAAGAAGAAGATCGTCGCCGAGAATCGGCGCGCGCGCTTCGATTATGCGATCGAGGACAAATATGAGGCGGGGATCGCGCTGACCGGGACCGAGGTGAAGAGCTTGCGCTTCGGCGAGGGGTCGATCGCGGAGAGCTATGCCGAGGTCAAGGACGAGGAGGTCTGGCTGATCAACGCCAACATCCCCGAGTTCAGCCACGGCAACCGCCACAATCACGAGCCCAAAAGGCCGCGCAAATTGCTGCTCAACCACCGTCAGATCGCCAAATTGCACGGCGCCGTCGCCCGCCAGGGGATGACGCTGGTCCCGCTCTCCATCTATTTCAACAGCCGCGGCCGGGCCAAGGTCGAGATCGCCCTCGCCAAGGGCCGCAAGGCGCACGACAAGCGCGACTATGAGAAGGAAAAGGACTGGAAGCGGGAGCAGGGCCGCCTGATGCGCAACCATGGCTGACCCGGGTCAGAAAAGCTGGCTCGACCGCTGGGTGGCCAACAACATGCCGAGCCGCGAGCAGATGGCGCAAAGCCGCTGGATCAAGCCGTTCGGCCAGCGCATCCTCCATTCGGAATTCTGGCGCTTCACCCGGCGCTCGGTGCCGCGCGGCGTGGCCATGGGCCTGTTCGTCGGCGTGTTCTTCCTGATCCCCGGCGTCCAGATCATCGGCGCCGCCTTGTTCTGCATTCCGGTGCGCGGCAACATCCCGATCGCGGCGGGGATGACCTTCCTCACCAACCCGTTCACGACCCCGTTCCTGATCGTCGCCTCGATCCCGGTCGGCAATCTGTTCGGCTTCCATGCCGACAAGGCCGCGATCATGGACCTTTACGCGCGCTCCGCGCCGGTCGGCGACTGGCTCGCCTGGCTGGCTTCGGACGCCGCCCCGGCCCTGATCCTCGGCCTGTTCGTGGTCGGCGTGGTCAGCGGCGTGATCGGCTATTTCATCTCGGTGGTGGTCTGGCGCTGGTGGGTCGGGCGCAAATGGCGGCGGCGCGCGGCGCGGATGGCGCGCGCCGATTGATCGCCCCACAAGGAGTGCTATAGCGCCGCCGCACACCACCAGCCCGGGGAATGCCTCATGCGCAAGCTCATCATCGCCCTCGCCGCCGCCACCGCCCTTTCCGGCTGCGCCGCCCAGACCGCCGACACCGCTGCTGCGAGCCCCCCGGCCGCCTCTGCCCGCCCGCAATATGGCAGCTTCGGCTTCGACCTCGCCGGCATGGACCGCAATGTCGCGCCGGGCGAGAGCTTCTACCGCTACGCCAACGGCAATTGGGACCGGACCACCGAAATCCCCGCCGACCGCTCCAATTACGGCATGTTCACCGTGCTCGACGACCTCTCGCGCACGCGGACCCGCGACATCCTCGAGGAGGCGGCGCGCACGCCGGGCTCGCGGATCGGGGATTTCTACGCCAGCTTCATGGACGAGGCCGCGGTCAATGCCGCCGGCATCACGCCGCTGCGGCCGATGATCGCGCGAATCCAGGCCGTGTCCAGCCGCTCCGACTGGGCCGCCGAATCGGGCCGCCTGTTCCGTCAGGGCGTCAACGTGCCGTTCAACGGCTATGTGAACAGCGACGAGCGCAACCCCAACGAGATGATCGCGCGCCTGACCCAATCGGGCCTGGGCCTGCCCGATCGCGATTATTATCTGAGCGAGGATGCCGCGCTCGTCCAGAAGCGCAACGCCTACCAGGCCTATCTCGCCCAGCTGCTGGCGCTGGTCGGCGAGACCAACGGCGCCGCGCGCGCCGCCGCCGTGGTCGCATTCGAGCGCGGCATTGCCCAGGCGCAGTGGACGCGCGTCCAGAATCGCGACGAGGAGGCGACCTACAATCGCTGGGCGATCGGCGATTTCGCCCGCAACGCCCCGGGCTTCGACTGGGCGCTTTACTTCCGCGAGACCGGCCTTTCCGGCCAGACCCACCTGCTGGTCTCGCAGCCCAGCACCTTCACCGCCAATGCCGCTCTGGTCGCCGCGACGCCGCTCGAGGTGCTCAAGGATTATATGCTGCTGCGCCTCGTCGACAATGCCGCGCCTTACCTGTCGCAGCCGTTCGTCGAGGCCAATTTCGCCTTCCGCGGCACCGTCCTCAACGGCACGCCGCAGAACACCGACCGCTGGAAGCGCGGCGTCGATCTCGTCACCTCCGCCATCCCGGACGATCTCAGCCGGATCTATGTCGACCGCTATTTTCCGCCCGAGGCCAAGCGCGCCGCCGACGAGCTCGTCCGCAACGTCATCGGCGCGATGGACCGCCGCCTCGCCAGCCTGACCTGGATGGCGCCGGAGACGAAGGCGCGGGCGCGGGCCAAGCTCGCCGCCTTCACCCCGAAGATCGGCTATCCCGACAATTGGCACGATTATTCGAGCGTCCGGATCAGCCGCACCAACCTGCTCCAGAACCTGGTCAACGCGACCGAGTTCGAATATCAGCGCAACTTGAACAAGCTCGGCCACCCGGTCGACCGCACCGAATGGGGCATGACCCCGATGACGGTGAACGCCTATGCCAATCCGGTCTGGAACGAGATCGTCTTCCCGGCCGCGATCCTGCAGCCGCCCTTCTTCGACCCGCACGCCGATGCGGCGGTCAATTATGGCGGCATCGCCGCGGTGATCGGTCACGAGATCAGCCACCATTTCGACGACCAGGGCAGCCATTACGACGAGACCGGCGCCCTCAGGGAGTGGTGGACGGCGGAGGACCGCACCCGCTTCAATGCGCTGACCGCCCAGCTCGTCGCGCAATATGATGCCTACGAGCCGCTGCCGGGCCGCCATGTCCAGGGCGCGCTCACGCTGGGCGAGAACATCGCCGATCTGGCCGGCCTCACCGTCGCCTACGACGCCTATCATCACATGCTGAACGGCCGCCCGGCGCCGGTGATCGACGGCTTGACCGGCGACCAGCGCTTCTACCTCGGCTGGGCCCAGGTCTGGCGGCGCAAATATCGCGAGGCTAATCTGCTCCAGCGGCTGCTGACCGATCCGCACTCGCCCTCCGAGCAGCGGGCCGCGGTCGTCCGCAACCTCGATCCCTGGTACGCGGCGTTCAACCCGGCGCCGACCCAGGCGCTCTACCTCGCGCCCGCCCAGCGGGTCCGCATCTGGTAGGGATGGCGAGCGCGGCCTCCCTCGCGATCGGCGGCCGCTCGCCGCGCCGGCTCGATCCTTCGGTCGTCCTGTTCGGCCTGGCCGGCCTCGCTTCGGCCGGGTTGCTGCTTTGGGCGGTCGGCGACCCGGTCTTCGCCGCCGCCTTCCTCGCCGGTCTGATCGGCGCCGGCGGTGCGCTGCTGCTCGTCCGGCGCCGTCCCGCCGCAATGGCGCTTGCGAGCGCCGAGACGGGCCAGGATCTCGCGCTGCTGCGCGACGCGCTCGACAGCGCCGGTCCCGCGCTCGCGCTGGCGGTCTCGGACGAAGGCGGCCGCATGATCAGCGCCAACCGCGCCTGGACCGGCTGGTTCGGCGCCGATGCCCTCCCTTTGGCGCTGGCCCGCGCCGCGCCGACCGCGCGCCGCGACAAGGCGGTCCAGATTTCGCCGATCAACGTCGCCGGCCGGACCTATGAAGGCGAGGTCCGCCTCGCCGGCGCCGGCGAGGGCCGGCTGCTGTGGCGGATCTCGCGCGCCGACAATGAGGATCTCGCGCGCGAGGCGCGGCGGCTGATCACCGGCGAGGCCGGGCGGCGGATGGGCGAGGCCGGGCTGATGGTCGCGGTGGTCGACGCCGCCGGCACGATCCTCGCCGCCAACGGCGCCTTCGCCGTCCGCGCCGCCGGTCCGGAAGGGGAGGGCGCGGCGATCGCCGGCAGCCCGTTCGTCGATCATCTCGCCGCGTCCGCCGGCGGCCAGTTCCACTTCGCCGCCGAAGGCAAGGCGGCGCCGCCGCTGCGCATCGTCCAGGTCCCGGCCGGCGACGATGCCGGCGCGCTGTCGCTGTTCCTGTTGCTCGACGACATTCCCGGCCCGCGCGGCGAGGACGACAACGCCCATGTCCACACCTTGCTCGACAGCCTGCCGCTCGGCCTCGCTTTGGCCGACACGGACGGCCGCTTCATCTTTCTGAACAAGGTGTTCCGCAAGGCGGTCGCGCTCGGCGCGGCCGATCGCCCGGCCTGGCCCGGCGACCTCGTCGTCGACGAGGACAAGGCGGCGGTCTCCGACGCCGTCCGCCGCTTCGGCCGCGGCCGGCCGATGTCGGGCGACCTTGCGGTGCGGCTCAAGTCCAACCCGGAGGAGCCGGTGGCGATGACCGTCGCCGGCGCGCGCGGCCTCGGCAACGCCGCCGTATTGCTCAGCCTCAAGGACAATAGCGAGGAAGCGCGCCTGAAGCGCGAGATCGCCCAGGCGACCAAGATGCAGGCGGTCGGCCAGCTTGCCGGCGGCGTCGCCCACGATTTCAACAACATCCTGACTGCGATCCTGGGCACGTGCGACTTGATGATGATGCGCCACGCGCCCGGCGATTCGGATTATGACGACATCCAGCAGATCCGCTCCAACTCGAACCGCGCCGCCAACCTCACCCGGCAATTGCTCGCTTTCTCGCGCCAGCAGACGCTGCGGCCGCAGGTGCTCCAGCTCCCCGACGTCGTTGCCGAGGTCTCGCATCTGCTCGACCGCCTTTTGGGCGAGCGGATCAAGCTCGAGGTCAAGCACGGCCGCGGCCTCGGCGCGGTCCGCGCCGACCCCGGCCAGCTCGAGCAGGTGATCGTCAACCTCGCGGTCAACGCCCGCGACGCGATGATCGCCAAGGATTCGACCGGCGGCACGCTCATCCTGCAGACGTTCGGCGTCTCGGCCGACGACGTCCGCCGGATGGGCAGCGACGTGCTGCCGATCGGCGACTATACCGGGCTCAAGGTCGTCGACACCGGCATCGGCATCCCGCAGCATCTGCTCAGCAAGATTTTCGAGCCGTTCTTCACCACCAAGGAAGTGGGCAAGGGGACGGGCCTCGGCCTCTCCACCGTCTACGGCATCGTCAAGCAGTCGGGCGGCTTCATCTTCGCCGAATCCCAGGTCCGCAAGGGCACCAGCTTCACCATCTATCTGCCGGTCCATCGCACCCAGCCCGGCGAGGCGCCGGCCAAGGCGAAGGCCAAGGAGAAAGCCGGCGAGCTCTGGGGCACGGGCACGGTGCTGATCGTCGAGGACGAGGTCATGGTGCGCGCGGTCGCCGAGCGGGCCTTGACCCGCCACGGCTACACCGTGCTGGTCGCCGAGAATGGCGAGGCGGCGCTCGAGATTCTCGGCCGCGAGGACAAGGTCGACCTGATGATCTCCGACGTCGTCATGCCCACCATGGACGGCCCGACCACGGTCCGCGCCGCGCGCAAGATGCACCCGGACCTGCCGATCCTGTTCATCTCCGGCTATGCCGAGGAGCAGTTGCGCAAGTCGATCGACATCCCCAACGTCGCCTTCCTCGCCAAGCCGTTTTCGGTGCAGCAGCTCGCCGAGACGGTGAGGGACGTGCTCGCCGCGAAATAGGAGTCAGCAAGGGGACAGTCACTTTTCCGCGCGGCATGGTCCAGCTCGTCACCGTCGTGCGGAAAAGTGACTGTCCCCATTCCGCGCCGATTAGCTCTTTTTCTTTTCGAAACAGCCGTTAAGGCGGCGCCATGCCGGGGCCCAGATCGATCCTGATCGTCGAGGACGAGCCGCTGATCGCGATGATGCTCGAGGACTTCCTCGAAGCGCTCGGCCATACGGTCGTCGCCTGCTGCGACGACGTTGATACCGCGCTCGGCCATGTCGAGGCGGGCGGGTTCGAGGTCGCCATCCTCGACGTGTCGCTCAGGGACGGCCGCAAGGTCTGGCCGGTCGCCGACCGCCTCGCCGCCGCGGGCACGCCGTTCGTCCTCGCCACCGGCGGCCATGTCGATCCGCCGCCGCCCGCGCATGCCGCCGCGCCGATCCTCTCCAAGCCCTATACGATCGATTCGATCGAGCCCGCGCTCGACCGGGCCTGCGGCGGCTGAACCGGGCAGCGGGACGGCATGACGAAGCGGAGGCGCCTGATGTGGTCCCTGCTGCTCGCTCCAGCCTTCATCTATCTCCTCATCCTGGCGATTCTCTTCTTCGCCCAGACCGCGCTGATCTTTCCGGCGGGCCAGGTCGGCGCGGCGGGGCGGCTCCCGGAAGGCGCTGAACGGCTGGAGATCGCCGCGGCCGACGGCACCCGCCTCGTCGGGCTCCACATCCCGCCCGGCCGCGCCGCCGGCGAACGCCCGCTCATTCTCGGCTTTAGCGGCAACGCGACCAGCGCCGACACGACCGTCGCCATGCTCCACGACCTCTACCCGGAGGCCGACGTCGTCGCTTTCCATTATCGCGGCTACGGCCCGAGCGAGGGCAGGGCGGGCGCCGCCGCGCTCCAGGAAGACGCGTTGCGGATCCACGACGCCCTCCGCGCGCGCTTTCGCCCCGCTCGTCTCATCGTCGTCGGCTTCAGCGTCGGCAGCGGCGTGGCGGCGTCCCTCGTCGGCCGCCGCACCGTCGACGGGCTGATCCTGGTCACGCCGTTCGATTCGCTGGCGGGGGTGGCGGCCCATCATTATCCCTGGGTGCCGGTGCGGCTGCTCTTCCGGCACGAGATGGCGCCGGCGCGCGATCTTGCCGGCAGTCCGACCCCGGTGGCGCTGATCGCCGGCGGCCGCGACGATCTGGTGCCGCCGATCCGCACCCAGGCGCTTCGCCTCGCGATCGCCAACCTCGCCTTCGATCGGACGATCGCCGAGGCCGGGCACAACGACATTTACCGGCATCCGGCGTTCGCGCCGGCGATGCGCGAGGCACTCCGGGATATGCTCCGCCGCCACCGTTGAATTTTTCTCTGTTCTACTCTTGTTCTCCCGGAACACTTCATGTACAGGACGGCTACGCGTTGACCAATCGCGCGGCCGGACTAAGGGGAGACAAGCCATGGCGGCATCACTTCAGATCGTTCCCGACAGGAGCCCAATGGACAGCGACAAGCAAAAGGCCCTCGACGCGGCGCTGGCGCAGATCGACCGCGCGTTCGGCAAGGGGTCGGCGATGCGGCTGGGCTCGCGCGAGGCGGTCGAGATCGAGACCATCTCGACCGGCTCGCTCGGCCTCGACATCGCGCTCGGCATCGGCGGCCTGCCGCGCGGCCGGGTGGTCGAGATCTACGGGCCGGAAAGCTCGGGCAAGACGACCCTGGCGCTGCACGCGGTCGCCGAGGCGCAGAAGGCCGGCGGTGTCGCCGCCTTCATCGACGCCGAGCACGCGCTCGACCCGATCTACGCCCGCAAATTGGGCGTCGACGTCGACAACCTGATCGTCTCGCAGCCCGACACCGGCGAGCAGGCGCTCGAGATCACCGACACGCTGGTGCGCTCGAACGCGGTCGACATCCTGGTGATCGATTCGGTCGCCGCTCTGGTGCCGCGCGCCGAGATCGAGGGCGAGATGGGCGATTCCCATGTCGGCCTTCAGGCACGGCTGATGAGCCAGTCGCTCAGGAAGCTGACCGGCTCGATCTCCAAGTCCAAATGCCTGGTGATCTTCATCAACCAGCTGAGGATGAAGATCGGCGTCATGTACGGCAATCCCGAGACGACCACCGGCGGCAACGCGCTCAAATTCTATGCCAGCGTCCGGCTCGACATCCGCCGCACCGGCCAGATCAAGGATCGCGACGAGATCATCGGCAACACCACCCGCGTCAAGGTCGTCAAGAACAAGCTGGCGCCGCCGTTCAAGCAGGTCGAGTTCGACATCATGTACGGCCAGGGCGTCTCCAAGCTCGGCGAAATCCTCGATCTCGGCGTCAAGGCCGGGCTGGTCGAGAAATCGGGCTCGTGGTTCAGCTACGATTCGATCCGCATCGGCCAGGGCCGCGAGAACGCCAAATCCTATCTCAAGGACAATCCGGAAGTCGCCGAGCGGATCGAGCGCGCGATCCGCGGCCACACCGACCAGGTCGCCGACGCGCTGATGGTCGGCCCCGATGCCGAGGACGATATCTGATCTGATCGCCGGTTGGTGAAAGGGGGAGGGAGGAGCCCCCTTTCACCCCTTCTTCGTGTCAAGTTTGTCAAGTTAAGGGCGGCTCGACCGGTTCGCTGAGCTCGTTCCTGGCGTGGGCGGGCAGGCCGGCATTGGCCCACCAGGCGAGCAGCAAGGCGAGCGCGCCGCAGACGACGAAGCCGGCGACCAACGGCGTCGTCGTGCCGTTGAACGCCTGGCCGATGGCGAGGCCGATCAAAGCGGCGCCGATCGTGCTGATCATCCCCTGCAGCGCCGAGGCGGTGCCGGCGATATGGCCGAGCGGCTCCATCGCCAGCGCGCCGGCATTGGCCCCGACCAGGCCGAAGCAGCCCATGGTCAGCGCCTGGAGCAGGACGAAGCTCCACAACGTCTCGCCGACGGTCAGGTTAAGGGCGAGGTGCGCCAAAGCGACGCAGGTGAAGCTGGCGAGCGCCGCGAGCAGCAGCCGGCGCGAGCCGAACCGCATCACGATCCGTGAGTTCAGATAGGAGCTGAGCGCCATCGGCGCCGCCACGCAGGCGAACACCAGGCCGATCAAAGCGGGCCGGCCGAACACGTCGAACACCACCTGCTGGATCGAGCCGATGAAGCCGAGCAGCGCCCCGAAGGTCATCGTCATCGCGGCGGTGTTGCCGATCGAAACGCGGTTGGTCAGCGTCTCGGCGACAGCGCCGCCGATATGCCCGGCCGACAGCGGCCGCCGCGCCTCGCGCGCCAGCGTCTCGGGCAGCCGCATCCCGCCCCAGATCGCGAGCGCCAGCGCGTAGAGCGCGAGCGCGACGAAGATGTACCGCCAGCTCCCCACCGCGAGCACCGCTTGGCCCATGGTCGGCGCCAGCACCGGCACGATCATGAAGACGATCATCGCGGTCGACATCACCTGCGCCATCGCCGCGCCGTGGAAGCGGTCGCGCACCACGGCGACCACCAGCACGCGTCCCCCCGCCGCCGCCACCCCCTGCAGCGTGCGCGCCGCGAGCAGCAGGGTGAAGCTCGCCGCCAGCCCCGAGAGGGCGGCGGCGGCCGCATAGAGGATCATGCAGCCGATCAGCAGCCGCTTGCGGCCGAACCGGTCGGCGAGCGGCCCGTAAGCGAGCTGGGCGACGCCGAAGCCCAACATGTAGAAGGTGATCACCAGCTGGCGCTTATTCTCTTCGCCGACCCCGAGCGCCTCGCCGATCGCCGGCAGCGCCGGCAGCATCGAATCGATGCCGAGCGCGTTCGACGCCATCAAGGCGGCGATCAGCAGGACGAACTCGGTCCTGCCCGGCATCGGGGCCGCGGGAGGGGCGGGCGTGCGCATGAGCCGCGGCCTCTGCCCAAGTCGCCCGGAGCGGGCAAGTTCCAATTGCCGCCGCGCCCCGCTACGAGAGCGCCATGACCGAAGCATCCGAATGGCGCGGCCGCGTCGGCGACGTCTGGGCGCAGGAATGGCGGCGCACCGACCGCTCGCTCGCGCCGGTCAATGATGCGCTGGTCGCCGCGGCGGCTGGCGAGGCCGCGCGGTTGACGCGGCCCCGCATCCTCGATGTCGGCTGCGGCGCCGGCGCGACCAGCCTAGCGCTCGCGGACGCGCTTCCCGACGCCGAGATCATTGGCATCGACCTGTCCGAGCCGCTGATAGCCGCCGCGCGCGAACGCGCCGGCGACCGGACGGGCCTGCGCTTCGAAGTCGCCGACGCCGCCGTTTGGGCGCCGGCTTGTGCCGGGTTCGATCTGATCGTCTCGCGTCACGGGGTCATGTTCTTCGACGATCCCGCCGCGGCCTTCGCCCATCTGCGCGGGCTCGCCGGCGCCGATGCGCGGCTCGTCTTCTCCTGCTTCCGGGGCCGCGCCGAAAATCAATGGGCGACGGCTCTGCGCCCGATCTTCGAACGGTTCGCACCCGAAGCGCTGGCCGCGCCGGAGCCGCCCGCCGGCCCGTTCGCGTTCGGCGACCCGGCGCGGATCGACTCGATCCTTACCGGAGCAGGCTTTGCGCCCCCGCAAATCCGCGCGCTCGATTTCGATTTCGTCGCCGGCGCGGGCGGAGATCCGGTCGCCGACGCGGTCTCCTATCTGCGCCGGATCGGCCCGTTCGCGCGGCTGCTGCGGTCGCTCGACGAGGATGCCGGCGAGGCGGCGCTCGGGCAGCTCGCCGAGATCGCCGCCGCGCACCGAAGCGGCGATCGAATCGCCTTTCGGGCCGCCGCCTGGCTCGTCACCGCAAGGGTCGAACCATCATGATCAAGGTCCACCATCTCGAAAACTCGCGCTCGCAGCGGATCCTCTGGCTGCTCGAGGAGCTCGGCCTTCCCTATGAGGTGATCCGCTACGAGCGCGACAGGAAGACGATGCTCGCGCCGGCCGCGCTCAAGCGCGTTCATCCGCTCGGCAAGTCGCCGGTGATCGAGGATGCGGGACGGGCGGTCCCCGAGACCGGCGCGATCGTCGAATATCTGGTCGAGAAAGCGGGCGGCGCCCTCGGCCCGCCGGCCAATCGCGATTCGGTGCTGCGCTACCGCCAGTTCCTCCATTATGCCGAGGGCTCGATGATGCCGCCGCTGCTGGCCTTGCTCGTCGTCAACCGGCTCGGCCTGCTCGGCCGCCCGGCGAAAAAGCCGCTGCTGGCGATGTTCGCCCAGCATCTCGCGTGGCTCGAAGCCGAGCTCGGCAGCCGCGATTGGTTCGCCGGCGACGAGTTCGGCGCCGCCGACATCATGATGAGCTTCCCGCTCGAAGCCGCCAGGGCCCGCGCCGGGCTCGACGAGCTTTACCCGAACCTGCTCGACTGGCTCGAGCGGATCCACGCCCGCCCGGCTTATGCTGCGGCGCTCAAGAAGGGCGGTCCTTACGCTTATGCGTGACGCTGCGCGCCGAGCGCGAGGTGGACGGCGAGCGCGCCGATCATGGTCGCGGCAAGCCAGCGCGCGCCGCGCCTCAGCCAGCCGACATGGCGCAGCCGCCCGGCCGCGCCGGCCGCCGCGATCGCGATCGCGATGTTGACCAGCGTGCCGGCCAGATCGAACCAGAGGCCGAGGCAAAGGATCTGCAGCGCGGGCACGCTTGCGTTCGGGTCGACGAATTGCGGCAGGAAGGCGAGGAAGAACAAGGCGACCTTGGGGTTGAGGATGTTGACCGTCATCGCCGCGCGGAACAGGCTGGCGGCGGGCCGCGGCGCCGCGCCGGGCGGCGCGTCCCTGGTCCGGACCAAAGTGAACGCGATCCACAGCAGATAGGCCGCGCCGGCATATTTGATCAGATCGAACGCCGTCTGCGACGAGGCGAGGATCGCCGACAGGCCGAGCACCGCCGCGAGGATGTGGACGAGCGCGCCCGTGCCGACGCCCAAAGCCGCGACGATCCCGTCGCGCCGCCCGCCGCGCGCGGCGCTGGCGACGATGAAGGTCATGTCGGCGCCCGGCACGATGTTGAGCGCGAGGCCGGCGACGACGAAGCCGAGGAAGACCGGCCAGGCCGGCAGCAGCTCGATGCCCGCGATCTCGACCATCGCCGCCTAGCTTTCCGGCGGCGGCGGCGTGGCGCGATGCGAGGGCGCGTGGGGCGGCTCGATCTCCGCCGGCTCGAGCGGATCGAGGTGACCCTCCCAGCGCGCGACCACCGCGCTCGCCACGGCGTTGCCGACGACGTTGGTCGCCGAGCGCCCCATGTCGAGGAAATGATCCACCGCCAGCACGAGCAGCAGCCCCGCCTCCGGGATGTTGAACAGCGACAGGGTGGCGGCGATGATCACGAGGCTCGCGCGCGGCACGCCGGCAATGCCCTTGGAGGTGATCATCAGCACGAGGAGCATGGTGATCTCCTGGCCGATCGTCAGGTCGATGCCATAGGCCTGGGCGATGAAGATCGTCGCGAAGGTCATGTACATCATCGAGCCGTCGAGATTGAACGAATAGCCGAGCGGCAGGACGAAGCTCGCGATTCTCGGCGGCACGCCGAAGCGGTCGAGCGCCTCGAGCGTGCGCGGGAAGGCCGCTTCGGACGACGCGGTCGAGAAAGCGAGCAGAATCGGCTCGCGGATATAGCGTACCAAGAGGCGCGTCCGCCGGCCGACGATCAGGAAGCAAATTCCGATCAGCAGCGCCCAAAGGATCGCCAGCCCAAGGTAGAAGCTGCCGATGAACATTCCGAACGTGCCGAGAATCGCCGGCCCGCGCTCGGCGATCGAGGCGGTCACCGCGGCGAACACCGCGATCGGCGCGAGGCGCATGACGTAGTTGGTGATCTGGAGCATTACCGCGACCAGCGCTTCGGCGGCGCGCACCAGCGGCGCGGCCTTCTCGCCGATCGCCGTGATCGCGACGCCGACGAACAGCGAGAAGACGACGATCTGGAGGATTTCGTTGGTCGCCATCGCGTCGATCATCGATTGCGGCACGAGGTGCGTAATGAAGTCGCGCAGGTTGAACGCCGCCCGTTCGACGCCGCTCGCCGCGTCCGCCGGCGGGATCGGGAAATCGAGCCCGACGCCCGGCTGGAGCAGGTTGACGAGGATCAGGCCAAGCGTCAGCGACACCAGGCTCGCGCAGATGAACCAGCCGATCGCCTTGGCGCCGACCCGGCCCAGCGCCGAGGTGTCGCCCATATGGGCGATGCCGACGACCAGGGTCGAGAAGACCAAAGGCGCGATGATCATCTTGATCAGCCGCAGGAAGAGCGTCGTGACGATCGAGAAATAACCGGCGACCTCGGCAAGCCGCGCGTCTCCCGCCGCGGTGCCGTCGGCGATCGAATGGTTGATCGCCCAACCGGCGACGATGCCGAGCACCAGGCCGGCAAGGATGAAATAGGTCAGCTTCTTGGCCATGGCGCGCTCCCCGATCTTCGCTCGAGGAGGAAGCCGATTGTCGCGCCCCGGTCAAGCGAGCGCGCGTCTAGCGCGGCGGCGCCGGCTCGGTATCGGTCGTCCGCGGCCGCCTGATCCGCCGCGGATCGTTTGGATTGGCGGCCGCGGCCGGGGCGCTGCCTTGCGGCTGGGCCGCCGCCGGCCGCATTGGACGGAACGTCACCGCGCCCGGGCGGATCGGCCGAACGCTCGTTCCGGGCTGCTGGGTCGAAGGCGGCGCATCGTTGTTCGGCCGGGTCGGGCGAACGGTCGTGCCGGGCACGGGCTGGCGGGGAGGCGGCCGCGTCGTATCGGTGGGATAGGGATCGCGAATCGGCGGCCGCACCGGCCGCACCGGGTAGCTCGGCGGGACATAGACCGGCGGCGACGGGTCGCGCGGCGGCCGCGTCTCGTCCGGAATCGGTTTCGGCGGATCGCGCCGCGGCGGCGCCGTCTCGGTCCGCTCCTCGGGGGGCGGCGGCTCGGGCGCAACGCGCGGCCGTGGCCGGTCCGGAACGATCTCGGGAGGGGGCGGCGGCGCGACGACGACGTTTTCACCGATCGGCGGCTCGAAGATCGGCTCCTCGACGACTGGCGGCGCCGGCGCCGGACGCGCCTCGAGCGCGATCACCCTTTGCTGGAGCAGGTCGCGCTGATCGACCAGATCCTGCACCCGGCTCGCCGCCCAGACCGCCAGCGCCGTCGCTCCCGCGGCGGCGACGAACTGGAAGGCGAGCAGGGTCCAGGCGCTGCGCACGAAGCGCTTGTTGGTCGGCCCGCTCATCGCCGCGACGCCATGCTGACCCGGACCAGGATGAACGCCGCCAGCGCCATCAATATCGCCGCCAGCGCGACCGCGCCCATCGTCAGCGCGCTGAACGTCGCCGGCGCGATCTGGCCGCTCGCCGCCAGCACGACCGCGACCGCGATTCCAGCGGCCAGCGCGATCGCGGCCCAACCGAGCAAGGCGGCCCTGCCGAAGCCCTGCAATGCCGGCCCCTGGACGGGCTCGGCCGCCTCGCCGCGCAGCATCCCGCCGACCCGGCCGTCGAGCTCCGACCAGGGCGAGCCCTGTCGCTCGCCGCGCCAGCGCCGGAAATCGAGGAAGTGGAGCATCGTGAACGGCAGCGGCAGCCGCGCCCCGTCGAGGTTGATCTGGACGAGCTTGCCCTTGTCGAGCGCTTCATTGGCCTCGGCCCGCACCCAGAGCGACTGGCGCGCGGTCTGCGACCAGGCGACGACGACGCAGCGCGCGGCGTCGATCTCGCGCTCGATCAGCATCGCATAATCGTCGGAGGGGAGCAGCTGCTGGTCCCACCAGACGCTGTAGCCGGTCGCCGCGAGCCCGTCGCTGACGCCGGCCACGCGGTCCCGGTTCGCGCGAGAATAGGAGACGAACACGTCCGCCATGGAGCCAGCTTATCAAATAAGCGCATGAAGGGGGACAGTTACTTTCGGCCGCCGGAAAGGGACAGTTACTTTCGGCGGCCTGGCCAGAGCGTCAGGCTTGGGCAGCCGAAAGTAACTGTCCCCACATCCACCCCATTCAGGCCGGCTCGAGCTCCTTGTGCACCACCTTCTCGGCGAGCGATCCGTTCAATTCGGCGAGATGGTCGAACGCGGCTTCGTAGGTCGCCAGGCCCTGGCTCAGCGACCGCAATTCCGCGTCGAACCCCTGCATCTCCGATTCCGGGATCAGCGCTTCGACCAGGTCCCAGCGCGACCAGCCTTCGCGCGGCCCCATGCCGAGCATCTGGCCGCGACGGCTGGCGACCGCCGAGGTCGCCTTCGAGGTGGCGTTGCTCGGTACGGTGATGGTCACCTTCTGCACCGGCTCGAGCAAATGCGGCGCGGCTTGGCCGAGCGCTTCGGCCATACCGATCCGCCCGGCGGTGCGGAACGCGATCTCGGAGCTGTCGACGCTGTGGTAGGAGCCGTCGATCAGGGTCACCGCGACGTCGACCACCGGGAAGCCCAATGGCCCCTTGACGAGCGCGTCGCGCACGCCGGCTTCGACTGCCGGAATCCACTGCTTGGGGATGACGCCGCCGGTGATCTTGTCGTTGAACACGAAGCCGCCGCCGCGGGCCAGGGGCTTCACTTCGATCACGCAATCGCCGAACTGGCCGTGGCCGCCCGACTGCTTCTTGTGGCGGCCGCGCTGGGTGACCGTCTTGCGGACCGATTCCTTGTAGCCGACCGCCGGCATCCGCGAATCGACCGCGACCCCGTAGCGCCGCTTGAGCCGCTCGAGCGTCACCTTGAGATGCTCGTCGTTGACGCCCCTGAGGCGGGTCTCGTGCATCGCCTCGTCCTGCTCCCACAGCAAAGCCCGGTCCTCCTCGGTGAGCTTGTGCAAGGCGGTCGAGAGGCGGACGTCGTCCTTGTGGTCCTTGGTGGCGATGGCGAGCGCGTAATTGCGGGTCGGCTGGGCGACCTCGGGGGTCGCCGGCGGTTTGCCGGCCGCGAGCCACTCGCCGGCATGGACGCCTTCCAGCTTGGCGATCGCGACGACGTCGCCGGCCTTCGCCTCGGGCAGCTTGGCCGTCTTTTCGCCCTGGACCGCGAACAAGGTGCCGATCCGCACCGTTTCGCCGCCGCTCGACTTGAGCTCCTGGCCTTCCTTGAGCGCGCCGCCGAAGATGCGGGCGAAGGAGAGGCGGCCCATCGCCCCGCCATGGCTGACCTTGAACACGAACGCGCAGGCGCCGGTCGCGCCGAGCCGCTCGGCGGCCGCCTCAGGCCCCGGCGTTTCGTGGCGCAGCGCCTTCATCAGCCGGCGCACGCCGAAGCCGTTCTGCGCCGAGCCGAACAGGACCGGCACGATCTGCCCCTGGCCGGTCTCCTTGGCGAGGTCCTCGAACACGGTCTCGCGGTCGGGAATCTCGTCCATCAGCAATTGTTCGAGCAAGGCGTCGTCATGGTCGGCGAGCTGCTCGAGCATCTGGGTCCGCTCGAGCGCCTCGCGGTCGGCGAGGTCGGCGGGGATCTCCTTCTGCTCGGAGGGCTGGCCCGGCCGGTAATAATAAGCGCGCTCGAGCGCGATATCGACGAAGCCGGTGATCTTCTCGCCCTCGCGGATCGGGATCCAGCGCGCGATCAAGGGCGATTTGCTCATCGGCTGCAGCGCCTCGAGCAGCGACTGGATCGAGCCGCGCGCCTGGTCGATCTTGTTGACGAAGATGATGTGCGGGGTGCCGAGATCCTCGAGGCGCCGCAGCGTCGGCTCGGCGAGCAGCGCGCGGGCGGGGTCCGGGTCGACGACGACCAAGGCGAGGTCGGCGGCCGCCAGAGCGAGCGCGCCGTCGGCGGCGAAGCCCACCGATCCCGGCGCATCGATCAGCGCGTAGCGGTCGTCGAGATAGTCGAAATGCAGCAGGTTCAGCTCGGTCGAGCCGCCGCGGGCGCGCGCTTCGGGGCTGGCGTCGCCGACGCTGCTGCCGTCGGCCACCGAGCCCTGCCGGCCGCTCGCGCCGGCGGCAAAAAGAAGGGCCTCGGCTAGGCTGGTTTTACCCGCCCCGCCGGGGCCCACGAGCGCGATGGTTCTGGTCCCCGCAGCTCTGGTCGGCATATTCGTCTCCTCGTCCGCTGTCGCGGTCCGCGAGAAGACGCGGCCGCGCCTTGTGGGAAAGGTCCAGACTTCACCTGTTTGGGGCGGAGCGCAAGGGGGGAATCGGGCAGGCGGGGACAGAGCGGTGCGCGCGGCCGTCCGACCGTCGAACCGGGCTTCAAATGTTGGATTTCCTGTGGTTCAAGCTGACGGATGAAGCCGACCCGCCATCTTGAGCCCGTTGCGCCTTGCCCGCGGCGGCCTTCAACATCCGCGGAAGTTGATGGTTCAGGACGCCAATGGCACCTGTCGGAGTCGTCGGGTTATGCCGTCGACTTCCGCGCCCGGCCGCCTCGCTTGCCGCAGCGCAGCACGTCGCTTACATCGCTGCCATGACCTCGACCAACGACATCCGCCGCGCCTTCCTCGACTATTTCGGGAGCGAGGGGCATCGGATCGTGCCTTCGGCGCCGCTGGTGCCGCAGAACGACCCGACGTTGATGTTCGTCAACGCCGGCATGGTGCCGTTCAAGAACGTCTTCACCGGTCTCGAGACGCGGCCTTATTCGACCGCCGCCTCGTCGCAGAAGTGCGTGCGCGCCGGCGGCAAGCACAACGATCTCGACAATGTCGGCTATACCGCCCGCCATCTGACCTTCTTCGAGATGCTCGGCAATTTCTCGTTCGGCGACTATTTCAAGGAGCGGGCGATCGTGCTCGCCTGGAATCTGCTCACCAGGGAATGGGGACTGTCCCCCGACCGGCTGACCGCCACCGTCTATCACACCGACGACGAGGCGTTCGACCTGTGGAAGAAAATCTCCTCACTGCCCGAGAGCCGGATCATCCGCATCCCGACCAAGGACAATTTCTGGGCGATGGGCGATTCGGGCCCGTCCGGCCCCTGCTCGGAAATCTTCTACGACCACGGCGACCACATTTCCGGCGGTCCGCCCGGCAGCCCCGACGAGGACGGCGACCGCTTCGTCGAGATCTGGAATTTGGTCTTCATGCAATATGAGCAGGAAGACAATGAGATCGTTCGCGAATTGCCCAACAAGTCGATCGACACCGGCATGGGGCTGGAGCGCATCTCGACGGTCCTGCAGGGCGTCCACAACGTCTTCGACACCAACACTTTCCGCGAGCTGATCGGCGCCTCGGCCGAGCTGACCAGGACCGACGCCGCAAACGTCAGCCACAGGGTGATCGCCGATCACCTCCGCGCTTCGGGCTTCCTGATCTCGGACGGGGTGCTGCCGGGCAATGAGGGCCGGGGCTATGTCCTGCGGCGGATCATGCGCCGGGCGATGCGCCACGCCCGCATCCTCGGCGCCGCCGAGCCGCTGATGCACCGGCTGGTCCCGGCGCTGGTTTCCGAGATGGGCGCAGCCTATCCCGAGCTGGTCCGCGCCCAGCCGCTGATCGAGGAGACGCTGAAGCTCGAGGAGACCCGCTTCCGCCAGACGCTCGACAACGGCCTCAGGCTGCTCGACGAGACGACCGGCGGGATGAAGCCGGGGGACATCCTGGCCGGGGCGACCGCGTTCAAGCTCTACGACACCTACGGCTTCCCCTACGATCTCACCGAGGACGCGCTGCGCGCCCAGGGCCTCGGCGTCGACCGGGCCGGCTTCGACGCCGCCATGGCCGAGCAGAAGGCGGCCGCACGCGCCGCCTGGAAGGGATCGGGCTCCAAGGCGTCGGACGACATCTGGTTCGACATTGCCGAGGAGCAGGGCGCGACCGAGTTCACCGGCTATCTCGGCCATGACGGCGAGGGCGTGGTGGTCGCGCTCGTCAAGGACGGCGTGCGGGTCAGTCAGGCTGGCGAGGGCGATTCGATCGTCATCCTGACCAACCAGACGCCG
The DNA here is from genome assembly GCA_034668465.1 of Sphingomonadales bacterium. GTDB lineage: Bacteria > Pseudomonadota > Alphaproteobacteria > Sphingomonadales > Sphingomonadaceae > Allosphingosinicella. Next base: position 27,327 of record JAXDPI010000001.1, read on the forward strand.
TTCTACGGGGAGGGCGGCGGGCAGATTGGCGATAGCGGAAAGATCAGCTCGGACAAGGGCCTGGAGGCCGATGTTGAGGATACGTCGAAGCCGCTTGGCAAGCTCCACGCCCATCATGCGCTGATCCGCAAGGGCGCGGTCGCGGTCGGCGACGCGGTCCATCTGAGCGTCGATGCCGCGCGCCGTTCGAAAATCCGCGCCAATCACAGCGCGACCCATTTGCTTCACGCCGCTTTGCGCAAGCGGCTCGGCAGCCATGTGACGCAAAAGGGCAGCCTGGTCGCGCCCGACCATTTCCGGTTCGATTTCTCCCACCCCAAGCCGATGACCCGCGACGAGATCGAGACGGTCGAGGCCGACGTCAACCGCCAGATCCGCGAGAACAGGCCGGTCGGCATCCGGCTGATGACCCCGGACGCGGCGGTCGAGGCCGGCGCTTTGGCTTTGTTCGGCGAAAAATATGGCGACGAGGTCCGCGTCCTCTCGATGGGCGACGAGGACGAAGCGAGCTATTCGGTCGAATTGTGCGGCGGCACCCATGTCGACGCGCTGGGCGACATCCAGCTGCTCAAGATCACCTCCGAGAGCGCCGTCGCCGCCGGCGTCCGCCGGATCGAGGCGCTGACCGGCGAGGCTGCCCGCTTGTGGCTCACGGCGCGCGAGGACCGCCTCAAGGAAACCGCCGCCGCCTTGAAGGCCTCTCCCGAGGACGTGCCCGCGCGGGTCGGCGCCCTGATCGACGAGCGCCGCCGCCTCGAGCGCGAACTCGCCGAAGCGAAGAAGGTCCTGGCTCTGGGCGGCGGTTCCAGGTCGGACGCCGCCGCGCCCGAACAAATCGGCGGCCACGCCTTCATCGGCCAGGTGCTCGACGGGATGGACCCGAAAGGCCTGCGCGGCCTGATCGACGAGGCCAAGCGGCGCCTCGGCTCGGGCGTGGTCGCGATGGTCGCGGTCAACGACGGCCGCGCCACCGTCGCGATCGGCGTCACCGATGACCTTATTGAGTCCCGCAATGCGGTCGATCTCGTGCGCAAGGCGGTCGAAGCCGTCGGCGGCCAGGGCGGCGGCGGGCGTCCCGACATGGCCCAGGGCGGCGGCCCGGACGGCGCGAAGGCGGACGAAGCAGTCGCAGCGGTCAAAGCCGCTCTCGCCGAAGCTATGCCGGCCTAGCGTCCCGCAGCCGCTTTCCGCGCTGCGGCGGCTCCTTAGCAAGCTGTCCCATCTCCATGATCTGCTGGCGGAACTCGGCGCGCTTTTCGTGGATCGAGGCGATCACCGGGCCCATCGCCATGCCGAGATCGACGAGCACCGCCTCCGACAATTGCAGCGAGGATTCGAGCGTCTCCGGCACCGCGTCGGTGACGCCGGCTTTGTAGAGCTCGGCGGCGTGCGCCGGATCGCGCGCCCGGGCGACGATGGTGAGGTCGGGGCACCAGGCGCGCACCCTTTTGACCAGCCCGACCACCTGGACCGGATCGTCCATCGTCAGGATCAGCGCGCTGGCATGGCCGAGATTGAGGCGGTCGATGAATTCGGGCCGCGAGGCGTCGCCGTAGATCAGTGGGAAGCCTTCGGCCCGCGCCGTCTTGACCGTGTCGATGTCCGAATCGACCGCGACATAGGGCTTATCGTGCAGCGCCAGCATCTCGCCGACCAGCCGGCCGACCCGGCCGAAGCCGAGCACCACCGCGCGCGGCTCCTCGCGGGTCGGCGCGAGCCCCTGCGGGTCGGCGACGCTGCGCCGCTCGATCCGCCGCGCCGCGTCGCGCCCGAGCCGCGCGAGCAGCGGCGTCAGCGTCAGCCCCATCGCGGTGACGATCTGCCAGAAGGCGGCGGTGTCGCCGCGGATCAGTCCGGCCGCGGACGCCGCGCCGAGCACGATCAAGGTGGTCTCGGAGGGCGAGGCCATCAGCAGGCTCGCCTCGGCCGCGACCGCCCGCCTCTTGCCGCCGAGCCGCAGCAGCACGGCGGTGACGATCGTCTTGACCAGCATCACGCCGACCAGCGCGAGGAGCAGGGTCGGCCAGTCGGCGATGACCGCGCTGAGGTCGAGGCTCATGCCGATCGCGATCAGGAAGACGCCGAGGCCGAGGCCGCGGAACGGCGCGGTCATCGCCTCGACCTCGCCGTGATATTCGGTCTCGGCGATCAGCACGCCGGCAACCAGCGCGCCGACGATCGGCGACAGGCCGGCGGCGGCGGTAGCGAGGCTCGCGGCGATGACGACGAGCAGGCTGATCGAGAGGAACATCTCCGGGCTCTTGGTCCGCGCCGCCTGCGCGAACAGCCGCGGCAGCACGAACCGGCCGAGCACGAGCATGGCAACGACGACCAGGGCGCCGAGCCCGAGCGTGCTCAGCAGCGCGGCGATGCCGCCCTGGGCGTTGGGCGCCAGCGCGCCGAGCGCGAAGACGATCGGCACCAGCGCCAGATCCTCGAACAGCAGCATGGCGAAGGCCGAGCGGCCGACCGGGCTCGACGTGCCGACCAGCGGCAGCACGACCGCGGTCGACGACAGCGCCAGGGCGAATCCCAGCGCGAAGGCGGCGATCCAGTCGAGCCCGGCGAGATGGATCGCTACGCCGATCAGCAGCGCCGAGACGACCAGCTCGGCCGCGCCGACGCCGAACACCAGCCGCCGCATCCCCCAGAGGCGCCGGAACGAGAGCTCGAGCCCGATCGAGAAGAGCAGCAGGATGATGCCGAATTCGGCGAACGGCGCGATCGCTTCGGCGTTGGAGATGGTCACATAATTAAGCCAAGCCGCGCGCGCGACCAACGCGCCCAATCCCGAGGGGCCGACCAATATGCCGATCAGGATGAAGCCTATCACCGGGCTGATCCGGATCCGCGCGAACGCCGGAATGACGATCCCCGCCGCGCCGAGGATGACGAGCGCGTCACTGAGGCCGGACGTGCTGAAATCGGAGTGCGTCATCTTGCCTTTATGCAGGATTGCGCGTGTTTGTCAGTTCTAATGGCGGAAGAAACCGAACTGCTGATCGCCGGCGGCGGTCCGGCCGGGATGATGGCGGGGCTGCTGTTCGCCCGCGCCGGCGTCAAGACGCTGGTCCTGGAAAAGCACGCCGATTTCCTGCGCGATTTCCGCGGCGACACCGTTCATCCCTCGACGCTGCAGATTTTCCACGAGCTCGGCATGCTGGACGCGCTCCTCGCACGGCCGCACGACAAGGCGGCCCAGCTGAGCGGGATCATCGGCGGCGAAAAGGTGCGGATCGCCGATTTCAGCCACCTGCCGCCGCCCGCGCGGTTCATCGCGCTGATGCCGCAATGGGAGTTTCTCGATTGCGTCGCCGACCTCGCCCGGCATTATCCCGGGTTCGAGCTCAGGATGAACGCGGAGGCGACCGATCTCGTGTGGGACGGCGAGCGGGTCGCCGGCCTGATCTGCGACGGCGCGCCGATCAGGGCGAAGCTCGTCCTCGCCGCCGACGGCCGCCGCTCGCTGCTGCGCGGGCGCGCCGAGCTTCCGCTCGAGGATCTGGGGGCGCCGATCGACGTGTTCTGGTTCCGCCTGTCGAAAGAGCGCACGGCCGACAACAGGTCGACCGGAATCATCGCGACCGGCCGGCTGCTCGCCTTGCTCGACCGCGGCGATTATTGGCAATGCGCTTATGTCTTCGCCAAGGGGATGGCGGAGACCCTGAGGGAAAAGGGCCTCGACAATTTTCGCGCCGACGTCGCCGCGACCGCCCCGTTCCTGGCCGCCGGCGAGCTTCGCAGCTGGGATCAGATCAAGCTTCTGACGGTGGAGCTGGACCGGCTGACGAGGTGGCATCGGCCCGGATTGCTCGCCATCGGCGACGCCGCGCACGCCATGTCGCCGATCGGCGGCGTCGGCATCAACCTCGCCATCCAGGACGCGGTGGCGGCGGCGAACTTCCTCGCCGCCCCGATGGCGGCGGGCCGAAGCGTCGACGGCCTGCTCGGCCGGGTGCAGCGCCGGCGGATGCTGCCGACCCGGATCATCCAGGCGATGCAGCGTACCGCGCAGAACCGCCTGATCAAGCGGATCGTCGTCGACAATGTGCCGATCACGCGGCCGCCGCGAATCATACGGCTGATGCAGCTTTTCCCGGTCCTGCAGCGCATCCCCGCCTACCTGATCGGCCTGGGCTTTCGGCGCGAGCATGTCCGCTCGCCGGACGCGGGGCTCAGGCGGGCTCCGCCGCCATCGCCGCCTCGAGGTTGAGTCGGATCGCCTCGAAGAATTGCTCGGTGGTCATCCAGCTCTGCTCGGGGCCGATCAATATGGCGAGGTCCTTGGTCATCTTGCCGCTCTCTACGGTCTCGATGCAGACCCGCTCGAGCGTCTCGGCGAAGCGCGTCACCTCGGGCGTGTCGTCGAACTTGCCGCGATATTTGAGGCCGCCGGTCCAGGCGAAGATCGAGGCGATCGGGTTGGTCGAGGTCGCCTTGCCCTGCTGGTGCATGCGATAATGGCGGGTGACGGTGCCATGCGCGGCCTCGGCCTCGACCGTCTTGCCGTCGGGCGTCATCAGGATCGAGGTCATCAGCCCCAATGAGCCGAAGCCCTGGGCGACCAGATCCGACTGGACGTCGCCGTCGTAATTCTTGCACGCCCAGACGAACTTGCCGCTCCACTTGAGCGCCGAAGCGACGAGATCGTCGATCAGGCGGTGCTGATATTCGATGCCGAGCGCCTTGAAGCGTTCGGCGAACTCGGCCTCGTAAATCTCCTCGAACAGATCCTTGAAGCGGCCGTCATAGGCCTTGAGGATCGTGTTCTTGGTCGAGAGGTAGACCGGCCAGCCGCGGTTCAGCCCGTAATTGAGGCAGGCGTGGGCGAAATCCCGAATCGATTCGTCGAGATTGTACATCCCCATGGCGACGCCGCCGCCGGGATAGTCGAACACCTCGTGCTCGATCACCTGGCCGTCCTCGCCCTCCCATTTCATCGTCAGCTTGCCGGGGCCGGGGATCAGGAAATCGGTCGCCTTATACTGGTCGCCGAAGGCGTGGCGGCCGATCACGATCGGATCGGTCCAGCCGGGGATCAGCCGCGGCACGTTGTCGATCACGATCGGCTCGCGGAAGACGACGCCGCCCAATATGTTGCGGATCGTGCCGTTGGGCGAGCGCCACATCTTCTTGAGGCCGAATTCCTTCACCCGCGCCTCGTCCGGGGTGATCGTGGCGCATTTGACGCCGACGCCGTGCTGCTTGATCGCGTTGGCCGCCTCGACCGTGATCTTGTCGTCGGTCTCGTCGCGCTTTTCGATGCCGAGGTCGAAATAGAGCAATTCGACGTCGAGATACGGCAGGATCAGCCGCTCGCGGATCCATTGCCAGATGATCCGCGTCATCTCGTCGCCGTCGAGCTCGACGACGGGGTTCTTCACCTTGATTTTCGCCATGTGGCTGGACGCTTTCTGCTCGGGTTCGGGTTTGGCGCCGTCCTAAGGAGTGACCGGGCGCTGTCAACCGCCCGGTCTTGCGGTTGTCTCGCTTGGCCGCACGGCCTAAAGGGCGGCGAATGTCTTCGCTCGAGAAACCGGACCTGGTCACCACCAACGTCCAGTGGCGCTTCCCCTCGGTCCATCCCGAAGGACGCAAGTTCGCCGTCATCGCCTTCGCCGTCGCCGCCTTGTTCTGGTGGGTGATCGACTGGGACTGGCTGGGCTATGCCGCGTTCGCGCTGACCTTCGGCATCGCCGCCTTCTTCCGCGACCCGATCAGGACGACGCCGCTGGGGGAGGGGCTGATCGTCGCGCCGGCCGACGGTCTCGTCACGATGATCACCAATGTCCCGCCGCCGCGCGAATTGTGGGGCGAGGACGCCCTCCCCGAGGCGCCGGTCACCCGCGTCTCGATCTTCATGAGCGTGTTCGACGTCCACATCAACCGCACGCCGATCGCCGGCACGATCACCAGAATCGTCTACATCGCCGGCAAGTTCCTCAACGCCGACCTCGACAAGGCGAGCGAGGACAATGAGCGCCAGCACATCCTGGTCGAAAGCCCGGACGGCACCAGGGTCGCCTTCACCCAGATCGCCGGGCTGGTCGCGCGGCGGATCGTGCCCTGGGTCAAGGTCGGCGACCGCGTCGTCGCCGGCCAGCGCGTCGGCCTGATCCGCTTCGGCAGCCGGGTCGACGTCTATCTGCCCGCCGGCACCTGGAGCCAGGTGCTGCTCGGCCAGCGCACCATCGCCGGCGAGACGATCATCGCCCGGCTCGGCGTCGCCGAGCTGATCGAGGGCACGGCCCAGTGAGCGAGGAGCGGCGCGCGCAGCCGCGGCACGGGATCCCGCTGCGCGCGGTCGTTCCCAATGCCGTGACCGCGCTCGCCTTGTGCTCGGGCCTCACCGGCATCCGCTTCGCGATTTCGGCCGATTGGGACCAGGCGATCGCCTTCGTCGGCGTCGCCGCGGTGCTCGACGGCATGGACGGGCGGATCGCGCGCAGCCTCAGGGCGCAGACGCGCTTCGGCGCCGAGCTCGATTCGCTGTCCGACGTGATCGCCTTTGGCGTGTCGCCGGCGATCATCCTCCATCTGTGGGTGCTGCAGACGATGCCGCGCTTCGGCTGGCTGTTCGCGATGGCCTATGCGGTGTGCATGGCGCTCAGGCTCGCCCGGTTCAACGCGCGGATCGACGTCGAGGACCAGCCGCACAAATCGGCCGGCTTCCTGACCGGGGTGCCGGCGCCGGCCGGGGCGGGGCTGATGCTGCTGCCGATCATGCTCTGGCTGGCGAGCGACCGGCAATGGGCATGGCTGCAGGATTATCGCCTAGTCGCGCCATGGGCGGCATTTTCGGCGTTCATGGTGATTTCGAGCGTCGCCACTTATTCGCTCGGCTCGTTCCGGCTCAGGCGCAACGTGCGGCTGGAGGCGATCGTGGCGATCGCGATTCTGGGCGGGGCGCTGTTTTCGGCGCCGTGGGAAACGCTGAGCCTGCTCGTGATTCTCTATCTCGCGCTGATCCCGGTCAGCATGACGCGCTACGCCCGGATCAAGCGGCAGCGCGCCGCCCTGGCCGGGGCAGCGCCGGTGCAGGAGCTGCCCGAGGGACGCCCCGCAAGGCGGCGACGATCGCCGCCCAATGCGCCTTGACCGTAAGCTCAAGGATCACGGCCAGCGCCACCAGCAGGCCGAGAAAGAAGGCGATCGAGAGCAAATGAGTCACAGCTTTTCCCCTGATTTATCCACAGCGTAATTCCCGAGAAGCCGTTTCGTTCCTCGGGCGCCGATCTTGTTCCTGTTTTGTTCTATTGTCAAGCGGCTTGATTTCGCGCGCACGCCTCGCTACCTGCGCCTTCATCCCACATGCAGGGCCATCATACCGGTGCTGGAGAAATCCAGTTCTCGGCCCTGCAGAGGCATAACCGGAAGGAGAAAGACCATGGCGTCCAACGACGTCACCATGCAGCAATTGCTCGAGGCCGGAGCGCATTTCGGCCACCAGACCCACCGCTGGAACCCCAAGATGAAGCCGTATATTTTCGGCGAGCGCAACGGGGTGCACATC
>JAXDPI010000002.1:0-10423 GCA_034668465.1 Sphingomonadales bacterium
CGAAAGGATTCGAGGGGATTGTCTTCGGCCAAGGGCGCTAGGCCTTGCCCACGACGCTCACAGGCAGATCCTTGCCGAACACGCGCTGATAATATTCGGCGACGGTCGCCCGCTCGGCCTCGTCGCATTTGTTGAGGAAGGTGAGGCGGAAGGCGAAGCCGACGTCGCCGAAGATGAGGGCGTTCTGGGCCCAGCTGATGACGGTGCGCGGGCTCATCACCGTCGAGATGTCGCCATTGACGAAGCCCTGCCGGGTCAGATCGGCGACCTTGATCATCCGCTCGACCTCCTGGCGGCCGCCCTCATGATCATATTCGCCGGACTTGGCGAGGACGATCCGCGCTTCGGTCGCGGCGGGCAGGTAATTGAGGGTGACGACGATGTTCCACCGGTCCATCTGGCCCTGGTTGATCTGCTGGGTGCCGTGATAGAGGCCGGTCGTGTCGCCGAGGCCGACCGTGTTGGTGGTCGCGAACAGCCGGAAATAGGGGTGCGGGCGGATCACCCGGTTCTGGTCGAGCAGGGTCAGCTTCCCCTCGGTCTCGAGCACCCGCTGGATGACGAACATCACGTCGGGCCGCCCCGCGTCATATTCGTCGAACACCAAAGCGGTCGGCGTCTGCAGCGCCCAGGGCAGCAGCCCCTCGCGGAACTCGGTGACCTGCTGGCCCTCCTTGAGCACGATCGCGTCGCGGCCGACCAGGTCGATGCGGCTGATATGGGCATCGAGGTTGATCCGGATCATCGGCCAGTTGAGCCGCGCCGCGACCTGCTCGATATGGGTCGACTTGCCGGTGCCGTGATAGCCCTGGATCATCACCCGGCGGTTCTTGCCGAAGCCGGCCGCGATCGCCAGCGTAGTGTCGGGATCGAACACATAAGCGGGATCGAGATCGGGCACGCGCTCGTCGGCTTCGGAGAAAGCCGGCACCTCCATGTCGCTGTCGATGCCGAACAGCTCGCGCACCTTCACCATCCGGTCGGGCGCGTCCATCACCGTCGCCGAGCGGCTGTCGGGGTTCACGTTGGGGATATCTGCCATGGTCCTTCTCTGGTTCGGTCCTTCGATACGCCGTTTCGACAAGCTCAACGGCTACTCAGGATGAGCGGTCTTGTATCGAGTCCAACCCCCACCCGCTCATCCTGAGTAGGGACTGAGCCTGACGAAGGCCCGTATCGAAGGACCGCCCGTCAAGCGAATATCGGTCTGCCTTTGAGCGCCGTATAAGCCTCGATCACCGCCTGCAATGCTTTCTCGTGGCTGCGGTCGCCGCCGTTGCGGTCGGGATGGTAGCGGCGGACCAGCTCGGCATAGCGCATCCTGAGCGCCTTGCGGTCGGCGTCGAGGCCGAGCCCGAGCACCCGCAAATGCTTGCGGTCGGCCTCGCTCGCCTCGCGCCCGTCGCTGCGCGCGCGGGGGGCGCGGAAGCGCGCGCCGATCGCGTCGAGCGGGTCGGTGAAGTCGGCCCATCGCGGGCCGGGGCTGCTGCCGTTGGCGGCGAACGCCCGGGTCTCGCGGTCCCAGCCGCCATAGGGGTTTTGCGCCGCGCTGATCTCGTCCGCGCTCATCCCGTCGAAATAATTATAGCCCGAATTGAACGCGCGGACGTGGTCGAGGCAGAACCAGCGCCACTCGCCCGGCCCGTCGAAATCGGCGCGATCGGCGCCGGGCGCGCGGAATTCGCCGGGCGCGTCGCAGCCGGGCTCGGCGCAATGCTGCGCCCGCCCTTCGACCCGCCCGTGAAACCTTTTGCCCGCGCTCGCCAATCCTGCCTCCTCGGGGGACAGTTACTCGTAACTGTCCCCATTCCTAAGACCGCCCTATATAGGCCCAAATGAGCGCTTCTTTAACCGGCCCCGTCGCCGCCGAGATCGACCAACGCCTGCGCGCCGCGCTCGCTCCCAGCCGGCTCGAGGTGATCAACGACAGCGCCAGGCACCACGGCCATGCCGGCGACGACGGCAGCGGCGAAAGCCATTTCACCGTCGAGATCGAAGCGCCGTCCTTCGCCGGCATGACCCGCCTCGAACGCCAGCGCGCGGTCAACGCCGCCTTGGGCGACCTGATGAAGGAGCGCATCCACGCGCTGGCGATCCGGGCCAGCGCACCCGGCGAAAAATAGGGACAGTCCCTCTTTCGCGCCATTTCCTCACGATTGTTGGATACAAATTGGATTTCACCCGTCAGCATGGTTCGATGACGCGCGCGACTCACTTCGCCCGCTTGGGCTCCCGCCAGTTCCGCTTCGACCGCCTTGGGGAGGGGCGACTCCCCCCTGACATGTCATCAACTTCATCAACTTCCGCGAGTCGCGGCCATCGTCGGCCGGCTGCCGGCACCGTGCGAGGCTCGGCATGAGCACTTCCGGCGGCGCCGCGGCCGGGGCGTTCAAGGTCAATTCGCTGACCGGGCTCGACAAGGCCGACGCGGTTGCGGGCAAGGTCGTCTGGGATGCGCCGCGCTCGCTGTGGAACGGCTTCATGCTCGCCGGCGCGCTGGTCGCCGGGCCGCTGACCTTCTCCTGGAGCGCGTTCGCGATCTTCCTCGCTTTGTCGGCGCTGACCTTGTGTGCCGGCCATTCGGTCGGCTTTCATCGCCGCCTGATCCATCGCAGCTTCGAATGCCCCAAATGGCTCGATTACGTGATGATGTGGCTCGGCACCGCGGTCGGCATCGGCGGGCCGATCTGGACGATCCGGCTGCACGACAGCCGCGACTGGGCGCAGCGCCAGAGCGATTGCCACTGGTTCCTGCGCCACGCCCGTTCGCTGCCGGTCGACGGCTTCTACTATCTCCATTTCAAGCTGCGGCTGGTCCGCCCGCCCGGCTTCGATCCCGGCCCCGGCATCGGCGACGATCTCTTCTATCGCTTCCTCGATCGGACCTGGATGCTCCAGCAGGCGCCGATCGCCCTGTTGCTCTATGCGGCGGGCGGCTGGCCGTGGCTGGTCTGGGGCGTGTTCGTCCGCGTTTCGGCCTGCACGAATATGCACTGGTTCATCTCCTATTTCGCCCACACGCGGGGCCCGAGCGACTGGACCGTCGATGGCGCGGTGATCCAGGCCTATAACGTGCCGGTCATGGCGATCCCGACCATGGGCGAGAGCTGGCACGGCAACCATCACGCTTTCCCGAGCTCGGCGCGGCACGGCCTCTATCCCGGGCAGATCGATCTCGGCTATCGCTTCATCCAGTCGCTCCAGCTGATTGGACTGGCATGGAATGTGAAGCTGCCCGCCTCGCTACCGCCCCGCCCCGGGATCACCCCCACCACCCAGCGGGCGCTCAGCATCGCCGCGCCCGGACAGGTCGATTTATGCGCCAGCCCCGACCGACGCTGAGCCGGGAGGAGGCGCTCGCCATGCTGAAGCGGGAAAGCGGCGGCAAGGCCGCGGCGAGCTGGACCTGCGCGATCGGGCCGCTGACCTTGCGCCTGCCCAATTTCGGCTGGCGGCGGCGCGCGCTCAGGGCGCACGACCTCCATCATCTGATGACCGGCTATCCGATGACGATGCGCGGCGAGTTCCAGATGGCGGCCTGGGAGATCGGCGCCGGCCGCTACCCGCATTGGGGAGCGACGATGATGTGCGCGCCGCTGATCCTCGCCGGCCTGTTCTGGTCGCCCAAAGCGATCTGGCGGGCCTGGCGGGCCGGCCGCGGCAGCCGCAGCCTCTATCCCGCGCTGAAGGAAGATTGGCGATGAGCGACGATTTGTTCCTGCAGACCTTGCTGCCGACCACCCACGATCTCGGCGGCTTCAAGGTTCACCGCACGCTCCCCCATCGGGAACGTACGACGATCGGGCCGTTCATCTTCTTCGACCAGATGGGCCCGGCCAGGCTCGATCCGGGCGGCGGCATCGACGTCCGCCCGCATCCGCACATCAACCTCGCCACCGTCACCTACCTCTTCGCCGGCGCGATCGACCATCGCGATTCATTGGGCACGTTCGCGACGATCGCGCCGGGCGCCGTCAACCTGATGACCGCCGGCGCCGGCATCACCCATTCGGAGCGCTCGCCGGCGGCGCTGCGCCCCGGCGGTCCCGAGCTCTCCGGCATCCAGACCTGGCTCGCTTTGCCGAGAGCCAAAGAGGAGATCGATCCCGCCTTCGAGCATGTCGCCAAAGAGGATCTGCCGCTGGTCGAGGGGGACGGCGCCCGCGCCCGGGTGGTGATGGGCTCGCTCTGGGACGAGACCTCGCCGGTCACCTGCCACAGCCCGACCATCTACGCCGACATCCACCTCGCGCCCGGCGGGGCGATGCCGGTCGACCCCGAGGCCGAGGAGCGCGGCCTCTACCTCGCCGAGGGCGAGGCGACGCTCGACGGGGTCGCGCTCGCGCCGGCGACGCTCTACGTCCTGCGCCCCGGCATCCGCGCGACCCTGCGCTCCGCGCGCGGCGGCCGCATCATGCTCTGCGGTGGCGCGCCCATGGACGGACCGCGCCACGTCTTCTGGAACTTCGTCTCGTCGCGCCGCGACCGGATCGAGCAGGCCAAGGACGACTGGAAAGCCGGCCGCTTCGCTTTGCCCCCCGACGACCATGACGAGTTCATTCCCCTGCCCGAGGTGCCGACCACGGTGAGCTATCCATGACCGACCTCCAGACCACCCGCATCGGCCTGCCGACCGGCGTTGAGCTCTGCGTCCAGCTCGGCGGGCCGGAGGACGCCGAAGCGATCCTCTTCCTGCACGGCTTTCCCGAATCGCACCGGACCTGGCGCGACCTGCTGCCCGACCTCGCCCGCGATTTCCGGGTGGTCGCGCCCGACCAGCGCGGCTTCGGCGCCTCCGACAAGCCCGAGGGCGTCGACCATTATCGCACCGACCGCATCCTCGAGGATCTGATCGCGCTCGCCGACGCGCTCGGGCTCGGTCGCTTCACTTTGGTCGGCCACGATTGGGGCGGGGCGGTCGCCTGGCTGGCGGCGCTGCGCCACCCTGACCGGATCGAACGGCTCGTCATCGTCAACGCCCCCCACCCCTATGTCTTCCAGAAGAGCCTGATCGACGATCCGGCCCAGCGCGCCGCCTCGCAATATATCAGCGCGTTCCGCAATCCGGCGATGGAGCGCGGGATCGAGGCGATGGGGCTCGAAAGCTTCTTCGCCAAGACGTTCGCCAGCCACGCGGATGTGGGCCGGCTCTCGGCGGCCGAGAAGCAGGCCTATCTCGACGACTGGGCCCGGCCCGGCGCGCTGAGCGCTATGCTCAACTGGTACCGCGCGAGCGAGATCGTCGTCCCCCAAGTGGGCGAAGAGGCCGAACCGCCGGTCTGGACCACGCTCGCTTTCCCCAACATCTCTGTCCCCACATTGGTGATCTGGGCGCTGAAGGACGTCGCCTTGCTCCCGGTCCAGCTCGAAGGGCTGCACAGCCTGGTCGAGGATATCAGGATCGTCACCATCCCAGACGCCGGCCATTTCGTCCCGTGGGAGGCGCCCGAGCCGGTGATCGCCGCGATCAGGGATTTCATGGCCGAAGCGCCTTAGCTATGGCGCCCGGCATGGCCACCACCCCGAAACGCTCGCTCTCCCGCTCCGCCGCCCGGCTCGCCGCCGTGCAGGCGCTCTACCAGCAGGAGATGGAGGGGACGCCGATCGCCGGGCTGCTCTACGAATTCCACCATCACCGGCTCGGGGCGACGATCGACGGCGTCGAATATGCGCAGGCCGAGGTCGACTTCTTCGACGACGTCGTGAGCGGCGCCGACGCGCGCCGCGAGGAGCTCGACGCCCTGATTGCCGCCAGGCTCTCCGCCGGCTGGTCGCTCGCCCGGCTCGACAAGCCGATGAAGGCGATCCTGCGCGCCGGCGCCTACGAGCTGGTCGCCCGCGCCGACGTGCCGGCGGCGAGCGTGATCAGCGAATATGTCGACGTCGCCAAGGCCTTCTACGACGCGCGCGAAACCGGCTTCGTCAACGGCCTGCTCGACGCGCTGGCGAAGCAGGTGCGCGAGTGAAAAGGGGGACTGTCCCTATTTTCAGGCAAAGGCCCGCGCGCGCGATTGAGTTCGTGAAAATGGGGACTGTCCCTCTTTTCGGGCGATGAGCGCCGAATCCGCCTTCATCGATTCGCTGCGATCGCTCGCCACCAATCCCGCGGCGCGCGGGCTCGACGACGACGCGGCGGTGCTCGAAATGGGCGGCGAGACCCTGGTCCTGACCCACGACATGATCGTCGAGGGGGTCCACTATCTGCCCGGCGACCCGCCCGCCGACGTCGCCTGGAAGCTGCTCGCGGTCAACCTTTCGGACCTCGCCGCCAAGGGCGCGCGGCCGATCGGCGTGCTGCTCGGCTTCACCCTCGGCGAGGCGGCCTGGGACCGAGCCTTCGCCGCAGGATTCGGGGCCGCGCTCGCCGCGTTCGGTATCCCCCTGCTCGGCGGCGATACGGTTTCGGCGCCGGCGCGGGTGCTGGGCCTGACCGCGATCGGCCGCGCGACCGGGCCGGTCCCGTCGCGCAGCGGCGCGCGGCCCGGCGACCTCCTGTGGGTCAGCGGCACGATCGGCGACGCCGGCGCGGGCCTGAAGGCGCTCAGGGGCGAGCCGGGCGGCGGCGCGGCGTTGATCGAGCGCTACCGCAACCCGCGCCCCCGGCTCGAAGCGGGCGAGCGCCTCGCGCCGCTCGTTCGCGCGATGATGGACGTCTCCGACGGCCTGCTGATCGACGCCGCTCGGATGGCGGCCGCGAGCGCCTGCGCCGCCGAGATCGAGCTCGATTCGATTCCCTTGTCCGAAGCGTTTGCCGCGACGCCGCTCGAGGCCGCCACCGCCGGCGACGATTACGAGCTGCTGTTCGCCGCCGCGCCGGACCAGGCTGCGGTCCTGCTCGCGCTCGGCGAGGAGATCGGCCTGCCCTTCTCGCGGATCGGCCGGTTCGCCGCCGGCGCGGGCCTGACGCTCACGCGGGCCGGAACGCCCGTGCCGCTGCCGTCCCGTCTCGGCTATGAGCATTGCCGGTGTTGAATCCTGTTCCCATCCACCCTAAAGGGCGCGCCACACCGGAGCCTCGCGCTTCCGTGGGCGCCTGGCGGGCGCCCGTTCAATTTCAGGGGAAGGATTTTTCATGACCGTCGTGCTCATTGCCATCGCCTGCGGCCTCGTCGCGGTGCTCTACGGCATCATCACCAGCTTCCAGGTGCTGCGCGCCTCGCCCGGCAACGAGCGGATGCAGGCCGTCGCCGAGGCGATCCAGGAGGGCGCCAAGGCCTATCTCGGCCGCCAGTACACGACGATCGCCGTGGTCGGCGTGGTGGTCGCGGCGATCGTCGGCTATTTCCTCGGCATCACCGAGGCGATCGGCTTCGTGATCGGCGCTCTGCTGTCGGGCGCGGCCGGCTATATCGGCATGAACATCTCGGTCCGCGCCAACGTCCGCACCGCCGAGGCGGCGCGCACCAGCCTCCAGGGCGGCCTCACCGTCGCCTTCCGCTCGGGCGCGATCACCGGCATGCTCGTCGCCGGCCTCGCTCTGCTCGCCATCTCGGTCTTCTTCTACGTCCTCGTCGGCATGCAGCATCATGCGCCCAATTCGCGGGACGTGACCGACGCGCTCGTTTCGCTCGCCTTCGGCGCGTCCCTGATCTCGATCTTCGCCCGCCTCGGCGGCGGCATCTTCACCAAGGCCGCCGACGTCGGCGCCGACCTGGTCGGCAAGGTCGAGGCCGGCATTCCCGAGGACGATCCCCGCAACCCGGCCGTCATCGCCGACAATGTCGGCGACAATGTCGGCGATTGCGCCGGCATGGCCGCCGACCTGTTCGAGACCTATGTCGTCACCGTCGGCGCCACCATGGTGCTGGTCGCCCTGCTCGTCACCGCGGCCGCCCCGCAGATGCTGGCGTTGATGAGCCTGCCCTTGATGATCGGCGGCGTCTGCATCGTCACCTCGATCATCGGCACCTATTTCGTCCGCCTCGGCCGCAGGCAATCGATCATGGGCGCGCTCTACAAGGGCTTCTGCGTGACCGCGATCCTGTCGATCCCGGCCATCTATTTCGCCGCCCAATATGTGCTCGGCGACCTCCAGCAGACCATCACCTACTCGGTCGGGCCGCTTGGCGAGAAGTCGTTCCCGGCCATCTACCTGTTCTACGCCAGCCTCGTCGGCCTCGCCGTCACCGGGCTGCTGGTCTGGATCACCGAATATTATACCGGCACCAATTACCGCCCGGTCCAGTCGATCGCCCGCGCCTCGCAGACCGGCCACGGCACCAACGTCATCCAGGGCCTGGCGATCAGCCAGGAATCGACGGCGCTGCCGACCCTCGTCATCTGCGTCGGCATCATCCTGTCCTACCAGCTCGCCGGCCTGATCGGCATCGCCTTCGCCGCGACCGCGATGCTGGCGCTGGCCGGCATGGTCGTCGCGCTCGACGCCTACGGCCCGGTCACCGACAATGCCGGCGGCATCGCCGAAATGGCGGGGATGGACGACAGCGTCCGCGTCCGCACCGACGCGCTCGACGCGGTCGGCAACACCACCAAGGCGGTGACCAAGGGCTATGCGATCGGCTCGGCCGGCCTTGCCGCGCTCGTCCTGTTCGGCGCCTATACGACCGATCTCCAGCGCTACTCGAGCGAGCTCGGCATCGGCATCGACGGCATCGATTTCAGCCTGTCCAACCCCTATGTCGTGGTCGGCCTGCTGCTCGGCGCCCTGCTTCCCTATCTGTTCAGCTCGATGGGGATGACCGCGGTCGGCCGCGCCGGCGGCGCGGTGGTCGAGGAGGTGCGCGCCCAGTTCCGCGACAATCCGGGCATCATGCTCGGCACCAGCCGGCCCGATTACGCCCGCACCGTCGATCTCGTCACCCGCGCGGCGATCAAGGAGATGATCGTCCCCTCGCTGCTGCCGGTGCTGGCGCCGATCGTCGTCTTCTTCGCCATCTACGGCGTGGCCGGGCGCGACCAGGGCTTCGCCGCTTTGGGCGCGCTGCTCCTCGGCGTGATCGTCTCCGGCCTGTTCGTCGCCATCTCGATGACCTCGGGCGGCGGCGCCTGGGACAATGCCAAGAAGTATATCGAGGACGGCAATTACGGCGGCAAGGGCTCGGAAGCCCACAAGGCCGCGGTGACCGGCGACACGGTCGGCGATCCCTACAAGGACACAGCCGGCCCGGCGGTCAACCCGATGATCAAGATCACCAACATCGTCGCCTTGCTGCTGCTGGCCGCTCTGGCGGGCCACGCCGGCTGATCCATTCGGCTGCGCAAGGAATTAGGCCCGCTGGACCCCGGTCCGGCGGGCCTTTTTCCTGTCTTTGCAGTGCTTCCGCTCGCCGCTTATCCTGTCGGATGCGTCGCCGCGTCGGTCACGATGCGCTTAGCATCGCTCGCTCCTTGCCGGACAACAAATGCCAACCCGTCACGACCGCCTCCGGCACCGAGTCCGGACCCTCGGCGGGGTTTTCATTTTCGCGGCGAGCGGTTAAGGGCAACCCGCACTTTTTTGACCCAGGGATGTGAATGGCCAAGGAAGAATTGCTCGAGATGCGCGGGCAGGTGGCGGAGCTGCTGCCGAACGCCATGTTCCGCGTGAAGCTCGAAAACGGCCATGAGATTCTTGGCCACACCGCCGGCAAGATGCGCAAGAACCGGATCCGCGTGCTGACCGGCGACGAGGTGCTGGTCGAGCTGACCCCCTACGACCTTACCAAGGGCCGGATTACCTACCGCTTCAAATAAGGCTAGGCCGTGGTCATGCGGCTCATCCTAGCTTCTGCTTCGCCCCGGCGACTCGACCTGCTCGCGCGAATCGGAATCGTGCCCGACGCCGTCGCGCCCGCCGAGATCGACGAGACTCCGCTCAGGGGCGAATTGCCGATCCCCTATGCGAAGCGGATCGCGGCGACGAAGGCCGAGGCGGTCGCCCAGGCGGGTGCGCTGGTCCTCGCCGCCGACACGGTCGTCGCTGCCGGCCGCCGCATCCTGCCCAAGGCGGAAACCGAGGCCGAAGCGCGCGCCGCCTTGTCGCTGCTCTCCGGCCGCCGCCACCGCGTCCACAGCGCGGTCACCCTGATCGACGCCGCGGGCAAAGCACGCCATCGCCTTGCCAGCTCGATCGTCACCTTCAAGCGCCTCGGCGACGAGGAAATGGACGCCTATCTGGCGAGTGGCGAATGGCTCGGCAAAGCGGGCGGCTACGCGATCCAGGGCCGCGCCGAAGCGCTGATCCGCATGATCTCGGGTTCGTATTCCAATGTGGTCGGCCTGCCGCTTTACGAAACGCGCGCCTTGCTCCGCGCCGCCGGCTACAAGCTTGGCTGAGTGGCTCTACGAGGAGGGGATCGGCGAGAATCGCGCGATCCTGGTCGATCGGGGAGCGATCCTCGAAGCCGCGATCGAGCTCCCCGGCCTGCGCGCGGGCGCGGTGGTCGAGGCTCGCCTGACCAACATGGCCGGCGCCGCGACCCTG
>JAXDPI010000003.1:0-11452 GCA_034668465.1 Sphingomonadales bacterium
GCCAACGTCAAGATGAGCATGAACCCGTTCGACGAGATCGCGGTCGAGGAAGCGATCCGCTTGAAGGAGAAGGGTGTCGCCAGCGAGATCGTCGCGGTCTCGATCGGCCCGGCCAAGGCGACCGAGACATTGCGCACCGCGCTGGCGATGGGCGCCGACCGCGCGATCCTGATCCAGACCGACGACGAGGTCGAGCCGCTCGCCGTCGCCAAATTGCTCGCCAAGGTCGCCGAGGAAGAGCAGCCCGGCCTCGTCATCCTCGGCAAGCAGGCGATCGACGACGATTCGAACCAGACCGGTCAGATGCTGGCGGCCCTGCTCGGCTGGCCGCAGGGCACGTTCGCCTCCAAGGTCGAAATTTCCGGCGACAAGGTCGCGGTCACCCGCGAGGTCGACGGCGGCCTCGAGACGGTCAGGCTCAACCTGCCGGCGGTGGTGACCACCGATTTGCGCCTCAACGAGCCGCGTTATGCGAGCCTGCCCAACATCATGAAGGCCAAATCGAAGCCGCTCGCCCAGAAGACCCCCGCCGATTACGGCGTCGACACCGCGCCGCGGCTGACGGTCGTGAAGGTCGTCGAGCCGGCCAAGCGCCAGGCCGGCATCAAGGTCGGCTCGGTCGACGAGCTGGTCGGCAAGCTCAAGACTCTGGGAGTGGTGGCATGAAGACGCTGGTTCTCGTCGAGCATGAAGGCGGCAAGGTCAAGGACGCCACTTTGGCCGCGGTCACCGCCGCCTCGCAGCTGGGCGAGGTGCATCTGCTGGTCGCCGGCCAGGACGTAAGCGGCGTCGCCCAGGCGGCGGCGAAGATCGCCGGAATCGGCAAGGTCCACGTCGCCGACGACGCGGCTTATGGGCACAATCTGGCCGAGAATGTCGCGCCGCTGGTCGCCGCCTTGATGGCCGATCATGACGCGTTCCTCGCTCCGGCCACCACCACCGGCAAGAATGTCGCGCCGCGGGTCGCGGCTTTGCTCGACGTCATGCAGATCAGCGAGATCCTCTCGGTCGAGAGCGACGACATTTTCACCCGGCCGATCTACGCCGGCAATGCGATCGCGACGGTCAAATCGTCGGACGCCAAGAAGGTGATCACGGTGCGCGGCACCGCGTTCGAGAAGGCCGCGGCCGAGGGCGGATCGGGCACGATCGAGAATGTCGCGGCGGCCGGCGACAAGGGCATCTCCTCGTTCGTCGGCGCCGAGCTGTCGAAGTCCGAGCGGCCCGAGCTGACCAGCGCCAAGATCATCGTCTCGGGGGGCCGCGCGTTCGGCTCATCGGAGCAGTTCCACTCGCTGCTCGATCCGCTCGCCGACAAGTTGAAGGCCGGGGTCGGCGCCAGCCGCGCCGCGGTCGACGCCGGCTATGCCCCGAACGACTATCAGGTCGGCCAGACCGGCAAGATCGTCGCCCCCGAAGTCTATATCGCGATCGGCATTTCGGGCGCGATCCAGCATTTGGCGGGGATGAAGGATTCGAAGGTGATCGTGGCGATCAACAAGGACGAGGACGCGCCGATCTTTCAAGTCGCCGACGTCGGCCTGGTCGGCGACCTGTTCAAGATCGTGCCGGAGCTGACGGAGAAGCTCTGAGCGGCATCGGCCAGATCCGGAGCGCCGACCAGTCGATCGCGTCGGGCCGGCAGGCCGGCGAGGCGGCGATCGCGATCACCGGGGTTCGCGGCGCGACGATGCCGACCCGATAGGACCAGTTCTGCAGATGCTCGGAAATCACCGGAACGACGCGCGGGAAGGCGGCGTCCGGGGCGCCGCGATAGTGGTAAAGCGTAGGGCCGACGCCCGCCGTCTCCTCGCCGAAGCGGTCGCGCAGATAGCCGCCGGCCGGCGCGTTGGCCGCAACGAGGGTGCAGTCCCCTTTTTGCGCCCGGACAAAGTCGAACAGATGGTGCGGCACGAGCGCGGTGCGAAAGCCCTGCGCGGCCAGCGCCGCCGCCATGTCGCGCGCCAGCCGGGCGCCGTCGGGCTCCGCCATCCGCCCCGCGCCGAGCAACTTGGGCGCCAGGGTGAGGCCGATCAGAAGGGCGAGCGCGAGGCTAAGCCGGAGCGCGCGCGACACGAGTGAGTCCGATGCCGATCACGGCGCCGGTCAGCGCCAGGCTCGCCCAGCCGGCCCATTGCCGCCCGCCGCCTTCGTGGAGATAATGGAAATGTTCTGGCCACAGGCCGAGCGCCGCCAGGCGGCCGGTATTGGCGATGATCGTCGCCGCGACCGCCGCCAGCGCGACCGGCACCAGCCGGCGCGACAGCGGAATGTCGAGCAGCTGGGTCAGCACGACCAGCAGCAGCAGCGCGATCGAGACGTTGGCCAGCGCCGAGCAGCTGCCGGCGACGATGAAGGTCGCGCTGCCGTCGAACGAGCGGAACACATTGCCCTCGGTCGGCAGCCCGGTTCCGGCGCCGATGATCAGCGCTTCGAGCCGGGTGATCTCCGGCCCGAGCAGGGCGATGCAGGCGGGACCCCAGAGCAGCGGCCCGGTCGCGGCGAGCGCGATCAGCGCCAGCTTGCGCGACGGCGTGCCGGGCGCCGTCGTCCGCAGCAGATAGAGCGCGGTGAGGAACAAGCCGGCCGAGGCCGCGGCCATCACCGGGAAGAGGGCGCAGGCGAGGAGCGCGGCGGCGACATATTTGTCGGCGCGGCGCAGCGGCGCGGGCGCGCGGTCGTCGAGCGCGATCCTGACGATCGCATAAAGGGCGAACCACAGAACCGCGTTAACGCCGAGCAATGAAACCAGCGCCGTCCCATAGCCCGAAGCCAGAGCGGCGGAGATGCGCGGCGCGACGCCGTTGACGAGCGCGACCGCCAGCAGCAGCGCGAAGAGGTCGGTGCGAGCGGGCCAGCGGTCTGGCGCGGCGGCGGGCCTTGACGCCATTTTGGCGGTCGCGATCAGCGCCGGCTGATGCGCCGCTTGAGGTAGAGATAGCCGGTGCCGATCAGCGCCATCGCGCCGAGGCCGATGCCGGCTTCGGGCGCCGGTATCCCCATGCCGGCCATGGCCGGAGCCGCTCCAAGGCAGATGCCCGCGGCGAGAGTGGCGGTGAAGAGCGCATGCTGTCTGGTCATCGAAAAACCTCCCTGCGCGGAGCCCGAGACGCCACTTCGGCGGCCGCGATCAGCGCCGGCTGATGCGCCGCTTGAGGTAGAGGTAGCCGGTGCCGACCAGCGCCATTGCGCCGAGGCCGATGCCGGCCTCCGGCGCCGGCACGGGCAGGCCGGCGATCGCCGGAGCCGCGCCAAGACAGATGCCCGCGGCGAGTGCGGCGGTGAAGAGCGCTTGCTGTCTGGTCATCGAAAAATCTCCCAAAACACGGCCGGCGCGAGCCGGTTGCGATTGAAGGCTAGGCCGCGACCGGCTAATTGGCAAGCGGGAGGGCGCAAGCGTGCCGGACGCGAACCAGCTGCAGGCACTCGGCACATGGCTCGCCGCCAATTTGGCCGCCGTCTATGTCGGCTTGTTCGTCACCTTCGCCGCGGTCGAGGCGGCGTTCAGCAAGGGGCGCGACCCGGGATCCGAAGCGCATGGCCGGCTGATCGTGAACTTCAGCCTGCCGATCGCTTCCGCCTTGTTCGCCCTGATCATCCCGTTCGGCGTGACGACTTCGGCGATTCTCGCCGAGCAGCAGCAATGGGGGCTGTTCCACCAAGTGGATGCGCCGCCGCCGCTGGTGCTGCTCGCCGCTTTGCTGTCCCGGACCGGCCTTGGCTATCTGGTCCACCGGCTGAGCCACAGGCTGCCCTGGCTCTGGCGGCTGCACAAGGTCCACCATAGCGATCCGCACGTCGATATCTCGCTCAGCCTCCGGCATCATCCGCTCGAATTGCTGCCCGGCCTGCTCGCTTATGCGGCGGGCACCTTGCTGCTCGGCCTGCCCTTATGGTCGGTCGCCCTCGTCGAGGCGGTGCTGATCGCAGCCGGCTATTCGGACCATCTCGACATCCGTCTGCCGCCGCGCGCCGCGCGCCTGCTCCGCGCCGTCTTCGTCACGCCCGAAATCCACCACATCCACCATTCGGCCGAACGGGCGCAGACCGACAGCAATTACGGCAGCCTTCTCGTCCTGTGGGACCGCCTGTTCGGGACCTATTGCGAGCCCGATCGGGAAATCGTCCGCCGCTACGGCCTCGACGAGGTCGACGCGCGCGGCGCCAACAGCATCTGGTCTCAGCTGGCGCTGCCCTTTGCCCGCGCCGGCGGCGTCAGGACAGCCCCTCCAGAAACGCAGCCACGTTGACGCCGAGCGCGTCCACCGCATAGCCGCCTTCCATGACGACGACCGTCGGCAGGCCGAGCGCGGCGATGCGGCGGCCGAGAATGGCGTAGTCGCCCGTCTCCAGGCGGAAGTGCGAGATCGGATCGCCGATGAAGGTGTCGGCGCCGTAGCTGACGACCAGCAGCTCGGGCGCGAAGGCGGCGATGCGCGCGAGCGCGGTGTCGAGCGCGGGCAGGTAGGCGGCGAGATCGGTGCCGCGCGGCAGCGGCAGATTCAGCGTCGCGCCCTCGCCCGCGCCTTCGCCAATCTCGTCGGCATGGCCCCAATAATAAGGATAGTCCATGCGCGGATCGGCGTGGATCGAGACGAACAGGACATCGCCGTTCGCGTAGAAGATGTCCTGGGTGCCGTTGCCGTGATGATAGTCGACGTCGAGGATCGCCACCCGTCCGCCGGCGGCCTGGGCGGCGATCGCGGCGTTGTTGAGGTAGCAATAGCCGCCGAGATAGTCGGCGCCGCTATGGTGGCCCGGCGGGCGGCAGAGGGCGAAGGCCGCGCGCTCTCCCGCCAGCACGGCGTCGAGCGCCGAAAGCGCGGTCTGCGCCGACCAATAGGCGCCCTCCCAGGTTCCCGCGGCGATCGGGCTCGAGGCGTCGAAGCTGTATGCCCCGAGCCTGGCGTCGATCCGGTCGAGCTCGAGCGGCCGCCGCCGCACCACCGGCCAGGCATAGCCGCTCGCATCGCCCTCCCGGCCGGCGGCGCGCCACGCCTGGTGCGCCGAGCGGAGGAAGGCGAGATAGGCCTGGGAATGAACCGCGCTTAGCGGCCCCTCGCCATGGTCGCGCGCCGGCTCGGCCGGGCCCAAAGCGGCGAGGATCGCCTCGGCCCGGGCGGGCGCCTCGGCGAACGGGACGAAGCCGCCATTGTGCAGCTCGAGCGCCGGCGCGTGGGCGAGCTGGCGCGCGTCCCAGAAGCAGCGCATCAGCGCGGCCGCGGCGCGAGGTCGGCAGGGAGGGTCGGATTCGACAGCAGCCGCCGCATCGCGGCCCAGCGCGCCGCCGGGGTGCGTCCGGCGCGCTCGATCCATGCCTTCACCATGGCCTGGCCGAGGCCGTAATTGATCACATAAGCGCGATATTGGAGGGCGAAGGCGACCGACTGTTCGGCCCGCCGCTGCGAGGCGAGGCTGTAGCGCCGGGTGAGCGCGACCGCCTGCTCGCGGGTGATCCGGTCCTCGAGCAGATCGCTGGCGATGGTGAAGCGGGCGCCGGCGAGGTCGGTGATCGCGGCCTGGAGCGCGGCATAGGTCTCCGCCCCCTCGCTCGAAATGCCGGCGAGCGGGTAGAGCACGCGGCGTTCGAAGGCGAGCCGCTCGCTGCCCGGAAAGGCGAGCTCGATGCCGTAATTGGCCGACCCCTCGGCGATCAGGCTCTGCGGCGAATAGAGCGGGTAGACCATATATTCGACCCAGCCCCGCCCGCGCGCCAGCGCCCGCTCGAGCAGCATGTTGTAGACGTGATGGCCCGGATAGCCCTCGTGGCAGCCGAGATCGACGGCGCGGCCCATCCGCACCGGCAGATCGGTGTTGACCTGGATGAGGCTGCGATAATGGCCCTGGTACCAATTGTAGCCGGACCAGCTGCGCCCGCTGACGAACTCGAGGGTGAAGGCCTCGCCGGGCGGCAGCGCGATGTGCGCCACCGTGCGCCGGCGGCATTCGGCGATCGCGGCGCGCATCACCGCGTCGAGCCGGGCGGGCGGGATGACGAACCGGTCCTGGAAGGCGTCGACGCGCTCGGCAAGCGGCCCGGCGCCCGGCAACAGCCGCTCGATCCCGGCGAGCACCGGGTCGTAATCGGCGAGCGGCCTGAGCTCGACGCCGACGCCGTAAATCCCGCGTGCCTCCTCGCTGAAGGTCAGGCGCTCGCCCTGGACCAGGCGGAGGCGTTGGATTGCGGCATTCAGCTGGGCGAGCAGGAATGCCTTGCGCCGCGCCTCCAGCCCTTCCCGTCGCGCCGGGATCGTCTCGAGCCGGCGCCGCATCGCTTCGGCGGCGGAGGCGAGCTGGGCAATCGTGCGCGGAGCGGCGTGCGCCGCCGCCTTCCATACGGGCGGGCCGTAATAAGCGTCGACATAGCCCTCGTCGCGCTCGCCGATTTCGAGCGTCAGGGCGACATAGTCGCGGGCGAGCGCGTCGAGGCCATCGCGCGGCGGCGCCTGCGCCGGCAGGGCGGCGGCGAAGAGGGTCAGGCAGAAGGCGGCGATGAAATTGCGGCAACGGGTCATCGCCGCTTCATGGCGAATTCGGGCCGGCCGGGGAAACGGAAATTACCGGCCGTTCGGCTCCTTTCAAGTCACCACAGAGCCCGGCTTTCATTGATCCGCGTCGCGCCGGGAAAGAGATCGAGGCCGGTGAGCCGCTCGATCGTCGCGATATTGGTGATGTGCGCGGTCAGATAGGCTGCGATGGCCGGGGCACCGCGAGGCCTGGTCGGATCGTGGGGAAGCAGGAACGTGATCGTCTCGACTTGCCCGCCCGGCCCCTCAAAGGCGACGATCTTGAAGAAATGCGTGGGTATGCCGACGCGCGCACCGCCATTGGTGGTCATGCGCCGGGCGGCGCTGTCGGGATCGCGGCGGCCATCGCCGTCGCGGTCGAATACGCTGCCGCTGAGCACGTAGAGATTGGGGTGACTCGAAGCCCACTCGCGCGCCTTGTCTTCCAATCGCCCCCAGATACCGCTGTTGAAGGCGCCCAGCTGCGGCGCCATGTTGGTCAGGATGAAGGAATTGTTGCCGGCGATGACCGAGTAACGCTGGTCGGCGAAGGGCGCGAGATGGCCGCGATCATGGCCCGACCGCGCATAATCCTCGAGGACCGACGAGGTTAGGCGGTCGAGGCGGGGGTCGAAGCGGAAGCAATCGGTCCGCTCCACGCGCGAATCCAGCCGCGCGGCGACGATCCTCTCGGCCGTCCAGATCGGAACGCGCAGATCGGCATCGTAGTCGATCACATAATCCGCCTGAACCAGCCGCATCTCGTTGGTGGTCGGCACAGTCTCGACCGGAACACCCCAAGGCAGATGCGCGGCGACGGCGGCGGCGACGGCCGTCCGGTCGGCGGAAAAGCGAACGATTTCCGCGTCCCCCGCGCTCATCTCCGCGCGAGTACAGTCGCGCGCCCGCGCCTGGGCCGGCGAAACGAGGACGGCCGAAAGGGCAAGCAAAAGCGCCGGCAAGGCGCGACGTGGATTCCATTTCTTCATGGCGAGTCTCCCTGGAGGGAGGCTGCGCCTCGGCTTTGGGCAGGTCGAAGGAAGCTGAGTCCGCTCCGGAGGGAACCGGCTCAAACTGGTCCGAAACGGATCAACCAGCGCTTCACGAAATGGCTTGCGCACGCGCGCGGGCGCTGTTCGCCGCGGCGGCGAAGAGGATCAGGACAAGCGCGGCGCGCGGACGCGTAACGGGGCGGCGAGGCATGCATCGGCCACGACCGGCAGGTCGAATCCTGGATTGGAAGCGAAAACCGCCCCGGATCAGCCGCGATAGGCCGGGTCCAACGCGCGATTCAGGAGATGCGCCAGCCGCACGCCCGCCTGGGTGATGCGGCGCTGGATGATCGGCATGGCCCAATCCATATAAGCGGCGTCGATCGCCACGCTTTGCTTCTGCTGGCCCTGCGCAAAGGCCATTTGCGTCGCCGAATATTGGCAGGCCGACTGCACCATCACGCAATAATGCACCTGCGGATTCAGCGTCACGGCATAGGATTCCGCCGACCATTGCCAGGGCACGGAGGAAAGCCATTGGGCGCGGTCGGTGTCGGTCGCCTGGCCGCTCCACCTCTCCGCCAGGGCGCGGACGGCAGGAATGGACGGCCCGCTGCCGATCGTCCTGGCCTGGAGGATGCAGGTGTCCCAGGTCGAGTGCAGGCTGAAGGTGCACAGGCCGCTCGAATCGACCTGGTTGCCGCCTTGGTCGTCGGCGAAGGAGCTGTGCAGCGGCTGGTGGATGTCGCCGAGCCAATGGCCAAGATAGACGAGCGCCGCGGCGCGCTGCAGGTCGGACGAGGCCGGGGATTGGAGCATCGCATAGTCCGATGCGATCGCCGTGATCACGCACAGCGAGGTGACGCCGCATCCGGACGCGCTGGTGACGATGAGGGTCGTGCGCGCATAATTGACGAAATGCTCGGGCGACCGGCGTCCCGGCCCGCCGGCCGCGGGGTGATCCGGATAGGTGCAGGCCCAGCCATATTCGCCGTTCAGCGGATTGGCGCCGAGGATCGCCGGATGCGCGCGCAACAGGCGCGCGACCTCGGCTTTCGCCACCGGAGTCAGGTTGCGCAAGGCGATCTCGCAGACGGTCCGGTGGCCGGTGTCCCCCCAGGCCGAAGCCTGCGCGCTCCAGCCCAGGCCAAGCGTCACGACAAGGGCGGCCAATAGCCTGCGTAAAGAAGCGTTCATGACGAGTCTCCCCGGGGGGAAGCTGCGCCTTGGGGCAGGGCCGGTCGAAGGGAGGCGGCTCCGCTCCGGAGAGAAGTCGCCGCTTACCCGGCCAGACTGATCCGAAACGGAAGAATCCTCGCCCTCACGAAAGTCCTTGCGTCTGCTCCATCCGTAACGGAGGATAACTCAATCCGATCTCGAGGGACTCGGAATGGACTGGGTGGGGACGTTGTTCGCCCTGTGCGAATCAATCATGCGCGAGGCGGCCCTGTTCGCCGCGGCCGGCTTCCTTTTTCTCGGCGCAAGCGACCTGGTCGTAGACTTCATCTGGCTGGGGCTCACGGCGAAGCGCAAGCTGGCGGGCAAGGCCGGCGACCCGCATGCCGCGTCGCTTCCCGCGCCCGAACGGCCCGGGCGGCTCGCCGTCTTCATCCCGGCCTGGGACGAGGCCGATGTGATCGGCGCGATGCTGGCCCACGCCTCGGCGGCGTTCGGCGCCGCCGACTATCTGCTTTACGTCGGCTGCTATCCCAACGACCCGGCGACGATCGCCGCGGTCCGGCGCGTGCCGGGCGGGCGGATCCGGCTGGTCGTCGGCCCGGCCCCGGGGCCGACCAGCAAGGCCGATTGCCTGAACCGGCTGTGGGAGCGGATGATCGAGGACGAGGCGGCGGAGGGGATTCGCTTCAAGGCGGTGGTCCTCCACGACGCCGAGGATGTCGTCCATTCGGCCGAGCTCGGCCTGTTCGACGCCCTGATCGAGCGGTTCGACCTCGTCCAGCTGCCGGTCGTGCCGCTGATCGACGTCCGATCGCGATGGATTTCCGGTCATTATATCGACGAGTTCCTCGAATCGCACGGCAAGGAGCTGGTCGTCCGCGCGGCGATCGGCGCGAGCCTGCCGTCGACCGGGGTCGGCTGCGCGATCGCGCGCGACGCGCTGGACGCGCTCGCCGCAATCCATGGCGCGCCGTTCGACCCTGAGAGCCTGACCGAGGATTACGAGCTCGGCTTGCGGCTCGGCGGGCTGCAGCGCCGGGCCGCCTTCGTCCGGCTGCCGGGCGCTGCCGGCCGGCCGGTGGTCGCGACCCGGGCCTATTTCCCGGCATCGCTCGACGCGGCGGTCGCGCAGAAGGCCCGCTGGGCGGCCGGGATCGCGCTCGCGGGCTGGGAGCGGCTCGGCTGGAGCGGCGGTCTCGCCGAGCGCTGGATGCGGCTGCGCGACCGCCAGCCGCCGCTCGCCGCTTTGGTGCTGAGCGCCGCTTATCTCGCGCTCGCCTTGTGGGCGGCGCTGCTGCTCGCGGGCT
The DNA here is from genome assembly GCA_034668465.1 of Sphingomonadales bacterium. Classification (GTDB taxonomy): domain Bacteria; phylum Pseudomonadota; class Alphaproteobacteria; order Sphingomonadales; family Sphingomonadaceae; genus Allosphingosinicella. The sequence goes on from JAXDPI010000003.1 coordinate 9,985, forward strand.
GGAGGATGCAGGGCTTTTCGCCGCTGTTCGTCGCGCTCGCCGCGATCAACTCGGTGCTGCTGCTGTGGCGGCTGGCGATGCGCTTCGGCTTCGTCGCGCGCGCTTATGGCTGGCGCGAAGGCGTGCGCGCGCTGCCCCGTACGATCATCGCCAATTTCATCGCCATCCTGGCCGTCAGGCGCGCGCTCGTCCGCTATCTGCGCCTGCGCCGGACCGGCTCGACAATCTGGGGCAAGACCGCCCACGTCTTCCCGCACGCGCTGCCGGCGGAATGATGCGCGCGCCGCCGCTGCGCTTCCTGGCGCTGGTGGTCGGCGGCTGGGTGTGCTTGCGGGCCGCGGTGCTTTTGCCGGATGTGTGGCCTCGCCCCGCGGCGGACATCGTCTCTCGCGCAGGGCCGACGTCGACGACCCTGCCGCCACCAACGGCCGGGTCCGCCATTGCCGATATTTCAGGCGCCGACGATTCCGCCATCCGGTCGATTGATTCCCTCATAAGGGACATCTCTTATAAGGGAGAACGGACCTTGCCTGCTAATCGTGCGGCTGCATTGCGGCCGGACGGCAACTCTGCTTCCGGCTTGCCTGCCGGGCCCGCCCTGCGGCGGTCCCACCCTGCCGAGCCGTCGCCCTTGTCCACGGTCGCGGCGGCAAGGTCGAAGCCGGCTCAGCCGCTGCCATTGCGCCCGCCCGCGCCGAGCGCCCGCCGCTGGTCCGCCTCCGCCTGGCTGCTGGTGCGGCCCGAACCGGGCGGATCGTCGCTGGCGCCGGGCGGGACGCTCGGCGGGAGCCAGGCCGGGGCGCGGCTGCGCTACCGCGTCGGCGGCGGGCTCGCGCTGAGCGGGCGCGCTTATGCGCCGCTGCGGCGGGCCGGCGGCGCCGAGGTGGCTCTGGGGTTGGATTGGCAACCGCTGGCGGCGCTCCCGCTCAACCTGCTCGCCGAGCGGCGGCAGGCGATCGGGCGCCGGGGACGCTCGGCCTTCTCGATCACCCTTCATGGCGGAGCGAGCCGGACGCTGGCCGGCGCGCTGAAGCTCGACGCTTACGTCCAGGCGGGCCTCGTCGGCCTCAGGTCGCGCGATGCGTTCGTCGACGGCGCGGCGCGCGTCGGCTGGCCGCTCGGGCCGCTCGAGGTGGGCGCCGGCGCCTGGGGTGCGGCCCAGCCGGGGGCGGCGCGGCTCGATGCAGGGCCGGTCCTCTCCTACCGGCTGCCGACGGCGCGCGCGAACTTGCGGCTCGAAGCGAGCTGGCGGCTGCGGGTGGCCGGGGACGCGCAGCCCGGCTCGGGGCCCGCGCTGATTGTCGCCACGGACTTTTGATTCCGCCCGCGACTTCCGCGCCGCGCGTTTCGCGTCGAGGGTCCGTACTCGGTATCCGCAACGGTCGGGATCGCCCGGAGAAGGCCGCCGGCAAGGAGGGCCGCGCAGGCCGGGCTGGTTGCCCGGACAAGCCGTCCGACGTGGCCGGCG
>JAXDPI010000004.1:0-51799 GCA_034668465.1 Sphingomonadales bacterium
ACGAGGCGAGCGCGGCCAAGGGGCGGATGACCTCCGACCAGGTGGAGGCGGCGATGGGCGCGCTGAAACCGACTCTGAATCTCGAGGACCTCGCCGACTGCGACCTGATCATCGAGGCCGTGTTCGAGAATATGGACGTGAAGAAGGAGATATTCGGCAAGCTCGACAAGATCGCCAGGCCCGGCGCGATCCTCGCCTCCAACACCTCCTATCTCAACATCGACGAGATCGCGGCGAGCACATCGCGGCCGCAGGACGTGCTCGGCCTCCATTTCTTCTCGCCGGCCAATGTGATGAAATTGCTCGAAGTGGTGCGTGGCGCCAAGACCGCGCCCGACGTGCTGGTTACCGCCATGCAGCTCGCGAAGCGGATCAAGAAGGTCGCGGTGGTGGCGGGCGTCTGCCACGGCTTCATCGGCAACCGCATGCTGATGCCGCGCCAGGTCGAGGCGATGAAATTGCTGCTCGAAGGCGCGACGCCGCAGCAGATCGACAAGGTCCATGTCGATTTCGGAATGCCGATGGGTCCGTTCCAGATGTCGGACCTCGCCGGCGTCGACATCGGCTGGCACCGCGACCCGACCAGGATCGAGAATATCCGCGACGCGCTCGCCGCCGAAGGCCGCTGGGGCCAGAAGAAGAGCGCCGGCTTCTACGATTATGACGAGAAGCGCACCCCCTCCCCGTCCCCGCGCGTCGCCGAGATCATCGAGGATTTCCGCAAGCAAACCGGCACGCCGCAGCACGAGATTACCGACCAGGAGATCGTCGAGCGGACGCTCTATTCGATGGTCAACGAGGGCGCGAAAATCCTCGAGGAAGGCATGGCCCAGCGCGCCTCGGATATCGATGTCGTCTGGGTCTACGGCTATGGCTGGCCGGTCTATCGCGGCGGGCCGATGTTCTGGGCGGGCAGCGAAGGGCTCGCCAAGATCGTCGCCGGGCTCGAGAAGCACGGCTTCGAGATTTCGCCGCTGCTGCGCGAGAAAGCGGAGAAAGGCGAACGGTTCTAACTTCACACCCCGTTCGCCCTGAGCCTGTCGAAGGGCCTTCCCTTCCTTGCGCAGAAGGGAAAGAGAGGGCTTCGACAGGCTCAGCCCGAACGGTTGGGGGGCGAATGGTATGACCGAAATGGGCGCGATCGAGACCGCCGCCGCCATCGCCCGCGGCGAGACCAATGCCCGCGCCGAATGCGACGCGGCGATCGCCCGGATCGAGGCGCTGGACGGGGCGATCAACGCCGTCGTCGTGCGCGATTTCGAGCGCGCCCGCGCCGCCGCCGATGCGGCCGACGCCGCTCTGGCCCGGGGCGAGCGCGCGCCTTTGCTCGGCGTGCCGATGACGGTCAAGGAGGCGTTCAACGTCGCCGGCCTGCCGACCACCTGGGGCTTCGAGCAGCATCGCGGGTTCATCGCCAGGGAGGATGCGGTCGCGGTCCAACGCCTCAGGGCAGCCGGCGCGATCATCCTCGGCAAAACCAACGTGCCGGTGGGCCTTGCCGATCACCAGTCGGTCAACCCGGTCTACGGCCGCACCCGCAACCCGTTCGATCCGGGCCGCTCGCCCGGCGGCTCTTCGGGCGGCGGCGCGGCAGCGCTGGCGAGCGGGATGGTGCCGCTCGAACTGGGCTCCGACATCGGCGGCTCGATCCGCGTGCCGGCCGCCTTCAACGGCATCTGGGGGCACAAGCCGACTTATGGCGCGCTCAATGCCGAGGGGCACGATTTCCCGACCACCGACGGCCACACCCCGGTGATGGGGGTGATCGGGCCGATGGCGCGCAATGCCGACGATCTCGCGCTCGCGCTGGACTTGCTCGCCGACCGGCCGCTCGCGAGAGCCGAGGAGCGCGCGCCGGGCGACCTGCGCATCCTGCTGATGGCGACCCACCCGTTCGCGGCGATTGCCCGGCCGATCGCCGAAGCGCTCGAACGGGTCGGCGCGGCGCTGGAGGCCGCAGGGGCGCGGGTCGATCGCGAAAGCGCACTGATCCCCGACCTTTCGGCGCAATTCGGCCATTTCATGCAATTGCTGATGACGGCGCTGACCCGCAGCGTGCCGCCGGACGGCAGCGAGCCGCCGTCGCTCACCTCATGGTTCGACCTGCTCGACCACCAGGCACGCGCGGTCCGCGCCTGGCGCGCTTTGTTCGCCGGCTATGACGCGGTGATCGCGCCGGCGTTCGGCGTCACCGCTTATCCGCACGACGACACCGAGGTCACCCAGCGCACCCTCATGGTCGACGGGCAACCGACCCGCTACGGGCTGCAGCTCGCCTTTCCGGCGCTCGCCACCTTCGCGATGCTGCCGGCGACCGCGGTCCCGGTCGGCGCCGATCCCGACGGCCTGCCGATCGGCGTCCAGGTGATCGCCGACCAGTGGCACGACCACCAAGCGATCGCCGTCGCCCGGCTCGTGCACGGGTTGATGCACGCGTGAGGAGCGCCGCGCTCGCCTTCCTGCTCCTCCTGCTGGCCGGCTGCGCGCGCGCCCCGGCCTACGACCAGGCCGCCGAGGAGCAGGCGATCCGCCAGGTGATCGCGAACATGGAGGCGGCGTGGAACCGCGGCGATTTCCGGGGCTACATGGCGGGCTTCAAATATCCCGACGTCGTGTTCGTCTCGCGCGGGCAGTTCCAGCGCGACTGGCAGGGCACGCTCGATCACTATGTCCGCGACTATGGCGGCGCGCCGGAGCGGCGCGGCCGGCTGCATTTCTGGGACGTCCGCGTCGAGATGCTCGCCCCCGACGCGGCCCAGCTCGTGAGCCGCTATCGCCTCGACGGCGGCGAGCGGCCGCAGGACGGGATCAACACAAGGCTGATGCGCAAGGTCGACGGCCGCTGGGTGATCGCGCTCAACCATGTCAGCGCGCGGGAGGCGCCTCCCCCTCTCCCTTCGCCGCTTCGCGGCGCTTCCCTCTCCTCAGAGGGGAGAGGGGGCTAGCGCTCCGTGCGCGCCAACAGATCGACCAGCTCCCGCTTCCAAAACCGCGCCCAGGTATGGGTCCCGTGGCCGCGCGTCTCGGCGCTCGCCGGGATCAGGACATAGCGCGCGGTCGGCATGCGGCGGGCGGCCGCCTCGGCGATGCCGTAATCGGGCGGGTTGATGAAATCGTCGGCGGAGTTGACCCAGGTGATCGGCGTGCGGATCCGCTCGAGATTGGGAAGCGGGTTGTAGGTCCGGGAGGCTTCGAGCTGGTAGATCAGGTCGTTGGCGTCGCGGGTGGCGATGTCGCGCTCGACGCGGTCGACGATATAGGCTTCGGCACTCTCGCGCGTCGGATAGGTCCGCTGAAGGTAGAGCGGGGCGAAACCGGCGACCTGGAGCAGGCTGACCGCGGTGCGCAGGCCCTGAACGGGCTCGGTCGCATAATTGCCGTCCTGCCAGGCGGGGTCGCGGCGGATGCCCTCGACGGCCATCCGGCGCCACATCCTGTTGTGGCCGGCGATCTGCGTCGGCAGGCAGGCCATCGGCATGATCGCGCGGAGCATCTCCGGGTGCGCCTCAGCCCAGACGAAGCCGTGCATGCAGCCCATCGACGTTCCCATCAGCAGCCGCAGCCGGGCGACGCCGAGCCGCCCGAGCATCAGCCGCTGCGCCTCGACCATGTCGTCATAATCGTAATGCGGGAAGCGCATCCTGAGGCCGTCGCTCGGCTTGGACGAGCGGCCGTGGCCGATGCCGTCGGGGAGGATGACGTAATAGCGGGCGAGGTCGAGCGGCTGGCCGGGGCCGTAGAGCTCGTCGGCGAATTGGGGCGCGAGGAATTGCCGGCCGGAGCCGCCGGTGCCGTGGAGCACCATCACCGCATTGTCGATCTCGCCGCGGGCGTCGCGGTGCGGCGTGCCCAATGTCGCATAGTGAATGCGCAGCTCGGGCAGGGTCTCGCCCGAGCGGAAACGGAAGTCGGGCAAGGTGGCATCGCCTTCGGTCAGGCGCGCGGCATAGTCGGTCTGCGCGAGCGCGGGAGACGCGCAGAGAAGCAGGAGAAGAGCCAGCAGCCGCCTCATTGGATTGCCGCCTCGAAGGCGCGCCGGGCGGCGCGGCGGCGCGCGGGGGTGAGCGAGCGCCACCAGGCCAAAGCCGTCACCCTGCCCTCGCGCGCGCCGGTGATCCGCCGGATCTCGGTCATCCCGCCGGCTTCGGGGACCCAGGTCGAAACGGTAGCGATGGTGATCGTCAGCGGACGGCCGCGATGGGCCTCGAGGAACGGGCCGATCGGATCGGGACCGGGCTGGGCGCCGTCGACGCTGCCGCGCACCGAGATCCGGGCCCAGAGATAGTCGCCCATCTCCCAGCCGGTGAGCCGGCCGGTCACGGTCTCGGTGCGGATTACCCGGTCCGGCGCGCGGCCGGGCTGGGCGGCGGCGGTGAGGATAAGCAGGCAAAGCACGAGCAGGCGCATGATCGAGTCCCAAAAAAGCGTGCCGCTCTTATCAGGTCCGATCGAGCATGTCGCGGATGCGGGCGGCGAGATCGGCATAAGCGAATGGCTTGGTGATCAGCTCGACGCCTGCGTCGAGGCGGCCGTGATGGACGATCGCGTTGCGCGCATAGCCGGTGGTGAACAGAATCGGCAGGTCCGGGTGCAGCATACGCGCCTCCTGAGCGAGGACCGCGCCGCTCATCCCGCTTGGCAGGACGACGTCGGTGAACAAAAGGTCTACCATTCCTTCCTGCCGCTCGAGCAGGCGCAGCGCCGACGGGCCGTCATGCGCTTCCAGCACGCGGTAACCAAGCTCGCGCAGCACCTCGACCGTATAGGTGCGCACGTCGTCATCATCCTCGCAGACCAGGATCGTCTCGTCGCGCGTGCCTTCGGGCGCCGCCTGCTCGGGCCGGTCCTCGACCTCGGCCTGCTCGCCAAGCAGGCGCGGCAGATAGATGCGCACCGTCGTCCCCTGCCCGGCTTCCGAATAAATTTTGAGGTGGCCGCCCGATTGCTTGACGAAGCCGTAGACCATCGAGAGGCCGAGGCCCGTGCCCTTGCCAACCTCCTTGGTGGTGAAGAAGGGCTCAAACGCGCGGGCGAGCGTGTCGGCGTCCATCCCGGCGCCGATGTCGGACACGCAGATCGCCACATATTGGCCGGCGGAGACGCCCGCATTCTGGCCTGCATAATTGCGGTCGAGATGGGTGTTCGCCGTCTCGATGGTGAGCTTGCCCCCATCGGGCATGGCGTCGCGCGCGTTGACCGCGAGGTTGAGCATAGCGTTTTCGAGTTGGTTCGGGTCGACCTCGACCCGCCACAGACCGGCGGCAAGGACGCACTCGACCTCGATCGTCTCGCCGAGCGTCCGGTGAAGCAGCTCCGACATGCCGGTGACGAGCCGGTTTGGGTCTATCGGGCGCGGATTGAGCGGCTGGCGGCGCGAGAAAGCGAGCAGACGCTGGGTCAGGGTCGCCGCCCGCTCGGCGCCGACCAAAGCGTTGCCGAGCGCGCGCAGGATGCGCGGCTCGCCCTCCTCGCCGAGATGGCGGCGGGCGGCGTCGACATTGCCGGTGATGACCGTGAGGAGGTTGTTGAAATCGTGGGCGATGCCTCCGGTCAATTGGCCGACCGCCTCCATCTTCTGCGATTGGCGCAGCGCCTCCTCGGCGGTCTCGCGCTCGGCGATGGCGGCGGCGACGCGCGCCTCGAGCGACTGGTTCAGCTCGCGCAGCGCGTCCTCGGCGCGGCGGCGGTCGGCAATCTCGCGCTGGGCGGCCTCGAACAAACGTGCGTTGTCGATCGCGATCGCCGCCTGGCCGGCGATGCCGACGACCGATTGTTCGTGCCGTTCGGTGAAGCGCGCGGGCTCCTCATGGCCGAAGAAAAGGCCGCCGATCACCTCGCCCGAACGCGAAACGACAGGGACCGCGAGGTAGGAGGTGACCGTCAGATGCTCCTTCGGCATACCGTGATGGGTATCGCTCCTGCCGTAGCGCGGGTCCTTGGTGATGTCGTCGGAACGGACGACGCCTTCGCCGCTGAAGGTCGGGGCGAACACCGCCGTGTTGCGCGGCATCGGGAATTTGTCGAAGTGGCTCCGGTCGACGCCTGATATGGCGTAGAGCATGTAGCTCTCGCCGGCCGCGTTAAGCACATTGTAGAAGAAGGCGCCGAACCGGGCGCCGCTCAATTCCACGCCGGCGTCGGTCACCATCTGGACGACTCGCTGGAGATCGAGCTTGGGGGCGAGGCTGGCGCCGATCCGGTTCAGAGTCTCGAGCGATTTCTTGTCCTCGCGCAACGCCTCCTCGGCCTGCTTGCGCCGGGTGACGTCCTGGACGACGCCAACCATCCCGCTGGGACGGCCGTCGTCGAAATAGATCGGCCGGCCGACCGCGTGGATCCAGATCAGACCACCTTCGGGACCCATTACCCGATATTCGACCGCATAGTCCTTTCGCTCGCGAACCGCCGCCTGGACCGCGGCGGCGGCGGCCGCTGCATCTTCCGGGACGATCAGCTTCTGCATGGCCGACCAGGTCATGACCGGGCCCGAGGGAATGCCGAACAGCTGACCAGCCTGCTCGGAGAAGGTGACCATGTCGCTGGCCGCGTCCCAGGCCCAGTCGCCGAGCGCGCCCGCGCCGAGCGCGATCCGCAGCCGCTGTTCGCTATCGCGCAACGCAGTCTCCGCGCGTTTCGCGTCGGTGATGTCAACCGCCATTCCGCAATAGCCGATCAGCTTTTCGGCGACGTCGAGCCTCGGCCGGCAGCTGACCGTCATCCAGCGCTCCTCGCCGTCGCCGCGCCGGAAACGCGCGTCATAGCCATAGCCCTCGCCCGCCTCCCACGCGCGGTCGCGCCGCGCGAGCACTTCGGGCAGATCCTCGGAATGGATCATCTCCATCCATTTGGCCCCGGTCAGCTCCCCGACCGGCAGGCCGGCGACTTCGGCAAAGGCCTTGTTGGCGAAGGCGATCCCGGTCGCGTCGGTGACCCAGACCGGCGCGGGCGCGCAATCGGCCATCGCCCGGAACCTTTCCTCGCTCTCGCGCAGCTCGGCCTCGGCGCGCTTGGCCTCGGTGACGTCGAGCGCCATGCCGACGAACCCGATTGGGTTGCCCCCGGCGTCGAGGCGCGGGCTGAGGCTGGCCGAGAGCCAGCGCCATTCGCCGTCGGCACGGCGCATGCGCGCGTCGAAAGTATAGACGCTGCGGCCGGCCCAGGCCGCCGCCCGGCGGGCCATCACGTCGGGTAAATCGTCGGGATGGAGGATGTCCGTCCACCCGGTGCCGGACAAGGCCTCCGCCGGGAGGCCCGAGAAATCGATCAGCGCGCGGTTGACGAACTCGATGCCTTGGGCGCCGGTTACCCAGATCGGCGCAGGCGCGGAATCAGCCAGTGCGCGAAACAGCGCGTCGCTGTCGCGCCGCGATCTTCTTTGTCGGCCCTCAGGCATCGCGCCCCCGCAGTGAATGCCGCCGGAAAAACCAAGAAACGCCGAGGGGCGGAATCGTTCCGGTTTCAGCCGCCAAGCGCCGCGCTCCAGGTGTCCGCGTCGAAGCCAAGCAGGCGGCGCTCGCCGAGGTCGAGCAGCGGACGCCTGATCATCGAGGGGTGCGCCAGCATCAGCGCGATCGCCTTGTCCTCGTCGAGATCCGCTTTGTCGGCGTCTGGCAGCTTGCGGAAGGTGGTGCCGGCGCGGTTGAGCAGCTTGTCCCAGCCGAGCTCGGCGGCCCAGGCGCGCAGCCGCGCCGCGTCGATCCCGCCGACCTTGTAGTCGTGGAAATCATGAGCGAGCCCACGCGCATCAAGCCAGGCCCGCGCCTTTTTGACCGTGTCGCAATTGCGGATGCCGTAGAGCGTGATCATGTCAGGAAACGCCCAAGGGTGACGACCCGCTGGCGCTCCATTCGGAGGGCTTCATAGAAGTCCAGCGCCTGCTCATTGTCGTCACGAACCATCAGCTGGATCTTGGGCGCGCCGCGGCGGCGCAGCCAGGTCTCGGCGGCCGCCATCATCCGGCGGCCGAGCCCCTGCCGGCGCCGGTCCGGCGCGACCGCGAGATAATAGACCCAGCCGCGATGGCCGTCGAAGCCGACCATCACGCTCGCGGCGAGCGCGTCGCCCTCGCGCAACAGCAGGACCGCCGAGCCTGCGCCCTCCACCGCACGTGCATAATCGGCCGCGGGATCGTTCCAGGGCCGCGTCAGGCCGCAGGCGCGCCACAAAGCGATCACCGCCTGCGCATCATCGGCTTGAGCTTCAATCATCCCCGGGTTCGCGACCGGCTCATTCCTCGTCGGGAGCCGCGGCCGGCGCCTGGGCGGCCGGCGCCTTCGTGGCCGGAGCAGGAAGGGCCGGAGCCGGCACCGCCGGGGCTTGCAGGTTTTGGCTGCCCTGGTGCGGCAACCGGTCGAGGTTCGAACGCTCTTCGAGCCGCTGCCCGCGCCGCAGCACGATCGCGCAGCCCTGGGCGTCGCAGGCGATGATTGTCCCTGTCCTGGTGTCCATCCGAACCACGCGCCCGTCCCCGACGGCCGCCTGGTAGCGCGGCGGCGGGGCCTGGAAGTAGACGGCAAGTCCGACGATCCCGCCGGCGACGACGATCGCCGTGACGATCTTGCGGACGGCGTTATCGATGACGTCGCCCACTGTCTGCTCGGCCGGATCGCTGTCGCGCCGCGCCGCATAAGGGTCGGACCGGTCAGCACTCATGGCGAATCTCCAAAGCTCCAAATACGCGCCAGCCTTTTCGGGGCTAGGCCGCGCCCATGCAAGCCGGACGATCGCCGGCCGGTTTGCAAGCGATCCCGGTCGCTCCATGCCCACAACGAACGACGGGGGGAGGTATCATGAAGCGGATTTTGCTCTGGGGACTCATCCTGGTCCCCCTCCTCTATTATGTCGCGTTGATCGGTGGATCGCTGACCTATCCCGGCTACCTGCAGCGCGGGCAGACAGGCGTCCGGGACGTACCAATAGCTGCGCTGCAGCCAATCATATCCCTCGTCGGCCATTGCCAGGTCCTTTTACCGCCCGCGATCGCCGATGTCGGCGGTCAGGACGCCCAAGGAGAAGCCGCGGCGCCAGAGCCTGCGCGCGCGATCAATCCCAGATCGTTTGCGCCGTCGCCAGAAACGCCCTTCGCTCGGCCAGATGGAGGCGTGCCGGGCCGTTGACGAGGAAGGTGACCATGCTGATGTCGTTCGCGTCGGCAGCGCTGTTGATCGCGCGTGATTTCCAGAACATGGCCGCCGCCTTGGCCGCGGGCTCGGGCTCGCCGAGCAGATCGGGCTGGTCCTCCAGCGGCAGCCCGGCCATGACGCCGACGTTGCGGTAATTGGCCCGGCCGGTAACCATCATGAAGCCGCGGCCGCGGAAACGGAAACCGTCGCCCGACTCGACGCCGCCATTGCCGTTCTTGTTGGCGTAGATCGTGTTGCCGATAGCGACCGGACCCGCGGCCACGAGGCGCCGGGCATGTTCCAGCCCCTGGACATTCTTGAACAGCGCGTCGAGCCGGTCCGGCTTGGTGTATCTCGTGCTTTCGACCAGCGCGCGAAACCCCCCGGTCTCCTGCGCGATCTGGGCGATGAAGTGGCGGACGCGTATCCCCGTGCTCAGATCGGCCAGCGGCCGCACCGCTTCGAGCACGCTCGCGTAGAGCCGCGCCCGCTCGTCGAGGAGGTTCGGATTGATCTTCTTCAGGCCCTCGGCCGTGATGGTGACCGTCATTCGCCCCCCTCCCCTTCGCGCGCCGCGGCGGCGGCCATGTCCGGATCCTCCTCCAGAGGACGCTCATCCGGCCCCGGAGGCTCGGCGAAGATGTCGGTGTCGATCTGGCTCGGCGGGGCAGTGGCGGGCGCGGCGGCGTTCTGGTTGATGACGACCGAGGTCGGAACGGCGGCGGGCCGATCCTGCGGATCCTGAGAGCCCTCCTCCCCGCTCTTTTCGTGCGGCTTCACTGTCGAGCGGATCACCATCAGCCGGTTGAGAATGTCGAACCAGAACGGCGCCCCCAGGGTCGTGGCGAACGCCGTCATCAGGAAGCCGAGCGCGATCTGGACGATGGCGAGCAGACGCCAGCCCCAACGCGACGACTCCGCCGCATCATCGTGGGCGCTCCACGGCCTGACCAGCGCGCGTACGGCCCCGCCGCTCCAGCCGATCGGCAGGCCGAGATCCTCGAGCCGGTCGAGCTGGGGCTGGACGGTCGACTGCACGGCCGACCTTTGCGGCGTGCCCGAGGTTCCGGCGGTGTTCGTCGCCGCGTCCGCGGCCGGCAGCGCTTCGTTCCCCGCGGCATTTCCCGGCGCGGCTGGCGGCGGCGTCACCGTGCCTGCCGGCGGCTGAAAGTGCTCGGCCTGCTCGGCGATGGCCCGCCGCAGCGTGGCATCCTTGGACAGACTCTCGGCGATCGTCAGCGCGTTGATGTTCAGGAAGATCGCGATCGCCAGCCCCATGACGAAGAGGACACGCTGCGAGTGGCGGGTGTACCAGCCCGACACGCGGTCCATCGCGCTGTCGAACGAGGCCTCCAGCGCCTTTTGGACGTTCTCGATGCTGTCGCCGCCGCGCGCGACGGCCTGGAGAATGAGCCGGCGGACCTGCTCGTTTTTGATCCGCTCGGCCGCGAAGCGAAGCTGCCCGACGCGGGAAGCGGCCGCCGGCAGGGTCGCGTTGGCCGCCGGCTCATCGTTGAGATTGTCGCTCAGCACCTGACCGATCAGCGCCAAGGCGAAATTGCGCGACGGGATGTAGGAGGGCAGGCCGTTCCCGCGCGTCACCCGGTTTCTTTTCGCGGCGGTGTCGAAGTCGCCGCGATAGAGGGCCCTGATCTGCGGATGCTCGTAGAGCCTGCGCGCCGCTTGTTCTCCGGATTGCTGGATCAAGGGGTCACCGAGAAGCTCCGTGAACCCCTCGAACAGCCGCACGCCGCGCCGCTTGATGATCGATTCGATCGCCTCCTTGACCGCTGTCAGGATGAGACTCATCATCAGAAAGACGAACGTCAGTCCGATCGCTACTTCCAGCGCATCCGAGAATAGCATCGCCCCCTCCAACGCTTAAAGTCGTCGGATGCTGACACGAACAACTACGGCCGTCAATCTTGGGACGGCCTGTCGGCCTGTCGTCAGTAATCGGGAGAATTGTTGCCGCCGATTACTCCCACTCGATGGTGCCAGGCGGCTTCGACGTATAGTCGTAGACCACGCGGTTGATCCCCCGCACTTCGTTGACGATGCGCGTCGCGACGCGGCTCAAAAAGGCCGCGTCGTACGGGTAGATGTCGGCGGTCATGCCGTCGGTCGAGGTGACCGCGCGCAGCGCGCAGACATGGTCGTAGGTGCGGTGATCGCCCATCACGCCGACCGTGCGCACCGGCAGCAGCACCGCGAACGCCTGCCAGATCGCGTCGTAGAGGCCGGCATTGCGGATCTCCTCGAGGTAGATGGCGTCGGCCTTCCTGAGGATGTCGCAGCGCTCCTTCGTTACCTCCCCCGGGATGCGGATGGCGAGGCCGGGGCCGGGGAAAGGATGGCGGCCGACGAAGGCTTCGGGGAGGCCGAGTTCGCGGCCGAGCACGCGCACCTCGTCCTTGAACAATTCGCGCAAGGGCTCGACCAGCTGCATGTTCATCCGCTCGGGCAGGCCGCCGACATTGTGGTGGCTCTTGATCGTCACCGAGGGGCCGCCGGTGAAGCTGACGCTCTCGATCACGTCCGGGTAGAGCGTGCCCTGGGCGAGGAAATCGGCGCCGCCGATCTTCGCCGCCTCCGCCTCGAATATGTCGATGAAGGTCTTGCCGATCAGCTTGCGCTTGGCCTCGGGCTCGTCGAGGCCGGCGAGGCCGCCCAGGAAGGCGTCGGCCGCGTCGACGTGGACGAGCGGGATGTTGTAATGGTTGCGGAACAGGGAAACGACCTGCTCCGCTTCGGCCTGCCGCATCAGGCCGTGGTCGACGAAGACGCAGGTCAGCCGGTGGCCGATCGCCTCGTGGATCAGCACCGCGGCGACTGCGGAATCGACCCCGCCGGAGAGGCCGCAAATCACCCTCCCCTGCCCGACCTGGGCGCGGATGTGGGCGATCTTGGTCGCCCGATATTCGGCCATCGTCCAGTCCCCGGCGAGGCCGCAGACGTGGCGGACGAAATTGGCGAGCAATTTGCCGCCGTCGGGCGTGTGCACGACCTCGGGGTGGAACATCAACGAGAAGAAGCGGCGTTCCTCGTCGGTGGCGACCGCGTAGGGCGCGCCTTCGGAGGAGGCGACGACGCTGAAGCCGTCGGGCAGCGCCTCGACCCGGTCGCCGTGGCTCATCCACACCTGGTGGCTCTCGCCCGGCTTCCACAGGCCGTCGAACAGCATCGATTCGCCGACGATGTCGATGAACGCGCGGCCGAACTCCTTGTCGTCCGAGGGCGCGACCCGGCCGCCGAGCTGGTGCGCCATGGTCTGCTGGCCGTAGCAGATGGCGAGGATGGGCAGGCCGGCGTCGAAGAAATGCTGCGGCGCGCGCGGGCTGTCGTCCCACATCACCGACGAGGGGCCGCCGGAGAGGATGATGCCCTTGGGGCTAAGCCGTTCGAACGCCTCGCCGGCGCGGTTGAACGGAGCGATCTCGCTATAGACCCCGGCCTCGCGGACGCGCCGGGCGATCAATTGGGTCACCTGGCTGCCGAAATCGACGATCAGGATGGAATCGGGCTGGCTCGGCATGGCGGGGCGATAGCAAGCTCTGTGCGTCTGTAAAGTTAAGCATATGCTGAAGTTTCTGTTGCGAGCGGCGCGCTGTTTGGTTAGTTAAGCCTATGCTTAACGAATCGGCCCGGCTCGACCTCGCCTTCCAGGCACTCGCCGACCCGACGCGGCGCGGCATGCTGGCGCGGCTCAGCCGCGCGCCCGCGTCGGTCAGCGAGCTTGCCGCGCCCTATCGGATGTCGCTGCCGGCGGTGATGCAGCATCTGCAGATGCTCGAGGCGAGCGGGCTGGTGCGGTCGGAAAAGAAAGGGCGGGTGCGGACCTGCCGGCTCGAACCGAAGGCACTCGCCTCCGCTGAGACCTGGATCGCCGAGCAGCGCGCGCTCTGGGAAGGCCGGCTCGACCGGCTGGAGGATTTTCTCGCAGACATGCAAGCCAAGGAGAGCGACAAATGAGTGACCACGACCTCGTGCTGGAGCGCGTGCTCGACGCACCCCGCGACCTCGTCTGGAAGGCGTGGACCGATCCGGAGCTGATGAAGCTATGGTGGGCGCCGAGGCCGTATCAGACGCCCGAGGTCGAAGTGGAGCTTCGCCCCGGCGGCAGATTCTACACGCGGATGACCGGCCCGGACGGGTTCGACTCGCCCGGCGAGGGCTGCGTCCTCGAGGTGGTCGAGGGCGAGAAGATCGTCTGGACCAGCGCGTTGCGCGGCGGCTACCGCCCGGCCGGCGACATCCAGGATTGCGGCGGCTTTCCGTTCACCGCGATCGTCACCCTGAGCGACGCCGGCGACGGCAAGACGCACTACCGGGCAATTGCCTTGCACCGCAATGTCGCCGACCGCGAGACGCACGAGAAGATGGGCTTCCAGGAAGGCTGGGGCACCTGCGCCGACCAGCTCGGCGAAGTCGCGAAGGAGCTGAGCCAATGAGGAAGCTGATCGTCAGTGCGTTCGTCAGCCTGGACGGCGTCATGCAGGCCCCCGGCGGGCCCGAAGAGGATCCGACCGGCGGCTTCGAATATGGCGGCTGGACCTTCCCTTACTCGGACGAGGCGACGGGCGAGGCCCTGGGCGGGATTTTCGCGCGCCCCTACGATCTGCTGCTCGGCCGCATGACCTACGACATCTTCGCCGCCTACTGGCCGTTCCAGGAGGGCCACCCGATCGCCGACCAGTTCAACGCGGTCACCAAATATGTCGCCACCTCCGGGACCGATTCGCTCGCCTGGGCGAACAGCGTCAAGCTCGAGGGCGACGTGATCGAGGCGGTCGCCCGGCTGAAAAGCGGGGACGGGCCGGACCTGTTGACGCAGGGGAGCGCGACGCTGGTGCGCGCCTTGCTCGGGCGCGGCCTGGTCGACGAGCTCAACCTGTTCGTCTTCCCGCTGCTGCTGGGCAGGGGCAAGAAATGGTTCGACGAAAGCGCCAGGCCGGGCGAGTTCGCGCTCGTCTCCAGCGTCACCGCGACCACCGGCGTGATCGTCAGCCGCTACCGGCCGTCCGGACCGGTCCGGACCGGCTCGTTCGCGCAGACCGAGCCGTCCGAGGCGGAGCTCGCCCGGCGCGAGAAGATGAAGGCGGAGGGTTGAATGGCCGCAACCGTCACCGTCGAGCGCCTTCTCAGCGCACCGCCCGAGCGGGTGTTCGACGCCTGGCTCGACCCGGCTGAGGCCGGGCGCTGGCTGTTCCGGACGCCGGACGGCACGCTGGAGCGCTGCGAGATCGACCCACGCGTCGGCGGCCGCTTCCGGATCGACGAGCGGCGCGGCGGCGAGATCGCCGAGCATCATGGCGAATATGTCGAGATCGACCGGCCGCGCCGGCTTGCGTTCGATTTCTGGACGAGCTTCAGCGAGGAGCGGACCCAGGTGACGGTGACCATCGCCCCCGACGGCGATGGATCGCTGCTGACGCTGACTCACGACGGCGTCTGGGCCGATTGGGAAGAGAAGACCCGCCAGGGCTGGGCGATGATCCTCGACGGACTCGCCCGAACCCTGAGTGGGGACAGTTGCTAGCAACTGTCCCCATTCGGTTTTAGCAGCCGCGGTCGGCCTCGCGGCCGATCAGGGCGCCGACGACGCCGCCGAGGATCGCGCCGGTGGTGCCGCTGCCGCGCCGGCCGTAGCGCCCGTAGCGCCGGCCATCGCGGCCGATCTCGCGGCCGACCAGGGCGCCGGCCGCGCCGCCGACGATCGCGCCGGTGGTGCCGTCGCCGCAGCGATAGCCGCCCCGGTAGCCGCGGCCGTAATAGCCCTGATTGTAATAGCCCTGATTGTAATAGCCCCGGCTGTAATAGCCGCGATTGTAATAGGCCGGCGGATAATAGGCCGGCGGATAATAAGCGGGCGGGTAATAGCCCCCGCCATAATAGCCGCCAGAGTAGCTGGGTCCGAGGCCGATATAGACGCGGGTGCTGGACCGGTGGCGGCGGTGGCGGTAATTGTCATAGCCGCGGCCGTAATAGCCGTCGCGGTAGCGCTGCGCCTCGGCCGGGGCCGGCAAGGCGGCGAGCGCGGTGAGGGCGGTTGCCGACGCGGCGGCGCCGAAAATGATTTTCCTGAACATGGCAGGGCTCCTGTTTTTTCAAGCCTGAGTCGGACGTACAACGTCGCCCAATAGCTTGTGTTTCCAACTCTTTGCCTGAGCCCAAGCTGAACGCCGTGGTTAACGGGCGTTCAGCCCCACCCTGAGCCCGGTGAAATGGGCGATGAAGGCGTACATGTCGGTAAATTCGGCGATCTGCTTGTCGGTCGGCTTGCCCGAGGCGTGGCCGGCGCGGGTTTCGATGCGGATCAGATGCGGGGCGCCATTAGGGTCGGCGGCCTGGATCGCCGCGGTATATTTGAAGCTGTGCCCCGGAACGACGCGGTCGTCGGTGTCGGCGGTGGTGACCAGCAGCGGCGGGTAATGCACGCCGGCGCGGATGTTGTGATAGGGCGAATAGGCGCGCAGGATGCGGAAATCGGCCTCGCGGTTCGGATAGCCGTAATCGTCGACCCAATAGCGCCCGGCGGTGAAGCGGTCGAAGCGCAGCATGTCCATCACCCCGACGGTCGGCAGCGCGGCGGCGAACAGGTCCGGCCGCTGGTTGAGCACCGCGCCGATCAGCAGGCCGCCGTTGGAGCGGCCCTCGATCGCCAGCTGGCGGCTGGTCGTGACATGCTCGCGGATCAGATATTCGCCGGCGGCGATGAAATCGTCGAACGTGTTCTGCTTGTTGGCGCGGCGGCCGGCATCGTGCCAGGCCTCGCCATATTCGCCGCCGCCGCGCAGATTGGCGACGGCGAGCACGCCGCCCATGTCGACCCAGGTCATCCATTTGGGCTGGTAGCGCGGCAGCTCGGACGCGTTGAAGCCGCCATAGCCGTAGAGCAAGGTCGGCTGCGGGCGCGTGCGATCGAGGTCGCGGCGCTGGACGAGGAACATCGGGATCCGCGTGCCGTCCTTCGAATTGTAGAAGACCTGGCGGACCTCGTAGCGGCTGGGATCGAAGGCGAGGCGCGGCTCGGCGAAGACGATGCTGCGGCCGGTCGCGCTGTCGTAGCGGAAGATCGCGCCCGGGCTGTTGAAGCTGGCGAAGCTGTAGAAGGTTTCGCTGCCCGATTGGTCGCCGCGGAAGCCGCCGACGCTGCCGATGCCGGGCAGGCGCAGCGTGCCGGTCCGTTCACCGGCGAGGCTGAAGGTACGCACCTCGCTCCTGGCGTCGACCAGGTAGCGGGCGACCAGCTGGCGGCCGACGATCGAGGCGCCCTGCAGCGTGGCGCGGTCCTCGGGCACGATCTCGCGGATTCGGAGCGCCGGGCGGGCGATGTCGGTGGCGACGATGCGCTGGCGCGGCGCACCGTTGTTGGTGCTCCAGTAGAAATTCGTGCCGCTGTTGCCGAGATAGGTCCAGTCGTGCTCGAAGCCGGTGATCAGCCGGCGCGGGCTCGCACTCGGCTGGGTGAGGTCGATCAGGCTGATCTCGTAGCGGGCGTCGGTGCCGCGCGAGGAGCTGAGGATCAGCCAGCGGCCGTCCTCCGAAACCTCGGCCGTGTTGTTGTAATCGGGATGGTCGGGGGTCGCGTAGACCAACCGGTCCTCGCTCTGGGGCGTGCCGAGCCGGTGGAAATAGACGCTCTGATTCTGGTTCAGCGCCTGGAATTGCGCGCCCGCGGGCTCGGGAAAGCGCGAATAATAGAAGCCCGAGCCGTCCTTCGCCCAATCGAGGTTGGAGAATTTGACCCAGCGGACCTCGTCCTGCGTGGGCCGGCCGGTGGCGACGTCGAGCACGCGCACGATCCGCCAGTCGGTGCCGCCGTCCTGGACCGAATAGAGCAGCAAGCGGCCGTCATGGGACGGGTGCCATTCGGCGAGCGCGGTGGCGCCGTCCTGCGACCATGAATTGGGATCGATCAGCACGCGCGGCGCGCCGTCGAGCCCGTCGCGGACGAAGAGCACCGCCTGGTTCTGGAGCCCGTCATTGCGGGTGTAGAAATAGCGGTTGCCGGCTTTTTCGGGGTTGGTGAAGCGCTCGTAATTGTAGAGCTCGGTCATCCTTGCGCGGATCGCGTCGCGGCCCGGCAAGGCGGCGAGGAAGGCCTCGGTCACCGCATTTTGCGCGGTCACCCAGTCGCGCACCTGCCGGTCCTGGCGCACGTCGTTCTCGAGCCAGCGATAGGGATCGGCGACGCGCTCGCCGAACTGCTCCTCGACGACGTCGCCGCGCGCGGTCTCGGGATAGTGCAGCGGCGCCTGGGCGAAGGCGCTCGCTGCGGCAAAGAAAAGAAGCAGCAGGGCGGCGGGGAGGCGCATCATGGCGGGCTTTCGGTGTGAAACGGGAGGCGCGGCTGATGTAGCAGCGGAGAGCGGGCTGTCAAAGACCGAGGACCTGCGCGCGGAACGCGAGCGCTGAGAGTAATCGGAAGCTGACGAACTTGTCGGTCTCGCTTGGGCCATCGTGTCGGCTTTGTCAGCTTTCGCCGAGGAGCGGGCCGAGCCGCTCGGATTCGGCGCGCAACCCCGCGAAGCGGGACGGGTCGGCTTCCAGCCGGTCGGCGATCCGGTCGAGCCGGGCGAGCCGGGCCATCGCGCCGGACAGGTCGTCGCGCTGGACGTAGCCGACGAGCCGCCCGCGATAGAAGCGCGGCACGAGCACGGTTTCGATGCCCGAGGGCGCGGCGCCCGGGAGCCGCCGCGCCGTCCAGGCGAAGCCCCGCGCCTCCCGCGCAAAGGCGACGGCCGCGTCCCACGCCGCCGCGAACCCTTCCGCCCCCGCCCTGCGCCGCAGCGCGTAAGCCGTCTGCCGCGATCGCCCAAGCCTCCGCGCGGCTTCGTCCACGCCCGCCCCGCGGGCCAGCGCGACGAGGAAGCGCAGCTGGAGCGCGGGGGACCAGCCGTCGTGGCGCGCGCGCACCGGCACCGGCGCGAAACGGAGAAAGGCGGGGAGCGCAGGAAGGTCGGCCTGCCTTTCGACAGGCTCAGGACAGGGGGATCGGGGGACGTAGCAGTGCACGGCGCATCTCCTCGAGTCGCGGCGAATCGGCCAGCTTATGCCTGAGGAGGGGGGCTGTAGGAAAATGGTTTCGTTCGTAGTCTGTTCTTTGTTCTCGGGACTGGCAGCTATGCGCCCACGTCCGCCACCGCAATCCGAAGGCTCCGACCCGGAAAGCGGTCATCCATTGAGCCAAGGCTCGCGCAGGCTGACCACCTCCCCGTTGCATCACGTGCATCTCGTCCAGGTATCACCGCGGCTGGCGATTACCCACGCATCCGGCCGACGCCTTGGCGGCGTATCTCGCGTGCGAACTTCGGACCGAACCGGTCGGCGTAATTATCTAGGCCAAATCGGCTTGGTGGTTATGTCCGGGCTACATTATAAAGCACGATTATCGCGGCTAACGATGGCAAAGCAGATGTCAGATGAAATCATAACGTCCACAGCGGCATCGATCGCAGTTGGGGGGTATGCCGCCGCTAAATTCTTTGAGCCGATCCTCAAACGCATGGGCGAGAGCACTGCTGATTTTGTGACTGCGAGGGTACGAAAGGTCTTCCGGCGAGCGGATGAAATCCGACCCACTGGCGAACCCATTGAGTTAGAGCCAGGCTTCCTCCGGCTTTTTGTAGAGCGGGTATCCTACTCGACGGATGATGATGATCTGACAGAGCGCTGGGCGAACCTGCTTGCAGACGCGGCTCTGGCATTCTCTAACAAGCACGTGAACTATGTGGACATCCTGTCGCAGCTTGGTCCGCTTGAAGTTAGCATCCTAGATCAGATCACAGCTGGCCGCGAACGAACCCTTTCACAGCCGCCGAACAACATTTTCCCCGTGATACGTGCCGCGCTAGCGACGCGCATTCGCGATCACGGATTCTCCAAGGAAAGCGCCTCGATCGCTTGTCAGACGCTGTTCGACACTGATTTGCCTTGGCCCGGCGTCGTCGTTGGTGCCGACGTACCATATCAGGAAGACGGTACCTCCGAATACGTAGCTGGAGGCATACATCGAGGGTGGGACTCCGTCGCAATCGACATACTGGTCCGGCAGCGACTGCTTGAAGGGCATAGAATGAGCCTGCAATCCTCAATTCCTTCGGCAACCGCACAGTTGCTCCTCGTGACAGGCTTGGGGTTAGGATTTGTCCGGGCCTGTAAGGGGCTCCCCGACCCAGACCATTCCGGAACCTAATAGCCTGTAGCTGAACGCTTCGCCGACAGACTCGCAACGCCTATGAAAACTCAACGCCTAGGCAGGGCCATGGCGACGGGGATCCAGAGGTAGCGGAACAACCCTGCCCTGCCCTCTATGCGGTTGTAGTCCTGCCACTTCAGGGCATACCGCCCTTTTATTTCCAAGGGTCTCTCGCGGCTTTTTGTGGTTCCCGGCTTCGCCAGTTCGTGCCAGGCTAGTGTCCCGGTTAGCTCGCGCAGATGCGACAGGTTGAAAGCTGCATCTATGGTATCGGCGCGGGCGCGTTCTTGCCAATAACTGGGATCGTTCGTGAGGACCAAGACGCCAGCACCATGCCCCGTTGCCTCCGCATAGCGTTCCATCCGCGTCACGTCCTTGCATACGTCGTAGCGTCGCTGGTCATGCGCTCCATGCTGCTTGAGCGTGACCGGCTCGCCGTCGAGGATCGTCGAAAAGCTCTTGCTCAGATATTTGAGTTCCAAAGCGAACCGGACTTCGCCGATTACAATTAGATCAATCGCGCCCCGCGCGGGGCTGGTGATGGGCCATTCCAGCCTGACGTTTAGATTGGGATCACTCTTCCTAATCTCATAGGCAAGCTCATGCTGAAAATCTGCTTCTGAGCAGAATACTGGCCGACGCAACGCGAGCCTTGCCATCAGGTCGTCTATTACAATCACGAGCGTCTCTACCCCACTCAACGTCTGGCTACAGCATTTTCGACGGGTTTGAAGCAGGACGCGAATGTCTGCAACGGGTGGAACTCTGCCTCAACCGGACCAGCCGCTTTCGGCCAGAAGTAGCCGGTGGACTCTGGCGGGCTTCAATCTCCTGTCCTCGTGCATACTCGCATCCACGGCGTGGAGGTTGCCGCTGTCGGGCCGCGCCGCCAGGTGACGACGATTTTCTCTCCGGCGTCGGCATCGCCCTTCGCCTCTCGGGACAGTCACAGTGACTGTCCCCTTTTCAATGGCAGCCTCAATGGACCGCGCGCGCCTCCTGCTCGGCCTTGGTGGCGAGCGAGAAGCGAGGCTCGATGTCGCGCAGTTCGCGTCGGACCAAAGCGGCAGCGTAACGGCCTACCGCGGGGCCGTGCTTGAAGCCGTGGCCCGAGCCGCCGCCGACCAGGACGACATTGTCCCAGGCCGGGTGGCGGTCGATCAGGAAATCGCCGTTCGAGCTGTTCTCATATTGGCAGACCCGCGCCTCGTTGAGCGGCCTTGCGGCGAGATCGGGGAAGCGACGGGCCATGAAGGCGCGGACGTCGGCGAGCGCTTCGGCCGTGAAGCTGCGGTCGCCGGTGTCCGGGTCGATCGGCGGGCCGTGCGCGTCATGGGCGATCTTGAAGCCGCGGCCTTCGAGGTCGGGGAAGCCGTAATACATGTCGCCGCCGTTGAAATCGGCCCAGCCGGGCAGCCGCCCCGGCGCGTAGCGCGTATCGCCCGGCTCGGGGGCGAAGAAGAACACCTCCTGCCGGGTCGGAAAGATCCGGCTGCCAAGCAGGTCCGGAAACAGCCGGCCGAGCCACGGGCCGCAGGCGAAGACGAAGCGGTCGGCGCGCAATTCCTCGCCGCTCTCCAGCGTGACGTGCGGCAGGGTGGCGCCCGACGAGGCCGGCGGCTTGACCTGGGCCTGGCGATAGACGCCGCCATCGCCGACGAACCCGGCGACCAAAGTCTGGACCGCGCGCCGGGCCATCAACGCGCCGAAGCGCGGCTCGTAAAGGCCGGCGGCGATGCCGGTGAAATCGATCTGGGGGAAGCGCCGGCGCATCGCCGCGCTGTCGAGCAGCTCGGTCGGCAGGCCAAGCCGGCGATGGACCTGTATCGTCTGCTCGAGGTACGGATCGGCCTCGGGGAAGAAGAACAGGACGCCGATCGGCAAGAAGATCGGCAGGCCCGCGCGCGCCGACAAATGCTCCCACTCCTCCAGCGAATCGAGCGCCATACGGGTGTAGACCTCGTCCGCGCCATAGGCCCCGCGGGTCATCCGCGATTCCCCGCCCGACGAGGCGCGGGCATGGGCCGGCCCCCAGGCGTCGACCAGCAAGACGCTCTGCCCCCGGGCGCGCAGCCGCTCCGCGGTCCAGGCGCCGAACACGCCGGCGCCGACCACGATCGTCCCGGCGTGGCGGGTCATCCGGGCCACGCGGCCGCGGGCAGCTCAGGAACCGGCGCGGAAGCGCTTCCTGAGCGTGATGCCGATTGTCCGCGGCTGGCCGACGTTGAAGCCGAGCCTTGCCCGGCCGCCGCGTTCGCGGTCGAACGAGAGCAGGGCGTTTTCGTCGAACAGATTGGTGACGTAGATCATCGCGCCGAGGCCGTTGTCCCAATCCACGCCGGCGCTGAGATTGACGTAATCATAGGCCGGCAGCCTGAGGTCGAGCCTCGTCACGCCGTTGCCGGTCGCGCCGCCGAAGGCCAGGCCCGAGACGAAGTTGCGCGGGTTGTTCTCCTGATCGCTCGGCTGGGTGTAGCGGCTGCCGACATGCTGGACGGAGGCGCCGACAAAGGCGCTCGCGCCGTCGGCCACCGGGAAGCTGTAGCTGGCATTGGCCGAAAGCTGAAAGTTCGGCACGGTCGGCAGGCGGTTGCCGTCGCGGATGCCGGCGATGACGACGCCGGCCGTGGTGGTGACGTCGGAATCGAACTTCGCCTCGAGCAGGCTGCCGTTGATCGACAGGCTGAGCCCGGTTACCGGCGTCACCGAGATTTCGGCCTCGACGCCCATCGTATGGGACTTGGGGACGTTGAAGACGACGCGCGACGAGCAGCTGCCGGCATCGGCGGTGACCTGCAGGTTGCTGATGTCGGTGTAGAAGGCGGCAGCGGCGAAGTTGAGGCCCCGGCGCTGGCCGCGGACTCCGAGCTCATAATTCCATAGCGTCTCGTCCTCATAGGTCGGGCGATTGCCGTAGGTCCGGGCGTCGATGCCGTTGGCGCCGCCGGTGCAGAGCGGAATGTTGAGCGGATCGTTGACGCCGCCGAGCCGGAAGCCCTTCGAGGCCTGGGCGTTGACCCGGATATTGTCGGCCATCTCGTAGCTCAGGATGGCGCGCGGGCTGAAGCCGGTCGACGAGGTCGTGTTGATATTGTTGTCGCCGTTGGAGAAGAGGCCGCCGGACTTGAACCGGCGGGTTTCCGAAAAGTCGTAGACGCGGCCGCCGGCGGTCAGATGCAGCCGCGGGCTGATGTCCCAGGTCGCCTCGCCGAACGCGGCATATTGCTTGATGTCGTAGGGCAGGTCCGCATTGTAGGGCGAATTGAGCGGGAAGCCATTGGCCACCGCCGCCGAGGTGCCGGCGCCGAAGCGGGCGTCGGTGAAGGCGTCATAGCCCGGCGTGGGCAGGCGCTGGCGGTAGAAACGATCGGTGCCCGAATAGAATAGGCCGGCGACGAAGTTGAACGGCCCCGCGCTGCTGGTCGCGAGGCGGATCTCCTGCGCGAAGGTCTCGAGGTCGGTGGTGTCGACCAGGTTCGACGGGATCAGCAGCGCCCCTGCCCCATAATTGAGGTCGAGCGACACGCTGTGGGTGAGCGCGCTGGCGTCGCGGCTGACGACGATGTCGCGGTTGATGTAGGTCGAGATCGAGGTCACCGAGACATCCTCGCCGAGATCGATCTCGACGTTGAGGTCGGCGAGCAAGGTGTCGTCGGAGAAGCTCTCGCGGAGCAGCAGATGCTGCTCGCGCTCGCCGAAGGTCACCGGCGGACGGGTCGTCGTGAACGGATTGGCGTAGAGGTTGTAGACCTCCTGGCGGTTGAAGCCGTTGGCGCGGATCTCCTGATAGAGAATGCGCGGCGTGATCCTTATGCCTTCGCCGGGCTCGAGCGCGACCGAGAGGCGGCCGCCGGCGCGGTGGCCGCCATTGACGTTCTCGTCGATCACGCCGCCTTCGCGGCGCGCATCGATGAAGCCGCCATATTCGGTGTAATAGCCGACCGCGCGCAGCGCCACGCCGGTGCCCAGCGGTGCGTTGATCATGCCCTTGAGATGGCCGCCGATATCGCCGCCCTCGAGCAGGTTGAGATTGGCCTCGACCGAGCCGCTCAGGCTGTTCATGTCGGGCTGGTTGGTGATGTAGCGGATCGTGCCGCCGACCGAGCCCGAGCCGAACAAAGTCCCCTGCGGGCCGCGCAGCGTCTCGACGCGGTTGAGGTCGTAGAGGTCGATGTCGGGGGTGAAGAGCGAGAGCGAGATCACCGATTCGTCGAGATAGACGCCGACCTGCTCCTTGACGCCCGGCTGGTCGCGGACGATCTGGCCGGCGGAAACGCCGCGCACCGAGACCTGGCTCTGGCCGGGGCCGAGATTCTGGATGGTGAGGCCGGCGACGTTGCGCGACAGATCCTCGATCGTGTTCGCCCCCGAGCGCTCGATCATCGCCTCGGTCTGGGCGTTGATCGAGAAGGGAACTTCGAGCAGCGAGGTCTCGCGCTTGGTCGCGGTGACGATGATGACCTCGCCATTGTCGGCGGTCGGCTGGGCCGGCGCGTCCTGGGCGAAAGCGGGCGTGCTCAGGGCGATGGCGAGAAGGGAGGCGGCGCCGGCATAAGCGGCGCGGCGGTGCGAAGTCGCGGACAGGTGTGACATAAAATCCCTCGCTTGTTGCGTAGCCAGAATAAACCGCCGGACGACTCCGAGACAATGGCGCTGTGGCTGCTTCGCCACAACGGCGCGCGCCTGTTGCCGCCGGGCAACAGAGCAGCAATTGAGCGGGCGCGCATTTGCCGCTTGGCGGCGGGGCGCGATCGGCTATCTTCCGCCGACCTCGAGGAGTGCCCAGAATGCGCCGACTTGCGATCCTGCCCTTCCTTCTCTCCCTGCTCCTGATCGCCTGCCCTGCCCCGGCCCAGACGCCGCCGCCCGCGCCCGCGGGCGAGCTGATAATGATCCATGCCGGCACCCTGCTCGACCGGCCGGGGCGGCCGCCGCGACAGCGCGCGACGATCCTGGTGCGGGGCAACCGGATCGAGGCGGTGCAGGACGGCTTCGCGCCGGTGCCCGCCGGCGCCCGCCTGATCGACCTGTCGGACCGGTTCGTGCTGCCCGGCCTGATCGACAGCCACGTCCACCTCGTCTCCGATCGCGCCGGGATCGAAGGGCAACTCGCCGAGATGACCGAAAGCGTGCCGTTGCGCGCCTACGAAGCCGCGTGGAACGCGCGCAAGACGCTCGACGCCGGCTTCACCACGGTCCGCAATCTGGGCTCCGACGACGGCATCACCCTGGGCCTGCGCGACGCGATCGCGCGGGGATGGGCGATCGGCCCGCGGATCATCGACGCCGGCACGTCGATCTCGGCGACCACCGGCCACATGGACCCGACCCTGGGCGTGCGCGAGGAGTTTCACGACGATCTGCTGCGCTCGGGCAGCACCTGCGACGGCGCCGACGATTGCCGCCGCGCGGTGCGGCGCCAGATCGGCCGCGGCGTCGACCTGATCAAGATCGCGACCACCGGCGGCGTCAACAGCCGCATCGGCCTCGGGCTCGGCGCGCAGATGTTCGAGGACGAGGCGCGGGCGATCGTCGAGACCGCCCATCTCTACGGCCGCAAGGTCGCGGTCCACGCCCATGGCGCCGACGGCATCAACCTCGCGCTCAGGGTCGGCGCGGATTCGATCGAGCACGGGACCCTGCTCGACGACGAGAGCATCCGCCTGTTCCGCCAGACCGGCGCCTATCTGGTGCCGACGCTCTCGACCATCAACGGCTATATCGAGCGGCTGCGCGCCAATCCCAACGCTTACACCGGCGAGGTCCGCGCCAAGATCGAGTGGCGGATCGGGATCACCGGCCAGAATGTGCGGCGCGCCTTCCCGGCCGGCGTCCGGATCGCGTTCGGCACCGACGCCGGCGTCTCGATGCACGGCCGCAACGCCGACGAGTTCGTGCTGATGGTCCAGCATGGGATGACGCCGACGGCGGCGATCCAGGCGGCGACGGTCAACGCCGCCGACCTGCTCGGGCTCGCCGCGGAGGCGGGGACTATCGAGCCGGGCAAGATCGCCGACATCGTCGCGGTGCGCGGCGACCCGCTGAGCGACGTCGGCGTGCTGCGCCGGATGAGCTTCGTGATGGCCCGCGGCCGCGTCCACCGCAGCGAACCTTAAGCATCCCGGGAGTCATCCCGGCGGAGGCCGGGACCCATGGACACCGGCGCTGCTCGTCCCAAAGGCCTTGCGCACCCCCCGGGTGTTCGGTTCATGGGTTCCGGCCTTCGCCGGAATGACTCTTGATTGGAGACACGCATGACCATGAGCTTCGACCGCCGCCAGTTCCTGCTCGGGTCGGCGGCCGCGACCGGCGCGCTTGCGCTCGGCGGCTGCGCCGGCCTCGCCGTGCCGCGCTCGGACGAGACTGCGGCGCGCACTCTCTACGACAGCATCTTCGAGGGCATGTTGCGGGCGTCTCCCGAGCTGGCCACCGGCCTCGGCCTCGACACCGGCGAGCGCTTTTACCTAAAGAGCCGGTTGGGCGATTCCTCGCCGGCCGGGCGGATGTCCTCCTACCAGCCGCTGCTCGACCATATGCCGCGGCTGCGCCGGCTCGACCGCGCCGCGTTCGAAGGCCGCGAACGCGCCTGGCTCGACACGATATTGTGGCTCGGCGACCGGATGGGCGAGGAGGCGACCATCCCCTATGGCGGGATCGGCGGCTACGGTTATCCGGTCCCGTACGTCCTGTCGCAGCTGACCGGCTCCTACCAGTCGGTGCCCGATTTCCTCGACAGCCAGCACAGGATCGAGACCCGCGCCGATTGCGAGGCCTATGTCGCCCGGCTCGAGGCGTTCGCCGCCAACGTCAACCTCGAGGTCGACCAGGCGCGCGCCGACGCCGGCCGCGGCGTCGTTCCACCCGGCTTCATCCTCGACAAGACGCTGACCCAGACCCGCAACCTGCGCGGCGAGCACGGCCAGGAGGCCGGGCTGGTCAGCTCGCTGGTGCGCCGGGCGCGGGAAAAGGGGGTCGCCGGCGATTGGGGCACCCAGGCCGCGGCGATCGTCGACGGGCGCCTCGCCGCCGCGCTCGACCGCCAGCTCGCGCTGCTGACCGAATTGCGGCGCGGCGCCGGCACCAGCCCGGCCGCCTCGCGCCTGCCCGACGGTGAGCGCTTCTACGCTCTGTGCCTGCGCTTCCAGACCAGCACCGGCCTGACCCCCGATGCGGCGCACGCCGTCGGCCTCCGCCAGGTCGCGGAGCTGAGCGCGCGGCTCGACCCGCTGCTGCGCCGCGAGGGGCTGACGCAAGGCAGCGTCGGCGCCCGGATCAACGCGTTGAGGACGGAGGCGCGCTACCTCTATCCCAACACCGATGCCGGCCGCGCCGAGCTGCTCGCCGAGCTCAATCGCCAGATGGCGGCGGTGCGCGCGCGGATGCCGGACTGGTTCAACACCATCCCGACCTCGCCGATGGAGGTGAAACGAGTGCCGCCCGCGATCGAGCTAGGGGCGCCGCGCGGCTACGCCCAGGGGCCGAGCCTCGACGGGTCGCGGCCGGGCGCTTATTATATCAACCTGGTCGATACGCGGATCTGGCCGAAATGGGCGCTGCCGACCCTGACCTATCACGAAGCGATACCGGGCCATTTGTGGCAGGGCTCGACGGTGATCGAGAACCGGTCGATCCCGCTCCTGCACCGCAATATCGGGGTGCCCGCGTTCGGCGAAGGCTGGGGCCTCTATTCCGAGCAGCTCGCCGACGAGATCGGCATGTATGCCGATTTCCCGCAGGGGCGGATCGGCATGCTCCAGTCCTTCCTCTACCGCGCGGCGCGGATCGTGATGGACACCGGCATGCACGCCAAAGGCTGGAGCCGGGAGCAATCGATCCTCTATTTCACCGAGAATGTCGGGCTCGACCCGATCTCCGCGACCAGCGAGGTCGAGCGCTATGTCGTCTGGCCGGGACAGGCGTGCAGCTACAAGATCGGCCACAACGAGATCGTGCGGCTGCGCGAGGAGGCGCGCGCGCGGCTCGGCGGCCGGTTCGACATCAAGTCGTTCCACGACGCGGTGCTGCTCGCCGGCGATATGCCGCTGGAAGTGCTGGCGAGCGTCGTCGCGGACTGGACGAGCGCTCGTCAAGGTTGATCCATGTTACCGCTGCGAAAGATCGCGACAATTTTGTCATGGAAGTGGAACAGATCGTCGGTTACAGGGTTGCGGTCCTTGCCGGGAGATGTTTCGGCATAGACCGTTCCTTATTTGCCCGACGACCGGGTCCCGTAAGACCCCATGGAGGATGTAGATGCTTTCGAAAAAACTGGCCGCGATCGCTGCCGTCTCGCTGATCACCGCCAGCAGCGCTGCGGTGGCACAATCGGCTCAGCCGCTGAGCCTTTCGCACAGCACCTCGGCGCACCGCGCCGGCGCCGACGCGCAGGACGCCAGCGAGCTCGATCGCCGCGGCATCGGGATCTACATCATCGGCGCGGTCGTGCTCGGCCTCATCATCTGGGGAATCATCGAGCTGACCAAGGATAATAACGGCCCCCACAGCCCGTAAGGGTTGGCTTTCGGCTGAAGGGAGGCGCCTCGTTTTCGGGGCGCTTTTCTTTTGCCCAGGGGTTGCATAAATATGCAGTAAACTGCATATAGCCGCGCATGATCGATGTGGCCATCCTTGGAGCGTCCGGATTCGTCGGCGGCGAGCTGCTCCGGCTATGCAGCGGCCATCCGGCGTTGGCGCCCGCCCGGCTGTTCGGCGACAGCCAGGCCGGTGCGGCGATCGCCGACGTCCACCCGCATCTCGCTCTGGCCTATCCGGATCTGGCGGTAGAGCGTTACGCGCCGGAAAGGCTCGACGGCGTCGGCCTGGTGTTCGCCGCTCTGCCGCACGGCCAGTCCCAGACGATCGCGCCCGCGATCATCGCGCGCGGCATCCCGTTCGTCGACCTCGGCGCCGACTTCCGCCTCGACGATTCGGCGGCTTATGAGCGCTGGTATCGCGAGCCCCATATGGCGCCCGATTTGATGGCTCGGTTCGTCTACGGCATTCCCGAGCTTCACCGCGCCGCCATAGCCTCCTCGAAGACCGTCGCCGCGGCGGGCTGCTACCCGACCTCGGCGATCCTCGCGCTCGAGCCCCTGCTCGGCCTGATCGATCCCGACACGATCATCGTCGACGCCGCCTCGGGCGTCAGCGGCGCCGGCAGGGGCCTCAAGGACGCCACCCATTTCAACAGTGTCGACGAGAACATGACCGCCTACGGCCTGCTCGATCACCGCCACACCGCGGAGATGGAGATGGCGCTCGGCGGCAGGATCCTGTTCACCCCGCACCTCGCGCCGATGAACCGGGGCATCCTCGCGACCTGCACGGCGATCGCGAAGGGCCCGTGCGATCCGCTCGAAGCGTTGCGGGCGGCCTATGCCGGCGAGCCCTTCATCCATGTTTCCGAGCGCGTGCCCTCGACCAAATGGGCTTTGGGCTCGAACGCGGTCCACCTCACCGCGCGCTACGACGATCGGACCGGCCGCGTGCTCGCCATCGCCGCGCTCGACAATCTCGTGAAAGGAGCCGCCGGACAGATGATCCAATGCGCCAATCTGATGCTCGGCCTCGACGAAGCGGCGGGCCTGCCCGTCGCGGGGGTGTGGCCATGAGCGTGATGGGGACCGTTACTTTCACGCTCGCCGGTCCGAGCGTCGGGCACAGGCGGATGGAAAGTAACTGTCCCCTTCGGAGAGTCTGGCCATGAGCGTTACCGCCGCGCCGGGCTTCGTCGCCGCCGGCTGCCATGCCGGGATCAAGCATCGCAAATACGACATGGCGCTGATCGCGACCGATGACGGCAAGCCGGTCACCGCGGTCGGCGTCTTCACCCAGAACAAGTTCGTCGCGCCGCCCGTCGTGCTGGACCGCGCCCGCCTCGCCGCGAGCGGCGGCAAGGCGGCGGCGGTGATCGTCAATTCGGGCAATGCCAATGCCGGCACCGGCGCGGCCGGCATGGCCGATGCCGAGGCGATGAGCGAGGCCGCGGCCGCGGCGCTCGGCATCGACAAGGCGCACGTCCTGGTCTCCTCGACCGGCATCATCGGGACGCGGCTGCCGATGGACGTGATCCTCGCCGCCACGCCCAAGCTGGCGAAAAAGCTCTCCGTCGCCGGCGGGCACGATGCCGCCAGGGGCATTCTCACCACCGATCATGCGCCCAAGGAAGCGGTGGCAAGGGGTTCGACCTTCACCCTGGGCGGCATGGCCAAGGGCTGCGGCATGATCGCGCCCAACATGGCGACGATGCTCGCCTACCTCACCACCGACGCGGACGTGCCGCGCGAGGACTTGCAGCGCATCCTCGGCGACGCCGCCGACCGCACCTTCAACACGCTCGACGTCGACGGCGCCACCTCGACCAACGACAGTGTCATCCTGCTCGCCAGCGGCCGCGCCGGCAGGCCCGACCTCGCCGAGTTCGCCGATGCGGTGCATAGGGTCTGCGAGGACCTGACGCTGCAGATGGCGAAGGACGCCGAGGGCATGACCAGGATGGTGATGCTGCAGGTTACCGGCGCCGCCTCCGACGCCGAGGCGCGGGCCGCCGCCAAGAATATCGCCGAGAACAATCTCGTCAAATGCTCGTGGTACGGCTCCGACCCCTATTGGGGCCGCCTGCTCGCCGCGGCGGGCTCGGCCGGCGTCGCGTTCGACGCCGAAAAGAGCGCCGTCGCCTATGGCGGCATCCCGGTCTCGCGCGGCGGCATCGAGATCGATCACGATCGGGGAGCTGTCGCGGCCCATATGAAGAACGAGCGGATCGAGATCCTGGTCGATCTCGGCAGCGGCGCGGGCAGCGCCCAAATGATCGGCATCGATCTCGGCCCCGGCTACATCAAGGAAAATTCGGTCACCTCATGAGCACCAGCCCCGCCCTCACCGCGCAGATCCTCGTCGAGGCCTTGCCCTATATCCAGCGCTTCCGCGGCAAATCGATCGTGGTAAAGCTGGGCGGCGCCGCGATCGACAAGGCGCTCGACCGCGCGCTCGCCCAGGACGTGCTGCTCTTGATGAGCGTCGGCGTGCGCTGCGTGCTCGTCCATGGCGGCGGCCCGCAGGTCGACGCGCTGATGAAGCGGATGGGCAAGATTCCCGAGTTCAAGGACGGGCTGCGCGTGACCGATGCCGAAACGCTGCAGATCGTCCGGATGGTGCTGGTCGGCGAGGTCAATCGCGACCTCGTCGCCACGATCAACCGCGAGACGCTGGACGATCCCCTCGCCGTCGGCGTCGCCGGCGAGGATGGCGGGCTCCTGACCACGACGCCGCGCGACCCGGACCTGGGCTTTGTCGGCGACGTCGCCCACGTCCGCGCCGAGCGGCTGCACGGCCTGCTCGACCAGGGCCTGGCGCCGGTCGTCTCGACGATCGGCGCCGACCCTTCCGGCCAGCCCTACAATATCAATGCCGACGAGGCGGCGATGGCGATCGCCGTCGCGATGGGCGCGGAGAAGATCGTCTATCTGACCGCCGCGCCCGGGCTGCTCGAAAATGTCAGCGACGAAGCCAGCCTGGTGCCGCGGCTGACCTCGGCCGAGCTGCGCGACCGGATCGAGCATGAAAGCGTCTCGGCCGGGATGATCCCCAAGCTTCGCGCGTGCGCCGACGCGGTCGACGGAGGCGTCGGCTCGGCGCACATCATCGACGGCCGCGTGCCGCACGCTTTGCTGATCGAGGTGCTGACCGACCAGGGCATCGGCACGATGGTGAAGAAGGAGCGCGACTGGTGACCGACCTGCTCAGCATCGCCGAATTGCCGGACGGCGCGTTCGCCGAGATCCTCGACCTCGCCGAGCGGGCCGATCTCGGCACGCCGCTGGCCGGCAAGGGCGTCGCCCTGGTGTTCCAGAAGCCGAGCGCCCGCACCCGCAACGCGACCGAGATGGCGGCGGTTCAATTGGGCGCGCACCCGGTCTACATCCAGAAGGAGGAGGTCGGCCTCGGCACCCGCGAGACGCCCGAGGACGTCGCCCGCACTTTGGCCTGCTACCACGCGATCATCGCGGCGCGGGTGATCGACCATCGCGACCTGGTGGCGATGGCGGGGGCGGTCGAGACGCCCGTTCTCAACCTGCTCTCCGACCGCGACCATCCACTGCAGGCGCTCGCCGACCTGCTCACCGTCAAGCAGTTGCTCGGGCGGCTCGAAGGCGCGCGCATCGCCTATGTCGGCGACGCCGACAACAATGTCGCCCGCTCGCTGGCGCAGGCCTGCGTGGCGGTCGGGGCCGAGCTCACCCTCGCCAGCCCCGAAGCCTATGCGCTGGCCGAGCCGCCTTACGGCGTCCGCCACGTCGTCGATCCGCGCGAAGCGGTCGCCGGCGCGCAGATCGTCTATACCGACGTCTGGGTGTCGATGGGCCAGGACGACGAGGCCGACCAGCGGCGCGCGGCATTGGCCGGCTATCAGGTCGACGCGGCGCTGATGGCCGCATCCGACGACGCCTGGTTCCTCCACTGCCTCCCCGCCCGACGCGGCGAGGAAGTGACCCACGAGGTGATCGAGAGCGCGAAGAGCGCGGTCTGGCGGCAGGCCGAAAACCGCATGCACACCGCGCGCGGCGCGCTGGCCTGGCTGGCGGGTGTGCGATGACGACGGGAATGGGGACAGTTACTTTTACGCTCGCCGGCGGGAGCTTCGGGCGCCTGCGGACGAAAAGTAACTGTCCCCTTGGGGGTCTCCGATGACCGACACCCGCGCCCGCCGCCTGCGCGCGCTCGCCGAGGCGATCCGCGCCGACGCGCTTGCCAGCCAGGAAGAGGTGACCGAGCGGCTCAGGCGGCTCGGCTTCGAGGTCACGCAGGCGACGGTGTCGCGCGACCTCGAGCAATTGGGCGCGGTCAAGGTCAAGCGCGGCGGCGTGCTGTCCTACGCTTTGCCCGACCAGATCGGCGGCGCCGACTGGAGCACGAGCCGGCTCGAACGGATCCTCAGGGAATGGGTGGTGTCGATCGAAGCCGCCGGCCCGCTGCTCGTCCTCAGGACGCCGCCAGGCTCGGCCCACCTCGTCGCCTCGGCGATCGATCATGCCCAATTGCCCGAGATCGCCGGCACCGTCTCGGGCGACGACACGATGTTCGTCGCGGTCCGCGACGGCGTCGACATCGCGCAATTGCTCGCCCGCTTCGAGCGGATGATGGGCCAGGAGAAAGTGACTTACGCATGAGAGCCCCCACGCCCCGCTCCCCGGCGAAGGCCGGGGCCCAGTTTCAGGCGCCCGACTGGACCCCGGCCTTCGCCGGGGAACAAGGGTTCGCGCGATCCAGGAATCCCAAATGACCGGTGACAAGCCCAAGAAGGTCGTGCTCGCTTATTCGGGCGGGCTCGACACCTCGATCATCCTCAAATGGCTGCAGACCGAATATGGCGCGGAGATCGTCACCTTCACCGCCGATCTCGGCCAAAGCGAGGAGGTCGAACCTGCGAGGGCCAAGGCGGAGCTGCTCGGCGTTAAGCCCGAGAACATCTTCATCGACGACCTCAGGGAGGAGTTCGTCCGCGATTACGTCTTCCCGATGTTCCGCGCCAACACGCTCTACGAGGGCCAGTATCTGCTCGGCACCTCGATCGCGCGGCCGCTGATCGCCAAGCGGCAGATCGAGATCGCGCGCGCGGTCGGCGCGGATGCCGTCTGTCATGGCGCGACCGGCAAAGGCAACGACCAGGTTCGTTTCGAGCTCGGTTACTACGCGCTCGAGCCCGACATCCGCGTCATCGCCCCGTGGCGCGAATGGGAATTCGCCAGCCGCGAGCAGCTGATCGACTTCGCCGAGAAGCACCAGATCCCGATCTCGAAGGACAAGCGCGGCGAGGCGCCCTTCTCGGTCGACGCCAACCTTCTCCATTCCTCCTCGGAGGGGAAGGTGCTCGAGGATCCGGCGGCCGAAGCGCCCGAATATGTCCACCAGCGCACCATCTCGCCCGAGGACGCGCCCGACAAGGCGACCGTGATCGAGATAGCCTTCGAGCGCGGCGACCCGGTGGCGATCGACGGCGAGAGGCTCTCCCCCGCCAGCCTGCTCGCGAAGCTCAACCAGCTCGGCCACGACAACGGCATCGGCCGCCTCGACCTGGTCGAGAATCGCTTCGTCGGCATGAAGTCGCGCGGAATCTACGAGACGCCCGGCGGCACCATCCTGCTCGCCGCCCATCGCGGCATCGAATCGATCACGCTCGACGCCGGCGCGATGCACCTCAAGGACGCGCTGATGCCGCGCTATGCCGCCCTGATCTACAACGGCTTCTGGTTCAGCCCCGAGCGCGAGATGCTCCAGGCGCTGATCGACAGGAGCCAGGAGCATGTGGCGGGCAAGGTCCGCGTCAAGCTTTACAAGGGCAACGCGACCGTGATCGGCCGGACAAGCCCCTTGTCGCTCTACGACCAGGACCTGGTCACCTTCGAGGAAGGCACCGGCGGCTACGACCAGCGCGACGCGGCCGGCTTCATCCGGCTGAATGCGCTCAGGCTCAGGATCGCCGCCAAGCGGGCGCGGCGCGAAAAATAGTGACTGTCACTCTTTTCGGCTCAGACGATCCTCTGTAGTCCTCTACCAGCGCCTCGGTCCGACGCCGGATTGCCGGCATGCCCGGTCCTCGACCGCCTGAAGCTGCGCGGACGTGAGCACCCCCGCCGACCGAAGTTCTTTCATCAGTTCGTGAAGCAGCGCGACATGGTGATCCACTGCGAGGTCACGCTCGGCCTCGCGTTGCGCGCGCTCTAGGTCCATCTCATTTATCCTCTGTCTATGGCGGGCTCCCCTTTCCCGAGGAGGTCAAACTCCTGCGGCCTTCACGTCCGTTCGGGCGAAATCGTCGCCGACATAGAGCAAAGGGCAATCGAGCTCCTCGGCCAGCGCGTAAGCGAAGCAGTCCCCGAAATTGAGGCTCGCGGGGTGTACGCCCTTGCCCCAGCGCGCATGGGCGCGCCCCACGCGGGGCGCACGCGCGGCGTCTACCGGCTCGACGATGATGCTGAGTTCGTCAACGAGCGCAGACATTTCCTCGAAGCCGCCGCGATGCGCGAGAACGATAAACGCCTCGGCCAGAGTGCCGGCCGAAACACGCGCATCCGAATTTGATTTCAGGGCCGCCCGGCATGTTCTGCCCGAAGGCTCTTCGAACAGAATGGCGAGGAGGGCCGATGTGTCGACTACGATCACTTCGGCAGCCCCGTCTCCTCGTCGTAGAGAAAATCTTGGCTGCGTGCCGCGTCGGGACCGGGGGTGATTTTCCCTCTCGCACTGCGGACTATTCTATCGATGATGGCTGCGCGCTCGGCAGGGTCAGTGGGAATTCGGCGCGCGCGCACCAATTTCGCCGCCGGCTGGCCATGCCTGGTGAGGACGATTTCGTCGCCTGCTTCGGCACGGCGGACAAGGTCGGTGAGCCGGCCCTTCGCCTTTGAGATAGGTATTTCCATGCGCGACAATATGGACCATTATATGGTCCAAATCAAGCACGTCTCTTTTCCGTCGGGGATGATGGTGGCAGGGCATGCCTATGAACCTCGCCATCCTCGAGACCGGGACGCCGCCCGAACCGCTGATCGCCGAGTTCGGGCGCTATCCGGCGATGTTCGAGGCGCTGCTGGGCATGGAGGCGCGGAGCTACGACGTCGCTTCGGGCGACCTCCCGCTCGACGTCGGCCGGCACGACGCTTATTTGATCACCGGCTCGCCGGCCGGCGTCTACGAAGACCTGCTTTGGATCCCGAAGCTCGCCGCCTTCCTACGCGCCGCCCAGGGGCGGGCCAAGCTGGTCGGCATCTGCTTCGGCCACCAGATCATGGCCGAGGCGCTCGGCGGCCATGTCGAGAAATCGGCCAAAGGGTGGGGCGTCGGGCTCCACACCTACCCGATCGTCCGGCGCGAGCTTTGGATGGACGCGGTGGCGGCGGTCTCCGTTCCCGCTTCGCACCAGGACCAAATCGTGCTGCAGCCGCCCGACACCGAAATCATCGCCTCGTCCGTCTTCACGCCTTATGCGGGCCTCGCCTGGCGCGACGGCAGCGCCATCTCGTTCCAGTTCCACCCCGAATTCTCGCCCGCCTACGCCAAGGCGCTGATCGCGGCACGCTACGATCGCGCCCCCGACCCCGACGCCGCGATCGCCTCATTGGACGCGCCCAACGACAATCAGCGCGTCGGCGGCTGGATCAGGCGCTTCCTTCTAAGCCCCTCCCCTTGATGGGGAGGGCTTTTGCTCCGCGTTCGACACTCTATAGGTAGCCTCTAGTCCGAGACTGCAGGGAGCCCCCCATGAAGACCCGCGCCGCCATCGCCGTCGCGCCCAACGCGCCGCTCGAGATCCACGAGGTCGACCTCGAAGGTCCGAAGGCCGGCGAGGTGCTGGTCGAGATCATGGCGACGGGGATCTGCCATACCGACGCCTACACGCTCGAGGGCAAGGACAGCGAGGGCATCTTCCCCTCGATCCTCGGCCATGAGGGTGCCGGCATCGTCCGCGAGATCGGGCCCGGCGTCACCTCGGTCGCGGTCGGCGATCATGTCATTCCGCTCTACATCGCCGAATGCCGGACCTGCCCGTCCTGCCTGTCGCGCAAGACCAATTTGTGCACAGCGGTGCGGGCCACCCAGGGCAAAGGCGTGATGCCCGACGGGACCAGCCGCTTCTCCCTCGATGGCGAGACGATCGCCCATTATATGGGCTGCTCGACCTTCTCGAACTTCACAATCCTGCCCGAGATTGCGCTCGCAAAAGTCCGCGAGGACGCGCCGTTCGACAAGATCTGCTATATCGGCTGCGGCGTCACCACCGGCATCGGCGCGGCGATCTGGACCGCGGGCATCGAGCCGGGATCGACCGTCGCGGTGTTCGGCCTCGGCGGGATCGGCCTCAACGTCATCCAGGGCGCGCGCATGGCGGGCGCGGTCCAGATCGTCGGCATCGACCTCAATCCGGCCAAGCGGGCGATGGCCGAGCAGTTCGGCATGACCGACTTCATCAACCCGAACGAAACCGGCTTCGACAAGGTCGTCCAGGCGGTCGTCGACGTCACCAAGGGCGGCGCCGATTACACGTTCGACTGCACCGGCAATACCGACGTGATGCGCCAGGCGCTCGAGAGCGCCCATCGCGGCTGGGGGACCAGCGTCGTCATCGGCGTCGCCGAGAGCGGCAAGGAGATCTCGACCCGCCCGTTCCAGCTGATCACCGGCCGGACCTGGAAAGGCACCGCGTTCGGCGGCGCCCGCGGCCGCACCGACGTGCCGCGGATCGTCGACTGGTACATGGACGGCAAGATCGAGATCGACCCGCTGATCACCCACACGATGCCCCTGAACGACATCAACAGGGCGTTCGACCTGATGCACGCCGGCGAGAGCATCCGTTCCGTGGTGCTTTATTGAGCAGCCGGGTTCAGGAACCCGGGCAATCGCGCTTCGTTCTGCCGCCCGTACCATCACTCCGGCGAAGGAACGAGATCATGGGGAAAGGCCTCCTGTTGTGGCTCATCGGCATACCGATTCCGATCATCCTGCTGCTCTGGCTGTTCTTCCACTAGGCGCGCGCCGCGACGGCGTCTCATGATCGAGACGCTGTCGCAGGTCCGCTCGTTCGGCGGCACGCAGGGCGTCTATCGCCACGCGAGCGACGAAACGCGCACCGAGATGAATTTCTCGGTGTTCGTGCCGCCGCAGGGCGGGGGCGGCGGCAAGCTGCCGGTGATCTGGTATCTGTCGGGCCTGACCTGCACCCACGCCAACGTCACCGAGAAAGGCGAGTATCGCCGCGCCTGCGCCGAACTGGGCCTGATCTTCGTCGCCCCCGACACCAGCCCGCGCGGCGCGGACGTGCCCGACGACGAGGCCTATGATTTCGGCCAGGGCGCCGGCTTCTACCTCGACGCGACGCAGCCGCCCTATGACCGAAACTATCGAATGGAAACCTATGTTTGCCGGGAGCTGCCGAACATAGTCGCGGAACATTTCCCCGCCGATTTGAACCGGCAGTCGATCATGGGTCACTCAATGGGTGGGCACGGCGCCCTCACGCTCGCCCTGCGGCGTCCCGGCCTTTACAAGGCGGTTTCCGCCTTTGCGCCGATCGTAGCGCCGTCGCAGGTCCCTTGGGGACGCAAGGCATTCGCGCGCTATCTCGGCGATGACGAAAAAGTGTGGGATCGGCACGATGCCTACAGTCTCATCTTTGTGGGACGAACGGTCCCCGATCTGCTGATCGACGTTGGAGACGCGGATCCGTTTCTTGACGAGCAGCTCAAGCCGGACTTGCTGCGGGGCGTGTGCCTGGAGGCCGGCATCCCGCTGACGCTGCGCATGCAGCCGGGCTACGACCACAGCTATTATTTCATCTCGACCTTCATGGAAGATCATCTGCGCTGGCACGCCGAGCGGCTCAGCCGATGATTCCCGCCTCCCGGAGCGCCGCGACCCGCGCGGGATCGTAGCCGAGCTCGGCGAGCAAGGCATCGGCGTCGGGCCGGGCCGCTTGCGGCGCGGCGTTGGGGGTTGCCGAATAGCGCGGCGCGGGCGCGGGCTGGGTGACGGCGCCGATGTTGGCGAAAGTGCCGCGGAACGCGTTGTGGGGGTGCTGGGGGGCCTCCGACAGGGACAGGACCGGCGCGAAGCAGGCGTCGCTGCCTTCGAGCAAAGCGCACCAATGTTCGCGCGGATGTTGGCGGAAGGTGGCGGTCAGCGTCGCCCTCCAGTCCGGATCGTCGCCGGACAGGCCGAGCTTCTCCAGCAGCTCGGCGCGGAATTGCGGCTCGAGCGCGCCCACGGCGACCCATTTGCCGTCCGCGGTCTCGTAAGTGTCGTACCAGGCGCTGCCGCCGTCGATCAGGTTGGCGCCGGCCCGGTCCTGCCACTGCCCCGCGGCCTTGAGGCCGTGGATCAACGCGGTGAGCAAAGCCGAGCCCTCGGTCATCGCGCAATCGATCACCTGGCCCGGCGCGCCGCCCTTCACCGCCAGCAGCGCGCTCGCCATGGCGAAGGCGAGCAGCATGCCGCCGCCGCCGAAATCGCCGAGATAATTGACCGGCGGCGAAGGCCGTCCGTCGCGCCCTACCGTGTGCAGCGCGCCCGAGAGCGCGATGTAATTGATGTCGTGCCCGGCCGCGGCGGCAAGCGGCCCATCCTGCCCCCAGCCGGTCATCCGGCCGTAGACCAAATGGGGACTGTCCCCGATCAGCACCTCCGGGCCGAGGCCGAGCCGCTCCATCACGCCGGGGCGATAGCCTTCGATCAGGCCGTCGCAGCTGCGGGCGAGGTCGCGGACGACGGCGATTCCTTCCGCCCGCTTCAGATCGACCTGGATCGTCCGGCGCGAGCGGCTCATCGGATCGCCGGGCAGCTTCCAGGCCCCTTCCCGCTCGACCCGGATCACCTCGGCGCCATGATCGGCGAGCATCATCCCGCAGAACGGCGCCGGGCCCAGGCCGGCCATTTCGAGGATGCGGACGCCGGCGAGCGGACCCGGCATCACCACCCGCCCGCGAGAAAATAGGGACAGTCCCTATTTATCGGCGGGCGCATCTACAGCGCCTCGACGATGGTCACGTTGGCGACGCCGCCGCCCTCGCACATCGTCTGCAGGCCGTAGCGCTTGCCGCGCGCGCGCAGGGCGTGGACCAGGGTCGTCATCAGCTTGGTGCCGGACGCGCCCAAAGGATGGCCGAGCGCGATCGCGCCGCCGTTGACGTTGAGCCGCTCGGGATCGGCGCCGACATGTTCGAGCCAGGCCAGAGGCACCGGCGCGAACGCCTCGTTGACCTCGTAAAGGTCGATGTCGGCGATGTTCATGCCGGCCCGGGCCAGCGCCCGGTCGGTGGCGAACAACGGCTCTTCGAGCATGATCACCGGGTCGCCGGCGGTGACGGTCAGGTTGTGGATCCGCGCCAGCGGGGTCAGGCCGTGCG
This sequence comes from Sphingomonadales bacterium, assembly GCA_034668465.1. Lineage (GTDB taxonomy): Bacteria > Pseudomonadota > Alphaproteobacteria > Sphingomonadales > Sphingomonadaceae > Allosphingosinicella. The sequence goes on from JAXDPI010000004.1 coordinate 39,225, forward strand.
CCTTCAGCGCCGCTTCGGAGACCACCAGCACCGCCGAGGAGCCGTCGCAAATCTGGCTCGCCGAAGCCGCGCTGATCACGCCGTCCTCCTTGAGCAATTTGACCGCGCCGATCCCCTCGAGCGTGGCGTCGAAGCGGATGCCTTCGTCGATCCGATGGATTTCCGTACTGCCGTCGGGGAGCGTGACCTCGACCGGCACGATCTCGGCGTCGAACGCGCCCGCTTGCGTGGCCGCCTTGGCGCGCCGGTGGCTTTCGAGCGCGTAGGCGTCGAGCCGGGCGCGGTCATAGCCATATTTCGCGGCGATCATCTCGGCGCCGATGAACTGGCTGAAGAAAGGCACGCCATATTTTTGGGTGACGCTCGCCGGGAACGGGTTGAAGCCCTTCTCCGCCACCATCGACAGGCCCATCGGCGCGCGGCTCATGCTCTCGACGCCGGCGGCGATGACCATGTCCTGCGTGCCCGACATCACCGCCTGGGCGGCGAACTGGATCGCCTGCTGCGACGAGCCGCACTGCCGGTCGATCGTCACCGCCGGCACGCTCTGCGGCAGCCTCGAGGCGAGCACCGCGTTGCGCCCGACATGGAGCGACTGCTCGCCCGCCTGGGTCACGCAGCCCATGATCACATCCTCGATCGCCGCCGGGTCGACCCCCGAGCGGTCGAGGATCGCGTCGAGGCTGATCGCCGCGAGATCGACCGGATGCACGCCCGCGAGGCGCCCGCCCTTGCGGCCCCCGGCGGTGCGAACGGCGGCGACGATATAGGCTTCGGGCACTCGGCTTCTCCTTGTCGGTGCTTTGTGGGAGGAATCCTGCCGAAAGGAAAGCGGGAGCCTTTCACATCTCGCGAGATCGTTACCGGAGGGCGAGGGCTGCGGAACCTTTGCGACGAAGCGGCATCAAATGGCGTCGCACGTCGTTGTCCGGGGCGAAAATCGCCTGGCGAGACGCAAGCAGGAGGCCTCACATGGACGGTTCCGATCGATCTGAAACAGCTCGAACCTCGTCTGGCCCTCGAAGCACGAGGCGGGAAGCGCTCGCACAATCCGGATTGCTGCTCGCAGCGGGTGCGCTCGGAGGGTTCTACGGCATTGATCCCCTGCTCGCCGCAGATACGAGCGCCTCCGGTCAACAGCCTCGCTCTTCCGGCTCCGACGCGTCCCTTTACGACCGGCTCGGCGGCATTTTTGCGATCGCGGCCGTGGTCGACCATTTCAGCGATGAGATTATTCGTGACCCGGTCGCCGGCGCGCGATCCGCCAATCCGGCGCTTCGCCGCTGGCACACCCAGCAGCTGGACCGGCTGCCCGGCCTGAAATTCATGCGCACCCTTTGGGTCGCGACCGTGTCCGGCGGCCCGTTTCACTATACGCCGACGCGGCCTGGCGCGACGAACCTCGGTCTCGAAGCCGCTCATGCGCCGCTACGCATCTCGCCGGACGAATTCGACGCGGTCGCAGGCGTCCTGACGCGCACGCTCGATCGTTTCCATGTGGGCGAGCGCGAGAAACAGGAAGCGCTGAGCGCGTTCGCCGCGCACAAGGATGAAGTCACGAAAGGCTGGCGCGACACTCAACGCGAGCGTTAGGCGCGCCACTCCGATAAGCCGGACACGAGCCGGACACGAGCCGGTCGACAGCAGGAGAGACGATCATGGCCGCGCCGACCGAAACGGCTTCGGGACCCGATTTCGGGCAAGGGATCGCTCGCGACCAGGTGCCATTGGAAGGGACGCTTGCCGGCCGCGTCGGCGACGAGGCGGTGCTGCTCTCGCGGCTGGGCGGAATGCTCTATGCGGTCAGCGCGACCTGCACGCATTACGGCGCGCCGCTCGCCGACGGCCTCGCGACCGCCGGGGTGGTGCGATGCCCGTGGCACCATGCCTGCTTCGACCTCAGGACCGGCGAGGCGTTGCGCGCCCCGGCGATTTCAGCGCTCGATCGCTGGCGGGTCGAGGAGGAAGGCGATCGCGTCGTCGTGCGCGGGAAGATCGGCGGCGCCGATGTTCGACGCGCTCTGCCGGACGAGGTCCGCCGGGTCGTGATCGTCGGCGGCGGCGCGGCGGGCTTTGCCTGCGCGGAAATGCTTCGTCGCCGCGGCTATGACGGCACGCTGACGATGCTGAGCGCCGATGCCGATCCGCCCTATGACCGGCCGAACTTGTCCAAGGACTTCCTCGCCGGCAAGGCGCCCGACGAATGGATGCCGCTCAAGGGGGACGATTTCTACGCGGAGCAGGAGATCGATCTGCGCCTGGAGGTCGAGGTGATTGCGATCGATCCCCAGGCGCGAACCGTGACGACCAAGACGGGCGATACGTTCGCATTCGACCGGCTGCTGCTGGCGACCGGCGCCGAGCCTATCCGGCCCGACATTGCCGGCTTCGACCGGCCCGAGGCGCATCTCCTGCGCAGCTTCGCCGACGCGCGCGCCATCGCCGCGCGGGCCGAAAAGGGCAGGCGCGCCGCGGTGCTCGGTTCAGGCTTCATCGGCCTCGAAGCCGCCGCGGCCTTGTCCAGGCGCGGCCTCGAGGTGACCGTCGTCTCGCACGACCATCTGCCGATGGGGCAGCCGTTCGGCGACGAGGTGGGCTCGCTTTTGCGGACCCTGCACGAGGAGAATGGAGTCGCCTTCCGTCTCGGCCGCACCGCAAAGAGCTTCGAGGGCGACGCTCTGGTCCTGGACGACGGCACTCGCGTCGACGCCGATTTCGTCCTGATCGGGCTCGGCGTGCGTCCGCGCATCGAGCTCGCCCGCGCCGCAGGACTTCTCGTCGACAATGGCGTGGTCGTGGACGCGAAACTCGAAACGAGCCACCCCGGCATCTATGCCGCCGGCGATATCGCGGCCTATCCCGATGGCGCCACCGGCAAACGCCTCCGGATAGAGCATTGGGTGGTTGCCGAGCGTCAGGGCCAGACCGTCGCCGCCAACATGCTGGGCTCGGGCGAAGCCTATGGCGCGCCGCCCTTCTTCTGGACCGAGCAGCACGGTCTCGCGATTCATTATGTCGGCCATGCCGAGTCCGCCGACATACGCATCGAAGGCTCGGTGGCTGACCGCGAATTTTCGGCCTGCTATTTCGAAGGCGAGGCTTTGGGCGCCTTCCTGACCGTCGGCCGCGACCGCGACAGCCTGGAGGCCGAAGCCTGGCTGGAAAAGGTCGAGGGCATCGCGCCGCCGGCCTGTCTGCGCGCCGGCGGCGGCTGACGGGAACCCCCGATTGCCCGGCGGCATCCAATTGGATGTTCGCATTGGGAGACTTCGCAGTGGCTTACCGGAACGAGGAGGACCTTTCGCTGGCCGATTGCCGGATCGAGCCGTTTCGCCCGGTCCGCCGGCCGGGCGCTGCGGAGATCGAGGCCGCGGTGCGCACGCTCATCGCCGCCGCGGGCGACGATCCGGCGCGGGAGGGCCTGGTGGATACGCCGGGCCGGGTGGCTCGCGCATACGAGCAATGGTTTGCGGGCTATGCGAGCGATCCCGCGGCTCTGCTCGAAACCACATTCGGCGAATCCGAAGACTATCAGGAGACGGTCCTGCTGCGATCAATCCCGCTGGTATCGACCTGCGAGCATCATCTCGCGCCGATCACCGGTCATGCCCATGTCGCCTACCGACCGAACGGCCGGGTCGTCGGCATCTCCAAGCTGTCCCGGCTGGTCGACGCTTTTTCCCGCCGCCTCCAGCTCCAGGAGCGGCTCACCAACCAGATCGCGCGCACGCTCGATGCCGCGCTGAAGCCAAAAGGGGTTGCGGTCATCGTCGAAGCGACCCACGGCTGCATGAGCACGCGCGGCGTCAACCAGCACGGCGTCTCGATGGTGACCAAATGCTGGCTCGGCGACTTCCGGTCGGACGCCGACCTTCGTCGCGAGTTGATGGACTCGATCGGACGCTGCGCCTGATCATGAGAACCTCGCCGGTCCTTGCGGCGTCCATTTTGGCCTGAAGGGGTTACGACCATGTCTGCGATCCCCCGGCCCGATTATGAAAGTCTCGACGACGTCGCACTCGCGGCGCGGGTCGCGGCGGGGGACGAGGGAGCCGTGCGATCGGTTACCATGCGCAACAATCAGCGCCTGTTCCGCGCCGCCTTCTCGATCCTCAACAACCGCGCTGAGGCGGAGGACGCGGTCCAGAGCACCTACCTGCGCGCGTTCGCGGCAATCGGGACGTTCGAGGGGCGCTCCGCGCTCTCGACCTGGCTAACCCGGATTGCGATCAACGAGGCGCTCGGCCGCCAGCGTGCGGCCAGGCGTCGCCAGGCCCACCTCGACGAGGCGTCCGTTGCCGATCTCGACCTCTATCGGGACAAGCTGATGCAAGGCTCGCTGACCGGCGCGTCGCCGGATAAGGCGCTTGCGCGCGCCCAACTGCGCCGGATCATGGAGGGCGCGATCGCGCAGCTGCCCGATCCGTTCCGTCTCGTCTTCGTATTGAGGGAGATCGAGGACCTCAGCGTCGACGAGGTCGCCGAAACGCTCGATATAAATCCGGCAACGGTGAAGACGAGACACTTGCGGGCCCGACGCAAGCTCCAGGATGCGTTGGCGCCCGAGGTCAAAGATGCGCTGGCCGGCATCTTCCCGTTCGCCGGCGCCGACTGCACCGCCCTGACTGAGCGGGTGGTGGCGGCGTGGCGCGTGGCAAGGGCGACGAAGCCGCGCATATGATCGCGCTGTGGGCATGGCGGCGGCTTCCGCTCCTTGATATCGTCCGACGATAAGACTCTTGACCTCCGACAATAAGTTTCATATCGTCCGGCGATAAGAAACGAGAGGGAGGCCTCACTTGTCGGACAGCTATGCCAAGGTACTCGGCGTCTCGCGGGCCCTGCTGAAGATAGCGCGCGTCTTCAACCTCGCTTGCGGCGCGGCCTTCCTCGCCATGCTCCTGGCTTCCTTCATCTTCGAACCGTCCTTCCGGGAATATCTCGGCCGCCAGACGCTCGATCCGGACGTGATTCTTCCGACCATGCGCGTCTGGGTCCTGGCCGGCCTGCCGATGTTCGCCGCGGTGCACGTCATGCTGTCGCGGCTGCTCGCCATCGTCGAGACGGTCCGCGCCGGCGACCCGTTCGTGCCGGACAATGCGGTCCGGATGAGGACGATCGCCTGGTGCATGCTGGTGGTCCAGCTGTTCGAGCTCGCCTGCGGCGTCTTCATCGCCATTCTGTCGCGCGCGGGCGCGCACATCGGCGACTGGGACCCTTCGCTGAGCGGCTGGGTCGCCGTGCTGCTGCTGTTCGTGCTCGCCCGCGTGTTCGAGGAAGGCACCCGCATCCGCGCCGACCTGGAAGCGATGATCTGATGGCCCTCATCGTCAAGCTCGACGACATGCTCTACGCGCGCCGCATGACCCTCACCGAATTGTCCGGCAAGGTGGGGATCACGCTGGCCAACCTCTCGATCCTCAAGACCGGCAAGGCCAAGGGCATCCGCTTCGCCACGCTCGAGGCGATCTGCGACGCGCTCGATTGCCAGCCCGGCGACCTCCTCGAAGTCCATCCCGATGCCGGCACGTCCGAACATTCGCGCGCCGCTTGAAAAGGAGAACCGACATGGCTTCCACCGCCGCAATGGACGCTCCGGACGCGGACGCGGGCGACGTCTCGCTGCTGCGGCTGTACGTGCTGCGCGCCACCTACGCGCTGCTGGTCGTCGGGCTCGGCGCGATGATATTGCCGCCGCTGGTCAGCCACGAGCCGATGGCGCGCGGGGTGATCCCCAGCCTGCTCGGCGCCGTGTGGCTGCTGGCGTTTCTCGGCCTGCGCTACCCGCTGCAGATGCTGCCGCTGCTGATGTTCGAATTCGTGTGGAAAGCGATCTGGCTGCTCGACTTCGGGCTCGCGCAATATTTTTCGGGGCAGCGCCCGCCGACCTTTGCCGAGGACGCCTTCAACATCGCCGTCGGCGTCATCCTGATGCCGCTCGTGATCCCGTGGTTCTATGTCTGGCGCCATTATGTGAAGCAACCGGGCGCGCGGTGGCGCTGATGAACAGCTGGCTTCACGGTGGGATCATGGGGATCCACATTGCCGCTGGAATCGTAGCGCTGATCTGCGGCACGGCGGCCGTCGCGGCGCGCAAGGGCGGCCGGCTGCACGCCTATTCCGGCACCTGCTTCTTCGCCGCGATGCTCATTCTCGGCGTCACCGCCTCGATCCTCGAGCCCTACAGGTCGCCGCCGGGCTCCCCGATCGGCGGGATCATGGTCTGCTATTTCGTCGCGACGTCCTGGGTCGCCGCGCGACGGCGCGACGGGACGACCGGCAGGTTCGAGATCATCGCCTGCGCGGCCGCGCTCGCTCTCGCCGCGCTCATGGCCTGGGGCGGTTTCACGGGAGCGACCACACCCGCGGGCGTCGGCCCGGTGTTCGCCCTTGCCGGCTTGTGCCTGCTCGCGGGCCTGCTCGATCTCAATGCGATCCTGCGCAAAAAGCTCACACCCGTTCAGCGGATTTCGCGTCACCTTTGGCGGATGTGTTTCGCCTTCTTCATCGCGACGGGGTCCTTCTTCCTCGGCCAGCAGGACGTCCTGCCCCAGGCGGTGCGCGGCTCGCTTATCCTGTTCTTCCTGGCCTTCGCCCCGTTCGCCGTGATGGCCTTCTGGCTCGTGCGGGTCCGGGTCGGAAAACGCTTCCGCGGTCCTGCTCGCGCGATCCCGATAGCCGCTTGAGAAGGAGATCCGATTTGGCTTCGACGAGCATCTGGAAAAGGGGCGATCAGGAGGTCTCGCTGGTGCGCATGTACGTCATCCGCGTGGGCTGCCTCGCCTCGGTCATCGCGCTCGGGTCGAGCGCCCTGCCCGACCTTATCTGGCCCGATCCGATGGCGCGCGGAATGATCTCGGGCATATTGGGCGGCCTGTGGGTGATGGTGGCGATCGGGATTCGCTACCCGCTCAAGATGATGCCGATCTTCCTGTTCGAATTTGTCTGGAAGACGATCTGGCTGCTCGCCTTCGGGCTGCCGCAGTGGCTGGCAGGGGCGGGGTCGCCGCGATTGAGCGAGGATCTCATCGGCATCGGGCTCTTCCCGATCGTGGTCGGGCTGATCATTCCCTGGGGCTATGTGTGGCGCCACTATGTCGTGGAGCCGTCGGAGCGCTGGCGCTAGGCAACACGAGGGGACAGTCCAGGGGACAGTCACTTTCAGGCTGTGAGTGCGGCAATTCGAACCGCCGCGCGTGAAAGTGACTGTCCCCATCCCCCCTCAGAGCGAGCGCGCGATCAGCAGCTTCATGATCTCGCTCGAGCCGCCGTAGATGCGCTGGACGCGGGCGTCGCGCCACATCCGGGCGATCGGATAATCGTTGATATAGCCATAGCCGCCGTGAAGCTGGAGGCAGGCGTCGACCAATTCGCCATGCGCCTCGGTCACCCACAATTTGGCGATCGCCGCAGTGGTGAGGTCGAGCTCGCCTTTCAGCACCCTCTCGATGCAGTCGTTGACGAAGACGCGCGCGACCACCGCCTTGGCCTTGCAGTCGGCGAGCACGAACTGGCTGTTCTGGAACTCGATGATCGCCTTGCCGAACGCCTTGCGTTCTTTGACATAGGCGACCGTCTCCTCGATCGCCCGCTCCATCGCCACGGCGCTGCCGATCGCGATCAGCAGCCGCTCGCGCGGCAATTCGGCCATTAGCTGGTAGAAGCCCTTGCCCTCCTCGAGCCCGAGCAGATTGTCGGCGGGCACCCAGACGTCGTCGAAGAAGAGCTCCGACGTATCCTGCGCGTCGAGGCCGACCTTGTCGAGCTTGCGCCCGCGGCGGAAGCCCTCGACCTCATCGGGCTCGACGACCAGCAGCGAGACGCCCTTGGCGCCTTCGCTGGGATCGGTCTTGGCCACGACGACGATCAGGTCGGCGATCTGGCCGTTGGAGATGAAGGTCTTGGCGCCGTTGATCCGGTAGCCGTTGCCGTCCTTCAGGGCGGTGGTGCGGACCGACTGGAGATCGGAGCCGGCGCCGGGCTCGCTCATCGCGATCGCCGCGACTCGCTCGCCGCTGACCAGCTTGGGCAGCCAGCGCTTTTTCTGCCCCTCGGTGCCATGCGCCTGGATATAGGGGGTGATGATGACGTTGTGCAGCCCGGCGGCGAAGCCCTCGACGCCCTTGCGGATGATCGTCTCGGCAACGACCACGTCGTGGCGGAAATCGCCGCCCGGCCCGCCATAGGCCTCGGGCACGCTGACCCCAAGGAGCCCGGCCTGCCCCGCCTCGCGCCAGAATTCGCGCTCGACCATCCCCGCCTCGCGCCACTTCGCGACCCGCTCGGGCGGCGCGTTGCGCTCGAGGAAGCGGCCGACCGAATCCGCGAACATGCGCAATTCGTCGTCGGCCATGAAGGCGGGCTGGGGGAAGTCGCTCACGAACCGGATTGTGGGGGGAATTGCGCCGAAATGAAAGCGCCCGCGATCAGGGCATCTGGAGGCTCCACACCTCGCTGGAGAGCACGCCGCCCACGAAGCTCCCGCCGATATAGATGCGGTCGTTCAGCACCCAGGCCGACATTGCGTCGCGCGGCGACCAGACCACCGGCGAGATGATCCTGGTCCAGCGCGCGCCGTCGGTCGACGTCCAGATGTCGCCGTAGCTGAAGCCTGTGTTGGGGTCCTGCGGCGACGTGCGGCTATACCCGCCGAGCAGCCACATGCGGCCGCGATAGACGACCGCGCCCGCGAAGATCCTGGGAGGCCATTCGGCCCGCGCCGTCTCGCGCCGCCATGCGATGCCGTCGGCGCTCGACCAGACGTCGTTGCGCGGCTCGAAGCCGGGCGCATAATTGCCGCCGCCGAACAGCCAGATCCGGCCGTTAAAGGCGAGTGCGTTGTGGTAGGCGCGCGCCGGCCACTCGGCCGACCGGCGCAGCTCGGTCCAGGTCCGGCCGTCGTCGCTTACCCAGACGTCGTTCCTGAGGTCGGCGGCGGTGCCGTCGATGGCGCGCTCGAGACCGCCGAGCAGATAGAGGCGGTTGTTGAGCACGACGACCTCGCCGGCGAGCCGGGCGCTCCACGGCGCGACCGCTTCGAGCGTCCAGTTCGCCCCATCGGCGGACGACCACACCTGATTGGTTGGCGCCGACCCGGGCAGGCGGCCCAGATCATAGCCGCCCATCATCCACAGCCGGCCGTTGAAGGCCACGCTCATCGGCCAATCGGAGTGGGTCCAGGGGGCTTGCGGCGTGACCTGGGTCCAGGCCGTGCCGTTGCCGCTCGACCAGACGTCGCGCAGCGTGGGCTGGAAGGAATCGTACCAGCCGCCCATGATGTAGAGCTGGCCGTTCAACACCGCCTCGCCGGCGGAATCGCGCGGCGCCCAGGGCGCGTTGCCGAGGAAGGTCCACGCCGGCGCCGCTTCGGTCGGGACAGGAACGTCGCGGACGGTGAGCACGAGGTCGAGGGTCGTGCTGGTGATACCGTCGCTGACCGCCACCCGTATATGGTACACGTTGTCGCGGTCGCTGTCGGCCGGCGCCTCGAAATTCGCCGGCTCGGCGAAGGACAGCGCGCCGCCGGCGGTGATCCGCACCGCCCCCTCGTCGGCACCGCCCGTGACGCTGAAGGTCAGCATGTTCCCGTCCGGGTCGACGGCGGTCACCTGATAGACCGATCCGGCGCTGTCGTCATCGACCGCCGCGGCGGCCGGCGAGGTGATCGCAGGCGGGCGATTGGCCTGCATGGGCGGGGGCGCGGCACCACTCCCCCCTCCTCCTCCCCCGCCGCACGCGGCGAGCAGAAGGGCCAAAGCAGGAACAATACACGCGCGGGCGCGGATCATGCGCCAGCCTCATAGCACGGGCGGAGCAGAAGGAGAAATGGTGGGCGTGGCAAGGATTGAACTTGCGACCCCTGCGATGTCAACACAGTGCTCTACCACTGAGCTACACGCCCACGCGGAGGCGCATGTAGCGAGGGGTTAGGTAGGGCGCAACCCTGCGGCGGAATGGGGACAGTCACTTTCACGCGCGGCGGTTCGAGCTTTCGTCGCGGGCAGCCTGAAAGTGACTGTCCCCTCTACAATCGCCCGTGCTGGTCCTCGGCCATGAACATCCGTTCGACCTCGGCGACCAGGTCGCGCAGGTGGAACGGTTTCGACAGCACCTTGGCGTCGGGGGTCTTGCGGCCAGCCTTCAGCGCCACCGCGGCGAAGCCGGTGATGAACATGACGCGGATGCCGGGCGCGATCTCGGCCGCTTTCTGGGCGAGCTCGATGCCGTCCATCTCGGGCATGACGATGTCGGTGAGGAGGAGGTCGAACGGCTCGGCCTCGAGCAGGGGGATCGCCTCGGTGCCGCGATCGACGGCGGTGACGTGATAGCCGACCCGCTCCAGCGCGCGGACCAGATAGACCCGCATCGAATCGTCGTCTTCGGCGAGAAGGATTCTCAGCATCGGCGCTCCCTTGCCCGCGTTATGCGCGAAGGATTCGGGTTTTTCCAGCCGCGCGATGCGCCCGCGATTGCGCCCGTCCCAGTCCGGGCCTAGTTGTCGGTAAGGAATGACCGCGCCCGCCTCCCCCTTCTTCCGCATCGGCCCGGCGCGGCCGGTGTCGCCGGTCGTGCTCTCGATTCCCCATGCCGGACGCGACTACCGGCCCGAGCTGGTGCGCGCCTCGCGGCTGCCGCAGGCGGCGCTGGAGACGCTCGAGGACCGGCTGGTCGACCGGCTCGTCTGGCGCGCCACCGCCAACGGCGCGACCGCCTTCGTCGCCCGCGCGCCGCGCGCCGAGATCGACCTCAACCGCGACGAGCGCGAGATCGATCCGGCCCTGGTCGCGCCGCCGCTGCCGGCCGGCGGCCTCGTCCAGTCGGCGCGGACGCGGGGCGGGATCGGCCTGATCCCGTCGCGCATCACCGGCCTCGGGCCGATCTGGCGCGAGCGGGTCACCCGCGGCGAGTTCGACCGGCGGGTCGAGACGATCCACCGCCCCTATCACGCCGCGCTGGAGGCGGCGCTGGCCCACGCGCGGACGCGTTTCGGCGCCGCGGTCCTGCTCGATTGCCATTCGATGCCGCCGCGGCCGGGCGCCGCGGGGCACGGCGAGGCGGGAATCGCGAGCGTCGTCTTCGGCGACCGCCACGGCACGACGGCGAGCGCCGACCTGCTCGACGCGGCGGTCATCGCGGCGCGCGGCCTCGGCTACCGCACCGCCTGCAACGCGCCTTATGCGGGCGGCTATGTCGTGGCGCGCCACGGCCGGCCGCAGCGCGGCATCCACGCGCTCCAGATCGAGCTCGATCGCTCGCTCTACCTCGACGCGGATCTTCGCGCGCCCGGCCCGGGCTTCGAAGGCGTCTGCCGCCTGATCGCCGCCGTCGCCCGCGCGCTCGAGGAAAGGCTGCTGGAAATCCCGGACGCGATCGCCGCGGAATAGAAAAAGGGGACACGTACTTTTTCGCGAAAAAGTACGTGTCCCCTTTCCCACCCAATCCTAATTTGGCTTCGAGACTGGTCGTGCCAGATACATTTCTATTGCTCGCCTTATGAAATCTGCCTCACGTTTCTCTTCTTCGGGATCGGACGATAATACAGAAATCAGCCTGTAAGTAGTCTTATCCCCAGGGCACTGTGTAGAGAGAAATTCGAACACTGATTGCTCGTTTATCTCGGCTGATACTAACGTTAGAACTGTCTCCCGCGTGACATCTGGTATCAACCAATCTATCTGATCATTTGCTCTCTCGCCGTATCTTCCTGTTATCATAAAGAACCTGCACCCGCATTCGATCAGATGAGAGGTAAGTTCTACATCTTCTATAGACCAGTCTCTGTCAAAATGAATCCAAGCCGCAAATGGCGATGGCGATTTTGGCCACTTAAGCAATTCATTTAAGCTAGGTGTGTATAGCTTGATTGACATGCGCGCCCTATTCTTCCCGAAGTCTTCGAGCTCGGATTCTATCCGCCGTGGCTTGACGACGAAACTCCGCAGCCTCTTGGCGAAGATGTGCGATGCGATCCCTTTGCTGCGTAGCTATCTCCGCAGGGTTCCGGGCTTCCATACCGGGCCGCACCGTAGGATTGCGAGCAAATTCGGTAGCTCGCCGGTCATGTTCTGCCGCATTGGCTTCCTTTGTTGCCGCCCCTCTCTCAAGACGAGCCGCTTCCTGTAGCCGCTCAGATTGGGGAACAGCGACCTGACGGCGTTGCTCCGGCTCACGCGGCGGGCCACCATTGTGATTGCGCGTTACTCTGCGATCAGAAGCCGGAATGTCCCCGCCTAGCGTTGGTGGATCCGACGAAGACATGGCGGCGGCGGTGATAATGACTAACGTGGGAACCACGAGTTCTTCCCATGCGATTACGACGCACGGAATTGCTAACGGTCCGACACACATTCCCGTCGGATCGGTATGGTTGACCGGATCATTCCCGACATAGGCATACAGATTGAACTGATCGGCATACCCCACCGGATCGGTCTGCATGAACCGCCCGAGCGTCGGCGAGTAGATCCGGGCCTTATAGTGGTACATGCCCAGCTCCGCGAGCCAGATCTGGCCGGTGTATTGGAACCGACCCACATTGGCCGCGCCCGGAATCCCATATTCGTCGTAGCGGTTGA
>JAXDPI010000005.1:0-139350 GCA_034668465.1 Sphingomonadales bacterium
CGGGTTGGCATTTGTCGTCCAGCTAGGAGCGAGAAGGGAGCGATGAAGATTCATCGTGACCGACGAGCGACGACGCTGGGCGGCAAAGGACAGCCCGTCACGGCCGCCTCCGGTACCGAGTGCGGACCCAAAAAGGCGCGCGTACCCGTGCACGCGCGCCCACCGATCGATCAAAGCCCGCCGAGATCAGGGGCTGGTCGGCTTCTTGTTGTCCTTCGAGAGCAGGATCGCCGCGGCAAGGACCGCGATGATGACGAGCGCCGGCAGCAGATACTCGTTGTCGAGATTGCTGGCGCCCTCGATCGCCGCACCTGAGCGGCTCGCCGACGAGGCGAGCGACAAAGGCGCCGCCGATTGTGCCAGCACCGGCGCGCTGGACATCGACACGGCGAGCGCGGCGACGATTGCCTTCCTTAATAGCATTTGTGAACTCCCCACTGTTGCGGCGGCCATCGTGCAAATGGCCCCGACCGATGCAAATTCCCGGCCTGCCGCTTTGTTCCATATGCGCGGGGTCTTGGCAATGGGTGTTGACGAGAGAGGGGAAGTCCCGGCACCACCCGCGGGACCTTGAGGAGCATGAGGCTGACGCTCGACCATCTCGACCGCCTGGAGGCGGAAGCGATCCAGATCATCCGCGAAGGCGTCGCGGAAGCCGAGCGGCCGGCGATGCTCTTTTCCGGCGGCAAGGACAGCTGCGTCATGCTCCATCTGGCAAGGAAGGCCTTCTTTCCCGCCAGGCCGCCCTTCCCGCTCCTCCACGTCGACACCGGCTGGAAGTTCGCCGAGCTCTACGCCTTGCGCGACGCGCTCGCCGCCGATGCCGGCCTGGAGCTGATCGTCCACCGCAATCCGGAGGCTGAGGCGCGCGGCATCAACCCGTTCGACCATGGCGCGACGATCCACACCCAGATGTGGAAGACCGAGGGGCTCAGGCAGGCGCTCGACGCCGGCCGCTTCGACCTCGCCTTCGGCGGCGCGCGCCGCGACGAGGAGATGAGCCGGGCCAAGGAACGGGTCTTTTCGGTCCGTACGGCCGGCCATGGCTGGGACCCGAAGCGGCAGCGGCCGGAGCTGTGGCGGCTCTATAACGGCCGCCTCGGGCCGGGAGAGAGCCTGCGTGTGTTCCCGCTCTCCGATTGGACCGAGCGCGACGTCTGGGACTATGTCGCCGCGCAGGAGATCAGGGTCGCATCGCTCTATTTTGCGGCGGAGCGGCCGACCGCCGTCCGCGACGGCGTGCTGATCATCGCCGACGACGGGCGCCTGCAGGCGACGGAGACGCGCAGGGTACGGGTACGGACCGTCGGCTGCTGGCCGCTGACCGGCGCGGTCGAGAGCGAAGCGGAAACGATCGCGCAGATCCTCGCCGAAATGGCGCGCGAGGGCACCTCGGAGCGAGCCGGGCGGCTGATCGACCGCGACCAGAATGCCTCGATGGAGCGCAAGAAGCGCGAGGGCTATTTCTGATGGTATCGCTGCTGCGCTTCCTCACCTGCGGCTCGGTCGACGATGGCAAGTCGACCCTGATCGGGCGGATGCTCCACGATTGCGGCGCGGTCGCCAAGGACAAGCTCGAAGGGCTCGACGATTTCTCCTTGCTAGCCGACGGGCTCGAGGCCGAGCGCGCGCAGGGTATCACGATCGACGTCGCCTATCTCTATTTCGCGACGGAGAAGCGCCGCTTCATCCTCGCCGACACGCCCGGCCACGAGCAATATACCCGCAACATGGCGACCGGCGCGTCCAACGCCGACCTCGCTTTGGTGCTGGTCGACGCGACCAGGGGAATATTGACCCAGACCCGCCGCCACAGCCGGATCGCGCGGCTGCTCGGCATCAAGAGCTTCGTGCTGGCGGTCAACAAGATGGACCTGGCCGGCTATGACGCGGCGCGGTTCGCGGCGGTCCGGGACGATTATGCCGCCTTCGCCGAGGCGATCGGCGTCGAGAGCCTGACCGCGATCCCGGTCTCGGCGCTCGCCGGCGACAATGTCACCGAATTGTCGGCGCGGACGCCCTGGTACGCCGGGCCTTCGCTGCTCGCGTTCCTCGAGCAGGCCGAGCCGGCGGCGGCGGCGCCCCTGCCCTTCCGCATGCCGGTCCAGAGCGTGATCCGGAACGGCCGGCGCCTCTATGCCGGCACCATCGCCAGCGGCGCGGTGCGGCCGGGCGATGCGATCGTGGTGGCGCCGGCGGGGACGGCGGCCGAGGTGGCGCGGATCGTGACCATGGAGGGCGACCTCGATCAGGCCGGCGCCGGGCAGGCGGTGGCGATCGCGCTGGCGAGCGAGGTCGATTGCTCGCGCGGCGACATGCTCGCCGCCGCCGGCGCGCCGCCCCAGGTCGCCGACCAGTTCGAAGCGACCATCATCTGGATGGCGGACGAGCCCTTGCTGCCCGGCCGGCAATATCTGCTCAAGCTCGGCACCCAGAGCGTGGCGGCGACGGTCCACGAGCCCAAATACAAGCTGGCGATCGACACGATGGAGGAATTGGCGGCCAAGACGCTGGTGCTGAACGAGATCGGCGTCGCCAATGTCTGGACGGCGCGGCCGATCGCGTTCGAGCCCTATGAAGCGAGCCGGGCATTGGGCGGCTTCATCCTGATCGACCGGATCAGCGGCGCGACGCTCGCCGCCGGCCTCGTCCATTTCGCGCTCAGGCGCTCGGAGAACGTCCACGAGCAGGCGCTGGCCGTCACCGCGGAGCGGCGCGCGGGGCTGATGCGGCAGGCGCCGCGTCTGCTCTGGTTCACCGGCCTTTCCGGCGCGGGCAAGTCGACCATCGCCAATCTGGTCGAGGCGAAGCTGCACGCGCGCGGGCGCCACACCTTCCTGCTCGACGGCGACAATGTCCGGTTGGGGCTCAACAAGGATTTGGGCTTCACCGCCGCCGACCGGGTCGAGAACATCCGCCGCGCCGGCGAGGCGGCGAAGCTGATGATCGACGCCGGTTTGATCGTGCTGACCGCGTTCATAAGCCCGTTCCGGGCCGAACGGGCGCTGGCGCGCAACCTGGTCGGCGAAGGCCAATTCGTCGAGCTCTTCATCGACACCCCGCTCGCCGAAGCCGAACGCCGCGACACCAAGGGGCTCTACCGCAAGGCGCGCGCCGGCAAGCTCGCCAACTTCACCGGCGTCGATTCGCCCTATGAGGTGCCGGAAAATCCCGAAATCCGGATCGACACGATGGCGATGGACGCCGAAGCGGCGGCCGACCTGATCGTCCGCTATCTGGAGGGTGAATGATGGCGAGGAAGAAGAGCGACGCGGATCCCGGCGTCGCCGTCGAGGAGGCGCAGGCGGCGCCGCAGGAGGCGCAGCCGGGCGCCGACCAGACGCAGATCAGCGTCTCGCGCGGCTTCGGTTCCTGGCTGTCGCGCAACGGCTGCAGCCTTGCCTTCACCTCCTATCAGACCGGTCAATTGTTCCTCGTCGGGCTGCTGCCCGGCGGCCAAGTCTCGTTCCACCAGCAGAATTACGTCCGCGCGATGGGCGTCCACGCGACGCCGCAGCGCCTCTATGTCGGCTCGCTGTTCCAGATCTGGCGGCTCGAGAACGTGCTCGCCCCGCACGAGCGCGCCAACGAGAATTTCGACCGGCTCTACGTGCCGCGAAACGCCCAGACGACCGGCGACATCGACGTCCACGAGCTCGGCGTCGACCGGGCCGGGCGGGTGATCTTCG
Source organism: Sphingomonadales bacterium (assembly GCA_034668465.1). Taxonomy (GTDB): domain Bacteria; phylum Pseudomonadota; class Alphaproteobacteria; order Sphingomonadales; family Sphingomonadaceae; genus Allosphingosinicella. The sequence goes on from JAXDPI010000005.1 coordinate 3,690, forward strand.
TCAACACCAAATTCTCCTGCCTGGCGACGATGAGCCTCACCCACGGCTTCAAGCCGCTGTGGAAGCCGCCGTTCATCTCGCGGCTCGCGGCCGAGGACCGTTGCCATTTGAACGGCCTCGCCATGCACGACGGCAGGCCGGCTTACGTCACCGCGGTCAGCCGCTCCGACATGATCAACGGCTGGCGCGACCGGCGCCACGAGGGCGGCGTGCTGATCGACGTGCGCGACGACCGGATCGTCACCGACCAGCTGTCGATGCCGCACAGCCCGCGGGTGACGGCCGACGGCGTCTACCTGCTCGATTCGGGACGCGGCATGCTCGCCCGGGTCGATCCCCAAAGCGGCGCGAGGGAGGATATCGCCTTCTGCCCCGGCTTCCTGCGCGGGCTCGCCCTCCACAACGGCTTCGCGATCGCCACCGTCTCGCTGCCGCGCGACGGCGCCTTTTCCGGCCTCGCCCTCCAGGACGAGCTCAAGAAGCGCGACGGCGAGCCGTGGTGCGGAATCTGCATCGTCGACCTGCGCTCGGGCGACCTGGTCGAATGGATCCGCCTCAACGGCGCGATCAAGGAATTGTTCGACGTCGCGGTAATCGCCGAGACGATCTGCCCGATGGCGCTCGGCGTCGCCTCACCCGACATCCAGAGCCTGATCTCCTTCGAGCCGGAATTCGGCGCGCTCAATCCAGCCGGAAATTCCTGAACCAGGAGACGCGCATCTGGCGGCCGTCGGGCATGAAGCCGACCACGCCGTAACCGGACAGCGGCCAATAGGGCTGCTTCTCGCGCGCGACGAGCTCGGGCGCCTCGATGATCCCGCCGAGGCCGGCGAGGCGCTCGCCGGGGTTCCGCGCCGACCAGGCTTCGAGGATCTCGCGCGCCTTCAACATCATCGCGAAACCGACATAGGAGCGGCGCAGCGCGGGATCGACCGCGCCGCGAAGCATGGCGAGGCGCGCCCGCACCTGCGGGAAGAGGCCGAGCTCGCCGGTCACCACCGCGACGATCACGCCATTGGCATAGACCGCGAGCACGAGCTCCTTGGCGCGCCGCTCGCGCGTCGCGTCGGCGGGCAGGATGCCCGTCCGCTGCCAGAAGGCGATTGCGTCCGCCTCGATTTGCGGATCGTCGCGGCGCCAGGCGGTGCGGAACTCCACGTCGCCGATCGGCTCCGGCGCGGCCATCGGCAGCGGCGGATGGACCTCGCCCGAATCGTAGCGGAAATGATCGAACCAGGCGGCGCGCAGCTGATGCCCGTCCTCCGCATAGCCGACCACTGCCAGCTCCGATTCGGGCCAGACCGGCAGCCTGGTGAAATCTCCCCATTCGCTCTGGTTGACGAAGACGAAGCCGCCGGCGAGCCTTTCCGCCGGGTGCGCGATCGCCCATTGCTGCAGCGCCTGGCGGCTCGGCACGGCGAGGGCGAGCTGGGCATGGCCGCGGCGATGCGCCGGATCGGTCGCGCCGCGAATCACCGCGAAGCGGGCGCGCAGGAAATCGATCCGCTCGATCGTCGCGGTCGCGGCCGCGATCAGCTCGCCGTCGCGGTAGGCGGCGGCGATCAGCTCCTTGGCGCGCTGCTCGGGCGCCACGCCCTTAGGCAGCAGCGCGTTGCGGCGCCAGAAGTCGATCGCGTCGGCTTCTATCCCCGGATCGTCGCGCCGCCAGGCGATCCGGACGTCGAAGCCGAAAGGTCCGCTCAGAAGCGCACCCGGACGCCCGCCCGGCCGGACAGGCCGTCCCGGTCGCTGCCGAAATCGAGCTCGCCGCGGATAAAGGCCTCGACCGTGCCCGACCGCAGGGTCGCGCCGGCGACGATCTCGCCGAACGTGCCCGGCGCGTCCTGCGAGAGCGCGATCGTCTGGCCGAGGGTGAACGTGCTGCGCGCATCGCCGTCGAGCTCGTCGATCGCGTGGATGCCGATATAGGGCGAAAGCGAAGCGCCGTTGCCGATCGCGAGGTCGCCGCCGAAGCGGATCCCGGCGCTGCCCCGCAGGCTGGTGACGTCGTCGAACGCCACCGTCGCTCCGCCGATCGTGTAATCGTCGATGCTGAGATTGACCCAGGACAGGCTGACCGACGGCTCCAGGAAGGCGTTGCCCATGTGGAAGCGGAAGCCGGCATTGCCGCGCAGGCCCCATTCGGTCGCATCGAACTCGGCGGCAAGGCCGCCGCTCGACTGCGAATCGGCGTCGACCCAATCGACCTTGCCGATTGCATTGAAGAAGAAGCTGCCGGAACTGAAGGCCGCGTAGGCGCCGAAGTTCATGCCGTCGAGATCGAGGCTGTTGAGGCTTTGGGTGAACTCGATGTCGGACCGGCCGAGGCCGAAGGTGACGCCGATTATGGTATTGCCGGCCTGGTAGTCGAGGCCGCCCTGCACGCCCAGATAATCCTGGTCGTAGCTGGTGTCGAAGACGGTCGTGCCGCCGCCGCCGGCGAAGCTCTGGGTGGCGTCGCGCTCGATATTGCCGCCAAGGAGCTGGACCCAGCCGCCGAAACGGCCGCCACCGGCGAGGTGGTTGACCCCGCCGCCCGGGATCGCGCCGTCGCGCGCCGCCTCGAGCTGCGCGGTCACCGCGTCGGCGCTTTGGTACCAGAAGTTGAGCAGCTGCTCGGCGGTCATCGCCGTTTCGAACACCGGCTGGTCGGGCAGGCCGACGAGCAGGAAATTGTTGTTGGGCGAATCGAACAGCAGGCTGAGCTTCACGAACGGGCTGGAGGTCGCATTGTTCGCCAGGGTGAAGGCGCTGGCGCTGGTGCCCGCGGTCCCGTCGACGACCAGGGTGCCGGTCAGGTTCAACACCGGCGCGCCGAGCAGATTGACCTCGAGCGAGGTCGAGCCTGTCGACGGGCCGGTGATCAGCACGTCGGCGATGTTGCTGGCGATATTGGCGTCGACGCCGAGCCGGCTGCCTCCGCTGCCGGTGAACGCGCCGGTAACGTTGAGCGTGTCGCCGAGCACGTTGTTGCGCATCTCGACGAGGCCGCTGTTGTTGAACGCCTCGAGGTTGGCGAACACGGCAGCGCCGTTGATCGAGCGGACCGTGCCGGTGTTGGTGAAGAGGTCGGCGCCGGCGCCGAACTGGCTGGTGCCGATCGCGTCGAACAGGCCGGCATTGTTGACCCGGTCGGCATTGGCGGTGAGCGAGACCTGGCCGCGGACGATGCCGCTGGCAATGATGTTGACCGTCGTCGCGCCGCCGCTCGCCTGGACCTCGAAGCCGGTGGTCGACTGGACGAGGCCGCGAATCGTCACCGTGCTGCCGGTCGCCGAGCTGACCATGATCGCGGCCGCGTTGGCCCCGGTCACCGAAACCGCATTGGCGTCGACGGTGACCGAGCGCAGAATGCTGTTGCCGACGATCCCCGATGCGCCGCTGCCGGTGGTGCTGACGGTGCCGGTGCTGGTAATCTCGACGTCGCCGGTTTCGGCGAGGGCGTAGATGCCGAGGCTGTTGGCGCCGCTGGTGGTGACCGACCCGCTGGTGATGCTGACGCCGCCGGCCGGGCCGAGCGCGGCCGCGCCGCCCTCGATCGAGGCGGGTCCGCCCGGCGTGGGCACGAACTGGATGCCGATGATCCCGGGCGAATTGCCGCCGGTGGTGACGACGGTGCCGGAGGTGATCGTCACCCGCCCCGCGCCCGCCGCGTAGATGCCGGGGCTGCCGGCGCCGGCGGTGCTGACGCTGGTGCTGGCGACGGTCGCGTCGCCGGTGCTGGAATAAGCGTAGATGCCAAGGCTGCCATTGCCGCTGGTCGTGACCGAGCCGCTGGTGACGACGGCGTTGCCGCCAAGGGCCTGGACCTCGATGCCGCTAGAGCTGTGCCCGCCGGTGATGACGATGTTGCTCGTAACCGTCGCGTTGCCGCCATAAGCGAACAGGTCGATGCCGTCGCTGTACGCGCCGCCGGTGCGGACCGTCCCGGTGCTCGTGACGACGATATTGCCCTGGTAGGAAAAGGCGTTGATGCCGTCGCTATAGGTCCCGGCAGTGGTAACCGCGCCGCTGGTGATCGTCGTATTGCCGAAGAGCGACGCGGTGCTGATGCCGCCGCCGGCATAGCCCGAGGCGGTGACCGCGGTGCTGTTGACGATAAGGTTGCCGCGCGAGGTGTAGGCGTTGATGCCGTAAGTATTGGGGCCGGACGTATTGACCGTCCCGCTGGTGATGGTCGTGTTGCCGCCATAGGAAGCGGAGTCGATGCCGCTGCTTCGGTTCCCGGCGGTGGTGATCGACGTGCTGGTGATCGAGACGTTGCCGGTGCCGCGGACGAGCATGCCGGTCGAATTGTTGCCGGTGGTTGCGATCGTGCCGCTCTGGATGATTGTATTGCCGTCATCGGCCAGCGAGACGATCCCGCGCGAGCTCGCGCCGCCTGTCGTGACCGATGAGCTGGTGATGGCGACGTTGCCGAGGAGCGCGGTGACCTCGATGCCGTTGGAATCGTTGCCGGTCGTGACGACCGCATTGCTGTTCACCGTGGCGTTGCCGCTATAAGCGAACACGTCGATGCCGTCGCTCTGGTCGCCGCCGGTCCGCACCGTGCCGGTGCTCGTGACCGCGACATTGCCCAGATAGGAATAGGCATTGATGCCGTCGCTATAATAGCCCGAGGTGGTGACCGCGCCGCTGGTAACGAGGACGTCGCCATAAGCCGCGGCGTAGATGCCGTCGCTATAGGCGCCGGTCGTCGTCACGGCCGTGCTGGTGACGGTGACGTGGCCGTAAGCGATGGCCGCGATGCCGATGCTGTCGGCGCCGCCGGTCCTCACGCTCGTGCTGGTCACCTCGACGTCGCCATTCTCGGCGACCGCCAATATTCCCAGGCTGTTGGCGCCGGTGGTGGTCACCGACCCACTGGTTACCGTGACGCCGCCATTGACGCCCAGCACCGCGGCCGGCCCGCTGCCGGCCTCCGCGGCGAACGCGCCTGGAGGCGGCGGCGGGGGCGGAGGCGGTGGGGGCGGAGCCGGCGGCCCGCCGAAAGCCCCCTGGATCGCGGTGATGCCGTTCGAATTGGCGCCGCCGGTGATCACCGTCGCCGAGGTCACCGAGACGGTGTGCGTGCCGGTGGCATAGGCGACGATACCGGGGCTGTCGGCACCGCTGGTGCGCACCGTGCCGGTGCTGCCGACGGTGACGTTGCCGTCATAAGAGGCGGCGAAGATGCCCCGCGAGTTCGCGCCGGTCGTGGTCACCGATCCGCTCGTGACCGAGACGGGCCCGGCGTAGGAAATCGCGTAAATGCCGTCGCTGTCGGCGCCCGCCGTGGTGATCGTCGTGCTCCCGACGGTGACGTTGCCGTAGGCGGAAGCGAAGATGCCGGTCGACTGGCCGCCTGTCGTCGAGACCGACCCGCTGGTGACGCTGACCGTGCCGCTATCGGCCATGGAGCCGGCGCCGGCGATGGCGATGATGCCGGCCGCGTTGGTGCCGCCGGTGGTCACCGACCCGCTGGTGACGGTGACCGCGCCGCCGCCATATTTGAAGCCGCCGGAGATCGCCGAGATGCCGGCCGCATTGGCGCCCGTGGTGGTGACGGTGGTGCTGCCGACGTTGATGTCGCCATATTTGGTGTCGGCGCGAATGCCGATCGCGTTGGTATTGGTGGTTGCGACGGTGCCGCTCTGGACCGCGATGTCGCCATATTTGCTGCTGGCGCGGATGCCGATCGAATCGGTCCCGGAGGTGCGGACCGTGGCGCTGGTGATCGCGATGTCGCCGCGGTCGGCGACGACGTTGATGCCGTTGCTGCCATTGCCGCTGGTCGTCACCGTGCCGGTGCTGGCAACCTTGGCGAAGCCGCCGTTCGCCTGCGCGTCGATGCCGATGCTGTTGGTGCCGCGCGTCGTCACGTTGCCGCTGGTGATGGTGATGCCCTGGCCGACGCCGACCGAGGTCGGCGGGCCCGGCGGCGCAGCGTTGGTCTGGGAGACGCTGATCCCGGCGGAATTGGCGCCGGTGGTGGAGACGTTGGTGGAGCCGACGGTGGCGTTGGTCCCCGCCTGGACCGAGATGCCGATGCTGTCGACGCCGAGCGTGGTGACGCTGCCGCTCGTCACGCTGGTGGCGGCGTTGCTGCGCGCGCGGATACCGCCCGCGCTCGGGCCGCCGGTGGTGACCGTCGTGCTGGTCACGGTGACCGCGCCCGTTCCCCCGGCGAGCGCGTCGATCCCGGTGCTGTTCATGCCGGTCGTGCCGACCGTGGCGCTGTGGACGGTGACCGGGCCGCCGGTCGAGGAGGCGTAGATGCCGCGCGAATCGGCGCCGCCGGTGCTGATCGTGCCGGTGCTGTCGATCAATATGTCGGTCAGCGCATCGGCGTTGATGCCGATGCTGCCGGTGCCGGAGGTGGAGACGTTGCCGCTGGTGATCTGGACGAAGCCGTCGGCGGAAACGCCGTTGATGCCCGGGCTGTTATTGCCGAGCGTCGTCACGCTGCCGCTGGTGATGGTGACGCCCGGGCCGACGCCGATCAGGCCCGCCGCGCCTGGCGGCGCGATGTTGTCGTTGGGCACGAAGACGCTCTGGTCGACGCTGATCCCGGCCGAATTGTTGCCGGTGGTCGAGACACTGGTCGAGTTGACCGTCGCGTTGGTGCCGGCCTGGACCGAGATGCCGATGCTGTCGGCGCCGAGCGTGGTGACGCTGCCGCTGGTCACGTTGGCCGCGCCGCTGTTGCTGCGCGCGTGGATGCCGACAGAGCTCGGGCCGCCGGTGTTGACCGTGGTGCTGGTCACGGTGACCGAAGCCGCGCTGTAGGCGATGGCGTCGATGCCGGTGGCGCTCATCCCGGTCGTTCCGACCGTGCCGCTGTGGACGGTGATCGGGCCGGTGCTCGAGAAAGCGTTGATGCCGCGCGAATAATTGCCGGTGGTGCTGACCGTGCCGGTGCTGTCGATCAATATGTCGGTCAAAGCGCTGGCGTTGATGCCGGTGCTGCTGGTGCCGCCGGTAGAGACCGCGCCGCTGGTGATCTGGACGAAGCCGTCGGCGGAGCTGCCGTTGATCCCGGGGCTGTTATTGCCGGTGGTGGTGACCGAGGTGCTGGTGACGACCACGCCCGGTCCGACGCCGATCGTGGCGGTCGGGCCGTTGGTGACCGGCCCCGCGATATGGACCGGCGCGAAATCGCCATAAGGCGGCGGCGGGGGCGGCGGGGGAGGCGGCGGGGGAGGCGGCGGCGGCGGATTGCCCGGCGCGGTATAGCCGCTCTGGCGGGCATAGATGCCGGCAGAATTGTTGCCGTGGGTGGTGACCGTACCCGAAAGCACGGTCGCGCGATTGGAGGCGGAGACGTCGATGCCGATGCTGTTGTCGCTCTGCGTGGAAACCGTGCCCGAGATGACGCTGGCCGAGCCGTAGGTGCCGGCGTCGGCGACGATGCCGGGGCTGTCCGCGCCCTGGGTCGAGACCGAGCCGCTGGTTATGGCGACGTCGCTAAGCGCGGCGGTGCCGAATATACCCCTGCTGGAAGCACCGCTGGTGGCGACCGAGCCGCTGGTGATCTGGACATTGCCTTCCTGGCTGGAAGCGAAAATGCCCCGGCTGGTCCCGCCGCCGGTGACGATCGTGGTCGAATCGACATAGACCGAACCGCGTCCGGTCGCGGCGATGCCGTCGCTGCCCGCTCCGGCGGTGGTCACCGTGCCGCCGGTGATCCTGACCGTGCCGAGCGGATTGTCGCCGACGATGCCGCCGCTATTGGCGCCCATCGTGCCGACCGAGCCGGCGACGATGCGGACCTGCGGCGCGCCCTCGGCGGTGGTCGGGCCGGTGATCGTCCCGACCACGCCGCGGCTGTTGGCGCCGGTGGTGCTGACGTCGTGGACCAGGACCGTTGTCCCGTTCGAGCTGCCGGCGACGATTCCGTCCGATCCGGCGCCGGTCGTGCCGACGCTGTCGAGCGTCGAATAGACCATACCCCGGGTCGAGGTGATGACGACGCCCCTCGCCGCCGTGTTGATGTCGACGTCGGTCGCGCCCTCGATGCGCAAATTGATCTCGGACGCCGTCGAAGTGACGTTGACGGTGTCGGTGATGTCGACCCCGGGCTCGATGATGACGGTGAGGTCCTCGACCTGGTTCACATAGTCGATGCCGGTCGGATAGGAGTTGTTCGCGGGCGTGCAGGTGACGGAATTGCCTTCCCCGCCAGGCGGCACGCCGCACTGGTTCTGCGCCTGCGCCGCCGTGGGAAGCGCGCCATAAGCGAGGATCGAGGCGCCGATCAGGAAGGCGGCGCGCCGGCCGAGGCGGGTCCTGGAACGCTCTTCGGCCTGGCCGACCGAATTCCCCTCGAACGCCATTTAAACCTCCACCGGACCGCCGCCAGTATCGAACGCCCTGGCTCTGATGCGAAGGCCTAACCCATCGCCCCGCTTTTGCAAAGAGCGAGCGACGATCCGCCCTCTCTGAAAAGGTCCCGATTTCGCCCCGCGCTTGACCGCCGCGCAAAGCGAGATATTTTAGGCCTAAAGCATCTGGAGGCGGACATGCGCATCGCGTGCCTCGGCGGCGGACCGGCCGGGCTCTATTTCGCGATTTCGATGAAGCTGCGCGACGGCGCGCACCAGATCGACCTGTTCGAGCGCAACCGCCCCGACGACACGTTCGGCTGGGGCGTCGTCTTCTCCGACCAGACGGTCGAGAATCTGATGGCCAACGACCCCGTCTCGGGCGCAATCATCAGCGGCGAGTTCGCCCATTGGGACGATATCGACGTCCACATTCACGGTGAGACGATCCGCTCCTCGGGACACGGCTTCATCGGCATCGGCCGCAAGCGGCTGCTGAACATCCTCCAGGAGCGGGCGCGGGCGCTCGGCGTGAACCTCCATTTCGAGCAGGAGGCAAGCCCCGATCTCGCCGACTGGACGGGCTACGATCTGGTGATCGCCGCCGACGGCGCCAACAGCCGCATCCGCGATCGCTATCAGGCGCATTTCGGGGTCGACATCCAGACCCGCCGCAACAAATTCTTCTGGTTCGGTACGGCCAGGATGTTCGAAGCCTTCACCTTTGCGTTCGAGCAGACGCAAGCCGGATGGGTCTGGGCGCACGCCTATCGGTTCGACGACGATCTCTCGACCTTCATCGTCGAAATGGACCCGGATACCTGGGCCGGGCTGGGCTTCGACGCGATGGACCAGCCCGACGCGATCGCCTTATGCGAGCGGATCTTCGCCAAATATCTGGATGGCCATCCCTTGATGTCCAATGCCACCCACCTGGCGGGGCCGCAGGCATGGCTCAACTTCCGCCGGATCGTCTGCGGCACCTGGTCGTATAAGAATCTGATCCTGCTCGGCGATGCCGCCCATACCGCCCATTTCTCGATCGGCTCGGGGACCAAGCTCGCGCTCGAGGATGCGATTAAGCTCGCCGAGGTGCTGAACCGCCCCGGTTTGGCGCGCGAGCAGGCGCTCGCCGAATATCAGGCCGAGCGCAATCTCGAGGTGCTCAAGCTGCAGAACAGCGCCCGCAACTCGACCGAATGGTTCGAGACGCTCGAGCGCTACCTCCATTTCGAGCCGATCCAGTTCGCTTATTCGCTGCTCACCCGCTCGCAGCGCGTCAGCCACGAGAATCTGCGGCTGCGCGACAAGGCCTGGCTCGAAGGGGTCGAGCGCTGGTTCCAGTCGAAGGCTCAGGGGCGCGCGGTCAACCAGGCGGCGCCGCCGATGTTCGCCCCGTTCAATTTGCGGGCGCTCGATCTGGCCAACCGCGTCGTGGTCTCACCGATGGCGATGTACTCGGCCGAGGAAGGCATTCCGAACGACTTCCACCTCGTCCATTACGGCGCCCGCGCCCAGGGGGGGGCCGGCCTGCTCTACACGGAGATGACCTGCGTCTCGCCCGAGGGGCGGATCACGCCCGGCTGCACCGGCCTGTACGCGCCCGAGCAGGTCGCGGCGTGGCGGCGGATCGTCGAGTTCGTCCATGCCAACAGCCAGGCGAAATTCTGCCTCCAGCTCGGCCATTCGGGGCCGAAAGGCTCCACCAAGGTCGGCTGGGAGGGCTATGACGTGCCGTTGGAGGAGGGCAACTGGCCGGTCATGGCCGCCTCGGACGTGCCGTGGAGCCCGGACAATCAGGTCCCGCGCCCGATGACCCGCGCCGATATGGACGCCGTCGTTGATCAGTTCGTCGCCGCGGTGCGGCTGGGCCTGGAGGCGGGTTTCGACATGATCGAGCTCCACGCCGCCCACGGCTATCTCCTCTCCAGCTTCATCACCCCGCTGACCAACAGGCGGGAGGACGAATATGGCGGCAGCCTCGAGAACCGCCTGCGCTTTCCGCTCGAAGTCTTCGCCGCAATGCGTGCCGCCTGGCCCGGGGACAAGCCGATGTCGGTGCGCATCTCGGCCAATGACTGGATGGGCGATCTCGGCGTGACGCCCGACGAAGCGGTCGAGATCGGCCGCGCCTTCGCTGCGGCGGGCGCGGACCTGATCGACGTCTCGGCCGGGCAGACCTGGGCCGATTGCCAGCCGATTTACGGCCGGATGTTCCAGACCCCGTTCGCCGACCAGGTGCGCAACGAGGGCCGTCTCACGACGATGGCGGTCGGCAACATCTACGAGCCCGACCACGTCAATTCGATCCTCGCCGCCGGCCGCGCGGACCTCGTCGCGCTCGCGAGGCCGCATCTGATCGATCCGATGTGGACTTTGCGGGCGGCGGCGATCCAGGATTATCGCAAGGTCGCCGTGCCGCCGCCCTATCTCGGCGGCATGGCCCAGCTCGCCCGCAACCTCGCGCGCGAAGCGGAGCTCAAGGCATGAGGCTCGCCGGCCGTCACGCGCTCGTCACCGGCGGCGGCACCGGCATCGGCGCCGCCATCGCCGCCGCGCTCGAAGCCGAAGGCGCGCGCGTCAGCCGCCTTGGCCGGCGGCTGGAAAAGCTCGGGCCGAACGGCTTCGCGGCCGATGTGACCGACCGCGGCCAGGTCGAGGCCGCCCTCGCCGCTGCCCGGGAAGCCAGCGGCCCGATCTCGATCCTCGTCAACAATGCCGGGGCCGCCCACGGCGTGCCCTTCGCCAAAGTGACGCCGGCGCTGTGGCGGGAGATGCTGGCGGTCAATCTGGACGGCGTGTTCCACTGCTGCCAAGCGGCGCTCGCCGATCTGCTCGCGGCCGAGGCGGGACGGATCGTGACGATCGCCTCGATGGCTGGCCTCCACGGCTTCGCTTATGCTTCGCCTTATATCGCCGCCAAGCACGGGGCGGTCGGCCTGACCCGCGCGCTCGCCGCCGAATATGCCGCGACCAATCTCAGGGTGAACGCGGTCTGTCCCGGCTTCGTCGATACCGACATGACGGTGGAGTCGGTGGCCAACATTCAGGCCAAGACCGGGCGCAGCGAAGAAGACGCGCGCGCCGAGCTGGAGCGGCTTAATCCCTCGGGCAGGCTGATCGCGCCGCAGGAAGTAGCCGATGAAGTTGTCGCGCTGATCCTCTCGACCCGCAACGGCGAGGCGGTGGAGATCGCATGAAGGAGGCGCTGGCGATCCGCGAGAAGCATGACGGCGCGCTCGCCGACCGTTCGAGCGTGCGCCTTTGGCTGCGCCTGCTGAGCTGCACGATGACGATCGAGAAGGACGTCCAGCGCCGCTTTTCGGAGCGTGGTGCCACGCTTGCCCGGTTCGATGTCCTCGCCGCGCTCGATCGCTGCGAGCAGGGCATGAATATGGGCGCCCTCTCCCGCGCCCTGCTGGTCTCCAACGGCAACGTCACCCAGCTCGTCCAGAAGCTGGCCAGAGACGGGCTGGTGCGGATCGCGCCCTCACCCGCCGACCGCCGCGCGTCGATCGTGCGGATGACGGCGAAGGGCCGCGCCGAGTTCGGCGGCCTCGCCGCCGCGCATCACGACTGGATCGACGCGCTGGTCGCCGGCATGGATGCGGGCGCGCGCGAAAACCTCTATCAGGCGCTGGGAGACCTCAAGCGCTCGATCGCGAAAGGACAGGCAAATAGTGGATCCTGAGACCTTCCAGCCGGTTCACTTCAAATGGGAGTTCGACGGCGGCGTGGCGACGATCACGCTCGACCGGCCCGAGCGCAAGAACCCGCTGACGTTCGAAAGCTATGCCGAGCTGCGCGATACGTTTCGGGCGCTGGTCTACGCCAGGGAGGTCAAGGCGGTGGTGATCGCCGGCGCGGGCGGCAATTTCAGCTCGGGCGGCGACGTCCACGAGATCATCGGCCCGCTGACGAAGATGGCGATGCCCGCCTTGCTCGACTTCACCCGGATGACCGGCGACCTGGTCAAGGCGATGCGCGCCTGCCCGCAGCCGATCGTCGCCGCATTGGACGGGATCTGCGCCGGCGCCGGCGCGATCGTGGCGATGGCATCGGACCTGCGCATCGCCACGCCCTCGACGAAAACCGCGTTTCTCTTCACCCGCGTGGGCCTCGCCGGCTGCGACATGGGCGCCTGCGCGATCCTGCCCCGGATCATCGGCCAGGGCCGCGCCGCCGAGCTGTTGTTCACCGGCCGGATGATGACCGCCGCGGAAGGCCTCGCCTGGGGCTTCCACAACAGATTGGCCGACGACGCGCTGGCGGAGGCACAGGCCGCCGCGCGCGGCCTGGCGAGCGGTCCGACCTTCGCCCACGGTATCACCAAGACCCAGCTCAACAACGAATGGGCGGTGAGCCTCGAAACCGCGATCGAAATGGAAGCCCAGGCCCAGGCGATTTGCATGGCCACGAACGATTTCCGCCGCGCCTTCGAAGCTTTTTCGGCCAAGGGGACGCCCGAGTTCAAGGGCGATTGATGGCCGATCAGAGCTTCCTCGACTGGCCCTTTTTCGACAGCTCTCACAAAGAGTTGGCACAGAAACTTGAGGCCTGGTGCGAATCCAGCCTGGGAGACGCGCACGGCGAGGATGTCGATGCCGAATGCCGCTTGCTGGTCCGCAAGCTCGGCGCGGGCGGCTGGCTGCGCTATTGCGTCCCGACCGCCTATGGCGGAGTCCACGACGATCTCGACGTCCGCTCGCTCGCCTTGATCCGCGAGACGCTGGCGCGCCATTCGGGCCTGGCCGACTTCGCTTTTGCGATGCAGGGGCTCGGATCGGGCACTATCAGCCTGTTCGGCAGCGAAGCTCAGAAACGATCTTATCTTCCGGCGGTGGCCAAAGGCGACAAGATCGCCGCCTTCGCGCTGACCGAGCCGGGCTCCGGCTCGGACGTCGCCGCGATGGAGACGACGGCCGGGCCGGACGGCGATTCCTACGTCGTCAACGGCGGCAAGACCTACATCTCCAACGGCGGCATCGCCGATTATTACGTCCTGTTCGCGCGCACCGGCGAAGCGCCCGGAGCGAAGGGCGTCTCGGCCTTCATCGTCGACGCCGGGACCGCGGGGCTGGACGACAGCGAGCGGATCGAGGTGATCGCGCCGCACCCGCTGGCGGCGCTCAAATTCAGCGCCATGCGCCTCCCCGCTTCGGCCTTGCTCGGCGAGCGCGGCCGCGGCTTCGCCCAGGCGATGGCGACCCTGGACCTGTTTCGCACCACGGTCGGCGCCGCGGCCTTGGGCTTCGCGCGGCGGGCGCTCGACGAGGCCACGGAGCGCGCTTTGGCCCGCAAGCTTGGGCCGGGTACGCTCGCCGACAACGCGATCGTCCAGTCGATGCTGGCCGAGATGGTGCTCGACGTCGACGCCTCCGCTTTGCTGGTCTACCGCGCCGCCTGGCTGCGCGACGTCAAGCGGCAGCGCAACAGCCGCGAGGCGGCGCTCGCCAAGCTCCATGCGACCGACGGCGCGCAACACGTGATCGACAAGGCGGTGCAAATTTTCGGCGGGCTCGGCGTGACCCGCGGGGTCGTCGTCGAGAGCCTCTACCGCGAAATCCGCGCCCTGCGCATCTACGAGGGCGCCTCGGAGGTGCAGAAGGTGGTGATCGCCCGCAATCATCTGGCGGAGGCGCGCAAATGAAGGCGCTGCTCCCGCCCGGCTGGCCGCGGCCGAAGGGCTATGCCAATGCCGTCTCCGCGATCGGGCGGCTGATCTTCACCGCCGGAATTATCGGCTGGGACGAGCAGGAGCGGCTCGTCGCCCCCGATCTGCCGGGCCAGTTCCGCCAGATCCTGCTCAACACGCTGGCGATCCTGGGAGAGGACAATGCCGGCCCGCAGCACATCGTGCGGATGACCTGGTACGTCGTCGACATCGCGGAATATCGCGCGGGCCTGGCCGAGATCGGGGCGATCTACCAGGCGATCATCGGCCGCAACTTCCCGGCGATGGCGGTGGTCGAGGTCGGTGCGCTGGTCGAACCGGACGCGCGGATCGAAATCGAAACGACGGCGGTGGTGTCCGAATGATCGACCGCTTCATCGCCGAGGGCCTGCCGCCGCCCGACCGCCAGCCCGAATTCCTCTTCACCCTCCCCGAGCTCCAATATCCGGAACGGCTCAACGCCGCGGTCGCGCTGATCGACCGGCAGAAGCGGGATGCGCTCGCGGTGCTCAACGATGCCGGCGCCTGGACCTATGGCGAGATGGCCGATCTTTCCGATCGGATCGCGCGGACGCTGGTCGAGCAGGAAGGCCTCGTACCCGGCAACCGCGTGCTGCTGCGCGGGCCGAACAATGCGATGCTGTTCGCCTCCTGGCTCGGCATCCTCAAGGCCGGCGGGATCGTGGTCACGACCATGCCGATGCTCCGCCCCGGCGAGATCCGGACGATCCTGGAGACGGCGCGGATATCGCATGCCATCGTCGATTCGCGCTTCCTTGCCGACTTCACCGAAGCGGGCGGGACGCGCTCGTTGCTCACCTATGATGGCGACGGCGGTTTCGATGCGCTCGAAGGCGTGGCTCCCGCCTTCGCGCCCGTCGACACAGGCCGCGACGACGTCGCCCTCGTCGCCTTCACCTCGGGCACGACCGGCAAGCCCAAGGGCTGCGTCCACTATCACCGCGACATCCTCGCCCCCGCCGACGCGTTCGCGCGCCACATCCTGAAGCCCGAGCCGGGCGACCGCTGGGCCTGTTCGGCGCCGATCGCCTTCACCTTCGGGCTCGGCATGCTGCTGATCTTCCCGTGGCGCTTCGGCGGGACCGCGGTGACGATCGAGGCGCCGGGGCCGAAGGCGCTGCTCGACGCGATCGGCCGCCACAAGGTCACCAGGCTCGCCACCGCGCCGACCGCCTACAAGGCGATGATCCCGATGCTGGCCGAGCACGACATCGCCTCCCTGCGCGGCTGCGTATCGGCGGGCGAGCATCTGCCGGCCGCCACCTGGCAGGCCTGGAAGGACGCGACCGGCATTGCCATCGTCGACGGCATCGGCGCGACCGAGATGATGCACATCTTCATCTCGGCCGGCGGCGGCGACATCCGCCCCGGCGCGACCGGCAAGGCTGTGCCGGGCTATGTCGCGACCGTGCTCGACGAGGAGGGCAGGCCGATGGGAACCGGCACCGGCCGGCTCGCGGTCAAGGGGCCGACCGGCTGCCGCTATTTCGACGATCCGCGCCAGGCCGATTACGTCCGTGGCGGATGGAACGTCACCGGCGACACCTTCCGCAAGGACGAAGACGGCTATTTCTGGTACGTCGCCCGCTCCGACGACATGATCATCTCGTCGGGCTACAACATCGCCGCGCCCGAAGTGGAGAATGCGCTCTACGCCCACGAGGCGGTGCAGGAATGCGCGGTGGTCGGCGCGCCCTGCGCCGAACGCGGCCAGAAGGTGAAGGCGTTCGTCGTCCTCGCCCCGGGCTACGCGCCCGACGCAGGCGTGGCCGCCGCCCTCCAGGACCACGTGAAGGCGGCGATCGCCCCGTACAAATATCCGCGCGAGATCGCGTTCGTCGAGGCGCTGCCCAAGACCGCGACCGGCAAGCTCCGGAGATTCGCGCTGCGCGAACTCTAGGCCGAAAAAGCGCCACAATTCCTTCCCAGGGTGCCGGGCCTAAGGGGAAGAGAATCAATGAAAAAACCGATTATCGCCGCGCTCGTCGCCGGGCAGCTGCTCGGCTTCGCGCCGCCCGCGACGGCCGCCGACCTCGCCGGCCTGCAGGAGCAAAGGGCCGGCGCCTTCGGCGGCTTCCGGCTGCGCATCCCGCTCGGCGGCAATCCGCGGGCGCAGCGCTTGCGGGCCGGCCTGACCATCGCGCCGACCCTTCGCAGCCGCGCCGGCGACGGCGAGACCAGCATGCGGATCGGCGAGGGTCTCGAATTCGGCTACCGGGCGAATCGCCCGCTTTCCTTCTCGCTCGCCGGGCGGGATCTGGACGGCCGCCGGTTCGGCGCGGCCGAGGGCGGCCGAAGCGATGCGGTGCCGCGGACGGCGCTGGCCGTGGCCGGCGTCGCGCTCACGCTCGGCCTGCTTTATTGGGGAGTCAGCGAGGCGATCGACTGCGACGCCGAGGAAGAGTGCAGCTAGGGTCGCCCCAGCGGGGATTGTGAACCTCGTCATTCCCGCGAAAGCGGGAATCCAGCTGCCTTACAAGCCGATGAGGCAAGGATGTAGAGCCAGCCGCCGCGCATCAAAAGGAAAGCGGGATTCCCGCGTTCGCGGGAATGACGGGTGAGGGGGTCCATCCATCATGCGTCCATGGGGAGAAAGCCGGGCACGCTTGCGACCCGCCGAAGCCAGGATTCGACGTTCGGATAACCGCCAAGGCGAAAGCCGCCACCCTCGGCGACATGGGTGTAGGCGTAGAGGGCGATGTCCGCGAGAGTGAGCCGGTCCCCCACGAACCACGGCTGGTTCGCCAGATGCTCGTCCATCAAGGCGAGCGCGGCCTCGCCGGCCGCGCGCTTGGCCGGGATCTGGGCGCGCTGGGCGTCGCTGAGACTGGCCTCGCCGACCCAGCCGTACCAGAAGCGCAGGGTCGCGACGTTCGGCTCGTGGCTATATTGCTCCCAGAACATCCAGCGCAGCATGTCTGCGCGCGCGAAGCGGCCGGCGGGGACGAGCGGCGAGCCGTCGGCGAGGTAGAAGCAGGCGGCGTTGCTTTCCGGGATGAACCTCTCGCCCGCCTGGAGCACCGGGATGCGGCCGTTGGCGTTGACCTTGGCGAGGAATTCGGGCGTGCGCGTCTCGCCTTTCATGATGTCGTAGGAGTGCCGCTCGAGCGGCAGCCCGAGCAAGGCGGCGGTCAGCCGGACCTTGTAGCAATTGCCCGACGCGGCATATTCGTGAAGGATCAGGTGCTCGGTCATGACGCCCAATAGGCGTCCTCGGCGGCGCGGACCTCGCGGCGCTTGACCAGGGTCCAGACGGCCAGGCCGAGCACGAACAGCCAGCCCCAGAGGTGAAGATACCAGCGGAAGCTGCGGTCCTGCGTCATCGGGGCGCCCGCCAGCTGGTCGAGCAGCGGTTTCTGGCCCGGCGTGATTACCGCGAACTGGCGGCCCCAGGGCGCTTCGTAATAGGTCACCATGCCGAAATCGCTGCTCGCCCAGAACGGCATGCGGAACGCGCTGAACTCGCGATAGGCAAAGCCGAGCTTGAGCGGCTGGCGCGTGCCCGGCGCCGGCGGCCCCTCGCGGCCGACATAGGGGAAAATGCCCGATCCGATCTCGGTGTAGCGGCGCACCGGAGCGAGACGGGCGTCCTCCGGCAGGGTCGCGATCTCCTCGATCCGGTAGACGCTGGTCATCCCCCACGGCCTATCCGAGAGGATCAGGATTGCGGCCAGCGCGACGGCGAGCGCGCCCAGGATGTAGTGCGACTTCACCCGCTCCCCCTTCAAACGGTCAGCACGATCTTGCCGACATGCTCCCCGGATTCCATCAGCCTGTGCGCCTCGGCCGCGTCCGCGAGCGGGAAGGTCGAATCGATCACCGGCTTCAACTTGCCCGCTTCGACGTGCGGCCAGACCGCGCGCGAAAGCTCGTCGGCCACCAGCGACTTGAACTCGGCCGAGCGCGGCCTCAGCGTCGATCCGGTCAGCGTCAGCCGGCGCTGCATCACCTTGGCGATGTTGAGCTCGCCGACCGCCCCCTTCTGGACCGCGATCGAGACGTGACGCCCGTCCTCGGCGAGGCAATCCAGGTTGCGCGGCAGATAATCGCCGCCGACCATGTCGAGGACGATGTGGACGCCGGCGCCGCCGGTCAGCCGGTTCACCTCCTCGACGAAATCCCGCGTCCGGTAGTTGATCGCGGCCGACGCCCCCAGCGCCTCCGCGCGGCGGCATTTCTCGTCGCTGCCGCAGGTAACGATGATCCTCAGGCCGAACAGGTCGGCAAGCGCGATCGCCATCGTGCCGACGCCGCTGGTGCCGCCATGGACCAGCGCTATCTCCCCTTCGGCCGCGTAAGCGCGCTCGAACAAATTGGTCCAGACGGTGAAGAGCGTCTCCGGCATCGCTGCCGCCTCGACCATCGTCAGCGACGCAGGCACCGGCAGGCACTGGCCGGCGGGCGCGACCGCATATTCGGCGTAGCCGCCGCCGGCGATCAGGGCGCAGACCTCCTGGCCGACCATCTCGCCGGGCACCCCCTTCCCCGTCGCGCCGATCTCGCCCGCCACTTCGAGGCCGGGGATGGTCGGCGCGCCCGGCGGCGGCGGGTAGAGGCCGCGGCGCTGCAGCACGTCGGGACGGTTCACGCCCGCCGCGGCGACCTTGATCAGCACCTCGCCCGGCCCGGGGCGCGGCACCGGGCGACGGACGAGCGCGAGCACCTCCGGGCCGCCCGGCCCTTCGGGATCGATCGCGTCCATCTCTGTCGGCAAGTCGGCCATCCGACTCCTGTCATCGCAAAAGAGGATGGCGGTTTATTGACTTGGCTCGCGTCCGGGTCAACGTTGCGGTGATGGACCTCGACGAGCTCTTTCCGGACAAGCCCGACGATCCGCTGACGCTGCTGACCAGGCAGGATCTCGATCCGCTCTCTGTCGAGGAGCTGCAAGGCAGGATCGCGATCCTCGAGGCCGAGATCGCCCGGGTCAAGGCCAAGCTCGATGCCTCGGTTAACTTTCGGGCAAGCGCCGATGAGCTATTCAAGAAATAAGGAGATCGTCGGCACCCGCTTGATCGGCGGCAGGGGAAGGCCGACATTGGGACAAAGGGACCGCTCGATCGTTGGCGGGCCCGCAGGAGTATCGAATGCCTTCCTTTGCCCGTGAGCTCGAGCAGACGCTGCACAACGCCCTCGCCGAGGCGAGCGGCCGCCGCCACGAATATGCCACGCTCGAGCATCTTCTCCTCGCCCTGATCGAGGACGTCCATGCCGGCCGCGTCATGGAGGCCTGCGGCGTCAACACCGGTGAGCTGCGCGACGCGGTCCGCCACTATCTCGACACCGAGCTCGAGACGCTCAAGGTCTCGGCCGAGACCGACCCCTCGCCGACCAGCGGCTTCCAGCGCGTCGTCCAGCGCGCGATCCTCCACGTCCAGTCGTCGGGCCGCGACGAAGTGACTGGCGCCAACGTGCTGGTCGCGCTCTTCTCCGAGCGCGAGAGCTACGCCGTCTATTTCCTCCAGCAGCAGGACATGAGCCGCCTCGACGCGGTCACCTATATCAGCCACGGCGTCGGCAAGGGCGACGCCGTCGCGCCGCCCGCCGAAACCAAGGGCACCGACGAGGCCAAGCAGGAAGAAGGCAAGAAAAAGCCCGAATCCGCGTTGAAGCAGTTCACCGTCAATCTCAACGAGAAGGCCTCGGACGGCCGCGTCGATCCGCTGATCGGGCGCGGGCCGGAGGTCGACCGCACCATCCAAATCCTCTGCCGCCGCTCCAAGAACAACCCGCTCTATGTCGGCGATCCCGGCGTCGGCAAGACCGCGATCGCAGAAGGGCTGGCGCGCAAGATCGTCGAAGGCGACGTTCCCGACGTACTCAAGCCGGCGGTGATCTACTCGCTCGACATGGGCGCCCTGCTCGCCGGCACGCGCTATCGCGGCGATTTCGAGGAGCGGCTGAAGGCGGTGGTGAACGAGCACGAAAAGCTACCCGACGCGATCCTGTTCATCGACGAGATCCACACCGTGATCGGCGCCGGCGCGACTTCGGGCGGCGCGATGGACGCGTCGAACCTGCTGAAGCCGGCGCTGTCCAACGGCGCGATCCGCTGCATCGGCTCGACCACCTACAAGGAGTTCCGCAACCATTTCGAGAAGGACCGGGCCTTGCTCCGGCGCTTCCAGAAGATCGACATCAACGAGCCGACGGTCGAGGACACGATCAAGATCCTCGCCGGCCTGCGCACGGCGTTCGAGGCCCATCACGCGGTCAAGTACACGCCCGACGCGATCAAGGCCGCGGTCGAGCTCAGCGCACGCTACATTTCTGACCGCAAGCTGCCCGACAAGGCGATCGACGTGATCGACGAGGTCGGCGCGATGCAGATGCTGGTCGTGCCGTCGAAGCGGAAGAAGACGATTACCGTCAAGGAGATCGAGGCGGTCATCTCGACCATGGCCCGGATTCCAGCCAAGAGCGTGTCGTCCGACGACAAGAAGGCGCTCGAGCATCTCGACCGCGACCTGAAGCGGGTCGTGTTCGGCCAGGACGACGCGATCAACCGGCTCGCCTCGGCGATCAAGCTCGCCCGCGCCGGCCTCAGGGATCCCGACAAGCCGATCGGCTCCTACCTCTTCTCGGGGCCGACCGGCGTCGGCAAGACCGAGGTCGCGCGCCAATTGGCCTCGATCATGGGCATCCCGCTGCAGCGCTTCGACATGAGCGAATATATGGAGCGCCACAGCGTTTCCCGCCTGATCGGCGCCCCTCCGGGCTATGTCGGCTACGACCAGGGCGGCCTGCTGACCGATGCGGTCGACCAGCACCCGCACTCCGTTCTCCTGCTCGACGAGATCGAGAAGGCGCATCCGGACCTGTTCAACATCCTGCTCCAGATCATGGATCACGGCAAATTGACCGACCATCACGGCAAGTCGGTCGATTTCCGCAACGTTATCCTGATCATGACCACCAATGCCGGCGCGTCCGATATGGCGAGCGAGGGGATCGGCTTCGGCAACATCTCGAAGGAGGATGCCAGCGAGGAAGCGGTAAAACGGATGTTCACGCCCGAATTCCGCAACCGGCTCGATGCGATCGTGCCGTTCGGCTATCTGCCGACCGAGGTCGTCGCCCGCGTCGTCGACAAGTTCGTCCTCCAGCTCGAGCTCCAGCTCGCCGACCGCAACGTCCATATCGAGCTCGACGATGAGGCTCGCGCCTGGCTGACCGAGCGCGGCTATGATCGGCTCTACGGCGCCCGGCCGATGGGCCGGCTCGTCCAGGACAAGATCAAGCAGCCGCTCGCCGAGGAGCTGTTGTTCGGCAAGCTCGCCCATGGCGGCGAGGTCAAGGTCCGCATCAAGGACAATGCGCCGAGCTTCGAGGTCATCCCCGCCCCGCCCAAGGCGCCGCGGGCGAAAAAGAAGAAAGCCGGTGCCAGGGAAGCCGAGGAAGGTCAGCCGGAGGAGCAGGCCTAGGGTCCGTACGGACGCTAGAGCGGATCGACCTCTTCCCGCACATATTTGCTCGCGTCGAAAGCGAGCCGATAGTCGGGATCCAGCCGCGCGCCCGCCGCGTCGCGCTTGATCCAGGCCTTGTTTCTGCCGGTCTTCAGGATCGCGAAGGCGAACTGGTTCCCCTGGCTCGGGACCAGCGCGACGAGCGCGCGGGCGGCGAGGCTGGCGATCCGATAGAAAGCGCGCTTCATCGGCCCGGCCATCGTCACCCGTTCCTCGGGCAGCGCCAGGCCGTAATAGAAGCGGAACTGGTTTTCGCTGTCCGGATGCGCCGATTCCACCGTCTTGCAGACCTCTCGCTCGGTCCAGCGATAGATGAAGTTCGGGACGCCGCTGTTGCGGAGGCCGCCGCCCTCGCCGGGATGGAGCGCCACCGCCTCGATCTCATATTGCGGCGCCATTCCGCAGCGGACGGCGGCGCGCATGAGCAGCGAATCGCGCGCCTCGATCACGAGCACGCCCTTGCGGCTCACCCTGAGCAACTCGAGCAGGCCCAGATGGGGCGAGCGGCAATGGTGGAGCCCGGCATGAATGAAGCCCCAGTCGAAGCTGCCGTCCTCGAACGGCAGCTTCTCGGCGTCGCAATATTGCCAATCGTAATCGCCGACGCGCTGCCGGCTGCCGTCGTCGAGATTCCCGATCAGGACGTTGGTCATGCCGCATGTCTTCAGGGATCTGGCATCGGTTTCGCCGCCGCAGGAAACGAGGATTCGGTCGGTCTTGGCAAGAACGCCCTCTTCCTCGAGGGCCCCGACCGCGCGAACATAGATACTCATGCCGTTCCCAAACCCATAGTTTTACGAAAATCAAGTTCTTAGTGACTGTTTCAAAAGTCCCGTCGACGAAGGCGTGCTTAAGTTCGTTGATCGGATATCGATCTAGACCATCGCTGAACACCCTGGAATGGTCCAATTTGCTTCCAAAACGGCGATTACACGTACTCCGAACAAAGCTCCGCTGTCCTAGCCCAGCCGATTTAGCATCGGGCGCACCATCGCCCATTGCATCATTGCCGCGCTGCGCGGGATCAACCGCTCGTAGTCCTTATCGAGCCGCCGATAATCGTCAAGCCAAGCGAATGTGCGTTCGACAACCCCGCCCGACTCCCCCCGGGGCGCAATGCGCCTTATGGTGCGACCGAAATAAGAGGAGAGCGAATATGGCGGACACCCTGACCTTCTACACCCACCCGCAATCCCGCGGGCGCGTAATCCGCTGGATGCTGGAGGAGGTCGGCGCCCCCTATGAGACCGTCGTGCTCGGCTACATGGCGTCGATGAAGGGCGCGGACTATCTCGCGATCAATCCGATGGGGAAGGTGCCGGCGATCCGGCATGGCGACACGGTGGTCACCGAGACCGCGGCGATCTGCGCCTATCTCGCCGACGCCTTTCCGGACGCGGGGCTGGCACCGCCGGCGGGGAGCCGGCAGCGCGGACCTTATTATCGCTGGCTGTTCTTCGCCGCGGGGCCGGTCGAGGCGGCGGTGACCAACAAGGCGCTCAAGGTCGAGCCGACCGACGAGCAGCGCGCCTTCGTCGGCTATGGCAGCTTCGATGCGGCGATCGACAATCTCGAAAACGCGCTCAAGCCCGGCCCCTATATCTGCGGCGGCGCCTTCACCGCCGCCGACCTCTATGTCGGAGCCCAGATCGGCTACGGCATGATGTTCGGCTCGATCGACAAAAGACCGATCTTCGAGGATTATTTCGGCCGGCTGCAGGCGCGCCCCGCGGCGATCCGCGCCCGTGAGATCGACGACGCGCTCGCCGCCGAGCAGCAGGCCGCACAGCCGTGACCGATCCGATCGAACGCGCCGCGATCGCCCTCTACGACCGCTTCACGCACGAGGGCATGGACCGGCGCGCCTTCATGGCCCGGCTGTCCCGAATCGCCGGCGGCGCCGCGGCGGCAAGCGCGCTGCTGTCGAGCATCGCCTGCCACGCCGCCGCCGCGCCGCAGGTGGCGGCGGACGACGCCCGCATCCGCACCCGGCCGCTCGAATGGGAGCCGCGCCCGGGCCGCGCCTATCGCGGCTACAATGCCGCGCCCGCCGCGGCCGTCGGCGCGCTGGCGACCGTCCTCGTCATTCATGAGAATCGCGGCCTCAACGAGCATATCCGCGACGTTGCGCGGCGGCTCGCGGTCGCCGGCTATTCGGCGGTCGCGCCCGATTTCCTGAGCATTGCAGGCGGCACGCCGGACAATGACGAGGACCAGGCGCGGACGATGATCGGCGCGCTCGACATGGCGGAGATCGTCGCCGACGGCGTCGCCACCGCTCAATGGCTGGCTCCGCCCGCGGGCGGCTCGCGCAAGGTCGGCGCGGTCGGCTTCTGCTGGGGCGGCGGGCTGGTCAACCGGCTCGCGGTCGCTTCGGGACCCGCCTTGAAGGCGGCCGTCCCCTTCTACGGCCCCGCCCCCGACCCTGCGGAGGCGGCGCGGGTGCAGGCGGCGATGCTGATCATTCTCGCCGGCCTCGACAACCGGGTGAACGGCACCGCGCGCCCCTGGGCCGAGGCGCTGCGCGCGGCGGGCAAGGACGTCGCCGTCCACGAATTCCCCAACGTCGACCACGCTTTCCACAACGACACGTCGGCGGCGCGCTACAACCGGGAAGCGGCCGAAGCGGCCTGGGCGGAGACGCTGCGCTTCTTCGGAAGCCACCTGCGCTGAGGGCCAAGAAAAATGGCCCGGCGATTGCGCCGGGCCATTTTCCGTCTCGCCTGGTGGCGAACCCTCAGTCGCGGCTGCCCATGAAGCGCAGCAGGAAGAGGAACATGTTGATGAAATCCAGATAGAGCTCGAGCGCGCCCATGATCGCCGCCTTGCCGAGGAACTGGCTGCCGGCGAGCTGGAAATAGATACTCTTGATCTTCTGCGTGTCGTAGGCGGTGAGGCCGGCGAAGATCAGCACGCCGACCGCGGCGATGGCGAGGCTGAACGTGTCGTTCATCCAGAAGAGGTTGACGATCGACGCGACGATCAGCCCGACGACGCCCATGATCAGGAAGCTGCCCCACGCCGACAAATCCTTCTTGGTGGTGTAGCCGTAGAGGCTGAGGCTCCCGAACGCGCCCGCGGTGGCGAAGAATGTCAGCGCGATCGACCCGCCCGTATAGATCAGGAAGATGAAGCTGAGCGAGGCGCCCATCAGCGCCGAATAGACCCAGAACAGCACCTTCGCGGTGCCTTCCGACATGCTGTTGATGCCGAAGCTGAGCCACATCACGAGCGCCAGCGGCGAGAGCATCACCACCCATTTCAGGATGCCGCCGCCGATGAAGATCTGCGTGGCGAGCGAGTTCGCCCCACCTTGGGCGAACAGCAACGCGACGATGCCCGTCAGCAGCACGCCCGACGTCATGTAATTGTAGACCGACAGCATGTGGCTCCGAAGGCCGGCATCGAACGCGACATCGCGGCCGGCGGTCACCGCCGGCTGGGTCGAGCCGATCCGCGGATCAGACCAGTTTGCCATGTGAAAATTCCTCCATCCCCGGCGAAATGCCGTGTGCAGGGGAATATCGGAGGGTTCGGGGTCCAATTCAAGGAAAACCGGACTAGACCCGAGACCATGCACCGCCTGTTCGTCGCCATCCGACCGCCCGCACCGATCCGCGCCCTGCTGCTCGGCGCGATGGGCGGGATCAGCGGCGCGCGCTGGCAGAGCGAGGACCAGCTCCATCTCACCTTGCGCTTCATCGGCGAGGTCGACCGTCATCGCGCCGGCGACATCCACGCCGCGCTCGGCGCCGTTCACCAGGCCCGGTTCGAGATCGCCCTCAACGGCATCGGTGCGTTCGAGCGGCGCGGCCAGCCGGACACGATCTGGGCCGGCGCCGCCCCGCACGAGCCGCTGAAAGCGCTGCACAACAAGGTCGACGCCGCCTTGACCCGGGTCGGCGTCGCGCCGGACCAGCGCGCCTTCCTGCCCCACATCACGCTCGCGCGGTTGAAGCGGGATTCCGGCCCGGTCGGCAATCTGCTCGAACGTTCGGGCGGCCTGACCAGCCCGCTTTTTGCAGTCGATCATTTCGGCCTGTTCGAAAGCGCGCTCACCCCTGAGGGCGCGGTCTATTCGATCGTCGAGCGCTACCGGCTCGGCTAGAATCCGATTGCGGCCAGCAGCCGGTCGACCATGGCGTGATAGCCGGCGCCCCACAGCCGGACATGCGCCAGCGCCGGAAAGAGCTGATAGATCGGCTGCCGCTCGCGCCAGCCGGGCTCGAGCGGGCCGTAGGCCTCGCGGAATTCCTCGGGCGGCGTCGAGAACAGGTCGATCATCGCCAAGTCGATTTCGGCGTCGCCATGATAGCAGGCCGGATCGATCATCCCGACGACCCGGCCGTCGCGGACCAGGACGTTGCCGGTCCAGAGATCGCCGTGAAGCAAGGCGGGCGAAGGCTGCGCGGGGAGCAGCTCGCCCAGCCGCGCGGCGAGCCGCTCGATTCGCGCGCGCCAGGGCCGGTCGAGCAGGGCCGCGGTGGCGATCAGCCTTTGCTGGCCCCAGAAACGCGGCCAATCGGCGGTTTCGCGATTGTCGAACCTCACCGTGCCGATCGCATAATCGACCGGCCAGCCGAAGCTCTCTCCGGCGCGGTCGTGGAGCTTGCGCAACTGGGCGCCGACATCGGCCCAGGTCCGCGCGCTGAACAGATTGTCGTTCTCGACATATTCGAGCAGCAGGACGGTCTCGTGCTCGCCCTGGACCATCGGCGCGGGCACGCCGGCACCGGCGAAGGCGCGCAGCATCGCCGCTTCGGCGGCCGCGGCCGGGCTCTGCTTGGCGACCGAGAGCTCCCCGCCCGGCCGCCGGACCAGCAGGACTTCGGAGATGCTCTCCGCGACGAGCGGCTCGAGATATTCCTCCGCCACGCCGGTCAATTCGGCGACGCGCTGCGAGAAGGCGGTCACGACCCGATCATTCCGTCGGGAAATATTGGAAATAGGGCTCGGCCTCCCTGAGCACCCGCGCGAAGCTCGGCCGCGCCTTGAGCCGTTCCAGCAGCGCCAGCGCATTTGGATGGCTTCCGGCGAGCGGCATCACCTTGTCGGCGTAGAACAAGGCCGGGGCCGCGGCGCAATCGGCCATCGTAAAATTCTCGCCCGTGACCCATTCGCTGCCGCCGACATGGCCGTCCACCATGGCGAGCGCGGTCGCCAGCGACTGGCGCGCCTCTTCGACGCCGGTCCTGTCCTTCTCACCCGGCGGACGCAGCCGGTCGGCGACGATCTTCTGCATCGGCCCCTGGACGTAATTGTCGAAAATCCTGTCCCAGAGCCGCACCTCGCGCGCCAGGTCCGGCTGCTCCGGGATCAGGGTCGGCCCCGCTGAATAATGGACATCGAGATAGCCGATGATGATGCTGGTTTCGGGAAGGACGCGGCCGCGGTCGCGATCTTCGAGCACCGGCATCTTGGCGATCGGCCAGAGGGCAGCGAATTCGGCGCGCGATTGGGGATCGCCCAGGTTCACCAGCCTCGGCTCGAACGGCAGGTCATATTCATACAGCGCGACGAGCACCTTCCAGCAATAGGAAGCGAGCGGGTGATAATGGAGGATCAGGCTCATCGCGCGCGCTCCCGCCGGAGCGCCGCGGCAAGGCCGCGCGCCGCCTCGTCGACGTCGCGCCAGGTGATGTCGAACTGGCGGTCGCCGCCATAATAAGGATCGTCGACCGCCTGGCCCTCGCGCCCCGCCACATGGTCGAGCAGCAGCGACAGCCGCGCCCGGCTGCCCTCGGGCCGGAGCGCTTCCAGATCGCCGTAATTTTCCGCGTCGAGCGCGACGATATGGTCGAAGCGGTCGAAATCGGCGCGCGTCACCTTGCGCGCGCGCAAATCGGAGATATCGACGCCGTTCCGCCGCGCCGCCGCGATGGCGCGTTGGTCCGGCGGCTCGCCCGCATGCCACCCGCCCGTCCCCGCCGAATCCGTCTCGACATCGAGCCCGAGCCGTTTCGCCTCGGCGCGCAACGCGCCCTCCGCGAGCGGCGAGCGGCAGATGTTGCCGAGGCAGACGAACAGGACCTTCACCGACATCGCATCCAAGCCTTGTTGCCAAAGCACGCCGCTCTGCTAGCCAGAAGCAAACAGAAGCACAATCGAGGGGATCCGATGGCGATCGAAGGGGAAACCGGGCCGGCGCCGGTGAGTCAGCGCATCGGCGCCTATGCCTGGTACGCGCTTTTCGTCCTGGTTTTGGTCTACATCATCAATTTCGTCGACCGGCAGATCATCTCGATCCTTGCCCAGGACATCAAGCACGACCTCCATCTCGGAGATGCCCAGATCGGCTTCCTGTACGGGACCGCCTTTGCGGTCTTCTATGCCCTGTTCGGAATCCCGCTCGGCCGGCTCGCCGACAGCTGGTATCGCGGCCGGCTGATCGCGATCGGGCTCGGCCTGTGGTCGTCGATGACCGCCTTGTCGGGCTTCGCCAGCTCGTTCACGATGCTCGCCGGGGCGCGGATCGGCGTCGGCATCGGCGAGGCGAGCGCATCGCCGGCCGCTTACTCGATGATCTCGGATTATTTCCCCAAGGAGAAGCGCGCGACCGCTCTCTCGATCTACTCGGCGGGCCTCTATATCGGCGGCGGCCTCAGCCTGCCCGTGGGGGGTCTCGTCAGCAGCCGCTGGAATGCCGCCTTTCCGGTCGCGGCCGAAGCGCCGCTCGGACTGGTCGGATGGCAGGCCGCTTTCCTCGCGGTGGGCATACCCGGCCTGTTGCTGGCTTTATGGGTCCTGTCGCTGCGCGAGCCGCGGCGCGGCGCTTCCGACGGGCTGCCGCAGCCGGTGGTGCGGCCGAACGCCTGGCGCAATTTCGGCGGCGAGTTGGCCACGATTTTGCCGCCGGCGACGCTGGTCAGCGCGGCCAGCTCGGCCGATCGATTCGGTCTGAACCTGCTCTTGCTGCAATGGATCGCAGTGCCGATCGTCTGTTTGATCGCGCTGACGGGGGATTGGCCGCAATGGCTGGCCTACGGCCTGGGCGCCTATGCCATTGCGTCCTGGGTGCAATCGCTCAAGCTCCGCGATCTTCCGGTGTACCGGCTGATCTGGGGCAATCCGACGGTGGTGATGCTCGCCGTCGCGTTCGGCAGCATCTCCTTCATGAGCTATGCGATCAGCTTCTGGGCGCCGCCTTACGCGATCCGCACCTTCTACGGCGCAGCGACGGCGCCGGCCCACTTCATCGGCGGCCTCTCGGCGGCGGAAGAGGTCGCCACCATCCTCGGCTGGGGCGCCGCCATCGCCGCTGCCACCGGGGTCGTCATGGGCGGTATCCTCTCCGATCTCTGGCGCCGCCGCGACCCGCGCGGCCGTATCTTCATCAATATGCTGGCGGTGATTCTTCCCGCGCCGCTGGTCTGGATCATGTTCACGACCGACGATCTGGCAGTCTTTTATTATACCAGCCCTTTCGTGCAATTGTTCGGCTCGGCCTGGGTCGGGGCGGCGGTCGCCAGCCTGCAGGATGTCGTGCTGCCGCGGATGCGCGCCACCGCCGGCGCGACCTACGTGCTCGGCACGACCATGGTCGGGCTCGCGCTCGGGCCCTATTTCGCCGGGAAGATGGCGGACGTGACGCAAAGCCTGAGCGCGGGCGTCTTCTGGCTCTACGTCATGCCGCCTTTCACGCTGGTCATGCTTTATGTCGGCTCGCGGCGCATCGCCGAGCTCGAAGCGACCAAGGTAGAGCGCGCCCGCGACGCCGGCGAGCCGATTTAGGGGCCCTAGGCCCCCGGGACGCGCTCGACGCTCTGTAGCACCCCGCAGGCGATCCGCGCGCCGCTATTGCCGCTCGGATCGGTGCGGTAATCGTCGGGCGCGGCATGGATCACGACCGAGGCGCCGTCGGCGTCGAACAGCGGATGTTCCGTCCCCTGGAACTCCGCGCCGACGATTGTGAATTCGAGCCGGCCGCCTTCCGCGGTGACTTCGATATTCGGCAGGTCGCCGAGATGGTGCCCCTCGGGGTTGAGATTGCCATGCTGGCGGCCCGCAGGATTCCAGTGCGGCCCGGCGCTTTCGAAGGCGGGGCCGTCGCACCGTCCAACCGCATGAATATGTACGCCATAGGTTCCCGGCGGAAGGCCCGCGGCCTGAACCCGGATCTCGATCCCGCGCCGCGATTCGTAGACCATCGCCCGCGCGACCAAAGTTCCGTCGGCCTTGCGGACCTCGGTGATCGGAATGCCGTCGAAATGGGCCAGAGCGGCGCCGGTCGCCCCGGCCGCGGCCAATACCGCCAAAAAAGCAGCTCGGATCATCATCTCTCTCCTCGCAATGCCCGCGCCGGGCGGCCGATGGCGTGCCAGGCAAAGCCCGCCGCCTGAACCTCCTCGGGCGGATAGATGTTCCTGAGGTCGACCAGCACCTTCTGCCGCATCGCCGCGGCCAGGCGGTCGAGGTCGAGCGCCCGCAGCGCATCCCATTCGGTGACCAGCACCACCGCGTCCGCCCCCTCGGCGGCGGCATAGGGGCCCGAGCAGAACTCGACGTTCGGCATGTCGGGCCGCGCCTGCTCCATGCTTTCGGGGTCGTAGCCGCGCACCTTGATCCCGGCATCCTCGAGCGCCTGGACGATGGCTATCGACGGGGCGTCGCGCATGTCGTCGGTATTGGGCTTGAAGGCGAGGCCGAGCAAGGCGACGACCTTGCCGCGCGGCTTGTCCCCCAGGGCCTTGATCACTTTGCGGCCCATCGCGCGCTTGCGGGCATCGTTCACCTTGACCACGGCTTCGACGATTCGCAGCGGCGCATGCGCGTCCTCGGCCGTCTTCAGCAAAGCGAGCGTGTCCTTGGGGAAGCAGGAGCCGCCATAACCGGGGCCCGGATGAAGGAACTTGGCGCCGATCCGGCCATCGAGCCCGATTCCGCGGGCGACGTCCTGGACGTCGCCGCCGACCGCCTCGCACAGGTCGGCGATCTCGTTGATGAAGGTGATCTTGGTCGCGAGAAAGGCATTGGCGGCATATTTGATCAGCTCGGCCGTCCGCCGCGAGGTAATGAGGAGCGGCGCCTTGTTGAGATAAAGCGGCCGGTAGATCTCGCGCATCACCTCCTCGGCATGGGCTTCCTCGGCGCCGATGACGATCCGGTCGGGATGCTTGAAATCCTCGATCGCGGCGCCTTCGCGGAGGAATTCGGGGTTGGACACGACCGAGATATGGGCGCCGGGCGCCAGCTCGCCGAGGATCCGCTCGACTTCGTCGCCGGTGCCGACCGGGACCGTCGATTTGGTGACGACCACGGCGGCGCCTTCGACCAAAGCCGCGATTTCCCGTGCCGCCCCATAGACATAAGACAGGTCGGCATGGCCGT
This sequence comes from Sphingomonadales bacterium, assembly GCA_034668465.1. Lineage (GTDB taxonomy): Bacteria > Pseudomonadota > Alphaproteobacteria > Sphingomonadales > Sphingomonadaceae > Allosphingosinicella. Next base: position 34,481 of record JAXDPI010000005.1, read on the forward strand.
CGCCGCGGCGCGAGGGCGTGCCGACGGCGATGAAGATCGCCTCGGCGCCCTTGAGCGCGCGCGCCAGCTCGGTGGTGAAGGAGAGCCTGCCGGCGGCGACGTTGCGGGCGACCAGCCGGTCGAGGCCGGGCTCGAAGATCGGCATCGTGCCGCGGTCCAGGTCGGCGATCTTGCGCGCGTCCTTGTCGACGCAGATCACGTCATGGCCGAAATCGGAGAAGCAGGCGCCGGAAACCAGGCCGACATAGCCCGTCCCGATGATCGCGATCCGCATGTGCAGTCCTTGAAGGTCGAAGGCCCCTTCGCGTTATCAAAGGCGCCCGGCGAGGAACAGGGGCTTTGGCCCGGCCCGCCATCGCCGGCGGCGGACAAAAGAAAAGGGGCCGGTCCGAAGACCGGCCCCAAAATCTGGCATCCCGCCGCCGGAGCGGCGGAACCCTTCTTACCAGCCGGAGCCGGGTCCGAAGGTGACTTCCACGCGCCGGTTCTGCGGCTCGCGGACGCCATCGGCGGTGTCGACCAGCGGCCGGCTCTCGCCGAACGCTTCGGTGGTGATCACGCCGTCGGGAATGCCCCGGCCCGCAAGATAAGAGCGGGTGTTGTTGGCGCGACGCTGAGACAGGCCGACATTGTAGTCCGCCGGGCCCGAACGGTCCGCGTGACCGGCGAGCACGACCTGCGCACGACCGCAATTCTGGTAGGCGGCCGCCGCATTGTCGAGGATCGCAGCCGCCTGGGCCGTGATCTCGTCCTTATCCCAATCGAAGAACACGATGTAGGGACCCGGCGAGCACTGCGGAGGCGGTGGCGGCGGGGGAGGAGGCGGAGGCGGAGGCGGAGGCGGAGGCGGCGGAGGCGGCGGGGGCGGCGGCGGCGGCGGCGGCGGCGGAGCCCCGAAGTTGAAGGTGATGCCGCCCAGCAAGCTGTGCGAGCGGAACCGCGACTCCGACTCGAGCCCGCGGAAATCCACGGTCCGAATGTTGTCGACATTGAAGAAGCGGTAGCGGACGGTGATGTCGACATTGTCGGTCAGCGCCTGGCGAAGGCCGGCGACGACCTGCCACGCGAAGCGCGTGTCGGAATCGTCGATGGCCGCCGGCTGGTTGGAGAAGGCGCGGACGTTGTTGTAGTCGACCCGGGCGATACCGACGCCGCCGCCAACGAAGCCGCTGACGCCGTCATCGTCGCCGAAGTCGAGCATGCCGTTGATCATGAAGCTGAGCGCGGACGTGCGCCCACCACCGGCGGGGAAGATGTCGGGCGTGACCGAGCTGCCGGGCGGACGGCAGAAATTCGGATTGCCGGGAAGGCAGACCGCGGTCTCGATGTCGTCGACGGTCGCGCGCTTGTAGGCGACCTCGGCCTCGAGGCGAAACGCGCCGAGGTCGTAGCCGACGAAGAGCGCCGCGTCGTAGCCGTAATCGTGATTGAGAGCGATCTGGGCTTGGCCCGAGCTCGGGATCGTCGGGTTGAGACCGAAGTCGAATTGGATGTCTTCGACGATCGTCGCACCGAAATCGCCGCCGACATACCAGGCGTTGTTGCGCGCCAGAGCCGGAGTTGCGAGCACGGTGGACGACAGCGCCACAACAATGGCGAGCTTCCGCATAATGTTCCCCTTTCTTCTGCGTCCCGATCGGGAACGACGTGAACTCCTTACGGTAAGCGGAGTTTCCGTGCAAGCACGCTTAGCCCCTCACCTGTTGCTGAAAAGCCGCAGCGCACCGAGAAGATGAACCGCAAATTGCCAGCGGGAGCCCAACCGCCGCGGACCCCTTTGGGTTGCAGCGCCGGGGGGAAGATTATGAATTGATCAGCCCGTGTGACCTTAATGTCGCAATGACCGCGTCGACCGCCGCCCGCGCCTCCGCGTCAATTGTCGTTCCGCCTGAAGGGTTTGGCACGTCCGGGAGGCGCGGACCGATGATTTGATCGCCGTCGATCACGATCGCCGCGGCGGGCAGGCTGCCGTCGCTCCAGCCGCCGCCGGTCCAATGGACCCAGCAGCCGATCGCCTTGTGCCAGACCATCATTCCCGCGACCGGCGCGACCAGCCGCCAGCCGCCGCTCGTCCAGGTCGCCAGCGACCCGTCTTTGCCGGACCAGGCACCGGTCGCCTCGTCGCCGACGATCCAGCTCTGGCCGGGCTCCGGGTCGCTCGGCGGATCGGCCAGCGGGTCCTCCTCCACCGCCGCATGGAGCGCCGCGTCGAGCACGGTCAGCGCCTCGTTGTGATAGGCCTCCTTCTGCGCCTGACCGGGCAGGATGAAGGGAAAGGCGAAGCGGGCGCTGGTGTCGGTCATCGGGATCTCCAGTTCAGCCGAAAAGGATTTGCGCCGGCCGGGACGATGCGAAGGTGCCGATCTGCGAGACCGAAATCTGCAGCGGCCCGGCTGCCCCGTCCGCGGCCTGCTCGGCGCCGCTGTAGAGATAGAGGGGCGTGTCGGCGCCGACGATGCGGGTGAAGCCCGCGCCGGCGATTTCGAGCCGGTAGCGCTCGAGCTCCTCGCCGAGCGGGGTGTCGCTGCCGGCGAGCCACGCCCAGCCCTGGCGGCTGCGGCGCACCCATTGGATCAGCAACCCGCCGTCCGCGGCTTCCGTCGCCTGAAGGTGGACCGGGCTCGGCGGCTGGAGCGAGGCGCCGATGATCGCGACCGAGGCTGCCGCGGCGTCCGGCAGATCGCCGATTCCGGCGGCAAGCAGGCGCGCTTCGCCGCCGACCGAGCCGATTGGCGCCTCGATCGCCGCCAGGCTCGCCGGATCGAGCAGGATGAAGCGCTCGCCGATCGCATGCGCGCCGGCCGCCCATTCGGTGCCGCGCCGGCCGCGCAGCAGCCGCGACAGGAGGAATCGGTTCGCGCCGAGCGGCGCGGCCGTGCCGAACTGGATGATCTCGTTGCCGGCAAGGGCGGCGTTGGCGCCGCCGATCAGGGCGTCGTCGCCGCGGCCTTCGAGCCACATCGCCGCATTGGCGAGCTCAACCTCGAGCGAGCAACGGTCGTCGAACAGCGCCGATCCGGCGGGCGCGAGCGCGCCGAGAGCCGAGCCGATCACCGCCGGCGCGGCGGTCGTTCCGGCCGCCTGCCACGAGCCGCCTTCATCATAGCTCATCGTCAGGATGGCGCGCCGCCACCCCTCCTCGACCCCGGCCGCCGCCGCGAACAGCAGCGGCTTGTTGCCGAGGCCGTCGCCGAGCGGCAGGTCGAGCAGGGCGACCGTCGTCGGCCCGTGCGGGAGATCCGGCTGGCTCACGCCCACGCCCGGGCTCGCCGCCGCGGGATCGGGCGGCGTGCCGGCTCTCGTCCGTTCGAGCTCCAGCTCGATCGTCATCGGCCCCAGCGTCCAGCGTCTCAGCCGCCACGCGCCCGGCTCGCCGGCGAGCGCGATCCGATCGCCGGGGCGCGGCGCGCAGCCGCGCCAGCTCAGCACCAGCTTCGCGCTGACCCGCGCCGCCCAGGCGGCGGCCAGGCGATACTCCGCCAGCGCCTTGGCGCCAGCCGCCGACAGCGCCGCGGGCAGCGCCCGGCGCTCGGCATTGCCGGCGAAGCCGGCGCCGCGGGTCGCGCGCTGCAGCCCGGTCTGATAGTCGCGCTCGACCTCATAATAAGCGATGCTGACTTCGCCGGGCATGTTTCCGGCGCCGCGTCGCGCGATCTCGCGCCGGCCATGCTCGTCCGCCGCGTCGAGCGCGATCGGGGCCCCCTCCTGCGCCCTCAGAATGAGGATTTCGCCGTCGTCGCCGAGCGAAAGCCCCGCGACGTCGGCGAGGGCCTCGATCGCGCCGCGGACGCTGTCGCCCGACGCGGCATAGCCGAGCAGCGCCGGCGAGGCCCCGCCCGCCACCGCGCCACCGCCGAGCGCCGCCGCGATAGCGCCGATCGCGACGGCACCGGCATCGGCCTCGACCTCGAAGGTCAGCGAGGGGATGCGGTTGCCGAAATCCTCGAGCTGGAGATCCTCGAACAAAGCGTAGGCGATGCCGCGGAAGGCGGGCGCCGATTCCGCCCCTTCCGCCGCCGCGATCAGCGGGTCGGCCGCCTGGTCCTCGTCGCCCGTGTGGAGCCTGAAGGTGCAGGCGCTCTTGAAATCGCCGGCGGCGCCGCGCAGCAACTTGCCGTCCGCCCAGATTCGGCCGACGCCGCGGATCGGCCGCGCCGACAGCGCCACCGCGAAGCTCGCCGAATAGCTGTAGTTGATCGTCTTCGGCCGGCCCTTGCCGTTGCTGCTCGTGGCGCGGCTTTCGACGAGGTCGGTTGCCCAGATCACCGTCCCGGCGACGCGCATCGTCCCGAACAGCTTCGGGATCGGGCTGCCGTAGGAGGAGGTCTGCACGCTGAGGTCGCCGAGCCGCGGGCCCTGGCGCGCCTTGGGGGCGAAGATGATGGTCTGATCGATATATTGGCCGACGATCGAACCGATCGTGCTGCCGATCCGCCCGCCGAGCACTTGCCCGGCGACGGTCAGGACGAGGGTCGCCATTCAATCCTCCGCTCGCCAGATGTGGATGATCGGCCAAGGCGGCGGCCCGGGCCGTTCGACGACCCGGCGCAGGGCCGCGTCGCTGTGGACCAGGCCGGTCCCGGTAAAGATGCCGAGGTGGAGCTGCGCCGGCCCGGCCGCCGCCACCAGCACGTCGCCGGCGCGCATCTCGTCGACCGGGCGCAGGCCCGCGGCGGCAAGATCGGCCGCAATCCGGACCGGAGAACCGCCGCGCAACGGATAGTCGTGCGGCGCCCGGACCTGGAGCGCGGCGGCGACCAGCCCGACGCAGTCGAGCCCGGTCTCGCGCGTTCGCCCTTGCGGCCGGAAGCGGACACCGACCAGCGCGCGGGCCGCCGCGACCACCTCGTCCGCATTCCGGCTCACCTTCAAGCTCCCGGATAGCGCGTCAGCAGGTCGATCCCGGGTAGATGCGGCTCGCCCCTGAAGTTGGCCGCGTTGCCGAACCGCCCCGCGCAGGTCGCCAGCATCCGGTCGCAGCCCTCGCTGATCTCCACCAGGTCGCCGATCGCCGCCGTCAGAGGAGGCGGTTCGCGCAGCGTCAGGAGAACGCCGTCCGATCGCAGGATCGCGCTTTCAATGCCGCTGTTCGCGCCGCCGATCCAGCGCAGCCGGCCATAGCCATAGGCATTGCCGGCCGCCGCATCGGCGACCTCGACCACGTCCTCATCGACCAAGGCGGCGATGCGCGTGATCCGGGTCCGCGCCGCCATGTCGATACGGCATCTCTTGTCGCCGAGCTGGGCGCGGCATTCGGGCGAAGTCTGCTCGACCACCGGCGCGTCGAGCGAGGCGGCCGGGCCGCGCAGCTCGGCCTCGAAGCCCTCGCCGCGGACGACGACCTCGCCGAGCGTGCCGCGCGCAATCGCCAGGATCTCGGCGCCCGGCGCCTCCCAATCGGTCATGAAGATATTGAGGGCGGCGCCGTCCCAGCGGCCGTCGCTAAGGTCGCGCGCACTGATCGCGTCACTGGTCAGCGCCCCCTTGATGTCGAGCGTCGCCGGGTCGAACCCGTCCGACAAGGTGATCGCCGACGGCAGCATCCCAGGCGCGGCGCGATAGACCAGCCCGCCGACCGCGAGGTCGCGGTCATGGCTGGTGAAGCCCAGCGCAACGCCGTCGAGCCGCTCCAGCCGCCAGCACAAGGCGATGGTCGTAAGGTCGGGCAAGAGAAAATCGGCCATCAGTCGCGCAGCTCGATCATCGGCACCGACGGGATCTCGCCCGCGGCGAAGGTCGCGCGGCTCAGGCTCAATCTGTCCTCGGCGAAGCGCACCGGCACGTCGAAGCGGAAGCCCGCTCCGACCTCGGCGCCCGCGGCCGGCGGCGCGTCGAAGGCGATCACGCCCTTGTCGCCGAGCGTCCAGCCGCCGCCCGCCTCGACGCCGTCGATCGACAGCCGCACCGATCCCGCCACCGGGCGGGTAATGCGGCGGACCTGCGCCCCGTAGGACTTGACCAGCGGGAACTCGGTCCTCACGCCGTCGCCTACGCCAAGCACCTGGTCCGCCGCCCCCGGCTCGCCGGTCATCCCGTTCGAGCTGTGGTCGAACGGGTCCGCGAGCCGGAACCCCGTCGCCGCCCCGCGCCGGGCGCGGAAGAAGGCGAGGATCTCGTGCAAATCGGCTTCGCTGCGCACCCCCGGTCCCGCGTCGAAGCTCAGCCGCGCGTCCGCCCATTCGGCGTTGCGCTGCTCGGCCCCGCCGGCGGTGGTCACGATCGCGGTCGAGAAAGCAGGCTCGACGCTGACCTCGCGCCCCAAAGCGAGCGGGAAAAGCACGTCCTCGAATGCGTTCACCTGCTCTTCTCCCGTCTCGAAATGGACGAATCCGTCGCGCGTCACCTGTGGCAGCGCCCAGACGAACACCTCGGCCGTGCCGCGCGCGAACGCGGCGTCGGCCGCGCGCGCGATCGGCGTCCACAAATGCGCGTCCTCGGCCTCGCGCACGAAGCCCGCGAAATAATGCTGCCCGGCGACCGGGTAGCCGAGCCGGGCGGCCATCTCCGCGGCGCCCCGCCCGGCGGCCGCGCGGCCGTCGATCACCCAGTCATAATCTTCGAGCTGCAGCCGGTCGAACGCCGGCGCCGCCCAGCCGAGCGGCGCGTTGGCGCGCCTGATTTCGGGCGCGCCGAGCACTGTCGGCAGATAGACGAGCAGCAGGCATTCGGCGCTGGGCGCCTCGTCGCGGACCGCCGCGCTGAGCGCCGCGGTCGACGCCGCCAGCACTGCGCCCGCATCGTCGAGCGTCGCGAGCTGCGCCGCGTCGAGCGCCGCCCGCACGTCCGCAATCGAAGCCGGAGCGAACGCTGCTACCGCTGCGTCGTCGTAGAGGCAGATCCGCCCGTCGGGCATCACCCACCACCAGGGCTCGCCGATCTGGAAGCGGACCGGCTGCTCCGCAGCGGCCGCGAGCGCCGCAAATGCCCGCGCCACCCCCCGCAGCCACGCCATCGCCTCGTCATTGGCGGGCGCCAGCAGGGCCGAGGGCGGCACCCATCCGGTCAGCGCCGGATTGCCATTCTCCGCCCGCTGCTTCCACGCCGCGGGGCAATGCCGGTCGAGCAGCTCGTAGCTCAGCGACAGGATGATTTCGAACCCGAGCGGCTTCGCCCGCGCGAGGAAATCCGCATGCCAGGCGGCGCACGGCGCGTTCAGCGTACCGGCGGCCAGCCCCTCCGCATCGAGCCGGAAATAGTGGCTCATCCCGACATAATGGTTGATCAGGTCGCGATAGCCGAGCCGCAAAATGCTGCGCAGCATTCTGGCCGGCGTCAAATGGTAGAGATCGTCATATCCGGTCGCGATCCGCAGGCGATGCTCGGGCAGCTGGGCGTCGCCGATCGCCAGCACCGATCCCGAACCGTCGCAGGCGATCCCGCTCAGCTCGGCCCAGCCCTGGGCCGGCGCCGCCAGCGGGCTGTCGGTCGCGTCGTAATCGGGCGCGACCAGCGAGACGAACAGCCGGTCGACGTCGCCGGCCCAGACCGGATCGTCCGCCTCCCAGCCGCCGGCAAGCGCCCCGAAATCGAGGCTGACCGACGCATCCTCACCGGTCCCGGCCGCATAATTCCAGAGCCGCACGTACCAGCTGCGCGCCGCCCCGCCCGCGTCGCGCCCTTCGATCGTCAGCGTCGGCCCGTTGACCGCGTCGAGCGCCTTGATCCCTTCGGATCGCCAACGAAACCCCAGCTGGCATCGCCGGAAGTCCCGCGCGGTCTCGTAGCGCAGCAGCGGGTGGTCGTGCCGGTCCTCGGCCTCCCAGATCAGCCCGGCCAGATCGTCGGCCCGATAGAAGACCGCCTCGACGCGCAGCGCATCGGCCGCGGTCGTGACCACGCTCGCCATCATCGGCCGCGGGAAGTTCACCGTCCAGAAGCGCGCGTCGAATCGCTTCACATGGCTTTGGGTCCGCGCCCTGCCCGCCAGCCAATGGCCCATCGCTCAATCCTCCGCCCTGAGCAGCGCCTGCCGGACCGCGCGCGCCAGCTGCCGGCTCGATTGGGCCAGCGCGCGCGTCTCGGCGCCGGCCGGGGCGTTGATCGTGATGCTCATCCTGATGTCGCGGCCGCCTCTTCGGGAGCCCGGCTCGATCCGGCCGCCGGCGGTCGGCACGAACAGCTCCGGCCCGCGCTCGCCGACAAGATAGGCCCGCCCCGGTGAGACCGGGCCGCCGATCGCCTTGCCCGGTGCCGACGCGAACGCCGCGATCAGCGAGGCGATCGTGCTCGCGATGCCGCTGCCGCCGCTTTTTCCGCCGCCACCGCCGCCGCTCAGGATCGCGCTGATGCCGCTGCGGATCGAGGCGGCCGCGATCTCCGCCATTGCCGCCAAAGCGACGCGCTTCAGATCCTCGAAGCCGAGCTTACCGGTCCTCAGCGCCCGCACCAGCGCGCTCTCCAGCACCCGTCCGGCCTGTTCGACGCCGGCCGCGAACGGCCCGTCGAGCTCGGCCCGCATCGCCGCGACGTCGCGGGCGAACACCGACGTGTCGGCGCGCACGCTGACCAGCAGCCGTTCGATTTCCTCATCCATCGGGATACATCTCCTTCAGCCGCGCCAGGTCCGCCGGCGAGGCCGGCGCAATCTCGTCGCCGGCCAGCGCCGCCAGGATCGCCCCGAGCTCGGCCGGCGTCGCGTTCCAGAATTCATCGGGCCGCCAGCCAAGCAGCGCGCCGGCGAGCCCGGCGAGGCGCGCCGCGCCCGCCTCAAACACAGCCCTGCAGGATCTGCGTGAGCAGCAGCTTCAGCGCGGGCGTGACCCTCGCCAGCCCCTGCGCGGCGATCGCCTCGCCGGCTTGCTCGCGGGTCACCGCGCCGCCTGCGCAATGCGCGAACAGCCCGGCCATCTCCGCCAGCGTCAGCCGCCCATCGGCCGCCCGCTCGACCAGCGCGAGCAGCGGCCCCAATTCGGCTTCGGCGGCGACCAATGCCGCAAAGCTCGGCCGCAGCAAAATCGGCTCGCCGCCGACGATCAGGCTGGCCTCGCCCCGCGCCGGATTCGCGCTCATGCCGGCACTACCGCGCCCGAGCTTTCGAGCGCGAGGCCGTAAGTGCGCTCGCCATTGTGATCGCCGGCATAATCGAGCCGGGTCAGCAGGAAGCGCCCGCGCAGCCGCTCGCCGCTCTCGAAGCTCAGCTCGTAATCGTCGAGCAGGCCGGCGAGCGCGTTAGCCTTGATCCGGGTCTCGGCGGCCGAGCCGGTGAAGATCCCGCTCGCCGCGACCGAGACCGAGCGCACGCCGGCCCCGGACAGCAATTCGCGCCAGCCTTGCGACGCCTTGCTGGTGACGTTGACCGCCTCGCCGTTGACCGACATCTGGGTCGTCCGCATGCCGGCGACGGTCGCGTAGACGGGCGGCGAGCCGCCGTCCCCGACCTTCAGCAAAAAGGCGCTTCCCTTTTCGGCTGCCATGGCGCATTCTCCTTATTCTCAAGCAGTTGGGGATTGGTCATGATTTCGACCGCGTTGGCCCTGGCCTCCGCCGCACTCGCGATGCAGGCTTCCGATACGACCCGTGCCTCGCGTGAGGCCTTCACGTCCTGTCTCAACGCCTTCGTCACGCAGGCCGTCCGCGCCAACAAGAGCCAGGCCGAGTTCGACATCCAATTCCCGCAGGCCTGCCCGGCCGAGCAGGCCGCCTTGCGCGCGGCGGTCATCCGGCGCGACACGGCGATGCGCGCGACTCGCGCGAGCGCCGAAGAAGCGGCGAATCTCGAGGTCGAGGACTCCCGCTTCAACTTCGCCGACCGCTTCGCGATGGCGCAGCCCGCCCAGCCCAGGCCGGCCGCGGCGCCCGCGGCTCCGCCGGCAGCTCAGTCGGCGTCGGCCCAGACCCCCGCGCAACCGGCCGCCCAGCCGACCGGGCAGCCGCAGCAATAAGACGGCCTCACGCGGCCAGCATCCTGGCCCGGTAATCGAGCGTCAGCGCCCAGCGGCCGCTACTTTCGGCGACCGTCATGCTGCGCACGAAAACGAGCGTCACCAGCCGCCAGCCGTCGAGCTCCACCGGCATTTCCTGCAGCGCCGCCTCGGCCTTCGCCGCGAGCGCGCGGAGCCGCCCCGGCCGCTCGCTTTGGTCGCGCAAAATAACGGAGAGCCGCAGCTCGCGCCCGGCGCCGCTCTTGTGGCTCCAGTCGGTCTCGAGGCCGGCCCCGACCATCGCATGCGGCGCCGCCGCCTGGATCGGCATCTCCTCGTGGACGCCGCTGAGGCCGGCTACCTCCCGCAACGCCGCCATCGCCGCCGCGACCAGAGTCGCGCTTGCCGATCCGCTCATTTGGTCACTCCCGCGATCAGCCGGCTCAACCGCATGTCGAGCGCCAGCCGCCGCCGCAATCGCCTCCCGGACAGGACCACGCCGCGCGCCTCCGCCTCGGCCCGCACGCCCTCCGGCAGCGCTTCGGCGAACCGTTCGGCCAGTTCCCGGCCGCGCGCCAGCGCCTGCGCTTCGGCGCGCTGCTCGATCCGCGCAATCAGTGCGGCGAACATCAGCTCAGCCTCAGCCGGCGCCACGGCCGCCACAAAGCCGTCACCGCCGCCGGCGGCGCCGCGTCCGCGTCGCGATGGCCGTAGAGGTGCGCGGCGAGCCGGACGATGCCGTGCCGCAGCGCCTCGGGCAGGCCGTTCGGGTCTGCCGCGATCCCGGCCTGGTAGGCGACCCGGATCCGCTTCTCGTCGATCGACCGCAACAGCCGCACCCAGCCCTCGCCGGCGGCGTCGATGTCGACCGCATAGTCGCCGGCCGCCAGCGCCGCGGGTGCGCCGTCCGCCGCCAGCGCGGCGACGCCGTCGATCGCCGCGACCGGCATTGCGCCGAGCCGGGTCCACCGCGCCGGCGCGGGCAGAACCTCCTCGAGCGCGCGCACGATCAGCGCCCGTCCGGTAAACGCTTCGCAGGTGTCCGCGGCGGCGCGCACCAGCGCCGCCAGCAGCGCATCCTCGTCGCTGGTGGCGATCCGCAGATAGGCCTTGAGCTCGGCGAGCACGATCGGCGCGGCCGGCGGCTGGGCGATGACGATGCTCATCAGCGCTGCTCCACGCGCAGGATGACCGACCGTTGATCGCTGCTGCCGTCCGACAAAGCGATCTGGTTGGCCAGGCTGTAGACATGGCCGGCACGGCCGCCGCTCGCCCGCACCGCGGTGCGCGTGCCGTCGAAGCTCGCTTCCTCGACCGCGACGCCGCCGGCTTCCGCGGGGGCGACCGACCAGGCGCTCGCGACGATCGCCTTGCCGTCCAGATAGAGCGCCCAGTCGATCGCATAATCGACCGTCGCCTGCGGGTCCTTCAGATAGAAGCTCATCTTTCCCATTCCATGTTCAGGCCAATCCCGTTCAGGGGCGCGTCGCCCGCATTGTCCCGCTCGGCCCCGGCTGCTCCGGTGCGTGGACGGCGGCGCGTTCCGCCGCCGTCTCGGCGAGAATGGAGAGCGCCGCGTCGAGCCGGATTTCGAGCGCGCGCGCGCCGGGAAAGCCGGTGCTCAGCGTGCCAAGGCCGGCATGGCCCAGCGGCCGCGCCGCGATCGGCTGCCCGTCCATCTTCAGCTGCCGATCAGGCCGTGGGCGGTCAGATCGTCGATCAGCGCCTTGAGCCGCTGCGCGATCTGCGGCGCCGAGATGCTCGATGAGTCGAACGTCGCCCGCGACGATGGCCCGGTCGGCGCGGTCCATCCCGTGCGCCGGTTGCTCACCACCTTGACGCCGTCGACCTTATAATCGCCCGAAACGTCGCCATCGCCGGCGACGCTCAGGCTCGAAAGCCCGGCGATCGTGCCGCCGGTGATCGCCGCCGCGCCGGCATTCTGGGTGGCGAGCGAGCCGAGGCCGAGATTGGTCCGCGCCCCGGCCGCGCTCGACGCGCCGGTGCCGCCGTCGGCGACTGCAAGACCGGTCGCCAGCGTCAGACTCTGCGCCGAAGCCGTGCCCGCGACCGCCAGGCTGGACAAGCCGGTGATCGCGCCACCCGTGATCGCCACCGCGGCAGCGTTCTGAGTCGCGAGCGAGCCGAGGCCGAGATTGGTCCGCGCCCCGGCCGCGCCCGACGCGCCGGTGCCGCCGTCGGCGATCGCAAGGTCGGTGCCCAGCGTCAGGCTCGGCGCCGACACCGCGCCGGTGAACGCCGCGCCCAGCAGCTCGGCCTTGCCGTCGAGTTCCTCCTCGAGCCCTTCCACGTCGTCGATCGCGATCGCGCCGCCGCCGTCATGCGCCGCGAACCAGGCCGCCGCGACGGTCAGCGCGACCGTCTTCAGCCCGGCCGAAAAGCTCACCGCGGCGCCACCGGCCGAGGAGGCGAGCGGCGTGCGCAGCAGCGTGCCGCCGCTGCCGAGCCCGCCCTCGCCCGTCTCCCATTCGTTCGGGTGGGTGATGCCCGCGATCGCATAATGGAAATGCGCGCCGGGCGGTACAATGTCGGCGAACCGCCGATGCCCCGGCAGCGCGCCCTCGAGCGCCAGATCCCCGGCGCCCGTCGCGTGCGTCACCTCCCGCACCAGGTCGGCAAAGAACAAAGTCATCGGATGTCTCCGCAATCGGGACACGTACTTTTTGCCCAAAAAGTACGTGTCCCCTTTTGTTAGGCCGCGAACTTGAGCAGCTTGATCGCCTCCGAGTTCATCACCTGGCCGCCGACCCGCTTGGTCGCGTAGAAATGGACGAACGGCTTGTTGGTATAGGGGTCGCGCAGGATCTGCGTCTCGGCCCGCTCGGCGATCAGATAGCCCGCCTTGAAATTGCCGAACGCGATCGACAGCGAATTGGCGGCGACGTCGGGCATGTCCTCGGCCTCGACCACCGGATAGCCGAGCAACGTGTCCGGCTGCCCGCCGACCAGCCCCGGCTGCCACAGGAACGCGCCGTCCGCGGTCTTGAACTTGCGGATCCCGGCGGCGGTGGCCGAGTTCATCACGAACACCGCGCCCTGCCGGTAAGGCGAGCGCAGGGCCTGGACGAGATCGATCAACTTGTCCTGCGGGTTCGACGCCGGAAAGCCGCCGGCAACCCCGGTCTTGATGAACTGCAGCGTGCCGAAGGCGCGGACGCCGTCGGCGTCGATGCTGTTCGGCGCGGCGAGGAAGCCCTTGGGCCGGCTGGTGCCGTTGCCGGCGACGAACGCCGCCCCTTCCGCCCGCGCGAACTCGGTCGCGATCTCGCCCGCCAGCCACGCCTCGACGTCGAACGCGGCGTCGTCGAGCATCGCCTGGCTCGCCGCCGGATTGGCGTAGAGGTCGCCGAACGGCGGCGCGATCTCGGTGAAGTCGGGCGTGCCGGTTTCCGGCCGCGCCGCCGTCTCGGCGACCCAGCCCGAGGGCGTGCCGCCGGTCGTGACCAGCTTGCGATAGCCGGCCGAGCCGACCTTGACGACGTTGGCGATCGCGCGGATCGGCGAGATCGCGGTCAGCGTCCGTTCGATCTGCGCGTCGAGCTCCTCGGGCACCGCATAGCCTCCGGCGGCGTCGGTCGCGCCCGACATCGCCTTCAGCTCGACGCCCGCCTCGAGCCCCTTGCGCAAATAGCGCTCGACGAACGGCGAGCTCTCGCTCTTCGCGCCCGACAGCGCCGGCCGCGCCCCGGCGACCGCCTGCGCGTCGACCCGGGCCTTCAGCCCCGCCACCTCCTCGCGCAACGCCGCGACATCCTCATCCTCGCGCTCCAGCGCCTCGAACGACGCCTCCAGCGCATCCGTCTTCACCTCGATCATGTCCTTCTCCTCTCGATTGCACCAAACACCGTCATTCCGGCGCAAGCCGGAATCTCTCCGTCTTCGTTCGACTTTTTCGCGCGGCGCCTTATTTTGGCGCGCGATGCGCCCGATCCGCCTCGCTTTGCCGCTGATGCTGCTGCTCGGCCCCGGCCTCGCCGGGGCGCAGCCGCAAATTTCGGTGCCGCTGCCGCCGGCGGTCCCGCCCCCCGCGCCGCCCCGCGCCCCGGGCCCGCGATGGTCCGAGGAGATGGTTGCGGCTTTCACCGCCGCCCGGGAAGGCGAACGGCTGATGGCCGCCGGGCAGGTCGACGAGGCGATCCAGGGCTTCCGGCGCGCGGTCGCGGCGGCGCCCGCCGGCGATGCGCGCGTCCACGCCGTCAACGGCCTCCACGCCCGGATGGTCGGCTTCCTGCTGATCCGCGCCGGCCGGCGCGACGAGGCCGATCGCGAGCTCGCCTGGTTCCTCGATCGGCCGCGGCCCGGCGACCCGCTCGCCGACGCGAACGTCTTCTTGCGCCTGATCGACCTGCGCCTCTACATTCGGGCCGGGCGCGGCGACATAAGCGAGGTCCTCGCCCTGCTCGAATCGCGCAAGGCCTTTCGCGGGTCGCCGCATGCCGGCTGCCCCGAGGGGCCCTGGTTTCCGGACGTGGTCGCCCCTGCCCACCACGATCCGCGCGTCGCCGCCGCGCTGCGCGAGCAGGGCTGCTGGGATTCGATCATCGCCCAGCTCGACGAGCACGCCGCCCGGCCGATCGGCGGCAACCGCTTCGACTTCCTCCCGCCGCGCCCGCCCGCGCCACCGCCGTGACCGGCTTCGCGACGATCGGCGCCCGGCATTTCCCGGCAGCCTTCGCGGATGATCGCATCGCGGCGCTCGAAACCTTGCTCCCGGCGCTGACGGCCGGTCCGGGGGCGCGCCTCGCCCCCACCCCCGGTCTCGCCAAGCTGATCCAGCCCGCCACCGCCATCGCCGCCTCGATCCTCGGCCTCATGGCCCGCCCCGTCCGCGCCACTTTGTTCGACAAGTCGCCGGCGCGAAACTGGGCGCTCGGCTGGCACCAGGACCGTACCATCGCCGTTCGCGCCCGTATCGACACGCCGGGCTTCACCGACTGGACGGTCAAGCACGGCATCCACCACGCCGTCCCCCCGTTCGAAATCCTCGAGCGCATGCTCACCGTGCGCATCCACCTCGATCCGGTTGGCCCGGACAATGGGCCCCTGCGGATCGTCCCGGGCTCCCACCGCCTCGGCCGCATCGCGCAGGCCGAAATCCCCGCCCTCGCCACGCGCCTGGGCGAGGCGGCCTGCCCCGCCGCACGCGGCGACCTGTGGCTCTACGCCACCCCGATCCTCCACGCCTCGGTCCGCGCAGCGTCGCCGAGCCGGCGCGGTGTCCTCCAATTGCTCTACAGCGCGGATCCGCTCCCGGGCGGGCTTGAATGGCTAGGCGTCTGACGGCTCCACCGCATGCACCCGCGCTTTGGGCTGCATCGGCAGCGTCACCAGGCTGATTTCGACCAGCTCGAGCTCGGTCAGCTCTCTTGGTCCCTCCCCGCTCGCCGTGCGGACCCGGTAGCCGAAGCTCAGCCCCCGGACCGCGCCTTCCGCGAGCAAAGCCGCCGCCTCGCGCCCGGCCGCGCCGCCCGACAGCCGCCCGATCACGCGCAGCCCGCGCCCGTCCTCCTTGAGGTATTCGACCCGCCCGATCGGCCGCTCGGGCGCATGCTGCCAGAGCAGCGGCACCGATTGCGGCGCGCGTTTCAAGGACCTTGCGAACGCGCCCGCGCGCACGACATCGCCGCCCCGGTCCGGCCGTCCGAAGATCGCCGCATAGCCCGCGAACCTCATGACCGCAGCAACTCCAGAAGCCCAACCTTGACCGCGATCCCCGCCACCAGCAGCGCCAGCACGATCCTGACCGCCCAGCTGACGACTGCGTTCCAGGCCGATTTCTTGGCGTCGCGCCAGGCGCGCAGCAATTCGCGCAGTTCGTCCATGTCGCGCCGCGCATTCTCGTCGCGAAGGCCGAGCGCGGCCAGCGCCCGCTCGGCCCCGATCTCGCTCGCTTCCTCGATCAGCGCGCGCATCGTCACCATGTCCGCGCCCTGCCCCTCCGCCTGGGCGACGAGCAGCGCCAGCATCGACGCATTCGCATCGGCCATTCCGAATTCCTCATGTCGCAGTTGATGTTGGCCGGCTATTGCCCGAGCAAAACGTAAACCGGCTTGTTGTCGGCATAGACCTGCCACAGCGTCACCCGCCGGCTGTCGGTGGACGCCCGCCACGCCGCCGGTATCTCCCAGCGTCCGCCTTCGACCGGACGGGTGTCGCGGTGGAGCGTGCCGCGGGCGCGGCCGTGCAGCATTGCGTCGCGGTCGTTCGTGAACACGGCGTCCACTTCGATCCTGTAGTCCGGGAACAGGCGGAAATAGGCCCGCCAGGCGGTCACGATCGCCTGTTTGCCCTCGATCCGCTTTCCCAGCGAGTCGATGAAAACCGCGTCCGCGGTTATCGCCGCCGCGACCTTCTCCGCGCGCCCGCTGTTGACCGCCGCCACGAACGCCTCGACGATCTCGCGGCTGTCTTTGGGGGTCAGGATATCTGCCATTGCGACTCCAAGCCTAGCACATCAAGGCGCAGTCGAGAATCCAAGCATCTCACGCTTCTCCTCGTCCGACAGGAAATCCGCCGCGCTGACCTGCCGCCAGAGCCGCTCGCGCTCCTCGGCGAGCGCGCTGATCCGGTCCATGTCGACCGCGAGCCCGAGGCCCGGCCACCACGACGCCAGCGCGTCGCCGATCCCGCGCAGGATCCGCGCCGCCATCGGCAGCACGGTCAGCCGCCACAGCGCCCGATTGGCCTCGCGGTAATTGGCGTAGGTGGCGTCGCCCGGCAGGCCGAGCAGCATCGGCGGCACGCCGAACGCCAAAGCGATCTCGCGCGCCGCCGCCGCCTTCAACCCGACGAAATCCATGTCGGCCGGGGTCAGGCTCATCGCCTGCCATTTCAATCCGCCCTCGAGCAAGAGCGGCCGCCCGGCATTGTCGCTGCCGGAGAATTGCGCCTCCATCTCGGCCCGCAATCGCTCGAACTGCGCGCCCGACAAGGCCGCGCCGTCTCCGCTATCGTAGATCAGCGCCCCCGACGGCCGCGCCGCATTGTCGAGCAGCGCCTTGTTCCATTTGGCGGCGGCGTTGTGCACCGCGACCGCCCCCGCCGCCGCGCCGAGACAGCCCAGGCCATAATGGTCGTCGAGCGGGTGCGCCGCCTTGAGGTGGACCATGGCCGGCCGGCCGAGCCCGTCTTTGGCGGGGATCCGGCTCTTCGCCTCGCCGACCTTGTAGAGATAGGCCGCCGGCCAGCCCGACGCGTCGGCCTCGACGCCGACCCGCTCGGGGCGCAGCGCGAACAGCTCCGCCGGCAGCCCGTCTGCGTCCGGCAGCAGCTGGACGAACGCATTGCCGTGCAGCAGCAGCTGCGTCGCCACCGTCTCGAGCAGGGCCGGCGGCAGCAGCCGCGCCGCGTCCTCGCGCCCCCCGCTGGCGAAAATCGGCGCCCAGGCGACGCTCTCCGCCACCAGCCGCACCGCGCGCTGCGCCACCGGATTGCCGAGATAGGCTTCGCGCACCTGCGCCTCGTAAGAGCGCGGCCACGGCTCCGCCGCGAACATCCCGCGCCACCCCGAAAAAAGAAAAGGCCGCCCGGTCCCCCGAGCGGCCTTCCGGCTGAAGAATTTCATCTCGCTCTCCTTGGGGGACAGCCCAACTGTCCCCATTCACAGCCCACTCCTCAAAGCCGCCGCACGCTCGGCTCGCGCTCGCGCCCCAGCATCAGCTCCGCCATCGCCCAGACCATCGCATCCGCCCGGTCCGGGCTCCGCCCCGGCCCTTCGTAGCCGGCGCCCGTCATCCCGCACAATTCGTCCTCGAGCGCGGGGAAGGTCCCGGCGAATTTCGCCTTGCCGCGGGCGAACAAAGCCGAGACCGGCTCGGCCCGCTTGGCCTTGCCGAACCGCGCCTTGACCGGCTTGACCGGCAGCGCGCTGTCGACGCTGCGCAGCACGCTCTCGACCATCTCGCCGCCCTGGTTGGTTTCGACCACCACCCGCTCGGCCTGCCAGATCTCCGCCGCTTGCACGACCGCCCGCGCCCAGCCCTCAGGGCTCAGCCCCTCGACTGTGTGGTCGCCGAGCACATAGCCGATGCCGTCCTCGCCGAGCCCGCACACGACGATCCCGCAGGCGTCGCCGCTTGCGCTCGCCGGCGGATCGACGCCCACCACCACCCGCGAAAAAGAGTGACAGACACTCTTTTTCGCCCGCCCCTGCTCGATCATGTCCCGCGTCCACAGCGCGCCCTCGAAATCCTCGATCAGCTCGCCGTCCAGCTCCTGCCGCCCGAGCCGCGTGCCGCCGTAGCGGGCGGTCACCGCCGCGGTGAAATCGTCCGGCAGATGCGGATTGTCCGCGGTCCGCCCGCCGGTCACCCTGGTGTCCGGCGCGGCGATCAGCCGCTTCAGCGAGGCGATCGGCCGCGGTGTCGTCGTCACCAGCGCCCGCGCGCCCTCGCCGAGCCGCAGCCCAAGCGCCAGATTGTCCCACGCCGCCGCCGGATAGGCCCATTTCGCGAGCTCGTCGCACCACGCGTAATGATGCTGCGGCCCGCGCAGGGCTTCCGGATTGGCGCCCGAATAAACGAACGCCTGCGCCCCGCTCGAAAATTCCACCAGCCCGCGCGACGGGTACCAGAGCAGATCCTCATCAAACCGCGCCACCGCCATCAGCCCGCTCTCGCCGCGCACCATCACCCGTTCGACCTCGCTTGGCGTCGCCCCGACCAAAGCGATCCGCAGCGACCCGTCTTGCCGCGCCAACTCGCTCACCCATTCCGCCCCGGCCCGCGTCTTGCCGAAGCCGCGCCCGGCCATGATCAGCCAGGTCCGCCAGTCGGCCTCTCCCGAGCCTGTCGAGGGGCCCTCGGGCGCCAACTGCCCGTCATGCGCCCAGCCCGGCCAGAATTCCGCCAGCGTCACCCGCTGCGGCCCGCTCAGCCGCCGGACGACCCACTCCCGGCACTCGGCGTCACGGGCCCGCAGCGCGCCGATCGCGGCAATCAGCAAATCGATCGCGGTCATGCGCCATTCCGCCGCGTCTGCTTCCTGTCGAAGGCGTCGAGTTGGCGCAGGATCGCCTGGGTCAGTTCTTCGATCGTGACGCGGCGCCGGTGGGTGCCGTCGTGGCGCCGGCCGCCGGCTCGCCGCGCCTCGTGATATTGGAGCAGCTTGAGCGCGAAATGGGGGTCGAAATCGGCCATGCCCGGCTCGGCCGGCGCGCCCTGCTCGTCCGGCGCGATCTCCTTGCCCCCGGTCTCGCAATAGATGACCAGCTTGCCCTCCAGGCGGACCCGCGCCTCCGCCAGCGCCGCGTCCCACCGGGCGGCGAAATCGGGGTCGATGGCGCGCAGGTCGAAGGCGCCCGACGGGCTCTTGCCCGCCGCCCGCGCCGACGCGCTGGCATTGCTGGTCAGCCGGTAATGGGCGAGGAACACGTCTTCGTCGCGCCGGCTCCAGCCGTCCTTGCGCCGCCTGCGCACCTGGCCGCGCCACACGACCAGCTTCCGCTTTTCGTCGCCGTCCTCCGCCATCTCGCTCTCCCAAACGAAAAAGCCGGCCGCGGGATCGCCGCGCCGGCTGTTGAACCAGTCGAAAAAGGGGTAGTGGGTCAGTTTGAAATTAGGCGTCGCCCTCAGCGTCTTTCGCGACCTCAGCCTCTGCCGCTTCTTCTTCGGCCTTCAGCCGGGCCATCGATTCATCGTACGCCGCTTGGTCTGCTTCGCCAGTTATGCGGATGCCAAGGGCGCCACATTGAAGGGCATCCTCGACCGTCTCAAACCACACTCGTGGCAGGTTCTTGCTGACGCGCATCCTGCCCTTCGGGCCGCGCACCCAGAAGAAATCGCCGTCGTCAGCCACTACGACATCAATCCCGAAAAGCGGAAGATTGATCAGCTTATCGGGAGGAATGCGCGCCCACGGCATCGGCTATGCCGCCAAGTCAAATACCGGCTTGATCCTCGAAACAGGCGTTGCTCGCTCGATCGGAAGCGGCCCAGCGTCAAGCGGCTCGCTTTCCGTAGAAAAGGGCGGCAGCTCGATGTTGAAGAAGTGCTTGCCATAGGAGCGCACGGTATCCTGCACCAAAACCTCAAGCTCTTCGATGGTTTCGCCATCGTAGCAGAATAGAGGCTCAGCGGTGCTGCACACGGTGTACAGTCCAGCCGCGCTTTTAGAGATTTCAATGTTCAGTTCGCTGATCTGGCGAACGAACGCTTCTACGGTTCCAGTGTCCTGTGCCACATCGTGTCTCCCCACCCACGCGCCAGTATGGGCACGTGAGCTTTCAAAAATCAATTGCCCGCCTTAACGAGCGTCTGCCTTGATAGGTTCACCAGGCCGCAGGCATGCGCATGCGAACAGGCTCGCCGGCCAAAGCCGTGTCCATTTCTCGCATCAAAAAGCGCACCAAACCCATGTTCCTTCTCGTACGGCACCGAACGTAAAGGTTCGGTGTACCGTTCCTATGTATGCTCGCATTGCGACATTTTCACGGCCCGAGCGAAAAAATCTAGCAGATCGCGAATCATCAATGCGTGACAGCTATCACACGAGATCCAACATTGCTGCACGCTTTTTGTACGGCGCGCGCGACGGGGAGCTCGTCCTCGTCCGGTCATGCCCCGGCCCGCTTCGCCCGGTCCTTCTTGACGGCCGCGACCAGCCGCCGGAGCGATGCCACCAGCTCGGCCTTGCCCGCGCGGCGCGGCCGGGCGCCGCAGCGGTCGGCAAAGCCGTGCGCTGTGGGCCGGCGCCGGCTCAGCACCTTCAGCGCCAGCTCGGGATCGAAATTCGTCAGGTCGACCCGCGGCACCTCGCCGGGCTCGACCGGCACGGTGCGGCCGCCGGTTTCGGCAAATTGGACGACCAGGCCCTCGAGCCGCACCATCGCGGCCGCGTGCGCCTCGTCATATTGCGCGGCGAATTCGGGGTCGCGGCGCCGCAGGCGCGATGCGGCGCCTTCGGACATGCCGGCGGCGCGGCAGGCTTCGCTGGCGTTGCCGGTCGCCGCATAATGGTCGAGGAAGATCGCCCGCCGGCGGCCGCTCCAGCCGTCCTTGCGCACCTTGCGCCGTTGCGCGCGCCCGTCCTTGCCGCGCGAATAGAATGTCTCCTCGTCCTTCGCCATCGCATCAGTCCTTCAAACGAAAAAGCCGGCCGCGGGATCGCCGCGCCGGCTGTTGAACCAGTCGAAAAAGGGGGCTCGCCTGCCCCGGCGGGGGCCGGGAATTTCCCGGGCCGCCTGCCCCGGACACAGCTTTCGAGCTTGACTAAATTGTGCCATACCAGCGTGACGCTGTCAAGCGTTTTTTACCAGAAAGGTTGCATCCAACATTTGCGCCGCCTTATCCGCAGGTTTCCGCGGGGTTGCGCCCGGCAAATGTTGGACGCCAAATCCAACAAAATGCGCCTCCTTCGCGCAAAAAGAATATTTTCAAGGACGGTTTTCGGGCCGTTTTCCGGGGCCCCGAATCCAACAGCGATTCGCCGAGTCGCCCCCCGCTCATCCTGAATGGCCGTCGAGCCTGTCGAGACGGCGTATCGAAGGAGCGGCTGGCGGAGCGGCCGGCATTGCCGGCCGAGCCCGTCCAACGTCACGGCAATATGGTGCCGTGGCGGCCCCCGCATCGCTTGGCCAAAGCGTAACGGGCCGGGCGTATCAGGCGCCCGGCCCGAGCCCCGGAGGAACTGAATCTTCGGTGGCCGCGCGCAGAACTCGTCCGAACTGGACGAGTTCCCGCGCCGTGGCTGTCCCCGGGGCGCCGCCGGGCCCGTCCGAAAGGGGACGGCATGCGCGGCGTGGCTTTTTCGTTTTGTCCGAACATCGGCTCGTCGGATCGACCAGCGCATATCATCCCGAAGAACAGCTTCGGTGCCGGGCGAACCAATTTGAGACAAATTGCAGACCTCCACCGCGGATTGGTCCAATCTGAGTGTAGAATTAGAGTCCAGCCTGTCTCGATAAAGTCTATGTCTTGAATCGACTCGCGACGAACTTGGGGTGAGAGCTGGGGTCATGCAGGAGCTTTACGACGGGTCGCATTACAAGGAAGCGATCGCGGATCTCTGGCAATCGAAGCGGGCCGACGCGCTCGGGCCCGGAGCGCCGCAGCCGGGCATTGCGGCCGGTCTTTTCTCGGAGATCGTGCGGAAGCTCAGGGAGCCGCCCAATCACAGGTGCCGCGTCGTCGGCAAGACCGACTGGAGCGACTTCCGGTTTCGGCGCAAGCTTGTCGTGCGCGGCATCCGGTTTGACGGCGACGTCGAGGCCGATGCCGCCGTTTCAGCCGGCGTCGACTTCCTCGACTGCGTCTTCGCCGGCAAGCTGCACCTGCGCAATTGCCGCATCGGCAGCTCGCTGCGGCTGGTGGGCTGCAGCTTTCCCGGCGCCGCGCCGGCGATGGCGGAGCCGAGGCTCGTGCTCGGCGGCACCCACATCAAGGGAAAGCTGGTGCTCGAGGATATCGACATCGAGGGCCGCTGCTCGCTCGCCGGCATCGTCGTCGGCGGGGATCTGAGGATCACCGGGCTGCGCGCGACCGCGCCGGCGCAGGAAACCTGCCTCAACCTCGACAATGCCAGGATCGCGGGACGGATCCTTGTCACCGCGGGCGCCGATCCGGGCGGCCGAATCCACCTTGCGGGCTCGGTCTCGGCGCAGGGCGCCGGCTGCCACTCCCTCGAAATGACCGGGCTGGTGATCGACGGCGCCTGCGCCCTGTCGGGGCTGCAGGTCGAAACCAACCTCACTTTTACCGAGACGATCATCCTTGGCGACCTCGCCCTCTACCATCTCCAATGCGGGCATGTGACGCGCTTCGGGCTTGGCTGCGAGGTGCACGGACTGCTCAATCTCGATGGCGCCCGCATTGCCGCGCAGCTCAATGTCAGCGCCGGCATTTTCGAGGAGATCCACATCAACGGCGCCACGATCGGCTCCTTGTGGGTCGGCCGGTCGGCGGACGTCGAGGCGCGCAGCCTTTACATCATCAACTCCAACTTCGCCTCTTATGTGAAACTGTCGCGGTTCAGCGTGGTTCGCGCCCGCCTGGGCGGCCACAGGCTCGCGCAGGGCGCACCCGCCCCCGGTCTGAAGCAGGCGCCGGAGCACCGGCGCGGCACGATCGAGTTCGAGCATTGCGGCTTCGGGTCGCTGGTGACGACCTGGCCGGTGATCCGCTACGACGGCGACGACGGCTGGCAGGCCGGCAGCGGCGTGACCGTCGAGCTTGGCTTTTCGTTCACCGACTGCACGGTCAACGGCCAGCTCCATCTGACCCGGCTGGTCGTGAGCGACCCGGATGCCGGCTTCATCCGGCTCGACCGCACCCGCCTGCGCGGCGCGCTGTTCATCTCGTCGGCGCTGGCGATCGCAAAGCGGCAGCAAATGCCGCCCGACGTGCGCAGCAAGGCGCGCGCGATCCACGACGGCGGGACGGCCGGCGGATACCGCGCCCGCGCGCGCTCCCTCTCGATGCGCGAGTTCGCGGCCAGCGCGGTCGAGCTGAGCGGGCTCGATCTCGTCAAGCGCGGCAATGGCGACCGCTCGGACGGGACGCTCGAGGGGGATCGGGTCCAGGTCAAGGGCCGGTTCGAAACCTATGTCTTCGAAGCTCGCGGCGACCCCCCGTCGGTGAGCCGCGCCCATGTCGACATCGGCGGGGCGCTGCGGCTGCGCGCCGCCAAGATCGGCGAGCTCCATCTCGACAGCCTCAGCTTCCGGCAGCGCGGCGGCTGCATCGCCTCGCTGAGCGGCGTCGTCCTCGAGCTGGCCGAGATCGGCCTGTTGCGGGTGCCGCGCGACAGGGTTCTGCACCGAGGCGGCGTCAATACCTTCCCGGTTCCGCTCGACCTGTCGGGCGTGACCATCGTCCACTGGAACTTCGAGGAGGATGTCGACGCCGACTCGCCCGCCACCGCCGATGATTTTCTCGATTTCCTCGACAATGACGAGAATCTGCACCGCGAGGTCTATCGGTCGGTCGCGCTGTCGCTGCGCAACGCCGGCAGCGACGAGGACGCCGAGCGGATTCTCTATGCCGAGGAATATCGCGCCCGCTGGGAAAGCCGCCAGCGCAAGCGGGGCAAGAGCGATCGCTGGCCGATCCACAATTGGCGGGACAAGCTCAAGGGCAGGCACTTGCCGACCTGGAAGGTCTTTGGGTGGCTCGAGCCGATCGTCAGGCGGGTCGACCGCATCCTGCTCCAATACCGGCGCAACACGATCAACCTGCTTTACGTCATCCTCTTGCTGTTCATGTTCTCGGCCTTCCTGATCGCCAGCCATCCCTCCAATTTCGAAATGGCGCAAACCTCGCGTATCATCCTGCAGCAGCAAAGCGGGCGCGCGAGCGGGCTGGCGAGCGGGCTCGATTATGAGATCCGCGGCACCAATGTCGGGCCGCGCGAGCACGACTGGGGTATCTGGAAGAGCTTCTGGATGGCGGCGCGCTACCATGTCCCGATCGTGGCGTTCACGGCACGGGAGGAATATGTCGCCTCCAACGACAACGAGCTCGAATTCGGCCTGGGCCGCCTGACCACGCGGTGGACCTGGCTCACCGCCGAAGACTGGTTCGCGGGCATGACCATCCTCAACTGGATCATGTGGCCGTTGCTGCTCACCTTCGCGCTGCGCCGGGCGCTCCGGTCCGACTGAGCTAGAGCAAGGCCACCGCCGTGAACCCGCCGACCAGCACCGCCAGGAACACCCAGCTCACCAGGGTCAGGCGCTTCTCGATGAACGCCTGGACCGGCGCGCCGTAGCGCTTCAAGAGCCAGGCGATCAGGAAGAAGCGCAAGCCCCGGGTGATCGTCGCCAAGAGGACGAACAGGGGGAAGTTGAAGCCGGCGATGCCGCTGGCGATGGTCACCAGCTTGAACGGGATCGGGGTGAACCCCTTGATCAGGATGATCCACGCCCCCCATAAGCGATAGGTCTCGCGAAACCCCTCGATCCCCTCGCTCATCCCGTAGATCCGGATCAGCCACTGCCCCACGCTCTCGTAGAGGAAATTGCCGATCGCATAGCCGAGCATCGCGCCGAGCACCGAAGCGATCGTGCAGATCGCCGCGATCCGCCAGGCCTCGTCGCGCCGCGCGAGGATCATCGGCACCAGGATGACGTCGGGCGGAATCGGAAAGAAGGAGGATTCGGCGAAGGAGACGGCCGCCAGATAATAATCCGCATGGCGATGCCCGGCCGTCCGCAAGGTCCAGTCGTAAAGCTTGCGAAACATCAAAGGGCCCCGGCCGTGATCGTCGCGCGGGGCTTAGCGGTGGGGGCCCGGCGAGGCCAGCCCTTCGACCGAATGGGGACACGTACTTTTTCGCGAAAAAGTACCTGTCCCTTTACTCCCTCCCGCCGCTTGCCACCCTCTCGCCGCCCCCCTAGACCCGCCCCGAATCTTCTCGGGGGGAAATGGCATGCGCGGTGGGATTTTCTCGCCTTTGCTCTGGCTGGCGATAATGGCCGGCGGCATCGGCGCCGCGCTTTACGGCGGCACGCTCGACGGCCGCGACCCCATGGCGCCGCGCCTGTTCTTCGCTGGGCTCACGGTCGCGCTGGCGGCTCTCCTGATGCTCGTCGTCGCCTGGCGCAAGACGCGGCGCGGCCGGCGCGACGATTTGGCCGCCAGCCCGGACGCGGTCGCCCGTTGGCAGGTCTATCCGACCGACATGGCGGCGTTCCGCGCGCTCGACGCCGCCCGCGCCGGCCGGCTCTGGTCGCTCGCCAACACGCTCAAATTCCCCGATCCCCCGCCCGAGGGCCTGGCGATCGTCGTCGGCCGGGATTCGCTGATCGTCGGCGGCAAGCTCTACGATCTCGGCATCCGCCATTTCGGCATTCCCGGCGAGGTCGCCTGGCACGAGGGGCATCCCGGCTATATCGAGATCAGCCTGTTCCTGGCGGGCGACAAGAAGCGCACCCATATCGTCGTGCTCCGCCTCCCCGTCCCCGCCGCCGCCCGCACCGCGGCCGCCGCCGCCTTCGCCCACCTCGCCGGCCAGGTGAAGCCCGAAGACCGCGCCCACATCCACCGCTGTTTCGCGAACCATTTCGAAGCCGCGGGCCAGGAAACCGACGCCCCGCACCGGATGCAGCGGCGGCGAAAGATCGTCCTCCCGCTGATCGCCTTGTTCTGCCTGATCCTGCTCGGGATCATCTTCCTGCGCCCCCGCACGGAAGTGAATCTCTACGAGAATTACCCGCCCCCGGCCAACCCGCGCTGAGCGAAGGCGAAGAATGGGGACATGTACTTTTTCGCGAAAGGTACGTGTCCCCCATTTCGCATTCCTGTCCCCATTTCGCATTTCCCGCCCAGCGGCGCGGCAAGGCCTCACGCCGTGGACGACGCAAACTCCGTCTTCGCGTTCATCGCCCACCACCGCTCGAAATAGCCGTCGAGGATCTTCATCAAATCCTTCTGCTCGTCGCTGTCCGTACTCTGCACGCGGTGATAATATTTCCCGCCCCACCAAAACGGGTCGGGCTCCTTCTCGTCCCAGCGGCAGATCGACAAATAAGCGGCATCAAACGGGCCCTTGATCCTGATGCCATGGACGACGGGCAGGTCCCGGTAAGACCGAACCCTCGCGGTCAGCGAACCGCCCTCGGCCCGCACGGCTTGCTCTATCTCCCGAAGCACCTGCTCGATCTGGGCGCGCTTCTTGTCGCCGCTCTCCAGCCAATGCTCGACATCTTCGGGCAAGGCGGCGACGTTTCCGTCCGGCGGGACGACGCCTCCCGCCGCGCCTTTGCCGAGGATGAGCAGATCCAGCACGACCGGCCTGTCGCGGACGAATTCCTTCAGCATAGGACAGAGCTCGTCCCACGCGTTGCTCATGTTGAGCCCCAGATGCTTGATCGTCAGGGTCTTGGCCGGACCGGCCTTTTCGACCAGCGACCTGAGGTCCTCGATCGCCTGCTCCAACGTCCAGAGCTTGCCCGAGCGGTGCAAGGTCCGCCGCATCAGCTCGACATCCGTCGAAAGCTGACGGACCGCGCCGTTGATATTGCTTTGCGTGGCCTCGATCCGCTCCGCCGCATCGCTCATCTTCCCGGTCTTGCCGTCGACTTCTTTTTCGAGCCCTTCATTGGCAACCGCGACATCCATCCTGAGCAGGAAAATCATGAAAGCGACGACGGCAAGCAACTGGGCGGGCGTCGGATCGGTCAGGATCCCTGAATCGAAAACTGTCCCCGCAAGGAGGATCAGAACGACCGAGGCGACCAGCAGGTATCCCGCCAGCCATCCAAGAAGCGTTCGGGCCCTGTGATAGACGTTCAAGATCGATTTCATCTACCTCGGTCTTTATGCCCAAGCTTTTATAACGATCTCCGGGTGATCGGTGATAATGGCCTCTAGCGTAAGGCCAAGAGCGACGTCGTGATCTTCTTTGGTGATCAGCCCATACACCATCGCTCGGAAGCCGCGTGCGGAACTCAGCTGAACAATTTCATCCGATATGGTCTCAATGTCCATGATAAGATACGGTATGCGGTCGCTTGCCCACCCCAAGCCGTCCGCGTCCAGGGGCGCGTGATAGATCAGCAGGCCGCCCTCGACGTCGAGCGCCTCGACCGCATCCCGGACCACGGGATGGGCGAACGAGCTGACGAACATGCGGACGCGGCCGACCAGGGGTTTCAGCACCGGCAGTGCCGCCCGGAGCGAATCCGCATTCTTGAGTTCCAGGTCCCATTCGACGTCCCAGCCCTGCGTCAGCGCTTCCTCGAGCGTCGGGACTTCGCGATCGGTGCGGCGCGCCAGCTCCTCTCGGGTCAGCGAAGCAACCGGCGTGCCGTCGGCCAGGCAGCGGTCGTGAAACAGGATGGCGGCCCCGTCCGCCGCCATGCGGACGTCCGTTTCGATCCCGTCGGTCCCGGCGCGGACGGCGCGCTCGAAGGCAGCGAGCGTGTTCTCGGGACAGGTAGGACTGTGACAGCCGCGATGGGCGAAGATTTTCATTTGATACCGAGCCGATTCTTACAGTCGACTGACAGTAATAGCGCAAATAGATCGTTCCGCCGCCCTGAAAATCTATCCGCAATGGAAGCAAGATGCCACGCGCGACGGGGGAGAAGATCGCGCGGATGCCGCGATCAGGGCGCCAGGCTCGGCGCAGTATTGATCGCGCCGGCCAGCTCCGCCTCGCCATCCTCCGCCGGCAGGACGCTTTCGTCAAGCGGCAGCGGCGCCCCGATCCAGAGCGCGTCGGCGAGATGGTCGCGGCGCTGGTTGGCGGTGTTGGGGTGGACGAGGATCGACAGGTCCTGATGGTTGAGCATCAGCCAGGGGACGAGCGTCGCGAACGTCTCGGTCTCGAACGCGATCTGGAACATCGCCCGGTCGTGCGGCCCGACCGGCCTCTCCCACCAGGTGCCGAGCCGGACCGCGAACCGCTCGGCGAGCGCCTCGCGCAGCCGCCGCGCGGCCGCCGCCTCCCCCGGCCCCGCGAAATAGACGTGGGCGTGGTAGCTGGCGATCTCGGCGATCCGCCGCGGCTCGGTCACGCCGCGGTGCGGCTCAGGAAGGCGGTCTCGGCCTCGATCCACGGCGCGAAGCTCGGCCGGGCGAGGATCGCCGCGACATAGGCCTTGACCTTGGGGTGCCGGCTTTCGTCGATCGCGAAATCGAGATGCCTGAGGTTGGCGAACGGGCTGGCCACCGAAATGTCCGCCAGCGTCAGCCGGTCCTCGACCAGGAAGCCGCTTTCGGGGATGACCGTCTCGAGATAGTCGAGCAAAGGCGGCAGCTCGTCGCACTCCGCCTTGGCCGCGATCTCCTCGTCGCCGGGCTGGCCGAGGAAGCGCGGCGCGACGATCCGGTTGAAGAACATCTTCCCCCCGCAAGCGAACAATATCGTATCCGAATATTCGTCGAACCAGATCGTCCGCGCCCGCGCTTTGGGCTCGGTCGGGATCAGGTTGGGCTCGGGCTTGACCGCCTCGAGATAGGCGACGATCGCGGAGGAATCGGAGATGCCGAAATCGCCGTCGCGCAGCCCCGGCATCTTGCCGAACGGGCTCGCCGCGATGAATTCCGGATCCTTGTTGCCCAGGCCCGACGGCTTCAGCTCCAGGTCGATGCCCTTTTCGGCGCCGAAGGCGAGCACCTTGCGCACGAACGGCGACAAGGACGATCCATAAACGATCATCGATCCACTCCCGAAGTTGGTTTCGTATCTACCGCGCGCCTACGCCTCGCGGGCACCAAGCTCAAGCCGCCGCGGCCCGCCGCATCGGCTGGCGCTTCATATAGGTCAGGGTGCGCCACAGCCATTCGACCGGGCCGAACCGGTAATGTTTGAGCCAGAGCGGGCTGATGATCAATTGCGCCACCCAGATCGCCAGCACGACGTAATAAAGCTGATAGCGTTCGAGCGCGCCGTAATAGCCGAGGCCGATGAAGAAGATTCCACAGATTACCGAATGAAGCAGATAGTTGGTCACCGCCATCTGCCCGACCGCGGCGAACGCCCGCCTGAGCCGGCCGAGCGCGCCCGAGCGCACGAACAAAAGCAGCGCTCCCAGATGGCCGACCGTCATCGCGAGCCGGCCGAGATCGTAGCTGATGTTCGCCTGCGCGAACGAAATTGCGCTGAACTGATGGTCGATCACCCAGCGCGTCTCGACCAGATTGACGGCGAGGCCGATGCCGTAGCCGCCGATCAGCATCGCCCAATAGAGACGCGGCGGCCGCTCGAGGGTCAGCACCCCGAGCCGGAACAGCGCCATCCCGATCAGCATCATCGAGAAGATGTCGAAGAAATAGCGATACATGTACCAGCTCTGGATTTCGGCATTGGCTTCCGCGGTCCGCCAGAACAGGGCCAAATAGCCCTGATGGTGCCGCTCGACCGACTGGCGGACCCGCTCGGGAGCCGACTTGAACTCGCCGCGTGCCTCTTCCCAGGCGGCGATCGCGCCTTGCTGCGCCTCATTGAGCGGCCGATGCGCATCGCGGGCCGCCACCGCCTCGACATAGGAATCGTGCTTGGCGAGCAGCCGCGCCGTGTCGTAGCCGTTCCAGGCCGCGCCGGCGAGGAAGCCGGCAATGCCGATCGCGACCAGCCATTTCGGCGCCAGGTTGCGGAACGGATAGAGGAACAAGGCGGTGACGCCGTAGGCGAACAGGATGTCGCCGTACCACAGGAAGAGGAAGGCGTTGACCATGCCGAAGCCGATCAGCCAGAGGTTGCGCCGGTAATAGATGTCGGCCGCATCGGCCCGCCCGGATTTCTCCAGGCGCGAGACGAGCAGGATCGTGCTCGCCCCGAACAGCATCGAGAACAAGGCCCGCTGCGTCCCTTCGAAGCCGATTTGGGTGATGATCCATGCCCAAAGGTTCGCCCCGGTCGCGCCGCCCGAATTGGTCGGGTTGGTATAGGCGCCGCTGAGGCCGAAGCCGGTGATGTTCATCAGCAGGATGCCGCACAACGCCACGCCGCGGACGAAATCGAGCGCCTCGATCCGCCGGTCCGCGGGCGCCGCGCCCCCGGTTTCCGCCGCCGGCTCGGCAGCCTCGTCCGCGCCCGCCGCAATCGTCGCCATGCGCCCCATCCCCCTCGCCCGGCTTTGTCGCGCCAAACCGGAATATGGACAAGCATTTCGTAACCGTGGCGATTTGAAGCCGTAGTGGGACTTGGTTATGGTCGCGGGCAGGGGGAACCTGCTCATGGCGACGATCAACGGCACTTCGGGCGACGATTTTCTGGCCGGCACTCCAGGCGACGACGACATTCACGGCTTCGACGGCAATGACGGCCTGATCGGGTTCGAAGGCGACGACCTGCTCGACGGCGGCAACGGCCACGATTTCATGCGCGGCCGCGAGGGCAACGACCAATTGTTCGGCGGCGCCGACGACGATTATCTCGACGGCGGCATCGGCGACGATCTGCTCGACGGCGGCTCGGGTATCGACCGCGTTTCCTATGCGGTCAGCGCGGCGGCCGGCGTGACCGTCGATCTCAACATCGTCGGCGTCGCCCAGAATACCGGCCAGGGCATGGATACCCTGGTCGGCATCGAGCACCTGTCGGGCACGATCTACGACGACATTTTGATCGGCGACGGCGGCGCCAACTGGCTGTGGGGCGGCTCGGACGGTTCGGGCGTGACCGGCAACGACATGATCTTCGGCAATGGCGGCAACGACCTCATCTGGGTCGGCACCGGCAACCACAATCTCGACGGCGGCAGCGGCAGCGACACCCTCTCCTTCTTCGCCAACCAGACCGATGTCACCGCCGCGGGCGTCACCGTTTCGTTGCTGCTGCAGGGCGCCGCCCAGGCGACCGAGCAGGGGACGATGCTGCTCAACGGCTTCGAGAATCTGTCCGGATCGATTTACGACGACAGCCTCACCGGCGACGGCAACGGCAACATCCTGCTCGGCGACATCGGCAACGACATGCTGTTCGGCGGCGGCGGCAACGACACGCTCTACGGCGACGGCCGCACCAGCGTCGACACCCACGACACCGGCGGCTCGGGCCCGATCGTCACTTATGCCGACGTCAGCCTGCTGCCGTTCGCCGGCGCGCCCGGCGACGATCTGCTCGAGGGCGGCGCCGGCGACGACACGCTCGACGGCGGCGGCGGCTCGGACACCGCGAGCTACGTCTCGTCGACCGGCGCCGTCTTCCTCAGCCTGACGAGCGGCCTCGCCGACGACGGCATGGGCGGATCCGATACCTTGATCAGCATCGAGAATTTCCTCGGCTCGGCGTTCAACGACGTCGCGCGCGGCAACAATGGCGCCAACGTCCTCACCGGCAATGCCGGCCATGATTTCATGCGCGGCCAGGACGGCAACGACACGCTCAAGGGCGGCGACGACGACGATTATCTCGACGGCGGCCAGGGCGACGACATTCTCGACGGCGGCAGCGGCTGGGACCGCGCCTCTTACGCGGTCGGCGCGCTCGCCGGGGTCACCGTCAACCTGACGATCGCCGGCGCCCAGGCCACCGGCCAGGGCAACGACATTTTGACCGGCATCGAGCACGTCTCCGGCACCCGCTTCAACGACTTCCTGACCGGCGACAATGGCGACAATTGGATCTGGGGCGGCTCGGACGGCTCGGGCGTGACCGGCAACGACAAATTGTCGGGCGGCGGCGGCAACGACCTCGTTCAGGTCGGCACCGGCAACCACATCCTCGACGGCGGCACCGGCGTCGGCGACACCTTGTCGCTCCACGGCAACGGCACCGACATCACACCCGCCGGCGTCACCGTGTCGCTGGCGCTGCAGGGCATGATGCAGGCAACCGAGCAGGGCTCGATGTTCCTGCAGCGCTTCGAGAATCTGTCGGGCTCGACGTTCGACGACTTCCTGACCGGCGACAGCGGCGACAATCTGCTCGCCGGCGATTCCGGCGCGGATTCGCTGAGCGGCGGTGCCGGCGACGACCGCCTCTACGGCGACGGCCGGGTGACGGTCGACACCCACGGCACCGGCGGCTCGGGCCCGATCGTCACTTATGGCGACGTCGCCGACCTGCCGGCGCCCGATCCGGGCGGCAACGACATCCTCGACGGCGGCAAGGGCGACGACCTGCTGGTGGGCGGCGCCGGCGACGACGTGCTGACCGGCGGCAAGGACAGCGACACCTTCCTGTTCGGCCCGGGCGACGGCGACGACCGCATCACCGACTTCCAGAACAAGGACACGATCTGGTTCCAGGGCATCGCCGGCGTCGACGATTTCGGCGACCTCACCTTGACCAAGATGGGCGGCGACGTGCTGATCACCTGGGGCACCGCCGACTCGATCCTCGTCGAGCATATGAAAGTCGGCCAGCTCCACGCGTCCGACTTTATATTCGGGTAGGCGAGGCCGCCCCTGAAGTAGCGCCGTGGACGCGCAGCGGCCCCGGCGCTACTTGAGGAGTCGGCCCGCCCGGCCGACGGGTCGGCGCCAGCCGAACCCGATCGACGTCACGG
This sequence comes from Sphingomonadales bacterium, assembly GCA_034668465.1. GTDB lineage: Bacteria > Pseudomonadota > Alphaproteobacteria > Sphingomonadales > Sphingomonadaceae > Allosphingosinicella. Next base: position 67,256 of record JAXDPI010000005.1, read on the forward strand.
CACAATGGTGCCGTGGCGGTCCCCCCGCCCCTCATCGCATCCGGTAATGATCGGCCAGCCGCTCGAGCGCGATGCCCAGCACCACCCTCCCGGCGCGCGCCGGCCAGCCGAACGCGCGCTCCGCCTCGCGCATCCCCTCGCCGGCGCAGACCACCCGCCACAGCAGATCGGTGAGCCCGGCCCCGACCGCGGCCGCCGCCGCGTCGAACCGCCGCCGGGCCGCGATCTGGCTCATTGTCGGCACTTCCCGCGCGGGCGCGCGCCGTGCCGCTTTGTCGCGCGGCATCGCGTCCCAGCGCATCGTCACCGCCGGCTCCAGCCCGCCGCGCTCCCAGTCGCCGCGCAATTTCTCCGCGGCCTCAAATTGGCGCGCGCTGACCAGGCCGCGCGACCTCAGCCAGCCGAGCGGCGATTCCGCCAGGTTGACGGTTACGGTCCGCACCGCTTTCGTCTTCCGCCTCCGGTCGATCCCGTCGCGCGGCAAGGGCCTCTCCGCAAGCAATCTCGTCTTCATCGCGTCTTCCTGCATGGTGCACGAAGCCTCTTGCCGATTCGGCAAATCTGTAGGAAAGAAGGAACCGATCCGGTTCGGAGGTAATTTGATGATCACCCGCATCCGCGATGTGCGCCGCGCCCGCAAGATGACGCTCCAGGACGTCGCCGACCGCTGCGACCCGCCGACCACGCCGCAGACCATCGGCCGGCTCGAGACCGGCACCCGCACCGTCTCGGTCGGCTGGCTCAACCGCATCGCCGCCGCGCTCGGCGTCGACGCCGCCGATCTCGTCACTTTGCCCGAGCGCGAGGACATCCCGGTCGCCGCGACGCTCGATCATGACGGCGCCCACGCGCCGCGCCGCGCCGGGGTGGTGATCCCGCCGCGGGCCGCGCCCGGGCTGGTCGCGATGACCGTCAATTCGGGCATCGGCGACTATCGCAGCGGCGACGAGATCTGGCTCGCCCGCCTCGCGCCCGACGCGTTCGCCGGCGCGCTCAACCGCGACGTCCTCCTCCCCCGCCCGGCCGGCCGCTTCCTGTTCGGCCGCCTGATCGGCCGCGAGGGCGACAAGCTCCACGTCCTCCCGCTCGGCGCCGGCCAGCGCCAGACCGTGGTCACCGACCCGCCCTGGGCGGCAGTCGCGGTCAAGCTGATCCGCGCGCTCTAAAAAGGGGACGGTCACTGTGACTGTCCCCTTTTAGAGGCCTTACCGTTCCCCGGCGAAAGCCGGGGCCCAGCCCTTCCCCCTGCGCCGCTGGACCCCGGCTTTCGCCGGGGAACGAGCTAGAGCTGCCGCGTCTCCGCGGGCTCGATCCCCCAATTGTCGTTGCGGCCGTCCATGTCGCGGACCGGCGCCGCGACCAGATCGGCCGGATCGAGATCGTCGAGCGCCGCGACGTAGACGGAAACATATTCCCGGCCGATCTCCTTGACATAGCCGTGTCCGTAAACCGCGATCCCGCAGGTCCGGCAGAAGCGGTGATGGCCCTGCATCGATCCGAACCGATAGTCGCCGAGCTGGTCTGCGCCGGAGAGCAGCCGGAAATCGTCGGGCGTGATACCCGCGCCCCACATCCGCTTCTTCCAGCAGATCGAGCAATTGCACTTGCCGGTGCCCGGATCGAGGTCGATGTCCGCCTCGAACCGCGCCGCGCCGCAATGGCAGCTGCCCTGATAAGTCTGCTTCGCCATCGCCTCTCCTCCGCCCCGAAAATAGGGACTGTCCCTAATTTTCGATCGGCCCGTGAAAAATAGGGACTGTCCCTAATTTTCGATCGGCTTGCCGGCCGCAGCTACGCAGGAGCGCAGGCTGGTGGGCGCTGACGGGCTCGAACCGCCGACCCTCTCGGTGTAAACGAGATGCTCTACCAACTGAGCTAAGCGCCCTGCCCGATAAGTGGCATCCGCGCCGCGGGCGGGCAAGGCCCCCTTCAAATCGCCGTGGTCGCGACCCGCTGGACGGCGCGCAGATAGGCGGTGAGCGCCCGCGCGGCGTCGTCCGAAAGCTCGATATAGACGCGCCGCCCGTCCTGCGGGTCGGCCGCGCGGACGAACAGGCCGCGGTCGGTCAGCGCCTTGATCCACCGCAAGGCGGTCGTCGCCGGCACCGCGGCGGCGATGCACAGGCTGGACACCGCCACCCGATTGCCCTCGAGCCGCGCCGCCATCAGGTCGAGCAGCATGTCCCAGGCGGGATCGGCGAACAGGGCGCCGCGGAAGAACTGGTCGCGCAGCCGCCGCGCCCGGATGATCGAGCGGACGAAGCCGGCGTCGATTCGGGCCTCGTCCTTCTCCGCCGTTTCGGACGGCTTGACCTGGACAATCGACGCCACTTCCTCTTCGGACAGAGAGGACAGGATCGCCGCGATCCGGCCGACATCCTCGGTGAGCTGCTGGAGGATCGCCGAACCGTCGTCGCGGCCGACGTCGTGCAGGCTCGGCAGCGGCCTCTGGCTGGCGAGCGCGACCTGGGCGATCCGCTCGGCCTCGCTGGCGCCGCACAATTGCGCCACGCGCCGATCGGGCGTGCGCGCCGCGACGAGGTCGATCAAGGCTTCCGGCGCGGAAATCACCACCGCGCGCGTGCCGCCCGACGCTTCGTCCTGGGCCCAGTCGAGCAGCGCGAGGAGGACCGCCTCCGGCGCGCTGCCGTCGAGCTCGATCAGCGCCGGGGCGGTCGGCACGCAATCGGGTGCGGCGGCGGCGGCGCCGAGCGCGACGCTGCCGGCGATCCGGCAGCCGGCCGCCTCGGCGGTGCGGCGCATCCGCTCGAGCGCTTCGGCGCTGTCGCCGAAGATGCAGACCGGCGGATTGTCCCGGTAGACGACCGCCGCCAGCGCCTCATGCGCCATTGTGCCCCCCCCTGCGCCAAGCGCCCTGATGCCTCTCGGAGCGGAGATTGACCGCGCGCGGCAACAATTGAACCATTATCGAGTCCGATATGGACCGGTCTATCCCGCGATTGCGGTCATCACCTTAAGGTCGTTTGAAAATAGTTCCAGCAACGCCGACCGTCGCCGCGCATTTCCCGGCGGGAGGGCGCTGTTCCGGATTTGATCCATTTCGGATGCAGACGCGCTCCCGGCCTGGCCCGGTGCCTGGACGAGATAGTGAAGCAGGCTGAGCCCCCGGCTCAGCCCAGCGCCTTCACAATCTCCTCGACCATCTTCTTGGCGTCGGCGAGCAGCATCATCGTGTTGTCGCGGTAGAACAATTCATTGTCGACGCCGGCATAGCCGACGCCGCCCATCGAGCGCTTGACGAACAGCACCGTCTTGGCCTTTTCGACGTCGAGCACCGGCATGCCGTAGATCGGCGAGGTCTTGTCGGTCTTGGCGGCCGGGTTGGTGACGTCGTTGGCGCCGATCACGAAGGCGACGTCGGTGCGCGCGAACTCCGAATTGATGTCCTCGAGCTCGAACACCTCGTCATAGGGCACGTTCGCTTCGGCGAGCAGCACGTTCATATGGCCGGGCATCCTTCCGGCGACCGGGTGGATCGCATATTTGATGCTCACCCCTTCTTTCTTGAGCAGCTCCGCCATTTCCCGGAGCGCGTGCTGCGCCTGGGCGACGGCCATGCCGTAGCCGGGGACGATGATCACCTGCTCGGCCTGGCTCATCAGGAAGGCGGCGTCCTCGGCCGAGCCGCGCTTCCAGGGCCGGTCGATCGCGCCGCCGCCGCCGGCCACCGCCTCGCCGCCGAAGCCGCCGGCGATCACCGAGATGAAGCTGCGGTTCATCGCCCGGCACATGATGTAGGAGAGGATCGCGCCCGAGCTGCCGACCAGCGCCCCGGTGATGATCATCGCGCTGTTGTGCAGGGTGAAGCCCATCGCCGCCGCCGCCCAGCCCGAATAGGAGTTGAGCATCGAGACCACCACCGGCATGTCCGCGCCGCCGATCGGGATGATCAAAAGGAAGCCGATCAGGAAGCTCAGGGCCGCCAATGTCCAGAAGATCCACGGCGCCTGGTCCTGGGTGAAGTAGGCGATCAGGCCGAGGATCGCCGCCAGCGTGCCGAGGTTGATCACGTGCCGCAATGGCAGGATGATCGGCTTGCCCGACATGTTGCCGTTCAGTTTCAGGAAGGCGATCACCGAGCCCGAAAAGGTGATCGCGCCGATCGCCACGCCGAGCCCCATCTCGACCCGGCTGCTGACATGGATACCGTCCGGCCCGGCGATGCCGAACGCGTCGGGATTGAGATAGGCGGCCGCCCCTACCAGCACTGCGGCCATCCCGACTAAGCTGTGAAAGGCGGCCACCAGCTGCGGCATCGCTGTCATGGCGATCCTGCGCGCGGTGACGATGCCCACGATCGCGCCAATCGCGATCGCCGCCGCGATCTCGGCCGCAAGCTCGGCGTCGATCTGCGTGCCGGCGAGCGGCCGGTAGTGGACCAGGGTCGTGCCCACCGCGAGCGCCATGCCGAACATGCCGAAGCGGTTGCCGCGCCGGCTGCTGACCGGGCCCGACAGCCCGCGCAAAGCGAGGATGAAGCACATCCCCGCCACCAGATAAGCGAGCATCACCCAGGCGGGCGCCGCGGCTGCCTGGTGCATCAGCCGCGCTCCTTCTTCTTGTACATGGCGAGCATCCGCGCGGTCACCGCGAAGCCGCCGAAGATGTTGACGCTGGCCATCGCCACCGCGATCAGCCCGAGCCATTTCGCCGCCGGCGCGCCCGCGGCCGCCGCCGCTATCAGCGCGCCGACGATGATCACCGAGGAGATCGCGTTGGTCACCGACATCAAAGGCGTGTGCAGCGCCGGCGTCACCGACCAGACGACATAATAGCCGACGAAGCAGGCCAGGATGAAGATCGACAGGATCGAGATGAAGTCCACCGGTCACCCTCCTTGCGGGATAGCGAGCCAGCCGGCATGTACCGCATACCCAAAAAGGCTCGTAAAAGTGAATAGAAAAGCCCAATAAAGATAAACCAAATGGTCAAACGGGTGCTTCCACGTTGTCCATCCGGCTCTTACACTATGGGCCCATCCCTTGAATTCGTAATGATTCTCTATCTCGACAAGAAGATCGTTTCGGGCGTCGATCGCGCGACGTATGGCAAAGGCCTGTGCCGCGCCAAATACGGACAGCGCTACCGGAAGAGCGAGCAGCCAGTAAAGCGCGTCCGACCGGCCGAGCCTCGTCTCGGTGCTGAACAGGGCGGAATAAAAGATAGCGACGGCGGCGAGGGAAAGCTGCACGTAGGTCCAGCGGGTACGGGACAATTGCGTCGCATGGTCGGCGATGAGCAGATAATGCGCCCTGAGAAATTCCTCGCGGTGATCCGTTGCCGGTCCCGCGCCGAATGGGCTGCCGGCCGCCACCGCGCCAGGCTTCGGCCGGCGTCCCTTCCCGTCGGAGGAAGCTGCAGCCCTCGCGATCATGCCAGCCCAAGCCGGATTTCGAGCAGCCGCAGCAGCCGGGCGTAGCGCGCCCGCCATTGCGGGTCGGGCACGTCGCCGCACGGCACGCGCTGGACGAAATGCGTTCCCGCCTGCGCCAGCGCCGCCTCGCCGTGCCGCTCGACCAAAGCGGCGCGCACCGCCGCCTCGCGCGCGCCGAACTCGCGCTCGAAGCTCGCCGTCGCCCGCGCCCGGTCGGTGCCCTGGCAGAGCACCGCCTGCTCCCAGGCGACCCGTGCATAAGCATGCGCCGACGAATAGACCGAAAGGTCCGAGGCGCGGCTCCAGCCCGAGCCCGGCGCGGTCGAGCAGCCGGCCAGCGCCGCCGCCCCGGCCATCAGGATCGCAAGCCTCATCATTGCCGAACCTCCCTGATCCCCGCCGCGAGCTCATCGAGCCGCGCCGCATAATCGGCCAGCGCGGCGCGGTAGCCGGCCTCGCCGGGCGGGCAAGGGCCGCGGTCGTCGTGCGGCGCCAGCCCGGCCCAGTCGTTCGCGCCGAGCCACAGCGACTGGCCTGCCCCCTTGGCATAAGCGAAGCGGTACAGCTCGCCCATCCGCGCGACCTCCGCCCGCGTCTCCGCCCGCCCCGGCCCGCCGGCGCAGCCGAGCAGGAAATCGCGCGCGGCGAGGCTGCGGAAGCTCGCCCGGCGAACGGGATCGGCATTGCCGGCCTGGTTGTCCGCATCGCGTCCGCAGCCCGCGAGCGCGGTGACCATCAGGCCGACCGTTGCGCTGGCCTTCATCGCTCCACCTCGGCCAGACGAAGCTCGAGGTCGTGAAGTGCAAGCTCATAGCCGTTCAGGATAATTCCGATCCGGCAATCGTCATCATAGCCATCGCGCCTGCGCTCCGTGTCCGAATCTGGCCGCACCGGCCCCGACAAAGCGACAACCCGCCGTTCGAGCCCATCATAGCGCGCATCCAGCGCCCGCGTGCGCTCGGGCTGAGCGCGCATGCAATCCTGCTGTGCCGCCGTCGTGTGAAAAAACTGCAGCCGATAGAAAAAGAAGCGCACAAACCTGTTCTCGTCCAGAGGCGGCTGCTCGGCGACGGACGTGTTCGTTTGCGCGGGAGCCGCGGCCGGCGCCGGCGCCAAAAGCGACAGGAGGACCGCCGCGATCATCCCAACAGCCTCTCGTGCACGATCTTGCCGCCTTCGGTGAGCTTGACGCCCTTCACGATCTCGTCGTCGGCGGGGAGCACGGGCGCCTTGGTCTCGGCATCCCAGAAGGCGGAGAGGAAGTTGAAGAGGTTGCGCGCATAGAGCGCCGAGGCGTCCGCCGCCAGCCGCGAGGGCACGTTGCGGTGGCCGACGATCTTCACGCCGTGCCGCTCGACCACCTCGCCGGCTTGAGCGCCCTCGACATTGCCGCCCTGCTCGACGGCGAGGTCGACGATCACGCTGCCCGGCCGCATCGAGGCGATCTGCGCGTCCGAGACCAGCCGCGGCGCCGGCTTGCCCGGGATCAGGGCGGTGGTGATGACGATGTCCTGCTTGGCGATGTGGCTCGAGACCAGCTCCGCCTGCGCCGCTTGATATTCGTCGGACATCTCGGTCGCGTAGCCGCCCGCGCCCTCGCCCTCGATCCCCGCGACCTTGTCGACGAACACCCCCTTGGCGCCGAGGCTCTCGATCTGCTCCCTGGTCGCCGAGCGGACGTCGGTCGCCGTGACGATCGCCCCCAGCCGCCGCGCGGTCGCGATCGCCTGCAGCCCGGCGACGCCGACCCCCATCACGAACACCCGCGCCGCCGCCACCGTCCCCGCCGCGGTCATCATCATCGGAAAGCCGCGGCCATATTCGCCGGCGGCGTCGAGCACCGCCTTGTAGCCGGCGAGGTTCGCCTGGCTCGACAATATGTCCATCGATTGGGCGCGGGTGATGCGCGGCATCCACTCCATCGCCAGCGCCTCCAGCCCGAGCCGGGCATAAGCCTCGACCCGCGCCTTGTTGCCGAACGGATCGAGCGCGCCGACCAGCAGCGCGCCGGCCATGAGACCTGGCAGCGCGCCGGGATCGGGCCCCTGAACGCACAGGATGATTCCCGCGTCCTTGAGCACGTCCGCGCGCGATCCGACGCTGACGCCCGCCGCCTCATAATCGGCGTCGGCGATCGACGCCCCGGCCCCGGCCCCGGCTTCGACCGCGAGGGTGGCGCCCAATGCAATGAACTTCTTGACCGTCTCCGCCGACGCCGCGACCCGCCGCTCGCCCGCTTCGCTCTCCTTGAGGACCGCGATCTTCAAGCCCCGGATCCAGGGCTCAGGTGCGGATCAGGAGAATGACGATGAGGGCGACGACCACCGCGACGATCGCGCCCCATTTCATCAGCGCGGTGAAGCCGGAATAGGTGCCCAGATGCGCCTTGAGCTCCTTGTTCGCGTCGCCCTCGGCTGCCATGTCGGACCATCCTTCCCTGCTTGCGTGGCCGTGCTCTAGCAAGGCGCGGGGGCGCGGGGCAAGGCGCGAGTGAAGGCGCTTACCCCGGCAATCGCCACACGAAGGTGCCGCGATCCGTGTCCGTCACCGGCACGCCCGCAGCGTCGCGGGCCGGGGCGTAGCGGGCGCGGCTGCGCAGGATGCGGCAGGTCGTCCCGTCGAGCGCCGGCGATCCGCTGGTGGCGGTGACTTCGCAATTGGCGACGCGGCCGTTGGCGCCGATCGTCAGCAGGAAATAGACCTGCCCCTCCTCGCGGTCGCGTCGGGCGGCGGCGGGATAATCGGCCCGCCTGAAGTAACGCGAATAAGTATGGATCGGCACCGCGCGCGACGGCGGATGAAGCACGCTGGGCGCCGGCGCGGGCGGCGCCCTGCCGAAGGCCGGGGGCTGCGGCGTCGGCAGTCCAGTGACGGCCTCGTCCTCATCGTCGGGGAGCGACCATCGGATGCCGCTCTCATAGCTGTCCGGCACGAAGCGGCCGCGGCGGTCGCGCGCGGGGACGAAGCGGACGCGCGAGCGCAGGATCCGGCAGGTCGTGGCATCGAGCGCGGCGGAGCCGCTCGATCCCGTGATCGTGCAGCCGCGCACGAAGCCGTCGGCGCCGATCTCGAGCCGATATCCGGTCCTGCCCTGCTCCTCCCCGCGCAGCGCCGCCGCGGGATAATCCTCGCGCGTGACATAAGCGTAGAGCGGATTGACCGGCTCGGCCCGCACCGCCGGCACGGCCGCCGGCGGCGGGGCGGGCTGGAACGCCATGGCGAGCAGTAAGGCGAGCATCGGAACGGCCGCAAATCTCCCTTCGGTCTGCGGCGAACCTAATCCGAATCAGGCACTTGGCAAGCAATTCCAGCCATCGCAGATTGTTGGATACAAGTTGGATTTCGCCTGCCAGGCTCGAGCGATGCCGGCCGATTCGCCTGTCCCGCCCTTCTCCTTTCGGCGCCTTCCGCTTGCGTCCACCTGGGGCGGAGGACCCCCCGCGTTTCTCTGCGCAAGTCGTGAAGTTCGTGTCCCTCGCCGACTGAGCGGCGGCTCTGTGGCGGCCGCCTTTGCTCATCGCCGCCCGGCACCGCGATGGGAGAAGGCCGAGCTCCTCTTGGACACCCTCAACTTCCTCAACTTATTTACGGCGCATGCCCCCTTCCCCGCATCTTATGTGTGCCAAAATATAGAAATTCGTGGGCTTCCCCGGAAGCGCATGGCACCTGTCGGAGTTGTCAGGATGTCTCGCCTCTCATCCTGCTTCCCCTCGGCCCGGCCCCGGCGCGAGCCGGGGACGCCGCTCTTAAGTCCGCCTTTACCCAATTGGGCTATCCCGCATGTCCCAAATCGAGAGGATATGATGCGGGCTGACCCCAATCGCTGCCTGTTGCTGATCGACGACGAGCCCGCGCAGCGCCGGCTGGTGACCGCCATCGGCGCGCGCGCCGGCTGGTGGGTGCGCGGCGCCGCCGATTTCGACGCCGCCCGCCGGATGTTCGACGATCCGCAGGAACCCAAGTTCGACGCGATCCTGCTCGATCACTGGCTGCCCGGCGAGGAAGGGACCGCCCTGATCCGCGAGATCCGCGCCGTCCGGCCCGATCTGCCCTTGCTCGTCCTCACCGCCCAGAACGACGTCCATGTCGCGGTCGACGCGATGCGCGCCGGCGCCTCCGACTTCATCGTCAAGCCGCTCGCGCCCGACCGGCTGCTGGCGGCATTGAACACCGCCACCGACCGGCGCAAGAGCTCGGGCGAGCTGCGGCCGCTCTCCGAGAAGATCGTCAAGTCGCTGGGGTTCGAGGAGATCGTCGGCTCCGCCCCCCAGTTCCGCACCGCGTTGGCGATCGCCGCCAAGGCGGCGCGCGCGCGCGTCTCGGTGCTGATCGAGGGCGAGAGCGGCTCGGGCAAGGAGATCGTCGCGCAGGCGATCCACGCCGCGTCCCCGCGCGGCAAGAAGCAGCTCCACACCGTCAATTGCGGCGCGATCCCGGAAAACCTGGTCGAATCGGTGCTGTTCGGCCACGAGAAGGGCGCCTTCACCGGCGCGTTCGACCGCCATGTCGGCCGGTTCGAGGACGCCGACGGCTCGACGCTCTTTCTGGACGAGATCGGCGAATTGCCGCTCGACACCCAGGTCAAGCTGCTGCGCGCGCTCGAGACCGGCGAGATCCAGCGGGTCGGCAGCCGCAATACGCTGACCGTGGACGTCCGCATCATCGCCGCCACCACCCGCCGCCTCGCCGAGGAGGTCGCGCACGGCCGCTTCCGCGAAGACCTCTATTACCGGCTCAACGTCGTCCACGTGCCGATCCCGCCGCTGCGCGACCGGCAGAGCGACATCCCCGCTTTGGCCCGCCACCTCCTCGCCCGGATCGCCGAGCAGCCGGGCATGCACCCGCTCTCGATCACCGACGACGCGCTCGCCGTTTTGATGTCCTACGGCTGGCCCGGCAACGTCCGCCAGCTCCAGAATGCGCTCTTCCGCGCCGCCGTTTTGTGCGAGGGCGATGCGCTCACCGCCGCCGATTTCCCGCACATCGCCAACGAGGCCGGCCACGGCAAGCGCGCCGACGATTATCACGCCAAGCCCTTGAACGGCGCCTCCGCGAGCGCCGCCTTCGCCCACGGCGCCGGCATCACTTTGTTCGAATCCGACGGCAACATGCGCCCGCTGGAAGCGATCGAGGCCGACGTCATCCGCCTCGCCATCGGCCATTATCGCGGCCGCATGACCGAAGTCGCCCGCCGCCTCGGCATCGGCCGCTCCACCCTCTACCGCAAATTGGGCGAGCTCGGGATTGGGGACATAGCGGCTTAGCGAGGGGACAGTCACTTTTTCGACCGACAGAGGACAGTCGAGCACGACGGGTCGGAAAAGTGACTGTCCCCATTCAGGCTGCTAAGCGCTTCCCATGCCCGATTTCTCAGACGCCATCGCCCTCGTCACCGGCGCCGCCTCCGGCATCGGCGCGGCGACCGCCACCCGCCTCGCGCAAGCGGGCGCCAAGAAGCTGATCCTCGCCGATCTCGACGAGGACCGCCTGCGCGACTTCGCCTTCTCGCTGCCCTGCGAGCGGCAGATGATGATCGGCGACGTCGCCGACGAGGAGATATGGGCCGATGCGGACCTTACCGGCCTGACCCACGCCGTCGTCAATGCCGGGATCGGCGCCGGCGGCCCGATCGCCGAGATGAGCTTCGCCGAATGGCGCCGCGTCCTCTCGCCCAATCTCGACGGCGCCTTCCTGACCCTGCAGGCGGCGATGCGGGCGATCAAGGCGGGCGGCCAGGGCGGCGCGATCGTCCTCACCGCCTCGGCCGCGGGCCTCAAGGCCGAGCCCGGCATCGCCGCCTACGGCGCGTCCAAGGCGGCGGTGATCCACCTCGCCCGGATCGCCGCCAAGGAAGGCGGCGCCGACCGGATCCGGGTCAATGCGATCGCCCCCGGCGGGGTCGAGACGCCGATCTGGAACGCGATGCCCTTCTTCCAGGACCTGGTGAAGAGCGCCGGCGGCGAGGCGGCCGCGTTCGCGGCGATGGGCACGGCCGGCGGCGCGCTCGGCCGCTTCGCCAAACCCGAGGAGATCGCCGCCCAGATCGCCTTCCTGCTCTCCGACGATTGCGCCAACGTCACCGGCACGTGCTTCGTCAGCGACGGCGGCTATTCGATCTAGGCGATAAGGGAAGGGCCCGCGCCTGCGCCACATCGGCACAGGCCCGCACCGTGGTTGGACCTAGAAAGCGGCATGGCTTAGAGTCCAAACCGGATTCGGCCATGCAATCTCTTTCCCCCTTGGTGCGGGCCGTCGTGCTCGCCGCCGGCCTCGCCGCGGTATCGTCGCCGGGCTTTGTGCCCGACGGAGCAAAGCCGCCGCGCCGGATCGCAGCAGCCGCTCCAGCCGCGTCCGCGCCGATTGACGTCGGTCCCGAGCTCGCGGCCTTCTACCGCGACCGCGGCTTTCGGCCGATCTGGGCGGACCGCGCCGGGCTACGGCCCGAGACGCAAACCTTGCTCGCCATGGTGCCGGCGACGCCGGAGCTCGAGGCCGCCGTCCGCGCGGCCGCAAGCGGCGACCCCCGTGCCCTGACCCGCGCCGATCTGCTGTTGACCCGCGCCTATGCCGATCGGATCACGCAGCTTCGCCGCGCCCCTGCCCGCAGCCGGATGCGCTACATCGATCCCGGCCTCGCGCCCGCTGCGGCGCCGGTCCGCCAAGCGCTCGATGCGCTCGCCGCCGCGCCGTCGCTCGCCGCGCAGCTTGCCTCGGCCGCGCGCCGCAATCCGGCCTATGACGGGCTCGTCCGCGGCCTTGCGGTTTACCGCGAACATTGGTCCCGCCTCCCGCAAATGCGGGTCGCGGCCGGCCAAACGGGGACGCTGCGCCGCCGCCTCGGCCTCGGCGAAGCCGGCGGCGCGGACGCGGCGCTCGCGGTTCGGCTGCGCGACTTCCAGTCGGTCCATGGGCTTGCCCTCAGCGGCCGCGCCGATCCCGCCACGATCGCGGCGCTCAACCGCGGCGCGGCCCATTACGAGCGGGTGATCCTCGCCAATATCGAGCGGGCCCGCGCCATCCCGGCGGCGCCCGGCCGCCGCTACCTCCTCGTCGACACCGCTTCGGCGCGGCTGTGGATGGTCGAGGACGGCCGGCTGCGCGATTCGATGAAGGTGATCGTCGGCAAGCGCGCGATGCAGACTCCGGAAATGGCCGGCCTGGTCCGCTATGCGATGCTCAACCCTTATTGGAACCTGCCGCCGGACCTGATCCGCAAGCGGGCGGGCAACGCGGTTCGTCGCGGCCCCGGCGCGATCACCGGCGAGCGGCTGCAGGTCCTCTCGGACTGGTCCGACCAGGCCCGCATTCTCGATCCGCGGCAGGTCGATTGGCGCGCGGTCGCCGCCGGCCGCCGCTTCGTCAACCTGCGCCAGCTGCCGGGCCCGCAGAACATGATGGGCCGGGTCAAGTTCATGCTGCCCAACGATCTCGGCGTCTACCTCCACGACACGCCGCTGCGCGACCTGTTCGCCGGCGCCGACCGCCGCCAGAGCTCGGGTTGCATCCGGCTCGAGGATGCGCAGCGGCTCGGGCGCTGGCTGTTCCAGGGCGCCATGCCGAGGCCGTCCGGCGCGGCCGAGCAGCGCGTCGACCTGCCCGAGCCGGTGCCGGTCTACATCACCTATCTGACCGCCCTTCCCAGCCGCGGCGGAATCGTCTTCCGCCCCGATACCTACGGCCGCGATCCCGCGCTGCTCGCCAGCCTGCGCTGACAACCTTCCGTTAACCATCTTGCCCTACCCCCTGCGGAAAGGGCAGGAGCGTTCCATGGCGACCGCTGCAGCGGAACTCGCAGGCAAACACCCCGTCGAAGGGGAATTGAGCGACGATGCGCGCGCCATCGGCGGAGCCCGTTTCGACGCTTTCTTCTTCTGGGGCGCGCCGCTCGTCGCCGCTCTGTTCGTCTGGTTCTGGGCGACCACCGCCCTCATGCTTCCGCCCGTCGCAGGCCAAAGCGCGATCGCCCTGCTGATCGCCGCGATCGCAATCCTCACCTTTGCCCACCTCATCGCGGTCGTGCCGCGCGCTTATTTCAACCGCGAAGTGTTCGCCTCGAACCGCAGGCGGCTGACCATCGTCCCGGTGCTCCTGCTCGCGGTCTTCTTCCTGTCGCCGGCCGCCCTGATCCTCGGTGCGTTGCTGTCGGTTTTCTGGGACGTGCACCACAGCGCCATGCAGACCTTCGGGCTGGCGCGCATCTACGAGATGAAGGCGGGCAACGACCCGCACCGGCTGCGCCGTACCGACCTCGTCCTCAATTGGGCGCTCTATGTCGGACCGATCGCGGCCGGCGCCTCTTTGCTCTCCCATTTCGCCGGTTTCGGCGCGCTGCGCACGATCAGCCTCGACGCGCTCGCCGCCGCGCCGGGCGTGATCGAAAGCCACTCCGGCCTGATCCGCGGCCTCGCCCTTTCGGCCTGGGCCGGCGCGATCGTCGCCGCCGCCATCGCCTATTGGCTCGAGATGCGCCGCGGCTACCGCATGCCGGTGCACAAGGCGGCGCTACTGCTGTCGACCGGGGGAGTCTCGATCGCCGCCTGGGGCTTCGCGCCGCCGTTCATGGCGTTCGCGATCGTCAACCTGTTCCACGCCGTCCAATATTTCGCGATCGTCTGGCTCAAGGAGGGCGGCCGGATCAGCGAGAAGCTGCGGCTGGCGCCCGGCCGCCGGATCGCGCTGGCCGCCTTCCTCGCCTTGTGCGGCGCATTCGGCCTCGCCTATTTCGCGGCGCAGTCGTTCCGGCTGTTCATGGCGCCGTTCGTCGCCTGCTCGCTGCTCCATTTCTGGTATGACAGCTTCGTCTGGTCGGTCCGCAAGAAGCAGGTCTGAGCTCAGGGCGGCGTCAGCGCCGTGTCCCTCAACCCCCGCCATACCCTCAAGGCCTGCAACGTCTCGGCCACGTCGTGGACGCGCAGCAGCTGCACGCCCTGCTCCGCTCCCTTCAGCGCTAAAGCGAGCGAGCCGCCGAGCCGCGCGTCGGGCGGCGCCTCGTTCGACAGCGCGCCGATCGTGCGCTTGCGGCTAGCGCCGAGCATGATCGGCCGGCCGAGCCCGTGCAGCATGGCGAGGCCGTTCATCAGCTGGAGATTGTGCTGGACGTTCTTGCCGAAGCCGAAGCCCGGATCGACGATGATCCGCTCGCGCGCGATCCCCGCCGCCACCGCCGCCTCGATCCGCGCCTCGAGCCAATCGTAGATTTCGAGCAGCACCGGCCGGTCGTAGCGCGGATCCTCCTGCATCGTCTCGGGCGCGCCCTGGTGGTGCATCAGCACGATCGGGCAGCCGGCTTTGGCGACGATCTCGGCCGCGCGCGGATCCCAGGTCAACGCCGAGACGTCGTTGATCATCCCGGCGCCCGCCGCGAGCGCCTGCGCCATCACGCTCGCCTTGCGGGTATCGACCGACACCGCATTGCCCGCGGCCGCGAGCCGCTGGATCACCGGCAGGATCCGCGCCGCCTCGTCGCCCTCCCAAACCGGCTTCGATCCCGGCCGGGTCGATTCGCCGCCGACGTCGACGATCGCCGCCCCCGCCGCCGCCATGGCATGGCCAGCCGCGATCGCCGCTTCGGGATCGGCGAACCGTCCGTCGTCCGAGAAGCTGTCCGGAGTCACGTTGACGATGCCGGCGACCTGCGGCTGATCGAGGCGGATCACCCGTTCGCCGAGCTCGAGCGGCGCCCGCGCGGCAATGAGGTTGGTCCAGATTGCGTGCCCGGAATCGCCGAGCCGCGCCTCGATCCCCTCAACCGGCACCAGCTCCGCGCCCTGCGGCCCGATCATCTCGACCGCCGAAAACCATATCAGCCCGCCCGCCAGCCGCGCGACCTTGCCGTCATGGCCGAACGGCGCATCGACGAACCCGGTCGGGCGAAGGTAGATTCGATCGGTCATTCAACACCTCGTCATTCCCGCGAAAGCGGGAATCCATGCTGCCTCATCGGCTGCGCGACAGTAGGAAGTAAAGCTGGATTCCCGCGTTCGCGGGATTGACGTTCCTTGGTCAGCCGAGCGCGGCGAGATAGGCCTGGCGCAGCGTGTCGAGCGGCTTCAGCCCGCCTTCGCCCTCGACGTGCCAGAAGGTCCAGCCGTTGCACGCCGGCGCGCCCTGGACGGACGCGCCGATCTTGTGGATCGACCCCTGCTGGCCGCCATGCTCGACCGAGGCATCGGCCAGCACCCGCGCCTGCCAGCGGCGCTTGGCGTCGGTGAGGATGGTGCCGGGAAGGACCGCGCCGCTCGCGACCAGGGTGCCGAACGGAAGCTTGGGTTGGGTGCGGCGCGAGGCCATCACCTTCATCGCGCTTTCGTCGAGCTCGAGCGTCGAATCGATCCGCGCCCGGGCGACCTCGACATAGCGCTTCTCGCGCTCGATCCCGATCCAGTGGCGCCCCAGCCGCCGCGCCACCGCTCCGGTCGTCCCGGTGCCGAAGAAGGGATCGAGGACGACGTCGCCCCGGTTGGTGCAGGCGAGCAGCACCCGGTAGAGCAAGGCTTCCGGCTTCTGGGTCGGGTGCGATTTGACCCCGCCGGTCTTCTCCCGCTCGCCGCCGGCGCAGATCGGGATCGTCCAGTCCGAACGCATCTGCAGCTCGTCGTTGAGCGCCTTCATCGCCCGATAGTTGAACGTGTAGCGGCTGTCTTCGCTGCGGCTCGCCCAGATCAGGGTCTCGTGCGCGTTGGTGAAGCGGGTGCCGCGGAAGTTCGGCATTGGGTTGGTCTTGCGCCAGATGATGTCGTTGAGGATCCAATAACCCGCGTCCTGCAGCGCGGCGCCGACCCGGAAGATGTTGTGGTAGGAGCCGATCACCCAGAGCGTCCCGTTCGGCTTGAGGATCCGCCGCGCCTCCTTGAGCCAGGCGCGGGTGAAATCGTCATAGGTCTGGAAGGTGTCGAACTTGTCCCAATCGTCGTCGACCGCGTCGACCCGGCCGCCTTCCGGGCGGAACAGGTCGCCGCCGAGCTGGAGGTTGTAGGGCGGGTCGGCAAAGACCATGTCGATACAGCCGTCAGGCAGCGCCGCCATCGCCTTGACGCAGTCGTCCTGGATGATCCGGCCGAGCGGCAGTCCGGCGAGGGGTTCGCTCCCCCGTTTCGGCCACAAGACAGCGGCTACCCGCCCCATCACGCTCATTCATCCGCCCCCGGCAACAAACCATGCATGCTGAGTCAGCCGGACTCATCGGTCAAGATCAGTCACTTGCAGGATATGGTTAACAGGCGGTTTAGCATGTGCGGAACGAAAGGAGGTTACGCTACATCTTGTGGTCGAGGCCACTCCTCAGACTCCATCTGAAGTGGTGTGGCGGGAAAGACTCAGAGCTGCAGACTAAGTTGCCGGACCGGCGCGAAGCTGCGCCGGTGGAGCGGCGTCGGGCCGAGCCGGCCCAGGGCCTCGACATGCTCGGGCGTGGGATAACCTTTGTTGCGCTCCCAGCCGTAGCCCGGATGCTCGCGGGCGTGATCGAACATGATGCGGTCGCGGGTGACCTTGGCGACGATCGAGGCGGCGGCGATCGACCGGCATTTGGAATCGCCGGCGATGATTGCGACGCTCGGTCGCTCCCAGCGCGGGCAGCGGTTGCCGTCGACCAGCACCATCGCCGGATCGAGGCCGAGCGCGTCGACCGCGCGCTGCATCGCCAGCATCCGCGCCCAGAAGATGTTGAGCCGGTCGATCTCCTCGACCGAGGCGATGCCGACGCCGATCACGGCCACCCTGTAGAGCCGGGCGCAGATCGCCTCGCGTACCGGCGCGGGCAGCGCCTTCGAATCGTCAATCCCGCGCGGGAAGCGGTTGCGGTCGAGGATCACGGCGGCGGCGACGACCGGCCCCGCCAGCGGCGCGCAGCCCGCCTCGTCCACGCCCGCGACCGGATCGGGATGCACCTTCTCGAGCTTGAAGCAGGGCCGCGCCATGTTCGCCAGCCTAGGAATCTCGTCCGCGCGGCGCCAGCGAAAGCTGGAATCCCGCTTCTTTTCCTGTGGATAGTTCGGCCACGACTTCAGTCCTTGTCCCGTTCGCCCCACTGGAAATCCGTCACGAATTGCTGACCCAGCGGTCCCGCGCCCTGGCCCAGACCGGGTGCCTCGAGAATGGCGATGCGCACGAAACTCACCGCCTGCTCGAACGCCTTCTCGACGGCGAATCCCTTGCCCAGGCCGGTGGCGAGGGCGCTGGCCAGGGTGCAGCCGGTGCCGTGCGTATCGGTCGTGTCGAAGCGCTTGCCGCGCAGCTCGCGGATCGGCCCGGAGGGAGAGATCAGCCGGTCGACGACTTCATGGCCGTCGGCATGGCCGCCCTTGGCCAGCAGATGGCAGCCATGCGCCAGCACCGCCGCTTCCCCGCCGAGCGCCTCCAGTTCCGGGATGTTCGGCGTCACCACCGAGGCGATCCGCATCAGCCGTTCGAACGCGGCGATAGTCGCTGCGTCGGCAAGCACCGAGCCGCTGGTCGCGACCATCACCGGGTCGAAGACTATCGGCACCGCCAACTGCTCAAGCCGGTCCGCCACCGCGTGCGCCGTCTCCGGCGATCCGATCATCCCGATCTTCACGGCATCGATACCGATGTCGCTGACGACGGAGTCGATCTGAGCGATGACCATGTCCGTCGGCACCGCCATCACCGCCTGCACGCCCAGCGTATTCTGCGCGGTGATCGCGGTGATCGCGGTCATTGCGTGGCCGCCGAGCATGGTGACGGTCTTGATGTCGGCCTGGATGCCGGCGCCGCCGCCCGAATCGGAGCCGGCGATGATCAGCACGCGCGGAGTCATCGCGGCCCCTTGCGCTCCGTCGACGCGGGATATTTCTCCAGAAGATGCGCGGGCCGGATCGGCCGCGGCTCGAAATTGCCGCCGCAATTGGGGCAGATGCCGGCGAGCGGCCCGTCGACGCAGGACGCGCAGAAGGTGCATTCGAAGGTGCAGATGCGCGCGTCGGCGCTGTCGGGCGGCAGATCGCGGCCGCAGTGTTCGCAATCGGGCCGCAAGGCCAGCATCAGGCGGCCTGGACGGCGGCGCAGATCGTCTCGACGATCTCGGCGACCAAAGCTTCGTCCTCGCCCTCAGCCATGACGCGGATCACCGGCTCGGTGCCGGACTTGCGGATGACGAGCCGCCCGCTCGCGCCGAGCCGCGCCTCGCCCTCGGAGATCGCCGCCTTGACCCTGTCCGCATCGAGCGGCGCGCCGCCGTTGAAGCGCACGCTCTTCAGCAATTGAGGCAGCGGCTCGAATAGGCTGAGCAGCTCGCTCGCCGGCCGCTCGGTCGCGGCCAGCTCGGCCAAGACCTGCAGGCCGGCGACCAGCCCGTCGCCGGTGGTCCCATAATCGCTCAGGATGATGTGGCCGGACTGCTCGCCGCCGACATTGTAGCCGCCCGCCCGCATCGTCTCGAGCACGTAACGGTCCCCCACCTGGGTGCGGACGAGCGCGAGTCCTTCGCCCGCGAGGAAGCGCTCCAGGCCGAGATTGGACATCACGGTCGCGACCAACCCGCCGCCACGCAGCGCGCCGCGCCGGTTCCAGGACGATCCGATCAGCGCCATCAATTGGTCGCCGTCGACCGTCTCGCCTTTCTCGTCGACGACGATCAGCCGGTCGGCATCGCCGTCGAGCGCGAGGCCGATGTCCGCGCCGCTCTCGATCACCGTGTTCTTGAGCAGGATGGGATCGGTCGAGCCGCAGCCGTCGTTGATGTTGAGGCCGTTGGGCGAGACGCCGATCGCGGTCACCTCCGCGCCGAGCTCCCACAAGGCCGACGGCGCGACCTGATAGGCGGCGCCGTTCGCGCAATCGACGACGATCTTGAGCCCGTCGAGCCGCAAATTTTTGGGGAAGGTGAGCTTTGCCGCATGGATATAGCGTCCGCGCGCGTCCTCGATCCGGCGGGACCGGCCGATCTGCTCGCCGGGAACCAGCCGCGGCTCCTGCTCCAGCAAGGCCTCGATCGCCATCTCGTCCTTGTCGGACAATTTGTAGCCGTCCGGCCCGAACAGCTTGATGCCGTTGTCGACGAACTTGTTGTGGCTCGCCGAGATCATCACGCCCAGATCGGCGCGCATCGAATGGGTCAGCATTGCCACCGCCGGCGTCGGCACCGGCCCGACCATGACCACGTCCATGCCGACGCTGGTGAAGCCCGAGATCAGCGCCGTCTCCATCATATAGCCCGAAAGCCGCGTGTCCTTGCCGATCACCACCCGGTGGCGATGATCGCCGCGCAGGAAGTGCGCGCCCGCGGCCTGCCCGATCCGCTGCGCCATTGCCGCGGTCATCGGCATCTGGTTGGTCCGACCCCTGATCCCGTCCGTGCCGAAGAATTTGCGACTCATCTGGCGGCTTGCCCCGACTTTTCCCTTGCCGTCGCGCGGACGGCCATCAACAAGGGCCTGATAGCGCCATAAAGTTGGAAGGGCGACGCTTTTGAAACTCTCCCAGCCGACCCGCATCCTGCTCGCCCTCGTCGTCGGCCTCGGCGCGGGGATCGCCGCCGGGTGGAGCGGCGGCGCCTGGGTGGAAAAGAGCGCGGCCGTCGCCGAGCCGATCGGCGGCCTCTGGCTGAACGCGCTGCAAATGACCATCGTGCCGCTGGTGGTCGCGCTGCTGATCACCGGCATCGCCGCCTCCGCGCAGGCGGCCCGCGCCAGCAGGCTCGCCGCGCGGGCGCTGATTCTGTTCGTCGTCCTGCTCTGGACGTCGGCGATTGCCGCCGCTTTGCTCACGCCTTTGTTCCTCAACCTCTTTCCGCTCCCGGTCGAATCGGCCGCTGCCCTTCGCGACGCGCTGAGCACGGCGGCGCCGGTCGGCGACGCGCCGAGCTTCGCCGATTTCATCCGTTCGATCATTCCGACCAATCCGATCGCCGCGGCTTCGGAAAACGCGATCCTGCCGCTGATCGTCTTCGTCGTCATCTTCGCCTTTGCCATCACCCGACTGCCCGAAGTTCCGCGCAAGATGCTGGTCGGCTTCTTCCAGGCGATCGAGGAAGCGATGCTGGTGGTGATCGGCTGGGTGCTGTGGATCGGCCCCGCCGGCGTGCTGGCGCTCGCCTATGTCGTCGGCGCACGCGCCGGCGCGACCGCGTTCGGCGCCCTGCTCCATTATGTCGTGATCGTCACCGCGGTCGGCACGATCGTCTGGCTCGCCGCCTGGCCCCTGGCGATGATCGGCGCCAGGATCGGCCCGGTCCGCTTCACCCGCGCCGTCGCCGCCAGCCAGGCGCTGGCGTTCAGCACCCAATCGTCGCTCGCCTGCCTTCCCGCCATGTTGCGGGCGGCGGGCAAGCTCGACGTGCCGGTCGCCGCCTCGGGCGTGGTCCTGCCGATGGCCGTCGCCATCTTCCGCGCCACCGGCCCGGCGATGAACCTGGCGGTGGCGATCTACATCGCTTACTGGTTCGGCTACGAGCTCACCTGGCAGCAATATGCGCTCGGAATCGCCGCCGCCGCGACCACCACGATGGGCGCGGTCGGCATTCCCGGACAGGCGAGCTTCGTCACTTCGATCGCGCCGATCTGCATCGCCATGGGCCTGCCGATCGAGCCGCTCGCTTTGCTGATCGCGGTCGAGACGCTGCCCGATCTGATGCGCACATTGGGCAATGTCAGCATGGACGTCGCCGCCACCGCCGCAGTCGCGCGGCGGACCGGCTTCGACGCGGAAGAGGCAAGCACTCAGGAAGACAGATTGCTGAAGGAGGGCGCATGAAATATCGCACGCTCGGCCAGGGCCTCAAAGTCTCCGCGCTCGGCATCGGCTGCATGCCGATGGTTCGCGGCGGCAACATCGTCTACGGCGCCGCCACCGACGACGAATCGATCGCGACCATCCATCGCGCCATCGATCTTGGCATCACCTTCTTCGACACCGCCGAAATGTACGGCCCCTTTTCCAACGAGGAGCTGGTCGGCGAGGCGATCAGGGGAAAGCGCGACGGCCTCGTCATCGCCACCAAATTCGCCCTGCGCTGGGACGGCAACCAGCCGGTCGGCCTCGACGGCAGCCCGGAAAATGCCCGCCGCGCCTGCGAAGGATCGCTGCAGCGGCTCGGCATCGACACGATCGACCTGTTCTACCAGCATCGGGTCGATCCCAACACGCCGATCGAGGAGACGATCGGCGGCATGGCCGAGCTGGTGAAAGAGGGCAAGGTCCGCCACATCGCTTTGTCCGAAGCCGGCCCGGAGACGATCCGCCGCGCCGCCGCGGTCCATCCGATCGCCGCGCTGCAATCCGAATATTCGCTCTGGGAACGCGACGTCGAGGATGAGATATTGCCGGTGTGCCGCGAGCTCGGCATCGGCTTCGTGCCCTACAGCCCGTTGGGGCGCGGCTTCCTGACCGGCCAGTTCAAGAGCCGCGCGGACCTTCCCGCCGACGACTGGCGCCACAACGATCCGCGCTATTCGGAGGAGAATTTCGGCGAGAATCTCAAGATCGTCGACGCGATCGCGGCCGTCGCGGCGCGGCATGGCGTGAGTCTCGCCCAAATCGCCCTGGCCTGGCTGCTCGCCCAGGGCGACGACATCGTGCCGATCCCGGGCGTCAAGCGCCGGGCCACGCTCGAGGACAGCGCCGCGGCGGTCGATCTGGAGCTTTCCGCCGAGGATATGGAGGCGCTCGAGGCCGCCCGAATCGTCGCCGGCGCGCGCTACAGCCCGGAAGGGATGAAAAGGGTAAGGATCTGAAAATAGGGACAGTCCCTAATTAATCGGATTCTGAAAAAATTAGGGACTTCCCTATTTAACTCAGCGCGGGTCGTAAGCGTGCGGCAGCGCGCCTTCCTGGGGCTGGCGGTAGCGGTCCCGAAGGCGCGTCTGGCGGTTTTCGAGGCTCTGGCGGACGCCATCGATCCAGACCGCGTCGACCCCGGTCGCCAGCTCGAGCGGGTCGCCGTCCCAGACAACCACGTCGGCGCGCCGGCCGGGCCGGAGCGAGCCGATCTCGCCGCCGAGCCCGAGCGCTTCCGCCGGGCCTGAGCTGATCGCCGCGAACGCCTGGCTCCAGCTGAGCCCGGTCGCCCCCGGAATGCGGGTCAGGGCGACGAGGTTGCCGGCATATTGGGTCGACAGGCGGACCTGGCGCGCTTCGTCGTCGTTGATCATGCCGATCGCGACGCCGATGCCGGCCGCCCGCATCCGGCCGATATTGGATTGGGTCGCCGAAACCTGCTCGAAGCTCGCCGGCAGATCGACCAGAGCGTTGGCGATCACCGGCACGCGCGCGGCCGCGATCTGCTGCGCCACCCGCCAGCCCTCGGTCGCCCCGACCAGCACGATCCGCAGGTTCGGGAATTCGCGCCGCAGCGAAAGCACCTGGAGGATGTCGCTCGCCGATTCGACGTGGACCAGCAGCAATTGCCGCCCCTGCAGCACCGGCACCAAAGCCGCCGCGTCGAACCGGGTCAGCAGCACGTCGTCGGAGCGCTGGGCGCCCGGCAGCAAATAGGGATTTTCCGCCAGATCCTCGGGCGGCGCGACGCTCGGCGCCCGCCCCGCCCCGCGCGCGGCGATCGGCAGGCGCAGGTCGCGCGCCTCCCTGAGCGCATTCCGGAGCAGGACATGCGCCGAGGCGCGGCTGCCGCCGGCGTCGCGCGCGCCGTCCTCGCCGAGTTCGATGAACTGGAAGGCGCGAGCGCGGGTGATCGGCGCCATGTCGCCGCCGAGATCGATGACCGCACCCTGGCCGGCGAAGATGCTGCGCGACGCCGCCGGCGACACCACGGCGCGGGTCACGCCTGCGGCGCGGCTGACCGCGATCGAGGTTACCTCCGGGTTGATCGCCGGCGCGACGTCGATCGCCGCGCTGAACGGCGAGGTCGCCGCCCTGGTGTCGTTGGTCGCGTCGACCGCGTCGACCTCAACCAGGCCGATTCGGGAGAAGCCGGCGATCACGCCGGTCGTCACCCATTTGCCGCGCGCGTCGACGATCGTCGCGCCGGCCGGCACGGCGACGTTCGCGCCGGCGGCGACCACCCGCCCGTCGCGGATGACGACGGTGCCGCCGTCGATCGGCTCGCTGCCGTCGCCGATAACGACGCGGCCGCCTGTAAAAGCGATCGTCTCGGCATTTGCCGGTATCGCGGCGAGCGCGGCGGCGGTGGCGAGGAGGATGAAGAGCGCCTTCGTTCCCCGGCGAAGGCCAGGGTCCAGTTCCAGACGCCGGACTGGGCCCCGGCTTTCGCCGGGGAACTGGTGGGCCGGCCGCCTCATTTCACGTCTCCTTCGCCCGGCTGGCCGAGCTCGAAGTCGCTGACCGGCCGGCGCCGCGGATCGCTCATGTCGTACATCAGGGCGCCGTCGATCCAGACCTGCTGTGGCCGCGTGTAGACGCTGAACGGGTTGCCGTTCCACAGCACGACGTCGGCGCGCTTGCCGGCGCGCAACGACCCGGTCTGGTCGGCGATGCCGAGCGCGGTCGCCGGATTGATCGCCAGCCAGCGCCAAGCGACCTCGTCCGCGATGTTGATCCCCATGCGCCGCCCGTCGGCGAGCGCCTTGGCCGCCTCCTGGTTGAGGCGCTGGATGCCGTTGGGGTCGTCCGAATGGACGATCGCGCAGGCGCCGGCATTGTGGACCAGCGGGATGTTCTCGTTGACCGCGTCATAGGCCTCCATCTTGAAGCCCCACCAATCCGCCCACATCGCCGCGCAGGTGTTGCTCTCGCGCAGGAGGTCGGCGATCTTGTAGGCCTCGACCGCGTGGTGGAAGCTGGCGATGTGGAAGCCGAACTCGCGTGCCATGTCGAGCATGATCGCCATCTCGTCGGCGCGGTAGCAATGGTTGTGGACCAGCATCCGGCCGTCGAGCACCTCGACCAGAGTGTCGAGCGCCATGTCGCGGGCGGTGTTGGGATCGCGCGCGCGGCGCTCGCGATACTCGACGGCGCGCTGCCAGGTCGCGCGCATCAGCGCGACATTGCCCATCCGCGTCTGCGGCATCTGGTTGCGCGAGCCATAGACCCGCTTGGGGTTCTCGCCGCAGGCCATCTTGAGCCCGCGCGGCGCGCCCGGGAAGCGCATCGACTGGACCGTCCGGCCCGGCACGTTGCGCAGCGTCACACCGCGCCCGCCGAACAGATTGGCCGAGCCCGGCAGGACCTGGAGGGTGGTGATGCCGCCATTGGCGAGCGCGCGCGAAAAGCCCGGATCCTGCGGCCAGACGCTGTGCTCGGCCCAGACCTCGGACCGGACCGGGCCGGTGACCTCGTTGCCGTCATTATGCGCTTCGACGCCCGGACTCGGATAGTCGCCGAGGTGCGAATGGATGTCGATCACGCCCGGCGTCACCCAGCGGCCGCGCCCGTCGATCCGGGTCGCGCCCTCGGGGATCGGCGTGTCGGGTCCGCCGACCGCCTGGATGCGTCCGTCGACCATGACGACAATGCCGTTCTCGATCCGCCCGCCTTCGCCGTCATAGATTGTCGCGCCGGTAATCGCGGTCGGGACGCCGGCATAGGGGTGGTAGGTCGAGGGATAGGGATCGGCCGGCGGCGTGTACCGCGCCGGCGCCGCCGGCGCGGCGGCGGCCTTGGCAGGCACCGCGGTCTGGGCGTCGCCGCGCTGGGTCGCGCAGGCGGCGAGCGCCGCCGCCGCCGCGAGGCCGAGCAGAGGCCCGCGCAACCTATTTGACGCCATGCATCCACCTCTTGAGGAGCGGAGAAAGGACCAGCAGCAGCACGCCGATCCCGACCGACCACTCGCCGATCGTCCAGAACACGCCGGCATAGGTGTTGAGGCTCACACTTAGGTTGGTGACTTCGCCGCCGACGGTTTCGACGCTCGCCACCTGCGCGACGGCGCCGGCGACATATTGCGCGACCGAGATGGAGAGGAACCATACCCCCATCATCAGGCCGACGATCCGCGCGATCGACAGCTTGGTGATCATCGACAGGCCGACCGGCGAGATGCACAGCTCGGCGACCGAGTGGATCAGATAGAGGCCGGCGAGCCAGGCGAGCCCGACCTTGAAGTCGGGACCCGCGAAGTTCGTCCCCCAGACGAGGAACAGGAAGCCCGCGCCGACGCCCATCAGCGCCATCGAGAATTTGATCGGGATCGAAGGCTCGATCCCCCGCTTGGCCATCGCGTTCCACATCACGCTGAAGATCGGCGCCAGGATGACGATGAAGAGCGCGTTGAATATCTGCGTCTGCCCGGCCGGCATGATGTAGACCGGCTGGTTGATGAGCCCGTTCTTAGCATAGGAAAGGCCGATCGTGGCCAGCAGCGCGACCACGCCGAAGCAGATGCCCATAACCCCCTTGGTCTTCGAGTCCTCGCCGCGCGAGAAGAACCACCAGGCGAACCACATGATGCCGAACGACAGGGCGGCCGCCATCAGATAATAAGTGACGGGCATCTCCCGGAACGTCGCGAACAGCGGCCCGGTCCATTGCAGCGCGAGGTCCGTATTGCGGTCGGCGAACAGGGTGAGCGACGAGCCGGCCTGCTCGAACAAGGTCCAGAAGACGACGTTGAAGACGATCAGCACCATCGCGCAGACCATCATTTGGAACTCGGTCGGGGTGCCCTTGAGCCAGGACCAGATCAGGATGCCGGGCACGCACACAAGGAAGGTCCCGAACAGGAACTTGCCCATGATCGGCAGTGAAACGATGTAGCCGACGATGCCCGATCCCGCTTCGGGCGGCACATAGTTCATCAGATTCCAGAACAGGAACAGGACCACCGGGATCGCCGCGATCGCGCCCGCGTAGATGATGAAATCGCGATTGGCGGGCGCGTCGGCCGGCCGGTCGCCATAACCGTCGAGGCGGCCGCCGTCGAACTGGATCAGCGCCCAGGAGGAGAGCATGCCGACCGCGGCGAGGCCGAACCCCGCCCACGGGCCGATCGCTTCGTAAAGGATCGGGCAGAAGAATTGCGAAATGAGCGAGCCGAGGTTGATGCCCATGTAGAAGATGGTGAAGCCGGCGTCGCGGCGCCGGTCGCCCTGCTCGTAGAGCGAGCCGACGATGGTCGAGATGTTGGGCTTGAAAAAGCCGTTGCCGATGGTGACCATCGACAGGGCGACCAGCATCAACATCGTGAAGAAGAAGGAGCGATCGGCGCCCGCCTCGAATCCGTTCGGCGCGATATGCCGCGCCTCGGTGCCGTCCGCGGCCACCAGCGAAACGCTGCGATCCTCGTTGCCGCGGATTAGTAGGTTGCGGCCGTTGTCGACAAGGAATTGCTGGCGCGCTTCGCCCTGGCCCTGGTTGACGACCTCGTAGCGCTGGCCGTCGACCGTCGCATAAGGCGTCGCCGGCGGACCGCCGAAGCAGAGCGTGAAATAGCCCGCCGCCATCATCACCGCGCCGAACTTCACCGAGCGCTTCGAGCCCAGATAGCGGTCGGCGAGCAGGCCGCCGATCAGCGGCGTCAGGTACACCAGCGCGGTAAAGCCGCCGTAGAGACCGGTCGTGGTCTGGTCGCTGAACAGGAAATAATTGGCGAGGTAGAGCGTCAGCAGCGCCCGCATGCCGTAATAGCCGAACCGCTCCCACATCTCGGTGGTGAACAGGCGCTTCAATTGGCGGGGATGCTCGAACCACGAGCCCTGCTCGCTCCGGGTGACGTGGCTGATGTCGGGTTCGCGCGGATTGTCCGCGGTCGGGGTGTCGACCATGCATTCGCTCCCTTGATTTCTCGGCCGTTGGAACCCGGCGTTGCCGCGGCACCCTAACGGCCAAATCTGGGTTGTGAAGCGGGATTGTGGGGGGGCGCGCGCCCTGTTAGCGCGGCCGCGATGCTCAACGACCGCTCGTCCACGCTCGACCTCATGCGCACCCGCCGTTCCGGTCGCCCGCGCGACCTGGTCGAGCCGGGCCCGAGCCCGGACCAGCTGCGCGAGATCCTCGCCATCGCCGCGCGGACGCCGGATCACGGCAAGCTCCACCCTTGGCGCTTCGTCCATGTCGCGCGCGACCGGCGCGCTGCCTTCGCGGCTCTGCTCCAGGACGCCTATCGCGCCGACAATCCCGAGCCCGGCCGGCTCGAGATCGAAGCGGCCGAGCGCTTCGCCCAACAGGCGCCGGAGCTGATCGTCGCGCTCTCGAGCCCCACGCCCGATCACAAGATCCCGGTCTGGGAGCAGCTTCTCTCCTGCGGCGCGGCCTGCATGAACCTCGTCCTCGCCGCGCACGCGATGGGCTTCGCCGCCGGCTGGGTGACCGGCTGGGCCGCATATTCCGAAAGGGTGCTGGCGGCGTTCGGCGCGCCGGGCGAACGCATCGCCGGCTTCATCTTCCTCGGCACGCCCGGCGCGCCGCTCGAGGAGCGCCTGCGCCCCGATCCGGAGGAGGTCGTCTCGCAATGGACGCCGCCTCAATTCTCCCCTTGACCTCGCTAGTGTATTAGCACAGTATGACGCAATGAACGAAGACCGTCCCGTCTATCTCCGCCTGCGCGACAATATCGCCGCGATGATCCTCGAGGGCCGGGTGCGCGACGGCGATCCGCTGCCGTCGGTGCGCAGCCTCGCCGCCGATTACGGCGCCAACCCGCTGACCGTCGCCAAGGCCTATCAGACCTTCCAGGAGGAGGGGCTGGTCGTGGTCAAGCGCGGCGTCGGCATGTTCGTCGCCCCGCAGGCGGCCGGGCGGCTGCGCGCGACCGAGCGCAAGGACTTCCTCGAAAATCGCTGGCCGGGGATCGTCTCGCACATCCGCCGGATCGGGCTCGAGCCCGAGGATCTGATCGAGCGCGCGCTCGCTTGATTTGCCCTTCGCGCTGACGCACCATCCCCGCGTCGAGGGAGGCCGGAATGCGCGCGCTGCAGAGCTTGCCACTGTCCGCTTTGCTGCTCGCCGGCTGCGCCGGGCATCATGACGAGCTCGGCCCCGCCGGCATCCCCTATGCCTGCGCCGGCGGCAAGGCGGCGCGCGTCTTCTATGAGGGCGGCGGCTATTTCCCGCGCGGGACCGCCCGCCTCCTCTATGACGGCCGCGAGATCACCATGCAGGCGACGCCGCCGACCTACGGCCTGCGCTATGTCAGCGACGCCGGCGGCGAGAACGCGCCGATCCTGATCTGGTCGGCGCGCGGCGAGGAGGCGTGGCTCGCCGAGGTCGCCCCCGGCCGGACTGACGAGCGCGAGATCGCCCATTGCATCCGCCTGCGCGCCGGGCGCGCGCCGGCCGAGCCCGAGCCGGAGCACCACTGAGCCGCCACTGTGACGGATTTGCCGCACACGAGCGGGCGTTCGGCGCGCGTTCAGCGGCAAGCCGTTACATTTCCTTGGCTTGCCTCCTATCTGAGGAGCGCTAACAGGGGGCTGGGGCCGGGCGAACGAACGGATGGCGAAGCATTTGAGGATCCTGTCGATCGCGGCTGCCGCGGCGCTGCTGCCCGGCGGCGCTTCGGGCGCGCTCGCGCAGGAGGGCAACACGATCGGCAACCCGCAGCTGCGCGACTTCCAGCTCACGCCGCAGCGG
This sequence comes from Sphingomonadales bacterium, assembly GCA_034668465.1. Lineage (GTDB taxonomy): Bacteria > Pseudomonadota > Alphaproteobacteria > Sphingomonadales > Sphingomonadaceae > Allosphingosinicella. The sequence continues at coordinate 96,093 of JAXDPI010000005.1, forward strand.
CGGATCGTCACCCAGCCCCCACCGGCGCCGGTCGTCGTCGCCCCGCCGCCGCCGGCCACCACGCGACCGCCAGCCGCGACTCCTGCCCGCCAGACGCAGGCGCGCCCGGCGCCGACGAGCCCGCGCCCGCGGGCGGCCGCGCCGCAGCAGCCGGTCCCGCAGGTCGCAGCACCGCCGCCCGCGCCGCTACTCCCACCAGCCCCCGAGCCGGTTGCCCAGGTGCCGCCGCTACCAGCCGAGGTGCCGGCCGGCAGCTTCCCCTGGATATATGCCATTCCGGTCGCCGCGCTCGCGCTGATCGGCCTGATGCTGCTTCGCCGGCGCCGCCGCCGGACCGAGGCCAAGGCCGAGGAACAAGAAGCGGTTCCCGCCGTCCCGCGCGCGCCGCGGCCCGATCCGATCCCGCGTCCCTGGATCGAGCTTGCGCTGACGGCCGAGCGCGCCTCGACGACGCTCGACGAGACGTTGGTCAAGTTCGAGCTGGAAATCTCGAACACCGGCAAGAGCCCGGCGCGCAACCTCCGGATCGACGTCAAGATGTTCAACGCCGGCGCCGAGCAGGACAAGGAGATCGGCGCCTTCTTCCGCACCGCCGGGCGCGAGAGCACCAAGCTCAACCTGCCCGGGATCGGCGCGGAAAGCGCCGGCGTCATCAAGGGCGAGGTCCGGATGAAGCGCGACGAGATGCGCGCGGTCGTGCTCGACGACAAATATCTGTTCGTGCCCATGCTCGCGGTCAACGCGCTCTACGATTGGGGCGAGGGCCGCTCCGGCCAGACCTCCAAATCCTACGTCGTCGGCCGCGAGCTCGAGCAGCCGAGCGAGAAGATGGGCGCGTTCCGGGTCGACCAGGGCCCGCGCATCTGGCGCACGATCGGCCAGCGCCAGCACACGCTGGCCAAGCGGGTCTAGGCGGCGAACGCGTCTGCATCGACCGAATAGAGCAGGTCCGCGCTTGCTGTCGCCGCCGCCGCGAGGCCGCGGGCCTCGGGCACGATCTGATCGAGATAGAAACGCGTCGCTGCCCGCTTCATCGCCGCGAAGGCGGGATCGCCGTCATAGCCGTTCAGGGCCGCGAATTGCCGCGCCATGAGCCCGCCGCAGACCGCGACCGAGAGCATCGTCAGGAACGGATAGGAGGCGGCGAGCCGGTCGTCCGGCCCCGCCGCGAGCAGCCGCTCGGTGATCGCCTCGCAATCGCCGATCAGGGCGTCGAGGCCGGTCTCCCGCCCGCGCATCTCGGCGAGCAGGTGGCGCAGCACCGCGCCGCCCTCCAGCCCGATCTTGCGCCCGACCAGATCGGCCGCCTGGATGCCGTTCGTGCCTTCGTAGATCGGCGAGATGCGGGCGTCGCGATAATGCTGGGCGGCGCCGGTCTCCTCGACATAGCCCATCCCGCCATGGACCTGGACGGCGAGGCTCGTCACCTCGACGCCGACGTCGGTGCCATAGGCTTTGACCAAAGGCGTCAGCAGGTCGGCGCGGGCGCGCGCGGCCTCGTCGCCGAGCCCGGCCCGGTCGGTCTGGCCGGCGCAATAATAGGTCAGCGCCCGCGCGCCCTGGGTCAGCGCCTTCATCCTGAGCAGCATCCGCCGCACGTCCGGAAATTGGACGATTCGCGCGGGCCGCCCTTCGCGGCTGCCCTGGACCCGCTCGAGGGCGTAAGCGACCGCCTGTTGCGCCGCCCGCTCGGCGATCGACACGCCCTGCAGGCCGACGTTCAGCCGCGCGTTGTTCATCATCGTGAACATCGCCGCCATGCCCTTATTCTCCTCGCCGATCAGCCAGCCGACGGCGCCGCCCTCGTCGCCATAGGCCATGACGCAGGTCGGCGAGGCGTGGATGCCGAGCTTGTGCTCGATCGACACGCATCTGAGGTCGTTGCGCGTCCCGTCGGGCAGGACCTTCGGCACCAGGAACAGCGAGATGCCGCGCGTGCCCTGCGGCGCGTCGGGCAGGCGGGCGAGGACGAGGTGGACGATATTGTCGGCCAGATCGTGCTCGCCGAATGTGATGAAGATCTTCTGGCCGGTTATCCGATAGGTCCCGTCGGGCGCGGGCTCGGCCCGGGTCTTGAGCGCGCCGACGTCCGATCCGGCCTGGGATTCGGTGAGGTTCATCGTCCCGGTCCATTCGCCGGTGATCAGCTTGGGCAGCCACGCCTGCTGCAGTTCGCTCGTGCCGTGGTGCCTGAGCGCCTCGACCGCGCCCGGGGTCAGCATCATGCACAGCGAAAAGCCCATGTTCGCCGAGCCGAGATCCTCCATCACCACGCAGGCCAGGGTCAGCGGCAGCCCCTGCCCGCCATGCTCGGCGGGCCCGGCGAGCGTCCCCCAGCCGCCTTCGACATAGGCCTTGTAGGCGGCCTTGAAGCCGGCCGGCATGGCGACCCCTTCGGGCGACCATCTGGCGCCGACCTGGTCGCCGATCCGATTGAGCGGGGCGAATTCCCCCGCCGCGAACTGGCCCGCGCCCTCGACGATGGCGTCGACCAGCTCGCGATCGTCGAGCAGGCCGCCGATTCCGGCGACATGTTCGAGCAGGAACCTCTGTTCTTCGACGGGCGGCTGGTAGGTCATGGAAGGGCCCCGGCGTTGCGCGGATGGAACGGGCGCTATAGCGCGGCGCGGTGAGCGCGCAAAACACCCGCGTCCTGGCTTATGGACCCGAGGCGATCGCCGAGGCGGCGCGGCTGATCGCCGCCGGGCAGCCGGTGGCGATGCCGACCGAGACCGTCTACGGCCTCGCCGCCGACGCGGCCAACGGCGAGGCCGTCGCGCGGATCTACGAGGCCAAGGGGCGGCCGCGCTTCAATCCGCTGATCGTCCATGTGAGCGATGTCGGTCAGGCGTCCGAGATCGCCCGTTTCGACGACGAGGCGGCCGCGCTCGCCGATCGCTACTGGCCGGGCCCGCTGACGCTGGTTCTGCCGCTGCGCGGCGGCGCGCGAATCGCCGCACTCGTCACCGCGGGCCTGCCCACCGTGGCAATCCGCGCGCCCGCTCATCCGGCGATGCGCGCCCTCATTGAAGCCACCGGCCGGCCGCTCGCCGCTCCTTCCGCCAATGTCAGCGGCCGGATCAGCCCGACCAGCGCCGCCCACGTCCTCGCCGGCCTCGGCGGGCGCATAACGCTGATCGTCGACGGCGGCGCCACTGCCCATGGCCTGGAATCGACCATCGTCGCGCTGACGGACGGCCGGCCCCGCCTGCTCCGCCCGGGGCCGATCGACCTCGGCCTCAGGGTCGAGGACGCGGCCGGCATCGAATCCCCCGGACAACTCGCCAGCCATTACGCGCCTTCCAAGCCGCTCCGCCTCGACGCCGTCGAGGCGCGCGGCGACGAATGGCTGATCGGCTTCGGCGCGGTCGCCGGCGACGCCACGCTCAGCGCTTCGGGCGACCTGATCGAGGCGGCCGCCAATCTGTTCGAAAGGCTCCACCAAGCCGAAGCGGCGGCCGAGCCCCGCATCGCCGTTGCGCCGATCCCCGATACCGGCCTCGGCAGCGCGATCAACGATCGGCTGCGCCGCGCCGCCGCCTAGTTCACGCGTGCTTCGATTTTCGGCGAAATTTCCGGCCCCCGGCGGGACCCTTCGCGCCGGCCGCTCCCTGCTTTTCCCTCTGCGGGCACGGCTGATACACGATGAATCGGGGGCTGCGCGGGGGTTCACGACATTCACGGTTTGCAGCCGCTCGGCCAGCGGGGCGATCGCCGCGGCGACCTGGGCTGCGATCTGCTTCTTCAGCCATTTGCGCTGCGACCGGAGGCCGGCGGCGCGGCCATATTTGCGCGGCTTCTCGCCTTCGAGCAGCTTGCGCAGCAGGCTGTCGGAGAAGCGCCGCCTTGTGTGGCTGAGCTTGCCATAGACGAAGACCGGCTCCTCGATCCCGGTGACCGCGCGTTCGAACGTGGCGAGCTCGACCGGCAGCCACGACATCGAACGCGCGAGTTCCCAGTAGCGCGCGAATTCCGGGTCGCGGTTGCGGTGGTTGTAGGCGGTGCGATTGGAGATGCCGACCAGCCGGCAAGCCTCGAGCACCGATTCGCCCTTCCTCAGGGCGGCCAGGAACAGCCGCCTTTTATCCTCGCCGAAGCCGTCGCTCCGCGTGTCGCTGCCCACGCGCCCCTGGTCCGCTGCCATCCTCACACACCTCCTTCGATTCGAACGAGTCGGCGAGAAAAGCAGGCGAAATCCAACATTACAAGGAAAAAGTTCTTTGTTTGTTCCCGCACGGTAAGGCGGGTCGGCGTGACGCGCCGGTCGCGAGCTAAAGCGTGCCGTCGCCCGGAGGCGGTTCGAAATACCGGGCGGCGTCCTTGTGCCGGCGAAGGCATTCCGGACGGTAAGCCTTGACCAGATCATATTGCAGCACCCCCGGCGCATTCAGGCGGTCGAGAACCGAGGGATGGAGCGGAGCGTCCGCCGGCGGCGTTCGCGGCGCCTTCGGGAAGAAGCGAAAGGCGAGGCTCCTGGTTTCGTCATGCTGGAGCCCGAGCGGATCAGGATAGGTCCGGAGCACGGAGGCGTCGTGGAGCATCCCGACCTCGCTCGCCGCATCCACCATCCATTTGAGTGCGATGTCGGAAAGGCGGGATTCGTTCTCGGGGTAGGAGCCGCCGATGTCGGAGTGATTGCCCGCAAACCAGAGTTGCTCGAACCAGATCGGCAGCCCCGGCCTGGGTTCTCCGGGGGCGCCCCATTTGACGCGGGGAAAGGAACTGCGCCCCTCGTCGAGCGAGATGGCGTGCCGGGCGTAGCACACCCGCGGGTTGAGGCCTTTGTCGTACATCTTGACGCGAAGCGGGTTGATGTGGAGCGTCCGCCAGAAACCGTGGCCGGGCAGCCCCGCCGCCCATTTTACCCGCGTCCACGCCAGCAACAGCACGATCGCGACCGCCGAGCCCGCGGCCAGAGCAAGAAACCAGGTCACGAAGGAACCGGCGAGGAAGAATGAGCCGACAGCGCTGACGATCCCGACCAACGCCAGCACCAGCAGGACCACGACCACCATCGAAGCCGGGTCCATCAGCGAGGCGACGGTGTCGAAGACGCCAATGAAATAGGGGACCGTGTTGCCCTCGCCGCCCTGGTCCGAGCCGTAGCGCGCGCGGAAGCGCGACGCGAGCAGCGCTCGCTGCTCGAGCAGCTCGCGCTGGCGCGGCGTCGATTCGCTGAGCGGGCGCGAGTTGGTATAATCGTAGACGCGCTTGACCGCCTCCTTGGCGATCTTGCGGCTGGTCCCCTCGTCGCGCTTCACCGGCGAGCCGTCGGCCATCCTCGTCGGCAGGCCGCACAGGCTGAGCACGCCGGCGAGGCAGCGCACCGTATAGGCGCCGCGGCTGAAGCCGAACAGGAAGATGCGGTCGCCCGGCTCCCACATGCGGACCAAGGCCGCATAGCAATCGATCATATTGCCGAGGATGCCGAGCCCGGTCGCCTGGCTGGCGAGGTTCATGAAGCGGCGCAGCAGCCCTGAAAAGAACCCGCTGCCGCCTCCGCTGATCGTGCCGAGCCCGGGATCGTAGAAGGCGAGCTGCTTCGATGGATCGACGCAGCTGTCCGGCGCGCATCGCACCGCGCGGTAGATTTTGTAGATGTTGCTACGCCGCTCGTCGAAGAGAAGGCCGCCGCGCTGGCCCGTCCCGTCCGCCAGAATGATGATGTTCTTGGGCATCGCTTCGCCTGTCTGCGCTCCGCCGCGCCTTGACGCAAGCGTTGCTGCCTCCTCCTTCGGCTTTCCGCAAGGGTCTTGCACAGGTTCTTGGAATCTGGGGAATGACCGCGAGCATCAGCCGGAGGCGGTCTCGCTCTTCAGCCGCGCGGCGAAGCTCTTGCGCAGCTTCTGCAGCTTGGGCGGAATGACCGCTAGGCAATAGGGGCTGCTTTGCCCGTCGCCCTCCCAATAATCCTGGTGGTAATCCTCGGCCGGCCACCAGGTCCCCGGCGGCTCGATCGTCGTGACGATCGGCGCGGGCCAATCCGCCGCGGCGCGCTCGATGCCGCGCCGCGCCGCTTCCTCCTGCGCCGGCGAAGCGGGAAAGATCGCCGAACGATATTGGGTGCCGACGTCGTTGCCCTGGCGGTTGAGCTGGGTCGGGTCGTGGGTGGCGAAGAATATGGCGAGGATGTCGTCATAGGAGATCGCCTGCGGATCGAAGGTGACCCGGATCGCCTCGGCATGGCCGGTGCCGCCGCCGCAGACCGCGCGATAGGTCGGGTTGGCGACATCGCCGCCGGCATAGCCGCTTTCGACCGCCGACACCCCGATCAGATCCTTGAAGACCGCCTCGGTGCACCAGAAGCAGCCGCCCGCCAATATCGCCTGTTCCTCAGCCATGCCGATCTCCTTTCCCGAATATCAAAGCGGCAGCTTCTCGCGCCGGCGGCGGGCGCGCGGCAGGGTGAAGCGAAACAGCGCGCCGCCTTCGGGCCGGTCCTCGCCGGAAATCTGGCCGCCATGCGCCTCGACGATCGTACGGCTGATCGGCAGGCCGATGCCCATGCCGCCGCTCTTGGTCGTCATGAATTGCGAGAACAGGCTGTCGACGTTGCCGCCGCCGAGGCCGACGCCGTTGTCGGCGACCGCGATCTCGACCATCTCGCCGGCGATCACGCGGGTCGAGAGCACGACCTCCTTTTCGGCCTTTCCTTCCATCGCCTCGATTGCGTTGCGGACCAGGTTGATCAGCACCTGCTGGATCTGGACGCGGTCGGCGCGGACCCATTGCGCCGCCGGGTCGAGGTCGAGCCGGTGGCGCACGCCGAGCGTCTCCTCGTCGAGGAAGGCGAGCACGCTCGCATCCTCGATCATCCTGGGCAAATGCTCGACCCGGACCGAGACGGTGCCGCGCGACACCAGCTCGCGCAGCCGGCGGACGATCTCGGCCGCGCGCAACGCGCCCGATTCGGCGGCGTCGAGCGCTTCCTTGAGATCGGAATCGTCGATCCCCAGGCGATCCGCGACCCGCTTGGCGCCGCTGATGAAATTCCCCACCGCGGTCAGCGGCTGGTTGAGCTCGTGGGCGAGGGTCGAGGCCATCGTCCCCATCGCGCTCAATCGCGAGACATGGACCAGCTCGGCCTGTATCCGCCTGATCTCGGCCTCGGAGCGGTGCCGCTCGGTGAGATCGGCCATCGCCCCGACCGCGCGGATCGCCTTGCCGCTGACCGAGCGGATGATGAAGCCGCGATCGAAGATGTCGGCATAGCTGCCGTCGTCGCGCTGAAACCGGTAGGTCGCCGACCACCGCCGCCCTTCGCCGGCAATGACCTCCGCGAAGCTTTGCAGGACGGCGGGCCGGTCTTCGGGATGGATCCGGTCCTTCCACCAGGAGCCGGGCTGGCGGCCGAGCGGCGATTGCTCGCTCCCCAGGATCGCCGCGGCATTTTCGCTCCAGTCGATCATGTCGGCGACGAGATCGACATCCCAGACCGCGTCGTTGGTCGCCTGGACGGCGAGCCGGTAGCGCTCCTCGGCGTCGCGGCGGGCGAGGTCCGCCTCGCGCTGGAGATGGACGTCCTCGATCGTGCCGTACCAGCGCAGGATCCGGCCTTCCTCGTCGCGCCGCGGCGCCGCGCGCATGCGCACGTAGCGGTAGCTGCCGTCGGCGAGACCCATCCGGAACTGGCCGTGATAGGGCGTGCCGTTCGACACCGACGCGGCCCAGCCGGTCAGCATCCGGTAGCGATCGTCCGGGTGCATCGCCATGCCGGGGCGGGCTTCGGGATCGAGCCCGGTCAGCTCCCAGAAGCGCGGGCTGATGCTGGTGATCGGCCCCTCCGGCGCCGCGGTGAAGGCGATTTGCTGGCTGAGCTCCAGCGTGATGCGGTGAAGCTCCTCGCTTTCGCGCAGCCTCTCCTCGGCGTCGCGCCGTGCCTGTTCGAGGACCCGCTCCTCCTCGACGTCCTCGGTGATCCCGTACCAGCGCAGGATCCGCCCCTCGGCGTCGCGCCGCGGCATCGCGCGGACGCGAAAGCAGCGGTAGGAGCCGTCCTTCATCCGCAGGCGGGCCTCGACGTCGTAGGGCTCGCCCGACTCCAGCGCGGCGGTCCAGCAAGCGACGACCCGATCCTGATCGTCCGGATGGATTGACTCGCGCGCGTCGTCGTCGCCGCTCATCCCGGTCAGCTCGTGATAGCGCTCGCTCAGCGTGAGCCCGGTGCCGTCGGGTTCGACGGTCCAGGCGATCTGCTGCATCAGCTCGAGCGTGATGCGATACATCTGCTCGCTGTCGCGCCACGGCTCCGAGCCCGCCGGTCCGGCCATCGGCCTGGCTTTGTTGGGAGGGCGATCGGCCACGATCAGCCGGCCGGATCGGATACCGGCTTGAGCCCCGCCTCGAGCGCGAGGGTGAGCGCCTCGGCAAGGCTCGACACCTGCAGCCGGTCCATCATGTTGCCGCGGTGCATCTCGACCGTCCGCAGGCTGATGCTGAGCGACTGCGCGATCTCCTTGTTGGACTGGCCGGCGAGCAGGCTTTGCAGCACCTCCTTCTCGCGCCCGCTCAGCAAGGACGCCCGCTGGTGCGCGTCGCGCCGGCGGCGGCCGGCGGCCTCGCGGTCCTGGAGAAGCGCGAACGCCTGGGCGAAGCAAGCGAGCAGGGCCTGTTCGGAGAAGGGCTTCTCGATGAAATCGACCGCGCCCAATTTCATCGCGCGGACCGCGACCGGCACCTCGCCATGGCCGGTCATCACGATCACCGGCCAGTCGATCTTGCGCTCGGCGAGCGCGTCCATGACCTGGAAGCCGTCCATCTGCGGCATCCTGAGGTCGAGCAGCAGGCAGCCCGGCTCGAGGTCGGGCAGCGCCTCGAGAAAATCGAGCCCGCTGCCGAACGGGTGAGAGCGGATTTCGGCCGCGCCGAGCATGAAGCTCAACGAGCGGCGCACGTCGCGATCGTCGTCGATCACATATACGCTATGCGGTTTCAGCCTGGTCGTCCTCCAGATTCCGGTCGCCCTGAACGCCCCCAATGGGTCGTGTGACGGCAAAGCGCAAGGCGCGATGAGCGCCCGGCCTGGCGCGGCTGGACGCTCGGCAGCTAGGCTCCAGGAAGCGAGCTGAGCCGCGCCGGAGCGGCCTCGGCGCGCAATTGCTCCTTTCGGCATTGCTCCGGCGCCTTGTCGGGCCGCCAGCGCAGGAACTTCGTGCCGTGGCGGAAGCGGCCGCCGGTGACGTGGTCGTAGCGCACCTCGGCGACCAGCTCGGGCCTGAGCGGCTGCCATTCGGCGGTCCGCGCGTTGCTCCAGCGGCTCGGCCCGCCCGGCGCGTCGCCGGTGAAGCCCGGCGGCGCGACCAGCGCCTCGAGCCGCCTGGTCAGCGCCGCTTTCTCGCCGGCGGGGATCGCCGAGGTGAAGCCGACATGATCGAGCTTGCCGGCCTCGTCGTAGAGGCCGAGCAGCAGCGAGCCCACTTCGCGTCCCGCGGCGGCATAGCGGAACCCGCCGACGACGCAGTCGGCCGTGCGCATCTGCTTGACCTTGAGCATCGCGCGCTCGCCGGGCCGATAGGGCTCGTCGCGGCGCTTGGCGACGACGCCGTCGAGCGCGCCGCCGGCAAGGCCGAGCCAGGACAAGGCGATTCTGCGGTCGGCCGTGCACGGCGAAAGCAGCAGGTCCTTCCCGCCGTCGCGCGCGTGAAAACGCTCGAGCGCCTGGCGCCGGTCCGCGAGCGGCGCCCCGGCCAGCGCCTTGCCCGCCAGCGCCAGGCAATCGAACAGCATGAGCTGCGCCGGCGTCTCCGCGGCGAGCCTGCGGACGCGGCTCTCGGCCGGATGGAGGCGCAGCTGCAGCGCCTCGAACGAGAGGATGCCGCCGACCGGGATGATCAGCTCGCCGTCGAGCGCGAAACGGTCCTGCCCGAGCGCCGCGATCAGGGCGACGATTTCCGGAAAATAGCGGCCGAGCGGCCGCCCGGCCTTGGACTGAAGCGCGACCTCGGCGCCGTCGCGGAAGACCAGGCAGCGGAATCCGTCCCATTTGGGCTCGAACTGCCAGCCTTCGCCGTCGGGCAGGGCGGCGACCAGCTTCGCCTCCATCGGCGGTAGCGGCGGGGCCAGGCCCAGGCGCGAGAATCGGGGCAAGGCACTCTCCAATTTGCGTCCTGAGGCCAGACGCACGTCATTCACCGCAGTTCCGCCACGGTTCGTCGTCAGCTGGTAAAACTGCTTAATAGATGCCCCGCCAGGATGCGGCGAATGAAGGCATGCCCGCGACGAGTCGAGTCGATCCGCCCGGCAGGTCGTTGAGGCGCAACGGGAAAGTACTTAGGTTCCCAATCGGACCGGGGAGGGTACTCCAGAATGTTGTTGTCACGTCGGCAGATGATCGAGGCCGGAGCCGCCGCCGGCGCGCTCGCCGCGATGTCGTCGCCGCTCGTCGCCGCCGTCACCCAGGGCGATCTGCCGCGGCCCGACCGCCTCCCGGCGCAGCCGCGCGCCTTCCCGGTGATCGATCCGCGGATGGTCGCCCGCGCCCGCGCCGCGTTCGATCGCCACCGCGCCTCGCTCGACCATATCGACGTCGTCGGCATCGTCGATTTCGCCCAGGCCTCGTCGGAGCCGCGCTTCTACCTGCTCGACACCAATAGCGGCCGCGTCAGCCGCCACCTCGTCGCCCACGGCCGCGGCTCGGATCCCGACCATACCGGCTTCCTGCAGCGTTTCTCGAACCAGCCGGGCTCCGAGGCGAGCTCGAACGGCGCCTATGTGACCAGCGAATTCTATCCCGGCCATTACGGCCGCTCGATGCGCGTGCGCGGCCTCGATGCGAGCAACAGCAATGCCGAATCGCGGGCGATCGTGGTCCATTCCGCTTGGTATGCCGAGCCCGATGTTCTCGCCAACAATGAAGGCCGCCTCGGCCGCAGCGAAGGCTGCTTCGCTTTGTCCCAGTCCAGCCTCCACGAAGTCCTCGCCCGCCTCGGGCCGGGCCGCTTCCTCTACGCCGAGCGCCTCGGCTGAAGGGGACAGTTACTTTTCCCCACGCCGCTTTCAGGCCGGACATCGAGGTGCGGAAAAGTAACTGTCCCCATTTCGGCAAGAATCCGCACTAGGCGTCCGCGGGCGTTTCCGTCTTTACCGCCTCGAGCGGCTTGACCGCCGGCCCGTGGATGATGCTGCCGTCGAGCGCGAAGCGCGAGCCATGGCACGGGCAATCCCAGCTTCGGTCGGTCTCGTTCCAGCCGACGATGCAGCCCATGTGGGTGCAGACCGCCGAGACCGCGTGCAGCGCGCCCTCGTCGTCGCGGAAGCCGGCGACGTTGCGGCCGCCGATCTTCAGGATCGCGGCATCGCCGGGGGCGAGATCGTCGAAGCTGCGCGGCTTGCGCGCGAGATAGCCGCCGATCAGATGCGAGGCGGTTTCGGCGGTGCCGGCGACGAACTCCTTTGCGCCCGCGACCGGCTTGATCCTCGTCGCATCGAACAGTTCGAGCCAGGGATTGTCACGGCCCTCGATCAGGTCGGCGAGCAGGATCGCGGCGGCGGTGCCGTTGGTGATGCCCCAGGCGTTGAAGCCGGTCGCCACCAGATAGGAATCCCCGAGCGACGACGACCGGCCGATGAACGGCGCGTGGTCGATCGGCGTGTAATCCTCATTGGTCCAGCGATAGTCGGGGCGCACGCCGAAATTCTCCATCGCGAACTTGCCGAGATCCGCGAAGCTCGCCCGCTCGTCGTCGACATGGCCGTGCTTGAACGAGGGGCCGGCGAAGATCAGCCAGTCCTGCCCGTCGTCTTCGCGATGGCCGCGCACCGAATGGCGCGGAGTCTCGACGCTGATATACATGCCGGGGGGCACGCGCCTGGGCTCCGCGCGGCCCATGATCACCGGGTGCATGTGCGGAAAGGCCTCGGCGAAGAACAGGCCGGTCTTGCCGAGCGGGAGATGCGTCGCCATCACCACGTGGCGGGCGCGGACGCTGCCCTTTTCGGTCGTGATCCGGTGCGGGTCCCAGTCGGTCACCCGCGACTGCTCGAAGACGTGGCAGCCGCCGCCGGGGATCGTCGCGGCCAGCCCCTTCACATAGCGGACCGGATGGAATTGCGCCTGATCGTCCCAGCGCATCGCCGCCGCGACCTCGAACGGAAGGCCGGTATCGCGGGTCAGCGACGCAGGCAGGCCGAGGGTGCGCGCGAGCGCGGCCTCGGCCTCGATCCGCGCCACCTCATCGGCATCGCGGGTGTAGGTGAAGGCCGGCCGGGTCTCGAGGTTGCAGGCGATGGCGTGCCGCGCCGCGAGCGCGCGGATCGTGCGCAGGCCGGTCTCGTTCGCCTCGGCATAGAGCCGCGCGCCGTCCGCGCCGAACTTCCGCTCGATCACCGAATAAGCGATGTTGTGCTGCGAGGTGATCTTGGCGGTCGACTTGCCGGTCACCTCCTCGCCGACGCGAAGCGCTTCGACGAGGACGACTTTGAGCCCGCGATCCTTGAGCGTCCGGGCGGTGGTGACGCCGACGATCCCGCCGCCGATCACCGCGACGTCGGCCTCGATCTCGCCGGCGAGCGCTGGAAAGGCCGACGCCGAAGCCGTCGCGTTCCAATAGGATTGATGATCCGCCATGGGGAGCAAACCCCCGCCGCGGCGCGCCGTTCCCTCCGGGCAAAAAGAGGGACAGTCCCTCTTTTCCCCTTTGGTAATTAGGGACTGTCCCTGTTTTTAAGGGACTGTCCCTGGTTTAGTTGCTGGCCTGCTCGATTCGGGCGCGGCCGCCGGCGCGGTTCAGCGCCTGGCGGACCGGGGCGTCGCGGCCGTACACGTCATTATAGGTGACGATGTCGCCGTCGCTGGTCGCGGCCGCGGTGAAATAGGCGATATAGATCGGAACCGGCGCGGCGAGCGTCACCGACTGGTTGCGGCCGGTGTCGATCGCGCGGTCGATCTGGCCGCGCCCCCACTGGCCGGTCGGCGCCAGCAGCAAGGCGGCGAAATCGCGGACGTTCTGGGTGCGGATGCAGCCATGGCTGAACGCGCGCACCGGGCGGCCGAACAAAGCCTGCGACGGCGTGTCGTGCAGGTAGATGGCATATTGGTTCGGCATCTCGATCTTGACCCGGCCGAGCGCGTTGCGCGGACCCGGCGGCTGGCGAACGCTGATCCCGCCGCCGGCGCCGCGGGTCACCTGGTAGCCGGGGCCGAACCGGCCGCCCTGTGAGGCAATGATGCTCTGCGGCACGTTCCACCACGGATTGAGGGTCACCGCGGTGATCGTCGCGTTGAGCTGCGGCGTCGGCGTGCGCGTCGCGCCGACCACCGCGCGGTGGCGCGCGGTCACCCGGCCCTCGTCGACCAGAGCGGCGGTGAAGGCGGGGACGTTGACCAGCACGTGGCGGCTGCCGAGATTGCGCGGCATCCAGCGCCAGCGCTCCATGTTGGTGCGAATGAGGTCGCGGCGCGCCTCGTCCGATTGATCGGTCGCGGCGAGCGCCCGCTTGAGGCCCGCATATTGCGGATGGGTCGGCAGCAGCGCGTCGAGCGCGGCGCCGACGCCGCCGCCGCGGGCGACCTGGGCGAGCAGGCTCTGCTGGCGGGCGGCCTCGAGCGCGCTGTCGGTCATGTGCCAATCGACCCGGCTGCGGCCGCGCACCGCGCCGCCGCTGAGGTCCGCGACCAGGCGCAGGAAGATCGGCGACGCCACCTGGGACAAGGAAGCCTCGTCGCCGGCGATCGCCGCCCGCAGCCGGTCCGGATTGTAGTCCGCGGGGTCGAGCCCCTCCTGGCCGACCGCCTCGATATAGAGCAGCAGCTCCTGCGCGCTTTCGCGGCGCCAGACCGGCGCCTGCGGCTCGGCGGCCGGGGCCGGCGTGCCGGCCTGGGGCTGGCCTTGGGGCTGCGCCTGGGCGCGGGCCGCGCTCTGGATGGCGCCGGGCATGGTCGGCGAGGCGAGCACGAGAATCAAAGCGGAAAGGCGCAGGGAGCGTGTCATGCGCCCTCCTTTAGCCGCAGAGAGAGACCTGCGCTAGACTGTTTCTTACGTGCGACGAACCGAGCCGGCACCGCGACGAAATGCGGCCCGCCCCTGCTTGCCTCAGACGCCGGCAGGACTGCGGTTGACCCAGCCGAAATAGGCGGCGACGAGGGCGAGGCCGAGATGCAGCCACACATCGTTGCCGTAGAGCGGCACCAGGCCGAACAGATCGTCCAGGCCCGGGATCCACCCGCAGACCGCCAGCAATGCGTAGATGAGCGCGACGCCGCGGGCATAGAGCAAAGCGGCGCCTGCCGAGCGCGACGCCGCCAGGCCCCAGAGGCCGAACAGGAGGTGGACGATATTGTGCAGCGGATTTACCGGGAAGATACCGAGCAGCAGCAGATGATGCGGACCCGACGCGATCTCACCGCCCTCCGCCGGCTGGAGCAATTGCGGAACGAAGCCGGCGATGCCGGCGGCGATGAACACGATACCGAAAATGAGCGCGAACGTGCGGGTATTCATGCCTGCTCTCCTCTGTCCCTTCTCCGGGGGGTTCCGGGAGCCTAGCGAGCCCCGCGGGGCCGCGCCAGCCGTTTCGCCTCCGTCAGGACCGGAGCCGTCAGGCCGCGTCGGAGATGGGCGAGGCGCTTTCCAGCGAGGCGAGGAAGCCGGCGATCGCGGCGACCGGCATGGCAGGGGCATAGAGGTGGCCCTGCAGCCCGTCGCAGCCGGCCTCGAGCGCGATCTGCTCCTCCTCGCGGCAGGAAATGCCCTCGGCGACCACTTCGAGGTCCATCGCGTGGCCGAGCGTCACCGCGGCGCGGATGATCGCCACGCTCTGGTCGCGCGCGGCGATGTCGATGAACGAGCGGTCGAGCTTGATCTTGTCGACCGGGAAGCGGCGCAGGCAGGAGAGCGAGGAATAGCCGGTGCCGAAATCGTCGAGGACGATGCGGAAGCCGTCGCGGCGCAGCTCCTGGATGGTCGCGCCGCACAGCGAGCCATGCTCGATGAACAGGCTCTCGGTGATCTCGAGCTCGAGCTGCGCGGGCTCGACGCCCTCCTCCTCCGCGATCGCGCGCAGCAACGCGGCGAAGCGCGGCGCGCGAAACTGCATCGGCGACAAATTGACCGCGATGTTGAGGTCGGGCCACAGCCGCGCCATCCGGCAGGCGTCGCGGAACGCATATTGGCCGAGCTCGTCGATCACGCCGCATTCCTCGGCGATCGGGATCAGCTCGCTCGGCGCGACCGAGCCGAGCGTCGGATGCTCCCAGCGGACCAGTCCCTCGAGCCCGGTGACCTTGCCGCGGCTGCCGATGATCGGCTGGAAGTGGAGGTCGATCGCGTCGCCGTCGCGCAGCTGGCTGCGCAGAGCGGATTCGATCTGGTCGCGGCGCTGGACGTCGGCGTCCATCGCCTCGGTGAAGATGCGGAAGCAGTCGCGGCCGGCGGCCTTGGCGCGGTACATGGTGATGTCGGCCTTGCGCAGCAATTCGGACGCCTCGGCGACTTCCTTGCTGGCGAAGACGGCGCCGATCGAGACGCCGACGCGCGCCTCGCGGTCGCCGATGATGAACGGCTTGCGGATGACGGCGATGATCCGCTCGCACAGGCGGCGGACGTCGGCCTCGCCCTTCGGGCTGACCTGGACGATGGCGAATTCGTCGCCGCCGATGCGGGCGACGGTGTCGGTCTCGCGCAGCAGCGAGCGCAGCCGGTCGCCGACCTCCTGGACGAGCTTGTCGCCGGCATTGTGGCCGAGCGTGTCGTTGACCTGCTTGAAGCGGTCGAGATCGAGCATCAGCAAGGCGACCTGCTCGCCCGAGCGGCGGTAGCGGGTCAGCGCCTGCGACAGGCGATCCTCGAGCAAGGCGCGGTTGGCGAGGCCGGTGAGCTGGTCGTGCAGCGCCTGGTGCTGCGCGGTCGCCTCGCGCGCCTCGAGCTCGTCGACCAGGTCGACCAGCGACTTGTAGAGGAACGACATGACGAGGATCACCGCCACGGCCGAGGTGAGCGCGATCGGCCAGACCGAGCCGAACAGCTCGAACCGGCTGGCGGCGTCGTCCTTCACGATGCTGACGGTGGCGAAGTTCGTCAAGACGAGCGTCGCCACAGCGGCAGATACGATCGGCGGCCCGACTTTGCGCGAATACCTCACTCGTGTCTCCCCCGGGAGTGCCGGAGGAATTACCACCCCACCGGTTAATAAATTCCTCAGGGTGACAAGCGGCTCGGAATTAACCCTGTTCGGGCGCCGCGGTGCCGGGAATCGAGAAATCGACCCCCTGGGCGAGCGGCAAATCGCGGCCGTAATTGATCGTGTTGGTGGCTCGGCGCATGTAGGCGCGCCAGGCGTCGGAGCCGCTCTCGCGGCCGCCGCCGGTCTCCTTCTCGCCGCCGAACGCGCCGCCGATCTCGGCCCCCGACGGCCCGATATTGACGTTGGCGATGCCGCAATCCGAGCCGGCGGCGGAAAGGAAGGTCTCGGCTTCGCGCAGGTCGGTGGTGAAGATCGACGAGGCGAGCCCCTGCGGCACCGCGTTCTGCCGGGCGATCGCCTCGGCGAGGCTCTCATAGCGAAGCACATAGAGGATCGGCGCGAACGTCTCCTTGATCATCACCTCGCTCTGGCCCGGCATTTCGACCAAAGCCGGCCGCACGTAGCGGCCGCCGAGCGGCTCGCCGCCGTGGACCGAGCCGCCCTCGCCGCGCGCCTGCGCCAGCGCGGCCTGCATCGCATCCACCGCCGCCTGATCGACCAGCGGCCCGACCAGCACGCCTTGCTCGAGCGGGTCGCCGATCGCGACGCTCGACCAGATCTGCTTCAGCCGCGGCACCAGCCGGTCGTAGACCTCAACATGAACGAACAGCCGCCGGAGCGAGGTGCAGCGCTGCCCCGCCGTGCCCATCGCCGAGAAAGCGATCGCCCGCTCGGCGAGGTCGAGGTCGGCCGAAGGGGCGACGATCATCGCGTTGTTGCCGCCGAGCTCGAGCAGCGACCGGCCGAAGCGCGCGGCGACGCGGGGGCCGAGCGCGCGCCCCATCCGGGTCGATCCGGTCGCGGAGACCAACGGCACGCGCGGATCGTCGGCCAGCGCCTCGCCGGCCTCACGTCCGCCCTGGACGACTTCGAGCAGTCCGGCCGGCGCGCCGCCGAACCGTCCCGCCGCCTCGGCGAACAAAGCGGCGACCTTCTCGGCGCAAAGCGGGGTCTTTTCCGACGGCTTCCAGACCACGCTGTCGCCGCAGACGAACGCCAGGCAGGCATTCCACGCCCAGACCGCGACCGGGAAGTTGAACGCCGAGATCACGCCGACGACCCCGAGCGGGTGCCAGGTTTCCATCATCCGATGGCCGGGCCGCTCGGTGGCGATGGTCAGGCCGTAAAGCTGGCGGGACAGACCGACCGCGAAATCGCAGATGTCGATCATCTCCTGGACCTCGCCGAGCCCCTCCGAGAGGATCTTGCCGCTCTCGAGGCTGACCAGCCGGCCCAATGCGTCCTTCTCCTCGCGCAGCACCTCGCCGAGCAGCCGGACCAGCTCGCCCCGCCGCGGCGGCGGCACCATCCGCCAGGCCAAGAAGGCCTGCTGCGCCCGGCCGATCGCCGCCGCGACGTCGCCCGCGCCGGCGATCGCCACCGACCCGAGCAGCGCGCCGTCGCTCGGCGAAAAGGAGTCGAGCTTCATCCGAGCCGCCCGATCAGGCTCTCGGCGGCGAGCGGATTGCGCAGCTTGGCGCCGCTGATGAAGAAGGCGAAGACGTCGCGGGGGCGCGTTTCGGCGGGCGCGTCGCTGACGTAGCTCAGCCCTGCCGGGCTCTCGCCCGCCGCCCAGCCCCGCGCCACCGCCGCCCAGCGATCGAGCGCCTCCGCGGGGTAGCCCAAAGGCTCCTCCTCGCGCGCACATTGTAGCCGCGCATAGACGAAGTCGGCGCTCAGATCGGCGATCTGCGGATAGGTTTCGTGCTCGGCGATCACGATCGCGACATTGGCCGCGCGCGCCATCGCGACGAACTCGCGGCACTTGAAGCTCTCATGGCGGGGCTCGATCGCATGGCGCAGCGCGATGCCGTCCTGGCTGGTCGGCAGCAAAGCGAAGAAGTCGCGCAGATCCTCGGGATCGAACCGCTTGGTCGGCGCCAGCTGCCACAGGATCGGGCCGAGCTTGTCGCCCAGCAGGGTGAAGCCCTGCGCGCAGAATCTGCCGATCGATTCGGCCGCCTCGCCGAGCAGCTTGCGGTTGGTGCAGAAGCGCGACGCCTTGATCGCGAACTTGAAGCTCGCGGGCACCAGCGCACCCCAGCGCTCGAACAAGGCCGGCGATTGCAGCTTGTAGAAGGTCGCGTTGATCTCGGTCGCGTTGAGCCGCGTCGCGAGATGCTCGAGCTGCTTCGTCCTGGCGAGGCCCGGCGGATAGAATGTGCCGCGCCAGGGATCGAAATCCCAGCCGCCGACGCCGATGTGAATGCCCGCCATGGCGCCGCTTTAGCGGCCACGACGATATCTGCACAAGCCGCTCTTGGGGCCGTCCCGCAAAGGCTCCGCGGCTGGAATTGTCCAGGGCGCGACGGTAAGGCCGCCCGATGAAGAACGTGCTTCTCGTCGGCGGCGGCAAGATCGGCGCCATGATCACCGAATTGCTGGCCGCGAGCGGCGACTATTGCGTCACCGTCGCCGACCGGGAAGCGCCGGCGCTGGCGAAGGTGACGGCGCGCGGCGGCGTCGACACCCTGCTCCTCGACGTGACCGACGGCGCCGCGCTGGCGCGCGCGCTCGACGGGCGGTTCGCCGTCCTCTCGGCGGTGCCCTTCTCGGTCACGCGCTTTGTCGCCGACGGCGCGGCCGCGGCCGGGATCCATTATTTCGATCTCACCGAGGACGTACGGACCACGAACCACGTCAAGACGCTCGCCGGGACGGCGACCTCGGTGCTGATGCCGCAATGCGGCCTCGCCCCCGGCTTCATCTCGGTCGTCGCGCACGATCTCGCCGGGCGGTTCGATGAGCTGGACGGGATTCGCATGCGGGTCGGCGCGCTCACCGAGCATCCGACCAATCTCCTCCGATATGAGCTGACCTGGTCGATCGACGGGCTGGTGCACGAATATCTCGCCGAATGCGACGCGGTCGTCGACGGGAAGCCGGCCAAGGTCGAGCCGCTCGAAGGCTATGAAACCTTCGTCCTGGACGGGACCGACTATGAAGCGTTCAACACGTCGGGCGGCGTGGGGACGCTCGGCGAAACGCTCGCCGGCCGGGTCCGGAACCTCAACTACAAGACGATCAGATATCCGGGCCATTGCGCGATCATGAAGCGCCTCATCCGGGACCTCCGTCTCGACGAGGCCACGCTTACCGAGATCCTCGGCTACGCCCTTCCCCGCACGTCGCAGGACGTCGTCCTCATCTTCGTCAGCGCGACGGGGACGAAGGGCGGCGAACCGAAGGAGGAGACCTTTACGCGCAAGGTCTATTCGCGCGCCCAAGACGGCGCCCATTGGAGCGCGATCCAGATCACCACCGCCTCGGCGATCTGCGCGGCGCTCGACCTGGTGCGCGAGGGCCGCCTGCCGCAACGGGGATTCGTTCGCCAGGAGCAGATCGCGCTCGCCGATTTCCTCGGGAACCGCTTCGGCCGGAACTACGCCTGACCCGCTCGCACGGCCCTGGCTGGGGCGGCAGGATTCGAACCTGCGAATGCCGGTACCAAAAACCGGTGCCTTACCACTTGGCGACGCCCCAGCAGAGCGGGTGGAAGCGCGGCTATATAGAGGTCCGCTCCGCCAGCGAAAGCCCTAGCTGTTGGTCAGCCGGCCGTTGACGAGGTCGAGATAGTCGCTCCGGAGCTGCAGCGTCAGGTCGCCGACCTCGAAATTCCACGGGCCCGCCGAGGCGACCGGCGCCACCTCGACCGCGCTGCCGGTGATGAAGAATTGCTCGAAGCTTTCGAGCTCCTCGGGCCAGATCGCCCGCTCTTTGACCTCGATGCCGCGGCGCCTGGCGAGATCGATCACGGTCTGGCGGGTGATGCCGTTGAGGAAGCAGTCCGGCGTCGGCGTGTGGAGGACGCCGCCCCTGACGAAGAAGGCGTTGGCGCCGGTCGCCTCGGCCACTTGGCCGCGCCAGTCGAACATCAGGGCGTCGTCGAAGCCCTTGTCCTGGGCGGCGTGCCGCGCCAGCGTGCAGATCATGTAGAGGCCCGCCGCCTTGGACTCGGTCGGCGCCGTATAGGGTGCGGGCCGGCGCCAGGGCGAGATGTCGAACCGGAGGCCCGAGCGCACCGCCTCCTCGGTGAAATAATTGCCCCATTCCCAGGCGGCGATGGCGAGGTGGATCCTGGTGCGCTGGCCCGATACCCCCATCTGCTCGGAGCCGCGCCAGGCGAGCGGGCGCATATAGGCGTCGGCGAGGCCGCTCGCCGCCAGCACCTCGCGGCAGGCCGCGTCGATCTCGGCGACGCTCCACGGTATGTCGAAGCCGAGCAATTCGCCGCTGCGCTTCAGCCGCTCGCTATGCTGGGTCAGCTTGAAGATCTCGCCGCCATAAGCGCGCTGCCCCTCGAACACCGAGGAGGCGTAATGGAGGGCGTGGGTGAGGACGTGGACGTTCGCCTCGCGCCAGGGGACGAGACGGCCGTCATACCAGATCGAACCGTCCCGATCGTCGAACGTGCGCTGATCGGTCATGGTCGGGCGCGATAAGACCGACCGCGCGGTCGGTCAATCGCAGTCGGTTCGCGCAGCCGCCGCCATCTCCAGGCCCCGGACCCGTGACGCGTCCAACGTGCGCTCGACGAGGTCGAGCAGGGCGCGGTCGGTGTCGAGGATCTTCAGCCCCGCTTCGGTCGTACCGCCGGGGCTCGCCACCCTGCGGGCGAGCGTCTCGGGATCGTCGTCCGAGGCCGCCGCCAGCGCGGCCGCGCCCTCGACCATGTTGACCGCGAGCCGCTGCGCCTGGTCGTAGGGCAGGCCGAGCCGCCCGGCCGCCGCCGCCAGCGCGTCGACGAAGCGGAACAGGAAGGCGGGCCCGGCGCCGATCAGGTGGCCGGCGAGCTGGAAGGCCGCCTCGTTCTCGACCCATTCGGCATGGCCCAAAGTCGCCATCAGGCCGGTGACGAGCGCCCTGGCGGCGAGGTCGGTGCCGTCGCTGGTGAGGACGACCGCCCCCTTGCCGATGCGCACCGGCAGGTTCGGCATCGCCCGGACGATCGTCCGCGGCGTGGCGAAGCGCGCGCGCAGCGAGGCGAGCTCGACCCCGGCGAGGATCGAGACGAGGATCGTCTCGACATCGAGGATCGGCGCGAGCGCGGGTGCGGCCAGGTCCAGCTGATGGGGCTTCATGGCGAGCAGGACGATCGCCGGCACTTCATCCTCGGGATAGTCCCTGGTGACGCGGACGCCGTCGCCCACCGCCGCGCCGCTTGGCCGGATCACGCTGACATGGGCCGGATCAACGCCCTCCTCGAGCCAGCGCGCCAGCATCGCCGAGCCCATGTTGCCGCAGCCGACGAGCCACAGCGGCCCGGGAAGGAGGGGATCGGTCACTCGAGAGTCATCCCGGCGAAGGCCGGGACCCATGCACACCGACGCTTCGAAGGAGGGCCAACCTCATCGCGCTATCTTGATCTCCGGCGTTCATGGGTCCCGGCCTTCGCCGGGATGACTCATTGGGGTAATTCCCCATTAGGGGGGAAGAGGCTCATGCCTCGCCCTGGGTCTCGATCAGGGCGGCGGCGATCGCTTCCTGGGGCGTCTTGTCGGCCCACAGGACGAACTGGAAGACCGGGTAGAAGCGCTCGCACTCCTCGATCGCCGCTTCGACCAGGGTCTCGGCCTGCTGCAGGCTCAGCGTGCCGCTCTCGTCGCCCTCGAGCAAGGCGGCGTGGCGGAACAGGACCAAGCCCGAGGCCGACCAGAGCTCGAAATGGCCGAGCCAGAGCTGCTCGTTGATCAGGCCGATCGTCTCGTAGGTGGCGGCGCGCTTTTCGGGGGCGACGCGGACGTCGGGCAAAGCAAGGAATTGCAGCACCTGGTCCTCGGCGCGCCAGATCGCCCTCAGCTCATATTGGGTCCAGCTGCCCTGGAAGCTCGAGACGATCTCGTCCTCGCCGTTGCGCTCATAGGCCCAGCCGAGCGCGCTGAAATAGGTTTCGAGCATGTCGATCGGCGCGCTCGCCTCGCGCTCAAGCTCATACTCGTCCATGTCCATGAAGCGGCCCCGGTCCTCTTCTGTTCACGGCGAATCTGCCCGGTCGGCGGCGAAAACGCAAGGAATCCGCCATTTCCCATGAACAAAGTTGTGGATAGTCAGGCGCCCGCGCTCGCCCGCCCCTTCTTGCCGGTGGGCGGTTTCGCCTTCCCTTCGAGCGCTTCGATGCGGGCGGCGAGCGCCGCATTCTCCTCGCGCGCGGCGACCGCCATCGCCTTCACCGCCTCGAATTCCTCGCGCGAGACGAGGTCGAGGCCGCCGACCCATTCGCGCGCGCGCTCCTGCATCGCCGCCTGGGCCTCGCGGGTCATGCCGGCGATCGTGCCGGCGGCGCCGTTCATCACCTTGACGAAATCGTCGAACAGGCGGTTTTCGGACTGCATCGCGGGTCTCCCTGGGCAAAGTCAGAGCGTGATATCGAGCCTCGGCGCCGCCGGTGCAAGGGTCGCGGCGTTGGGATTGAGCGCCATCACCTGCCAGGTCAGCGCGACCGCGAACATCAGCCAGCCGAGATAGGGGTAGAGCAACAAAGCCGCGCCGACCCGGATCCGCCAGATCAGGAAGATCATGCCGACCGCGACGACGATCATCGCCGCCGCCAGCGACAGCGCAATCCCTATTTGGTGCCAGGCGAAGAATACCGGCGACCAGGCGAGGTTGAGCGCGAGCTGCAGCGCGAACAGGATCAGCGCCCTGGGCCGGTCCCTGGCGCCGCGCGCGTGGAGCACCATCGCCAGCGACAGGCCGAGCAGGATGTAGAGGATCGTCCAGGCCGCGCCGAACACCCAGCCCGGCGGCATGAACGCCGGCTTGCGAAGCGCGTCGAACCAGGCATTGCCGTAGCCGGCGCCGGACATTTGACCGGACAGGGTGCCGAGCAGCAGCACCCCCGGCACGGTGAACAAAGCGTAGCGCAGGAAGCTCATCCTGAGCTGCGATTTGGAAGCTATTCCCGCCACGAATCCTCCCTTATTCCGCCGGCTGGGCGACGAGTTGGCCTTCCAGCTTGCGGCTCACCGCCAGCGGCGAGCCGGTGAAGCGCGCCAGCCGCGAATAAAGCAAGGGGATCAGGAACAGCGTGATGATCGTGGCGATCGAGACGCCGAACACGATCACCACGCCGATCGCGGTGCGCGCCGCCGCGCCGGCGCCGCCGGCGAGCATCAGCGGCACCGCGCCGGCGACGGTGGCGATCGAGGTCATCAGGATCGGCCTCAGGCGCCGCGCCGCCGCCTCGCGCACCGCGGCGTCGACGTCGCGCCCGGCGTCGCGCAGCTGATTGGCGAACTCGACGATCAATATGCCGTTCTTGGCGGCAAGGCCGACCAGCATGACGAGGCCGACCTGGCTGAACAGGTTCATCGTCTGGCCCATCACCACCAGCCCGATCAGGCCGCCGGCGACCGCCAGCGGCACCGTGGTGATGATCACCCCCGGATGAACGAAGCTTTCGAACTGCGCGGCGAGCAGCAGATAGACGACCAAGATGGTGAGCAGGAAGACGAAGTAGATCGATCCGCCCGCCTCGCGGAACGCCTGGCTCTCGCCGCGATAGCCGATTGCCAGCACCTCCGGCGCGATCGCCGCCTGCTGCTCGAGGAAGGCCAGCGCCTCGCCGAGCGAGTAGCCCGGGGCGAGGCCGCCCGACAAGGTGATGGCGCGCAATTTGTTGTAGCGGCTGAGGTCCCGCGCCCCGGCCGTATCGCTGGTCCGCACCAGGTTCGACATCGGCACCAGCGTTCCGGTGCGGCTGCGCACGTAGATCGAGGCGAGATTCTCCTGCGTCGCCCGCGCGCTTTCCTCGGCCTGGAGGACGACGCGATATTCCCGGCCGCGATCGACATAGGTCGAGACCCGGCGCGAGCCGAGCAGGGTCTGCAGCGCGTTCGACACATCGGCGACCGACACGCCGAGATCGCCGGCCCTGGCGGTATCGACCTCGATCCGCATCTGCGGCTTGTTTTCCTTGTAGTCGCTGTCGAGGTTGACGATGCCGGGGTTGGCGGCGGCGGCGGCGATGATCCGGTCGCGGGCGCGGGCGAGCTCGCTATAGGTCGCGCCGGCGATGACGAAATTGACCGGCTGGCCGCGGCCGCGGTTGAGCGAGCTCCTCACCTGGGCGTTGCCGCGCACCGCGGGGATTTGCGCGATCGTGCGGTTGACCTGGCTGACCATCTGCTCGGTGGTCTCGTCGCGCTCCTCCCAGGGCTTGAGGAAGATGCTGACCGCGCCGTTGTTGAAATCGTCGCTGGGGCCGAAGCCGCCGGGCGTGCGGACGATCAGCGAGCGCACCGCTCCCTCGCCGACCATCGGCATCATCCGCGCCTGGACGTCGGCCATGTAGCGGTCCATCTCGGCGAAGCCGGTGCCCTCCGGCGCGGTGATGTTGGCGTTGACGATGCCGGCATCCTCGACCGGCACCAGCTCGGAGCGCAGGGTGAAGAACAAGGCGCCCGAGAGCGCGAGGAACAAGGCGACCGCGGCGAGCGTGAGGAGCGGCTTGTTCAGCACCCGATCGAGGCCGCGCACATAACGCTGCTCGATCCAGCGGAAGCGCCGTTCGACCCAGGCCGACATTCCCTTGCGCTCCTCGTGCCGGAGCAGTTTCGAGCAGAGCATCGGCGCGAGGGCCAAAGCGAAGAAGCCCGAGAAGGCGAGCGCGCCGATCATCGCCGCCGCGAGCTCGCGGAACAGAAGACCGGTCTGGCCGGCGATGAACATGATCGGCACGAACACGGCGCAGACGACCGTCGTCGTCGAGATGATCGCGAAGCCGACCTGGCGGGCGCCGTTGAACGAGGCCGCGAGCGGCGGCTCGCCCTCCTCGATCCGGTGATAGACGTTTTCGAGCACGACGATGGCGTCGTCGACGACGATGCCGATCGACAGGACCAAAGCGAGCAGGGTCAGCAGGTTGATCGAAAAGCCCAATGCCCATAGCACCGCGAAGCTCGCCAGCAGGCACAGCGGCACCGTGACCGCGGGGATGAGCGTCGCCCGCCAGCTGCCGAGGAACAGGTAGATGACGAGCACGACCAGCACCGCCGCCTCCGCCAGCGTCACCCAGACCTTCTCGATGGCGCGGCTGATGAACAGCGAATCGTCCGACCCGATTGTGATCTCCATGCCCTCGGGCAGCGTCGGGCGGACTTGGTCGGCCATCGCCTTGGCCGCGCCGGCGACGGCGAGCGTGTTGGCGCCCGACTGGCGGATGATGGCCAGGCCCACCGCCTGATTGCCGTTCAGCCGGAACGCGGCATAGGGATTTTCCGGGCCCTGCTCGATCCGGGCCACGTCGCCGAGCCGGACCAGATAGCCGTCCGCGCCGCGGCCGACGACGAGGGCGCGGAACTGCTCGGGGGTGGCGAATGCTCGATCGACCCGCAGCGTCACGTTCTGCTGGCGCGATTCGAGCCGGCCCGCGGGCAGCTCGACATTCTGGGTCCGCAATGCGGTCTCGACGTCGGCCGGGGTCAAAGCGAAGCCGGCGAGGCGCTCGGGCCTGAGCCAGACCCGCATCGCCGGGCGGGCCTCGCCGCCGATGAACACGCGCGCGACGCCGTCGATCGCGGAGAAGCGGTCGACCAGATTGCGGTCGACCCAGTCGCTCAATTGCAGCCGCGACCAGCCCGGCTTGGAGACGACCAGGAACATGATCGGCGAAGCGTCGGCATCGACCTTGCGCACCACCGGCGGCTCGATCTCGGTCGGCAGCGACGAGGCGGCGGCGCCGACCCGGTCGCGGACGTCGTTCGCGGCGCTGTCGACGTTGCGGCCGGGCTGGAACTCGATGGTGATTTCCGATTGGCCGTCGCGCGAGCGCGAGGTGATTGTCTGCAGCCCTTCGAGGCCGGCGAGCTGCTCCTCGAGCACCTCGGTGATGCGGGTTTCGACGACGTTGGCCGCGGCGCCGATATACTGGGTCTGGACCGAGACGACCGGCGGATCGACGTCGGGATATTCGCGCACCGACAGGCCGAAGAAGCCGACGATCCCGACCACCGCCGCCAGCATCGCGACCACCGCCGCGAACACCGGGCGCTTCACCGAGAGGTCGGAGAGCTGCATCCGCTAGGGCCCGCTTCGCTGCCTTGGCTGGCCGGGATTGCCGGCGAGGCGCACCTGCATCCCGTCCGCGACCTTGACGATCCCCTCGGTCACGATCCGCTGGCCCGGGCGCAGGCCCGAGAGGATCTCGATCCGCCCGCCGGTCCGCGCCCCGGTCCGCACCTGGGCGCGATGGGCGCGCCCCTGCGGATCCAAAGTGAAGACGAACCGGCTGTCGCCCTCGCCGAGCACGGCGAGCTCGGGGACCGACAGGCCGGTGCGGGTCGCGCTTGAAATGCCGACATTGAGCAGCATGCCGGGCCGCAGCAGCCGGTCGGGATTCGGCAGATGCGCCCTGACCGTCACCGCGCGGGTGTTGGCGTCGACGACCGGATCGATCGTCCGGATGATTCCGTGGAACGGCCGGTCCGGATAAGCCGCCGCCCGCGCCTCGATCGGCAGGCCGACGCGGATCGCCGACAGCAACGTCTCGGGCACGGTGAAATCGAGCTTGATCGTGGAGACGTCGCTGATCGTCGCGATCTCGGTGCCCTGGCTCGCGATCGCGCCGACCGAGATGTTGCGCAGCGACACCCAGCCGGAGAAGGGGGCGCGGACGACGCGGTCGCCGATCTGGGCGCGGACCTGCTGCGCCTGGGCGCGCGCCGCCGCGGCCGAGGCGACCTGCGTGTCGTAATTGGAGCGCGTCGCGAAGCCGCGATTTTTGAGCTGCTCGATGCGCCGCAGCTGCTGCTGCGCCTCGCGCTGGCGGGCATTGGCCTCGCTGAGCTGCGCGCTCTGCTCGGCCTGGCGGAGCACCGCGACGATCTGGCCGCGGCGGACGAAGCTGCCGTCGTCGAAATGGAGGCGCTCGATCCGTTCGGTGACCGGCGCCGAGAGGGTCACCTGCTCGTTCGCCCGCGCGGTGCCGACTGCCTCGATCCGGTCGGTGAAGGTGATCAAGGTCGCCGCCTCGGCGCGGACCAGCGGCGCCGGCCGCTCGCGTTCCTTGCCCGCGCTGCCGCCGCAGCCCGCGAGCAGGGCGGTCAGCAAGAGAAAGAAGGCGTGACGATTCAGCATGGACGGCTGCTCAATGCGCAAATTTCGGACGGTGTCGATAGGGGCTTTGTGTCAGAATGTCTCGCCGGATGAACGATTTCGCGCGGCGATCAGGAACTCGACATTGCCTTCGGGGCCGGTGATCGGGCTTTGCGTCACTCCCTCGACCTCCCAGCCGCGCGAGCGGAGCCACGCCGCCGCGGCCGCGCAGACCCGCTCGTGCACGGCCGGATCGCGGACCACGCCGCCCTTGCCGATCTCGCCGCGCTCCGCCTCGAACTGCGGCTTGACCAAAGCGATCAGCCCGCCGCCCGGTTTGGCGAAGCCGAGCGCGGCGTCGAGCACCTTGGCGAGGCCGATGAAGCTCGCGTCGCAGGTAATCATATCGACCGGCTCAGTGACGATCGTATCGGTGAGATAGCGCGCATTGGTCTTCTCATGGGAGATGACGCGGGCATCGTTGCGCAGGCTCCAGGCGAGTTGGTTCGTGCCGACGTCGACCGCAAACACTCTGGCCGCGCCGCGCTGGAGCAGCACGTCGGTAAAGCCGCCGGTCGACGAACCGACGTCGAGCGCGACCGCGCCGGCGACATCCCAGCCGAAATGGTCGAGCGCATGCGCAAGCTTGATCCCGCCGCGCGAGACAAAGGGATGGTCCTTGCCGCGCACCTCGAGCGGCGCGTCGGCGGCGAGCGGCTGCCCCGCTTTCTCGATCTTGCGCTCGCCGGAAAAGACCAGCCCTGCGAGGATCAGCGCCTGCGCCCTGGCGCGGCTTTCGGCGAGGCCGCGATCGGCGAGCAGCTGGTCGGCACGGGCTTTGGTCATGGTCGGAATCCTACGGTCCATACTCAATAAGCTCAGTTGATTTACTTGTAATTTCAGAGTCATCCCGGCGAAAGCCGGGATGACTCCCTTCTTGGCCCACCAACGCGAATCCTAATTGAGTACGGACCCTAGGCGGCCGCCTTCGCCCTCAGCGTCGATCGGCCGACCAGCATCGCGCCGAACGCGGAGACGAAATAGACGATCGTGTGCGGCATCGAATCGGGCACGAAATATTCGCCGGCGACGCCGCGCGACCAATAGAGCCACCAGAACAAGGCGGCGAGGCCGAGCAGGACGACCAGGCTCGAGACCAGCGCCCGGTTGCCGACCGCCATCCCGCCGGGCCGCTCCATCCAATCCTGCTCGCCCGCTTCGGCGGCCCAGGCGCCCGCGGTGGCGAAGGCGAGGAAGCCGGCGAACACGCCGAGCACGAACCAGATCGCGTAGGGCAGCGCCCCGCTGCTGCCGCGGAGCGGCACGACGTCGAAGATGACGCAGGCGATCACCCCGACGATGTCGAGCGCGACCAGCCAGGCGACCAGCACGACGAGCGTCTTGAGGAAGGTCTGTATCACGTGACGCCCGCGCGGCACTTCATCAGCGGCTGAACCCGCGTGCCGAACAGCTCCACCCCTTCGACGAAATGGTCGAAGGTCAGCAGCACGCCGCCCGTATTGGGCACTTCGGCCATCTCGTCGAGCATGGCGGCGATCTTGGCGTAGCTGCCGACCAAAGTGCCGATGTTGATGTTGACCGCCCCCTCGCGCGCGGCGAGCTGGCGCACGTTGGTGGTCGGGTTGTGCTTGTCGGCCGCGCCCTGCTCGGCGAGCCAGGCGATCGCCTCGAGGTCGACCCCGTCATTGTAGCTCTTCCATTTGGCCTCGGCCTCTTCGTCGGTCTCGCCCATGATCAGCATGACGAGGACGAACATGCGCACGTCGCGCCCGGTCTTGGCGGTGGCGGCGGCGAGCCGCTCGTTATTGGCCGCGAACGCCTTGGGCGTGTTGACCCCCTTGCCGAGGCAGAAGGCGTAATCGGCATATTTGGCCGAGAAAGCGAGGCCCTCGTCCGACGAGCCGGCGCAGATGATCTTCATCTCGGCGTCGGGCAGCGGCAGGACGCGGCAATCGTCCATCTGGTAATATTTGCCCTTGAAGTCGCTTTTGCCCCCCTCCCACAGCTCGCGCAGGATATGGGCATATTCGCCGAGCATCGTGTAGCGGTCGCGGAAATGGTCGTCGCCGGGCCATAGCCCCATCTGGCTGTATTCGGGCCGCTGCCAGCCGGTGATGAGATTGAGGCCGAAGCGGCCGTGGCTGATCGAATCGATCGTGTTGCACATCCGCGCGGCGAAGGCGGGCGGGATCACCAAAGTCGGGCAGGTCGCGTAGATCTTGATCTTCTCGGTGACCGCGGCGAGCGCCGCCATCAGGGTGAAGCTTTCGAGATTATATTCCCAGAACTGGGTCTTGCCGCCGAAGCCGCGCAGCTTGATCATCGAGAGCAGGAAATCGAGGCCGTATTGCTCGGCCTTCTGCGCGATCTCCTTGTTCATGTCGTAGCTCGGCAGATATTGAGGCGCGTTCTCGCTGATCAGCCAGCCGTTATTGCCGATCGGCACGAAGACTCCGACTTCCATCATGCTGCTCCCTTCAGGCGCGCGGCGGCAAGCCACTCGCGCAGGACGTGGTTGAAATAAGCGGGTTCGGTGACGTTGCAGGCGTGGCCGCCGGTCATGACGGCGAGGGTCGCGTTCGGCAGGCCTTGCGCGAGCCGCTCGGAGCAGGAGGCCGGGACGAGCATGTCGTCCTCGGCGGCGATCAGCAGGGTCGGCGTGCGGATTTCGCCGAGGCGGTCGTCGACGTCGAACGCGGCGAGCGCGGCGATCCGGGCCTCGATATTGGGCGCGCCCTGGAAATGCTCGAGCTGCTGGGCCTCCTCGGCGGTGAGGCGGCCGGCATGGTCGGAGCTCCAGCGCGCCGGATAGAGGAAGATCGGCTGGGCGCGGAGGAAGGCGCGGACGCCGCTGTCGCGCAGCAGAGCGAGCCGCGTCTCGAAGCAGCGCAGGAAATGCGGGTCCGCTCGCGACCAGCCGTTGACGACGACCAGCCGGTCGAGCCGCTCGGGCGCGCGCAAAGCGAGGTCGAGGCCGATCACGCCGCCGGCGGCGTGGCCGATCAGGGCGGCGCGCTCGAGGCCGAGGCCGTCCATCAGCGCGAGCAGATCGTCGGCCATGTCGGCGACCGCAACGTTGAACGCAAGCGCCCTCTCGCTGCGGCCGGTGCCGCGATGGTCGTAGAGGATGATGCGGTGATCGCGGGCGAGCGCGTCGAGATTGGGCGCCCAGTAAGCGGCCGATCCGCCGAGCCCTGCCGAGAGGATCAGCGGCGGCGCATCGGCGTCCCCGCATTCCTCCCAATGGAGCCCGGCGATCATCAGCCGAGATACGCCACGGATGCGATCTCGACCAGCAGGCCGGGCTTCACCAGGCCGCACTGGATGCAGTAGCGCGCCGGCTTGGCGCCCGGAAAATACTCGGCATAGACCGCGTTCATCGCCGGATAGTCGGCCCAGTCGGTCAGGAAGATGTGGTTGAAGGCGACGTCGGCCAGGGTCGCGCCGGCCGCCTCGAGGGTGATCCCGATCGTCTCGAGCACATGTCGGGTCTGCGCGCCCGCATCGCCGGGATGGAGAACGGTGCCGCCCTCCCCCAATGCCAGCGTGCCCGAGACGTAGACGGCGTTCCCGGCCTTGGTCCCGGCGGAATAAGGCGCGATCGGCGTCGGGAATTGGGGCGGGTTGATCGATTCGAAGGGCATGTCTCTCTCCTATTCGTCGGCGATCTGGCCGAAGGCGCCGCAGAAATCGGCGACCGTCGAGACCCAGCCGAAGAACTTCTCGACGTTGTAGACGCTGGCCGCCTGGATGAAGTCCGGGCCGAGATGGTGGGTCGCGTCCTCCAGCATCACCCCGAAATATTCCAGGTGGAAGCCGTCGCGCAGGGTCGATTCCACGCAGACGTTGGTGGCGATGCCGACGAAGACGATGTTGCGGATATTGCGCGCGCGCAACGTGGAATCGAGCTGCGAATTGAAGAAGGCGCTGTAGCGCGTCTTGGGCAGGACGATGTCGCCTTCCTGCGGCGCGAGCGTGTCGACCAGCGCATAATCCCAGCCGCCTTTGGCGAGCAACTTGCCCTGCAGCTCGGGCTTCTCGCGCATCGTCTTGAGCGCGTTGGACTTGTGCCAGTTGGGCGATCCCGGCCCGCCCGCCTCGACATAATCGGCATCCCAGCCGTTCTGCAGGTAGACGACGAGCACGCCGGCATTGCGGGCGGTCTCGAGCACCGTCGCGATCTTGCCGATCGTACCGGCCGCGCCCTTGATGTCGAAGCCGGCCAGGTCGACATAGCCGCCGCGCGAGGCATAGGCATTCTGCATGTCGATGACGATTATCGCGGTCTCGTCGGCCGAGACCCGGATCGGCTCGGGCCGCGCGGGCAGCGTGATCACGCGACCCTTCGATGCGCCTGCTTCAACCGTCATTCGCCAAGCCCCTTGAAGCCCGCGCCGAATGTTAACTTTTTGCCGCCCGGGCACAAGTCCTCAGGAGGAGGCCGGGAAATTGCCGGCGTGGACGAAGCCGCGCGTCGGCCTGCGGTCCGAAGGATGCTCGCGCGCGCGCAGCTTTTCGTCGAGCTGCGCCGGATCGCCGATCCTGCCGATCGCGCAGGCGGCTTCGAGCCGGTAGCGCTCGGGCAGGTCCAGCTCGGCGCGGGCGAGCTCGTACTGGATGCCCGACATGCCGTGCGCGTGAAAACCCATGCGCGTCGCCTGCAGCGCCAGGCTGACCCAGGCCGCGCCGGTGTCGAAGCTGTGAGAGCGCGAGCCGGCCGGCGCGCCCGTTTCCTTGTCGGTGAAGGGCAGGCTGTCCGAGACGATGTAGACCAGCACCGAGGCGGTGTGCGCCCAGCTTTGGTTCCAGGGGATGAGCAGCTTGAGGAAGCGCTCCCAATTCGCGTCGCCGCTTTTGGCGTAGAGGAAGTGCCAGGGCTGCGAGTTGAACGCCGAGGGCGCCCAGCGCGCCGCCTCGAACATCGTCATCAGATCTTCGTCGGACACCTCCGAGCCGTCGAACGCGCGCGGCGACCAGCGTTCGAGGAACAGGGGATCGATCGGGTGGTCGGCCTTTCGCGGCATGGCGGCTCCTTGCGCCGGGACGAGGCGCGCTGGCAAGGCGGACAGCCCCTTAACTTGACAAACTTGACACGAGAGAGGGGTGTTTTCGCCGGGCCCCAAGGATCGCTGGGACAGGCAAAGCCATTCTAAATATCGTTTGCTTTTCAAGTGCTTAGCGATCGAATCCACGTCGAAAGGCGTCACGATATACGGCGGCCGCGCCCGCAGAGGCCAACGCCGCGCACGCGATCTCTCCGAGGATTTCTTCGACCCTTTCCTCCCGCCTATTTTCCGTGCAACGCTTCGCGTTCGCGAGCGGTCCGCATTACGTTCCGAATAGATTCTGCTGTGAGCTCACGGCTGGAGCCAGCCAGGTTCATCTGGAATACCGCAAAGGCCATTTGGCAGACGCAACGCATTTCGTACCTAGAAGCTCGCCCCGCTTCTGTGCGCGCGCCACTTGGCAGAAGGTAGATCGCAGCTTCTCGAATCTGCTTATTGTCGAACCTAATCTCCTCATGTGAATGGGCCGCAGCGTTCCTCATGTCTTTGACTACTTCGAGGCGGCGGCGCGTGGCTCGATCTATTATTCCCAGCCCTTGCGCCAACCAAATTCGGGAGGAAAACGATCCGGCCGGCCCTCTGTAGTCGAAAATACGAGCGGTTTCGTGATCGGACCTCCGATTCCGCAATCGCCTCACCACGCTTTTCGAGGTCTTGGCGATGATCCCAGCACGCACGTCCCTCAGAGCCCATTCCTGACCACGCCGATCCACGCCTTGCGCGAGTCGTCGAGCGTGCCGTCGGGCGCCAGCCGCCAGGCCGATCGGGTGACGGAGCCGCCGGGGTCGCGGTTGGAGACGTTGCCGCCGATGCTGTCGCACCTGCCCGTGCCGACCGCGACGACGATGTCGACGTGGGAGGGGAAGAAACTGCCCGCGTTGAGCTCGGCGATCGCGGCTTCGAAGCTTTTCGGTGCCCGCGCCTCGCCGGCGTCGCTCTCCCAGCGCGAGTTCCAGATGAGGTCGCCCGGCGCGAGCGGGGCGGTGGCGGGTGGGATGAGGCCGAGCGCCGCGCTCATGCCGTCGCCGCGGCGGATGCGGTCGATATAGACCGAATGGGTGTCGTCCCCGGCAAAGGCGGCTCCCGCGCCCGCATTGGCGAAGCACCAGGAAATGAACGCGGCCGACCAGGGCTCGTCCGAGCCGCCGTCCAGCTCCGGCCGGTCGACCGCTGCCCAGTAAAGGCCGATCCGCGACCGATAGGGCTCGTCGGCCTCGTCGCCGGCAACGTCCCAGCGCCCATCGAGGCCGCGGGTCGAGCGGCCGAAATAATCCCATTCCCGGAGCGCGCTCGCGATCAGCCTGCGCTTGATCTCGCCCACGGCCGGCCGTTCAATTGCGATACTTGCCGAGCAGGATCTTGACGCCGACCCAGAGGGTGACGATGCCCGCGCCCAGCGTAACCAGCGAGACCAGGAACAGCGGGTTGAGCAGGCCGCCCATGCCGGGACTGCCCATCTCGCTCAGCCACAGCAAGGTGCAGCCGCCGCCGACCAATATGATGCACAGTGCGAACAGGATCAGGAAGATGCCGCCCACGATCTGGCCCGGCGTCGGTCCTTCGCTCATGCGCCCACCCCTCCTTTTTCCGCGAGCCTGGCCGCGCCCGGCGCGCCGGGGCGGTAGAAGCTGTTATAGGTGTCGAACGGGATCAGCCGGCCGTCGCCCGTCGCGAAATGGATGCAGGAGCGCTTGACCGTGCCGAGATCGAAGTTGAAGCGATCGAGGAACTGGATGATCGCGACCTTGAACGTGTCCTTGTAGGCGAGGCTCGACGGCGCCTCGATGCCGGGCAGGCAGCAGAACAGGCTGGCGAGCCGCGATTCGCCGTTATTCTCGACCGTCGAAAGCGAGAGCAATTCGAAGATCCGCGCCTTGAGCGCCGGGTCGCGCTCGAAGCTGATCGTGTTGGGCGCCGCCGAGACGATGTCCTCGCGGTCCATCAGCCGGGTGACGGGGACGACGCTCGCGCCCGAGCGGATGCCGTAGCCGATGCAGATCTGGTCGGGGTTGCACGGCAGCGGCACCAGGTCCGAGGCTTCGAACACGCCGCCCGCGGCGATGTTGCGCCTGAGGCCCGACAGGGTCGCGCGGTGAAGCGCGGGATCGAAGCCGAGGTTGCGCCCGGCGTCCTGGACCGGCTGGAAGACGACGCCGCGCACGCAGGACCATTGCAGCGCATGATCGACGATCGCCGCGCACTCGTCATCGTTGACGCCCTGGCGGACCGCGCAGACCAGGGTCGTCGAGACGCCGGCCGCCTCGAGCCGCTCGAGCGCCTGGCGGCGGATCCGGCCCAGCCGCGCGCCGCGCAGCTCGAACAGCGCGTCGTCGCTCAGCGAATCGAACTGGAGATAGACTTCGAAGCCGATGCCGATCGCCTTGAGCCTCTCGGCGAACCCCTCCTCCTGGGCGATGCGGACGCCGTTGGTGTTGACCATGAGGTGGCGGATCGGCCGGGCGCGCGCCGCGGCGACGATCTCCCAGAACAGGGGATGGATGGTCGGCTCGCCGCCGGAGAGCTGGACGAGGTCCGGCTCGCCCTCGGCGCGAACGACCGCGTCGAGCATCGCCTCGACCTCGGCGAGCGATTTGTGCCCGCCCTTCCCCACCGCCGAATCGGCGAAGCAGACCGGGCAGGTGAGGTTGCAGGCGTCGTTGATCTCGACGATCGCGAGGCAGCTATGCTGCTCATGGTCGGGGCACAGGCCGCAATCCCACGGACAGCCGCGCTCGGTCCGGCTGGCGTTGAACAACGGCCGGTCGCCGGGCTTCAGCCAGCGGCGGATGTTCAGCCAATATTCGGCATCGTCCTCGATCAGCGTCTTCATGACGCCGTGCTCGGGGCAGCGCTTCTGGTAGAAGACTTTGCCGTCCTGGCCGATGATCTTGGCCGGAACGAGCTCCCAGCAGGTCTCGCACAGGCTGGTGGTCTGGCCGTAGAAGATCCACGGCACGCTCTTGCGCGCGGGATCAGGGCTGTCGGCGAGCGCGTGCATCGAAGATCAGGGCATATGCGATCATCGCCAGCGCGAGAAGCTGAAACAAATCGAGCGGCCCGACGAGGCGCGGATAGGGCTTGAAAAACTCCCAGACGAAGCGCTGCGCCGCGTACCACAGGATGAACAGATAGAAGGCGCGCTCGCGGGTCCAGCCGGCGCGGCGGCCGAGCGCGACGAGATAGACGCCGAGGAAGGCGAGCATCGCCAGGCTCTCGTAGAGCTGGACCGGGTGGCGCGCGACGCCGTCGCCCAGGTCGACGCTCCAGGGCAGATCGGTGGGCGTGCCGAACGTCTCGTCGGGCAGGCCGGCGAACAGGCAGCCCCAGCGCCCGATGGCGATGCCGAGCGCGATCGGCCCGACCCAGATCGTTCCGGTCGAGCCGCTTATGCCGCGCGCCCATTTGTAGAGCTCAACCGCCAGGATCGCGCCGGCGAGCGCGCCGGCGATGCTGTGCGACGGGTGCGGCACCGCCATCAGGCCGGTGTTCCACGAGCCGAACGCCCAGGCGCCGCCGATCGCGCCGGCCGCCACGGCGAGGACGTAGAGCCGGCCGGTGCGGGCGACGATCCTCGCCGCGGCCTCTTTGAGCCGCCAGCGGTACAGGATGTGGGCGAGCAGCCCGGCCGCGCCCCAGGCGAGAATGTCGAACGGCAGATGAAGCTGAATATTGGTCGGGACGCTGAGCATGGCGGCGAAAGCCTAGATCGCGCGCGCCGGTTTGTATCGCTATTCCGGGCCGAACCTGCTAGGAGCGTTGCATCACCTGCCTACCTTCGCAAGCACCCCGTGACAGAGAGACGTTTGCGCTCCCGCTTGCACGATCTGGATGATCCGAATGGCAAAGAAATATGGGGTCGGCCGCAGCGGCGCGGTAGCGAGCTCGCCCTTCCTGCTGTCGCTCAAGGGCCCGGCCGAGGGCGAGCGCGCCGTCCTGCAGAACCGCGATGGCGCGATCTTCGTCGCCAAGCGCCGCCCGCCAGCCGGGAACGAGCGATGAGCCTGCACGACTGGCTCGGGACCCATGTCGCGGATCTCAAGGACAGCCATTGGGACGGCGGCTATTTCGTCACCCGCTGCACGGTGTGCGGCAAGGCGATGGTGAAGCTGCCGGGGCTGCCGTGGAAGCTGCGGCAGCGGCGCGCCTAGAGCCCGATCGTTTGAAGGTGGAAGCGCTTCGCGCTTCCGCCGAAAGCGTGAATCAGGCTCCAGGCAAATGGTTGAGGCGCACGTCCGGTAGTCTGTCAGGCGGCGTGCATCCGCGCCTGGAACTTCTTTTCGAGACGCTCGAGCAGATCCGCGCGCTCGGCCCAGACCGCGGCGCTGTGCTCGAGCCGCGCGCGCATGAAGTCGCCGCCCGGCGCCTGGGCGCGGCCGAGATCGGCGGCGGCATTGGCGCGGCAGCCCGCCGCCGTATCCTCGAGGCGCTTGCCCGAACGCACCGCCGGCCGCGGCAAATTCCGCATGCGCGCCTCGACCAGGACGCCCGCGTCGATGTCGCCGGAGCCGGAAGCGATGGTGCCGAAGGTTGCGCTGCTCATGGCTCGTCCTTTCGAGAAGACGGAAGCGCCCGCGCACGAGGTTCCGGCGCGGGGCCGGGCGGCTTGAAGGGAAGAGAGAGGCCGAACGGGCCCTTCGGTTCGCTCGCAGGCGACGTCAGCCTCCGGGATATGGGGAAGCGGCCGTTCAGTTACAAGGCGGGAAAGCTGAACGACTCGGCGACTCTTCCCGGCAGCCTACCGACCTTAATAGCTCGGCCGCATCGTCTGGATGCGGTCGATGGCGCGGCGGGAATCCGCCCTCATCGCGTCATATTCCACCTTGGTGTAGCAGCGGCTGATGCGGCGCAGGCGGTTGCCCGGATCATTGTCGACCACGCAGAAGCGCCGCTCGGGCGCCTGCTTGCGCTTCGCCGTCGTCGTCGGCGACGGCTGGCCCATCACCGCCATCGGCACCGCGATCACGGCCGCCGCCGCGACCAATAAGCGAATGGACATAAGCACTTCCTCCAGGCTGTCGACCCACTCGAAGATGGATTCGGATACAAGAAAACGCAAGCGGGGGCAATCGGACGGGCCCGATCGCGCCGTGACGCTGGCGCGGATCGGCTGTTTCTGGCAGCAAGGCTGGGAAATGAGGAAGGCGAAAGGCGGCGGGCGCGAACGATGAACTTCAGCCAGATCCTTTCTTCGATCCGGTACGGCTTGGCCGGCGTGACGCGCTTTTCGGGGCGCGACGGCAATCGGCTGTTCTGGCCCTGGGCCGGCTTCGTCTTCCTGCTGAGCCAGGCCGCGGCCATGGCCGTGATGTTTCCGGCGATGTTCGATGGCATCATGCGGACGGTCGAGACGATGAGCCGTGAGGATTTCGCGCGCGACCCGGCGGCGGCGGACCGGCTTGCGGCGCAAATGATGACCGGCCTCGGCTGGCTGTGGATGCCGATGGCGGTGATCGAGGCGGCCGTAATCCTCTTGCTCGCCGCCGCCGTGACGCGGCGGCTGCACGACCGCGACCGGACCGCGCTCTGGGGCCTGCTGCCCTTGCCGTTCATGGCGATCGGGCTCGCGCTCATGCCCGAGGCCTTTGAGCTGGTCGCGGCGCCGTCGCGGCCGAACCCCGGGCTGATGCTCCTGTACGCGTCGACGCCGTTCTCCTGGGGCGCGCTCCTGTGGCTCGGCTTCCTGCTCGCCGGCAAGGCCAGCGAAGGCTTCAACCGCTTCGGGCCGGCCACGCGCCAGACGCCCTAGGCTCCCACTGGCGCAAATCCGCCGTTTCTGGCAGCGAGAATGGCGCAGGAATGAGAAGGTGACGGCCGCATGGACTTTGACCTTACGGAACGGCAGGCTTTTTACCGGGACCGGGTGAAGGACTTCATCGAGACTCGGGTGAGGCCGCGCGTCGGCGATTATAAAAGCCAGCTCGCCCAAGGCGACCGATGGCAGCCGATCGCGGTGATCGAGGAATTGAAGCCGCAGGCGCGCGAAGCCGGCCTGTGGAATTTGTTCATGCCGCCGGGCCATGCGCTCGCCCATGTCGACGACAGCTTCGCGTTCGAAGGGACGCAGCTCACCAACCTCGAATATGCGCTGTGCGCCGAGGAGATGGGGCGGATCGCCTGGTCGAGCGAGGTGTTCAACTGCTCGGCGCCCGACACCGGCAACATGGAGGTCTTCCACCGCTACGGCACGCGCGCGCAGAAGGAGCAGTGGCTGAGGCCGCTGATGGACGGAGCGATCCGCTCCGCTTTCCTGATGACCGAGCCGGCGGTCGCCTCGTCCGATGCGACCAACATCGCATGCGACATCGCCAGGGACGGCGAGGATTATGTGATCAACGGCCGCAAATGGTGGTCTAGCGGAGCCGGCGATCCGCGCTGCAAGGTCGCCATCCTGATGGGCAAGACCGACAAAGGCGCGGACAAGCACCGCCAGCAATCGATGATCCTGGTGCCATTGGACGCGCCGGGCCTGACCGTCGAGCGCGCGCTCACCGTCTACGGCTATGACGACGCGCCGCACGGCCATATGGAGATCGTGCTGAAGGACGTGCGCGTGCCGGCCGACAGCCTGCTGCTCGGCGAGGGGCGCGGCTTCGAGATCGCGCAGGGCCGGCTCGGCCCGGGGCGGATCCACCATTGCATGCGGACGATCGGCGCGGCCGAGGAAGCGCTCAAGGCGATGGTCAAACGGCTGCAATCGCGGGTCGCGTTCGGCAAGAAGCTGAGCGAGCACAGCATCTGGGAGCAGCGCGTGGCGCGGGCGCGGATCGACATCGACATGTCGCGCCTCCTGTGCCTCAAGGCCGCCGACCTGATGGACAAGGCGGGCAACAAGGCCGCCCAGGCCGAGATCGCGATGATCAAGGTCTACGCGCCGCAAATGGCGCTGCGGATCATCGACGACGCGGTCCAGGCGCATGGCGGCGCCGGCGTTTCCCAGGATTTCGGCCTGGCGGCGAGCTGGGCGGGGATCAGGACGCTGCGCCTGGCGGACGGGCCGGATGAAGTGCACAATCGGGCGATCGCAAGGCTGGAGTTCGCCAAGCATGCGCCGGACTAACCGTCACCCCGGACTTGATCCGGGGTCCACCTTTTGCGTTCCCGGCAGGAAAGAAGATGGATGCCGGATCAAGTCCGGCATGACGGATGAGGAGGATGGATCGTGAAGCTGTTCGATCTGACCGGAAAAGTCGCGATCGTCACCGGGTCGTCGCGCGGGATCGGGCGGGCGATCGCCGAGGCGCTGGCCGACCATGGCGCCAAAGTGGTGATCTCGAGCCGCAAGGCCGAAGCCTGCCAGGCGGTCGCCGACGCGATCAACGCGCGTCATCCGGACGCCGCGATCGTCGTGCCGGCGAGCATTTCGTCGAAGCAGGCGCTGCAGGAGCTGGTCGACGAGACGCGGGCGCGCCTGGGGCGGATCGACGTGCTGGTCTGCAACGCCGCGTCCAACCCCTATTACGGGCCGATGGCGGGGATTTCGGACGATCAGTTCCGCAAGATCCTCGACAACAATGTCGTCGCCAACCACTGGCTGATCCAG
Organism: Sphingomonadales bacterium; assembly: GCA_034668465.1. GTDB lineage: Bacteria > Pseudomonadota > Alphaproteobacteria > Sphingomonadales > Sphingomonadaceae > Allosphingosinicella. The sequence continues at coordinate 135,933 of JAXDPI010000005.1, forward strand.
ATGGTCGCGCCGGAGATGCTCGAGCGCGGCGAGGGATCGATCATCATCGTCAGCTCGATCGGCGGCCTCAAGGCCTCGGGCGTGCTCGGCGCCTACAACATCTCCAAGGCCGCGGATTTCCAGCTGGCGCGCAACCTCGCGGCCGAGTTCGGCCCGCGCCAGGTCCGGGTCAATTGCATCGCGCCGGGGCTGATCAGGACCGACTTCGCCAAGGCCTTGTGGGAGAATCCGCAGACGCTGGCGGCGGTCACCATGCACACGCCGCTGCAGCGGATCGGCGAGCCGCACGAGATCGCCGGCGCCGCGGTATTCCTCGCCTCGCCCGCCTCGACTTTCATGACCGGCCAGGCGATCGTCGTCGACGGCGGCGCGACCGTGGGAGTGGGGTTGTGAAATCGGAGTCATTCCGGCGAAGGCCGGAACCCATGAACACCATGGGTGCCGGACTTTCCCAATCTGTGTTCATGGGCCCCGGCCTTTGCCGGGGTGACTCAAGGGGGCAGGCATGACGGGACGGCTCGAAAACAAGATCGCGATCGTCACCGGGGCGGCGTCGGGGATCGGCAAGGCCAGCGCGGAACTGTTCGCGCGCGAAGGCGCCCGGGTGATCGCCGCCGACCTCGCCGCCTCGGCCGACGTGATCGGCGCCGACGCCGGGCGCGAGGAGGATGTGCAGGGCCTGATCGAGACCGCGGTGCGCGAGCATGGCGGGCTCGACATCTTCTTCGCCAATGCCGGGATTTCGGGCGGGCTCGCCTCGATCTTCGAGCAGAGTCCCGAGGATTGGCAGGAGATTTTGCGGGTCAACCTGATCGGTCCGTTCCTCGCGATCAAGCATGGAGCGCCGGTGATGAAGGAGCGCGGCGGCGGCTCGATCATCTGCACCGCGAGCGTCGCCGGGATCCGCGCGGGCGCGGGCGGGCCGGCTTATTCGGCGAGCAAAGCGGGCGTGATCAGCCTCGTCGAGGTGGCGGCGACGCAGCTCTGCGGCGCCAACATAAGGGTCAACGCGATCTGCCCCGGGCTGATCGAGACCGGGATGACGCAGGCGATCTACGACATGGCCCGCGCCGCCGGAAAGGAAGAGATGATCGGCCATCTGAATCCGATGAAGCGCGGCGGCGCCCCGATCGAGATCGCCAACGCGGCTTTGTTCCTCGCCTCGGACGAATCGAGCTATGTGAACGGCCACGCCCTCGTCGTCGACGGCGGCCTCTCCGCCTCGCACCCGCATTACCGCCAGGAATATGGACGCACGTCCTTTTAATGGGGACAGTTACTCGTAACTGTCCCCCTCACGGAGATTGAAGAAATGAGCCCGATTACCACCCGCAAGCATGGTGACGTGCTGATCGTCACCTCGAACAACCCGCCGGTCAACGCGCTCGGTGCGGCGGTGCGCGAGGGGCTGGTCAAGGCGATCGAGGAGGCCGACGGCGACGATGGGGTCAAGGCCGTGGTCATCATCTGCCAGGGCCAGACCTTCTTCGCCGGCGCCGACATCACCGAGTTCGGCAAGCCGATGCAGATGCCGATGCTGCCGCAGGTGGTCGACATCATCGAGAATTGCAGCAAGCCGGTGGTCGCGGCGATCCACGGCACCGCGTTCGGCGGCGGGCTCGAGGTCGCGCTGGCGAGCCATTACCGGGTGGCGGTGCCTTCGGCGAAACTGGGCGTGCCCGAGGTGAAATTGGGCCTGCTGCCGGGCGCGGGCGGGACGCAAAGGCTGCCGCGCGTCGCCGGCGTCGCCAAGGCACTGGAAATGGCCGCGACCGGCAACCCGATCGGGGCGAAGGAAGCTTATGAAATCGGCCTCATTGACCGGCTGATCGAAGGCGATCTCGAGCAACATGCCTGCGCCTTCGCCGAGGAAGTGCGCGACGTCCGGCCGATCCCGAAATCGAGCGAGCGGGAGGACAAGCTCGCCGAAGCGCGCGCCAATCCCGGCATCTTCGATGAATTCCGCAAGGCCAATGCGCGCAAGTTCAAGGGCTTCGAGGCGCCCGAAGCGAACGTCAAGGCGATCGAGGCGGCGGTCGCCAAGCCTTATGCCGAAGGCGTGCTCGAGGAGCGGCGGCTGTTCATGGAGCTGATGACCGGCACCCAGGCGCGGGCCCAGCAATATTTCTTCTTCGCGGAGCGCAAGGCCGCCAAGATCGACGGCCTCCCCGAGGACACCAAACCGCGCGACATCAAGCGCGTCGGCGTGATCGGCGCGGGCACGATGGGCGGCGGCATTTCGATGAATTTTCTCAGTGCCGGCCTACCGGTCACGATCGTTGAGATGGAGCAGGCGGCGCTCGACCGCGGCACCGGCGTGATGCGCAAGAATTACGAAGCGACCGCGGCCAAGGGGCGGATGACCGCCGACCAGGTCGAGGCGGCGATGGGCACGCTGAAGCCGACGCTCGCCCTCGATGATCTCGCCGATTGCGATCTGATCATCGAGGCCGTGTTCGAGAATATGGACGTCAAGAAGGAGATCTTCGGCAAGCTCGACAAGATCGCCAAGCCGGGCGCGATCCTCGCCTCGAACACCTCTTATCTCAACATCGACGAGATCGCGGCCTCGACCTCGCGGCCGCAGGACGTGCTCGGGCTGCACTTCTTCTCGCCGGCCAATGTGATGAAATTGCTCGAAGTGGTGCGCGGCGCGAAGACCGCGCCCGACGTGCTGGTGACGGCGATGCAGCTCGCAAAAAGGATCAAGAAGGTCGCGGTCGTCGCGGGTGTCTGCCACGGCTTCATCGGCAATAGGATGCTGATGCCGCGCCAAATCGAGGCGATGAAGCTGCTCCTCGAAGGCGCGACGCCGCAGCAGATCGACAAGGTCCATGTCGATTTCGGCATGCCGATGGGCCCGTTCCAGATGTCGGACCTTGCCGGCGTCGACATCGGCTGGCACCGCGATCCCACCCGGATCGAGAATATCCGCGACGCGCTCGCCGCCGAGGGGCGCTGGGGCCAGAAGAAGGGCGCCGGCTTCTACGATTATGACGACAAGCGTCGGCCAAGCCCGTCGCCGGTGGTGCAGCAGATCATCGAGGATTTCGCGAAGAAGCAGGGCGTCGAGCGCCGCGAGATCAGCGACGAGGAGATTGTCGAACGCACGCTCTACACGATGGTCAACGAAGGCGCGAAGATCCTCGAGGAGGGCATCGCCCAGCGCGCGTCGGACATCGATGTCGTGTGGGTCTACGGCTACGGCTGGCCGGTGTATCGCGGCGGGCCGATGTTCTGGGCCGGCAGCGTCGGGCTTGCCAGGATCGTCGAGGGCCTGAAGCGCCAGGAAGAGCGGATGAAGCCGGAATTCAGCTTCTCGCAGCTACTGCTCGACAAGGCGGAGAAGGGCGAGAAGTTTACTAAGTGAACCGCGGCGTCGCGGTGCTGCTGGCGATCATAGGCGGGGCCGCGCTGG
>JAXDPI010000006.1:0-40487 GCA_034668465.1 Sphingomonadales bacterium
AAGGACACGGACTTGGATTTCTACACCTACATGCTCCGCTGTTCCGACGGCCATTACTATGTCGGCCACACGGACGATCTCGACGCTCGGATAGCCCAGCATCAGGCGGGTGCCATACCCGGTTATACCGCGAAGCGCCGACCCGTGACTCTCGTCTGGTCCGATCGCTTTTCCGACCGCGACCAAGCGTTTGCGGCGGAACGTCAGATCAAGGGCTGGACGAGAGCAAAGAAGGAGGCGCTGATACGAGGCGATTGGGAAACCCTTCGGCATCTCGCGCGCAAGTCGGTCCTTCGATACGCCGGTTCGACAAGCTCACCGGCTACTCAGGATGAGCGAATGGGGCGTGGTCATCCCCCCGCCATTGTCCTCGTCCGTCCCCAGCTCGGCGAGAATATCGGCAAGGCGGCGCGGGCGATGCTCAATTTCGGGCTCACCGATTTGCGGCTGGTGTCGCCGCGGGACGGCTGGCCCAACCCGTCGGCGGGACCGTCCGCTTCGGGCGCCGACGCGGTCCTGGAGGGGGCGCGGGTCTTCGGGAGCGTCGCCGACGCCGTCGCCGATTGCAGCTTTGTCTATGCGACCACGGTGCGCAAGCGCGGCCTGGCTTTGCCGGTCGTTTCTCCCGAGGAGGCCGGGCGCGAAATCCATGCCAATGACGGGCCCTCCGCCATCCTGTTCGGGGCGGAGCGTTCAGGCCTCGAGACCGAAGAGGTCGCGCTCGCCGCCAAGATCGTGACCGTCCCGGACAATCCCGCGTTCCGCTCGCTCAACCTTGCCCAGGCCGTGATCCTGATCGCCTATGAATGGTCGAAGCATCGCGACCTCGCGGTCCCCACGATCGGCGAGCCGGACGAGCCGCGCGCGCCGCAGGCCCATCGCGAAGGATTGATCGAGCAGCTCTACGCGGCGCTGGAAGAAGCCGACTATTTCCACCCGCCCGATCGCACGCCGGCGACGCGCAACACGATCCGGACCATCCTCACCAAGCCCGACTGGTCGATCCGCGAGATCCAGGCATTGCGCGGCATCGTCCGGTCGCTCGCCGAGGGAAGGCGCGGTTGACTTTTCAAAGGGCAGCGGCCATGTGCCCGCCTTCGCAATTGGCCCTGCACCCCTGGTGAAGCGGCGGCCGCGCCGGACGCGTTGCGGTCCGGCGGTGCGGCCCAGGGACAAAAGTCCTCCCCGAAAAGTGGGAACCGGTTTTCGGATCAGGAGGACCGCAACGAAAACGAACGAAGCAAATTGGAGTTTTAATATCATGTCGAAGCGCTCCAGCGCCAAGTACAAGCTCGACCGCCGGATGGGCGAGAACGTCTTCGGACGGCCCAAGAGCCCGGTCAACCGCCGCGAATATGGCCCCGGCCAGCACGGCCAGCGCCGCAAGGGCAAGGTTTCCGATTTCGGCATCCAGCTGCGCGCCAAGCAGAAGCTGCGCGGCTATTATGGCGACGTCACCGAGAAGCAGTTCAAGCGCGCCTATACCGAAGCCGCCAAGATGAAGGGCGATACCGGCCAGAATCTGATCGGCCTGCTCGAGCGCCGGCTCGACGCCGTCGTCTATCGCGCCAAGTTCGCCCCGACCATCTGGGCGGCCCGCCAGATCGTCAATCACGGCCATATCCGGGTCAACGGCAAGAAGCTCAACATCGCCTCGGCCAAGGTCAATGTCGGCGACGTCGTCGAGCTCGGCCCCAAGGCGCAGGAGATGGCGCTGGTGATCGAGGCGCAGGGCCTCGCCGAGCGCGACATCCCCGAATATATCGTCCAGGACGGAACGGCGAAGATCGTCTTCAACCGCGTCCCGACCCTCGACGAGGTGCCCTATCCGGTGCGGATGGAGCCCAATCTGGTCGTCGAATTCTATTCGCGCTGACGCTCTTCTCAGGCATCGAACCAGACAGGCGGCTCCCCCTCCCGGGAGCCGCTTTTTTTAGTGCGCGGCGAGCTCCGTCCCCAGGAAGGCGCCGATCCGGCGCAGCATCTGCACCCGCGCGCGCGCATCGGCGAGATCGTGCTCGAGCCCCGCGAAGGTCACCAACTCACTCCGCTTGCCGGCGTCGCGCATCGCGTCGTTCATGCGGCGCGAATGGAGGATGCTGACGTTGACGTCACGGTCGCCGTGGAAGAGCAAGACGGGCGCGGTGATCGCGGCGACGTGGCGCAGCGGCGAGCCTTCCTCGATATGCGGCCCCGCGCCGATATATTCGGCGACGTTGCTTGCGTTCGTATAGTTGCGGAAATCGTCCTTGGCCTGCTGCAAATCGGTGACCGGCGCGATAGCGACGACCGCCTTGAACAGGACCGGCTCCGTGACCCCGGCCTGAAGCGCGGCATAGCCGCCATAGGACCAGCCAATGATCGCCATCCGGCTCGGATCGCCGACCCCCTGCGCGGCGAGCCAGCGCGCACCGGCGGTGATGTCGCCGATCGACGTGCGCCAGGAGCGGAAACCATTTTGCTGCAGCCACTGGTCGCCATAGCCCGCCGAGCCGCGATAATTGGGCTGGAGCACCGCATAGCCCAGATGGGCGAGATATTGGGCGAGCCAGTTGAAGCCCCATTCGTCACGCGCGGCCGGGCCGCCATGGGGCAGGATCACAGCCGGCAGATTGCGCTCCACGCCGCCTGGAGGCAGGGTCAGATAGGCCGGGATCTGGGTCCCGTCCGCGGCCGGGTAGGTGAGGGCGCGCACCTGCGCGCCCGCGACGGGTTCGAGTTGCGGGCGCACCATCAATATCTCGTTGAGGCTGCGCGCGGCGCGGTCGTAGACATAATAGCGGCCGGCATCGGCGTCGCTGCCGGCGTGGATCAGGACGCGGTTGCCGTCGGCGCTGGTCTCGACGAAATCGATCAGCGGCAGATTGGGCAGCGCGCGGCCTAGCGAAGTCGCCAGCGCGGTGAGCGCCGGATCGAAATAGATGTGCCGCCGCTGGTCGTCGGCAAAGCTGACTCCGACGTTGCGGGCGCCGCGATCGACCGAGACGAGGTCATCGACGTCGACCTGCTCGTTGGCGTAAACGAGCTCGGTCGCCATCGTGCCGTCGAGCTTGACCCGGTAGAGCGCGAAGCGGCCGTTGAGCTTGCGCAGTGCGTAGGCGGCGTTGAGGTCGCGATCGACGGCTAAGGGGTTCAAGCCGGCGCCCGAGACCGTATCGACGGTCGAAAATGGCAACCACTCACGGCTGCCGGGCCGGCGATAGAAGATGTCGATGCTCGTCCCCATCTGGCCGGTGGCGCCGCCGCGCGTGGCCGTGATCCACATGATCCGGACTTCGCCATGCCCGTCGGTCAGGTAGCCCGACGCGCGTTCGTTGGGCGGCTCGATCTGGGTGGCGCGCATCGTGCGCAGATCGATCCGGTCGACTCCGAGGCCGCTTGCCGTGCGGACCAGGTGGGTGCCGATCCGGCCGGCTTCGGGCACATGCTCGCGCTGCATGGTGATCGCGCCCTCGTCCGGCAGCCAGTCGAGTATCTGTCCGTCATTCTGGCGGATGCGCGCGTCGTACATCGACTGGCGCTCGCCGAGCGGCGCCAGATGCTGGCCATCGGTGTCGATCGCGACGCGCCGCGAAAAGGGCACCAGCGTGCCGTCGCCGGCCATGACCATGCCGGATAATCGGCAGACCAGCCGCTCGTTGGTGGCGAAATTGCACCAGTTCAGACGCTCGGGATTGCCGTCCGACGCGATAACGAGGCGCGGCGCTTCGGTACTTCCTACCTTGGCGAGATAAACGACCGTGCCCCGGCTGGCACCGCCCTGGAGATAAACCACATGCCGGCCGTCGGGCGATAGGTCGATCTGCTCAACGCTTTCGCGCGCGCCGTACAATTCGGCCGGATCCGCGGTCTGCTGCGCCGCCACCGGCGCGGACGCAACCAGGCCGGCAAGAAAGAGCAGCCTCCTCATAATCGCGCGCGCTCTCATTGATGGAGCGCTGCGGCGAGGAACTCGCCGATCCGCTGCAGCATCCGCGTGCGCGCCGCGGAATCGTCGAGGTCGTGCTCGAGGCCGGGCAGCACGATCAACTCGCTGCTCTTTCCCGCGCCGCGCAGCGCCGCGTCCATCCGCCGCGAATGGATCACATTGACGTTGAGGTCGCGATCGCCGTGGATCAGCAGCACCGGCGCGGCGATCGACCGCACGTTCTGCAGCGGCGAGCCCTCGACGACGTGCGGCCCGGAGCCGATATGCTCCGCGGCGTTGCGGCCGATGTCATATTCAAGGAGATCGTCCTTGGCCTGCTGGAGGTCGGTGACCGGCGCGATCGCGACGATTGCCTTGTACAGCCCCGGCTCGGTGGCGCCCGACTGGAGCGCGGCATAGCCGCCATAGGACCAGCCCACGATCGCTATCCGGCCGGCGTCGGCGATGCCCTGGGCGGCGAGCCAGCGCGCGCCGGCCCCGATGTCGCCGATCGAGGTGCGCCAGCCGCGATACCCGTTCTGCTGCAGCCATTGGTCGCCATAGCCGGCCGAGCCCCGGTAATTGGGCTGCAGCACCGCATAGCCCCGATGGGCGAGATATTGCGCCAGCCAGTCGAAGCCCCAGACGTCGCGCGAGGCCGGGCCGCCATGGGGCAGGATGACGGCCGGCAGATTTCGACCCGACCCGCTAGGCGGGAGCGTCAGGTAAGCCGGGATTTGGGTCCCGTCGGCGGCGGCATAGGTCACAGCGCGCACGCTCGCGGGCGGCAGGCCCTCGATCTGCGGCCGGACCGTCAGGATCTCGTTGAGGTTGCGCGCGGCGCGGTCGTAGACGAAATAGCGACCGGCGTCGGAATCGCTGCCGGCATGGATAAGCAGGCGGTTGCCGTCGGCGCTGGTCCCTCCGAAATCGATCAGGGGCAGGTTCGGGATCGCGCGGGCGAGCGAGCCCGCGAGATTGGCATAGTCCGCGTCGAAGTAGATCGCCCGCTGGGTCTCCTCGGCGAAGGTGACGCCGATGACGCGCGCGCCCCGGTTCGCCGTGACGACGTCGTCGACGTCGACGCGCTCATTCGAATAGACCAGCTCGGTCGTCATCGAGCCGTCGAGCTTGATCCGGTAGAGCGCTCTGCGGCCGTTGAGCGGCTTCAGCACATAGGCCGCGTCGAGCGCCGGATCGACGGCGATCGGGATCATGCCTTCGCGAGTCGCGGAATCGTAGCTGCCAAGGGCGCGCCAATCGCGATCGCTTTGGGTACGATAGAAATAGTCGGTGCGCGTGCCCAATTGGCCGCTGCTGCCGCGCAAGTCCCGGGAGGCCATGATCCGGACATGACCCCGGCCGTCACTGATGTAGGCGCTGGCGCGGCGATTGGCGGCCTCGACCGGAGTCGAGCGCAGCGTGCGCACATCGATCCGCGCGACCGCGAGGCCTTCGGCGGTGCGGACCATGCGCGTGCCGCCCGGCGTTTCCTCCGGGATGATCTCGCGGGCCATCAGCACCGCGCCGTCCCCGGGCGCGAGCCAATCGAGGATCGAGCCGTCCGACTGGCGAAGCCGGGCATCGAAATAGGAAGCGCGCTGGCCGAGCATGGTGATGTTCTGGCCGTTGGTGTCGATCGAAATGAGGCGCGAAAACGGGGTGAGCAGGCCCGCGACGACCGACATGCCGCTGACCTGGCAGATCAGCCGGTCGTTGGCGACGAAGTTGCACCAGCGCAGCCGCTCGGGGTCGCCGTCGGAACGGGCGACCGCTTGCGGCTCGGCGTCGCTATTGAGATCGGCCAGGTAGACCCGCGTCGTGCGCCCGGGGCCGGGCTGAAGATAGACCACATGGCTGCCGTCCGGCGAAATATCGATCGCCTCGATGCTCGGCCGCACCCCAAAGAGTTGCGAGGGGTCGCTCGCCTGCTGGGCTGCGGCCGGCGCGGCGGCGCCAAAGCAGGCCAAAAGCACCATCTTCCTGATCATGAGCCCCCCGTTGTCCAACTCTTACACGGTTTTGCGGGGGCGGAGCAATGGTTCTGGCCGGATTTGTCGAATCCTTGCGGGGGCGAGGGTGCGCGCCCTATAGAGCGGTCTTCCTCACCGCCGCCCAAGGAGACGATGATGCGCTTCAGGCCCGCTTTCCTCGCCATCGCCCTTGCCGCGCCGCTCGGCGGCTGCGTGACCGCTCCGGCCCAGCCGCCCGCGCCCGCCGCCTCGGCCGAAACGCTGCAGCGCGTCACCCGGACGCTGTCGAGCGACGAATTCGAGGGCCGCGCGCCGGGGACGCCTGGCGAGGAGCGGACCATCGCCTTCCTCTCCCAGGAATTCCAGCGCGCCGGCCTGCAGCCGGGCAATCGCGGCAGCTGGTATCAGGACGTGCCTTTGGTCGAGATCACCGCGCAGGGCAGCCCGCGGCTCGAGATCGCCGGGACGGGGCCCGGCCTCTCCTTCGGCTTCCGCACCGACTATATCGCCGCTTCCTACCGCGCCCAGCCCCGCGTCAGCGTGGCGAACAGCGAGATCGTGTTCGTCGGCTACGGCATCAACGCGCCCGAGCGCGGCTGGAACGATTATGCGGGCCTCGACGTCCGCGGCAAGACGGTGGTCATCCTGGTCAACGATCCCGACTGGCAGACGGCCGGGCTGACCGGCCCGTTCAGCGGCCGGGCGATGACCTATTACGGCCGCTGGACCTACAAGTTCGAGGAGGCCGCCCGCCAGGGCGCCGCCGCCGCCTTGATCGTTCACGATACCGCGCCGGCCTCCTACGGCTGGAACGTGGTCGAAAACAGCTGGTCGGGCTCGCAGCTCTACATGCAGTCGGCCGACGACGGCGCCGACCAGACCGCGGCCAATGGCTGGCTGACCAACGGCGCGGCGCGGCGGCTGTTCGCGGCCGGCGGCCAGGATCTCGACGCGCTCACCCGCGCCGCGCAGCAGCCGGGCTTCCACGCCGTCCCGCTCGGCCTTCGCGCCTCGCTCACGATCGACAACCAGATCCGCCGCGCGGCCTCGCGCAACGTGATCGGCATCCTGCCCGGCCGCACCCGCCCGGACGAATATGTGATCTACACCGCCCATTGGGACCATCTCGGCCTGTGCCGCGAGGACGGGCCCGACCGAATCTGCAACGGCGCGGTCGACAATGCCAGCGGCTCGGCGGCTTTGGTCGCGCTCGCGCAGGCCCATGCCCGCGCCGGCGCGAGCGAGCGGACGATCATCTTCCTCGCCGTCACCGGCGAGGAATCGGGGCTGCTCGGCTCGGCTTATTACGCCGCCAACCCGATCTACCCGCTGGCGCGGACCGCCGGCGGCTTCAACATGGATTCGCTCAACATGGCCGGCGCCGCGCGCGACTTCGTCTCGATCGGCGGCGGCAAGTCCGAGCTCGACGCCTATCTTGCGCGCGCCGCGGCGCAGGGCGGCCTGCGCGTCTCGCCCGAGCCGACGCCGGAGGCCGGCTATTATTTCCGCTCCGACCAGTTCAGCTTCGCCAAGCGGGGCGTGCCGATGCTCTACGGCCGCGGCGGCGAGGACCTGGTCAACGGCGGCACCGAGGCGGGGCGCGCGGCGGCGGCGGATTACCGCGCCAATCGCTATCACCAGGTCACCGACGAATTTAACCCGGCCTGGGACTGGAGCGGGGCGCTCGCCGACGTCGGCATCTATTACCGCGTCGGCCGCGCGCTCGCCAACAGCCGCGAATGGCCCAACTGGCTCCCCGGCGACGAATTCCGCGCAATCCGGGATCGTTCGCGCGCCGGGGCCGGGCGGTGAGGATGTCGCGCCACAAAGCCCCTCCCCTTGATGGGGAGGATGAACAGGTCGCCATGCCTCCCAGGCATGGCTTCGGATCGCGGGGCGATCCGAACCTGTTCATGGGGTGGGGCGGAGGCTCCGGAAATGCTCCGTTCTTCATTGACTCCACCCCCACCCAACCCTCCCCCCTCAGGGGGGAGGGCTTTAACGGAACTCGCCCGTGACCCCCCGCCAGCCGCCCGAATGGGCGCCGCACGCCTTCGTCTGGATCGGCTTTCCGAGCCATGGCGATCTGTGGGTGAACGACCTCAGCCCCGCCCAGGCGGAGGTCGCCGCCTTCGCCCGCGCGGTCTGGGCCGACGGCAAGGGCGAGGAGGTGCGGCTGGTCGTGGCCGACGCGGCCGCGGCCGAGGCGGCGCGCGCGGCCGCGCCGTTCGCGACAATCGTCGTCCAGCCGTTCGGCGACATCTGGCTGCGCGACACCGGGCCTATCGTGGTCAGGGGGCCCGCCGGCCTGTCGGCGGTCAGCTTCAAGTTCAACGGCTGGGGCGGCAAATACGATTTGCCGGGCGACGACACGATCGGCCGGCGGCTGGGCGAGAGCGCCAGGCTCCACGTCCGCCGCGCCGATTGGATATTGGAGGGTGGCGCGATCGACGTCGACGGCACCGGCCTTGCCGTCACGACCGAGGAATGTTTGCTCAACCCGAACCGCAACAGCTTCTTCTCGCGCGCGGAGGTCGAAGCGCGGCTGAAGGCGGACCTCGGCATCGACCGGCTGCTCTGGCTCGCCAGCGGGCTGATGAACGACCATACCGATGGCCATGTCGACAATCTCGCCCGCTTCGTCGGCGCCGGCCGGATCGCGATCCCCGAGCCGGCGGCAAGCGATCCCAACGAGGCGGTCTACCGCGACGCGGCGATCCGCGCGCGCCGCTTCGGCATCGAGGTGGTGCCGATGCCCTCGGCCGGCTGCGTGTTGCGCGGCGAAGAGATCATCCCGGCTTCCTACATGAACTTCTACATCGGCAATGCGGCCGTGGTCGTGCCGCAATATGGCGCGGCCAGCGACGCCGACGCGGTGGCGGCGGTGCAGGCGCTGTTTCCGGGGCGGGAGGCGGTCGGCCTGCGCGCCGACCATATCCTGACCGGCGGCGGCAGCTTCCACTGCATCAGCCAGCAGATGCCGGCTTAGTAGGTTGCGCTTTGACCCCACCCGCTCATCCTGAGTAGGGACTGACCGAAGCCGAAGGCCCGTATCGAAGGACCCGGCGGAGAGTCACTGCGTCCTTCGATACGCCGTTTCGACAGGCTCAACGGCTACTCAGGATGAGCGGGTTGGGGATATTGATCGGATGACTGAAATGACCAAGCTCACTGTTGCCGCCCTCCAGCTCGCCTTCACCGAGGATCTCGACGAGAATATTGCCAACGTCTCCGAGCTGGTCCGCGAGGCTGCAGCAAAGGGCGCCAGGGTCGTTCTCCCGCCCGAATTGTTCGAAGGCCCCTATTTCTGCCGGACCGAGGATGAGGGCCTGTTTGCCACCGCCCGGCCGGTCGCGACGCATCCGGCGGTGCTGGCGATGCAGCGGCTCGCCGCCGAGCTAAAGGTCTTCATCCCGACCAGCTTCTTCGAGGCCGACGGGCCGCATCACTATAACAGCCTGGCGATGATCGACGATGCCGGCGCTCTCATGGGCGTCTACCGCAAGAGCCACATTCCCGACGGGCCCGGCTATTCCGAGAAATTCTACTTCCGCCCCGGCAATACCGGCTTTCGCACCTGGCCGACGAGCGCCGGCACGCTCGGCATCGGCATTTGCTGGGACCAATGGTATCCGGAAACGGCGCGCAGCCTGATGCTGATGGGCGCCGAGATCCTGCTCTATCCGACCGCGATCGGCACCGAGCCGCACGACCCCGAGCTCGACACCAGCCGGCTGTGGCGCCGGGCGATGATCGGCCATGCGGTCTCGAACGTCGTCCCCGTGGTCGCCGCCAACCGGACCGGCGACGAGGGCGGCCAGATCTTCTACGGCCACTCGTTCATCTGCGACGAGCGCGGCGACATCCTCGCCGAATTCGGCGCGAACGAGACGGGAGTCATCACCGCCACCCTGGACCTCGACGCCGCCCGCCGCCATCGCGCCGCCTTCGGCTTCTTCCGCGACCGCAGGCCCGAGCTTTACGGGCGGCTGACCGAAGACATTTGATTAGCCCTCCCCATCAAGGGGAGGAGCTAGCGTGCGCCTCGCACAGCTCCAGCGCCCGCGCGAACACCGCTTCGAACATCGGTGCGGTGAGGCGTCCGGTATTCTGGTTGTAGCGCGAGCAATGGTAGCTATCGATCAGGGTGCGGCCGTCCGGCAACAAATGCTCGGCGAGATGGGCGAAGGGATAAGCGGCAAGGCGGCCGCCGGCGCTGCGCACCGCATTGTCGTGAGCGATCCGGCCGAGCGCGACCAGCACGCGTACCTCGGGCAGCAAGGCGAGCGCGGCCTTGTAATAAGGGCGACAGGCGGCGATCTCGGCCGGGAGCGGCTTGTTCTGCGGCGGCAGACATTTGACCGAGTTGAGGACGACGCAGCCCTGGAGCCTGAGCGTGTCGTCGAACCGCGCCTCGTAGGACCCTGAGGCGAGGCCGAATTTGGTGAGGGTCCGGTAGAACAGGATTCCGGCATGATCGCCGGTGAACGGCCGTCCGGTCCGGTTCGCGCCCCACAGGCCGGGCGCGAGGCCGGCGATGGCGAGCCAGGCGCCGCGGTCGCCGAACGCGGGCACCGGCGCGTTCCACCAATCGGGATGCGCGGCGCGCAATTCACCGCGAAGGGCGACCAGCCGCGGGCAGAGCGGGCAATCGCGCGGCGCTTCCGCTTCGGGGACCGGGCTTTCGATTGGCATGGGGAGCGTCTAGGCGGGCGGCAATGGCCAGGACAAGCTACGTCATCGCCTTGGGCTCGAACCGGCGCAGCCGCCACGGCTCGCCGGCGCAGACCCTGCGCGCGGCGATCGCCGCGCTCGGCGCAAAGGCGGTTTCCTCGATCCGCGCCACCCCAGCGCTCGGCCCCGCGGGCCGCAGCTTCGCCAATGCCGTGGCGATCGTCGACAGCGAGCTCGCGCCCGACGAATTGCTCGCCGAATTGAAGGCGCTCGAGCGCGGCTTCGGCCGCCGCCCCGGGCGGCGCTGGGGGCCGCGGGTGCTGGATCTCGACATCATCCTGTGGTCCGGCGGCGCCTGGGGCGGACCGGGGCCGATCATCCCCCACCCCGAATATCGCGGGCGCGCCTTCGTGCTCGCGCCGCTCGCCGAGATCGCGCCGGGATGGCGCGACCCGCTCACCGGCGCGACCGCGCGGCAGCTGCTCGCCCGGCTGAATGCGCGCCGCGGTTGATTAAGCGCGCGCGAAGGAATAACCCTTCGGTCTCAGGGCTTTCATCGGAAGGCGCCGTGACCAGGCAAGCATTGCTCATCGCCATAGTGCTGGCGGCGCCCGCCTCGCTGGCCGCGCAGACCGAGCAACCGCGCCGGCCGATGGATTCGAACGAGCGGCGGATCTGCCGGACCTCGGACACGATCGGAACCCGGCTGGGGCGGGTCGTCCGGTGCCGCACCCAGGCCGAATGGGAGCAATTCGCCCGCGAGAACGGCCAGGTCGTCGACCGCATGCAGCGCGTCGGCCTGCACTGCAAACCTTGGGCGATGTGCTAGCGAGCAGCCGCGCGGCGGTTGATTTCGCGTGCGAGGCCGAATAATCTTGGGCCTCAGAGCTTTCATAGGAGGGCGTCGTGACCAGGCAAGCATTCCTCATCGCCGCCTTGCTGGCGGCCCCGGTCGCGCTTCCCGCGCAGGCCCAGGACCCGCTCGTTACGCGCACGCCGCAGGATTCGACGCAGCGCAGGATCTGCCGGGCAGTGAATCGAATCGGTTCGCGCCTGGCGCGCACGGTGACCTGCAAGACGCAGGCGGAATGGGATGAGCTCGCGGCCGAAAGCCGCCGGTCGGCCGACCGCATCCAGCGCGTCACCTCGGCCTGCATGATGGGCCCGAACGCCCCGGGCCAGGCGCACGTCGTCTGCTCCAACTAGCGGCCGCGGTTGACCCCGCGCCACGCCCTGCCTAGTCCGGGCGCCGGTCAGGGCCCATAGCTCAGTTGGTAGAGCAACTGACTTTTAATCAGTAGGTCGCAGGTTCGAATCCTGCTGGGCTCACCAGCCTTCGCCAAGGCTTCGGCTGGCAAGCCAGCAAGGCCGGGGCTGGCTCGCCCCGGAAATTAGTGACAGTCACTGTTTACCCGAGAGCAGCCCTTCTTGCGCCTGGAGACGATCGTAGTCGGGAGCAACCGGCTGTGTCCGGCCATATGGATGCGCCATCCACTCCGTCCGGAGGCTTCGATACGTCGTGAGCGCCCGCTCCATCCGGCTACCGGCGAGACGTCGAAGATCTTGGCCTGCATGTTCATTCCACCGCTTCTGTAGGTCAAGGCGCCGCCAGTCGCGGCGGCTTCGACAACGCTTGCAGTGGCGAGGGTTGGCGCAGCGGCGAGCGCCGGTGACGGCGCGATATGATGTGCTATGCTGATCGGTAGCCATGTTCGTCTCCAAGGACGGTCGTGGTCAGGCCCGGGCCGGTGTCTTGAAGCGCCGGTTCGGGCCGCTCCATGTCCTGACATGGGGACTCGAATAGAGTGAGAGTCACTCTTCTCTGTGTAGGCGACCCGCCTTGCGCGGACTTTTGGAAAATAGGGACTGTCCCTATTTTTCCGGTGTTCATGGATCCCGGCCTTCGCCGGGATGACTCGGTCGCACCGTGCCTCACCCCGCCCGCGTCAGCCGGTACATCGGGTAGTCGCCATACTTTTTCGCAAGCGCGATCCTGCCCACATAGCGGCAGCGGAAGCGGCCCTTGGCCTCCAGGGCGAGGATGGCGGCGAAGGGCTCGGTGACGAAGACGGCGCCGGGCGGGGTGACCGGCTCGATCCGCGCGGCCTTGGAGACTTCGGTGCCGTAATAGGTCGGGCGGCCGGTGATCAGGTCGGTGGTGCGGTAGGCGGGGCCGTAATGGGCGCCGAGCCGCATGCCGCCGGATCCGTCGAGGCCGAGGGTCGCATAATCGAAATCGGCGAGCCGGTCCTGGAGCTGGAGCGCGATCTCGGCGGCGGCCGGCGCGCTCGCGGTGACCGCGTAGAGCGCGTCGCCCCAGCTGTTGCGGCACTCGACCTCGCCCTCGTGCGCGTCGAGCACCGCGGCGACCGTCCCCATCACCCCCTCCCAGAACGAAGGCAGGGCGGCCTCGCTCAAAGTCGAGAAGCCCTTGAAATCGGTGAACAGGATCGCGGCCAGCGCCCGCTCATAGGGCGTCGTGACGCGCGGATCGGGGCGGATCAGCGCCCGCTCGATCGGCCCGGGATCGACGATGCGGGTCCGCCCGCCGGCCGCGGCCCAGGCGGCGACGTCGGCGCCGGTCCCGGCCGGCCCGCCGGCGGCGGCGCCGTCCCAGATCGCGAGCTGGATCGGCTCGGCGGCGAGATGCTCGGCGCGCAGCCGCGCCAGCCCCATCGCCATCCGCCCGGCATAGCCATATTGGGCGGGGTTGCCGAAGAAGGCCATCGGGCTGGCGAAGGCGAGGCCGGCGGCGCGTGTCCGGCAGGCGCGGTAGCGCGCCTCCCAGCCCGCCCCGCCCGGCCGCACCGACTGGAACAGGAAATCCTCCTCCTCGAACGGCAGCACGACGTGGAGCTCGACGCCGCGATCGAGCAACGCCTCGGCGGCGAGCAGATCGGCGCCGCAGGCGAGCGCGCCGTAAGCGAAGCCGATATCCTCCTCGTCGAGCACCAGGTCGATGGCGGCGCGGATGCGCGCCTCGGCCTGCCGGTCGGCGCCGAACATATGGCCGCAATAATGGACGATGCGGGGCGGCGCGAGCGGGGCGAGCAAGGCGGCGCGCTCGGCCTCGCTCATGCCGAGATGGGCGGCGACCATCGCCAGCTGGCGCATGGTGCTCGAGCGGCCGCCGAGATCCTTGCTGCCGGCGATCGCATCGCTGGCCAGCGCCGCGGTCACCTCGCCGGTGCGGCCGAGCAGCAGCAGCGCCTCGGCCCGGGTCGCCGCCTTGTAATAATCGGCCGCGGCCGCGACCGCCGGGTCCTCCAGCAGGGCGGCCGCGAGCGCCCGCGATTCCGCGACGCGCCCGGCGAGCATCGCCAGCGTCGCCGCGTTGATCCCCGGAAAGGCGTCGCGGCTTTCGCGATAAATGGCGTGATAGGCGGCGTGCGCCCGGTCGAGCGCCTGCTGCCGCCCTTCCCCCGGCGGCGCGGCCAGCGCCCGATCCTTGAGCAGCCGCGCGCCGATCGCGCGCTCGTGCGGGTCCTGCGACGCATCGAGGCCGTAGGCCTGAAACAGGCCCATCGCCCGTTCGGTGTCGCCCATCCGCGCCAGCGCCAGCAGCTGCTGATGGCGGATCGTGCCGCCCGGATCGCCCGCGGCGATCGCCGCGGTGGTGACGTCATAGGCGCCGATCAGGTCGCCGCGCGCGAGGGCAACTTTGGCGAGATCGGCGGCCTTGCTCATGGTTCGCGCCTTATGGGGCCTGACACAGGGCGAGACAATTGACGACAATGCGCGACAAGCTTCCTCTGGCGCCCGGCCGCCGGCTCGCCCTAAAACGCCGTCCGCCATGGCCGAGGAACCGCATATCCTGCTCGTCGACGACGAGCGCGAGATCAGGGAGCCGCTCGCTTCCTATCTTTCGCGCAACGGGGTGCGGGTGACCAAGGCCGAAAATGCCGCCGCCGCGCGGCAGATGCTGTCGGCTTATGCGATCGACCTCGTCCTCCTCGACATCATGATGCCGGGCGAGAACGGCCTCGCGCTGGCCGGCTTCATCCGCGCCACCACCGCCATCCCGGTCATCCTGCTCACCGCCAAGACCGAGGAGATGGACCGCGTCGTCGGGCTCGAGATCGGCGCCGACGATTATGTCACCAAGCCCTTCTCCCCGCGCGAGCTGCTCGCGCGTATCAAGGCGGTGCTGCGCCGCGCCGGCGAATCGCGGGTGCGGGCGCCCGACGCCGACACGTACGGCTTCGGCCCATGGCTGCTGAAGAGCGGCGAGCGCGAGCTGGTCGGCGAGGACAATATCTCGATCCCGCTGTCGACGGGCGAGTATAATCTGCTCCACGCCTTCGTCACCCATCCCCGCCGGGTGCTGACCCGCGACCAGCTGCTCGACCTCAGCCAGGGCCGCGAGCTGGCCGCGTTCGAGCGCAGCATCGACAACCATATCAGCCGCCTGAGGAAGAAGATCGAGGTCGATCCCGCCCATCCCAAGCTGATCAAGACGGTCTGGGGCGGCGGCTACATGCTCGCCGCCGAAGTGAAAAGGCTGTGAGACGCTTCCTGCCCAGGAGCCTGATCGGGCAGATCGCCCTGGTGATGGCGGCGGCTCTGCTCGTCGCCCAGGGGCTCAATTTCGCGCTCGTCTACTCCGAGCGGCAGCGCGCGACCCTGGCGCAGTCCGCAGGCCCGCCTATCGGCCGCTTCGTCATGCTGATCCAGCGCCTCGCGCCGCTGCCGCCCGCGGCGCGCACCGACCTGCTGCCGCAGCGCGGCGGCCGCCGCGGCCGCTTCGCGCTCGGCCCGGAAAGCAGCGTCGCCGCCGCCGAGAGCGACCCCGAGATCGCCGAGCGGATCCGCGCCCTGGCCGAGGAGAATGGCGTCCGGTTGCGCGACGCGCGCGCCGCGATCGGCGGCGACGTGCCGCTGCCGCCGGCGCTGCTCGAAGGGCTCGGCCCGTCCGAGCGCGAGCGGATCGAGCGCCGGGCGGCGCGGATGCAATTGCTGCTTTTGTCGGCCCAGCTCCCCGACGGCGCCTGGCTCAACGCCCGCATGGCGATGGCGCGGCCCAGTCCCTGGCCCGCCATCCGCCTCGCCGGATCGACCCTGCTCATCTATCTGGTGCTGCTCGCGGCGATGATCTGGATCGCGACCCGGCTCGCCCGCCCGTTGCGCGCGCTGACCGCCGCCGCGCAGAGCTTCGAGGGCCGTGGCGAGGCGCCGCAGGTCGAGCCGCGCGGGCCCGCCGACGTCCGCCGCGCGATCCTCGCCTTCAACGCGATGAGCGCGCGGGTCGGAATCATGCTCGACGAGAAGGACCGCATGCTCGGCGCGATCGGCCACGATCTGCGCACCCCGCTCGCCTCGCTGCGGATCCGCGCCGAGAGCGTCGAGCCGGCCGAGGAGCGCGCCCGCATGGTCGCGACGATCGAGGAGATGGTCGCGATGCTCGACGACACGCTCGCCTTCGCCCGCTCCGGCCGCCCGGCGGAAGCTGTCCGCACGGTCGATCTCAATGCGCTTGCCGACAGCGTCGTCGAGGATCATCGCGCGCTCGGCCACGACGTGGAATATGAGGAGACCGCGCGCCAGACCGCGCCGGTCCAGCCCAATCTGCTGCGGCGCGCATTGCGCAATTTGGTCGAGAACGGGGTCAAATATGGCGGCTCGGCGCGGGTCGCGGTGCGCGACGCGGGCGATCGGATCGCGATCGAGGTGAGCGACCGCGGCCCCGGCATTCCCGAAGCGGAGTTCGCCAACGTGATGGAGCCGTTCGTCCGGCTCGAAGCCTCGCGCAACCGCGATACCGGCGGCTCGGGCCTCGGCCTCGCGCTGGCCCGCGGCGCGGCGCAGGCCCATCGCGGCACGCTCGAGCTGGAGAACCGGAGCGAAGGCGGGCTGATCGCGCGGATATTGTTACCCAAGGGGTAGGGTCTGAACTTCTGTTGGCGTGCAATATCGGAGTCATCCCGGCGAAAGCCGGGACCCATGAACTCGGATGCGGAAGAGCGGCGACGAAGTTCGCGCCCTTTCGGAATCGCCATCCTCCATGGGTCCCGGCCTTCGCCGGGATGACTCTTCGGGGTCCAGGCTCTAGGAGGCTTCTTTCGACGCGAAGGTCTTTACCTTGCGCTTGCCGCACCACAATTCGCGCGCCTGTTTGCCCGGCAGCGCTTCGGCGGCGCGCACCGCCTCGACGTCGTCGGCAGCCTCGATTTCCTCGAAGCCGACGAAACGGCCGCCCGGGCCGTCCAGCAGATAGAGCCGGTAATATCCCACCTGTCCCCCCGGACCTCTTTCGTACTCGCCTAGCGAATCGTTAGTCTTCGAAGACTTCCACGGATGTCGGAAAAAGGACTTAAGCGAGATTAAGTCGGAGTCTCGCGTGCGAAATCTTCCAAAACGGAGAAAGGTCGGGCTTTTTAGGCCCGCCCTCGCAATCGTTTCTTAGCCGATCAGCTCGGCCGGCGGCGTTCCTGGCGGCGCTCGCGCCTCCGGTCGCGGGCCTCGTGCCGTTCGGCGGCGGTCAGCGTGCCGTCATGATTGGCGTCGGCCCGGTCGAACCGCGCCAGCGCCCGCTCGCGCATCTGCTCGAGCGTCATGAAGCCCTGCTCGCCGAACATCCGCGCGCCGGGGCCGCGCGGACCGTCGGGACCGCCCGGCGGCGGGCCGCCCTCGGGGCCGCCAGGGCCGCCCGGACGCGGCCCCATCCCCATCCGGCGGTGACCCATGCCGGGGCGGCCTTCGCCGCGCATGCCCTGCGCCTGCGAGAATTCCTCGCGGCTGACATTGCCGTCATGGTTGGCGTCGAGCCGGTCGAACATGTGCGCCCGGCGCTCGGCGCGGCGCGCCTCGCCGCGCGCCCGCGCTTCGTCGGGGGTGAAGCGGCCGTCATGATTGGCGTCGAGCCGGGCGAACGCCTCGCCGGTGCGGGCAATGACCTGATCGCGGGTGACGTCGGCATCGCGGTCGGGGCGCTGGCCCGGCCCTTGGGCGATTGCGACGCCGCCGGCGACCGCGAGCAGCGCGGCGCCCGACAGGATGGTGAAGCTCTTCATATGATCGTCCTTCTGAAAGACAATGGCGATGACACCCCTTTGCCGGGCGGCTGTCGCGTAACTTTGTCATGCGCGGGAAAACTTGTCCCGATTTGTCGCCGGCCGCGCGACCAACCGCGCCTGCAATGCGATACGCGCATGTGCAAATCCATTCCGCGTGCCGGCATGGCCTTGCGCGCCGACTGCAAGGGATGTTATTACATTGCAGTGCGTCACCTCCTCTCGCTTTTGATGGTCGTCATCCTGGTCGTCGCGAACGGCTCGTCCGTTGCGGGCGCCATCTGCCGCCACGAGAGCCTGGCCAACCATGTTGCCGCGAGACAAAGCCATGACGCGCGGGTTGCGGGCGTGGCCTTCAGCGAAGAAGCGGCGGCCTCGGTCGCGTCGAAAAAGGGCGCGCTTGCCGACGCCGGCGCGGTCGCCTGGGTCGCCGACCTGTTGCGCGGCCCCCGGCTGACAATCCCGTTCGGCCCAAGCCGCCCTCTCGACCCCGATATGGCTCTTGTCAGGCCGCTTGTAGGGCGATCCCTCGCGCCGTTGCTGGAGCCTCCCGCCGCCTGAGCGACGCGTGCCCGCAAAGGGCACGCGGCACGATCCGGGAAACTCGGCATCAAGCCCTTCTCCCGCGCGTGCTTTCTTGTTCGCTCAGCCGGCCTCCCGACTGAATCGCGCGCTCCTCAAAGCGCGGACCGCTGCCGAGACTGCAGCCGATAGATGGATACCAGGATATGCTTCGTTCAGCCCTTTTTGCCGGTGCCGCCATGGCTCTGCTCCCCGGCGCCGCCCTCGCTTTGCCCGCCGACCAGGCGGAAGCCCAGGATTCCACAACCCAGGAAAGGGCGGCGCAGCCCGCCCCGCCAGCGCCGCAGCAGCAGCGCGGCCATCATGAGGCGGAATCGCAGGACATCGTCGTCACCGGCTTCCGCCGCAACCGGGAGGATATATTGTCCGGCACCTCGGTGCTCAGCGGCGAGGCGCTGACGCGCGAGGTCCGCACCACGATCGGCGACAGCCTGGTGCGCCAGCCGGGCGTCTCGGCGACCTCCTACGGCCCCAATGCCTCGCGCCCGATCCTGCGCGGCTTCCAGGGCGAGCGCATCCGGATCATGACCGACGGCATCGGCAGCCTCGACGTCTCCAACACCAGCGTCGACCATGCGGTGGCGATCAACCCCCTGACCGCCGACCGGATCGAGGTGCTGCGCGGCCCCTCGGCGTTGCTGTTCGGCTCGTCGGCGATCGGCGGCGTGGTCAACGTGGTCGACGCGCGCATCCCGCGCCAGGTGCCGGACGAGGCAATCCACATCGCCGGCGTCGCGACCTACGGCTCGGCGGCGCAAGAGCGCTCCGGCAATGCCCTGGTCAACGTGCCCGTAGCCGGGCAGTTCGTGGTCCATTTCGACGGCAGTTACAGCAAGAGTGACAATCTCAGGACCGGCGGCTTCCTGCTCTCCCCGGCGCTGCGCGCGCAGGCGCTGGCGAGCCCTGATCCGGCGATCCAGGACCTCGCCGGCCTGCGCGGCCGCATGCCCAACAGCGGCGGACGGAGCTGGGACGTCGCCGCCGGCGCCGCCTGGATTCAGGGCGACAACAATGTCGGCTTCTCGGTCACCCGCCTCGACAGCCTCTACGGCATCCCGATTCGCTTCTCGCTCGATCCGGCGGTTGAGGCCGAGGAGGTGCGGATCGACCTCAGGCAGACCCGCTATGACGGCCGCGCCGAGGTCGACACCGGCAGCGGCTTCATCGACAGCGTCCGGCTGCGCGGCGGCTATTCCGACTATACGCATAGCGAGATCGACGACACCGGCGCGGTCGGCACCACCTTCCTCAATACGGGCTACGAGGCCCGGCTCGAGGCGGTTCAAACGACGCGCAACGGCTGGGGCGGCGGCTTCGGCGCGCAATATTATCACCGCAGCCTCGAGACGGTCGGCGACGAGAAATCGCTGCCGTTCAACCGGACCAGCCAACTCGGCCTGTTCGTGCTGGAAAATTATGCCAGCGGCCTGTTCCGCGCCGAAGGCGGCGCGCGCTACGAGCATCAGAGCGTCAATGCCGACGCCGACGCGATTATCGGCAATCCCGCGCTCGACCGCAGCTTCAGCGCCTTTTCGGGCTCGATCGGCGCCGCTTACGGCGCGCCCGCTTTGCGCTTCGGCATCAACCTGTCGCACACCGAGCGCGCGCCGAGCGCCGAGGAATTGTTCGTCAACGGGCCCCATCCGGGCACGCAGGCGTTCGAGATCGGCGACCCCGACCTTGTCAAGGAACGCAGCAACGGCGTCGAGCTGACGCTGCGCGGGTCCGGCAACGGCTACAGCTTCGGCGCGTCCGCCTATCAGATCTGGTTCTCCAATTACATTTACGAGCAGGCGACCGGCGCGATCCAGGACGACCTTCCGGTCTTCCAATATCTCCAGGCCGACGCGCGCTATCGCGGCTTCGAGGTCGAAGGCTCGGTCCGCGTCGCGCAAGTGGGCGGGTTCGGGATACACCTAGACGCGCTAGCCGATTATGTCCGCGCGACGATCCAGTCGGCGGGCCCGGCGCCGCGCATCCCGCCGTTCCGCATGCTCGGCGGCATCGAGGCCCAGTCGGAGCGGATCAACGGCCGGATCGAAGTCGAACGGGTCAGCAGCCAGAACCGGATCGCCGCGTTCGAAACGCCGACCGACGGCTATACGATGGTCAACGCCTCGCTTTCTTTCCACCCGTTCGGCGCGGGCAACCAGAGCAGCATCGTCCTTTCCGCCAACAACATCTTCGACGTCGAGGCGCGCCGCCACGCGAGCTTCCTCAAGGACTTCGCGCCCCTGGCCGGCCGCGATTTCCGGATCAGCGCCCACCTGATGTTCTGAGGAAAGCCCCTTCTCTCGAAGCCCTCCCCCTTGATGGGGAGGATGAGCAGGTCGCCGTGTTCCCCGGACACGGCTGCGGGCTGCGGGGCAGCCCACACCTGCTCATGGTGGGGGTGAACGTCAATGAAGGCCGAGACCTTTCCGGAGACTCCACCCCACCCCAACCCCTCCCCATCAAGGGGAGGGGCTTATCAGGATAACGCCCTCCGGATTCGGCCCGCCGCATCGCGGACACGGCTCGTCTATCGCGATTCGCGATTAAGCTGACAGAAACACGGGATTCCTTATGGCGGTGACCTTGGGGTTCAGGGCGTAAGCGAGGGCGTAGATGACGAGCGGGGCACGGGCGCCATTAAGCGGGCTGAAGTTTCTGGCAGTGATCGGCGCACTCGCCGCGGCCTGCGTGGCGCAGGCGCAGTCGGCCCCGGTCGAGCGGCGCGAGGCGGCCGCGGCCGTGGCCGCGCCCCGCGAGCTGGAGCAGCGCATCCGCGAGCTCGGCCGCGCGTTCGACGGCGAGGTCGGCATCGCGGTCCGCGACATCGACACCGGCTGGGCGATCGACTGGCACGGCGACCGTTTCTATCCGCAGCAGAGCGTCAGCAAATTCTGGGTGGCGATCACCGCCCTCCAGCGCGCCGACGCCGGCGAGCTCGACCTCAATGAGCGGGTCACCGTGACCCGCCAGGACCTCACCTTGTTTCACCAGCCGATCGCCGGCCAGATCGGCGCCAACGGTTATACGACGACGCTCGGCGACCTCATGTTCCGCGCCCTCACCCAGAGCGACAACACCTGCAACGACATCGTCCTGCGCCATGCCGGGGGCCCGGCCGCGGTGCGCGCGATGCTCGAGCGCAACCGGCTCGAGGGCGTGCGCTTCGGGCCCGGCGAGCGGCTGCTCCAGGCGGGCATCGCCGGCCTGCAATGGCAGCCCGCTTTCTCGCAAGGCAACGCCTTCTCCCAGGCGCGCAGCAGCCTCCCGGCCGAGCGGCGGCGCCAGGCGTTCGAACGCTATATCGACGATCCGGTCGACGGCGCGACGCCGAACGGCATCACCAACGGCCTGGTCCGGCTCCAGCGCGGCGAGTTGCTGTCGACGGAATCGACCGAGCGGCTGCTCAACATCATGGCGCAGACCCATACCGGACGGAACCGGCTGCGTGGCGGCCTCGCGCCCGGCTGGACGCTGTCGCACAAGACCGGCACCGGCCAGGTGCTCGGCGCCGAGCAGGCCGGCTATAACGACATCGGCATCCTCCATGCTCCCGACGGCCGCAATTATGCGCTGGCGGTGATGATCGGCCGGACCAGCACGCCGCTCGAGACCCGGATGGCGCTGATGCAGAACGTGGTCCGCGCGACCATCGCCCATCACGAGGCGAGCCGGCAGAGCGGCGGCGGCGAAACCTACCGGCGCCGCTAGCCGCGGCGCCTCCGCCGCCCTAGGGTCCGTACCCCATACCCGCAATGGTCGGGATCGCCCGGAGCGGCGGGCCGCTTTTGGGCCAGGGCTACGTCCCTCGTCGGTCATGATGCGTCAGCATCGCTCCCTCCTCGCTCCTTGCCCTGACCCAAAATCCGCTCGTCACGACCATTGCGGATACCGAGTACGGACCCTAGGGTCGCCGGCCCATGGACATCTATCTGCCGATCGCCGGCCTGTCGGTAAACGCTCTGGTGATCGTCGGGCTGGGCGGGCTGGTCGGCCTGTTGACCGGCATGGTCGGCGTCGGCGGCGGCTTTTTGACCACGCCGATCCTGATCTTCTACGGCATCCCGCCCGCGGTCGCGGTCGCCTCGGCGACGACCCAGATCACCGGCACCTCGATCTCGGGCGTGCTCGCCCACCGGCGGCGGCGCGGGGTCGACGTGCAGATGGGCGCGGTGATCATCGCCGGCGGCGTGATGGGCTCGATCCTCGGCGGCTTCCTGTTCCGCTTCCTCCAGAAAATGGGCCAGATCGATACCGTCATCTCGATCCTCTACGTGCTGCTCCTCACCAGCATCGGCCTGATGATGGCGAGGGAAGCGGCGACCGCGCTCGCCATATTGAAGCCGTCGCGGCGGGCGCAGGCGCGTGCCATACGGCGCCACAACCCGCTGATCGCCGCGCTGCCCTTCCGCTGGCGCTTCTACCGCTCGGGCCTCTACATCTCGCCGCTCGCGCCGCTGGGGCTCGGCTTCATCTCGGGCATCCTGACGGTGCTGCTCGGCATCGGCGGCGGCTTCATCATGGTCCCGGCGATGATCTATTTGCTCGGCATGTCGGCGCAGGTCGTGGTCGGCACCTCGCTGCTGCAGATCCTGTTCGTCACCGCGGTCACCACGCTCGTCCACGCCACCACCACCCGCTCGGTCGACATCGTGCTCGCCGGGCTGCTGCTATTGGGCTCGGTGATCGGCGCCCAATATGGCGCGCGCCTGGCCCAGAAGATGAAGCCCGAATTGCTCAGGATGATCCTGGCGATCGTCGTGCTCGGGGTCGCCTTCCGGATGGCGCTCCAGCTCGGCTACCGGCCCGAGGAGATCTATACGGTGCAGATGCTGTGAGGCGCGCGCGGGCCCTGCTGCTCGCCTTGCTCGCGCCGCTGGCGCTGGGCCAGGCGGAGCCGCGGCTGGTGCCCGACGTCTCGCAGAGCAACGTCGAGATCCGCTACTCCTTCTCCGGCGCCGAGCTGCTGCTGTTCGGCGCGATCGTCTATCCCGACGGGCGCACCCCGGCCGCGCCGCCGGACATCGCGGTGGTGCTCAAGGGACCGCTCGAGCGGATCGTGCTCAGGGAGAAGCAGAAGGTCGCGGGAATCTGGATGAACGTCGAGCGGGTCCGGTTCCGCTCGGCGCCGAGCTTCTACGCGGTCGCCTCCTCGCGGCCGCTGTCGCAGCTGGTCGACGAGCGCACCGCCGCCATCTACGAGCTCGGGCTCGACAATCTCCAGCTCTCGCCCGGCGGCGGCGCCTCGGCCGACACGCTGCGCCGCTTCGAGCAGGGCCTGCTCGACCTGCGCCGCCGCAACCAGCTCTACGCCGAATATCCGCGCGGCGTGGAAATCCGCGAGGGGGTGCTCTACCGCGCCCGGATCTCGATCCCGGCGCGGGTGCCGGTCGGCACCTACACCGCCGAGACCTTCCTGATCCGCGACGGCCGGGTGATCGCCGGCGCCGTGCGCGAGATCAACATCGAGAAGCTCGGCTTCGAAGGCTTCATCGCTTCGGCGGCCGAGCGCTGGTCGTTCACCTACGGCATCGTCTCGGTCGCCCTGTCGCTGCTGCTCGGCTGGGCGGCGAGCGCCTTTTTCCAGCGGCGCTACGCATAGTTTAGAGACCGCTCCAACCGCAATCTGCAAACGACGCGTAAATCTCGGAAATCTCTTGTTTACCCTATTGGGCTAGGACGGTCGGCCTGTGACCCGAGGGGCGGCCAAAAGCATGACCGACGCGATGAACCTGCACAGCTTTCCGCAGCCCGAAGACGGCGCGGAAACCGGCGCCGCTCAGCCCGCGCCGCTGCGGTCGCTGGTGCCGAGCCACGAGGCGATCGGCCATGTCGTCGAGATCGGCGGCAGCGGCGCGCGGGTCGAGATTTCCGGTCGCCGCTTCGCCGAGCTGGCGGGCGATGCCGACCCCAGCATCGCCATGTCCGGCCAGGTCGGCAGCCAGATCAAGATCGCCTCGAGCCGGCGCTGGCTGCTCGCCAACGTCCGCAGCCTCAAGGTGGTCGACGCCGAGGCGGGCGCGGTCAGCGCCGAGGTCGATTTCCTCGGCGAGGGCGACGAGGATCCGGCTTCGGGCAAGCTGGTCAACTTCAAGCGCGGCATCACCGCTTACCCGATCCCCGGCAGCAAGGCCTATCCGGTCGCCGGCGAGGATCTCAAGCAGATGTTCGCCGCCGACGATCGCGCCCATATCGAGATCGGCACCGTCTACCCGACCAAGGACGTGCGCGGCGCGCTCTATGTCGACGCTTTGCTGGGCAAGCATTTCGCCTTGCTCGGCTCGACCGGCACCGGCAAATCGACCGCCGCGGCGCTGATCATGCACCGCATCTGCGACCAGAGCCCCGAAGGCCACATCGTCATGATCGACCCGCACGGCGAATATTCGGCCGCGTTCAAGGGTCATGGCGAGCTGTTCAACGTCGACAACCTCGCCATGCCCTATTGGCTGATGAACTTCGAGGAGCATACCGAGGTGTTCGTCACCTCGCAGGGCGCCGAGCGCCAGCGCGACATGGATATCCTCGCCAAGTGCCTGCTCCACGCGCGCGGCAAGAACCGGGTCGCCGAAGGCCTCTCCAAGCTCACCGTCGATTCGCCGATCCCCTACACTCTGTCGGACCTGACCAGCGCGATCACCCACGAAATGGGGCTGCTCAACAAGGCGACCGACACCGCGCCCTACATGCGCCTCAAGACCAAGATCGACGAATTGAAGTCCGACCCGCGCTACCAGTTCATGTTCTCGGGCATGCTCGTCGCCGATTCAATGGGTGCGTTCATCTCCAAGATCTTCCGCCTGCCGGCGCGCGGCAAGCCGATCTCGATCATCGATGTGTCGGGCGTCCCGTCCGACATCGTCTCGGTGGTCGTGGCGGTGCTGTCGCGCCTCGTCTTCGACTATGCGATCTGGTCGCGCAGCGAAGTGCAGCGGCCCGTTTTGCTCGTCTGCGAGGAGGCGCATCGCTACATTCCGTCGGACAAGACCTCGACCGGCCAGGCTGTGCGCAAGATCCTCGAGCGGATCGCCAAGGAAGGCCGCAAATACGGCGTGTCATTGGGCCTGATCACCCAGCGGCCGTCCGACCTCGCCGAGGGCGTGCTCTCGCAATGCGGCACGATCATCGCGATGCGCCTCAACAACGATCGCGACCAGCAATATGTGAAGAACGCGATGCCCGAAGGCTCGCGCGGTTTCCTCGACGTCATTCCGGCGCTGCGCAACCGCGAGTGCATCGTCTGCGGCGAAGGCGTGTCGATCCCGATCCGCGTCACCTTCGACGGCCTCGAGCGCGACCGCTGCCCGGCCTCCTCCGACCCGCTCTTCTCGCAGCTCTGGCGGCAGACCGGCGAGGAAGACGCGATGGTCGCCCGCGTCGTCAAGCGCTGGCGCGCCCAGGGCCGCTGAGCGCCTCGTCATTCCAGCGAAGGCTGGAATCCCTCTTCTTCAGCAACGCAGTGATATCCCAGCTTTCGCTGGGATGACGGTCAGCGCGCGGTGCGCGACGCGCCGGCGCCGGAGTTCGCCGTCTGCGCGCTCTGGACCGCGCCGACCGGGGTGCCGAGCAGGCCGCGCAGCCGGTTGCGGAAGGCGGCGAGCGCCGGGCCGGACAATTGCGCGCGGCTGGCGAAGGTCGCGCCCAGCGGATTGACCGGGACGCCGTTGCGGTAAACCTCGAAATGGAGGTGCGGCCCGGTCGAAAGGCCGGTCGAGCCGACATAGCCGATGATCGCGCCGCGGCGGACATTCTCGCCGGCGCGCACCGCGATCCGGCTCATATGGCCGTAGAGCGTTTCCATGCCGCCGCCATGGTGGAGCCGGACCGTATTGCCGTGGCCGCCATGCCAGCCGGCGAGCTCGACCCGGCCGTCGGTGACGGCGACGATCGGCGTGCCCTGGCTGGCGCGGAAATCGACGCCGCGGTGCATCCGCGAATAGTTCAGGATCGGGTGGAAGCGCATGCCGAAGCCCGACGAGACGCCGCCCGGCACCGGCCGGGTCATGCCGCCGGTCTCGCGGCCGACGCCGGACGCCTCGAACCACTGGCTGCGGCCGTCGCCGTCCCATTGCATCAACTGGAGATCGCGGCCGCTCGAACGGTCGAGGCCGGCATAGAGGAGCTGGCCGGTCTCGACCTCGCCGGTGGCGGCGCGGCGATGCTCGATGATGATGTCGAACCGGTCGTTCGAATTGATCCCGGCGGGCACGCTCAGCTGGGTGTTGAGCGCGCGAATATAGGATTCGACGGTGCGCGCGGGCACGCCGGCGGCGCGCGCCGAGCGATAGAGGCTGGCGCCGACCAGGCCCTGGATCCTGAGCGGCGTGTCGTCGACCGCGATCGGGATCTGGCTGAGCGTCAGCGCGCCGGCGACCCGTTCCAGCTCAAGGCGCAGGTCGAAGCGGGCGCGGAAGCTGAGCCTGTCCAGCGGGCGCGCCACGGTTCGGTTCGGCCGGCGGCCGAGCGTCAGGTCCATGATCGTGCCGGGGCGGATGCCGCCAGCCGGGACGATGCCGGCGATCATCGAAGCGATGCGCTGCGCCTCGGCGGCGGCCACGCCGGCGCGCTCGAGCACGGCGGCGAAGCCGTCGCCCCGGCCCAGGGTAGCGCGCAGATCGATGATCGGCCGCTCGGGGCTCTCGGCGAGCGCCTCGACCGCGTCGGTCGGCGCCATCCGGCGGCCGGTGTCGGCGCCGTAGGCGAGCGGCGCGATGCTGAGCGTGCGCGCTTCTTCGAACTGGGCATCGCCGAGCGGCGCCGGCGCGGCTCCCGGCAGCGGGGCGAGGCCAGGCGCCAGCGACCAGGCGGCGTAGCAAAGGCCGAAGCAGGTGACGAGGCCGCGGAACCATTCGCCCGAGCCGATCCGCTGGCCGAGATCGACGACGAGATCGAGCTCGCCGGCGCGCGCGCGCAGTGCCTCGGCCTTCTGGCCGAAGGCGGGCCGGCCGGCCGCGGCGCCAAACGGGCCGCCGTCGAACGCCAGCGCCGCGGCGCCGCCGCTCGATCCCGCGCCGATCTCGTTCACCTGATACAAGGCTTTCGCGTCCCTCGCGCCCGCTTCACAACCCCCGCCGCGCACCCCGCTCGGCAGGTGGCGAGGGTTGTGAAGAAAACAGGTTAAAGTCAAATTACGGACTCTACCTGTCCGGCACGCTTGCGGCGAAGCGACAAGCGCGCCGGACGAAAGGAGCCGAAGTCGCCAAGCGGCGGAAATGGTTGTGCTTTGAAAGGTTGCGCTTTGGCGGGCGCCGGACGATCTAGGGGTGATGAACGCCGAGCTGAAGGCCGTCTTGGGCCCGACCAACACCGGCAAGACGCATCTGGCGGTCGAGCGGATGTGCGGCCATTCGTCGGGGATGATCGGCTTCCCGCTGCGCCTGCTCGCGCGCGAGGTTTACGACCGGGTGGTCAAGTTGAAGGGCGCAAACCAGGTCGCCCTGATCACCGGCGAGGAGAAGATCCTGCCCAAGGACGCGCGCTGGCTGCTGTGCACGGCCGAAAGCATGCCGATCGAAAGGGACGTCGCCTTCGTCGCGATCGACGAGGCGCAATTGGGCGCCGATCCCGAGCGCGGCCACGTCTTCACCGACCGGATGCTGCACGCGCGCGGCCGCGAGGAGACGATGATCCTCGGCTCGGAAAGCCTCAGGCCGATGGTCCGCGCGCTGCTGCCCAAGGCCGAGATCGTCACCCGGCCGCGCTTCTCGACGCTCTCTTATGTCGGCCCGGCCAAGCTCTCGCGGCTGCCGCCGCGCTCGGCGATCGTCGCCTTCTCGGCCGAGCAGGTCTATGCGGTCGCCGAGATGCTGCGGCGGATGCGCGGCGGCGCGGCGGTGGTGATGGGCGCGCTTTCCCCGCGCACGCGCAACGCCCAGGTGGCGATGTATCAGGCCGGCGAGGTCGATTATCTGGTCGCCACCGACGCGATCGGCATGGGGCTCAACATGGACGTCGACCATGTCGCCTTCGCCGGCCTCTCCAAATATGACGGAAAAAGGCGCAGGCGGCTGACCCCGGCCGAGATGGCGCAGATCGCCGGGCGGGCCGGGCGGCACCAGCGCGACGGCACGTTCGGCTCGCTGACGCTCGAAGGCGACGCACTGGCCGAATTTCGGCCCGACGAGATCGAGCGGATCGAGGAGCATCGCTTCGCGCCGCTCGATTTCCTCTATTGGCGCGAGAGCGAGCTCGACTTCGCCAGCGTCGAGGCTTTGGTGCGCTCGCTCGAGCGCAAGCCGGTGCGCCGCGAGGTGCGCGCCGCGCCGGAGGCGGTCGACCTCGCCGTGCTCAGGATTCTCGCCGGCGATCCCGACGTGCACGCCCGCGCTTCTTCGCCCGATCTGGTGGGACGGCTGTGGGCGACCTGCGGCCTGCCCGATTTCCGCAAGACCGGCGCCGACCACCACGCCCGGCTGGTCGCGCGGCTGTTCGCCCATCTGAGCGAGGGCGACGGGCGGGTGCCGCAGGGCTGGTATGCCGAGCAGGTGGCCCGACTGGACAACGTCCAGGGCGACATCGACACGCTTGCCGACCGCATCGCCGGCGTCAGGACCTGGGCCTATATCGCCCACCGCGCCGACTGGCTCGCGGACCCGCTTGCGATGGCGGAACGGACGATGGCGGTCGAGGAGAAGCTCTCCGACGCGCTCCACGAGCGGCTCACCCAGCGTTTCGTCGACCGGCGCACCGCGGTCCTGATGCGCGACGTCGGCAGGAAGGGCGCCGGCGAGTTTCCGGTGCTGGTCGACGCCGAGGGCGAGGTCAGCGTCGGCTCCTATGCGATCGGCCGGCTCCAGGGCTTCGCCTTCGAGGTCGACCCGGCGGCGCGCCATGCCGACCGCAAGATGCTGCTGGCCACCGCCGAGCGCCGCCTCGGCCACGAATATGAGAAGCGCGCCGCCGCTCTGGTCGCCGACACCGACGATCATTTCGCGCTGCGAACCCAGCCGGACCTGCCGGTGGCGATCCTGTGGCGCGGCCATGAGGTGGCGCGGCTCGGGCCGGGCAAGAATCTGCTTAGCCCGCGCATCCTGCTCGACCGGCGGATCGACCGCGTTTCGGAGAAGGGCCGCGAGGCGGTCATCCTGCGCCTCAAGGACTGGCTGCGCGCCAGCGCCGAGGCTGCTTTGGGACCCTTGCGCGCCGCCGGCCATGCCGCGCAGGACCCGGCGGCGCCGGCGGCGGTGCGCGCCTTGCTCGCCTTGCTGGTCGACGAGGGCGGGATCGTGCCGCGCGAGGCGGTCGCCGGGCCGCTCGCCGCGCTGGATCGCGAGCGGCGGCGGGCGGTGACCCGGCTGGGCGTCCGGATCGGCGCGCTCGACCTGTTCATGCCGGCGGTGCTCAAGCCCGAGGCGATGCGCTGGCGCGCCGCCTTTCGCGCCGCCGAGGCGGAGGAAAAGATGCCGGCGCTTCCTTCGGAGTCGAGCGTCGTGCTGCCGGCGCCCGCCGACCGCGCGTTGCTGACCCGGCTCGGCTTCCGCCCCGCCGGGCCGCAGATGATCCGGGTCGACATGGCCGAGCGGATCGCGGCCCGGGCGCACGAGGCGCGCGCGGCCGATGGCGAGGCGGTCGACGTCGCCTTGGTGACCTCGCTCGGCCTCCAGCCGGCGGCGCTCGCCAGGCTGATGCGCGACATCGGCTTCCGTCCCGATGAGGCGGCGCCGGGCTGGGTCTGGCGCGGCCGCGAGCGGCGGCGGCGATCACGCGCAATACCTTCCGAATCGCACGCCTTCGCCGCGCTCGCCGCGCTCAAGCGCTGATGTTCAGGGTGCTGGACGACCTTGTGCTGGTCGCAAGCGGCCAGCTTCACCCCGGCGATATGGAAGCAGTCGTGGAGGCTGGCGTCGAGCTGATCGTCAACAACCGACCCGACGGCGAAGAGCCCGGCCAGCCTTCGAGCGCGGCTATCGAGGCGGCCGCCCGAGCCGCCGGTCTTGCTTATCGTCACATCCCGATCGCCGGCGCGATCGAGCCGGCCCAGGTGGCGGCGATGGCGGCGGCGATGGACGAGGGCAGGCTGCTCGCTTTCTGCCGGTCGGGGACGCGCTCGACCTGGCTGTGGGCGATGGCCGCGCATAGCCGGGGCGCGGACGGCGCCGCGATCATCGCGGGCGCCGCGGCGGCCGGCTACGACCTGAGCCCGATCCGCGGCATCCTGCGCTAGTTGATATCCTGCCGGCGGAAGCGCCAGAAGGTGAGGCCGACGAGGAGCAGGATCCAGGCGGCGACGATCGCGAGCGAAGCCGCGAACGGCGCGGAATAAGGCCCCGAGGGAAAGGGCACGACGAGGATGTCGCCGGTCGTGATCCAGCCGCCGACATTGACCACATGATAGCCGGGCAGCAGCTGATAGAGCGCGCCCACCGGCCTCGGCGCGTAGAGCGCGAGCAAAGGCGCGAAGCTGCGGAACAGCCCCTCCGCGGTCGTCACGAAAAAGCCGATCATCAACGCGGCCACGGTCGAGCGGGTGAGGATCGCGGCGAGGCTGACATAGGCGGTGGTGAGCAGCAGCGGCGCCAGGGCTGCGAGCGCGCCGAGGCCATGCGCCTTGATGAGGGCGCCGAACGCGATGCCGGGCGGGATCGGATCGCCGGTGAGGACGTCCTCGATCCAGCCGATGGCGTTGAACAGGATTGCGGCAAGTATGAAGCCGCAGGCAAGCAGCGCCAGCGCCACGACATATTTGGCGGCGATTAGAATCGTCCGCGACCGGTGCGGGACGATCAGCTTCCAGGTGTTCCAGCCATATTCGCCGGCGAAGACCATTGCGACGAAGGCGCCGATCACGTAGCGGCCGAGCCCCTGGCCCGGGACTTTCCAGAAAGCGGTCGCGTCCGCGATCCACGCGGCGGCCGTCGCTTCGCCGCGGCCGGCTGCGGCGTCGGGACCGTTCACGAGGCCGACGATGATGGCGATCACGCCGATGATGATGAGGCCGATCGGCCAGATCCACACCAGCCCCCAGGTCGCGCGATGGCGGGTGAACTTCAGCGCCTCGGCGCGGATCGCGTCAAGCATCGCCCGGCTCCTCCGCGGTGATGGCGAGGAACACGTCCTCCAGAGTGGACTGGACCGGCGCCAGGCCGAACAGATCGACGCCGGCGCCGACCAGTTGTTTCACCACCTCCGGCGTCTCGGCCCGGCTGGCCGCGACCAGCAGCGCGTCGCCGCTCCGCTCGACCGCCCAGCGGCCGCCGAGCGCCGCTTCGGCGGCTTCGAGCGGAATCGCCTCGACCCTGAGGCCGCTCGTTTCCTGGCTGAGCAAGTCCGCGACCGTCGATTCGCGTACCACCTCGCCCTTGTGGATGATCGCGACGCGGTCGCAGACCTGCTGCACCTCGTTGAGCAGGTGGCTCGACAGAAATACCGTCTTGCCATGGTCCGCGGCGAGGCTGCGGATCAGCCGGCGCATCTCCTGGATGCCGGCGGCGTCGAGGCCGTTGACCGGCTCGTCGAGGATGACGATGTCGGGCGCGCCGAGCAAGGCGGCGGCGACGCCGAGCCGCTGCCGCATGCCCGTCGAATAGCCCTTCACCTTGCGCCTGGCGTCCCTGGCGAGGCCGACCTGGTCGAGCAGGGCGTCGATCCGCTCGCCGCCGCTGCCATGGGTCCTGGCCAGCACCTCCAGATTGCGGCGGCCGGAAAGGAAGGGATAGAAATTGCCGCCGTCGACCAGCGAGCCGACCCGATGCAGCACGGAAGGGTCGATGCGGAGATCCTGCCCGAACAGCCGCACCGCCCCCGCGGTCGGCGCGATCAGGCCCAGCAGCATGCGGATCGTCGTGCTCTTGCCGGCGCCGTTGGGCCCGAGGAAACCGTAGACTTCGCCCGCGCCGACCGAGAGCGTGACGCCGCGAACCGCCTTCACGGCGGCGCCGCGGCGCCCGAACGTCTTGCTGATGTCCGCCAGCTCGAGCACCGGCGCGTCGACGTCACTCATTGACCGGCCGCCTTCCACGCTGGCATGCACGAAGTGTATTAGTGTGATACTACAGCTTCGCTGTCAAGCATCCTCGGCTAGCACCCGCCGCGCCGCCGCCAGATCATCGTCGTCGACCATCAGCCGCACCGGCACGACGCCGAGGTCCATGCCACCCCAATTCATCTCGGTGTCGAACAGGATCGCGATTATGCCCTCGGCCTCGAGGCGGCCCTTGGCCATGCTGGCTTCGATGCCGGTGTAGAAACGGGCGGCCTCGACCAGCGCCATTACCAGGGCACCACGTCGCCCGCCGCATCCTCGAGCGCAGTCGGCTTGCGGCCGAGGATCGCGTTGCGGTGCGGGAAGCGGCCGAAGCGCTTTATGACGTCGTGGTGCTTGCAGGCATAATCGAGATGCTCGGCATTGCCGAGGGCGGTGAACAGGAGCAGCGACTGGACCTGGTCGCGCAAATCCTCGCTATGCTCGAACGGCATGTAAAGGAGGCCGCGCCGCTCCGGCGTCATGCCGTCGTCATAGCCGCGCGCGACCGCGCCCTTGGCGATCGCGAGCGCCAGCGGGTCGGTCGAGAATTGGTCGGCATGGCCGCGGAACATGTTGCGCGGGAACTGGTCGAACAGGATCACCGCGGCGAGCGCTTCCTCGGCCGAGCCGAGAAAATGCCCGGGCACGTTCTCGCGCTGCTCCGCCCAGAGCGTCTCGAAGCGCTTTGCGATCTCCGCGTCGAGTTCGGGGTCGGAGCGCCACCAATCGTCCCACGAACGGGAAAACCAGAAATCGAGGATGGCCCGGACCTGCGACTGGTTCACGCGGCGGTGCCGCCGACCGTGATGCCCTCGATCAGCAAGGTCGGCTGACCGACGCCGGCGGGGACCGACTGGCCGCCCTTGCCGCAGACGCCGATCCCTTCGTCCAGCGCCATGTCGTCGCCGATCGCCGCCACTTTGGTGAGCACGGTCGGGCCGTCGCCGATCAGGGTCGCGCCCTTGATCGGGGCGCCCAATTTGCCGTTCTCGATCCGATAGGCCTCGGTGCAGGAGAAGACGAATTTGCCTGAGGTGATGTCGACCTGGCCGCCGCCGAAGCTCTTGGCGTAGATGCCGTTCTTCGCCCGGGCGAGGATTTCGCCCGGGTCGTCCTTGCCGCCGAGCATGAAGGTGTTGGTCATCCGCGGCATCGGCGCATGGGCAAAGCTTTCACGGCGGCCGTTGCCGGTCGGCGCGACCCCCATCAGCCGGGCGTTCAGCCGGTCCTGGATATAGCCCTTCAATATGCCGTCCTCGATCAGCACGTTGCGCTGGGTCGGCGTGCCCTCGTCGTCGATCGTCAGCGAGCCGCGGCGGTCGCCGATAGAGCCGTCGTCGATCACGGTGACGCCGGAAGCGGCGACCCGGCTGCCGATCCGCCCGGAGAAAGCCGAGCTGCCCTTGCGGTTGAAATCGCCCTCGAGGCCGTGGCCGATCGCTTCGTGCAGCAATATGCCGGGCCAGCCGGGGCCGAGCACGACCGTCATTTCGCCGGCCGGCGCGGCGACCGATTCGAGGTTCACCAGCGCCTGGGCGAGCGCCATGTCGATCGCCCGGTTCCAGGTCGCGGGCTCGAACAATTCGTCATAGAGATAACGGCCGCCGAGGCCGTGATAGCCGCTCTCGCGCCGGCCGTTCGCTTCCGCGACGATCTGGACGTTGAGCCGGACCAGCGGACGCACGTCGTGGGCGACGAAGCCGTCGGGGCGGACGATGTCGATCACGCTCCACGAGCCGGCGAGCACCACCGAGACCTGGGCAACGCGCGGATCGCGGGCGCGGGCGGCGGCGTCGATCTGCTGGCACAATGCGACCTTCCTGGCGAACGGGATCAGGCTCAGGGGATCGGCGTCGGTATAGAGCCTGGCGTTGGTCCGGCGCGGCGGGCCCGGGCGTGCGCCCTTGGCCGGGTCGAGCACGGCCATCGTCTCGGCGGCGCGGCGGATCGCCGCTTCGCTCAATTCGTTGGCCTGGGCGAAGGCGGTGGTCTCGCCCGAGACGCCGCGCAGGCCGAAGCCCGCCTGGGTGTTGAAATCGGCGGTCTTCAGCCGCCCGTCGTCGAAGCCGAAGCTCTCGGACGCGGTATATTGAAGATAGAGCTCGCCGTCGTCGCAGCCCTTGAGCGCGTCGGCGGTGAGGCGCAGCGCGGCGTCGGGATCGAGCCCGTCTGGGCGGTAGAGGAAGCGGCGGGGATCGGTGCTCATGGAGGCGATATAGGGCGATTGGTCCGCTTATGCACCCGTGTCGGCCGGCCCGCCGCGCAGGATGAAGCGTTTGTCGCAATAGCCGCAGTCGACGAAGCCCTTGTCGTCGATCTGCAGCCAGACGCGGGGGTGGCCGAGCGCGGGGGAAATCTCCGTCGCCCCGTCGCAGGCGACGCGGGGGCTGTCGGTGTAGACGATTTCGGGGGTGAAGGGGTCGGTGGCGGCCATGGCTTGCGCCTTAGCGAAGGACAATCCGCTTCGCTAGGCGGGAAAGTCGCGCTATTCGCGCGCCGATGACCGAAGCCGCGATCAGCATCGACGATCTCCAGAAGACCTATGCCGGCGGCAAGCGCGCGCTCGACGGAGTGACGATCGACGTGCCGCGCGGCGGCATATTCGGCCTGCTCGGCCCCAACGGCGCCGGCAAATCGACTTTGATCAACATCCTCGCCGGGCTGGTCACCAAATCGGGGGGCAGCGCGACAATCTGGGGCTTCGACATCGACGCGCATCCGCGCAACGCCAAACGGTCGATCGGGGTGGTGCCGCAGGAAATCCTGTTCGACCCCTTCTTCACGCCGAAGGAGGCGCTCGAAATCCAGGCCGGGCTCTACGGCATTCCCAAGGCGGACCGGCGGACGATGCAGCTGCTGCGCGCGATGCACCTCGAGGACAAGGCCGACGCTTATGCGCGCACCCTTTCGGGCGGGATGAAAAGGCGGCTGCTGGTCGCCAAGGCGATGGTTCATTCGCCGCCGATCCTGGTGCTCGACGAGCCGACCGCGGGCGTCGACGTCGAACTGCGCCAGCAGCTCTGGGACTATGTCCGCAGCCTCAACGCGCTCGGCGTCACGATCGTGCTCACGACCCATTATCTCGAGGAAGCCGAACAGCTGTGCGACCGGATCGCGATCCTCAACCACGGCCGGCTGATCGCCAACGAGACGACCCGGACCCTGGTCGGCATGGCGCAGGAGAAGGTGGTCGAGATCGTCGTCGACCGCGACCTCGCGATCGCGCCGGTCAATGCCTGTTTCGACAAGATCGAGCTGACCGGAGAACGGACGCTCGCGATCACCTACCGCAAGGACCGGGTCAATGCCGGCGACGTCCTGGCGGCGCTGCACAGGGAAGGCCTCGGCATCGTCGACGTCTCGACCCGCGAAGCCGATCTGGAGGACGTCTTCCTGAACCTCACCCGCGCGACCGGAACCGATGGCTAGCCGGAATTACGACGTGCTCATCATCGGCTCCGGCGCGGCGGGGCTGACCGCGGCGCTCAACCTCGCCCAGCGCTTCAGGGTGGCGGTGCTGGCCAAGGGCGAGGGCGCAACCGGCTGGGCCCAGGGCGGGATCGCCGCGGTGCTCGAGCCGGGCGACACGTTCGAAGCGCATGTCGAGGACACGATGATCGCCGGCGCGGGCCTCAACAACCGGGCCACGGTCGAATTCGTCGTCGAAGGCGCGCCGGCGGCGATCGAGCGGCTGGCGGCATTGGGCGTGCCGTTCAACGCCGACGGCGCGAAAGGCTGGCACCTGACCCGCGAAGGCGGCCACAGCCGCCGCCGCATCGTTCATGTCGACGACGCCACCGGCTGGGCGGTGCAGCAGGCGCTGGAGCGCGCCGCCGCCGCCAATCCCAACATCAGCCTCATTCCCGACATGGTCGCGATCGACCTCGTCACCAGCCGCCACGGGCTGAGCTATTCGGGCGACGGCCATATCTGGGGGGCGTACGCGCTCAACCGGCGCTCGGGAAAGGTCGAGACCTTCACCGCGCGTGCGACGATCCTGGCGACCGGCGGCGCGGGGCGCGTCTATCTGTTCTCGACCGCGCCCAGGGGCGCGACCGGCGACGGCATCGCGATGGCCTGGCGGGCGGGCTGCCGCGTTTCCAACATGGAGTTCATGCAATTCCACCCGACCTGCCTCTACAACACGCAAGTCAAGAACTTCCTGATCACCGAGGCCGTGCGCGGCGAGGGAGGGCGGCTCAAGATCCCCGAGACCGGCTATCGCTTCATGCCCGATTTCGACGAACGGGCCGAATTGGCCCCGCGCGACGTCGTCGCCCGCGCGATCGACCATGAGATCAAGCGGCTCGGCCTCGATTACGTCCATCTCGACATCAGCCACATGCCGCCCGACTTCGTGAAGGAGCATTTCCCCAACATCCGCGCGCGGCTCAACGAGCTCGGCATCGACATCGCCACCGATCCGATTCCGGTGGTACCCGCCCAGCATTATACGTGCGGCGGGGTGGTGATCGATTTGGACGGGCGGACCGACCTTCCCGGCCTCTACGCGGTCGGCGAGGTCAGCCAGTCGGGCCTGCACGGCGCCAACCGGCTGGCCTCGAACAGCTTGCTCGAATGCTTCGTGTTCGGCGACGCCGCGGCCACCCACGTCGCCGCTTATTGGGACGATTTGCCGCCGCCGCCGCCGATCCGCGCCTGGGACGAGAGCCGCGTCACCGATTCCGACGAGGAGGTGGTGATCACCCAGAACTGGACCGAAATCCGCCGCTTCATGTGGAATTATGTCGGCATCGTCAGGACGACCAAGCGCCTCGAGCGTGCCAAGCACCGGATCGACATGCTGCGCCAGGAAGTGAAGGATTATTACGCCCACTTCCGCGTGACCCCGGACCTGATCGAGCTGCGCAACCTGGTCGAGGTCGCCGACCTCATCATCCGCTCCGCGCTGAGCCGCCACGAAAGCCGCGGCTTGCACTACACGCTCGATTTCCCGGAGACGCTGCCCGAGGCGAAGGATACGGTGCTGGTACCCTAGGGTCCCCGATTCCACCAAGTGTCCGCGTGCCGTAACGAATTCGGTGGCAAGGGTTGCGAGGTTGGAGGCCGTGCCGTGAGCCGTTCCTTTTCTTTTTTGCTGTGGGCGATGGTCGCTGTCTATGCGGCGGTGATCGTGCTGCAGCCGCTCGGGCTGCTTCCCGGGGGCCTCAATGCGCCGCTGAGCGCGCTGCTGCCGATGGCCTTCGCGCTTCTCCACGGCAGCAAGCAGTACAGCTGGCGCGACATGCTGGTCTTCAGCGCCATCTGCCTGGTGGTCAGCAATGCGCTCGAAAACCTGAGCATCGTCACCGGCTTCCCGTTCGGCCATTATCACTACGGCGACGCCCTCGGACCCAAGCTGTTCCTGGTGCCGCTGCTGATCGGACCGGCCTATCTCGGCATGGGCTATCTGTCGTGGACGCTGGCGCGCCTGATCCTGGGGACCCGGCGAGCGCGCGCGGACGGCCTGTTCGCGGTGCCGGCGATTGCCGGTTTCGTGATGGTTTCGTGGGATCTGACGTTCGATCCGATCGCCTCGACCATCGGCCACAGCTGGATCTGGCATGACGGCGGCGCCTATTTTGGAGTCCCGGTGAGCAATTTCCTCGGCTGGTATCTGACCGTCTATGTGATCTTCCAATTGTTCGCTTTGTACCTGCACCGACGCCGCGGCGATTTGCGGCAGCAGTCGGTGGCGAACTTGTGGCGCCCGGCTGTCGCGATGTACGCCGTGACCGCGCTGCGGCCGGTTCTAACTTTTCTTTCCCATTCGGCGGAGCAAGCGACCGTGTCCGATCAGGCTGGTGTCGCGTGGCAGGTCGGCGCGCTCTACGGAACCTGCGCTTTGGCGGCCATTTTCACGATGGGTGCATTCACCGTCCTGGCTCTGCTCCGGCTCGCTGAAAGAGGCCGCTGAGTCTCAGCGCCGCCCGCGTCGAAGCGAGTTGTTGTTGCGACGGGCTGCGTCTGAATCCCTATTGTCTAGTCGATGACTAGGGATTAATCCCCGTCGAATCGGGGCCGTCCTGCGGCTTCGCGAGAACGGGGAAAACATGTCTAATCCGCTGACCGCCCTGGTCGCGGGTGCAACGATGGTTGCGCCCGCACCGAACCCTGCTGCCGTGTCCGACGCGCAAGCGGAAAAACCCGCCGCGAGCCAAAGCACGCCGGCCCGATTTGCGAGGAAACAGAGGGATAAAATGATGAACGAGCGTGCCTTGCTGCTGGCCGGAATTGCCGCCGCAGCGCTTTCGACCTCTCCAGCGCTCGCGGACGCCGCTCCGGCCGCTCCGGCCGATGCCGCGAATACGGCGGATGCGGCGGATGTCGACCAGGCCGGCGAAACCAAAGTGCCGGAAAACGTGATCATCATCACCGCCCGCCGGCGCAACGAGGCGGCACAGGACGTTCCGCTGGCGATCGGCGTGCTCGACGGGCGCACGATCAACGAGACCGGTGCGTTCAGCGTCTACAAGATTCAGCAGCTCACCCCGACCCTGCAGATCTACTCGTCGAACCCGCGCAACACCGCGGTCAACATCCGCGGCATCGGCGTGCCGTTCGGTCTTACCAACGACGGCTTCGAGCAGGGCGTCGGCATCTATGTCGACGACGTCTATTACTCGCGCCCGGCGGCGGCCGTGTTCGATTTCCTCGACGTCGCGCAGGTGGAAGTGCTGCGCGGTCCGCAAGGCACCCTCTACGGCAAGAACACCACCGCCGGCGCGATCAACATCCGCACCAACCAGCCGGCCTTCGACTTTGAAGGCAGCGCCGAACTGAGTGTCGGCAGCTATGACTTCATTCAGGCCAAAGGGGCAGTTTCCGGCCCGCTTTCGGACAAGATCGCGGCGCGAGTCGCGATTTCGACCACCAGCCGCCGCGGCACGATCTACAATGAAACAAGCGGTGACTGGATCCAGTCGCAGGACAACCGCGGCATTCGCGGGCAGCTGCTGTTCCGGCCGAATTCCGGCCTCAACATCACACTGTCGGGTGATTACAGCGAGCAGAATCCCAACTGCTGCGGTACGGTGTTCGTCGGCTACGGCCCGACGCAGCGTGCCGCCAACCGCCAGTATCCAGCGTTGGCCGCGGCGCTGGGCTACACGCCCGCCAGCCTCAACCCGTTCGACCGGCTCACCGACCTCGACGCCCCGCTCAGCGCGGGCAACAAGTCCGGCGGCGCCAGCCTGCGCGCGATCTGGGACCTCGGCGACCACGGCTCGTTGACCTCGATCACCGCCTGGCGCTTCTGGGACTGGAAGCCGCAGAACGACCGGGACTACACCGGACTTTCGATCGTCTCTGCTTCGAATAACCCGTCACAACAGAACCAGTATTCGCAGGAGTTCCGCTACAGCCGCTCGGCGAAGCACTTCGACCTGGTGCTGGGCGCGTTCGGCTTCAACCAGCGGATCGACACCCAGGGTCTCGAGCAGCAGGGTCCCGCCTCGAGCCGGTGGAACCTCACCAACGCGTCGCAGATCAGCGCCAACATCCTCAACGGGCTGACCGCGCGCAACACGCAGTGGCTCAAGGCGACCAGCTTCGCCCTCTTTGGGCAGTTCGATTGGCATGTCACCGACCAGCTGTCGATCCAGCCCGGAGCGCGGCTCAATTACGACAAGAAGGACGGGCACTACGAACGCCACGTTTATGCCGGCGACGGGCACGAAGTGCTTCAGTCGGCGACCGACGCGGTTAGCGTCGCACAGCGCGGCATCTATGCGCCGCAGCTGATCGACCCGACCTACGAGGCCTGGAACTTCAGCTACGACTTGACGGTCAGCTACAAGGTCACCCGGAACGTCATGGTCTACGGAACCTACGCCAAGACCTTCAAGACCGGCGGCATCAACATGAACGGAGTGCCCAGCGACGCCGCGGGCAATCCGATTCTCGCGACGGGCGCGATCAAGCCGGAATCGGTCAACCACTTCGAAGCCGGCGCGAAAACCCAGTTCTGGGATCGCAAGGCGACCTTCAACCTCGCGGCCTTCCGAACCACGATCGATAATTTCCAGGCCAACGTGACAAACGGCCAGTACGGCGTGCTGCGCGGCTATCTGGCCAATGCCGAAAAGGCGCGCACGCAAGGCGTCGAGGTGGACTTTTCAATCCGGCCGAGCCCGCGCTTCAACGCATATTTGAACGGCGCCTACACCGATGCGAAATACGTAAAGTTCACCGATGCGCCGTGCCCGCCCGAGCTTGCCGGCGGCACGGTCGTCAGCGGCAGCCAGGTGCCGGGCCCGGCAGGCGTTCCCGGCTCGCTCAGCCCGCAGAACTGCGACGTTTCGGGCCAGGTTTTGCCCGGCGTCTCGAAGTGGGCGTTCTCCATTGGCGCCGAAGCCAATGTGCCGGCGAACCTGTTCGGCACGGAC
>JAXDPI010000007.1:0-137254 GCA_034668465.1 Sphingomonadales bacterium
CTTCATCGAGCATGTCTGGGAGTGGAAGGCGCAATCGGGCGGCGCGATCACCCGCCAGCTGCGCCGGCTGGGTGCTTCGTGCGACTGGGCCAACGAGCGCTTCACGATGGATCCGGGCTTTTCCGCCGCCGTCCTCA
Organism: Sphingomonadales bacterium; assembly: GCA_034668465.1. Lineage (GTDB taxonomy): Bacteria > Pseudomonadota > Alphaproteobacteria > Sphingomonadales > Sphingomonadaceae > Allosphingosinicella. Next base: position 138 of record JAXDPI010000007.1, read on the forward strand.
AGACGTTCGTCCAGCTCTACCGGGATCGCCTGCTCTACCGCGACAAGCGCCTGGTCAATTGGGACCCCAAATTCGGCACCGCCATCTCCGATCTCGAGGTTGAGACCCGCGAGGTGCAGGGCCATTTCTGGCATTTGCGCTACCCGCTCGAGGACGGCAGCGGCGTGATCCACGTCGCCACGACGCGGCCCGAGACGATGCTCGCCGACATGGCGGTCGCGGTCCATCCCGACGACGACCGCTACAGGAAGCTGGTCGGCGCCAATGTCCGCCTGCCGATCACCGGACGGCTGGTCCCGATCATCGCCGACCAACATGCCGATCCGGCGCTGGGCTCGGGCGCGGTCAAGATCACGCCGGGCCACGATTTCAACGATTTCGAGGTCGGCAAGCGGGCGGGCTTCAAGCCGGTCGACATGCTCAACATGTTCGATGCTGAGGCGCGCGTCGTCCAGTGCGGCGGCATTCCGAAGGAGCTGCTCGGGCTCGACCGGTTCGAGGCGCGCGAGCGCGTGGTCGCTTTGCTCGAGGACGGCGGCCATCTCGACCGGGTCGAGGAGCGGGTCATCCAGCTTCCTTATGGCGACCGCTCGGGCGTGGTGATCGAGCCCTGGCTCACCGACCAATGGTATGTCGATGCCGAGACGCTGGCGAAACCCGCGATCGCCGCGGTCCGCGACGGCGACGTCCGCGTCGTCCCGGAGACGTGGAAGAAGACCTGGTTCAACTGGCTCGAGAACATCCAGCCGTGGTGCGTCTCGCGCCAGCTCTGGTGGGGCCACCAGATTCCCGCCTGGTACGACGAGAGCGGCAAGGTCTATGTCGCCGAGACGGAGGAACACGCGCGAAGCGAGGCAGGGGAAAGCGTGACGCTGCGCCGCGATCCCGACGTGCTCGACACCTGGTTCTCCTCGGCTTTGTGGCCGTTCGCGACGCTCGGCTGGCCCGAGCAGACCGAGACTTTGCGCCGCCATTATCCCAACGACGTGCTGATCTCGGGCTTCGACATCATCTTCTTCTGGGACGCGCGGATGGCGATGATGGGCTATCATTTCATGGGCGCGAAGCCTTGGGAGACGCTCTATTTGCACGGCCTGGTGCGCGACGCCAAGGGCCAGAAGATGTCCAAGTCGAAGGGCAATACGGTCGATCCCCTCGGGCTGATCGACAAATATGGCGCCGATGCGCTGCGCTTCACCATGGCCGCGATGGAGAGCCAGGGCCGCGACATCAAATTGGATGAGAAGCGCGTCGAGGGCTATCGCAACTTCGCCACCAAATTGTGGAACGCGGCACGCTTCTGCCAGGGCAACGGGATCGGCGCGAGCGCGGCAATCGAGCCGCCGGCGGCGACTTTGCCGGTCAACCGGTGGATCGTCGGCGAGACGGTCAAGACCGTCCAGGCGCTCGACATCGCGCTCGCCGAGCTGCGCTACGACGAGAGCGCAAACACCATCTACCACTTCGTCTGGGATAGGTTTTGCGATTGGTATCTGGAGCTGATCAAGGGCCAGATCGATGACGAAATCAAGGCGGTCGCCGGCTGGGTGCTCGACCAGATCCTGGTCATGCTCCACCCGTTCATGCCCTTCGTCACCGAAGAATTGTGGAACGCGATGGGGGAGCGCCCCTATCCGCTCATCCTCGCCAAATGGCCGATGCCGGACGCGCGCGCACTCGATCCGGCGGCTGCCGAGGAGGTCGAATGGCTCATTCGTTTGGTCAGCGAAGTTCGGGCTGCCAGAACGGAGGTCGGCGTGCCGCCGTCAGCGAAGATCAATGCCTGGGTCTATGGCGGCAGCGAGCTGACGAATGAGCGGTTGCTATCCAATCACGCAATAGTGAATCGAATGGCCCGATTTGGCAGCCTCTCGAACATATCGGCGCCGAACAGCACCGGCCTCCAGGTGGTGGTCGACGAGGCGACGTTCTTCCTCGAGGTTTCCGATGTCGTCGATCTGGAGGCCGAACGCGCTCGCCTGACCAAAGCCGCCGAGGCCGCGGAGAAGGAGAGCGGCTCGCTCGCCGCCCGGCTCGCCAATCCCGCTTTCGTCGAGCGCGCCAGGCCGGAAGCGGTCGAGAAGGCGCGCGCCGACCATGCCGAGAAGGCGTCCGACGCCGACAAATATCGCGCCGCTCTGGCTCGCCTGGGCTGATGGCGTCGCGGCCGGGCCAGCGTGATCTCACGTCGGGTCCGATCGGAGCGACCCTGCTCGCTTTCGCGCTGCCGACGCTCGCTTCCTCGATCCTCCAGTCGCTCAACGGATCGGTCAATGCGATCTGGGTCGGCCGCTTCCTCGGCGAGGACGCGCTCGCTTCCACTTCCAACGCCAACCTCGTCATGTTCCTCCTGATGGCGTTCGTATTCGGCTTCGGCATGGCGGCGACGGTGATGATCGGCCAGGCGTTCGGCCGCCGCGACCTCGATGGCGCGCGCCGCGTCGTCGGCACCGCGATCGGCGGCTTCCTGCCATTTGCGGTCGCGATCGCCATCCTCGGCTGGCTGTTCGCGCCGCAGCTGCTGCGGCTGCTCGCCATGCCGCCCGACGCGCTGCCGCTCGCGCTCGCCTATCTGCGGGTCATCTTCCTCGCCATGCCCGCGATCCTGATCATGATCGTGCTGATGATGGGCCTGCGCGGCTCGGGCGACGCGCTGACGCCGCTCTGGTTCATGATCCTGGCAGTGATCTTCGACGCCGGCTTGAACCCGGTCTTCATCCTCGGCCTCGGCCCCGCGTCGCGGCTCGGGATCGCCGGATCGGCGACCGCGACGGTGATCGCCAATTACGTCTGCCTGAGCGGGCTGATCCTCTACATTTACTGGCGCGATCTGCCGCTCAGGCTGCGCGGCGCCGAGCTGCGCTACCTCCTTCCCGACCCGGCGATCCTGCGCACGATCCTGCGCAAGGGGCTTCCGATGGGCCTGCAGATGATCGTTATCTCCTCCTCGGCGCTGGCGACGATCGGGCTGGTCAACCGCGAAGGGATCGAGACCACCGCCGCGTTCGGGGTGGCGATGCAATTATGGACCTATCTGCAGATGCCGGCGATGGCGCTGTCGGCGGCGGCGAGCGCGATGGCGGCGCAGAATATCGGCGCCGGCAAATGGGAGCGGGTGAGCGCGATCACCCGCTCGGGCATCGTCTACAACCTCCTCATCACCGGCATGCTGGTGGTGCTGCTGGCGATCGCCGACCGGCCGGCGCTCGCGCTCTTCCTCGGCGGCGACAGCGCCGCTTTGCCGATCGCGCAACATATCCAGCTGCTCGCCACCTGGAGCTTCCTGCTGTTCGGAGTCACGATGGTGATTTTCGGCACGGTTCGGGCCAACGGCGCCGTGCTCGGCCCGCTGATCATCCTGACGATCGGCCTCTATCCGGTGCGGCTGGGCTTCGCGCTCGGCGCCTATTCCTGGCTCGGTGCCGACGCCTTGTGGCTGAGCTTCCCGGTCAGCTCCTTCGCCAACATGGCGATGGCGATCGGCTTCTACCTCCACGGCGGCTGGAAGAAGGGGCGGATGTTGGCGCCGCTCGACCCCGCCGAGGCGGTCGAGGAGGCGATGACCGATGCCGAGCCCGGCGGGCGGATCAGCCCGTCGGGCTAAGCAGGCGTCCTACAATGTCGTATCCGCCAGATTGGACCTGTATTTGGTGTTGGTCTGGCGGTCGTTCAGCTCGATATAGATGTAGCTCGGCGGAATCTGGCCCTCGGGCAGCGCGAACCAGATCGAGCCGAGCTGGCTCGGATTGTTGAGCGCGCAAAAGCCGTAGAGCCGCTGCCCCCTCGAATTGAAGATGTCGACCCAGGTGCGCGACGAATTGGCGTTATTGCCGCAGGGCGGCAGGCCGGGCGCGGCGGCGAACATCGCGGCCGGATAGGCCTGCTTGTTGAACACGTCGTAGCGGTAGCGGACAAAATCCGTGCCGTTGACGGTATAATATTCGGCCCCGAGAAGATAGAGAATGGGGTTGGGGAGACCGGGCGGCCCCTGCGAAGCGGCGGAACCCGCCGTCATGGCCAGCATCAGGCTCATCGAAAGCGCGGCGATTGTTTTTCTGAGCGTCATTTGCTTCTCCCTTCGTCTCGGCGTCTTGAGCGCGGAACCTGGAGTCCCCAAAGCAACATGCGACAAGGAGGATGCCACCGATCGAAACGACTTGCAAGAAAGGTCAGGGCGGGATTCTTCCGGACCAGTAACAATAGCCGACCGGGGCCGCGTTCGGCGCTTTGCAGGCGGGATGGGGCGCGCTAAGCCCTCTCGCGACATGGCCGCCGCTTCCTTTCCCGCCCTCCGCCTGCGCCGCACCCGTTCCGCCGCCTGGAGCCGGGCGCTGGTCGCCGAAACGGTGCTGACGCCGTCGGACCTGATCTGGCCTTTGTTCGTCACCGAAGGGCAGGGGGTCGAGGAGCCGATCGCGACCTTGCCCGGCGTCTCGCGCTGGTCGATCGACCGGGTCGGCGAGCGGGCGAAGGAGGCGCGCGGCCTCGGCATTCCCTGCCTCGCTTTGTTCCCGAACACGCCGCCCCCATTGCGCACCGCCGACGCGCGCGAGGCGCTCAATCCGGACAACCTCATCTGCCGCGCGGTCAAGGCGCTGAAGGACGCCGCGCCCGAAATCGGCGTGCTGACCGACGTCGCGCTCGACCCCTATACCGAGCACGGCCATGACGGGATCGTCGACGAGGCCGGCTACGTCCTCAACGACGTCACCAGCGCGATCCTCGTCCAGCAGGCGCTGGTCCAGGCGGAGGCGGGCGCCGACATCATCGCACCCTCCGACATGATGGACGGGCGCGTCGGCGCGATCCGCGCCGGGCTCGAGCAAGCCGGCCATCACAACGTGGCGATCATGGCCTATGCCGCCAAATACGCCTCCGCCTTCTACGGGCCGTTCCGCGACGCGGTCGGCTCGCGCGGCCTTCTGAAAGGCGACAAGAAGAGCTACCAGATGGATCCGGCCAATGCGGAGGAGGCGCTGCGCGAGGTGGCGCTCGACCTCGCCGAAGGTGCGGACATGGTGATGGTCAAGCCGGGTCTGCCCTATCTCGATATCATACGCCGCGTTAAGGAACGCTTTGAAGTCCCTGTTTTCGCTTATCAAGTCTCGGGAGAATATGCGATGATCGAGGCCGCCGCTTCGGCCGGCGCTGGCGATCGCGACGCGCTCGTGCTCGAGACATTGATGGCGTTCAAACGGGCCGGCTGCGCGGGTGTGCTGACCTATCACGCGGCGGTCGCGGCGCGGCTGCTGGCGGGCGGATGATCGAGGCGCTGCGGGCCGAGGTCGAGGCGCTGCGGGCGGCGGCGGCGCCGCTCGAGCCGGACGCGGGGGAGCGCGCGGCGCTGGCCGGCCTGGCGCTGGATCACGCGCAGGACTTTCTCGCCGGCCTCGATCAAGGCCCGGCCAATCGCAGCTGGGACGCGGCCCTGGCCGGGGAGCTGGACCCGGAATTCGCCGAGGCGGGGCGCGATCCGCAAGCGCTGCTCGCCTGGCTCGGCCGGTGCGTCGACGAGCCGGGCATCACCACCGCCTCGCCGCGCTTCATGGGCTATATTCCGGGCGGCGGCCTGTTTCATTCGGCGATCGGCGACTTCCTCGCCGCAGCGTCGAACAAATATGCCGGCTTCGCCTCGGCCGCGCCCGGCGCGGTGCGGCTGGAAAACGCCACCGCCGGCTGGCTGGCGCGGGTGATCGGCTTGCCGCCCGGCGCCGCCGGCACTTTGACCTCGGGCGGCAGCATGGCCAATCTGACCGCGATCGTCGCCGCCCGCGAAGCGCGCGATGCCGACGGCGGCGGCGCGGTCTATCTGACCCGCTTCGCCCATCATTGCATCGGCAAGGCGCTCCACATCGCCGGCCGTGCCAGGGCGCCGAGGCGCCTGAGCCCGACCGACGAGCGCCACCGCATGCGGATCGACGCGCTCGCCGAGGCACTCGAGCGCGACCGGGCCGAAGGGGTGCGCCCCTGGCTGGTCGTCGCCTCGGCGGGAACGGTCGATACCGGCTCGGTCGATCCGCTGGCGGAGATCGCGGCCCTCTGCGAACGCCACGGCGCCTGGCTGCACGTCGACGGCGCCTATGGCGGGCTGTTCATGCTCTGCCCCGAGGGCCGCGCGGTGCTGGCCGGGATCGAGCGCGCCGATAGCGTCGCGCTCGATCCGCACAAGACCTTGTTCCTGCCCTACGGCACCGGCGCCGTCGTCGCCCGCGACGGCCGCCATTTGCTGGGCGCGTTCAGCGCCAGCGCCGACTATATCCGCCCGTTGGGGGAAACCGGCGTCGGCCCGTCGCCCGCCGATCTCTCGCCCGAGCTGACCCGCCATTTCCGCGCGCTGCGGCTCTGGCTCCCGCTCCAGATCGCCGGCGTGGCCGCGTTCCGCGCGGCGCAATCGGAGAAGATCGGGCTCGCCCGCTATTTTCACGCGCGGCTCTCGCAAATGCCGGGCTGGGACGCAGGCCCGCCCCCGGATTTGTCAGTCGTCGCCTTCCGCTACCGGCCGGAAAGCGGCGACGCCGACGCCTTCAACGACGCGCTGCTGCGCCGCCTCCAGGAGGAGGGGCGGGTGTTCCTGAGCGGGACGCGGATTGGCGGCGCCGCCTGGCTGCGCTGTGCGATCTTGTCGTTCCGCACCCATCTGACGCATATCGACGAGACCATCCATATCCTGAGCCGCACCGCCGCTGCGCTGCAATCGGAACAAAGGAAATGACCGTGCAGAGTGAAGCCGCCAAGCCAGCGAGCCGGGTCGACGAGCGATACGCGCGGCCGCTCTTCATCCTGACCATCGTCACCGGCTCGTTCCTCTTGTTCCTGACCCAGCCGATGATCGCCCGCATGGCGCTGCCGCGAGTCGGCGGCTCGCCGTCGATCTGGAACAGCGCGATGCTGGTCTACCAGCTGCTGCTGCTCGCCGGCTATGCTTACGCCCATTGGCTGTCGCGGATCCGGCCGCGCCGCCAGGTCGGCATCCACCTCGTCCTGCTCGGCCTCGCCGCGCTCATGCTGCCGATCGGGCTTTCCGCCGCGCTGCCGCCGGCCGACGGCGAGCCGGCTTTCTGGGTACCCTGGTTCCTGATCAGCTCGATCGGCCCGCTCTTCTTCATCGTCTCGAGCCAGGCGCCCTTGATGCAGCGCTGGTACGCGCTCGAGACCAGCCGCGGCGAGCCCTATACGCTCTACGCCGCCTCCAATCTCGGCAGCTTCGCCGGCCTCATCTCCTATCCCCTGATCGTCGAGCCGACGATGGGCCTGGCGCAGCAGAGCTGGCTGTGGACCGCGCTTTACGCCTTCCTCGTCCTGCTGGTCGCCGCCTGCGCGCTCACCGTCCCGGCCCAGGCGGTCGAGGCGCTCCCCGCCGAAGCAGGCCCGGCCCCGACCCGGCGCCAGATGCTGCACTGGGTGGCGCTCGCCGCGGTGCCGTCCGGGCTGATGCTTTCGACGACGACCCACCTTACCACCGACATTGTCGCCATCCCCTTGCTCTGGGTGCTGCCGCTCGGTCTTTATCTTTTGAGCTTCGTCATCGCCTTCGCCGGCCGCCGCGGCCCGGCCAATTTCCTCACCCTGGTCGCGCCGCTCGTCATCCTGATCGCCGGCGGCCTCGCCTTCACCGACGGCACGCGCAGCCCGTTCTTCTCCGCGACCTTGGGCCTGCTGCTGCTGTTCACGATCGCGGTCGCGCTCCATTCGGAGATGTTCCGGCTGCGCCCCGCGGTCGGCCATCTCACCCGCTTCTATCTGGCAATGTCGCTGGGCGGGGTGATCGGCGGCTTCTTCTGCGCGATCGTCGCGCCCTTGCTGTTCGACTGGGCCTATGAGCACCCGCTGCTGGTCGTCGCCGCGGCCCTGCTCGCGCCGCAATATGCGCTGGTCCCCTGGCCCCATTCGGTCAAGCGGGTGCTCGGCATCGTCCTGCCCGGCTTCGCTTTCATCCTTTCCTTCGCCACCGACGCCGGCTGGCTCGGCCGCGACGCGATGGCGACCATGGCCGGCTCGATCGTCGTCTCGCTGCTCGCATTGGCCTGCCTCGGCCGGCGCTGGCCGTTCGCCTTCAGCCTGGCCGCTTTGATGCTGAGCTACGACGGCTGGACGACCCTGGTCCATTCCTACGAAGGGTCCCGCACCCGCTCCTATTTCGGCATATACGAGGTCACCGAGCGGCTCGACCCGGCCAACGGGGAGCCGATCGCCCGCATCCTCACCCACGGCACCACCCTGCACGGCATCCAGAATCTGCTGCCCGGCCTCGAGACGGTGCCGACCTCTTATTATGCGCGCCGCTCGGGGGTCGGGCTCGCCTTCGCCAACGCCGAGGCGATGTTCGGCGCCCACCCGCGGATCGGCGTCGTCGGCCTCGGCAGCGGCACCCTGTCCTGCTACGCGCGCCCCAATCAGGCCTGGACCTTCTTCGAGATCGATCCGGCGATGGTCCAGGTCGCGCGCAACCGCTTCTCGTTCCTCTCCCGCTGCGCGCCCCAGGCGCACATGGTGCTCGGCGACGCCCGGCTGCGGCTGCGCGACCAGCCGGCCAATTCGATCGACGCCCTTGCGGTCGACGCCTTCTCCTCCGACGCGGTGCCGATGCATCTGCTCACCCGCGAGGCGCTGCAGGTCTACGGCCGCGCGGTCCAGCGCGACGGCCTCGTCCTGTTCCACATCTCGAACCGCTATCTCGACCTCAAGCCGGTCGTCGCCGATCTCGCCGCGCGCGAGGGCTGGACCGCTTCGATGCTGCAATATGTGCCGACCGAGCGCGAGGCCGACCTGAACGCGACCATCTCGGTCTGGATCGCGATGTCGCGCAACCCGGCGACGATCGAGCGGCTGGTCGCGCTGTCGGGCGAGGACGCGGTCTTCTGGGAACCGGTCGAACCCAGACCGGGCTTCGCCGGCTGGAGCGACGATCACGCCTCGATCCTGCCGATCATCAACTTCCGCTCGATGCTGCCGGGAAGATGATCGAGACGGCGCGGCTCATCCTTCGCAATTGGACCGAGGAGGATATCGCGCCCTTCCTCCGCCACACCAACACGCCCGCGGTGATGCGCTGGCTCGGCGGGGTGCGGACCAGGGACGACCAGCTCGACGTGATCCGCAACCGGATGATGCGCTGGCAGGAGGAGCTCGGCTTCACCTTCTGGGCGGCGGAGCGCAAGGCGGACCGGGAGCTGCTCGGCTTTTGCGGGCTCAAGATCGCCGACGGTCGCGGCAGCCCGATCGAGGGGATGCTCGAAATCGGCTGGCGGCTGCGCCAGGACGTCTGGGGGCAGGGCTACGCCAAAGAGGGGGCGGTGGCCTCGCTCGACTTCGCGTTCGAGAGGCTCGGCGCCGATCGGGTGGTGGCGATCACCTTCCCGGGCAATAGGGCGAGCTGGGGCCTGATGGAACGGCTCGGCATGACCCGCCGCCCCGAATATGATTATGACGACGAGCGCTTTCCGGAGCTCAATCCGACCATCGTCTACGACATCAAGCCGGGAGAGCTCAGGCGATGACGATGCTGCGCTTCGAGGGCATGGCGCCGCGGATCGACCCGACCGCCTTCGTCGCGCCGGGCGCGCGGCTGATCGGCGACGTCGAGATCGGGGCGGAGGCGAGCATCTGGTACAATTGCGTGCTGCGCGGCGACATGAACCTGATCCGGATCGGCGCGCGCACCAACATCCAGGACGGGACGATCATCCACGTCGATCCGCCGCGCCCGGGCGGCCCCGCTACGGGCTATCCGGCGCTGATCGGCGACGACGTGCTGATCGGCCATCTCGCCATGGTCCACGGCTGCCGCCTGCACGACCGCGCCTTCGTCGGCTTGGGCTCGATCGTCATGGACGGCTGCGAGATCGAGGGCGACGCGATGCTCGCCGCCGGCGCGATGCTGACGCCCGGCAAGCGCATCCCGGCGGGCCAGCTCTGGGCCGGGCGCCCGGCGCGCTATGTCCGCGAGCTCAATGAGGCCGACCTCGCCGGCATGCGCGCCGGCGTCGCCCATTATGTCGCTCTGGCAAAACGCCACCTCGCCGCCCTCAACGGCGAAAAATAGGGACAGTCCCCCATTTTCCAAAAAATAGTGACAGTCACTATTTTCTAGCGGGCGAGCCGGTCGATCCGCTGCTGCTGGCGGGCGGCGACCGCTTCGGCTTCCGCGATCGCCGTGTCGAGCGCCGCGCGGTCGGCCGGGCTGGTCGGCATCTCGGCGCGGGCGCGGCGCAATGCCTGAAGCTCCTCGATCGCCTGCTCGGTCCGGCTGCGCGCCGCCTCGAGCCGCGACTGCGCCTCCTGCGCCGCGATCCAGCTGTCCGAGCCCGCGGCCCCGGCCTGGGCGGCGGCCCGCTCGGCGGCGGCGAGATCGGCCTCGAAATCGCGCCAGCCGGCGCGCGCTTCCGCCAGCTGGCCGAGGATTCGCGTCCTCAGCGCGGCATCGTCCGCCACCGCCGGCGCGGTCCGCACCGGCTCCTCGCTCCAATCCTCCAGCTCGGCCGGGCGCACCGCCAGCGACGGGAACGGCCCCTGCGACACGCAGCCGGCCAGCCAGGCGGCCGCGGCAAGCGTGATGATGCGCCTCTTCATCCGCCCTCCCTATGCGCGCGCTTGCGCTCCGGCAACACCGGCCTCCGCCGGCGCAGGCACCGGCCGCGCCGGCGCCCGCGGGGGTTGCGCCACTCCGGCCTTGCCCCTATGTCGACGCCTCCCGCGCGCCCGTAGCTCAGCTGGATAGAGCACCAGACTACGAATCTGGGGGCCGGAGGTTCGAATCCTTCCGGGCGCGCCACCTTTTCCGGCCGGATCGAAAGCGCCGTGGCGGCGTTGAGGGCCGGGACCCGCTTTTGGGCTCCCACAGCCATTTGAATCATGTTAGCCTTCGCGCCGAGACGACGCGGCCGACTGGAGAAAAACGATGCTATTGCGTACCTTGGCTAGTGCACTCGCCGTAGTGGTAATCCCGATCGCGGTTCTTGGCGCGCAGGAGCCGGCGGCGCGCAAGGATATTAACGCGCGCAAGGTGTGCCGCGTCGATCGCACGACCGGCAGCCGGCTGGGCGGCGTCCAAAGGTGTCGCAGCAAGGCGGAGTGGGACCAGGCAAGGCAGGAATCCAGGCGCGTCGTCGATCGCATGCAGGGCAACAAGGCCGACACCTGCCCGCCGGCCTGCTGAGCCCGGTTGCCGTCTGACGCCGCCCCACGCGCGCTTCCCGAACGCAGGCGCGAATCCCGCCGGGTGGCCGCCTGCCCGACAAATGTCATTATTGCCGGGAATGAATTGTCCTGCCATTCGCGTCATGCAGGGCGCGGGTCGTGGAGGGCGGAATGAAGCAGTTTCGGTTCGGTCTGATGCTGGCGGCGGTCGCCTTTCTGGCGGCGCCGTCGGCGAACGGACAGGAAGCGGCCACCGTGCCCGCGGCGCCCGCCATCGCCGCCGGCCAGAGCATCGCCGGCGAGCTCACCCCCAACGACATGCAGCGCCGCTCGGGCAAATATGAGGATTCCTACACGATCGAGGGCCGGCGCGGGCAGCGCGTCGAGCTGCGCCTCGCATCGGATGCGTTCGATCCCTATCTGGTTGTGACCGGGCCGGAGGGCTTCACCCTCGCCAACGACGACGAGGGGGGTGGCGGCGAATCGGTCAACAGTCGCCTCGTCCTGCAATTCCCGAGCGACGGCACGTACCGGGTCGCGGTCACCAGCTTCCGCTCGGGAGAGAGCGGCGCCTATCGGCTGCAGGCCTCGGTGCCGGCCGCCGACGCCGCGGTCACCGTGCCGCTCGCCGCCGACCCGATCGCGATCGGCGCCACCGTCAACGGTCGCCTCGGCGGCAGCGACGGGCGCCAGGCGTCGGGCGCCTTCGCCGACCGCTTCCGCTTCCACGCCCGGCGCGGCCAGCGCGTCGCCATCGCGGTCGGCTCGGACAAGCTGGACACCGTGCTGCGCCTCGCCCGTCCCGACGGCAGCGAGGACGAAAGCGACGATACCAATGTCAATGGCGAGACCTCGACCGACAGCCGGCTCGACACCGTGCTCGCCGACGATGGCGACTATGTCATCACCGTCACCTCCTTCCGCGCCGGCGAGACCGGCGACTATCGGCTGAGCCTCGCGCCGAGCCCCGGGCATCCGCGGCAGATCGGCGTCCCCGGCGGCGCCAGGGTGATCGCCCTGCTGGTCGGCGTGAGCAATTATGGCGGGCGCACCAGCGATCTTTCCAACACCGACGACGACGCCCAGCAGCTCTACAACAGCCTGCGGGCCGCCGGCCTGCTCCACCCCGCCAGCATCGTCCTGACCAACGCCCAGGCGACATCCAAGAACGTCGCCGACGCCTTCGCCCGCGCCGCGGCCGCCGCCGGGCCCAACGATACCTTCCTGTTCTTCTTCTCCGGCCACGGCGACCAGGTCGACGTGCGGGCGAGCGCCGCCGAGCTCGACGGCCGCGCCGAGACGATCGAGCTTTACGACGCGGCGATGACCGACGCCCAGCTCGCGCCCCTGTTCGCGAGTGTCCGCGGCCGCCTGTCGATCGTCGCCATCGACGCCTGCTATGCGGGCGGCTTCCGCAACCTGATCAGCCGCCCCAACGTGATGGGCCTGTTCAGCTCGGAGGAGGATCTGACCAGCCTCGTCGCCAGCCGCTTCAAGGCGGGCGGCTTCCTCGCTTATTTCCTGCGCGCCGGGATGACCGGCGAGGCCGACGGCGACGGCGACCGGATCGTCACCGCCGGCGAGCTTTCGACCTATGTGCGCCGCCGCTTCCGCCGCGAGGGCGACATTCCCGCCACCACCCGCGAGGAGGAAAACAATTTCCAGAACCTGCTGATCGAGCGCGGCGGGCTGCAGGTCGAGGATGTCGTCGTTCGGCTGGGCGGCGGTCCGCAGGTGGCGGCTGCCGCCGCGCCCCCGCCGCGCCGCGCCGCGGTCCGGACGGAGCCGGTCAAGCGGCGCTAACCGGGCAAGACGAACCGGACCGCCTGCCGGTCGTAGGTGCAAGCCGCGCCGTCCGGAACGTAGGTCGGCTCATGGCGGGTGCGTCCGGCAACCCGCCGCGCAGCCTGGCCGAACACGAAGGGCGGATAGGCCATCACCGTGCGAGCCAAAGCGACCTCGCCCTGCGGCGTCAGCGCAAGCTCGTTCACGCCCCATCCCTCGAATCCCCAGCGCAGGGCCTCATCGGGGAAATCCGAGCTTCCGGCGGAGTCTCGCCGATGGCGCGGCAAGAGTCCGCAGCGCGGCGCGCCGGGTCCCATCGCCTGATGCGCCGCGCGGGCCGCATTCATGTCTCCCCTGTCGGCGTTCACGACCACGAGCAGCTGGCGGGCCTGCTGTAGCAGGGGGTCGGTTGGGGCACGATCCGGCAACGCGCGGATTGCCCCGGAGGCAGCCAGGAGCGCCCGGTCATCGTCGCGATCGTAATAGAAACGGCGCGCCTGGGCGAGACGGATCATCGCGGTGATGCGGGGCGACAGACGCACCTCGGGATAAGCGAGGATCGTATCGTAATCCGGCGCGTCGGGCCGCGCCCGATTCCCGATCCAGACGCGCGGCACTTGCGGGCGGCCCGCGGCGATGGCGATGGCTGCGATCACCTCATCCGGCGCCCGGTCGGAAGCGGCCAAGGCCAGCGCGCGCCGCAGAAACGCCGTTCGTTCAACGAACGTGACGTCGCCCCGATTGGCGAGAATGAGCAGCAGGGGCAGGGCGCCGTGCCTGCCCGCTTCACCGGCGGCGTCGGCCTCCGCCTCCGCGAGGCTGGCGCGGACGGCTGCGGTCGGTCTGGCGAGGTTGGCGTCGATCGTTTGCGCCCAGGCGCGGTCGAAGGCGATCAGGCGCGGCAGCAGCGTCGACCCATCCTCCACGTCCCCGTCCGGATCGGCGAGATCGGAGCAACGCATCTCAATCCGCACTGCTGCGCGCAGCAGGCTCGGAACCTCGCCGGCGGGGCGCGGGTAGAAGGCCCAGTCGCGGGCCGCGCGCGCAAAAGCAAGCGCGACCGCGCCCTGCCGCGATGCATAGATCGGCATCGCATAAGTGACGCGGCCATCGTCAGCGATGCCGAGTTGAACGACGGCAACGTCGTCTGGGGAAAGATCGCCGCCGCACGGCGGCAGGTTGAAGCTATAGGGGTTGATCGCGCCGCGCTGGAGCCGGCCCGCGCCGGTGTAAGCCAGGTAGCGGCGCGCCCGATCGCCGTCGCCCGCCAGCAGCGCGGCGATCGCGAGGTCGGAGCGGGCCACCAGATCGTTGATGTCGGCCCTGAGCGTCAGATCGCCGAGCTGCCGCATCGCCAGCTCCAGCTCGGCCTGCGCTTCGGCGAATCGACCTAGGTTGAGCAAGGCCCGGCCTCTGAGCGTGTGGAACTTGGCTTGGAGCGGCTGGTTTCCCGGAGACGATGCAGCGACGGCGCGCAAGGCTGCATCCGCATCGCGCAGCGCGCCCTCGGCATTGCCGAACAGCTGGGTCTGGATCAGGCCGCGAAGCGCGGGCAGCTTGCGGTCGTCCGGAACCGGGATATCGGAGGCTTGGCGATACCGGCGCTGTGCCTCGTCATAATCGAGCCTGGATTCAGCGATCTGGCCGAGCGCCGTAAAGCCCGTGACGCGGTCGGCGTAGAGGCTGCTGTCCTCGGCGGACAAGGCGGGAAGAGAGTCGCGAAGCAGGGTTGCGGCTTCCTCGATCCGGCCAAGCTCGACCAGCGCCGTCGCCCGCCGCGTCCGTGCGATCGCCAGAGTGCGAGAATTGCGGATTCGGGCCTCGAGCGCTTCGTATCCGCGCACGGCCTCCGCCCAGTCGTGCGCGTCGAGCGCCGCCGAGGCCGCATCGAACTGCTGCTGGATCGAGGGCTGCGGCGGCTGGGCCGGGGCCGGCATCGGCGGCGCGACCGTCAATGCAGCGGCAAGCGCCACTCCGGTCCAGAATCTCGTCATCCCGGGCTCAATCGCCGACGTGCTCCGGCTTGCCCTTGCGCTTGGTCGCGGCGAATTCCTCGAGCTGCTTCTCGGTCATCGATTCGGCCATCTGCTTCGAGGCGCCCTTGAGCTTGTTCCTGGGCGTTTCGCCGCGCTTGGCCGACAGAGCGGCGCCGGCGGCTTTCTGCTGGGCGGCTGACTTGGCGGGCATATGCGTTCTCCTTCGCGGCGAGAACGGGTTTCTCAAAGCAAGGTTGCGAGGTCGAGCAGATCGAGCAATGCCGCGCGCGCCCCCCCGGTCCGTTCTCCCAAAGCGGGATCGGCCAGATCGGCCGGCGCGATCCGCTCGGGCCAATGGGCCGCGATGCAATCCGCGATCCGGTCGAGCTTCGCCGCGTCGACCAGGAAGCGCGGGTCGACATGAGCAGGGTCGGCGACGACGCGCAGCCTGAGGCAAGCCGGGCCGCCGCCATTGGCCATCGACTGGCGCACGTCGACGACGCGCAGCTGCCGGATCGGGCCGTTCCCGGCCGCCATCGCTTCGAGCCAGGCCCAGACCGCCGGCGTCTCGCGCGCCTCTTCGGGCAGGATCAGCGCCATCGCGCCGCCCGGAAGCGTGACGAGCTGGGCGTTGAACAGATAGGATTTGATCGCGTCTTCGAGGCTGACCAGGGCGGCCGGCACTTCGACGATCTCCGCTTCGGGCAGCAGGCGCCGGAGATCGGCATGGAATGCCTGCGTGTCGGCGAACGCCTGCTCATGCGCGAACATGACGCGCTCGTTTGCCACCGCGACGACGTCGTTGTGGAACGCGCCGGCCGCGATCGCTTCCGGCGATTGCCGGACGAACAGCGTCCGCGCGGGATCGAGCCCGTGCCGCCGGGCGATCGCCCGCGAGGCTTCCTCGTGCTGGCGCGCGGGAAAGAGCCCCCCGCTCAACCCGTAAACGAAGATCTCGACGCCGGGCGCCTCGTGCCGCGCGGCCATCCGCATATGGTTGGCCGCGCCTTCGTCGCCGAAGGTGGGCGGCACCGGCGGATGGACGGCGAAGCGGCGCGCGTCGGCGAAGGCGACCTCGAGCTGGGCGAGCGTGGCCGGCCATTCATGGCTGCGGTGCGCCATCGTGCGCAGATTGGCGATCGTGAGGTGGCAGCGGCCGTCGGCGCTGTCAGGGGCAGGGGAGATTGTCGCCGCATTGGCCGCCCACATCGCCGAGGCCGAGAAAGCGGCGGCGCGCAGCGTCTCGGGCGCATGTTCCGGATCGGTGCCGAGCGCGGCGAGCCAGCCGCGGTTCGGCCGCGCGTGCGGCAGCAATATGCCCTGGGTCAGGCCGAGCCCCAGATTGTGGCGCATCTTGTCGACGCCCTGCAGCGCCGCCGCGCGCGGAAAGGCGGTGCTGCCGGCATTGGCGGTGGCGGCGAGGTTGCCGAGGCTGAGGCCGGCATAATTGTGGGTCGGCCCGACGATCCCGTCGAAATTGATCTCCACCAGCGCCATGGTTCAGCGCCCGACCGCGAGGAAGCGATCCCCGGGGGCGACGCCGATCAGGTCGGCGGCCGCCCGGTCCAGCGTGGCGCCGTCGTCGGCGATGGCGACATGGCCGTAGCCGCAGGCGAAGCCGCCGCGCACGCCGGCGGCGAGCATCATCCGTTTGCCGCCGTCCTCGATTCTGTTGAGCACCAGGCCGTGCGACTCGCGGATCGTGCGGACCGAGTCGGTCGCCGCCGCCATGGTCGGGCCGCCGTCGAAAATATCGACATAGCGTCCGCCGGCGAATCCCTCCTGCTCAAGCATCCGCATCGCCGCGCGCCCCGACGGGTGCGGCATTCGCATGACCGCCCGCGCGCTTTCCGGCAGCATCGCGGTGTAGATCGGCGTCTTGGGCATCAGGTCGGCGATGAAGCGGGTGCCGTGGGCGCCGTTGAAGGCGTCGGCTTCCTGGAAGTTCATGCCGAAGAAACGCCCGGCGATCGCGTCCCAGAAGGGCGAGCCGCCGGCCTCGTCGATCACGCCGCGCAGTTCCGCGATCACCTGGTCGGCGAAGCGCTCGCGGTGGAGCTTGATGAACAGATAGCGGCTCCGCGCCAGCAGCACGCCGAGGCCGCCCGCGCGCTCGGCCGGGTGGAGGAACAGCCCGCCCACCTCCGAGCTGCCCTCGAAATCGGTGCACAAGGTCAGCATCTCGGCGCGGAAGGTCTTGTCGAGCTCCGGCGAGGTCTGGGTCAGGGTGCTGATCCGGTAGGAATAGAAGGGCTCCACCAGCCCCACCCGGCTGAACACCTGGCAGGTGCCGCGGACCTGGCCGGTCTCGGCGTTTTCCAGCACGAAGACGAACAGATCGCCCTGCGGATTGCCCTCTTCGTGGGCGAACGCATCCTCGGATCGTGCCAGCTTGGCGACCAGGGCGCCCTTGTCGGGGGGCAGGTTGGTGAAGCCGCCGCCGGTCAGCTTGGCCATTTCGTAAATCGCCTGGAAATCGGCGTTGCGCGCCGCCCGCACCCTGAAGCTCACAATTCCTCTCCCCGCGCGAGCCGCAGGATCGTCAGCGCCGACAATTGCGCGCGCTCGGCGAGGCTCGCGACGATCAGATATTCATGGTCCGAATGGATCGCGCCGCCGCGCGCGCCCATCGTGTCGACCACGGGCACGCCGCAGGCGGCGATGTTGTTGCCGTCGCAGACCCCGCCCGAATCGCGCCAGCTGATCTCCTGGCCGAGATCGGCGCCGCTGCGCCTGACCAGCTCGAACAATTTGAGCGCGGCCGGATCGATCGGCTTGGGCGTGCGCGCAAAGCCGCCATGGGCATGAATCGCGACATCGTGCTTTGCCGCTACGGCCGCAATGGCCTCGTCCAGCGCGGCCTGCGCCAGCGCCTGGTCCTTGCCCGTCCGCGGCCGCAAATTGACGCGCAGCACCGCCCTGTCCGGGACGACGTTGTTCGGGCCGCCGCCGTCGATCCTGGCCGGATTGACGCTGAGCCCGGGCCGCTTGAGCGCCGCCAGAAGCAGCGCCAGATCGGCCGCCGCCAGGACTGCGTTGCGCCCGTCCTCGGGATTGCGGCCGGCATGGGCGCTGCGCCCCTCGATCCGGATCGAGAAATTGCCGCTGCCTGGCCGCGCGCCCGCCAGCGTCCCGTCGGGCAGCGCCGACGGCTCGTAAGTCAGCGCCGCCTTCTTGCCGCGCGCGGCCTCGGCGATCAGCGGCGCCGAGCCCGGCGAGCCGACCTCCTCGTCGCTGTTGATCACCACCTCGTAGCCGAGCCCGGGAAGGGCGGCCGCCTCGACCGCGCGCAAGGCGGCGAGCATCACCGCGATCCCGCTCTTCATGTCGGCGACGCCCGGCCCGCCGAGCACGCCCGTTTCGCGCCAGGAGAGCTTCTGGAACGGATGATCGGCGCCGAACACGGTGTCCATATGACCGGTGAAGAGCAGCTGCACCGGCGCCCCGGGCCGCACTCTCAGGTGCAGGTTGCGGCCGTGCGCGACCGGCGCCAGCGATCCCTCCGCGCTCACCGCTTCGACGGGAGCGGCATCGCGCAGCGACACGTCGCCCGGCAGCGCGGCGAAGGCGTCGGCGAGCAGCCCGGCCATTGTCTCCAGCCCGGCCAGGTTGCGCGACCCGCTGTTGACCGCGGCCCAGGCGGTGACCTGATCGAGCATCGGCGCCTCGGCGCAATGCTCGACCGCCGCCTGCTCGATAGTGGAAAGGGCCCGCATGGGCCGCCTCTAACCCGGCCCGCGGCCTAAAGCCACTGCGCGAAGGCGTCGAGCACCTGCTCGTAAAGCTTCTTCTTGAACGGCACGATCATCGCCGGCAGCTCGGCCGGATCGGCCCATTTCCAGGCGCGGAATTCGGGGTCGGCGGTGGCGATGTTCACGTCCTCGTCGGTCCCGAGGAAGCGCGCCAGGAACCAAGTCTGGCGCTGGCCGCGCCACTTTTCCTTCCACACCTTGCCGATCAGATCCGCGGGCAAATCGTAGAGCAGTTCCTCGGGCGCGCGGGCGACGATCTCGACGAGGTCGCGCGTGATGCCGGTTTCCTCCTCGAGCTCGCGATACGCACCCTCGAGCTCTTCCTCGCCCGGGTCGAGCCCGCCCTGCGGCATCTGCCAGGCGTCGAGCGCGTTATCGAGCCGCTGGCCGACCCAGACCTGGCCGCGGCCGTTGATCAGCATCACCGCCACCGCGGGCCGATAGCCGAAGTCGCTCATTTCGCCAGCGCCTCGCCGAGCATCAGCTTCAGCGCCGCGACGCCCTGCCTGACGTCGTCGGCCGCCGACGGGATTGCGCGGCGCAGGTTGATGAAGCCGTGGATCGTCCCCTCGGCCTCGATATAGGACGTCCGCACGCCCGCCTCGACGCAGGCCGCGGCATAAGCGCGGCCCTGGTCCCGGATCGGGTCGAGGCTGGCGGTCATGACCAGGGTCGGCGGCATGCCGGCCTGGCTTTTCACCAGCGGCGAATAGCGCCAGTCCTTCTCGTCGGCGCCATAGCATTGCTCGAACCAGTCCATGCTCAGCCGGGTGAGCATATAGCCCTCGCCGAAATCCTCCTTGCTCGGATAGCCCTTGCCGGGATCGGACGCCGGGTAGATCGGCCATTGCGCGAGCACCGGCACCTTGGCCGGCTCGTCGCGCAGGGCGAGACTCACGATGATCGCGAAATTGCCGCCCGCGCTGTCGCCGCAGGTGACCAGGCCGGTCACCGCGCGTCCCAGCGCCTCCGGGCTGTCCGCTGCCCAGCGCGCCGCCGCGATCGCGTCCTCGACCCCGGCCGGCCAGGGGTTTTCCGGGGCCAGCCGGTAGTCGACCGCGAGCACCGGCATGTCGAGCTCGCGCGCCGCCTCGGCGCAAAACGGTTCGTGCGTGTCGAGATCGCCGAACACGAAGCCGCCGCCGTGCAGGAACAGCAGCAGCGGCCCCGGATCGCGGGTCGCGCGGGCGTCGAACAGCCTGAGGCCGATCTCGCCGCCGGGGCCCGGGCAGGAGAGATCACGGATCACCGCCAGCTCGCCGGTCGGCGCATCGGCGACGTGGCGCGAGGCGACCATCATCTTGCGCGCCTCGACCGGTCCGACTTCATAGGTCTTCGGCCCCGGCAGGCTGTTCAGCCAGTCGAGGAACTGCCGCACGTCGGGCCGCACATAGGGGTCGGGCAAGGCACATCCTTCGCTGGCGAATCGCTGCGCGACGCTCATAAGGCAAGCCGCCGCCTGTTGTCGCGGCGGACGGAGGAGTCTAGGGTTGCGGCACGCGTTCAGAGCCCCGAAGGATCGGCAGTGGCTACGGCCAGACATTATCTGACCCCCGAAGAAGCGAAATCCGACGCGCCGCTCGAAGCGGTGGTGGTTCGCTTCGCGGGCGATAGCGGCGACGGCATGCAGCTGACCGGCGGCCAGTTCACCTTGTCGACCGCCTTGGCCGGCAACGATCTCGCCACCTTCCCCGATTTCCCGGCCGAGATCCGCGCGCCGCAGGGCACGACCTTCGGCGTCTCCGCCTTCCAGATCAATTTCGGCTCGGCCGCGATCGAGACCGCCGGCGATGCGCCCGACGTGCTGATCGCGATGAACCCGGCGGCCTTGAAGACCAATGTCGACGATCTGAAGCCCGGCGGCTTGATCATCGCCGACGAGGGCGAATTCGGCGCGCGCAACCTCGCCAAGGCCGGTTACGACGCCAATCCGCTCGACGACGACACGCTCGCCAAATGGCAGGTCGTCCGGCTCAACATGTCGCAGCTCACGCTCGACGCGGTGAAGCCGTTCGGCCTCGGCAACAAGGAAGCCCTGCGCTGCAAGAACATGTGGACGCTCGGGCTGGCGCTGTGGATGTTCGACCGCGACCGCGGCCCGATCGTCGACTGGCTGCGCGTCAAGTTCGCCAAGGCGAGCGAGCTCGCCGAGGCCAATATCGCCGCGCTGAACGCCGGCCACGCTTATGGCGAGACCGCCGAGATGGGCGGCCAGGTCGCCCAGCACAATATCGCGCCCGCTCAGGCCGAGCCCGGCCTCTACCGCACTGTCACCGGCGCTGAGGCGATCTCATTGGGCCTCGTCGCGGGCTGCAAGCTGGCCGGCTTGCCCATGTTCTTCGGCGGCTATCCGATCACGCCCGCCTCGGCGATCCTCCACCATCTCTCGCGCCTCAAGGAATTTGGCGTCACCACCTTTCAGGCCGAGGACGAGATCGCCGCGATCGGCGCCGCGATCGGCGCGAGCTTCGCCGGCTCGCTCGGCATCACCTCCTCCTCGGGCCCCGGCATCGCCCTCAAGACCGAGGCGATCGGCCTTGCGATCATGACCGAGCTGCCGCTGGTGATCGTCAATTCGCAGCGCGGCGGCCCCTCGACCGGGCTGCCGACCAAGACCGAGCAGTCCGACCTCTACCAGGCGATCTACGGCCGCAACGCCGATTCGCCGCTGCCGGTGATCGCCGCGCGCTCGCCCGCCGACGCGTTCGACTGCGCGATCGAGGCCTGCCGGATCGCCGTCCAGTACATGACCCCGGTGATGCTGCTGACCGACGGCTATATCGCCAACGCGGCCGAACCCTGGCGGGTGCCCGACATGGCGACCTATGAGCCCTTCCCGGTGCACTTCCACGACGACCCGCTCGAGGAAGGGGAGGCGGTCAACCCCTATAAGCGCGACGGCAAGCTCGCCCGGGTGTGGATCAAGCCCGGCACGAAGGGGCTGATGCACCGGATCGGCGGCATCGAGAAGAATGTCGGTACCGGCCACATCGATTACTCGCCGGAGAACCACCAGGCGATGACCGACATCCGCGCCGACAAGGTGCTCGGCATCGCCGACAGCTTTCCCGACCAGGAGATCTGCCTCGGCGACAAGGGCGGCAGGCTCGCCGTGGTGGGATGGGGCTCGACCTTCGGCCCGATCCATCAGGCGGTCCGCCGCGCCCGCGCGAAGGGGCTCGACGTGAGCCATGTCCATCTGCGGCACATCTGGCCGCTGCCGAAAAATCTCGGCGATCTTCTAAAGTCTTACGAGCGGATCATCGTTCCGGAAATGAACAAGGGCCAGCTCAAGACCCTGCTCCGCGACCAATATCTGGTCGACGCTCGTCCGGTCAACAAGGTCTCCGGCCAGCCGTTCAAGATTGCCGAGATCGAGGCGGCGATCGCGGAGGCGCTCGGGTGAACCCGCCGCGCCTCATCCCGCTGGTCGTGATGCTGTTGCTGGTCCTGTTCCTGATCTATTATTTGCACTGAGGAATTGCCGATGACCGAAATGGTCAAGCTGACTGCCAAGGATTTCGCTACCGACCAGGAGGTGCGCTGGTGCCCCGGCTGCGGCGATTATGCGGTGCTGAAGGCGGTGCAGCGGACGATGCCGGACCTCGGCGCCGACCCTTCGAAGACGGTGTTCGTCTCGGGCATCGGCTGCTCGTCGCGCTTTCCTTATTATATGGAGACCTACGGCTTCCACACCATCCACGGCCGCGCCCCCGCTTTCGCGACCGGGGTCAAACTCGCCAATCCCGAGCTCGACGTGTGGATCATCACGGGCGACGGCGACGCGCTGTCGATCGGCGGCAACCACACGATGCACGTCCTGCGCCGCAACTTGGATTGCCAGATATTGCTTTTCAACAACGAGATATACGGCCTTACGAAAGGCCAATATTCTCCGACCAGCCGCGTCGGCACGCGCTCGCCCTCGACGCCGTTCGGCTCGGTCGACCGGCCGGTCCGCCCGTGCGCCTTCGCATTGGGTTCGGGCGGCCGCTTCGTCGCCCGCGCGATCGACGTCCACAAGAATTTGCCCGACGTGCTCAAGGCCGCTCATGCCCACAAGGGCGCGGCCTTCGTCGAGATCTTCCAGAATTGCATCGTCTACAATGACGACGTGTTCGCCCCGTTCACCGCCAGGGACAATGCCGGCAAGCAGCTCTGGCTGGTGCCCGGCGCGCCGATGCTGTTCGACGGCGGCAGCAAGGGCCTGACGCTCGACCGCGCCGCGCTAAACCTCAAGGTCGTCGACGTCGCCGACGGCGACTGGGAGGGGGCCGAGGTCATCGTCCACGATCCCAGCAACAAAGCGGTCGCGCACATGCTGATCGACATGCCGATCGGCAGCTTCCCGATGGCGCTGGGCGTGATCTACGACGATCCGCGCCCGACCTTCGAAAGCGCGGTGCGCGAGCAGACCGAGGCCGCCACCGCCGGCAAGCCCGCCGACCTCCAGGCGCTGGTCGCCAGGGGCCAGACCTGGGAAGTCACGAAAGAGCCGCGCGAAATCTGACGTTCGTCATTCCAGCCCTATTCGTGAGTTACGATGTCCGCGCTTGCGTCCGCGACCCACCCGCAGCATTGAGGCGCGGCAATGCTGCAACGGGGGAAACATCTGGTCGCGGCCGACCGCCGCCTCGCCACCGGCGGGGGGATCGCCGCGCGGCTGTTCGCGGGAGGTTTCGACAAGCTCGTCGACCGGTTCGACGCCGGCATCTTCTACGGCCGGCTCGACGCGACCCTGCCCGACGGCGCCTTTCGCGCGCTCGGCGGGCGCGGCGACGGGCCGGCGGCGATCGTCCACATCCGCAGCTGGCGCGCGCTCATTCGCCTCGCCAGCTCGGGCTCGGTCGGCTGGTACAAGGCCTGGACCCGCGGCGAATGGACCAGCCCCGATCCGGTCGCCTTGTTCGACCTGTTCATGCGCAACGCCTCGCGGCTCGGCGACGCCGGCCGCGCCAAGGGGCCGTGGAAGCTGGTCAATCGCCTCGCCCATCTGCTCAACGCCAACGGCCGGCGCCGCGCGCGCCGCAACATCTCGCACCATTACGACCTCGGCAATGATTTCTACGCGGCCTGGCTGGACGCCGGCATGGCCTATTCGAGCGCGATCTTCCCGACGCGCAAGGCGTCGCTCGAGGCGGCCCAGGAGCACAAGATCCGCACTCTGCTCGACCGGCTCGACCTCGCGCCCGGGCAGCATTTGCTCGAAATCGGCTGCGGCTGGGGCGGCCTCGCCGAGATCGCCGCGCGCGATTACGGCGTCCGCGTCACCGGCCTCACCTTGTCGTCCGAGCAGAAGGCCTATGCCGACGGCCGCCTCGCCAGAGCGGGCCTCGGCCATCTCACCGCGATCGCGCTCACCGACTATCGCGACGTTACCGGCGCGTTCGATGCGGTCGCCAGCGTCGAGATGGCCGAAGCGGTCGGCGAGGCATATTGGCCCGCTTACCTGCAAAGCATCGCCCGGGTGCTCAAGCCCGGCGGCCGCGCCGCGCTCCAGCTCATTTCGATGCGCGAGGACTTGTTCGGGCGCTACGCCGCCAATGCCGACTTCATCCAGACCTACATCTTCCCCGGCGGCCTGCTGATCGGCGAGGCGCGCTTCCGCGCCATTGCCGAAAAGGCCGGCCTCGTCTGGCAGGACCGCAAGGGCTACGGCGCCGATTATGCGGAGACGCTGAAGCGCTGGCGCGCCCGCTACGACGAAGCGGTCGCCCGCGACTGCCTCCCGGACGGCTTCGACGACGCCTTTCACACGCTATGGCGCTACTATCTCATGTATTGCGAAGGCGGCTTCCGCAGCGGCGGCATTGATGTCGCCCAGGTGACGTTGGTCAGCTCCTGACCAACGTCATCCCGGCGCAGGCCGGGATCTCGTGGAGAAGGGCCGCGACCTTCCGACCTGAGACCCCGGCCTTCGCCGGGGTGACGGTCACCTCCCAATCTCGAGCCTATGCCCGGTCTCGAAATCGCTCTGGAGCATCGCCATCACTGCGTCGGCCACCGCCGCCGGCGTCTTCAGCGTCGCCGGGTCCTCGCCCGGATAGGCGCGGGCGCGCATCGCCGTAGCGGTGGCGCCGGGATCGACGATCGCGACCTTGAGCGGGGCGAGGTTCTTGACCTCGTCGCCATAGGCCAGGACCAGGGTTTCCAGCGCCGCCTTGGACGCGCCGTATGCGCCCCAATAAGCCCGCGGCTTTGCGCCGACGCTCGAGGTCAAAGCGATCAGCCGCCCGGCCGCGCTTTTCCTCAGCAGCGGGTCGAAGGCCGCGATCAGCGCCTGCTGGGCGAGCAGGTTGAGCGTCAGCAGCTTGTTGAGCTCCTTGCCGTCGATCTGCGCGACCGGCGTCAACGTGCCGAGCATCGCCGCGTTGAGCACGAGAAAATCGAGCGCGTCCCAGCGCCCGGCCACCGCCTGTGCGAGCCTGGCGATGCTGTCGGGCTCGGTGAGATCGAGCGGCGCGATCGTCGCCGAGCTGCCGGCCGCGTGGATCCGCTCCTCGACCGCCTCGAGCGCGCCGCTCGTCCGCGCGGTCAGCACGACATGCGCCCCTTCGGCCGCGAGCGCCTCGGCGATCGCCGCGCCGATGCCGCGTCCGGCGCCGGTGACCAGCGCCAGCCTGCCCTCGAAAATGCCCGTCATCTCACCCTTTCGTCATGCCGGCGCAGGCTGGCATCCATTCTGACTCTGCATGGACCCCAGCCTTCGCTGGGGTAACGAAGGTGGTCAAGCCACGCGTTCCTCGGCGAGCACCAGCTCGTTCTTCCGCTCCAGCTCCTCCTGGTCGGTCAGGCTGGTCGGATAGTCGCCGGTGAAGCAGGCGTCGCAGTGCTGCGGCTCGCCTTCGTCGCGCCGCTCCTCGCCGATCGCGCGGTAGAGGCCGTCGATCGAGACGAAGGCGAGGCTGTCGGAGCCGATATAGCGGTTCATCTCGGCGACGTTCATCTGCGCGGCGAGCAATTTGGCGCGCTCGGGCGTGTCGACCCCGTAGAAGCAGGAGTGGCGGGTCGGCGGGCTCGCGATCCGCATATGGACCTCGCGCGCGCCGGCCTCGCGCATCATCTGGACGATCTTGAGGCTGGTCGTCCCGCGCACGATCGAATCGTCGACCAGGATGATGCTCTTGCCGTGGATCAGCGCCGAATTGGCGTTGTGCTTGAGCTTGACACCGAGGTGGCGGACCTGGTCGCCGGGCTGGATGAAGGTGCGGCCGACATAATGCGAGCGGATGATGCCGAGCTCGAACGGGATGCCGCTTTGCTGGGCGTAGCCGATCGCCGCGGGCACGCCCGAATCGGGCACCGGCACGATATAATCGGCGTCGATCCCGCTCTCCCTGGCGAGCTCGGCGCCGATCCGCTTGCGCACGTTGTAGACCGATTGGCCGTCGATCACGCTGTCCGGCCGCGAGAAATAGATATGTTCGAACACGCAGGGCCTGGGCCGCTGCGGCGCGAACGGCCGGTGCGATCGGACGCCCTGGTCGGAGACCTCGATCAGCTCGCCCGGCTCGACGGTGCGCAAATAGGTCGCCCCGACCATGTCGAGCGCGACCGTTTCCGAGGCGAAAATATAGGCCTCGCCCAATCGCCCCATCACCAGCGGCCTTATGCCGAGCGGATCGCGGCAGGCGATCATCCCCTCGGCGGTCAGGCAGACGAGCGAATAGGCGCCCTCGACCTGCTTGAGCGCGTCGATGAAGCGGTCGAGCAGGGTGCGGTAGCTCGAGGTCGCGACGAGGTGGATGATCACCTCGGTGTCCGAGGTCGACTGGAAGATCGAGCCGCGCCGGTTCAATTCGCCGCGCAGCCGCATCGCGTTCGAGATGTTGCCGTTATGGGCGAGTGCGAACCCGCCCGAGGCCAGCTCGGCGAACAGCGGCTGCACGTTCCTGAGCGCGGTCTCGCCGGTCGTCGAATAGCGGACATGGCCGATCGCGGCACGCCCGGCGAGCGCGCGGATCACCTCGTCCTTGTCGAAATTGCCGGCGACGTGGCCCATCGCCCGGTGGCTGTGGAAAGTCCGGCCGTCATAGCTGGTCATGCCGGCCGCTTCCTGGCCGCGATGCTGGAGCGCGTGCAGCCCCAGAGCGACCATCGCCGAGGCGCTGTCCGCGCCCCATATGCCGAACACGCCGCACTCCTCGCGGAGCTTGTCGTCCTGATAGGGATTGGTGGTCAGCATCAAACTCGTCACACGCCGCGGTTGGCGCATATAGTCACGCCTTTGCCCTTTGTCGCCTCCCTTCCGGCGCCGCTTGACCTTGACGTTAACGTAAAGTACCTCGAGCGCCATGCCCGAAACCGCGCTCCATTCGGATTATCGCCAGCCGCGGCACGTCCGCACCTATACGATCACCGAGCTGTGCGACGAGTTCGGCGTCACCGCCCGGGCGCTGCGCTTCTACGAGGACGAGGGCCTGATCGCGCCCGAGCGCCAGGGCCTGTCGCGCATCTATTCGTGGCGCGATCGTGCGCGCCTGGCCTGGATCCTCCGGGGTAAGAGAGTCGGCTTCTCATTGAGTGAGATCGGCGAGATGATCGACCTCTATGACGTCGGCGACGGCCGCGCCGCCCAGCGCCGCCTGACGCTCGAAAAATGCCGCGCCCGGGTCGACCAGCTCGCCAAGCAGAAGGTCGACATCGACGCGACGATCGACGAGCTCGAGCGGTTCATCGCCATGGTCGAGGCCTCGGCGCTGCCGGTCGCCGGCTGATCCACCCTTCAAAACGACAAGGATTGAATCATGCCCAGCTACACCGCTCCGGTCGCCGAGACGCGTTACATCTTGGAGGAGGTGCTGGGAATCGAGCGCTACTCGAACCTGCCCGGCTTCGAACATGCCACGCCCGATTTGATCGAGGCGATCCTGACCGAGGGCGGCCGCTTCGCCGCCGAGGTGCTGGCGCCGCTCAATCGGGTCGGCGACGAGGAGGGCTGCACCCGCCATGCCGACGGCTCGGTGACCACGCCCAGGGGCTTCAAGCAGGCCTATGACCAGTTCGTCGCCGGCGGCTGGACGACCCTGTCGGGGCCCGAGGAATATGGCGGGCAGGGCCTGCCGACGGTGATCGCGACCGCGGTCAGCGAATATCTCCTCTCCGCCAACCAGGCGTTCGAAATGTATCACGGCCTGACCCAGGGCGCGATCGCCTCGATCCTGACCAAGGGCTCGGACGAGCAGAAAAGGACCTATGTCCCGAACATGCTCGCCGGCAAGTGGACCGGGACGATGAACCTGACCGAGTCCCATTGCGGCACCGATCTGGGGCTCTTGAAGACCAAGGCCGAGCCGCAGGGCGACGGCTCCTACAAGATCAGCGGCACCAAGATCTTCATCTCGTCGGGCGAGCACGATTTGGCCGAGAACATCATCCACCTCGTCCTCGCCAAGATCACCGGCGCGCCCGACAATGTGAAGGGCATCTCGCTATTCATCGTCCCCAAATTCCTCGTCAACGACGACGGCAGCCTCGGCGCGCGCAACGGCGTCGTCTGCGGCTCGATCGAGGAGAAGATGGGAATCCACGGCAATTCCACCTGCCTGCTCAATTATGACGAGGCGGTCGGCTATCTCGTCGGCGAGGAGGAGAAGGGCCTCGCTGCGATGTTCATCATGATGAACGCGGCCCGGCTCGGCGTCGGCCTGCAGGGCCTCGCCCAGGGGGAGGTCGCCTATCAGAACGCGGTCACCTACGCGAAGGACCGCCGGCAGGGCAGGGCGCTCGTCCCCGGCGAGCGCGAGCCCGACGCCAAGGCCGATCCGATCATCGTCCATCCCGACGTCCGCCGGATGCTGATGGAAGCCAAGGCGTTCAACGAATCCGCCCGCGCATTGGTCTTGTGGGGCGCGCTCCAGGTCGACATCAGCCGCAAGGCCCAGACCGAGGAGGAGCGCCTCGCCGCCGACGATCTGCTCGGCCTGCTGACCCCGGTGATCAAGGGCTATCTGACCGACAAGGGCTTCGACGCCGCGGTCAACGCCCAGCAGATTTATGGCGGCCACGGCTATATCCGCGAATGGGGGATGGAGCAGTTCGTCCGCGACGCCCGCATCGCCCAGATCTACGAAGGCACCAACGGCATCCAGGCGCTCGACCTGGTCGGCCGCAAGCTCGGCAAGGACAATGGCCGCGCCATCCAGGCCTTCTTCAGGCTGGTCGGCGATGAAGCCGCCGGCGCCAAGAGCGACGAGCAGCTCGCCCCGCTCGCCACCGCTGTGGAGCGGGCGCTCGGCGACCTCCAGACCGCGACCCTTTGGCTGATGAACAACGGCCTCTCCAACCCCAACAATGCCGGCGCCGCCGCCTATCCGTACATGACCTTGATGGGGATCGTCTCGCTCGGCCTGATGTGGCTGCGCATGGCCAAAATCAGCGCGGCCGCGATCGCCGAAGGAAGCGGCAATCCCGACTTCCACCGCCACAAGCTCGCCACCGCCCGCTTCTACGCCGACCGCATCATGCCCCAGAGCAACGCCGAGCGGAGGAAGATCGAAGCCGGCGCCGAGAGCATCATGGCGCTGCCGGCGGAGGCATTCTAGAAGCCTTCTCAGGTTCCCGTTGTCTAGCGCGCGCTCCTACGCAATACATTGATATGCGCAAAGCGGTTGGCCCAATCCATTTTGAAGATTTCAGCGGCGCTGAATTCGAGCGCTTGGTATTTGCGTACCACCTTCGCGATGGTTGGCAGAAACTAGCTTGGTACGGCGAGCTGGGAAGCGATCTCGGGCGGGATATCATCGGAGTTCAGGTAGAGGACGGCCAGCCTGATCGACTGTCGATTATTCAGTGTGTCAACAGGAGCAAATTGACGAAAGCAAAAGCCGAGCGGGATATTCGCAAGGCAGTTTCAGCTCCCACAGGCACCCCCGAAGCTTTCATTTTTGTCTGTCGGTCTGGTGTTTCCGCGCCCCTTCGCGATCATCTTCAGAAATATGGTCGACAACGAGGCGTCCGTGTGACGACTGCCATGTCCGGCAGTGAGTTTGAGGAGAATCTTCGGCTTAAGGCGGAGTTCCTTCTGCAGAGGTTCGTAAACGGAGAACCATTTCCAGATTCCCCAGCCCAGCTCCGGAAGTTTGCGGACGAGTTTCCGGACATGTCCGATGATGACGCGATTCACCTCATGGGGCGGGCGTTTGACCGGGCGGCGTTTCGAACACCTTTTTATGAGGAGACAAACCTGCCAGCATTTCTGCGCGCAATCGAGGACACGATTAGAGTCTTAAACACCGGAATTTGGCAAACGCGAGACGACGTGGAAATCCGCAGACTGCCTTCCATGCACATGCTGCGCGATGCGGGAAAACGGAAGATCCTCCAACGGGTGAGTTCAGCTTTGGAGAATCTCCGGCGCACGTTCAAACGCGGACTGAATTCCAAGGAAATTAGGCACTGCCCTTGCGGGGATAAGGAGTGCCCAACTTTTATGATCGAGCGCCGCGCAGCTGAAAAATTGGACCAGCTGAGAAGCGAGATTTTGGATGAGTTCCGGCAACTCGACAGCGCTTTCTCCGTTCGCATGGCGTAAAGCCAACGGTCCCCTGTAGTGCAAACGCTCAGCTTTCCTACACGCCCCCTGTCTGTCATCCTGCCCGACTCGCGACCGTTTCGGCGAGTCGAGCGGGCTCTTTCTCAGGATGAAGACGAGGCTTGGCGGGAGCGGAGGTTTTTTGCCCTTGGGAAGCTGAACTTTATGAAACTTTCGCGCCAGGGCCGAATCGCCGCCACTGCAAGCAAAGGATTCTCTGGGGCGACATCGGTAAACTTGGTATACTTCCGCGGAAGTTGACGGTGCAGACCCATGGCACCTGTCGAAGTCGTCGGGTTATCCCATCAACTTTCGCCGGCGCTCCGGCTCGCCCCGGCCTGAGCGCGCAGCGCCCGCAATCGCGCTTGGCGCTCGGCCCGGGTCATCGCCAGCGCCCAGGTCCAGGCGGCGTCGTAATCGTAGCCGCTCCGGATGCGGCGCTCGATCGACACCATCCGGTCGGCGAAGGCGCGGCCGTAGAGGTCGGTCCAGACGTCGTAGAGGAACAGATAGAGCAGGCGATGGTCGTCGAGCTCGGGGTCGCGCGGCAGCAGGAAGGACAGGCGGTGGCCGAGCTCGTGGACCAGGGTCGCCTTCTTGTAGAGCGGCGAATAGCCGGCCCTGAGCCGGATC
Source organism: Sphingomonadales bacterium (assembly GCA_034668465.1). GTDB lineage: Bacteria > Pseudomonadota > Alphaproteobacteria > Sphingomonadales > Sphingomonadaceae > Allosphingosinicella. Next base: position 30,953 of record JAXDPI010000007.1, read on the forward strand.
GTCCGGCCGTCATACGAAGTCATCGGCGCGCCCTCGCGCACGATCATCTCGATCGGCGTCGGCGGGAAGTCGACCCCGGTCGCCGCCTCCAGCGCCGCGACGATGCGCGTGCCCTCGGCGACCCAGATCCGGTGATATTCGTCGGCCGCCGCCGCGAAGCGCGGTTCGGTCGGCGTGAAGGAGACCGGCGGCGGCGCCGCGCACAGCAACGCCCAGAGACCTGGCGCAAGCAAAGGGAAATGTCGCACTACCCATTCAAGGCGCGGCGTCGGCCCGGCGTCAAGCCCGGCGGCGGATCGGCACCACCTTGGCCGTTGCCCCGGCCCCGCCGCGGTCCATCACGATTCCTTCGAAATGGCCGATCGGGTTGGGCCGGGCGATCAGATAGCCCTGGACCTGGTCGCAGCCCTCGGCGCGCAGCGCCTCGAGCTGCGCGGCGGTCTCGACCCCTTCGGCGACCACCGGCATGCCGAGGCCGCGGCCGAGGCCGATCACCGAGCGGATGATCGCCCGCGCCTGCGGGTTGTCGATCATCTCGCGGACGAAGCTCTGGTCGATCTTGACCTTGTCGAACGGGAACATGCGGAAATAGCTCAGCGACGAATAGCCGGTGCCGAAATCGTCCATCGAGATCTCCACGCCGAGCGCCTTGAGGCGGGTCAGCACGGCGACCGCGCGCTCGGCGTCCTTGATCAGCAGCCCTTCGGTGACTTCGAGGTCGAGCCGCGCCGGATCGAGGCCGGTCTCGGCGAGGATCGCCTCGATGTCGCTGGCGAGGTCGGGCTGCATGAACTGGAGCGGCGACAGGTTGACCGACAGCTTGAGCGCGGGCGTCCAGCGCGCCGCCTCGGTGCAGGCCTTGCGCAGCACCCACTCGCCGAGCTTGACGACATAGCCGCCCTCCTCGGCGAGCCGCACGAAGCAGTCCGGTCCGACCGGGCCGAGCCTTTTGTGGGTCCAGCGCGCCAGCGCCTCGAAGCCGAGGATCCTGCCGGATTCGAGGTCGGCGAGCGGCTGATAGTCGATCGCGAGCTCGTCATTGTCGATCGCCATCCTGAGGTCGGCGTCGAGCAGCCGGCGCTGGCGCAGCGATTCGTCCATCGCCGCCTCGTAGAAGCGGGCGATGCCGCGGCCGTCCCGTTTGGCCCGGTAGAGGGCGACGTCGGCATTCTTGATCAGGTCTTCCGGATTGTCGGCATTGGCCGGATAGAGGGCGATGCCGATGCTGCCGCTGATCCGGACGGTCTGCGGCCCGATCTCGAACGCGGCCTCGAGCTCGCGCAGGATGCGCTCGGCGAGGAGCCCGGCATGGCTCGGCTGGACGCCGCCGACCTGGACCACCGCGAATTCGTCGCCGCCGAGGCGCGCGACCAGCTCGTTGCCGCGCACCGCCGTGCGCAGCCGATGGGCGACGGCGACGAGCAATTCGTCGCCGCCCGGGTGGCCGTAAATGTCGTTGACCGCCTTGAAGCCGTCGAGGTCGATGCACACGACCGCGACCGGCTCGTCGGCGGCGACCGCTTTCTCGACGGTGCGGGCGAGATGGTCGGCGAACACCGCCCGGTTGGGCAGGCCGGTGAGGGCGTCGTGAAAGGCGAGATGCGCGATCCGGGCCGAAGCCTCCTTGCGCTCGGTGATGTCGCGCACCGCGAGCACCCGGAGCGTCGACCCGTGCCAGTCGAGCGGCCGCAGCAGCAGGTCGACGTCGCAACCCTGGCCGTCAGCCTTGACCAGGCGGGATTCGACCGGCGCCATCTCCGCGCAGGCCGACATCGCCGCCAGATCGATATCGGGAAGCAGCTGGGCGATGCTCGCGGGCGCGGACTTGACGCCGTCATAGCCGGCCAGGTCGAGGAAGCTGCGATTGGCGTCGGCGATCCGGTCGCCGTCGAGGATGACCAGCCCCTCGACCGCGGCGTCGGCGAAGGTCCGCAGCCGCCGCGCCTCTTCGAGCGCGTTGCGGGCGAGCTTGCGGTCGAACAGGACGACCGCGAAGCTGATCGACAGGATGATCAGCGCCATCGCCGTCACCGCGATCGTCAGCATGTGGGCGCCGATCGCTTCGCCCGGCACCTCCAGCCACGGCTCGGGATAGATTGCGGCGGCCGCCATGGCGGTGAAGTGCAGGCCGCAAATGGCGAGGGTGAAGAGGAGAGCCGGCCGCCAGGGATGATGACTGGGCTTGCGCCGGTGCTCGGCGACCGCCGCGGCGCTCAGCCCGATGCCGATGACGACCGAGGCGAGGACGAAGCTCGCGTTCCAGACGATCCGGCCGGCGACGATCACGGCCGACATGCCCAGATAGTGCATCGTGCCGATGCCGGCGCCGATCACGGCCCCGCCGAGCAGCGCCGATCGGAGGCCCTTGCCGAGCGCGATCCCCCAGCCTGCGCCGGTCATGGCGATCGCCGCCGCGATCGAAAGCAGCGTCAGAACCGGGTCGTAGCCGATCGGCAGATCCGGCTGATAGGCGAGCATCGCGACGAAATGGGTCGACCAGATGCCGGTACCGGAGACGAAGCCGGCAAGCGCCAGCCACGCAAGGCGCCGCTTGCCGTTCAGCCTTGCCTGCTCGAAGATCGAGAAGGAAGCAAAGGCGGCGAGCAGGCAGATCAGGCCGGCGACGACGACGAAGCGCAGATCGTGCTCGCCGACGATACACGAATAGACACGCAGCATCCGCTTCTCCATTCCCGGAAAGGAGCGGCTTTGACGGATCATGGTGAAGATGCCGTAAACCGGGAGGAGCGCATTGAACCGCAGGGAAAAATTCAGCATCCGCGGCGCCCGGGCAACGCGCTGGCGCTTCCGGCCGGGGCGTTTTTATATAGATTGCGCGCCATGACTCGCGATCAAAGGATCGTCGCGATTGGCGCCGCGAGCGGCGTGCTCTCGATGCTGCTCGCGATGTGGGCGCTGGTTCACCTGCTGCCGCAGCCGGCTGGAATGGAGAGCCTCGGCGCCCGCCTCGCTTACGCGCTGCGCTGGAACGCCTTCGCGGCCTTGCCGCTGTTTGCGATGGTCGTCGCGATCGGCAATGCGCGCGCCTTGGGTCCGGCGATCGATCCGACGCTCGGCACCGAGGACAAGGCGATGGTCGTCAACGGCCGCGTCGCCGACAATACGACGCAGCAATTCGCCCTGTTCCTGGCCGGCTCGCTCGGCCTCGCCGCGAGCCTGCCGCCGCAATATATGACGGTGATCGGCGCGGCGGCGATCGTGTTCGTGGCCGCCCGGATCGCCTTCTGGATCGGCTACCGGATCCATCCGCTCTATCGGGCGCCCGGCTTCGCCGCGACCTTTTATCTCAACCTCGCTTTGCTCGCCGCCGCGCTCTGGTTCGCGCTCGCCTGAAGGGCGGCCATTTTGTTGGATCAATGTTGGATTTCACCTGCCACATTCCCGAATCGCGGGCCGCTTCGCGATGAATGAGGGGCTCGCATTGCGGAGCTTCGGCCGGTGATCTCAAGATTTGTAAATCGTTTACTTCACGACACCCTTTCGGGGCCTCGCTCAGCGAGAAAGGCACGCATTTTCGCCATTTCTCTGCCGCACGGGGCCAAGAAATTTCGGCATTTCCGCAACAATCACGACCTTCGTGAGGCGCGATACTGGCGGGGAAGCTTCCTCTTCGCCGGGCCGGGCTCGCTCTACTTGCACGGAGCAAACGTCGTTAGCGGAACGTTTACTCCGCAGCCGTATCAACCCGGTAATGAGGGTGCATATGGACGAACTGCCCAAAACCGACCCGATGCCGGCCTATCTGCCGCCCGAACATCAGCGGCAGGTCGATGCGATCCAGGCGGCGATCAGGAGCCAGAGCGGCGGCGCCGCCGCCCGGCCCAGCTTGTTCAGGCCGCCGCCGGCGCGGCCCGCGCCTTCGGCCAATCAGCTCGATCACCGCATCTCCGAAGAGCTGGAGTTCATCGTCCGTCAGCTGGAGCAGCTCGGCGGCACCCTGTCGAACGATCCCATCCTGGTCCAGCGCCATTCGACCGAGCTGCAATCGATCGACCTGATGAAGCAGTCGCTGCGCCATCTCGCGCAGGTCGTCGCGGCGCAGGACAAGGCGCATGCGGCCGACCTGGTCACCCTCACCGCGCTCAAGGCGAGGCTCCAGCGCAAGGCGCTGCGGCCGATCGGCGAGACGCACTCGCTTTCCTGAGAGCCTGCGCGCCAGCGCCCCTTGCCAGCCGTCCCGTCGCGTGGCCAAATGCGCCGGTGCTGGTCACCGAGCTCATCCGCCGCGGCGCGCTCCATCACCGCGACCGCATTGCAATCCTGTTCGGCGAGGAAAGGCTGACCTTCGGCGCGGTCGATCGCCTGTCGAACCGGATCGCCAACGCGCTGAAGGACGGGCTCGGCCTTGCCAAGGGCAGCGCGGTCGCGCTGCTGGTCGACAACGGCCTCTATTCGATCCCGTGCGATTTCGGCTGCGCCAAGGCGGGGCTGGTGCGCACGCCGCTCAACTCGCGGCTGTCGCTCGACGAGCAGCGCGCGATGATCGAGCAGATCGGCGCCGGCACGATGATCTACGGCGCCGGCCAGGCCGAGCGCGCCGCCGCGCTCGCCGCCGCTCTGCCCGGTCTCGCGGTGATCGGGCTGGGCGACGGCGCGGCCGGGCCCGATCTGCTGGCGCTCGCCGATTCCGCCCCGGACGCCGATCCGTGCCTCCGCCACGATCCCGACGAGGTGATCCTTGCTTTGTTCACCTCGGGCACGACCGGCACGCTCAAGGCCGCCCGGCACACCCACGCGACCTACGCCGCGATCGTCCAGAACGTGCTGACCAATTTGATCGACCCCAGGCCCGGCGAGATCATGCTCCACGCCGCCTCGCTGATCCACGCCAGCGGCTGCTTCGTCATGCCCTATTGGCTGCGCGGCGGCGCCGCGGCGATCCTGCCCGGCTTCTCGCCGGCAAGCTATGTCGCGGCGATCGAACGCTGGCGGCCGCATGCGCTCAACCTCGTCCCGACCATGCTGCAGATGCTGTTCCAGACGCCGGGGATCGACGCCGCCGACCTGTCGAGCGTCGAGACGATCGTCTACGGCGCCTCGCCGATGCCGCGCCCGGTGCTGGAGAAGGCGCTCGCCTTGTGGGGGCCGGTGTTCGTGCAATATTACGGCCAGACCGAAGCGCCGCTCGCGATCTGCGCGCTCGGCAAGCAGGACCATGTCGGCGCCTCGCCCGAACGTCTGCTGTCGTGCGGCCGGCCGAGCGTCGAATGCGAGATCCGGCTGATCGACGAAGCCGGCGAGGATGCCGAAATCGGCGAGATCGTGCTGCGCGCGCCGTTCGTCATGCGCGGCTATAGCGATGCGGCGCTGAGCGCCGAGGCCTTCCTCCCCGGCGGCTGGCTGCGCACCCGCGACGTCGGCCGGTTCGACGAAGAAGGCTATCTGACGCTGGTCGACCGCACCTCCGACATGATCGTCAGCGGCGGCTACAACGTCTATCCGCGCGAGGTCGAGGACGTGCTCGCCGCCCACCCGTCGGTCGCGCAGGTCGCCGTCGTCGGGCTGCCCGACGACGTCTGGGGCGAGGCGGTGACGGCGTTCGTCGTGCCGCACGAAGGCGAAGCGGCGGACGAAGCGGCGCTGATCGCGCACGCCCATGCGCATCTCGCCGGCTACAAGGCGCCCAAGGCGGTCCGGTTCGTCGGCGCGATCCCGTTGAGCCCGGTCGGCAAGCCGCTCCGGCGGGCGCTGCGCGAGCCGTTCTGGGCGGGCAGGGAGCGGGCGATATGAGCGTTCGGGTCGAGACCGCCGGGCCGGTCACCACGATCATCATCGACCGCCCCGAGCGGCGCAACGCGGTCGATGCCGAGACCGCGCAGAGGCTGCGCGACGCTTTCGACGCGTTCGAGGCGGACGAAGCCGCTCTGGTCGCGGTCCTGGCCGGCGCCGGCGGCCATTTCTGCGCCGGCTTCGACCTCAAGGCGTTCGCCGAGGCGGGCGCCGAATATGATCCGTTCGGCGAAGGGCCGATGGGCCCGACCCGGCGCCTGCTCGCCAAGCCGGTGCTCGCCGCGGTCGAGGGCTATGCGGTCGCGGGCGGCATGGAGCTGGCTTTGTGGTGCGACCTCAGGATCGCGTCGGAGAGCGCGACCTTCGGCATCTTCTGCCGCCGCTGGGGCGTGCCGCTGATCGACGGCGGCACATTGCGGCTGCCGCGCATCGTCGGCCAGGGGCGCGCGCTCGACCTGATCCTGACCGGGCGGCCGGTCGACGCCGCCGAGGCGCTGGCGATCGGCCTTGCCAACCGGGTCGTCGGTATCGGCGACGCGCTTGTCGCGGCCCAGGCGCTCGCCGCCGAGATCGCCCGCTTCCCCGCGCTCTGCATGCTGACCGACCGGGCCTCGGCCTATGCGGGCTGGGGCGCGCCGCTCGGCGACGCCCTCCGGGCCGAGGCAATCGCCGGTGCGGCGCCGCTCTCGCAGGGCGCGCGCGAGGGCGCCGCCCGCTTTGCCGCCGGACGCGGCCGCGCCGGCGATTTCGAGGAGATCTGAGGGCGCGAAACAGGCTTGATCTGGCGCAGCAAATGGCGGACGCTGCACCGTCGCGGCCCCGAGGCCGGCGTCGCAGAAGAGGGGGAACAACATGGAATGGATGCTGAGGCCGCTAAAACGCTATGCGGAGTTTTCCGGCCGCTCGCGACGGATGGAATTTTGGATGTGGCTGCTGTTCCAATTCCTGATCGGCTGCGTGTTCGTCATCCTGGTCTTGGGCCTGGGCGGATCCGCGCTGATGAGCGGCGATCCGAGGCAGTTGATCGCGATGGGCGGCGTCATTCTCATCCTCTATCTCCTCTATGTGCTCCTGATGCTCGCCTTCTTCGTTCCAAGTCTCGCGGTCACCATTCGCCGCCTGCACGATAGCGATCGCAGCGGCTGGTGGGTGATGCTGTACTGGGGGCCTTACCTTCTCATCATCTTGTCCAGCATCGCCTTCGGCGGAACGATGGGGTCTGCCGGCAGGAACCCAACGGACAGCGGTATGATGGCCGGCGGTGCGCTCGGCGGGGTGGCCGCGCTTGCTTGGCTCGTCGGTTGCTTGGTACTCGTCATCTTCCTGTTCTTTGACGGGACGCCCGGTCCGAACAAATATGGTCCCGACCCCAAAGGTCGCGATGCCGGCCAGGTGTTCGCCTGACCCGAATCGGGGCGGCCGGGCGCCGCAGCGGGACTTGAGCCCGCCGGCGCCCGGTTGATTACGGAGGCGAAATCGTCGACGGTGCGGCGTTGTCGCCCGCTGCGCCAGCCTGGACACCGAGGGGGAATTCCGAATGCACTACATGTTTCTGCCGCTGAAGCGGTATTTCGATTTTTCCGGCCGCTCGCGGCGCAAGGAATTCTGGCTGTTCTGGCTGTTCTGGATCATCGGCTTCTTCGTCATCATGTACCTCGACTCGGCCCTGGGGCTGGGCGGGACCTCGAGCGGTTACGCCGAAGGCGGCTCGGTGGGCTTTCAGATGACCGGCGGAATCCTGACCTGGGTGTATTTCGCCGCCACGATCATCCCGTACTTCGCGGTGGCGATACGGCGCATGCACGATCAGGACAAATCGGGCTGGTTCATCCTGATCCCGATCTACGGCTTCATCCTGCTGTTCATCGAAGGCACGCGCGGCCCGAACCGCTTCGGGCCCGATCCGAAGGCTGCCGGCACGGATCCGCAGACCTTCGCCTGAATGTATGAGCGCGGCGGACGGGGACGGTTGCTCCCCGCCCGCCGCCGCACTAGATAGCCCAACCTCTTTCCGTGCCCCTGTGGCGGAATTGGTAGACGCGCTCGACTCAAAATCGAGTTCCGCAAGGAGTGCCCGTTCGACTCGGGCCAGGGGCACCAACTATTGCTTCTCAGCGGCGCGCGCGTCGGGCATTGTCGCGCGCGATGAGCGACAAGGACAGCGCCCGCGACAAGACAGAGCCTCCCGGCCTGGAGCCGGGCCTCGAGCTGGAGACCGAGGCGACCGCGTTCCGCCGCGATCGCCTGCTGGCATCGCTGACGCTGATGATGGGCGCGGGGCTGCTGCTGGCGCTGCCGTTCGCGCTGCGCGCCGGCGCCGAATTCTTCCTCCCGGTCACCGCCGCTTTGGTGATCGCGATCGCGCTGGTGCCGGCGCTCGAATGGCTCGAGCGGCGGCGGGTGCCGTCGGCGCTGGCCGCCTTCTTCTGCGTCGTCCTGTTCCTGACCGTCGCCAATATCGCGGTCGCGGCGATCGTCTTCCCCGCCTCCGAATGGGTGCGGCTGCTGCCGCAGCGGATCGGCCGCATCCGCGATACGCTCGGACCGTTGTTCGACATCTACGCCGATCTCGAACGCTTTATCGACGACGTCGTCCGCCAGTTCGGCCGCTCGCCCGGGGTCGCGGCCCAGACGGTGACCGTCGAGACGCCAAATTCGCTCCTCCAGATCATCGCCACCTCGGCGCCGTTCGCGGCGATCCAGATGTTCTTCGCGGTGCTCGTCATCTTCTTCTTTCTCTCCGGCTGGACCCGGATGCGCAAGCGCACGATCACCACCCGGGCGAGCTTCGACGGGGCGATGACCACCGCCCGGGTGATCCAGCAGGTGGTCGATGCGACCTCCGCCTATCTCGGCACGATCACCGTGGTGAACATCGGCATGGGCGCGGTGGTGGCGTTGGTCGTCTGGCTGCTCGGCATGGAATCGCCGTTGATGTGGGGCGGCATCGTCGCGGTCCTCAACTACATCCCCTATCTCGGCCCGATCGCCTCCGCGCTGCTGCTCGCGGTCGGCGGGCTGATGCTGTTTCCCGATCCCTGGTATGCGATGCTGCCGTCGATCTGCTTCATCGGCATCCACCTGATCGAAGCCAATCTCGTGACTCCGACCGTGGTCGGCCGGCGGCTGACCATCAACCCGCTGATGATCCTGCTCGCTTTGAGCTTCTGGGCCTGGGTCTGGGGCACCACCGGCGCCTTGCTCGCCGTGCCGCTGCTGATCATCGGGCGGACCGTGCTGGACGCGGCCGGGCGGCCCGATATCGCCGGCTTCCTGTTCGAGGAAGGCACGCTGATCCAGGAGCATCCGGACGACCCGCGCCCAGGCTAGGGCTTGGTTCGGCAGGGGCGCCGAATCCTGCCCGTGCCTCGCTTGACACCCACCGGGGCCTCCACTACCTCGCCCGCCTGCAATCCACGCGGGTGTAGCTCAGTTGGTTAGAGCGCCGGCCTGTCACGCCGGAGGTCGCGGGTTCGAGCCCCGTCACTCGCGCCATTTCCCTGTTTCCATCCATCGGAGCAATGGCCTGAGGGGCAGGATCCAGACGATTCCGGCGATCAGGTAGTAGACGATGTGCGCCCAGGCCGGCGCCCCGTCGATCAGCGGCGCGGCGCTGACGATCAGCACCGCCCAGCCGCCGATCAGCAGCAGGATCAGCAGGATGCCGACCGGCTGGCGCCAGCTCGGCTCTAGCCGCATTGGATCCATTCGCTGGGCGTGGCGATCGCGTCGAGCTTCATGTCCCAGGTATCGGCGGGGATCGCTTCGTCGACGATCTGGCTTTGCCAGCCAAGGCCGATCGTGAAGACCGGGCCGCCGCCGGCGCGCAGATGCGCAAGCGCGCGGTCGTAATGGCCCTTGCCGTGGCCGATCCTGACCCCTGTCCGGTCGGCCAGCACGACAGGCACCAGAACGACGTCGGGCATCAACGCTTCGGCCTCGGCCGGCGGCTGCGCGACGCCCCACGGGCTCGGCTCCCGCGCTAGGCCCTCGCGCCACAGGAACCGGGCGTCGCGATCGGCGAACCAGGGAAGGCCGACCCGCTGATTCCGGTCGAGGCCCGCAAGGATCGCGCCCGGCCCGATCTCGTCGCGCAGGGGATGATAGGCGCCGACGACGCGCGCGCCGGCGAGATGCGGCAGGACCAGCCGGGCGAGCTCCGCCTCGAGCGTATCGCGCAATTCCCCGGCCAGGCTCCGCGCGAACGCGCGGCGGCGGCGCAGGCCCTCGGCGCGCAGGTCGCTCTTGCTAATTGGAGGGGAAGGTGACGGGACCGCCATAGCCGTTTGCCTGGAAAATCCTCTGACGCCTCAACGTCAGGTGGGGACCATGTGCTTCGGGCCAGGGCCCGGGCAGGGACAATCCCCTAGGATGCTTATGGCTCAGGGATGTTCGCTGAAGCTCGTACAGGGCAGTACCCGTCCGCACCTATCTAGGCGCTCGCGCCGCTCCGCTCAAGACTCTCGGCCAGCGACTCGACCCGCGTGGCGAGTCGTTCCAGCGCTTGCGCGACCGCCGGGTCGGGCGGCGGCGGCACCGGATCGGGGATGCCGGCGCCGGCGCGGACCTCCTTGATGTCATCGGCGATCAGCAAGGCGGCGAACAGGAGCTGGCGGGTTTCGGTCAGGCCGCCCAGTGCCGTGGCGGCGTCCTGGGCGCGGCGGTCGACCTCGGCGGCGACCGAATGGAGGTGCGCCTCCTCGCCGTCGCGGCAGGCGACGTTGTAGCGGCGGCCGGCGATCTCGATGTCGACATTGGCCATCTAGCGCGCCTCCGCTTCGAGCAGCTGGTCGATCTGGCCGATCGCGCCTTCGACGCGGGCGCGCAGCGCCTGGTGGACGTCGCGCAGCTGGCGAAGGTCGTCGGGGTCGGCCGCGGGGGCGGGGCGGGGCCGCGCCGAGGCGGCCTCGATTCGGGCGAGCGCCTGCTCGATGCGGCGGATGGCGGCCAGGGCGCGTTCGTCTGCCATGGACGAAGGCATAGCAGGACTGGCGCGAGCGGCAAGACGCCACGGCAGGCAGGCCAAGGTTGACCGTGGCGCACCGAGAGATAAAGGAACCGCAGCGCCGCCCAGCGCATCCGCCCCGCGCCTGCCCCGCAAGGAACCTATGGCCATCGAGACCAGAACGCTCGCCAACGCGATCCGCGCCTTGTCGATGGACGCGGTCGAGGCGGCCAATAGCGGCCATCCCGGCATGCCGATGGGGATGGCGGATGCGGCCAGCGTGCTGTGGACCGAATATCTGAGGCATGACCCCGCCGACCCGAAATGGCCCGACCGCGACCGCTTCGTTCTCTCGGCGGGCCATGGCTCGATGCTGATCTATGCGCTGCTTCACCTGACCGGCTACGCCCGCCCGACGATCGACGATATCGCCGGCTTCCGCCAGCTCGGCTCGCCCTGCGCCGGGCACCCGGAGAATTTCCTGCTCGACGGTGTCGAGGCGACCACCGGGCCGCTCGGCCAGGGGCTGGCGATGGCGGTCGGCATGGCGATCGCCGAGCGCCATCTCAACGCCGAATATGGCGACGGCCTCGTCGACCACCGGACCTGGGTGGTCGCCGGCGACGGCTGCCTGATGGAGGGGATCAACCACGAGGCGGCGGGCCTCGCCGGCCACCTCGCGCTCGGACGGCTGATCGTCTTCTGGGACGACAATCACATCACCATCGACGGTCCGACCGATCTCTCCACCTCGGAGGATATCGAGGCGCGCTACGCCGCCTATCGCTGGCACGTCGTCCGCTGCGACGGCCTCGATGCGGCCGACGTTCGCCGCGCGATCGACGAAGCGCTCGCCGATCCGCGCCCGTCGCTGATCGCCTGCCGCACGATCATCGGCTACGGCGCGCCCCACAAGCAGGGCACCGCCGCCACCCACGGCGCGGCGCTCGGGCCCGACGAGGTCGCCGCGGCGCGCGCGCAGCTGGGCTGGGACTATCCGCCGTTCGAGATTCCAGCCGAGATCGCCGAGGCGTGGCGCATTGCGGGCAGGCGCAGCCAAAATGCGCACGCCGAGTGGCGCGCGCGCCTCGCCGCCAGTCCGGACCGCGCCGAGTTCGCGCGGCGGATGGACGGGCGCCTGCCCGAAGGATCGAGCCGCGACGATTATCTCGACTGGCTCGCCGCCAACCCGCAGAACGTCGCCACCCGCAAATCGTCGGAGATGGCGCTCGAGCGGATCAACGCCTTCCTGCCGGAGACGATCGGCGGCTCGGCCGACCTTACCAGCTCGAACAATACCAAAACAAAGTCACAGAAGCCTTTGACCAAAGAAGATTATTCTGGCCGCTACATTTATTATGGCATCCGCGAGTTCGGCATGGCCTCGGCGATGAACGGAATGGCGCTGCACGGCGGCGTCATTCCCTATGGCGGGACCTTCCTGATCTTCTCCGATTATTGCCGCCCCGCCATTCGCCTCTCGGCGCTGCAGCAGGTCCGAATCGTCTATGTGATGACCCACGATTCGATCGGGCTCGGGGAGGACGGGCCGACCCATCAGCCGATCGAGCAGCTGGCGGGGCTCAGGGCGATCCCCAACCTCGCCGTCTTCCGCCCCTGCGATGCGGTCGAGGCCGCCGAATGCTGGTCGCTGGCGTTGCGCCGCCGGGATGGACCTTCCTTGCTTGCCCTCACCCGCCAGAACCTGCCCCAAGTCCGCCTCGAGCGGTCGGCGGAAATCCTGAGCGCCCGCGGCGCCTATCGCCTGCGCGCGGCCGGGGCGGCGCGCAAGGTGGTGCTGATCGCGACCGGATCGGAGGTACAGGTCGCGCTCGAGACGGCCGAAGCGCTCGAAGGGCAGGGGATCGGTGCCGATCTGGTCTCGATGCCCTGCTGGAGCCTGTTCGACGGCCAGGATGCCGCCTACCGCGCCGATCTGCTTCCCGGCGACGCGCTGCTGGTCTCGATCGAGGCCGGCGCGACGCTGGGCTGGGAGCGCTACACCGGCCGTTCCGGGCTCAATATCGGCCTCGACCGGTTCGGCGCTTCCGCACCGGCCGAAGATCTGTTCAAGCGCTTTGGCTTCACGGTCGAAGCTATCGCGCAGAAGATACTGGAAAGGTTGAGTTCATGACCAGAGTTGCGATCAATGGTTTCGGGCGGATCGGCCGCCTCGTCGCCCGCGCCATGCTCGAGAAGCCGGACAGCGGGCTCGAGCTGGTGGCGATCAACGATCTCGCCGACGCCGAATCGAACGCACTGCTGTTCAAGCGTGATTCTGTCCACGGGGCCTGGCCGGGCGAGGTTCGCGCCGACGGCAACGACTTGATCGTTGACGGCCGTCGGATCAAGGTCACCGCCGAGCGCGACCCGGGCAAGCTGCCGCACGGCGCCGACGCGATCGACATCGCGCTCGAATGCACCGGTTTCTTCGCCGATCGTGACAAAGCCGGCGCCCATCTTATTGCCGGCGCCAAGAAAGTCCTGATTTCCGCGCCCGCCAAGGGGGTCGATCTCACGATCGTCTACGGGGTCAATCATGACAAGCTGACAGCCGACCACCGGATCGTCTCCAACGCCTCGTGCACGACCAATTGCCTGGCGCCGGTGGCCAAAGTGATGAACGACAGCGTCGGCATCGCCCGCGGCCTGATGACCACGGTCCACGCCTACACCAACGACCAGAAGATCCTCGACCAGATCCACCCGGACAAGCGCCGCGCCCGCGCCGCCGCGATGTCGATGATCCCGACCACGACCGGTGCCGCCCGCGCCGTCGGCGAAGTCCTGCCCGAATTGAAGGGCAAGCTCGACGGTTCCGCGATCCGGGTGCCGACGCCCAATGTCAGCCTCGTCGATCTGACCTTCACGCCGGAGCGGGACACCAGTCTCGAGGAAGTAAACGGCCTCCTCAGGGCCGCGGCAGAGGGACCGCTCAAGGGGATCCTCGCTTATTCGGAGGAGCCCCTGGTTTCGATCGACTACAACCACAATTCCGCGAGCTCGACCGTCGACAGCCTCGAAACCGCGGTGCTCGAGGGCAAATTGGTGCGCGTGCTCGCCTGGTACGACAATGAATGGGGCTTCTCGAACCGGATGGTCGACACCGCGGCGGCGATGGCCCGGCTGATCTGACGTCATGACGTCGTTCCGGACGCTGGATGACCTGGGTGACGTGGCCGGCAAGCGGGCGCTGGTGCGGGTCGACCTCAACGTGCCGATGCAGGATGGCCGTGTCACGGACGACACCCGCTTTCGCGCCACCCTGCCGACCGTCACCGAGCTTGCGGACAAGGGCGCGATCGTCCTGCTTCTCGCCCATTTCGGCCGGCCCAAGACGCCGAGCCCCGATTTCTCGCTCGCCCGGATCACCAAGGCCTATGAGGGGGTGCTCGGGCGCCCCGTCCGCTACGTCGATTGGGAAAGCGATCAGGAGAATGTCGCCACCCTCCAGCCTGGCGACATCGCCATTCTCGAGAACACCCGGTTCTTCGGTGGCGAGGAGAAGAACGATCCCGCGGTCGCGCAGCGCTTCGCCCGCCTCGGCGACTTCTACGTCAATGACGCCTTTTCCGCCGCCCACCGCGCCCACGCCTCGACCGAAGGCGTCGCCCACCTGCTCCCCGCTTATGCCGGCCGCGCGATGGAGGCCGAATTGAAGGCGCTCGAAGCGGCGCTCGGCAACCCCGCTCGTCCCGTCGCAGCGGTGGTCGGCGGCGCCAAAGTCTCGACCAAGCTGGATGTGCTCGGGCATCTCGTCGCCAAGGTCGATCATCTGATCATCGGCGGTGGCATGGCCAACACCTTCCTCGCCGCGCGCGGCGTCGATGTCGGCAGGAGCCTCGCCGAGCACGACCTCGCCGCCACCGCCGAGGAGATTCTCGCCGCCGCCGAAAAGGCCGAGTGCACCGTGCATCTCCCCTACGACGTGGTCGTCGCCAAGGAGTTCGCCGCCAATCCGCCAAGCCTGCGCATCTGCAACGTCCACGAGGTCGCGCCCGACGAATTGATCCTCGACATCGGCCCGGCGGCTGTCGAGGCGCTTGCCGACGTCCTCAAAACCTGCCGCACCCTGGTCTGGAACGGCCCGCTCGGCGCGTTCGAGACGCCGCCGTTCGACGCCGCGACCACGGCGCTCGCCTGCACCGCCGCCGCATTGACCCAGGAGGGCGGCCTGGTCTCGGTCGCCGGCGGCGGCGATACCGTCGCGGCGCTCAATCATGCCGGCGTCGCCGACGATTTCACCTTCGTCTCCACCGCCGGCGGCGCCTTCCTCGAATGGATGGAAGGCAAGCCGCTTCCCGGCGTAGAAGCCCTCAAAACCGACAGGAGCCAAAGATGACGCCCGCCGTCAAAGCCATTCTTGCCAATTACGAATCCGACAATCCCGGCACCAAGGCGAACCTCGCCCGGATCCTGATGCAGGGACGCCTGGGCGGCACCGGCAAGATGATCATCCTGCCGGTCGACCAGGGCTTCGAGCACGGGCCCGGGCGCAGCTTCGCGATCAACCCGGCCGCCTACGACCCGCATTACCATTACCAGCTGGCGATCGACGCCGGGCTCAACGCCTATGCGGCGCCGCTGGGCGCGCTCGAGGCGGGCGCCGGCACGTTCGCCGGCCAAATTCCCACGATCCTCAAGATCAACAGCTCGAACAGCTGGGCGACGCGCAAGGACCAGGCGGTGACCGGCGGCGTCGACGACGCGCTCCGGCTCGGCTGCTCGGCGATCGGCTTCACCACCTATCCCGGATCCGACGACAATCTCGAGATGATCGAGGAGATCCGCGAGCTTTCCGCCGAGGCCAAGTCGGTCGGCATCGCGAC
This sequence comes from Sphingomonadales bacterium, assembly GCA_034668465.1. Classification (GTDB taxonomy): domain Bacteria; phylum Pseudomonadota; class Alphaproteobacteria; order Sphingomonadales; family Sphingomonadaceae; genus Allosphingosinicella. Next base: position 46,478 of record JAXDPI010000007.1, read on the forward strand.
CGTGATCTGGGCCTATCCGCGCGGCGGCGACATTTCGAAGGATGGCGAGCTCGCGCTCGACGTCACTTCCTACGGCGCCCACATGGCGGCTTTGCTCGGCGCGCACATCGTCAAGGTCAAGCTGCCCAGCGCCCATATCGAGCAGCCCGACGCGAAAAAGGCCTATGAGGGGACCGACTGGTCCGCCCAGGCCGATCGCGTCCGCCACGTCGTCAAGGCCTGCTTCAACGGCCGCCGGATGGTGGTCTTCTCGGGCGGCGCGGCCAAGGGCGCCGACGCGGTCTACCAGGACGCGCGCGACATTCGCGACGGCGGCGGCAACGGCTCGATCATCGGCCGCAACGCCTTCCAGCGCCCGCGCGACGAGGCGCTCGAGATGCTCGACAGGCTGGTGCGCATCTACAAGGGCGAGGAGTGAGCGACGACGGCGACGAGGTCGGGCTGGATCCCCGTTTCGCCGCGCGTTTCGAGCCGGCGAAGCGGGCGCCGTGCCAGCTCTATCTGATCTCGCCGCTCGACGTCGGCGGCGCCTTTGCCGATCGGCTCGCCGAGGCGCTCGACGCCGGCCCGGTCGCCGCCTTCCAGTTCCGCGTCAAGGGCCTCGACCAGCATGAAGCGGCGCGGCTGGCCGAGCCGCTGCAGCGGGCGTGCGCGGCGCGCGACGTCGCCTTCATCGTCAACGATTCGATGGCGCTGGCCAAAAGGATCGGCGCCGACGGCGTCCATCTCGGCCAACGCGACGGCGACCCGCGCGAGGCCCGCGTCTTGCTCGGCCCGACCGCCCAGATCGGCGTCACCGCCCACGACAGCCGCCACCTCGCGATGGAGGCGGGGGAGGCGGGCGCCGATTATGTCGCGTTCGGCGCCTTCTTCCCGAGCGCGACCAAGGAGAGCCGCCACCGCCCCGATCCGGCGATCCTGGGCTGGTGGTCGGCCTTGTTCGAAATCCCCTGCGTCGCGATCGGCGGCATCACTCCGGCAAATGGCCGTCCGCTGGTCGAGGCCGGCGCGGACTTCCTCGCCGTGTGCGGTGCGGTGTGGGACCATCCGGAGGGGCCGGCCGCCGCGGTCAGGGCGTTCCAGCCGATCCTGGAGCGTTAGCCCGCCGCGAAACGTTGCCCCGCACATGCAGAGGTTTGTGCTCGGCGCGGTTCTCTTTATCATCGCCGCGGTGATCCTGTTCTTCGCCGCGATGATCTGGCTAGCGCCTGTCCCGGCCCCCGCGCCCGAAAAGTCGGCGGCGCAGGCTCCCGTGCTGATCGCCGTCCCGGCGATGGACCTGCTCATTCCCGTCCAGGGCGTCCGCCCGAGCCAGCTGGTCGATACCTACAGCCAGGCGCGCGCCGGCGGCCGCCGCGTTCACGACGCGATCGACATCATGGCGCCGCGCGGCACGCCCGTGGTCGCCGCCGCCGGCGGGACGGTCGAGAAACTGTTCTTCAGCCGCGGCGGCGGCGGGATCACCGCCTATGTGCGCTCGCCCGACGGGCAATGGATGCACTATTACGCCCATCTCGACGCCTATGCGCCGGGCCTCCACGAAGGCCAGCGCCTGCGCCGCGGCGATTCGATCGGCGCGGTCGGCAGCACCGGCAATGCCAGCGCGGAAGGCCCGCACCTCCATTTCGCGATCCTCCACATGGCGCCGAACGAGCGCTGGTGGCAGGGCCGCCCGATCAACCCCTATCCGTTGTTGCGCGGGGCGCGGCGGTGAAGCCGTGGCTGGGCATGCTTGCCGCCTTGTGGCTGCTGATCGGTGCGCCGGCCGTCGCCCATCCCGGCTGGGGGATCGTCCGGGATTCGCAGGGGAACATCTACTACACCGATCTCGCCCAGGTCTGGAAAGTCGCGCCCGACGGAACCCGCACTATCGCGGTCCCCGCTGTCCACACCCACGAGCTCTACCTCGACGCCGAGGACAATCTCTACGGCGAGCATCTCTGGTACGAAGGCGAGGCGAGCGACCGCTGGGGCCACCGCGTCTGGCGCCGCGCGCCGGACGGCACGATCCGCGACGTCGTACCGGCGACGGTGGGCTTCCGCACGTCCTACAGCTTCGTCCGCGATGCCGCCGGCAATATGTACTGGAACGACAACGGCCTCGTCCGCCGCGGCGCCGCGCCGGTCTCGCCGCGCCGCTTTGCCGACATCCGCTCGATGACCGTCTCGCCCGCCGGCGACGTCTATCTGATCAGCGAGGGCGCCCTGATCCGGATCGGCGCCGACGGCGCGGTGCGCACGCTCGCCGAGCATCTCGGCGAATCCTCCCCGGCTTTGCCGTTCGTCGGCGACCATCACCAGCTGATGGGCCTGTGGCTCGATCCGGTTGGCAATGCCTATGTCGCGGTGTTCGGCAACTTCAAGGTCAAGCGGATCGACCCGCAAGGCCGGGTCGAGACCGTCGCCCGCTCGACCTTCCCCTGGTCGCCGACCGGCGGCTTCGTCGCCCCCGACGGCCGCCTGTGGCTGCTCGAATATTCGGTCACCAACGACGCCCGCATCCGCATGGCCGAGGCCCCCGAGCCCGGGCGGCCGGCGACCATCCTGGCCTTGTTCGGTGCCGGCGGGCTGGCGCTCGCGGGACTGGCCGCCTTCGTCCTGGTCCGCCGTCGCCGCCGCGCGATTTGAACATTGGCGCAGCCCGCGCTAAAGCCCCGCCAACCTCTCCTACCCAGCGAGCAATTCCATGAAGATCAGCGGCGTGGACATTCGTCCCGGCAACATCATCGAATATGAGGGCGGCATCTGGCGCGCGGTCAAGATCCAGCATACCCAGCCCGGCAAGGGCGGCGCCTACATGCAGGTCGAGATGAAAAACCTGATCGACGGCCGCAAGAACAATATCCGCTTCCGCTCGGCCGAGACGGTCGAGCGGGTCCGCCTCGACACCAAGGATTTCCAGTTCCTGTTCAAGGACGGCGGCGCGCTGACCTTCATGGACAAGGACAATTACGAGCAGGTCACGCTCCCCGCCGACCTGCTCGGCGACGCCGCCGCCTTCCTCCAGGACGGGATGGACGTGATGATGGAGCTCTACAACGAGCGGCCTATCTCGGTGCAGCTGCCCGACACGATCGAAGCCGAGATCGTCGAGGCCGACGCGGTGGTGAAGGGCCAGACCGCCTCCTCCTCCTACAAGCCCGCGATCCTCGACAACGGCGTGCGCGTCATGGTCCCGCCGCACATCAGCGCCGGGACCCGGATCGTGGTGGACGTCTACGAACAGACCTACGTCCGCCGCGCGGATTAGGACTGCCGTGAAAGAATCCGTTCGCCCCGAGCGAAGTCGAGGGGCGTTTCCGAGCGAAGCCGAGGATCCGGTCTCGGCAAGCTCGACGGGGTGTCTCGACTTCGCTCGACACGAACGGAAATGCATTGGTTAGCCACTCTGGATTGATCACCGTGATGACGCGCGCCGCGCGCAAGGCGGCGCCGCGGCTGAGGCGCGATTTCGGCGAGGTCGAGCAGCTCCAGGTCAGCCGCAAGGGGCCCGCCGACTTCGTATCGATGGCCGACGAGCGCGCCGAGCAGACCTTGGTCGAGGAGCTGCGCCACGCCCGCCCGGATTGGGGGATGCTGCTCGAGGAAGGCGGATCGATCGACGGCGATCCCGCCAAGCCGCGCTGGGTCGTCGATCCGGTCGACGGCACCTCCAACTTCCTCCACGGCATCCCCCATTTCGCGGTTTCGATCGCGGTTCAGGAACCGAAGCCGGGAGGCAATGGCTGGGGCGAGCTTACCCAGGGGCTGGTCTACAACCCGCTGACCGACGAGAGCTTCTGGGCGGAAAAGGGCAGGGGCGCCTGGCTCAACGAGCGCCGGTTGCGCGTCTCCGCCCGCCGCGACCTGTCGGAATCTTTGATCGCCACCGGCATCCCCTACAAGGCGCATGGCGATCTCGGCCGCTTCGACCGGATCCTGAACGCGGTCTCGCCCGAGGTCGCCGGCATCCGCCGCTTCGGCTCCGCGGCCCTGGACCTCGCCTGGGTCGCCGCCGGCCGGTTCGACGGCTTCTGGGAGGAGGATCTTCAGCTCTGGGACATCGCCGCCGGCATCGTCCTGGTGCGCGAGGCGGGCGGCTTCGTCACCGATTTCCGCGGCGGCGAAGCGGGCCTGGCCACGGGCCAGATCCTCGCCGCCAACGACCAGCTCCATTCCAAGCTGCACAAGCTCGCCGCGAACGCGCTTCGCTCGGCTTAATTATGCCCGGCCAAAGCCTTGCCTCCACGCGGGCGCGGTCCTAAAGCCGCGCCAGTCCCTGGGCCCCGCGGAGTCTCCCGAGATGGCGTCCGTCGCCGCCGATTATCTGCCGATCCTGATGTTCCTGGCCGTCGCGCTGGGCCTCTCGTTCGCCTTCGTCGTGCTGCCGATGCTGGTCGCCAGGCTGACCGGCGCGTCCAATCCCTATCCGGACAAGCTCTCCGAATATGAATGCGGCTTTCCGGCATTCGAGGACAGCAGGGCCCAGTTCGACGTGCGCTTCTATCTGGTCGCGATCCTGTTCATCGTGTTCGACATCGAGGCGGCCTTCCTCTTCCCCTGGGCGGTCAGCGTGTTCACCGCCGGCTGGGCGGCCTGGTTCGCGATGATGATCTTCCTCGTCGAGCTCGCTCTGGGCTTTGCCTACGCCTGGAAGAAGGGGGCGCTCGAATGGGAGTGATCCTCGATCCGCGCGAAGAGAATCCGCGCCCCGCGGACCTCCAGCAGCCCGACCCCTACATTTTCGGCCAGATCCAGTCCGAGGTCACCGACAAGGGCTTCCTCGTCACCTCGACCGAGGATCTGTTCACCTGGGCGCGAACCGGGAGCCTGTGGTGGATGACGTTCGGCTTGGCCTGCTGCGCGGTCGAGATGATCCATGTGAACATGCCGCGCTACGACCTTGAAAGATTTGGCGTCGCACCGCGCGCCTCCCCACGCCAGTCGGATGTGATGATCGTCGCCGGCACGCTCTGCAACAAGATGGCGCCGGCCCTGCGACGGGTCTACGACCAGATGTCCGAGCCGCGCTACGTCATCTCGATGGGCAGCTGCGCCAATGGCGGCGGCTATTACCATTATTCCTATTCGGTGGTGCGCGGCTGCGACCGGATCGTGCCGGTCGATATCTACGTCCCGGGCTGCCCGCCGACCGCCGAGGCCCTGCTCTACGGCATCATGCAATTGCAGCGGAAGATCCGCCGCGAAGGCACGATCGAGCGCTAAGGTGACGAGTCCCGCGCCCCTCGTCCCGGCCCGCGAGGGCATCATCGACGCGGTCCGAGCCGCGCTCGGCAACGCCTTCATTTCGGGGAAGGAAGAGGTCAACGAGATTTCAATCGACGTCGCCCGCGAGAGCATCGCCGAGGTGCTGCGTACGCTGCGCGACAGCTTCGATTATCAGCAGCTGATGGAGATCGCCGGCGTCGACTATCCCGAGCGCGCCGAACGGTTCGAGATCGTCTACCACCTGCTCTCGATCACCAGGAATCATCGCCTGCGCGTCCGCGTCTCGACCGACGAGGAGACGCCGGTGCCCACCGTCACCACCGTCTATCCGGTCGCGGGCTGGCTCGAGCGCGAGGTGTTCGACATGTACGGCGTCGTCTTCGCCGGCAATCCGGACCTGCGCCGGATCCTCACCGATTACGGCTTCCGCGGTCATCCGCAGCGCAAGGACTTCCCGCTCACCGGCTATGTCGAGCTGCGCTATTCCGAGGAGCAGAAACGCGTCGTCTACGAGCCGGTCAGCCTCAGCCAGGATTTTCGCGACTTCGATTTCATGAGCCCCTGGGAAGGCGCCGAATATATCATCCCCGGCGACGAGAAGGCGCAGCCCGAGGCGCCCGGCGCGCCGACGCCGCTGACCTCGGCCGAGATCAACAAGAAGGCCGCGCCGAAGACGGCCACCGCCCCGCCGATCCCCAAGACCACCGAGACCAAGGCCGACACCGGCGCTGGCGAGCCGGCCAACACGATCGCCGCCAAGCCTCGCGCCCCGCGCAAGCCGAACCGCCCGGGGACAAGATGAGCACCGTCCCGCACGAAATCGAAGCCGAAGCAGTCGCCGAGGGCACCAGCCCGGCGCATAGCGACATCGCCAATTACACGATCAATTTCGGCCCGCAGCACCCGGCCGCGCACGGCGTCCTGCGGCTGATCCTCGAGCTCGACGGCGAGATCATCGAGCGGGTCGACCCGCATATCGGCCTGCTGCACCGCGGCACCGAGAAATTGTGCGAATACAAGACCTATCTCCAGGCGCTGCCTTATTTCGACCGGCTCGATTATTGCTCGCCTTTGTGCATGGAGCACAGCTTCGTGCTCGCGATCGAGAAATTGCTCGGCCTCGAAGTGCCGCTGCGCGGACAATATCTGCGCGTCTTCTTCGCCGAGCTGACCCGCATCTCGAACCACATGCTGAACCTCGGCTCTCACGTCATGGACGTCGGCGCCATGACGCCGAACCTGTGGCTGTTCGAGCTGCGCGAGGATTGCATGAACTTCTACGAGCGGATGTCGGGCGCGCGCATGCACGCCGCCTGGTTCCGCCCCGGCGGCGTTCACCAGGACGTGCCGCTGAAATTGCTCACCGACATCGCCGACTGGCTCGACACGCGCGTCCCCCAATTGTTCGAGGACGCGATCAGCCTGGTCGCCGACAACCGCATCTTCAAGCAGCGCAACGTCGACATCGCGACCGTCTCCAAGGCGGACGCGCTCGCCTGGGGCTTCTCGGGCCCGATGATCCGCGCCGCCGGCCTCCCCTGGGATTTGCGCAAGTCGCAGCCCTACGACGTCTACGACCGGATGGACTTCGAAATTCCGGTCGGCACCAAGGGCGATTGCTACGACCGCTTCATGGTCAGGGTCGAGGAGGTCCGCCAGTCGGCGCGGATCATGAAGCAATGTCTGAACGAGATGCCGCAAGGCCCGATCGCCAGCCTCGACCGCAAGGTGGTGCCGCCCAAGCGGGCCGAGATGAAGCAGTCGATGGAAGCGCTGATCCACCATTTCAAGCTCTATACCGAGGGCTTTCACGTTCCTGCCGGCGAGGTCTATGTCGCGACCGAAAGCCCCAAGGGCGAGTTCGGCGTCTATCTGGTCGCCGACGGCTCGAACAAGCCCTACCGGGTCAAGATCCGCCCGACCGGCTTCTCCCACCTCCAGGCGATGGACTTCATGTCCAAGGGCCACATGCTCGCCGACGTCACCGCAATCCTGGGCGCCCTCGACATCGTGTTCGGGGAGGTGGACCGGTGAGAGTGCGTGCTGTCTGGCTGGCTTGCCTCGCGGCGTTGCATCCGGGCTTGGTGCAGGCCGCACCCGGCGCCCAGGCCGAAAATTCCTTTTTCCGGGGCGATCAATGTCCCGTCCCAGACACCACACCGTCCTCGAGCGCCCCCCATCCCGGTGTCGCCGCTCCGTCGCCGCCTCATCGCGCGGCAGCTGCGGCCGTCGCCGGCTTCCTTGCCGCCTTGCGGCATGGTGAGGAGCGAGGAGCGCGGCGCTGGAGCGTCGGTCCGTCTGCCGGCACCTCGCCGGCCTGCCTGGCCGGGTTGCGCCGGTTGGCCGCCTCGTGCACGCCGGAAGCTCCCTATCTGCTCGACAATGGCAGCATCAGGATCGCCTGGGTCTGTAACGGATTGTTGAGCTACAATTCCTTCTTCGTGGTTGCGGACGGCAAGGTCGCCGACGTCGACGGTATGGATGCCACGCAGCCCATCGTCGCTGTGCCCGCGCGCTCGCCCGATGCCCCGCCGCGGGGAGAACCCTGAATGGCTGAAGCCTTCCGTCTTGCCGCAACGCCCGAACTCCGCGCGCGCTGGGGCGCGTTCGCCTGGACGGCCGAGAATGCGGCGCAGGCCAAAGTCTTCGTCGACCGCTATCCGCCGGGGCGGCAGCAGAGCGCGATCATTCCGTTGCTCGATCTCGCCCAGCGCCAGGTCGGCGCCGAAACGGGCACGCAGGGCTGGCTGCCGATACCGGTGATCGAGTTCGTCGCCGCGGAATTGAGCATGCCCTATATCCGGGCTTATGAGGTCGCCACCTTTTACACGATGTTCAATCTCGCGCCGGTCGGCCGCCACCATGTCCAGGTCTGCGGCACCACGCCATGCATGCTGCGCGGCTCGGGCGAGGTGCTCGAAGCCTGCTATGCGAAAGGCCTCAGGAAGGGCCATACGACCGCGGACGGGCTGTTCACCCTCAACGAGGTCGAGTGCCTCGGCGCCTGCGCCAACGCGCCGATGGTCCAGATCAACGACGACAATTACGAGGACCTTACTTTCGACAGCATGGCCGCGATCCTCGATGCGCTGGCCAAAGGCGAGACGCCGAAGCCCGGCCCGCAGATCGACCGCCAGACCAGCTGCGCCGAGGGCGGCCCGACCTCGCTCGCCGAAATGGTCGCCGGCAATCACGACTATCGGGAGCAATGGTCGTGACGGCGATCGTCGCGCCATGCCGCCGGAGGAGAAGGCCATGACCAGGAACGCGGCCCTCGCCATCATCGCCGTCATCCTCGGCGCGATGATCTTGATGTGGGTCTTGAAGATTGCCTTCAAGCTGATCCTGCTGGGCGTCGTCGCGGTGATCGCGGTCGCCGTCTACCATGCGGTCAAGCGCCGGATCGGCGGCCCGCGTGCTTGACGACAAAGACCGGATCTTCACCAACCTCTACGGCTTCCAGCCCGCCGGCCTGAAGGCGGCCGAAAAGCGCGGCGACTGGGACGGCACCGGCAAGCTGATGGCGCTCGGCCAGGACGCGATCATCGGCATCGTCAAGGAATCGGGCCTGCGCGGCCGCGGCGGCGCGGGCTTTCCCACGGGCATGAAGTGGAGCTTCATGCCCAGGGAACCGGCGCCCGGCCGTCCCAATTTCCTGGTGATCAACGCCGACGAATCCGAGCCCGGCTCGTGCAAGGACCGCGAGATCATCCGCCACGATCCGCACAAGCTGATCGAGGGCGCGCTGATCGCCGGCTATGCGATGCGGGCGCGGGCCGGCTACATCTATATCCGCGGCGAGTTCATCCGCGAGACCCAAGTGCTCGAAGCCGCGGTCGCCGAGGCCTATGCGGCCGGGCTGCTCGGCAAGAACGCGGCCGGATCGGGCTACGATTTCGACCTGTTCGTCCATCGCGGCGCCGGCGCCTATATCTGCGGTGAAGAGACGGCGATGCTCGAAAGCCTCGAAGGCAAGAAGGGCCTGCCGCGGCTCAAGCCGCCCTTCCCGGCGGGCGCGGGCCTTTACGGCTGCCCGACCACGGTCAACAACGTCGAATCGATCGCGGTCGTGCCGACGATCCTGCGCCGGGGCGCCGCCTGGTTCCGACGCTTCGGGCGCGAGAAGAACGAGGGCACCAAGCTCTTCCAGATCTCGGGCCACGTGGTGAAGCCATGCGTCGTCGAGGAGGCGATGTCGATCCCGTTCCGCGAGCTGATCGAGCGCCATGCGGGCGGCATCAGGGGAGGGTGGGACAATCTGCTCGCGGTCATCCCCGGCGGCTCGTCGGTCCCGCTCGTCCCGGCGCACGAGATCATCGACGCGCCGATGGATTTCGACGGTCTCAAGGACCTCGGTTCGGGCCTCGGCACCGCCGCCGTGATCGTGATGGACAAGTCGACCGACCTGGTGAAGGCAATCGCGCGCATCTCCTATTTCTACAAGCATGAGAGCTGCGGCCAGTGCACCCCGTGCCGCGAGGGGACGGGCTGGATGTGGCGGGTGATGGAGCGGCTGGTCGAAGGCAATGCCGAGATCCACGAGATCGACATGCTGTGGGACGTCACCAAGCAGGTCGAGGGCCACACCATTTGCGCGCTTGGCGACGCCGCCGCCTGGCCGATCCAGGGCCTGATCCGACACTTCCGCCCCGAGATCGAGGGGCGCATCGTCGCGCGGCAAGGCGGGGCGCTGGAAGCCGCGGAGTAATTGCCCGCTCTAATTTAGCGTTGATTATCAACGTGATCGATGGCAATGGGCCCCAAATTATTATTTTGGGGCAATCGAAATGAACCTGTCTATCTTGAAGATCGCCGCGGGGCTTTGCCTTGCCGGCACGACGACCGCGGCCCTGGGCCAGGGCCCGCGCAGCGCCGGCGAGCCGTCCAGGCCCGAGCATGTCCAGATGCTCGCGCGCTTCTCCCGCTGCGTCGCCCACCAATGGCCGAACCGCGCCCGCCGGGTGCTCGCAATGGATTTCAGGACCGATCGTTATCGGCGCGAGCTGAGGGACCTGGCGTTCGGCAATTCGTCCTGCCTCGCCTTCGGCGCGCTCTACTTCAGCCCGGAGCTTTTCGCCGGCGGCATGGCGGAGCAGCTGTTGCGAGCGCGAGGCTCTGAACGCACTGCCCGCCCATGTTGCGCTCGATTCGTCGCTGCCCCCCGTCGCCGCTCGCGACGAGACCGAGGTGATGAGCATGTGCGCGGTCCGCGCCGCGCCGGCGCAGGTCTCCGCCTTGCTGCGGACGCAAGCGGCCAGCCGCGAGGAGAGCGAAGCCCTGGCCGCGATCGCGCCGCATTTCGCCCAGTGCCTCGGCAGCGGCAACCAGGTCCGGCTCAACCGGATCGCCGCCCGCTCGCTGTTGGCGTTGGCGGCCTATCGCCTCGGCGAGCATAATGGCTGGACGCGGACGGCGTCCGCCGCGGTGGCGCGCTAGGCGGGACAGTCTTTCCCGACGCGCCGAATCGGGCTATTTCGCCGCACGGTCGTCCACGCGGGCGTTCCCAAGGAGGATCGGTGGTGAAACGGCTGATTTGTTGGTTGGCTGCGGGCATGCTGCTCGCCTGGCCGGCGGCGGCGCAAATGCCGACGCCGACCGGCTGGGACCAGCCGGAGATCGCCAATTTCCAGAGCTTTACCCGCTGCCTCGCCAATCGCGTTCCAGGCTTGGTGACCACCTACCTGTTCGGCGATCGGACCAGCGGCGAGTGGCGGCGGGCGCGGGACCGCCTCTGGCGTGCCGGAGGTTTCTGCGTTCTGGCTCAAGGCCGGTGGAACAACGATATGGTGCGGGGCGGCTTCGCCGAAGCGCTCTACGTTCAGCGCTTTCCCGCGCTGCCCGTGCTGGCCCCGCGCGGTGAGGTTGCGCCGCCCCGGCCCGGCCAGTTCAGCCTGCCGCATCTGGCCGGCTGCATCGTCGACCGGCGGTCGGCCGGGGTCGACGCGCTGCTGCGCACGCAGTGGAAGTCCGCGGCCGAGCAGGCAGCGGTCGAAGCTTTGCTGGGCGACATCCGCGGCTGCGGCGCGACCGATCCGTTGCCGCCGCTGATCACCATGATCCGCTTCCGCATGGCGCTTGCTCTGGCGCTCTTTGAACGCACACAGGGAATCAATTGAAAAATGACCAGGCTCCAAGCACTCGCCGCCGCTTTGCTCGCCCTACTGCCGGTGCCGGCCGCAGCGCAGAGCATTCCTCCCGAGGAACGGCCGATCGACGCGCGCCGCCGCGCCCAGCATGCGCCGGCGGCCGCGCCGGTGACGCGGGCCGACCTGATCCGCGGCGTCGCCTGCCAGCTGGGCGCCGACGCCGCTTCGCTCGAGCCGATGCTGGCGACCGCGCCTTATTCGGAGGCCGAGGGCGCGCAGGCGGCGCGGATCCTGCCGCTGGTCCAGCAGTGCATCGGCCTTCGCGCGTCGCTTGCCGGCCTGGCGCCGGCGCTGCGCGGGGCGATCGCCGAAGCCTTTTACGAAAGCCGCTTCGCCACCCCGCAGCCGGCGCGCAGCCCCGAGCCCGGCGTCAAGCCGCTGCTCGTCGTCGAGGCGGCGACCGCCCGCCCCGACGCCGCGACTTTGGCGCCGGCCTACGCGATGGCGCACTGCACTGCCGCCCGGAACGGCGCGGAGATCCGCGCCTTGCTGGCGACCGATCCGAACACCCCGGAGGAGCAGACCGCCTTCGCCGCGCTCAATCCGGCTTTCGGCCGCTGCGCGGCCGGCGGCGGCGCGATCACCATCGACAGCCGCACGCTGCGCGGCGTGCTTGCCGAATCGCTTTATCGCTGGTCGATCGTCCAGCGCGACGGCGCGGCCTCACCTTTGGCCGCCGCGCCCGCGGGCAATTGAGGTGGCGGCCTCTTCTCTCGACCGATGGAACGGCCTATTCGCGTGGCGCGGCTGTGCGTTGAGGGAGAGTTGATGATGAAGCGGGTGTTCTTTTCGGCGGTCGCGCTCGGCGCCCTGGCGTCGATCCCGGCGCCCGCCGCGGCGACGCCTTCGTCCGCCGCGGTCTACGAAGCGGGACGCTGCCTGGTCCAGCAGGACAGGCGCTCGGCGGTCGCGCTGATGGGAAGCCTGCCGCTCGACGACAGTCCGGCCGATCTTTCGAGCGTCGGCCGCGGCGGAGCCGCCTGTGTGCGGGGCCTCGCCGGCGCCCCGGCGATGCTGGTGCGCGGCGGCATCGCCCAGGCCTTGTTCATGCGCGATTTCGGCGGCTTCGGCCGCGAGCTGCGCAACGACCGCAACATCTTCGACCTCCATCTGCCGGTCGAGGCGACGTTCGGTACGCCGCGCGACCGCACCACCCAGCTCTATCGCTGGGCCGATTGCGTCGTCCGCAACGACAGCGCCGGCACCGAGCGGCTGCTGCGCGCCGGCATCGGCACGCCGGCGGAGAGGGACGCGGTCGCCGGCCTGCAGACCTTCATGTCGAGCTGCATGCCGGTCGGGACCCAGCTCAGCATCCGCGCATGGGAGGTTCGCAGCCTGTTCGCGCAGAGCGCCTATCACACGCTTTTCCGCTATTGGACCGGACAGCTCGAAAGCGCCCGCCACTAGCACGGAGAAATTGCCCTGAGCCCTTGTCCAGCAGGGCGTTAAGCGTCTAACGGCACCGCAGGCTGCGGCCCACCCGGGCCGGAACGATCGTCGAGTCCCGAAACCCATGCCCAAGGTCAAACGCGTCTTCATCGGCATAGCGGCTCTGCTGGCGGCCGGCCTGACGCACCAGGCCGCCTCGGCCCAGGTTGGCGCGGGCTATTCGGGGTCGTCTTCGATGACGACCTTCGACAATGAAGAGGGGATGCGGACGCTCGGCGTGTTCGGCATCTGCTACGCTTCCAACAATCTCACCGACGCCCTCGCGCTGATCGCCACCGAACCGGGGTCCCGGGCGGAGGCGGACACCTATCGGCGCCTGTTTCGCCGCGACAGTCAGTCCTGCCTGGGCGAAGCGACCGAGCTCAGGGTGCCGGTGAGCCTGGTGCGCGGCGCGATCGCCGAGGGCCTGTACAAGCGCGGCGCCGCGCTTCCGGCGAACCTCGCTTTGGCGGCGCCGGCGGCGGGCGCGCCGATCCGGACGCTGAGCGAGGCCGCGCGCTGCTACATCGCCGCGCACCGCGACGAAGCCCGCGCGCTGGTCGAGCGGATCCCTCCGGGCGGCCGGCGGGAGCTCGCAGCGCTGAACGCGATGGCCCCGGCCTTTTTCCGCTGCGTTCCCGATACCGCGCGCGGCCGCTCGTTCGACGCGACGCTGATACGGTTCCGGCTGGCGGAGGCCTTGTTCCGCATGGCCCCGGCGCCGCCCGCCGCCGCCGGACAGAGATAGACGATGCCCAGGCTCAAGGTCGACGGCGTCGAGATCGAGGTTCCGCAGGGTGCGACCGTGCTCCAGGCGTGCGAGCTGGCCGGCAAGGAGATCCCGCGCTTCTGCTATCACGAACGGCTCGCCATTGCCGGCAATTGCCGGATGTGCCTGGTCGAGGTGAAGCCCGGGCCGCCCAAGCCGCAGGCGAGCTGCGCGCTCCCCGTCGCCGAGAATCAGGAGATCTTCACCAACACGCCCCTCGTCCGCAAGGCACGCGAGGGGGTGATGGAGTTCCTGCTGATCAACCACCCGCTCGATTGCCCGATCTGCGACCAGGGCGGCGAATGCGATCTGCAGGACCAGGCGATGGCCTATGGCCGGGGCCATAACCGCTACGAGGAAAACAAGCGCGCGGTCACCGAGAAATATATGGGCCCGGTGGTCAAGACCTTCATGACCCGCTGCATCCACTGCACCCGCTGCGTGCGCTTCATGGAGCAGGTCGCCGGGGTCGAGGACATCGGCGCGGTCGGGCGCGGCGAGGACATGCAGATCACCTCCTATCTCGAGCACGCCCTCTCGAGCGAATTGTCGGGCAACGTCGTCGATCTCTGCCCGGTCGGCGCGCTCGTCTCCAAGCCCTACAGCTTCGAGGCGCGACCCTGGGAGCTGCGCAAGATCCCGGCGATCGACGTGATGGACGCGGTCGGAACCAACATCCGCCTCGACGCCCGCCAGCGCGAGGTGATGCGCGCGCTCCCCCGCCTCAACGAGGACGTCAACGAGGAATGGGCCTCGGACAAGACCCGCCACGCGGTCGATGGGCTGCTCCGCAATCGCCTCGACCGGCCCTGGCTGCGCGCAGGCGGCAAGCTCCGGCCGGCGGCCTGGGACGAGGCGTTCGCCGCGATCGCCGCGGTCGCGAAGAAGGCCAAAGGCAGCGTTGCCGCGATCGCCGGCGACCTCGTTGACGTCGAAACGATGTACGCCGCCAGGGCGCTGGTGGCGTCATTGGGCTCCGATCTGCTCGAAGGCCGCCAGACCGGCCTCGCTTACGACACCTCCAACCTCGCCGCGGTCAATTTCAATACCACCATCGCCGGCATCGAAAGCGCCGATGCGATCCTCCTGGTCGGCACCAACCCGCGCTGGGAGGCGAGCCTGGTCAACACCCGCATCCGCAAGGCGGTGAGGGCAGGGGCCAAAGTGTTCGCGATCGGCCCCGAGGTCGATCTGACCTATCGGGTCGAATGGCTCGGCAACGATCTGGCGCTGCTCGCCGATCTGCCCGAAGCGCTCGGGCAAGCCCAGCGCCCGGCGGTGATCGTCGGCGGCGCGGCGCTGAAAGTGCCGGGCGGGCAGGCGGCGACGCTCGCGTTGGTCGAGAGCCTCGGCCTGATCCGCGGTGGCTGGAATGGCTATAACGTGCTCCACACCGCCGCCGCGCGCATGGGCGGGCTGATCCTCGGCTACGCACAGCCTGGCGGCATGACGTCACTCGCCGGGCAGGCGCCCAAGCTGCTCTTCCTGCTCGGCGCCGACGAAATGGATTTCGCCGCATTCCCGAACAGCTTCAAGGTCTATGTCGGCCATCATGGCGACAAGGGCGCCCACGAAGCCGATTTGATCCTTCCCGGCGCCGCCTATAGCGAGAAGCACGGCATCCACGTCAATCTCGAGGGCCGCGTCCAATATTCGGAGAAAGCGGTCGATCCGCCCGGCGACGCCCGCGCCGACTGGTCGATCTTCCGCGCCTTGTCCGACGTGCTCGGCCGGCCGCTGCCGTTCGACAGCCATGCCGAGCTGCGCGGCCGGCTGATCGCCGACCATCCGGAATTCGCCCGCGGCGGCGGCCTGATTGTCTTTCCATGGGCACCGCCGAGGCTCGAGGCGGTCAAGATCATCAAGGGGACGGCGCTCACCTATCCGATTCGGGATTTCTATCTGACCAACCCGATCGCCCGCTCCTCGCCGACGCTCCGGCGCTGCTCCGCCGAGATCCTCCACGGCGCGCCCTATGCGGAGGCCGCGGAATGAGGCGTTTACTCTCTCGTTCCCCGGCGAAAGCCGGGGTCCAGTGGGACGGTCGTCCTGGGCCCCGGCTTTCGCCGGGGAGCGGGGAGGCGGCGGAATGACCGCGTGGATGCAGGGATGGGTCGGCGAGGGCTGGGGGTATTTCCTTGCGACCCTGACCTTCATCCTCCTGATCGCGCTGCCGCTGATGCTGGCGGTGGCGATGATCATCTATGCCGACCGCAAGATCTGGGCGGCGATCGCCCTGCGCCGCGGGCCCAACGTGGTCGGCCCGTTCGGCCTCCTGCAGAGCTTCGCCGACGGCCTCAAGGTGTTCCTCAAGGAGACCATCATCCCGGCCAGCGCCAATCGCGGCCTGTTCCTGATCGCGCCGATCATCACCTTCACCGTGGCTTTGGTCGCCTGGGCGGTGATCCCGTTCGCGCAGAACTGGGTGCTCGCCGACATCAATGTCGGGCTGCTCTATCTGCTCGCGGTCTCGTCGCTCGGGGTTTACGGGATCATCATCGCCGGCTGGTCGTCCAATTCGAAATACCCATTTTACAGCGCATTACGCGCTGCTGCTCAAATGGTGTCTTACGAAGTTTCGATCGGCTTCGTGCTGATCCCGGTGGTGCTCTGGGCGGGCTCGTTCAACCTCTCCGCGATCGTCGAGGCGCAGCGCGGCCATATCTTCAACCTGATCAACGGCTTCGGCTTCAACCCTCTGCTGTTCCCCTTGGCGGTGATCTTCCTCATCTCGGCGATGGCCGAGACCGCCCGCGCCCCGTTCGACCTCACCGAGGCCGAGAGCGAGCTCGTCGCCGGCTACCAGACCGAATATAGCTCGATGAGCTTCGCGCTCTTCTGGCTCGGCGAATATGGCAACGTCCTGTTGATGTGCGCGATGAACGCCGTCTTGTTCTGGGGCGGCTGGCTGCCGCCGCTCGACTGGGCGCCGCTCTACTGGATCCCGGGCATCTTCTGGTTCTTCGCCAAGATCCTCTTCTTCTTCTTTGTTTTCTCATGGGTAAAGGCGACGGTGCCGCGCTACCGCTACGACCAGCTGATGCGGCTCGGTTGGAAGATATTCCTGCCGATCTCGCTGATCTGGGTATTCCTGGTCTCGCTCTATCTGATGCTCCAGCGCAGCGGGATGCTGCCGTGGTGACGACGGTTCTGCTCGCCGGCCTGCTGGCCCAAAGCGCGGCGCCCGCGGCGGTGCCGACCTGCGTCCTGGTTGCGCCGAACGGCGACCCGATCGGGTTCAAGCTGACGCCGTGGGACGAGAGCGGTGAGACGATGGGCCTGCTTGCGACCGAAGGCTCGGTCTGGCCCACCGCGACGCTCGTCGGCGATCGGATGGCTGCGATGCCCGCCGGCGATGCCGGTCGTGCCTTCGCTTTCGGCGGCGACCGGGGCATCGTCGTGCTGCTTGGCGACCCCGAAGCGGGCCGAGGCTGGCAGCCCGTGGCCCTCTTTCGGCGCGCCGGGGGGAGGATGAGCCTGCCGCTGGCCCACGGATTCTGCCAGCCGGGGCCTCGCTTCACCGTCCACCGCCCTTATGACCCCGCCGCCGATCCGGCCGCGATCGGCGACGCCATTGCCGCCTTCGATCAGGCGCTCTGGCCGAAGGACGATTGCGCGCTGCTCGCGCAGGACGGCCGCCGCCTGCGCATGCGCTACCGGCTGCGGGACAGCGGAACCGTCGAGTTTCAAAGCACCGAGCTATGGGGCCGGGAACCGCTGGCCGCTACGCTGACGCACGAGCGCGTGCAGAGGGGAAGGCCGGGTCGTGCGCGCTTCGTGCGGCGCACCGGCCCGAGCGGCCATGAGCTGTTTTTCGTGGACGACACAAGCGGCGTGAAGCTGATCACCTTCTTGGAATTGCGCGGAACGGGCGCGCGCGATCAGGCCGGGTTCGCCATTTGCGGCTACCGGGGCATGACACGGGGACCGGCACCGCGATGACGTCCATCATCATCCATCCGCGCCATCGCGACGGCCAGCCGAAGCGCCTGCGCGAAGGGAGGCTGCCATGACGGGCGCGACGGTTGCGATGGCCATGCTCGCCGCATCCCTGCCGGGGAATTACGATTGCGTGATCGAGCACCGGACGGTGATCACCGAAACCGGCGCCGCGCCCGCGGGGGCCGAGGTCAACTTCCCCGGATTCGATGGGGACGCCTGGCGCTTCGCGCTCAGGGTGCCGCGCGGCGACGCGCCCGAGGCGGTCGTCACCTGGGCGGCCGATCCGATCCAGATCGCCGGCACCCACGCCTCGCTCCCCCTGGGGCCCGGGCAAATCGCCTTCATGGCGGTGTCGCCCGGCCCGTGCATGTTCACCGAGCAGGCCTGCGCCACGCTCGTCGCGCTTTCGGCGCGCGACGACGGCAGCGCCGCTTTCTCGATCCTGCCGGCCGGATCGACCCGCAGCGAGAGCGGCGTCCGGTCCCTCTTCCATGTCGTCTTCAACGGCACCTGCCGGCGCCGGAACGGAGCGGAACGATGAGCACCATCGCCCACTACATCAAGACCTTCACCTTGTGGGAGTTCGTCAAGGCGCACGCCCTCACCTTGAAATATTTCTTCAAGCCCAAGGTGACGATCAACTATCCGCACGAAAAGAACCCGATCTCGCCCCGCTTCCGCGGCGAGCATGCGCTCAGGCGCTATCCCAATGGCGAGGAGCGTTGCATCGCCTGCAAATTGTGCGAGGCGATCTGCCCCGCGCTGGCGATCACGATCGAGGCCGAGCCCAGGCAGGACGGCAGCCGCCGCACCACCCGCTACGACATCGACATGACCAAGTGCATCTATTGCGGCCTGTGCCAGGAGGCCTGCCCGGTCGACGCGATCGTCGAGGGGCCGAACATGGATTTCGCGACCGAGACCCGCGAGGAGCTGATCTACGACAAGGCGAAGCTGCTCGACAATGGCGACAAATGGGAACGCGCTCTGGCCGCGAACCTTGCCGCCGATGCGCCCTACCGGTAGGTGGCGCGGATGCTTCCTTCCAGGCGTTTCCCGGCGAAAGCCGGGACCCATATCCGGCGATCGAACTGGACCCCTGCTTACGCCGGGGAACGGCCGCGGCGCGAGGCGGGCGCGTGATCCCCATCTTCGTCTTCTACCTGTTCGCCACCCTCGTCATCGCCTCGGGGGTGATGACGATCGCGGCGCGCAATCCGGTCCACTCGGTGCTCTGGCTGATCCTCGCTTTCTTCAACGCGGCGGGCCTGTTCCTGCTGATCGGCGCCGAGTTCCTCGCCTTCCTGCTGGTGATCGTCTACGTCGGCGCGGTCGCGGTCCTGTTCCTGTTCGTGGTGATGATGCTCGACGTCGATTTCGCCGAGCTGCGCGCCGGTTTCGCCCGCTACTGGCCGTTCGGTCTGGGCCTCGCGCTCGTCATTCTCGCCGAGATTTTCTTCGGTGCGATCGCCTGGAATGTCGGCGGCATTGCCCTCGACGGCGCCGTCGCGCCGGTGCCGGCGCCGAAATCGAACATCGTCGCCCTGGGCGAGCTGCTCTACACCCGTTACCTGTTCATCTTCGAGGCGGCCGGCATCGCCCTGCTCGTCGCGATGGTCGGCGCGATCGTGCTGGCCCGGCGCAAGCGCTCCGACGTCCGCCCGCAAAACATTTCCGCCCAGGTCCGCCGCCGCCCGCGCGACGCGGTCGTCAACATGCGCCCCGGGGTGGGGCAGGGGGTGGAATTATGATGGTCGCCGCCTCCGTCATCCCGGACTTGATCCGGGATCCATCTTCTTCCTCCCTTCCGCGCTCGACAAGAACGTGGATGCCGGATCAAGTCCGGCATGACGGCCTCCGCCAAGGAGACCGCCCATGATCGGCCTCGGCCATTACCTGACCGTCGGCGCGATCCTGTTCGTGCTCGGCGTGTTCGGCATCTTCTTGAACCGCAAGAACGTGATCGTCATCCTGATGGCGATCGAGCTCATTCTGCTCAGCGTGAACATCAACCTGGTCGCCTTCTCGGCCTTCCGCCACGACATGGTCGGCCAGGTGTTCGCGATGTTCGTCCTGACGGTCGCCGCCGCCGAAGCGGCGATCGGCCTCGCCATCCTCGTCATCTACTTCCGCGGCCGCGGCACGATCGCGGTCGACGACATCAACCAGATGAAGGGGTGAGCGACGTGATGCCCCTGGCAGCAATGAAACCTCTGGGAGTCATCCCGGCGAACGCCGGGACCCATGAACACGCGTTTTCGAGAGATAGCATCGGCCAGCGTTCGTGGGCCCCGGCCTTCGCCGGGGTGACTCATCCGGTCGCGGAAGCCGTGGTCCGGTGATCCAGGCGATCGTCTTCCTGCCGCTGCTGGCCGCGATCGTCGCCGGGCTGGGCAACCGCCTGCTCGGCAATCTCGCCGCCAAGCTGATCACCACCGGCGCCTTGTTCGCGGCGATGTTCCTCTCCTGGCCGATCTTCCTCGGCTTCCTCGCCGGTACCGAGACCGCGCAGCTCCATCCGGTTCTGACCTGGATCAATTCGGGCGCGCTGCAGGTCGACTGGGCCTTGCGGGTCGACGCGCTGACCGCGGTGATGCTGGTGGTGGTGACGACCGTCTCGGCGCTCGTCCACCTCTACTCCTGGGGCTATATGGCCGAGGACGACAGCCAGCCGCGCTTCTTCGCTTATTTGAGCCTGTTCACGTTCGCGATGCTGATGCTGGTGACCGCCGACAATCTCGTCCAGATGTTCTTCGGCTGGGAAGGGGTCGGCCTCGCTTCCTACCTTCTGATCGGCTTCTGGTACCACAAGCCCTCGGCGAACGCTGCGGCGCTGAAGGCGTTCATCGTCAACCGGATCGGCGATTTCGGCTTTTCGCTCGGCATTTTCGGCACCTTCCTGGTGTTCGGCACGGTTTCGATCCCGGCGATCCTCGCGGCGGCGCCGGGCATGGCCGGAGCGACCATCGGCTTCCTTGGGATGCGCATCGACACGATGACATTGCTCTGCATCCTGCTGTTCATCGGCGCCTGCGGCAAATCGGCGCAATTGGGGCTCCACACCTGGCTTCCCGACGCGATGGAGGGCCCGACCCCGGTCAGCGCCCTGATCCACGCCGCGACCATGGTCACCGCCGGCGTGTTCATGGTCTGCCGCCTGTCGCCGATGTTCGAGACCAGCCCCGTCGCCCTCGGCGTCGTGACCGTGGTCGGCGCCGCGACCGCGATCTTCGCCGCGACGGTCGGCACCGTTCAGAACGACATCAAACGGGTGATCGCCTATTCGACCTGCTCGCAGCTCGGCTACATGTTCTTCGCCGCCGGCGTCGGCGCCTATGGCGCGGCGATGTTCCACCTCTTCACTCACGCCTTCTTCAAGGCGCTCTTGTTCCTCGGCGCCGGCAGCGTCATCCACGCCATGCACCACGAGCAGGACATGCGCTATTACGGTGCGCTCCGCCGCGAGATCCCATTGACCTTCTGGGCGATGCTGATCGGCACGCTGGCGATCACCGGCGTCGGCATCATCCAGGTGGCAGGGCTGCCGAGCCTCGGCTTCGCCGGCTTCTTCTCCAAGGACGCGATCATCGAGAGCGCCTATGCCAGCGGCAGCGCTTATGGCGGCCTCGCCTTTGCCGTCGGCGTGCTCGCCGCTTTGCTTACCAGCTTCTATTCCTGGCGCCTCGTCTTCCTGACCTTCTACGGCAAGGCACGCTGGGCGGCGTCCGAACATGTCCAACACGCGCTTCACGGCGATCATCACGACCATCCCGACGCCGAGGATGCCGGCCACGACACGCACGCGCACGAGGCCGGCGCCCGGGAAATCCCGGCCGGCACCGGCGGCTACCATCCGCACGAAAGCCCGTGGACGATCCTGGTGCCGCTGGCGCTGCTCTCGCTGGGGGCAGTCGCGACCGGCATGGTGTTCCACGAAGCGTTGATCGGTCCCGAGGCCGGCGCGCATTTCTGGCACGGCAGCGTCGCCTTCAGCGAGCATCTCGCCCACGAAATGCACCTGGTCCCGCTCTGGGTGAAGCTCTCGGCCAGCGCGGCGATGGTCACCGGCTTCCTGATCGCCTTCTACGCCTATATCCGCAACACCGCCTTCCCGGCGGCGTTCGTCGACCAGTTCGGCATCCTCTACCGCTTCCTCTTGAACAAATGGTATTTCGACGAGCTCTACGACGTCCTGCTCGTCCGCCCCTCGCTCTGGCTCGGCCGCCTCCTGTGGAAGAAGGGCGACGAAGGCACGATCGATCGCTTCGGCCCCGACGGCGCCGCGCGGCTGATCGTCGGAGGCACCAGGCTCACCGGCCGGATCCAGACCGGCTATCTCTACACCTACGCTTTGGTGATGCTGCTCGGCGTCGCCGCGGCGATGACCTGGGTGATGGCGCGGTGATGAGCGGCTTTCCGATCCTCTCGGCGATCCTCGCTTTGCCGCTGCTCGGCGCGCTCGCTTGCCTGCTGAGCAATGCCAAGGGCGCGCGCTGGATCGCGCTCGGCACGACGCTCGCCACTTTGTTGCTCTGCGTCGGCCTGTGGGCCGCCTACCGCATCGGCGGGCCGCAATGGCAGTTCACCGAATATCACGCGATCTTCGGCCGCTTCGCTTGGGCGCTCGGCATCGACGGCATCGCCCTGATGCTGATCGTGCTGACCGCCTTCCTGATGCCGGTCTGCATCGCCGCCTCGTGGGAAACGATCGAACGGCGCGTGCCCGAATTCATGGCCTGCTTCCTCGCCATGGAGACGCTGATGCTCGGCGTGTTCGCGGCGCAGGACCTGTTCCTGTTCTACATCTTCTTCGAGGCCGGCCTGATCCCGATGTATTTGATCATCGGCATCTGGGGCGGCAAGGACCGCATCTACGCCGCCTACAAATTCTTCCTCTACACCTTGCTCGGCTCGGTGCTGATGCTGGTCGCGATGCTGTGGATGGTCAATTTCGCCCACACCACCTTCATCCCCGATCTGATGGCCGCCGAATTCCCGCCCGAGGCGCAGACCTGGCTGTGGCTCGCTTTCCTCGCCAGCTTCGCGGTCAAGATGCCGATGTGGCCGGTCCATACCTGGCTGCCCGACGCCCACGTCCAGGCGCCGACCGCGGGCTCGGTGATCCTCGCCGGCGTGCTCCTCAAGATGGGCGGCTACGGCTTCGTCCGCTTCTCGCTGCCGATGTTTCCCGAAGCCTCGGCCCAGCTGATCTGGGTCATCTTCGGCCTGTCGATGGTCGCAATCGTCTACACCTCGCTCGTGGCCCTGGTGCAGCAGGACATGAAGAAGCTGATCGCTTATTCCTCGGTCGCCCACATGGCGTTCGTCACGATCGGCCTGTTCGCGTTCAACCGGCAGGGGATCGAGGGCGGCCTCGTCGTCATGCTCAGCCATGGCCTCGTCTCGGGCGCGCTCTTCCTGTGCGTCGGCGTGGTCTACGACCGGCTCCACTCGCGCGATATCGACCGCTACGGCGGCCTGTCGAACAACATGCCGGGCTTTGCTTTGCTGTTCATGATCTTCACCATGGCCTCGGTCGGCCTGCCCGGCACCTCCGGCTTCGTCGGCGAGTTCCTCGCTCTGGTCGGCGCCTATGCGATCAATTCGTGGGTCGCCGCAGTCGCCACCACCGGCATCATCCTCGGCGCCGGCTACATGCTCTGGCTCTACTGGCGGATCGCGTTCGGCAGCGCCCGCACCGCCGAAGCCGCGGCGCTGCCCGACCTCAACCTGCGCGAATGGGCGATCCTCGCGCCGATCGCCGCGGCGGTATTGTGGATGGGCGTTTATCCCGAAAGCTTCATCGCGCCGATGCGCGCCGACGTCGGAACCCTGCTCGAGCGGATCGAGCGCGCCGCGCCGCCGAGCGACGCCCAGCCGACCGCCGGCGCGCCGGCGCCCGCGCACGAAGCGGAAGGGGCGCACCACTGATGCTGCAGGATTTCCTCCTGGTTCTCCCCGAGGAGATATTGAGCGTCGGCGCTCTGATTCTGATGCTCGCCGCCGCCTGGGCGGGCGACCGTTCAGGCCCGCTGCTGACCTGGCTCGCCGTGCTCACCCTCGCCATCGCCGCCGCCTTCGTCCCCGGAATACGCGACGCCGGCGGCACCGCTTTCTACGGCCTGTTCGTCGCCGACAGCTTCGCCGCCTTCGCCAAGATCGTGATCTACCTCGCCGCTGCCGTCTCGATGCTGGCGGCGATGAGCTGGTTCGGCCGCGACAAGGATTACCGCGCCGAATATCCGGTGCTGATCCTGTTCTCGGCGGTCGGCATGGGGATGATGGTCTCGGCGTCGGATCTGCTCACCCTCTATGTCGGCCTCGAGCTGCAGAGCCTCGCCGCCTACGTCCTCGCCAGCTTCCAGCGCACCGACACCCGCTCGGCCGAGGCCGGCCTCAAATATTTCGTGCTCGGCGCGCTCGCCTCCGGGATCCTGCTCTACGGCATCTCTTTGCTCTACGGCTTCACCGGCACCACCCTGTTCGGCGGCATCGCCGCTTCGCTGGCCGACGGCGTCTCGACCGGCGAGCTGATCGGCATCGTCTTCGTCCTCGCGGGCCTCGCCTTCAAGATCAGCGCGGTACCGTTCCACATGTGGACGCCCGACGTCTACGAAGGCGCGCCGACCCCGGTCACCGCCTTCTTCGCCAGCGCTCCCAAGGTCGCCGCGATGGCGCTGCTGGTCCGCGTCTCGGTCGACGCGCTGGGCCCGGCGACCGACGCCTGGCGCCAGATCGTCATCTTCGCCGCTCTGGCCTCGACTATCTTGGGCGGCGTCGCGGCGATCGGCCAGAAGAACATCAAGCGCCTGCTCGCCTACAGCTCGATCAACAATGTCGGCTTCGCGTTGGTTGGCTTGGCGGCGGCGGGCGTCTCGGGCGTCTCCTCGGTCCTGTTCTACATGGGCGTCTATGTCGTGATGACCTTGGGCGCCTTCCTGATCGTCCTCAGGATGCGCGACGCGGGCGGCGAGCCGGTCGAGACCATCGCCAGCCTCGCCGGCCTGTCGCGCACCCGGCCGATGCTCGCGCTGGCGATGGCGACCTTCATGTTCAGCCTCGCCGGAATCCCGCCTCTGTTCGGCTTCGTGCCCAAATTGCTGGTGTTTCAGGCGGCGGTCGAAGCAAACCTCACCTGGCTGGCCGCGGTGGCGATCGCCACCTCGGTGATCGGCGCTTATTATTACATCATGATCGTCAAGCTGATGTATTTCGACCATCCCGCCCCGGCCTTCGCCGAGACCAAGGAGCCGGTCGGCGCCGGCCTGATCCTGCTTGGCGCCCTGTTCGTCTCGCCGCTCGGCTATCTCGCCTGGGGACCGCTGGAGAGCGCGACCCGCAACGCTGCGTTGGCTTTGTTCTGAGCCCAAGAGCTACGCTCGGGGCGAACGGATAGGTGATCGAGTGGCACAGATCCGCACCGTCGCCGAAACCGGCTCGACCAACGACGACGTCGCCGGCCTGGCGCGCGAAGGCGCCCTGGAGGGCCTTTGGCTGCGCGCTGGGCGGCAGAGCGGCGGCAAGGGGCGGCAGGGCAGGGCGTGGGAGTCGCCGGCGGGCAATCTCCACGCCTCGACTTTGGTCCGCCTCCAGCCCGAGGATCCGCTCGCGCCGACGCTCGCTCTGGTCGCCGCGGTCGCGCTGCACGACGCGATCCGCCCCTATGCGCCCGAAGCCAAAATCAAATGGCCCAACGACCTGCTGGTCGGCGGCGCCAAGCTCGCCGGCATCCTGCTCGAGCGCCAGGGCGACGCCGTGATCATCGGCTTCGGCGTCAATCTCGCTTCTCCTCCCGAAGGCCTCGAGCGTCCCGCAGCAAGCCTGGCGGGCGCGGTAGCCCCCGATGCCTTCCTTGAACACCTCGCCGCGACCTTCGCAGCCTGGCTCGCCCGCTGGCGGACCGAAGGCCTTGCACCGGTCCGCGCCGCCTGGCTCGCCGCGGCCCACCCGATCGGCACGGCCCTCACCACCCTCGACGCCGCGGGAATTTTCGAGGGCCTCGACGAGACCGGTGCGCTTCGGCTGCACTTGGCGGACGGGAGCCTGCGCGTCATACATGCCGGCGACGTGTTCCTGCTGTGAGGCCTCGATGATCCTTCGCGCCGCCATCGCCTTCGCCCTGCTGGCATTCGCTTCAGCCGCCGCGGCAGTCACCCCGGCAATCGCCAGCGGCGAGGCACAGGCGCGGCGCGTCACCATCACCCGTGACGATTGGGGGATCGCCCATGTCCGCGGGGCGAGCGACGCCGACGCCGTGTTCGGCGCGATCTACGCCCAGGCCGAGGACGATTTTCCGCGGGTCGAGGCCAATCTGCTGACTGCCTTGGGGCGGATGGCGGAGGCCGAAGGGGAAAGCGCGCTCTGGCAGGATTTGCGCCAGCGTCTGTGGATCGACCCCGCCCGGCTCCAGGCCGATTATCGCCGCAGCCCGGTTTGGCTGCGCGCGCTGATGGACGCCTGGGCGAACGGGCTGAACTATTATCTCGCCACTCACCCGGAGGTGCGCCCGCGCGTGCTGACCCGGTTCGAGCCGTGGATGGCCTTGTCCTTCACCGAGGGCAGCATCGGCGGCGACATCGAGCGCGCCGACCTGACCCGGCTCGCCGCTTTCTACGGGGCCCGCCATGCCGCCCTCTCGTCCCCCGACGAGGAGCCGCGCGGCTCGAACGGCATCGCAATCGCCCCGGCGCTGACCCGCGACGGGCATGCGCTGCTGCTGATCAACCCGCATACCAGCTTCTTCTTCCGCTCCGAGCTCGGCATGGAGAGCGGGGAGGGGCTGCACGCCTACGGCGCCTCCACCTGGGGCCAGTTCTTCATCTACCAGGGCTTCAACGAGCGGGTCGGCTGGATGCACACGTCGAGCGGGGTCGATTCGGTCGACGAGTTCGCCGAGACGATCGTCCGGCAGCGCGGCCGTATCTCGTACCGCTACGGCCGCGCGCTGCGTCCGGTCGAGGTGCGGACGATCGTCCTGCGCGTCCGCCAAAGCGACGGCCGCCTCGCCGCGCGCAGCTTCACGACCTACGCCACCCATCACGGCCCGATCGTCCGCGCCGAGGGCGAGCGCTGGATCGCGATGGCCCTGATGCATCGCCCGATCCCGGCGCTCCAGCAGAGCTGGCTGCGCACCAAGGCGCATGATTTCGCCGCCTACATGCAAGCCGCTTCGCTCCAGGCCAATTCCTCCAACGACACGATCTACGCCGACGCCGACGGCCGCATCGCCTATCTCCACCCGCAATTCGTGCCGCTGCGCGACAATCGCTTCGATTATCGCGACCCGGTCGACGGCGCCGATCCCGCGACCGACTGGCGCGGCCTCACCCCGCTTCCCTCGCTGCCGCGCGTGCTCGATCCGCGCACGAACTGGCTCTACAATTCCAACGACGCTCCGTGGCGCGCGGCCGGCGCCGACAGCCCCCGCCAGGACGCCTTTCCGAATTACATGGACAATGCCGGCGCCAATCCGCGCGGCGACCATGCCATCCGCCTGCTCGAACAGGCCCGGGCACTGACTCCGGATGGGCTGCGGCAGATGGCCTATGATCCCTGGATGCCCTTCTTCGACGCCATGATCGCGGCGCTGCCACCGCCGGGTGACGGCCGCACCGGCCGCGCGGTCCGGCTGCTGCAGCGTTGGGACCGGCGCTGGTCCGCGGATTCGGAGGCGACCACCCTGGCCGATTTCTGGGGCGAGGAAATGTGGACGCTGGCCGGGCGGCTGCGGCCGCGCCACGGCAATATGTGGGTCGCGATGCGCGCCTTGTCCGCCGCCGACCGGCTGGCCACGCTCGAACGCGCGCTCGACCGGCTCGAGCGCGACTGGGGGCGCTGGCAGGTGCCGTGGGGCGAGGTGAACCGGTTTCAGCGCAACGACGCCGCGATCGTCCAGTCGTTCGACGACAGCCGCCCGAGCCTGCCGGTTCCGTTCGTCTCGGCCCGCTGGGGCTCGCTCGCCTCGTTCGGCGCGCGTTCCTATCCGGGCACGCGGCGCTGGTACGGCACCAACGGCAACAGCTTCGTCGCATTGGTCGAATTCGGCCCGCGCGTCCGCGCCTGGGCGGTCACCGCCGGCGGCGAGAGCGGCAATCCCGCCTCGCCCCATTTCAACGACCAGGCCGAGCGCTACGCGTCGGGCAATTTGCGGCCGGTCTATTTCTACCGCGAGGATCTCGAGGGCCATATCGAGCGCAGCTATCATCCGGGGACGAGATAGTCCTGCAGCGCGTCGATGATGTCGGCCTGATCCTCCGGGGTCCAGCGCAGGCGGATGTGCCATTCCTGCGTGCCGTCCAGCGACACGAACAGCGACACCCCGTCGTCATAAGGCAGGAAATTCTTGCCCAGGAACGTCCACGCCTCCCCGACCTTGTGGGTGTCGCCGTCATAATCCACGAACGGCCGCACGACCCGATAGCGCCTTCCCGCGTCCAGCGGTCCGAACTCGGCCTCCAGACGCAAGTGGGTCCAGTGGCCGGCGGGGCAGGGGCCGTACATCGGCGCAGCATAGCGTTTCGCGCGTTGCCCCGCTAGGAAGGCGCCCATGCTGCTCGCCATCGACGCCGGCAATACCAACCTCGTCTTCGCGCTGGTCGAGGACGGCGTCATCCGCGCGCGCTGGCGGATCGCGACCGACGCGCGCCGCACCGCCGATCAATATGCGGTCTGGCTGCACCAATTGCTGGCGCTCGAGGGCTTCACCCGGGCCGACGTCACGGCGGTGATCATCGGCACGGTCGTGCCGCGCGCGCTCCACAATCTCGAAGTGCTCGCGTCCAAATATTTCGGCGCCGAGCCGCTCGTCGCCGGCGAGCCGCCGGTCGAATGGGGGATCGAGCTCGACGTCGCCGAGCCGAAATCGGTCGGCGCCGACCGCGTGCTCAACGCGATCGCCGCGCACGCGCTCTACAAAGGCGATTTGATCGTCGTCGATTTCGGCACCGCGGCGACGTTCGACGTGATCGATTATTCGGGCGCCTACAAAGGCGGCATCATCGCGCCGGGCATCA
Source organism: Sphingomonadales bacterium (assembly GCA_034668465.1). Taxonomy (GTDB): domain Bacteria; phylum Pseudomonadota; class Alphaproteobacteria; order Sphingomonadales; family Sphingomonadaceae; genus Allosphingosinicella. The sequence continues at coordinate 74,983 of JAXDPI010000007.1, forward strand.
ATCTCTCGCTCGATGCCCTGGTCAGCGCCGCCGCCAGGCTGCCGCGCATCGCGATCGAGGCGCCGGACAGCGAGACGGTGATCGGCCGCACTACCGAGGAGCAGATGCAGATCGGCATCTATTGGGGTTATGTCGCGATGATCGAGGGGCTGGTGGGGCGGCTCAAGGCCGAGATCGGCCGCCCGGTTCAGGTCGTCGCCACCGGCGGCCTTTCCACCCTGTTCGACGCCCACACCGAGGTTTTCGACGCGATCGAGGGGGACCTCACTATCCAGGGCCTGGCGATGCTTTATGCGCGGGCGGGGAAAGCTTGACCCGTTTTTCGTCATTCCCGCGAAAGCGGGAATCCATCTTCTTTCCTGATCCGGCCGGGTCGAAAAGGTGGACTCCGGCGTTCGCCGGAGTGACGGAGACAGGCGTAAGTGACGTAAGAATATGAAACCCGGCGACGAACTCCTCTTCCTCGCGCTCGGCGGCTCCGGCGAGATCGGCATGAACGTCAATCTCTACGGCTGTCGCGGCAAATGGGTGATGGTCGATCTCGGCCTGACCTTCGCCGACCCCAATTATCCGGGCGTCGAGCTGATCCTGCCCAATCTCGCCTTCATCGAGGAGAATCGCGAGGATCTGCTCGGCATCGTCCTCACCCACGGCCACGAGGACCATATCGGCGCGATCCCCTATCTCGCCCACGATCTCGGCGTGCCGCTCTACGCGACCCCGTTCACCGCCGGCCTGATCGCCGGGAAGATCGAGGAGGAGGGGCTGACCGGCCAGGTCAAATTGAACACGGTCGAGATGGAGGGCGATTTCCGGCTCGGCCCGTTCGGCTTTCGCTACCTCCCGCTCGCCCATTCGATCCCCGAAGGCAACGCGCTGCTGATCGACACGCCGCACGGCCGCATCTTCCACACCGGCGACTGGAAGCTGGACGACAGCCCCCAGCTCGGCGACCCTTCGACCGAGGCCGAATTGCGCGCGATCGGCGATCAGGGCGTGCTCGCTTTGGTCTGCGATTCGACCAACGTCTTCAACGAGGAATCCTCGGGCTCCGAGCTGGGCGTCCGCAAGGGGCTCGACGACGTCATCCAGGACGCCGACTGCCGCGTCCTCGTCACCACCTTCGCCTCCAACGCCGCCCGCCTCAAGACGCTGGGCCACGTCGCCCAGGACACCGGCCGGCGGGTCTGCGTTGCCGGCCGCAGCCTCGATCGCATCCTCAATGTCGCCAAGAGCGTCGGCTATCTGACCGACTTCCCCGAGACGATCGACTTCGACGAGGCGATGCGCCTGCCGCGGCGCGAGGTGATGATCATCGCCACCGGCGGCCAGGGCGAGGCGCGCGCGGCATTGGCCCGGATCGCCTTCGGCCAGCACAAGCTCGCGCTCGACCCCGGCGATCTCGTCATCTTCTCGTCCAAGCAGATCCCGGGCAACGAGATCGCGATCGGCCGCATCCAGAACGAGCTTGCCGCAAGGCGCATCGAGATGATCACCGACCGCCAGGCGCCGGTCCACGTCTCGGGCCATCCCGGCCGCCCCGAGCTCGCCGCGATGTACGACTGGATCCGGCCCGAGATCATCGTGCCCGTCCATGGCGAGATGCGCCACATGATGGAGCAGGCGCGCTTCGCCAAGGCGCGCGGCATCCCGCACGGCATCGTCCAGAAAAACGGCGACCTGATCCGCCTCGCCCCGAACGGCCCCGAGAAGATCGGCGAGGAAAGGGTTGGCCGGCTGGTGCTCGACGGCGACGTCATCCTCCCCGCCGACGGGCCGACGATGAACGAGCGCCGCCGCGCCGCGATGTTCGGAACCATCATTGTGGCCGTCGCGCTCGACCAGGACGACCGCGTCCGCGGCGAGGTCGAGATCGATCTCCAGGGCGTGCCGATCGAGGACGATCGCGAGGCGTTCCTCGAGGAGGCCCGCGAAGCGGCCGCCGCCGCGGTCGCGAAGAACGGCGGCAAGGAGGATAAATTGCGCGAAGCGGTCCGCCTTGCCGTGCGCCGCTGCGCGACCGACTGGACCGGCAAGAAGCCGGTGGTCGGCGTGCTGATCGTCCGCGTCTGAGCTTCATGCGCTGGACCTCGATCCTCGCCATCTTCATTTTGTTCTGGACGATGAGCCTGTTCCTCGTCCTCCCGTTCGGCGTCCGCACGCCTGAGGAGGCCGGCGAGCAGGCGGGCCCCGGCCACGCCGAAAGCGCGCCGCACGTCTTCAGCTTCGGCCGAGTCGTCCTGCGCGCCAGCCTCCTCGCCGCCGCCTTCACCGCGATCTACGTCGCCAATTACATCTACGGCTGGATCACGGTCGAGGATCTCGACTGGGTGAATTAGGAATCGCGTTCCCCGGCGAAGGCCGGGGTCCAGCGGCACGAACGCAAGACTGGACCCCGGCCTTCGCCGGGGAGCGGATTGGGGTTAGCGCCGCAGCCGCTCGATCGCCTGCGCGAGCGCGACGTAGAGCTTGCCCATGTCGGAGGAGAGCAGGGTGATGCCGAGCGCGGAGCCGTCGGCCCCGCCGAGGACGTGGCGGAGCATGGTCTCGAAGTCGGCGATGTAGCGGTTCACCTGGCCGCGGAATTCCGGCTCTTCCTCATAATGGCGCAGAATCGCCCGCGCCTCGCCCGAATCGAGCAATTTTACCGCGCGCCGGGTGAAGACGCCGCGGTCGCCCTTGAGATAGGCCGCCCAGGCCGCGTCGCCGGATTCGTTGGACAGGATCTTCGAGACGTCGATCGCGGTCGAGTTGAGCGCGTCGATGATCAAAGCCACGCGCTGCGACAGCGCCTGCGCCTCGCGCGCCTCGCGCTCGGCCCGGTCTTCGGCGATCCGCTCCTCGATCGCCGCCGCGGTCTCGCCGATGGTCAGCAATTGCCGGGTCAGCCGCTCGCTCGCCGCCTTCGCCGTCGCCAAAGCGAGGTGCGAGACGTTGCCGATCTCGGCGATCTGCTCCTTGACCGGCGCCGCCGCGGCGTCGTTCAGCGCCGCGCGGGTCGCCGCGACCAGCGACTCGACGCTCTCGGGGATCACCGCCGCGATCGCCTCGCGGGCGTGCGAGGCGGCCTGCGCCGCCGCTTCGCGCACCCTGACCAGGGCATCGACCAATTCGGGCCCGGTCGCGCGCACCATCTGCGCCGCGGCGCCGTCGGTTTCGCCGATCAGGACGCTCAGGGCGTGCATCTTCTCCTCGGCATCGCGCGCGCCTTCGCCGAGCGCTGCAAGGAGGGCGTCGAGCGATTCGCGCTGGCGCGCGATGCTCGCCTCGGTCTCGGCGGTGCGCGCCGCGGCGGCTTCGGCCGCCTGCTGCATCGCCGCCATCTCGCCGGTCACCGCCATCGCCGAGGCGGCAGTGCGCTCGGCCTGGATCTCGACCCCGGCCATCGCCGGCGGCATTTCCTCGCGCAACTGTCCGGTGACCCGGGCCAAGGCAGCGCTCAGCTCCTGCGCCCGCGCCGCCAGCGCCGAAGTCTGGGTGTCGCCATGGTCGATCTCGCGCTGCAGCTGCTGGGCGACGCCGCGCAGCGACTCCATCGACGCCGAGAGCCGCACATTCTGCTCGTCGCCGCTCGCGCCGATATGGGCGATCCGGCTGCCGACCTCGTCGATCTGGCGGGCCATGTTGCCGAGCAGGGTGCGGCTCGCCTGATCCTGCGTCGCCAGCCGCCCGGCCAGCATCTCGATCTTCGCTCCGGCGAGGTCGAGCCGCTCGGCAAGGCCTTTGGTCGTGTCCGCGCCGGCCTGCTCGAACGCGGCCCGGCTCTGCTCGATCATCGCCAGCATGGTTTGGCCCTGCGCCTCGAGCCCGGCGCGCGCCTGATCGACCGACAAAGCGGCGCGCTCCATCGCCCCGTCGACCGCTGCGTTCATCTGCGTCGCCGCCTCGTTCATCCGCTCGGCCGCCGCGCCGGCGCCGCTCTCGATCCGGGCGATATGAGCGCCGAGCCGCTGGGCGCTGCCGCCGGCGCTCTCGTCGGCCTCGCGGCTGCGCGCGGTCAGCGCCGCCAATTGCCCTTCGAGCGCGGCCGCCTGCTCGTGCGCGCCGAGGCCGGCCTGCTTCATCGCCTCGGCGGCGGTGCGCGCCTGCGCCTCGACCTTGGGCAGATCGCCCATCAGCACGCCGATATCGACCCGCGCCGCCGCGGCGGCCTGATCGAGCGCCTGCGCCTTGCGGTCGAGCTCGGCGCTTTCGCGCGCCAGCGTCGCGGTAACGCGGCCGATCCGGTCGGTCGCCTCGTCGCCCAAGGTCATCAGCCGCGCCGCTTCCTCGCTCAGCACCGCCCTGTTCTCGGCGAGCTTGGTCGCCTGGATCGCCAGCACGCTCTCGAGCGCCACGCTCTCGGCGCGCATCGCCTGCACCGCGGCGATGAACCGCCCCGCCTCGCGCCGCGAGCTCCGGCCGAACATCGTCCAGGCGAGGCCGATCAGGATCAACGGCCCGCTGATCGTCGCCGCCCAGCCGATGCAGGCGGGAAGGTCCGGCCCCGGCCAGGCAAGGCTGAGCGCATAGCCGGTGGCGCCCACCCAGCCCAGAGCGAGCAGGATCAGCAGGGCGCCGAACAGGCGAACGCCGAGACCGCGGCCTTCGCCCGCCTCGCCGTCAAAGTCGCTCCCGGGATAGACGTTCGGGTCGGCCGCGGCCTCCCACGGCTTCTCGCCAAGCCATTCGATCTCGCCGTCCTGCGGCTGCGCCTGCGCCATATGGGCCCCCAATGCTCTGGCCGCCCTTGTACCACTTTGGGGCAGATATGAAACGGTCGGTTAACACTAGCGGCCGTATCGCGTTGATATGGCCTACGATCCCGGAGCTTTGAACGCCTCGCTCGCCGCCGCGGTCGGCAATGATTGCGAGCTGATGGCCGAATTGAAGATCGCTTTCGCCGAGAGCGCGGCGCGCCAGCTCGACCTGCTCGGCCGCTCGCGCTGCGACGCCAACTGGGGAATCGCCGCCGCCCGGCTCAAGAGCATCGCCGCGAGCTTCGGCGTCGCCGGCCTGATCGTGCTCGCCGACGAGGCCCTCGACGGCGCCCCGGGCGATCCCGCGGTCCTGCGCAAGATCGCCGCCGCGCTCGCCGAGTTTGAGGGGGACAGTTACTCGTAACTGTCCCCATTTACGCTGGGGCTTTGCAACCGCGCGCGCCAGCGCTTACCGTCCGCCGTTTGAGCGGAAGGGTGACATCGTGGCGCTTGCGGCGCTGATCGCGGCCTATCACGAATCGGGCGAGCCGGGCCATTTGCGCGCGACGCTGCCGCTTGCCGGCCGCACCGTGATCGAGCGCCAGGCGCGGCTTGCGGCCGCCGCCGGCGCCGCCCCGGTCATCCTGTTCGTCGAGCGCCTGCCGGCCGCGCTCTCCGCCGCGATCGAGCGGTTGCGCCGCGACCGGTTGCCGATCGAGATCGTTCGCAGCCCCGAGGAAGCCGCCGAGGCGGTCGACGCCTACGACCGGATCCTGCTGATCGCCGACGGCGCGATCGTCGGCCGCTCGCAGCTCGCCCGTCTCGCCGGGGCCGAGGGCGCCGCCGTGCTGACCGTGCCCGACGCCAGCCATGGCGAATTGTACGAGCGGATCGACGCCGGCGCGCGCTGGGCCGGCGCCGCCGCGATCGACGGCGCGCTGCTGCGCGAGACCGCCGGCATGTTGCGCGACTGGGATTTGCAATCGACCCTGCTGCGCCGCACCCTCCAGGCCGGCGCCGAGCACCTTTCGGCCGAAGGTCCGGTCGCGATTCTCGACCGCGACGAGGATCTCGACGCGCTCGAGCGCCGGATCGTCGCCGACGCCGACGAGGCGCGCGGCGGCTGGGCCGACCGCCTGCTCGCGCCGATCGAGCGCGCCGGCACCACCTTCCTGATGGGCGGCCCGCTCTCGCCGCAGCTGGTCGGCTTCGCCGCCGCTTTGCTGACCGGGCTCGGCGCCGCCTCCTGCTACGTCCACTGGTATTGGATCGGGCTCGCCAAATTGCTGGTCGCGACGCCGCTCGAGGGCATTGCCCGCCGCCTCGCCCGCCTCAGGATGCAGGAGGGCGTCCGCCAGAGCTGGTGGGCCTACCTCATTCCGTTGTTCGCCGGCGCCGCTTTGGTGATCGTCGCCTATGGCCTCGCCGCGACCCAGGGCTGGGGGATGATCCTGCTCGCTTTCGTCATTCTCGCCTTCCTCGCCGCTCTCGGCTTTGAGACCGAGGGCCGGCGGGTGCGCGGCGCCGTTTTCCTCGCCGAGCGCAAGGGGATGACCTGGCTGATGCTGCCCTTCGCCGCCTTCGGCCTGTGGCAGGCCGGCCTGGGGCTGCTGTTCGCTTACGCCGCCGCCTCGTTCTTCTGGGCGCAGCGCGAGGCGCATGCGGCACCGGCTTTGCGTCAGGATTAGCGTCAGCTTAACCCTGTCGGCGCTAAGGGAAACACATGGCGCAAGGCGGAGCGAGCAACACGTCACGACAGAGCGATGCTGCGCGCCTGCTGCTGGCCGCGGCGCGGGAGCGCTTTGCCGTCGCCGCGACCGATCTCCTGCTGCCCGACCGCGCCCGTCTGACCGAGTGGCAGCGGCTTACCGCCGCGGCGCTGCTGCATCGGCTGGTGCGCGGGCTCGAGGACGAGATGCGCGCCCGCCTCGCGCCCAGCTTCGAGGCCTATGAGGCGCTCTACGCCGCGCTCTCGTCGGCCCATGTGCCGATCGCGCTGCCGATCCTCGAGCGCGCCCAGGTGCTGCGCGACGCCGAATTGTCCAACATCCTCGTCCGCCGCGTCGAGGAGCATCGCTACTGGAAGGCGCACGCGCCCGCCGCGGGCGGCGACGAGCTGTTGTTCGAGCTGGTTCGCGACCGGGACGAGGAGGTCGCCGCCGAGGCGATGGAGATGGTGGTCGCGCGCTCGCGCCGCTTCGACCGCTTCCAGGAGCCCGCCATGGGCCAAATCGAGCTTCCCGCCGAGCTCCACCACAAGCTCGTCTGGATCGTCGCCGCGGCGCTGCGCCACTATATTGTCCAGCACCACCATGTCGCCGCCGTCGATGCGGCGATCGAGGAGACCGCTTCGGCGATCATCGCCAGGCATGACGAAGGCGCCGCGCTCGAGGCGCGCGCGGTCAGGCTCGCCCGCCGCCTTCACGCCGCCGGGCGGCTCGACGGCGATCTGCTCGCCCGCGCCCTCGCCGAAGGCATGCTCCCCTTGTTCATCGCCGGCGCCTCGGTGCTCTGCGCGATGGATTATGCCGCCGCCTGGGAGGTTCTCGCCGATCCGCGCGGGCGCGGCCCGGCTCTGCTGCTGCGCGCCGCCGACGTCGGGCGCGACTCCGCCGCCGCGATCCTGCTGCTGCTGAACAGCCGCGGCCATCTCGTCTCGGGCGCCGAGGGCGACGCCGCCGCCGTCCAGGTCGACCTTTACGACACGCTCGACGCGGCCGCCGCCCGCGACGTGCTGCGCCTCTGGCAGGCCGATCCCGGCTATCGCGCCAGCGTCGCCCGCATCTCGACCCGCGCCCGCTTGTCCTCGGAGGCGGCATGAAAAAAGAGGGACAGTCCCTATTTTTCGCGGCCCCTCCAAAAAAGAGGGACTGTCCCTCTTTTCGGGGGATGGGCGGATGAGCGCGGCCGCCGAAAGCCGCGAGGCGCCGGTCGCCGGGCGGATCGACGCCGAAGGCCGGCTGGTCGCGGCCGATCCGCCTTTGGCGGCGCTCCACGCCTCGGCCGGGGGCGACGAGGGCGGCGTGCTCGCCGTGCCGCAGATCGCCACTTTGGCCCGGCTCGCGCGCCGGCTCGGCATCACCATCTCGCGCGCCGCGATCGCCGCCGACGGCGAGCAGGACGTCGACCTGTGGGTCCGCGCCGAACCGCAGGGCGACGAGATCGCGCTGGCGATCACCGGCTGGTCGGGCCGCCCGGCGCGCGCCTCGGCGCCGAGCCCGCCGGCCGAGCGCGAGGCCGATTTCCTGCGCGCCGCCGCCGACTGGATGTGGGAGACCGACGACACGCTGCGCCTCACCATGCTCTCGCCCGGCGCGGCCGCCGCGATCGGCCGCAACCCGGTCGAGTTCGTCGGCAAGCAATTGACCCGCCTGTTCCGCTTCCGGGAAAGCCGCGACGGCGCGCTGCCGATCCTGACCGCGCTCGCCGAGCATAAGGCCTTCGATGCCCAGGTCGCCGAGCTGCGCGGCGGCCGCAAGGGGCGCTACACGCTTTCCGGCGTGCCGCTGATCGACGGCATGGGCCGGTTCGCCGGCTTCCGCGGCGCCGCCGCGGCGCTGCGGGTCCAGCCCGACGGCGCGCCCGCCAATGACGGCGCCATGCCGGGCGCCCGCGAGATCTCCGCCTTCGGCGAACGGCTCGATCAGGCTTTGCGCGGCCCGCTCGCCCACATCATCGACAATGCCGAGCGGCTGCGCGCGCAGCCGGAAGGTCCGCTGCGCCGCGACTATGCCGGCTATGCGGACGACATCGCCTCGGCCGGCCGCCACCTGCTCGCTTTGGTCGACGATCTCGTCGATCTGCAGGCGATCGAGCGCGCCGATTTCCGCCCCGAGCGCGAGAGCGTCGACCTCGCCGACATCGCCCGGCGCGCCGCCGGGCTGCTGGCGGTCCGGGCGGCCGGCGGCGGGATCCACATCGACGGTCCCGGCGAGGACGAAAAGCTGCCCGCGACCGGCGATTTCACGCGCGCGCTTCAGATCATGATGAACCTCCTGACCAACGCGATCCGCTATACGCCCGAAGGCGGCCAGGTCTGGCTGCGCAGCGAGCGCGAAGGGGACCTCGCCGCGATCATCGTCGCCGATCAGGGCAAGGGCATCGCCGCGGCCGACCAGGAGCGGATCTTCGAGCGGTTCGAGCGGGTCGACCCGAGCGAGCCCGGCGGCACCGGGCTCGGCCTCTACATCGCCCGGCGCCTCGCCCGGGCGATGGGCGGCGACATCGCGCTCGACAGCGCGCCCGGCCAGGGCGCCCGCTTCACCTTCACACTGCCTCTGAGGAAAGAGGGCTAAGTCCCTTGCGCTGATTCGATACAGGCGCCAATCTCCCCGTGCGCGAAGGGGAGTCGGCGATGATCGAATATAATGAAGACCATTATCGCGAGCTTTGCCGCGCCGGCCGCGTCGCGATGGAGATCGGCACGCTCGAGGACCGGCGCAAGGACGCGGTCCGCTTATTCTGGCTCTATCTGCTCGGCGGCATCGTCCTCGCGGTCGCGATCGCCTGGTCGCTGGTCGCGGCGGACTGGATCGGCGTCGGCATGTTCCTTGCCTTCGCCGTCTTCGTCCTCGCCTTGGTCTTCGCCATGCGCGCGCTCGGCAAGGTCGGCCTGGCGCTCAAGCTGCCGGTGCTCGAGACGCTCGCCGAAAAGGGCGGCCTGACCTTCCTTGCCGGCGGCTTCGATCCCCCGGTCTATCCCGAAGCGCGCAAGGCCCTGTTCGGCAATTGGCTGTCGAGCCAGACCTTCTCCGACCTGTTCTACGGCACCGACGAAGAGGGCCGCCGCTTCGCCTTCTACGAGGGCCATCTGATGCGCCGCTCGGGCAAGAATTCGGTGACGATCTTCCAGGGCCAGATGTACGCCTGGCAGCGCCGCGCGCGTTCCGGCGGCGAGGTCGTCATCGTCCCCGACCGCGGCATCTTCAACTTCTTCAAACCGGTCTCCGGCATGACCCGGGTCAAGTTCGAGAGCGATCCCGAATTCGAGAAGAAGTTCGAAGTCTACGCGTTCGAGCCGCAGCAGGCGCAGATGATCGTGAGCGGCGATGTCCGCCGGATTCTGCTCGAGCTGCGCCAGGCGGGCCGCGTGTTCGGCTATGTCGGCCCCGAAGACGCGTTCGTCGCCGCCACCGGCAAGAACAAGTTCGAGCCCGGCTCGATGTTCCGCTCCACCGGCGGCGAGCAGCGCGTCCGGGCCATGTTCGACGACGTCTGCGCCAGCCTTGCGGTGTTGAAGCGGCTGCGCACCGCGCTCAGCTAGCGCTGATCGACCGGCACGTAATCGCGCTGCACCGACCCGGTGTAGAGCTGCCGCGGCCTCCCGATCTTCTGGTCGGGGTCGGAGATCATCTCGTTCCATTGCGCGACCCAGCCGACGGTGCGCGCGAGCGCGAACAAGGCGGTGAACATGTCGGTCGGGAAGCCGATCGCGGAGAGGATCACACCCGAATAGAAATCGACGTTCGGGTAGAGCTTCTTCTCGATGAAATATTCGTCCTTGAGCGCGATCTCGGCCAGCTCGCGCGCGGTATCGAGGACGGGGTCGGAAATGCCGAGCTCGTTCAGCACCTCCTCGGCGGTCCGCTGCATCACCTTCGCGCGCGGGTCGAAATTCTTGTAGACCCGGTGGCCGAAGCCCATCAGCCGGAACGGGTCGTCCTTGTCCTTGGCGCGGGCGATATATTTGGGGATGTTGGCCGGCGTGCCGATCTCGCGCAGCATGTTCAGCGCAGCCTCGTTCGCCCCGCCATGCGCCGGACCCCACAGGCAGGCGATGCCGGCGGCGATGCAGGCGAACGGGTTGGCGCCCGACGAGCCGGCCAGCCGCACGGTCGAGGTCGAGGCGTTCTGCTCATGGTCGGCGTGGAGTATGAAGATCCGCCGCATCGCATTCTCGATCACCGGATTGACCTCATAGGGCTCGGCCGGGACGCCGAAGGTCATGCGCAGGAAGTTGCCGGTGTAGGACAGGCTGTTCTGCGGGTACATGAACGGCTGGCCGAGCGAATATTTATAGGCCATCGCCGCGATCGTCGGCATCTTGGCGATCAGCCGGTGCGAGGCGATCATCCTTTGCTTGGGATCGGTGATGTCGGCCGAATCGTGGTAGAAAGCGGAAAGCGCGCCGACCACGCCGCACATGATCGCCATCGGGTGGGCGTCGCGCCGGAAGCCGCGGTAGAAGGTCGCGAGCTGCTCGTGCAGCATCGTGTGGCGCGAGATCGTGTAGGTGAAATTGCTGAGCTCGTCGCGGTCGGGCAGGTCGCCGTTGAGCAGCAGATAGGCGACCTCCATGAAGGTCGATTGCTCGGCGAGCTGGTCGATCGGATAGCCGCGGTGGAGCAGGATGCCGGCGTCGCCGTCGATATAGGTGATGTCGGACTGGCAGGAAGCGGTCGAGGTGAAGCCCGGGTCGTAGGTGAACACGCCGCCCTGGGCGTAGAGCTTGCGGATGTCGATCACCTCGGGGCCGACCGACCCCGACAGCATGTCATATTCGAAGTCCTGGCCGCCGATCGACAGCTTGGCCTTGTCCGCCATGTTCAACTATCCTTCCCGCTCATCTGGTCGGCCAGGCGCGCGAGGCTTTCCTCGCGCCCGAGCAGCGCCAGTACGTCGAAAATGCCCGGCGACGTCGCCCGCCCGGTGAGCGCGGCCCGCATCGGCTGCGCCACCTGGCCAAGCTTCGCGCCTTCGGCCTCGGCAACCTCTCTGACGGCCTGCTCGGTCGCCTCCGCGTTCCACTCGGCGAGCTTCGCAAGCGCCGCATGAACGAGGGCGAGCATATCCCGCGCGCCGCCTTCTAGCAGCGCCGCCGCCTTCTCGTCCATGTCGAGTGGCACCGATTTGAAAAGGAATGCCGCGCCCTCGGCCAGCTCGTTCAGGTCCTTGGCCCGCGGCGTCAGGAACGGCATTGCCCGTGCGAGCACGTCCTCGTCGGCGCCGGCGATCTTCGGTGCCACAAGCGCCGCCAGACGCGCCGGCTCCGCCTCGCGCAGATAATGGCCGTTGACGCTCTCGAGCTTCTTGACGTCGAACCGCGACGGCGAGCGCCCGACATCGCCGAGATCGAACCATTTGACCGCATCCTCGCGGCTGATGATCTCCTCGTCGCCATGGCCCCAGCCGAGCCGCAGCAGATAGTTGGACAAGGCTTCGGGCAGGATGCCCAGCTCGTCGCGATAGGCCTCGACGCCCAGGGCGCCGTGCCGCTTCGAAAGCTTCGCCCCGTCCTGGCCGTGGATCAGCGGCACGTGCGCGTAGACCGGCTCGGGCCAGCCCATCGCCCGGATGATCGCCAGCTGCCGGAACGCGTTGTTCAAATGGTCGTCGCCGCGGATCACGTGGGTGACGCCCATGTCGTGGTCGTCGACCACCACCGCGAGCATGTAGGTCGGGCTGCCGTCCGAGCGCAGCAGCACGAAATCGTCGAGCTCTTCATTGCGGACGGTGACGCGCCCCTGCACCCGGTCCTCGATGATTGTCTCGCCCTGCTGCGGCGCCTTCAGCCGCAGCACGAACGGCGCGTCCGGCCCGTCGCTCCGGTCGCGCCACGGGCTGCGGGTCCGGAACGGCCGGCGCTCGGCCTTCGCCGCCTCGCGCTGCGCGGCGAGCTCGTCTTGGCTCATCCAGCATTGGTAGGCATGGCCGCTCGCCAGCAATTGGTGCGCCACCTCCGCGTGGCGCTCCGCGAATTGCGACTGGAAATAAGCCTCGTCGTCCCAGTCGAGCCCGAGCCATTTCATCCCGTCGAGGATCGCGTCGATCGCCGCCTGGGTCGAGCGCGCCTTGTCGGTGTCTTCGATCCGCAGCAGGAACTTGCCGCCGTGATGGCGGGCGTGGAGCCAGTTGAACAAGGCCGTCCGCGCTCCGCCGATATGGAGGAAGCCCGTGGGCGAGGGCGCGAAGCGCGTGACGACATTGCTTGCGCTCAAGCGCTCAGTCTCCGAGGATAGGGGCCATGGCGACCCGTGACGCGAGCGGCCGTAGCACACCGAGTCATCCCGGCGAAAGTCGGGACCCATGAACACCGGCGTTGGCGATTTCGGCTCCGAGTCGGGCGTTCATGGGTCCCGGATCAAGTCCGGGATGACGAGGATGTTGCGGGCGTCGCGGGGCCTCTCGGCCCGCCTCGAAATCCTGGCCGAGGCCGAACGCGACCAGCTCCCTTTGTGGCTGCCGGTCGGCCTGATGCTCGGCATCGGCGGCTATTTCTATCTGCCCGACCGGCACGCCTGGATCGCCTTCCTTTTGCTCGCCGGCAGCCTGGCTTGCGCCGGCCTCGCCTGCGGCGGGACGCGCTGGGGGAGGGCGCTCGCCTGGTTTGCCCTCGCCGCCGCTTTGGGGTGCGCCCTGGTCTGGTGGCGGGCCGAGCAGGCCGCCGCGCCGCGGCTGGCGCGCGAGCAGATGATGGAGGTCGAAGCGCGGGTCGAGAGCGTTCAGTCGCTGGCCGCCGCCGGTGCCGCGCGCCTGCTCGTCGAGCCGATCGGGGAGGGCCTGCCGGCGCGGCTTCGGATCAATGTCGCGCAGGACAAGATGGTCCCAGGGATCGCGCCCGGCGCGATCGTCCGGCTGCGCGCCTGGATGATGCCGCCGGCGCCGATGGCGGTGCCCGGCGCCTATGATTTCGCCCGCGCCGCCTGGTTCCAGCGGATCGGCGGCACCGGCCGCGCGCTCGACATTGCGGTCGTGCGCCCGCCGTCCTCGCAAAGCCTTTCGGCTCGCATCGCCGGCTGGCGCGCGCGGCTCTCGGCTCATATCCGCAGCCGGCTCGGCGGCGCCGAGGGCGGCATCGCCGCCGCGCTCGCCACCGGCGACCAGTTCGGCATCCCCGATGCGGACGCCGAGGCGATGCGCCGCTCGGGCCTTGCCCATCTGCTCTCGGTCAGCGGCCTTCATTTGACCGCAGTGGTCGGCGCGGTGATGCTGCTGACGCTGAAGCTGCTCGCGCTCAGCCCAATGCTGGCGCTGCGCTGGCGCCTCGTCCTGGTCGCCGCGGCGGCAGGCGCGCTGGCCGGCATCGCCTACACCTTGCTGACCGGCGCCGAGGTGCCGACCGTGCGTTCCTGCATCGCCGCCTTGCTGGTGCTCGCCGGCATCGCGCTCGGCCGGGAGGCGCTGACGCTGCGGCTGGTCGCGGTCGGCGCGTTGGTCGTGCTGCTGCTCTGGCCCGAATCGCTGGCCGGCGCGAGCTTCCAGATGAGCTTCGCCGCGATCGTCGCGATCGTCGCCCTGCACGAAAGCCCGCGCGCCCGCGCCTGGTTCGCCCGCCGCGACGAGGGCTGGCCGGCCAAAGCGGGCCGCTTTTTGCTCGCCCTGGTCCTCACCGGCGTCGCGGTCGAGATCGCGCTGATCCCGATCGCGCTTTTCCACTTCCACAAAGCCGGCCTCTACGGCGCGCTGGCCAACGTCATCGCCATCCCGCTCACGACCTTCGTCATCATGCCGCTCGAGGCGCTCGCCTTGCTGTTCGACCTCATCGGCGCCGGCGCGCCCTTCTGGTGGCTGACGGGCCAGGCCCTGTCGTTTCTGCTGTGGCTGGCCAATAGCGCCGCTTATGCCCCGGGCGCGGTCGCGCTCTTACCGGCGATGGCGCCCGCGGCCTTCGCCCTGATCGTCGCCGGCGGCCTGTGGATCGCCTTGTGGCGCACCGGCCTGCGCCGCTGGGGCCTGGTTCCGGTCGCCTTGGGCGCGCTCTGGGCGGCCGCCACGCCGGCGCCCGATCTGGTCGTCACCGGCGACGGCCGCCACCTCGCCTTGCGCACGAGCGACGGCGCGCTCGCGCTGCTGCGGCCGCGCGCCGGCGACTATGTCCGCGACACGCTCGCCGAGGCGAGCGGCGCCGAGCCCGATTTCCTCGAGCTCGAAACCCTTCCGACCGCCGCCTGCAGCGCGGATTTGTGCGCCGCCGACATCGACCGCGGCGGCCGCCGCTGGCGCATTCTCGTCACCCGCACGCGCGACCGCGTCCGCTGGGCGGAGATGATCCGCGCCTGCGGCGAGGCCGACATCATCGTCGCCGACCGCCCGCTGCCGCGCGCCTGCGCCCCGCGCTGGCTCAAGGCCGACCTCTTCTTCCTGCGCCGCACCGGCGGCCTCGCGATCACGCTGGGGGACAGTCCCCGGGTCGCCACCGTCGCCGGGCGGGTCGGGCGCCACCCCTGGGCGCAAGGGCAGGGGAGCGCCGCGCGCATCGCGCCGCGCCCATCGCGACCAGGGGAGACGCGCCGATGACCCAAAGGAGCAATGTTCCCGAGCTCGAAACGGCCCTAGCCCACGCGAGGCAAAAGCGCGCCGAGGAGGCCGATGCGCTCGCAGCGCCCCATTCGGGCGGAATGGACGCCTATTTCGCCGCCGACGAGGCGGTCCTGATGGTCGAGCGCGCGCTCGCCGCCGCGCGCGGCGAGGCGCACGCGGTGCCGATCGACTTCCCGGCGCGCTGGAGCGCGGGCGCGCCGTTGCCGCATCTCCTGCGCAACGATCATCGCGCCATCCTCCTGTTCGTCGTCGAGCAGTCCGATCCCGTCTGGGACGGCAGGACGGTCAGGATCGTCGGCCCGGCGACCGAGGCGGATATAGCGATGGTCGAGTTCACGCAGTGCGTCTCGGCCAAGCTCGGCATGCCCAATGACGAGGCGTTTCACGGCCATCCGCTCGCCGGCCGCGGCCTGCGCGTCTACGGCGCGTTCGAAATCGTCTTCTCGCCCTGGATCGTCGAGCTGGCCGCGATCAACGCGGTCCATCCCCGCGACGACCCGGCTTCCTGGGCGGAGCTGCGCCATTTCATCCTGGGCTTCCACGACAGCACGTTCGAATGCGTCGCGCGCGGCTTTCGCGTCGAGACCAGGCGCGGCACGATCGCCGACGCGCTGCCCGAAGCCTGCCGCAAGCTGATTGCCTAGCCGCGCCGCATTCAGTCCGGCTTGACGCAGGCGATCTCGTTGCCGCTGGGGTCGAGGAACTGGAAGCGGCGGCCGCCGGGAAAGGCGAAGACGGGCCGTACGATCATGCCGCCCGCGAGCGTGACCGCGTCGAGCGCGGCCTCGAGATTGTCGACCTCGATCACCGGCAGCGGCGCCCGCGTCGCCTCCGTCCCATCGCCCTGCAAGCCGATATCGGTGTCGCCGGTCAGCGTCGCCGCATAGGTCGGGCCGAATTCGGTCATCGTCCAGCCGAAGGCGCGCTCATAGAAGGCCTTGGCCGTGCCGACGTCGCTTACCGGCAGCTCGACATAGTTCAGGCGTGCCATGGCTCTTCCCCTTCCAACGTTGGTCAGCCCGCCAGCGCGTGCGCGTCGGCGATCCAGCCGCTCAGCTCCTGGTCGAGGGCGTCGGCCGAATCGAGCAGCAGCTCGTTATGATAGCGATTGGCCGAGACGCGCTCGACCTTGCGGACGCGCGCGCTTGCGATCGGCGCCGCCGAGCGCAGGTTGAGCAGCAGCGCGTTCTTGCGCGGGTGCAGCCCGGCAAAAGCGGTCCGCCGGTCGAGGTGGACGCAGGTTCCCTTCGGCGAGACGGTCACACCCGGCAGACTCCGCACCCGCCGGATCAGCGCGTCGACCAGCGCCCGAACCTCCGGCGCGCTGCGGGCGAAGACGGCGTCGAGCGCAGCGGCGAGCTCAAGCGATCCGGCATCGGAGGTTTGCGCCACAATCCTCTCCTCGTTCACCAATGCCGTTCCTGCGGAGCCTCCGCCGGAGCTGGCTCGGAAATGAAGCCGATCCGCTTCAATCCCGATCGCTGCAGCGCGAAGATGGCTTCGCGGAAGCAGCGAAAGGCGGTGGTGGCCGGCTCCAGCGTCACATGGGCAGTGCGCCCGCGCCATCGCCCGACAAAGGCGGGTAATTCCGCGACAAGAATCCGTCGCCCGTCAACCTCGGCCCGGCATGGCGCATCCGCCGCGCCGGTGCCGAGGACATGGACGTTGAGCGCCGGCCGCGACGCGCAGCCCGCGATCGGGACCGCGCCGGCAAGCGCACCGAGCGCGGCCGCGAGCGCGCGCCGGCGCAATCAATAGCGCCGCAGCAGCCCCGCCAGCCGACCCTGGATTTGGACCTGGTCGGGCCGGTAGCGCTGCGGGTCGTAGCGGCGGTTGGCGGGATCGAGGCGAATCATCTGGCCTTCGCGGCGGAAGGTCTTGAGCGTCGCTTCCTCATTGTTGACCAGGGCGACGACGATCTCGCCGTCGCGCGCCGTTTCCTGACGCTTGATCAGCGCGAAGTCGCCGTCGAGTATCCCTTCGTCGACCATCGAATCGCCGGCCACTTCGAGCGCATAATGCTCGCCCGGCCCGAGCAAAGCGGCGGGGACGGGGAGGGTGTCGGTGCCCTGCAGCGCCTCGATCGGCGTGCCGGCGGCGATCCGGCCGTGCAGCGGCAGGTCGATCACCATGTCGTTCGCCGCCTGCGGCACCCGGATCGGCGCGCCCGCCATCGCCGGCGCGGCGCCCTTCATCTCGGGCATCTTTAGGACTTCGAGCGCGCGCGCCCGATTGGCCAGCCGGCGGATGAAGCCGCGCTCCTCGAGCGCCGAGATCAGCCGGTGGACACCGCTTTTCGATTTCAGGTCGAGCGCCTCCTTCATCTCCTCGAACGAGGGCGATACGCCGGTCTCGGAAAGGCGGGCGTCGATGTAAAGAAGCAGCTCGTGTTGCTTGCGCGTCAGCATGGCGGGGCCCCTGATATGGAACGTATCCGGAACGTGTAAGGAACGTTTCGGATGCTGTCAAGCCGGGACCGTGCGCGCCGCCCGCGCGAGCTCGAGGAAGTTGGCGAGCAGGACGTGGCCGTGCTCGCTGGCGATGCTTTCCGGGTGGAACTGGACGCCGTGGATCGGCAGGTCGCGGTGGCGCAGGCCTTGGACCGTGCCGTCGCCGGCCCGCGCATTGACGATCAGGCAATCGGGCAGGCTTTCGGCCGGCAGGCAAAGCGAATGATAGCGGGTCGCGGCGAACGGGGATGGCAGGCCGGCAAAGACGCCGCTACCGTCATGCTCGATCGCCGACACCTTGCCGTGCATGATTGTGGGCGCGCGCGAAACCCGCCCGCCGAAATGCCGGCCGATCGCCTGATGCCCGAGACAAACGCCAAGCAAAGGCAGGTGCGTCTCGGCACAGGCGGCGACCAGATCGAGCGAGATCCCGGCCTCGTCGGGCGTCCCGGGCCCGGGCGAGATCAGCACCGCCTCAGGCCCGCGCGCCAGTGCCTCGCCCGCGCTCAACGCGTCGTTGCGCGCGACCTCGACCTCGACCCCGATCTCGCGCAGGTAATGGACGAGGTTCCAGGTGAAGCTGTCATAATTGTCGACGACGAGGATCATGACGCCGCCGGCGGCTAGCGCCCGGTCGGCGCCCCGCCGCCGCCCAGGGTGGCGCGCGCCCGGCGGATCGCTTCCTGGTCGCGGCTGGTCTCGCTGCGCGCTTCGATCGCGCGGGCGAATTGCTGGGCGATCTCCTCGCTGGCGCCGCTGGAGAATTGGGTCCTCGTGGACTGGATCAGCTGCGGGTTGGACGCGGCGTCGCCCGGCGTGCGCTGCTCGTGGACGACGATGAACCAGCCGGCATTGTTCGGCGCGGGCATCACCCGGGCGCGGCCCTGGGGGATCGAGAACAAGGCGATCAGCGGCGGCGGCGGCGCCTGCTGCTGGCTGCGGCTGATGTCGAGCCGGCGCATGTCGATCTGCTGGCCGGCGGGCAGCCGCGGCTGGGCCTCGGCGAAGGCGCGCGCGGCCGGGGTCCCGGCGTTGATCGCGCCGGCGATCCGGTCGGCGAGCGCGCGGGCGAGCATGCGCGCCCGCTGCTGAACGAAGCTGGCGCGGACTTCGGGCAGGATCTGGGCGAGCGGCGGCGGCGCCGCCGGGATCGCACGCTCGATCGTTAGCACGGCGAAGCGCTCGTTGGCGACGACCTGCTCGACCACCGGCTCGGGATTTTCCGGGTCGATCTCGAACGCGGCGCTCAGCACGGGCCGCAATTCGGGCGGCAGCACCCACTGGCTGTCGCCGCCGGGCTGGCCGGTGGCGGTGACCGGCGGGGTGGTGACGATGGCGAGATGCTCGGTCCGCGCCACCTCCTCGATGCTGCCGCCGTCGGCGAGCTGGTTCTCGATCCGCGAGACCAGGGTGGCGAGCGCGTCGAGCCGCTTGCGCGCCTCGATCGCCGCCGCGATCTCGCCGCGCACCGCCTCGATCGGCCGCGCCGCGACGCTGGTGATCCTCTCGACCCGGACGACGTGGAAGCCGAGGTCGGAGCGGAGCGGCCCGGCGACCGCGCCCTGCGCCGCGGCGAAGGCGGCCGCGGCGACCTGCGGGTTGGCGACGCGCGCGAACTGGTCGCGATTCTGGTCGGCGAAGGTGACGTCGGCGGCGGTGAAGCCGGCCTGGGCTGCGGCCGCGACGAAATTGGTGCCGCCGCGCACCCGGTTGGCGAAGTCCTGCGCCGCCTGCTGGCTCGGCAGCACGATCGACTGGATCGTGCGCGTCTCGCGGGGGCCATAGGAGAGCGGGCTGTTGCGGTAGACCGCGAGGATTTCGGCGTCGGTCGCGCGCGCCGTCTGGGCGACCTGGTCGGCGCCGATCACCGCATATTTGACGACCCGCCGCTCGGGCGTGGTGAAGGCGATCCGGTTGGCCTGGTAGAAAGCGGCGAGCTCGGCCGGCGTCGGGTTGATCCCCTGCGCCATCAGCGCGGTCGGCACGACGGCGATCGTGCCGCGCCGCCGCTCGAGCAGCAGATTGGCATATTCGCGCGCGATCCCCTCCGGCGCCCGCGAGCCGAGCGCGACCGGGCCGAGCAGCTGGCGCTGGGTCAGCGACTGGGCGACATCCTCGCGGAACCGCGCCTCGCTGAGGTTCAGCGTGCGCAATTGCTGCTCGTAGACCGCCTGGTCGAACTGGCCGGTCAGGTTGCGGAAGGCGGGGATGTTGACGATCTCGCGGTCGATCATCGTCGGCGAGACCACCAGCCCCTGGCTGCGGGCATAGGCCTGGACCGCGGCGGCCATCGCCATCTGGTCGAGGATCTGCTCGAACGCGCCCTGGGCGAGGAACGCCTCCATGGTCAGCGTCGGGTCCTGCTGGCGGGCGCGGCTGAACTGGCGGTTGACCATGTCGCCGACGTCGCGCGCGCTCAGCGCC
Source organism: Sphingomonadales bacterium (assembly GCA_034668465.1). GTDB lineage: Bacteria > Pseudomonadota > Alphaproteobacteria > Sphingomonadales > Sphingomonadaceae > Allosphingosinicella. The sequence goes on from JAXDPI010000007.1 coordinate 94,796, forward strand.
TTGCCTTCGACCGTCGCCAGCGTGTCGCCGGCGCCGGGCGTGCCCCCGCCTGAAAGGCTGCCGAGCCCGCCGAAGCCGCCGGTGCCGAAGCCGGTGGCCACCATCGCGATCAGGACGAAGCCGAGAAGTGCGATGCCGAGCCACTTGGTGAGCCTCTTGCGGGCGAAAGCGAGCATAAGTGATGGATCCTGACGTGACGTTTGCGCGGGTCATAGAAGCGCGCTAGGCGCCCGGCAACCTTCGCAATGCGAGAACATGTCATGCACCTCCGCCGCAAGCTCGTCGCCGGCAATTGGAAGATGAACGGCAACCTGGCCCAGCTCGGCGAGCTGTCGGCGATCGCCGAGGCGGCGCGCGCGGCGGGCGGGGTCGACGTCGCGATCTGCCCGCCCTTCACGCTGATCGCGTCCGCCGTCGCCCGCTCGGGCGGCCTCGCCGTCGGCGGCCAGGACTGCCATTGGGCGCAGAGCGGCGCGCATACCGGCGGCGTCTCGGCGGCGATGCTCAAGGAGGCCGGCGCGAAGGCGGTCATCGTCGGCCACAGCGAATCCCGCGCCGAGCGCGGCGAGGGCGATTCGGTCGTCCGCGGCAAGGCCGGGGCGGCGCTGGCGCAGGGGCTCCAGGCGATCGTCTGCGTCGGCGAGAGCGACGCCGAGCGCCGCGCCGGCGACCAGCTCGCAATCGTCGCGCGCCAGCTCGAAGGATCGCTGCCCGACGAATGGAAGGACGGCGAGCTGGTCGTCGCCTACGAGCCCATTTGGGCGATCGGCACCGGCAAGGTCGCCACCCCGGCCGACGTCGCCGCAATGCACGCCGCCATCCGCGCGTCCCTGGTCGCCCGCTACGGCGAGCGCGGCACGCGGATCCGGATCCTCTATGGCGGCTCGGTCAAGGCCGACAATGCCGCCGAGCTGTTCGCGGTCGCCGACGTCGACGGCGCCCTGGTCGGCGGCGCCAGCCTCGCCGCCGCCGAGTTCGTCCCGATCATCCTCGCCGCCGCCGCCAGTTGAAGGGCCCGGTCACGGAACCGGCTTGTCCACATACCAGCTGTAAAAGCCCTCGTAGATCGCACCGACGAATGCCTTGGAATAGGTGCGTGCTGACAAGAGAAATATGATGAACATCGATGCCGAGGCGGCGAGAATCCACGGCCATGTTCCGGTTCCGCCGACAAGACGGCCGAAGACCCACAAGGCGCTGCAGGCGATGAAAACGATGGCGGAGCCGGTCATCATCGCTCGGCAAAAGATATCGAGCCGCGAAAAAAGCTCCACATTTACCGAGTAGCCGTGCTTCGCCACGATTCCGTAGCAATAGCGCCAGGAGTCCTTGCCGGCGGCAATCTGGAACACGGGCCTCGAATGCGGTCTTTACCGCGCCGAGCTCCGGGTCGTTGGCAAGGTCAATGGCGGCCCGTTGGTTTGCCGGCCGGACGAGGCGCGCAAGAAAGTTCAGCCCGACACCGACCGGATAAGAAATGCCGAGCACGAATAGGATTTGCACGACTTCATTGCTTCCCGCCTGCGCGAAAAGCAACGTCGGGGTCATGATGGAATGAAGCGTGAAGAGGAGGATAAAACCCGGAACGATCCGCTCCAGGATGTCACCGACGGAAAATGGGGTATTGAAGTCGCCTATCGGTCTGCCTCATCAGCCATCCGGGAACCTTGTCGGGTGGGACGCACAACCTGCGTTTCGGCACCATCAATATAGGTGCCGGCGGCGGCGCTGGCAAGGAGCGCCGGTTGAACCTCGCGCCGGTATCGCCTAAGTCGCGCCCGACCTCTTCCCGAAAGCATCGACACATATGGGCCTGTTCACCTTCCTCCTGATCCTCCAGACGCTGGTCGCGTTCTTCCTGATCGTCATCATCCTGATGCAGCGCTCCGAAGGCGGCGGCCTTGCCGGCGGCGGCAGCCCGGCCGGGATGATGAGCGCGCGCGGCGCGTCCGATTTCCTGACCCGCGGCACCGCCATCCTGGCGACCATCTTCGTCGCCATGTCGATCCTGCTCGCCGCGCTCGCCGCCGGCCAGCGCGGCACCAGGGTGATCGACCCGAACCTCGCCCGGCCGATCCCCGCCGCCCCGGCGAGCCAGGTCCCGGGCCAGGTCCCGCTCGCCATCCCCGGCGCCCAGCCCAAGGCCGCCCCGGCCCCGGCCGCGCCCGCCCGGCCCGCGCAGGGCAACCAGTCCGGCGTCCCGCTCGCGCAATAATGAACCCTCCCCCTTGATGGGGGAGGGCAGGGTGGGGGTGGCGTCTCCGGAGAAGCCGCGACCTGCATTGACGTTCACCCCACCCCAACCCTCCCCATCAAGGGGAGGGGGCTCATCGGAGAGGCTTCCGGCAAAATAAATTCGCTTCCCCGGCTTGCCCTTTCGCGCGCGAGCCGCTTAAGCCTCGACTCCCATGGCGCGGTTCATTTTTATCACCGGCGGCGTGGTCTCCAGCCTTGGCAAGGGCCTGATGGCCGCCTCCCTCGCGGCTTTGCTCCAGGCGCGCGGCTACAAGGTCCGCCTGAGGAAGCTCGACCCCTATCTCAACGTCGATCCGGGAACGATGTCGCCCTACCAGCACGGCGAGGTCTACGTCACCGACGACGGCGCCGAGACCGACCTCGACCTCGGCCATTACGAGCGCTTCACCGGCGTCCCCGCCCGCCAGTCGGACAACGTCACCTCCGGCCGCATCTACCAGGGGATCATCGCCCGCGAGCGCCGCGGCGACTATCTCGGCGCCACCGTCCAGGTGATCCCGCACGTCACCAACGCGATCAAGGACTTCATCCGCGCCGACATCGACGCGGAGTGCGACTTCATCCTGTGCGAGGTCGGCGGCACCGTCGGCGACATCGAATCGCTGCCGTTCGTCGAGGCGATCCGCCAGTTCCGCAACGAAAGCCCCAAGGACGAAAAGGGGCGCGGTTCCACCCTCTCGATCCACACCACCCTGGTCCCCTATATCGCCGCCGCCGGCGAGCTGAAGACCAAGCCGACCCAGCACAGCGTGCGCGAGCTGACCAGCCTCGGCATCCAGCCCGAGATCATCGTCTGCCGCTGCGACCGCGAGCTGCCCGAGAGCGAGCGCGCCAAGATCTCCAATTTCTGCAACGTCCGGCTCGAGGCGGTGATCCCCGCCTTGGATGCGAAGAGCATCTACGCCGTCCCTGCCCAATATCACGAAGCCGGGCTCGACGCCGAAGTGCTGCGCGCGTTCGGCCTGGAGGACGTGCCCGAGCCCGACATGGCCCGCTGGGACGACGTCATCGACCGGCTGTTCAACCCCGAAGGCGAGGTCACGGTCGGCGTCGTCGGCAAATATGTCGGCCTCCAGGACGCCTACAAGTCGCTGACCGAGGCTTTGGTCCACGGCGGCCTCGCCAACCGGGTCAAGGTCCACATCCGCTGGCTCGACGCCGAACTCTTCGAGCACCCCGACGCCGAGCTCGCCGCCGCGCTCGAGCCCTGCCACGCGATCCTCGTCCCCGGCGGCTTCGGCGAGCGCGGCAGCGAAGGCAAGATCGCCAGCGTCCACTTCGCCCGCACCAGGGACGTGCCGTTCTTCGGCATCTGCCTCGGCATGCAGATGGCCTGCATCGAGGCGGCGCGGAACACCGCCGGCCTGGAAGGCGCGGGGAGCAACGAATTCGGCGCCGCGGACGAGCCGATCATCGGCCTGATCACCGAATGGATGAGCGAGGAAGGCCTGCAAAAACGTGCCGCGGGCGGCGACTTGGGCGGCACGATGCGCCTCGGCGCGTATCCCGCGGTGCTCGACGGCAACAGCGTCGTCCGCTCAATCTACGGCGCCGACCGCATCAGCGAACGCCACCGGCATCGTTACGAGGTCAACGTCCACTACAAAGCGGCGCTGGAAGCGGGAGGGCTGGTCTTCTCGGGCATGAGCCCCGACGGGGAGTTGCCGGAGATCGTCGAGCGCCCTGACCTCAGCTGGTTCATAGGCGTCCAATTCCATCCCGAGCTCAAGAGCAAGCCCTTCGACCCGCACCCCCTGTTTGCCTCATTTATTGAGGCGGCGGTGCGGCAGTCGAGGCTGGTCTAAATCCTCCCCGGAACCGGGAGGGGGAGCGAGCACGCGAGGCAGGTCCGGCGGACCTGCCGACCGCGCAGCCCGATGCGGAGCATAGGTTGGCGCCGCATGGTGGAGCGGCCGGCGCAGCCGGTGGACGCCTATGTTCTCCGATTGCCCTGAGCCGAGCCCGACCGCAAGGAGCGGTCGAGTCAAACGGTGGCGTGCAGTTTCACCCGGACCTGAAGAACAAGCCGTCTGATGCACATCCGCTGTTCGCGAGCTTTATCGAGGCGGCGGTTAAGCAATCGCGGCTCGTGTGAGTCCTTAGTCTTATTCGCCGATCTAGGAGTTCTCGTCCGGGGGGCTTTCGTCTCGGGTTTCGGAAGACCCCTTCCGCCGTTTCCACGCTTTGCTAACACTCCAAACCAGGACGCCAATTGGGAGAGCCAGCAAGCCGATCGAAGTAAGAAAGCCCGTGAAGATTACCTCTTCCATTGTGAAGAGAGTCTCGATTACGCAGTCGGTCGAATTGCAGTCCGCGAAGGGGTCCACGATCGCCTTCAGTGCCTGGCGGCCTGCGACCACGAAGCCGATTGCCGACAGCCCGGTGATTCCGGCGTGTGACAGAGTTGGAGCGGGAGGCGGGGCGGGGGTGTCGGACATGAGCCATCCTCTCATCGAGAGGAGTTTCATATCCCATTCAGAGTGAGCTGCGTATTCGATCTATGCAACTGACGCGAATTAGTATTTTAATCCTCGGGTCAGTTTTTCACCGTCGCGAAATTGTCGTCTGGCATCCTTTTCAGGCGCCTACTTTTCCAACCGCTGGAAAATTCGACGTCCGGTAAATCTGGGAGGGTCTCACTTCGGTCACCGACCGGGTTTGAGGTGCTTTCGCGCCTTTTGGTAAAATGCCTTTCCCTCGTTCGATTTCCATGCCCTAGCGTTGCAAAGCTTTGAGTTGATTACCCGGGCTGCCTCAGTAGTAGGCTCTTCGCTACCTGACAAAAACTTCTGTGTGAATTTGAGGCTCTTAGCCGACTTCTGATTTGCATCAGCGTCGCGCCACTTCTCAAGCTCCTTAAGACTCACTTCAGCGCTCTGCACGACGTATGAAAGTACGCTACGCGAAACACCTTCTTTCGTAGCAAACGACCAGGTTTCATGCTTAGACGTATTCAAGCCCACGGTCTCATAATACTTGTGCGCCGCGGCTCGTGTGTTGGCCTCGATGGCGTCCACGTTAGCACAGGCGCTACAATTGTCACCGTCGCACTTTGCCAGTGTGTAAACTAAAGCAATTGCAGGCCCGGCTGGTTGGTGGAGGTCGGGGACAGGTGCGCACCAGGCATGCCAACGCACCTCCAGAATGGCGTGGCCCGAGGGGATCAACGTGTTGATAGCGGTCACTTGGTCGGACATTAGGGATGCCAGGAAGTTTCGTAGGATGCCTCCCTCTTCAAGGTCCCCATGAAGGTCCGCGAGCAGGGCGAAGGCGATTAGATTCAAGGTTGGCCCGGCATAACGCTGGGGCTCGCTAAATCCGCCATATTTCTCCTCAATTCCTGTCAACTCATGGGGCGGGCTGAATTCGCTTTTTCGCTCAGGAGGAAGAGCTGGCAAAATTCCACCTGTCCGGTACCGATCCAGGGGCGGCGAGACTTCATCCACCTCATGGTCGAAGTGGAAGGTGGGTAATTTCTTCCCCAGGAGCCGGTCGAATTTTAGGAAGTCGATGAGCAACTCGCGCTGCTTTTTTGGAGAGAACGCCCCATCCGCGCCGATCTTACCTGGGCCTCCGCGATCCCTGTGAACATAACGGTAGCCCACCACGGTTTCATCGACATATTCCGCACCCAGCGCCTCGCTGTACCCGAGCGCGCGCTGATCTGGCTTATCCTCTATGTTGCGCAGGAATTCTCTATTCTTGTCGTCGAGATAGGCGAGCGCCTCCTGCAATGCGTCTTTTCGCTCGTCATCCATGGAAATTCCCCCGATCATGTGGCTAGTCATCGAGGTTCTAATTGGCAATATGGTTAGCCAGCCTGCCGCCGGCCTGAGAATAGCCACCATATAAGGGCGGTCACCATGGCAACGACCAGCCAAGAGAGACTGGCGAGAGGAACCTGAGAGGGAGCTCGGACGGCAAGAACGGCGCTCGTCGTACCGGAACCAATGAACAACAGCAGGAAGAAGATCAGCAGACGTGTGCTTGGTGCAGCCGTCAGCTTAGAACGGCTAAGCGCCAGCGCGCCTGCAAAGATCAAGGGGGCGTAGACGGCAGCCCCGCCGCCCAAGGTAAGCAACAGGGCGAACAAATTTGGCTTCAGCAGATATAGGCCCGCCAAAGGCGGTACGATTCCGAATGCCAGCATTGCCACTAACCGTCGTGACGGTGCCAAGGACTCGCCACTAGTAGCATCGTGACCAGTCGGACGGTTCAACAGATGACGGCGAATGAAATAGGCTAAGGCCATGAACAGCGTGTCCACGGTGGAGAACACTACCGAGACCATTCCAACCACGGTTACCGCTTGAAGCCCGAGTCGCCCTGTCTCGCCGACTGGGATCGCCGCTAACCGATCCCCAAGAGCGGTCGGAAATCCCCGGCTCATGTCGAGTGGATCCAAGGCACCGACCAGGACTAGCAGTCCCAAGGCGCCGGCGATGGTGAGGCCGACCCGACGGAACATATTCTCAGCATCGCTGCCTTGCTCGAATGCTGATGCATTGAAGCTATTGAGAAGGCTATAAAATTGAGTCGCCACGGCAGCAAGGAAGCCAAGAAGGGTAATAGCGGTCCACGCCAGCCAATCTCGGGGCCCTGAGCCCACAGATTCGCGTCCGCCTTCTGACAAGTGAAACGCGGTGGCCACTAGGAGAACGACGAACAGGAACAGAATCCCGGCGGCGAGCACCTTATCATTCCGCCAATTCGACTGTGCCCCCCCTGCAACCGAGTTGATACCGGACACGGCAACGATCGAGGCCCCGATGATCGCAGGCGCCGCTGAGAGATTCGGGGCAATGAAGGCGGCCATCAATTGGCTCGATGCGAACACTTCATACGCGATAAAGAGAATGTAAACGACAATTAGCGGCACTGTTATCATGATGTCGAATGCAAGCCGATTGTGCACTGCCCCGTCCCTGATGGCGAGCAGGATGTTGCTGGTCGCAACCATGCGGTCGCTCGGCGCCCGTCGATAGACCCAGCCAAGAAGTCGGTATCCGACCCACACGCCGAGAGGCAGGACCAGCATTGCCCAGCCGAACTGGCTGCTAGCCGTCAGCAAATAGGCGAAGCCGGTACCGAGGGTGATATCGGCGATGCCCAGCGCCAGCGCATTGCGCCGGAGTCCGTCGACATGGAAAAAGTTCCCGATGTCGCGTGCGCCTTTGCGCCCTGAAAGGGCGGTTATGGCAAAGACGCCCAGCGCGGCTCCCAAGACAACCCACCCGATCATCTCGCGTGACTCAAGTCGTCGATATAGCCGCGTTCTATCTCAATCGCGGTTTCGTGAGAGCCGACACGATTCGGCAGCGCAGCCGCCACTTCCTCTGGAGAAAGAGTGCGCCCAATAATTACGTAGCGGCCTTCCGGGGTCAGGTAGACTCCTGGACAGGCACCGACGCCACAGCGAAGCGCGCGAGGCGTGAGTTCGTCCCAATCAGGCGCAAGCCCGTCACTCTTCGGCATCGCTACTCTCCAGAAAACTATCTGCTCGCAGGTATGTTCTGAGCTTGCCTGCGGCAATCGCGAACTATCGAATCTAGCCAAATTGCAGCTTCATCGGCTCTCCGGAATTTTCAGCCTTCGATTTTTCCAGCCTGCATGCCTCCGCTCAGCTTGTTGGATAAAAATAGGATTTCGCTCGCCAGCACGACGCTAACGCGCGCACAATCCCCCCCCGTCAACGCCAATATGAATCGCCACATTAGCGCTGCGGCAGGTTGGCACAGCCTGTTTCTTGGATGTGTATTCACCGGGCCCCCGAGCCCTTCCGGGTTCAGCGGCGTCGAGAGCGCGGCTAGCGCCCCCGTCGCACCAGCCCGACCAGCAGCAGCAGGACCACCGCGCCGATCGTCGCATAGAGGATCGAGGTGACGAGGGCGTTCCCAACGCTGAAGGCGACGCCTAGCCTCGGCAGCAGCCAGGTGGCGAGGAAGGCGCCGATCACGCCGACGACGAGGTTGCCGAGCAGGCCCAGGCCGTAGCCGCGGACGATGATTCCGGCCAGCCAGCCGGCGACGATGCCGACGACGATCAGGATCAGAAGCGATTGCGTATCGAGGTTCATGTGGCTCTCCCTTTGCCCCCGCGTCCGTTGCCCGGATCGCTCGGCGGCCACACGCGTAGCAGGTCGCGCCCACGATGGCGCCCGTGTTTTTTCCGGCCGGCCGCCAATCGATGTGGCGCCGGCCATTTTGTTGGATACAAGTTGGATTTCGCCTGCCAGCATCGAGTCGATGCCGGCCCGATTCGCCTCGCTCCATTTCCTCGCCTCCGCGCCCCGCCGCGCCCTTTGGGGCAGGGGACCCCCGCGATTCCGTGCGCAAGTTGTGAAGCTCGTGAACCTCGTCGCCTGTCCCGGGCCTGCCTCCCCGCCGACGATAAGGGCCTGTCACCGCCCCCGCGACCTGATAGTTCGGCCCTTCCACAACCACGGAGGCGCAAGCATGAGCGACGAAGCAGCAGCGGGCGAATGGGACGGCTACGTCCTCAATCCCGACGGGACGATCCAGTTCGCGGCAATCGTCGATTACGGGATCCTGCTGGTGCCCTCCGGGGTGATCTTCCAGTTCCTTCATGCCTACAGCCAGGCGGAGATGGACGAGGGCCGGCTGCACAACATCCAGCTCCATCTCGCCGCGGACAAGGTCCGCACATATGCGGAGGCGCTGCTGCAGATGGCGGCGCGGCTCGAGGCCGGCGGAACCTGATCCGGGCAGGGCAGGGGATTGTCCCGGCCGCCGCGCCTGCGCTAGACCCGTCGCCTACAGGCCCGGCGTCCCCGCCGGCGCCGCCAGCGAAAGCGCACCCCGCCCTTGCTCCTTTCCGCGCTCGCCGGCCTGCTGCTCCTCGTCCAGGCGCCCGCCGCCGTCCCGCTCCCCCACGAGCAATTCTTCGTCGGCCGCACCGCGGGGGAGAGCATCGTCCGGGTCATGCTCGCGGGCAGCCACGGCGTGCGCGATCGCGGCCGCGGCCATATCGACCGCGATGGGGCGCTGGTGATCGACCAGACCGTCGAGGAGGAGGGCAAGCCGGCCAGGCGGCGGCAGTGGCGGCTGGTGCGCGGCGCCGCGGGCCGCTTCACCGGCACGATCTCGGACGCGCGCGGGCCGGTCGCGGGCGAGGTTTGGGGCAACGTCCTCCATTTGCGCTACCGCACCCTCGATGGCGTCTCGGTCGAGCAATGGATCACGCTCCACCCGGGCGGGCGCACCGCCCACAATCACATGACCTTCCACCGCTTCGGCCTCAACGTCGCGACGCTGGACGGGACCATCCGGCGGCTGGACTAAGCGCTAGCCCAATATCGGGCGGCGGCTCACTTCATCGCGAACTGGCCGGCCTCGGCGCCGAAATGCTCGCGCGCATGGGTCCGGGCCGCGGTGGCGGACTTGAAGGTCTCTTCGACCGGGGTCGCGGTCACCAGCGGATAGCCCTGGCTGTTGTAGCGGGTCTCCCGGATCGTCAGCCGGAACACGCCTTCGGGATCCTTGAGGATCAGATAGGGTTTGAGGGTTTCTCTCGACATGGGTCGTCTCCGTTCAATGAAAAGGCCCTCCCGTTTTAAGGGGAGGGCCGCTGTGCCTAGCCGATCACTTCGGTTACGATGCGCCGCAACTCGGTGCCGGAAAGGATGGGGGAGCGGCGTTCGCCCGGCCCGGTCGAAAGCAGCGCTTTCGGCGGGTAGAGCTTGGGCCGCGTCGACCCGGTAATCTGTAGGTTCATGTCATTCCTTGGCGGAAGTCTCCGCCTTGTTGGTTGGTGTTGGTGCAGGCGCTTTCGTCATCTGCGGAACGTCCGCCGACGCGGGCCGCCGCCGCCAGGGCCCTGGCCCGGAATCTTCTCGCGGAAGATGATCCGGCCCTTGCTCAAATCATAGGGCGTCATCTCGACATGGACCCGGTCGCCGACCACCGACTTGATGCGGAAGCGCCGCATCTTGCCGGCGGTGTAGGCGATGATCCGGTGGGTATTGTCGAGCATCACGCCGAAGCGGCCGTCGGGGTAGATCTCGTCGATCAGCCCCTCCATGACCATGAGCTCTTCCTTCGCCACGCCCTTAAGAGGCGTCGGCGAGATTGACCGCGGAGCTCTTGCCGTCGCGGCCGCTCTCGAGCTCGTAGCTGAGCTTCTGGCCCTCGCGCAGCGTGCTCATTCCGGCTTTCTCGACGGCGCTGATGTGGACGAAGGCGTCGGGGCCGCCGGCTTCGTTGGTGATGAAGCCGTAGCCGCGGTCGGTATTGAAGAATTTAACGGTGCCGATAGCCATGATCGGGTCCTTTCGAATGCAATGATTGCCCGCGCGCAAAAGGCGCGGCGGGGCCGTGGCAGCTTGAAAGGAAGAGAGAGGCCCGAGGGCGTCAGATTCGCTCGCAGGCGACGTCAGCTCCACCGATATAGGCGCAATTCCCTCAATATACAATCCGGCTGGGCTGAATGGGTTTTGACCGGGGGAAGGGGCCGCCTCAGGCCGCCCGGCCGCGGCGGCCGCGGCGGGTGATGACGCGTCGGGCTACCTTGCTCTCGCGCGCGCCCTGCGCGGCTTGGTCGGCGCTCTCCCCGCCCCGCGCCGCGCTTAGCCGGCCGAGCGCGACCATCGTCTCAATCCGCTCGGCCGCGACCGGCCTGGAGAACAGATAGCCCTGGAGATGGGTGCAGCCGACCCGCTGCATCGCCTGCATTTCCTGCTCGGTCTCGATCCCTTCGGCGACGACGTCCTTGCCGAGGATCCGCCCGAAATTGGCGACCGCCTCGATGATCGCCAGCGCCCGCTCCGAATTCTGGAGGCCGTGGACGAAGCTGCGGTCGATCTTCAGCCGGTCGAACGGGAAGTCGCGAATGTAGGCGAGGCTCGAATAGCCGGTGCCGAAATCGTCGAGCGCGAGCGCGAAGCCGCGTTCCTTCAGCGTCTGCAGCATGCGCGCCGTGTGGCCGTCGTTGGCGAGCAGCACCGATTCGGTGATCTCGATCGTGATCTGCTTCGGCGAGACGCCGTGGCGCTCGGCCGGCCCGATCAGGTCTTCGAGGATCGAGACCGAGCGGAGCTGCGCCGCGGAAACGTTGATCGCGGTATGAAGTAGCGGCCATCTCAGGCTGTCGGCGATCGCCCGCTCGATCACGAACCGGCCGAGATCGGCCATCAACCCGGCTTCCTCGGCGATCGGAATGAAGACGTCGGGCGGCACCGCGCCGTGGCGGGCGCTGGTCCAGCGGCAGAGCGCCTCTACCGAGCTGATCTGGCCTGTCGAGGCCTCCACGATCGGCTGGTAGGCGACCGAAAGCTCGCCCTGCGCGATCGCCCTCCTGAGGTCGATCTCGAGCATGCGGCGCTTCTCGATCTTCTCGCTCATCGAGGCTTCGAAGCGGACGTCGCAGGCGCGTCCGGCCGCCTTTGCCTCGTAGAGGGCGATGTCGGCCTGGCGCATCAAATCCTCGAACGAATGGCCCTCGGCGGCGAATGCGATGCCGGCCGAGGCATTGGCCTCGACCAGGTGGCCGGTGATCGGGAAGGGCTCGGCGAAGCAGGCGCGTACCGCGGCGAGCAGCCGGTCGGCGTCGGCGTCGTCGCGGCACAGGCGCAGAATGGCGAACTCGTCGCCGCCCAGCCGGGCGACGAAGTCGGCTTGGCCCACCGCCGCGCGCAGCCGGTCGGTGAGGCCGCAGATGAGCCGGTCGCCGGCATGATGGCCCAGCGTGTCGTTGATGTCCTTGAAGCGGTCGACGTCGACGCAGGCGACCGCGAGACGCAGGCCCTGCTTCTCGGCGCTGGCGCTGAAGGCGGCGAATTCGGATTCGAGCATGCGCCGGTTGGGAAGCTCGGTCAGCGCGTCGTGATTCGCCAGATGCTGGGCCGCGGCTTCGCGCGCCTCGAGCGCGCGTGACGCGGAGACCAGCCGCCGCGCCAAAGCCGAAACGAACAGGATCGAGACCGCCAGACCGATCAGGACGAGGGGCAGCACATTCCCCATCAACAGCAGACCGGGGCGCCTCGGCGTCCAGGCGAGGGTGCCAAGCGGGCTGCCGCGGTCGGTCTTCAGCGCGAAGCTTCCGCGCCGCTCCCCGCTCGGGCTGCCGAAGCCGAGATCGGGCAGCAGCATGTCGCGGCCCGCTGTCTGCCAATAGGCGCCGTCCAGCTTGATGAACGAGACCAGGATCCGCGGCGTCGGGCGCTGCAGGCTCATGTTCACCGAGGGCGTGATTGCCATCACCGAGGCGAGCTCGCCATGATCGCCGATCCGGACCACGGCGGCGGCGCTGCGCCCGTAGCGGCGGTCGCTGAACTCGCTCTCGACCGCGTCGGAGGTCGCTTCGCGAACGCGCGGCGAGACGTTGGCCCCGCCGCGGACCTGCGCAATCAGCGGCCGGACGGCGGCGAGATCGCCGCCCAGGGTGGCGACATCGACCCGGCTCTCGCCGCCGAAGCCGTAGACCGGGCGGTTCTGCTCATCGAGGATCATGATGCGGTCGTGATGGAAGGATTCGGTCATGAACACGCCGACTTCCAGGTCGAGCCAGGCCGGATCGAACGCGGGCGCCCGGCTCTTGGTGACCGCCTCGTCCCACCAGGCGACGCTGCGCAGCTCGCTGAGCGAGCGCGCGAGGCGCGCGTTGATCGAGTTGTCGATCAGCTCGGTCTGCGACGAGACGACATTCTCGTCCATCGTCCGCGCCGAATAGAGGATGACGGCGATCATCGCGGCGCCGACGAGCAGCATCAGCCCGGCCATCGGGATGATCAAGCGCTGGGTGGCCGCCAGGCCGGTTGGTTTGCGGAATGTTGCCATGGTTTCGCAGTCTGCGGGCCCCTCCTACGGGACCAGGGTTAAGGAAAGCCTGACCACGCGCCGCCTCCTCGCCGGCACCGCCGCCGGCCGGCATTCGGCGACGGCCGGCGGTGTGTCGCGAAAGCCACGCAAGCCCGGTTCGGTAAATTTTTTGTTAACTAAGCGACATTTGCGGTGCGGAGGCGTGACTAGGGCAGAGGAAGCACGGGCGTCCGGCTCGCGCTTCGCAGGACCCAGGTGCTTCGTGATCGTTCAACTCGCCATTGCCGCCGCTCTCCTTCAGGCCCTGGGCTATCTGCTCTACGCCCGCCTGTTCCTGAAGAAGCTGATCCGGCCGAACGCGGCGAGCTCGTTCATGTTCGCCTATGGCACGGCGCTGCTCGTGCTCCTCGAATATAGCGACGGCGCGAGCTGGCCGGTCCTCGCGCTCCCGGCGACCTGCGCCACGCTCAGCGTCGGCATCGCCCTCCTGTGCCTGCGCAAGGGCGCCACCGAGGCGGTCGACAAGGTCGAAGCGACCGCTTTTTCGGCCGACGTCTGGCTGACGCTGCTGTGGGCGGCGATCGCCTTCGGCTATGGCAATATTTCTCCTTTCTCCGCCGGTTTTCTCCTCGCCGGCAACGTCACCACGCTCACCGCTTTCTTCCCGGTGCTCCGCTCGACCTGGCGGACTCCGGAGCGGGAGCGGCCGGAACCCTGGCTGGTGTGGACGGCGGCTTATTCGCTGCTCACCGTGGTGACGCTTCTCGCCGATCAGGGCCGCCATCCGGTCCTGCTCGCTTATCCGCTGCTCAGCGTCGCCCTGCACGGGGCGGTCGCCGTGATGGCGCTGCGCGGACGGATCGCCCTGGCGCGCTGGGTCGACGCCGCCAGGTCGATCTATATCGGCCGCAGCGCGATCCACGGCGAAGGCATGATCGCCGGCCGCCGGTTCGAGGCCGGGGACGTGGTCTGGCGGCTGACCGGCAAGCCGGTCTTCGGCGCGGTAACCGAGAGCGGGCCGAATTATATCGGCCTCGGCCCGGACGTCTGGATCGACCCCGATCTGCCGCTCGACCATATCAACCATCATTGCGAGCCCAACGCCGCCTTCGGCCCGCGTCGCCGGCTGCTGGCGCTGCGCCCGATCGAGCCGCACGAAGAGGTGACGATCGATTATTCGACCACCGAGGCCGATCCGGCCTGGTCGATGCCCTGCGCCTGCGGCGCGGCCGGCTGCCGGCAGATGCTATATGCGATCCAGCACAGCTTCGCTCACGCGCCGGCGCCGCCGCTCGCGAGCCCGCTGATGCAGCTCGTCTGGCGCCATCGCCGGGCGGCCGCCTTCGCGGTGCCGCCGCTGCCCGCCGCGACGCCGCCGCGCTACCAGCCCGCCTTCGGCTTCGGCCGCCGCCTCGCGCCGCTGCCGGCGTCGATCGTGCGCCGCCGCCTGCTGCGGGCGCGCCGGGCGATGGGATCGCGGCTATGGGCGGCGCAGGCCTAGGCCTGGTGGTCCGCGCGGACGTTCGGGTTTACCCTCCGCTAACCAAAGATCGGCTAGAGAGCGGGGCATGACCAAGCCAAACCTCGTCGCGCGCGCCGTCATCGGCCTCGCCGCCTTCGCCGCCGTCCCCGCATTCGCGCAGGACGGCCCCGCGCCCGCAGAAAGTGCCGGCGGCGACGGCGGGTTCGACATCACGGTCACCGCCACGATCGTCTCGGACTATCGCTTCCGGGGGGTTTCCGCCTCGGACCGCGATCCGGCGGCGCAGGGCTCGGTCGATATCACCTACAACGGCTTCTACGCCGGCGTCTGGATGTCCTCGATCGCCCGCACCGCCGACACCAATGTCGAGGCAGACGTCTATGCCGGCTATGCCGGCGAGGCAGGCCCCGTCTCCTACGAGATCGGGACGATCGCCTATCTCTATCCGGGCGGCGACGGCAGCGGCAACGTCTACGAGGCCACCGGCTCGCTCGCTTACACGTTCGGGCCGGCGACGGCGCGGCTCAGGGCCGCCTACGCGCCCGACCAGGAGAATCTGGCCGGCGACAATTTCTACCTCAGCGCCGAAGCGCGGGTCGGCATCCCGACGACGCCGTTCACCCTGTTCGCCCAGACCGGCCGCGAGCGCGGCTCCTTCTACGGGCGCAAATGGGATTGGTCGTTCGGCGTCGAGGCGACCCGCGGCCCGTTCAGCGCCAGCATCGCTTATGTCGATACCAACCTTAACGGCGTGACGTCGGGCCTCGGCCGCAACGTCGGCGGCGGCATCGTCGCCTCGGCAAGCTTCGAATTCTGAAAAACAAGTGCCCGGTTCCGAGGAACCGGGCACCCGTAAGACGGTCTTGCGACCGCCTACCCCCTTATGACGCTCCGGCCCGCGCGCTTCACTCACCTCGCAAGAGGGAAGCGGGGCCGAAGCCTCCCCGAACCAGGGCGTTAAGTCCTTGGTTGCGTGGGAATCACGGTATGCGCGAGCGTCCGCCTTGTCATTGCCTCATTACCCGCCGTGGCCGTTTTGCGCCGCGCCTGTTGCCGCCCTGCCACAGCGGCGCCGCGGCCGCCCGCCATGTTGCGTTGCGGCATCCTCGCCCCTAGAGGATCGCCGATGCGCCTGACCAATCACTTCCTGCCCGTCGTCAAGGAGACGCCCGCCGACGCCCAGATCGTCAGCCACAAGCTGATGCTGCGCGCCGGCCTGATCCGCCAGACCGCCGCCGGCATCTACGCCTGGCTGCCGCTCGGCCACCGCGTCCTCAGGCGGATCGAGCAGATCGTCCGCGAGGAGCAGGACAAGGCCGGCGCGATCGAGATGCTGATGCCGACCATCCAGTCGGCCGATTTGTGGCGCCAGTCCGGTCGCTACGAGGCCTACGGCCCGGAAATGCTGCGCTTCAAGGACCGGCACGAACGCGAGATGCTCTACGGGCCGACCAACGAGGAGATGATCACCCAGATCTTCCTCGGGTCGGTCAAATCCTACCGCGACCTGCCGCGCACGCTCTACCATATCCAGTGGAAGTTCCGCGACGAGGTCCGCCCGCGCTTCGGCATCATGCGCGGCCGCGAGTTCCTGATGAAGGACGCTTATTCGTTCGACCTCGACGAGGCCGGGCTGAAGGCGAGCTACGACAAAATGTTCGTTGCCTACCTTCGCACGTTCGGTCGATTGGGCTTGCGCGCGATCCCGATGCGGGCGGACACGGGCCCGATCGGCGGCGACCTCTCCCACGAGTTCATCGTTCTTGCCCCGACGGGGGAGAGTGAAGTGTATCACGAGCCCCTCGCGGAGCCCGCCACTGCGGGCGGTGATCAGCTTTATCCTTCCTACGAGAATCTGGAGCATTTGCACCGCTACGTTGTGGAGCAGAGCCATCGTTACGCCGTGACCGAAGACAAGCGGGATCTCGAGCGCGAGGCGAAGATGGGTTCGCTACTTCTGACCTCCCGCGGCATCGAGGTTGGCCACATCTTCGCGTTCGGCACCAAATATAGCGAGTCGATGGGCTTCTCCGTCCAGGCCGCCGACGGCAGCCAGGTGCACCCGCACATGGGCAGCTACGGCGTCGGCGTCTCCCGCCTGATGGGCGCGATCATCGAGGCGAGCCACGACGAGGCCGGTATAATCTGGCCCGAGGCGGTCGCGCCGTTCCAGGTCGGCCTGATCAACATGCGCGCCGACGACGGCAATTGCGCCGGCGCCGCCGACGAGATTTACGGGCGCCTCCAGCAGGCGGGGGTCGACACCCTCTACGACGACCGCGACGAGCGCGGCGGCGCCAAGTTCGCGACGATGGACCTGATCGGCCTGCCGTGGCAGCTGATCCTCGGCCCCCGCGGTCTCGAAAAAGGGGTCGTCGAGCTGAAGCGCCGCGCCACCGGCGAGCGCGAGGAGCTCTCGATCGAAAGCGCGCTGGCGAGGCTGACGGCATGAGCATTGCCGTCATTGCGAGCGAAGCGAAGCAATCCAGTCCGGCCCTCGCTGGATTGCCGCGTCGCTTCGCTCCTCGCAATGACGGCTTTGGGGGGCCGTCATGATCCTCTCGCGCTACGAACGGATGATCGCCCGGCGCTATCTGCTGCCGGGCAAGGGCGAGGGGTTTATCTTCCTCGTCGCCGGGATCAGCCTCGCCGCGGTGATGCTCGGCGTCGCCGCCTTGATCATCGTGATGAGCGTGATGAACGGCTTTCGCGCCGAGCTGTTCGACAAGGTCGTCGGGTTGAACGGCCACGCGGTGATCCAGGGCTATGGCGGCCGGCTCGACAATTGGCGGCCGATCGTCGAGCAGGCGCGCCGGACCCCGGGCGTCACCTCGGCGAACGGGTTGATCGAGCAGCCGCTGATGGCCACCCACGAGGGCCGGGTCGAGGCGATCCTGCTGCGCGGCATGCCGCTCGCCGAGATCACCGGCAATCCGATCATCCGCGACAATATCACGGCGGGCTCGCTCGCCTCGCTGCGTCCGGACGGCGACACGGTCGCGATCGGCTCGCGCCTCGCCGAGTTGCTCGGCCTCAACGTCGGCGGCTCGATCACCATCATCTCGCCGCAGGGCCGCACCACCCCGTTCGGCACCGTGCCGCGGATCGTCGACTATCGCGTCGGCGCGATCTTCGAGGTCGGCCTCTACGATTACGACAAGGCCTATGTCGTGATGCCGATGGAGGAGGCGCAGAACTTCCTGATGCTTGGCGATTCGATCGGCATGGTCGAGGTCCAGACCAGCGACCCCGACCGGGTCGACGAGATCCTCAGCCCGCTCGCCGGCACGCTCGCCCACCGCGCGGTCGTGACCGATTGGCGCTCGCTCAATTCGGCCCTGTTCGAAGCGCTCCAGGTCGAGCGGGTGGCGATGTTCGTCGTCCTGTCGATCATCGTCCTGGTGGCGGTG
The DNA here is from genome assembly GCA_034668465.1 of Sphingomonadales bacterium. Taxonomy (GTDB): domain Bacteria; phylum Pseudomonadota; class Alphaproteobacteria; order Sphingomonadales; family Sphingomonadaceae; genus Allosphingosinicella. The sequence continues at coordinate 112,720 of JAXDPI010000007.1, forward strand.
TTCAACATCCTCTCCTCGCTGATCATGCTGGTCCGCGCCAAGACCCGCGACATCGCCATCCTGCGCACGATGGGGGCGTCGCGCCGCGGCCTGATGAAGGTGTTCATGACCGTCGGCATGGTGATCGGCACGCTCGGCATCCTCGCCGGCATGGGGCTGGCCGCAGTCTTTCTCTATTACCGCCAGGCGGTGGTCTCGCTGATCCAGCTGGTCACCGGCCAGAACCTCTGGGATCCGTCGGTCCGCTTCCTCACCGAGCTGCCGTCCAAGACCGATCCGGTCGAGGTCACCGCGATCGTCCTGATGGCGCTGACCTTAAGCTTCCTCGCCACCCTTTACCCGGCGTGGAAGGCGGCGAGCACCGATCCGGTCCAGGTGCTGCGCTATGAATGAGATTTTCAAGTGTGGCTGCGTCCCGCTAGCCCCTCCCCTTGATTGGGAGGGGTTGGGGTGGGGTGGCGTCTCCGGAAAAGCACCGCTCTTCATTGATGTTCACCCCCACCCAACCCTCCCCCATCAAGGGGGAGGGCTTGAAGGGGAGGGGCTCCCGGGTGCTGCGCCATGACCGCGGTCCTCGCGGTCACCGGCCTGCGCCGCAGCTTCGTCCAGGCGGGCGTCACCATCGAGGTGCTGCGCGGCATCGACCTCTCCGTCGGCGCCGGTGAGATCGTCGCTTTGCTCGGCCCGTCGGGCTCGGGCAAGTCGACCCTGCTGCAGGCGGTCGGTCTGCTCGAAGGGGGCTTCGAAGGCTCGATCCGGATCAACGGCGCGGAAGCGGCCGATCTCGACGACGGCGCCCGCACCCGGGTGCGCCGCGACACATTGGGCTTCGTCTATCAGTTCCACCATCTGCTGCCCGATTTCAGCGCCGCCGAGAACGTGATCATCCCAGGGCTGATCCGCGGCGCGACGCCCGCTGAGGCGCGCGAGCGGGCGGAATCGCTGCTCGGCTCGCTCGGCCTCGCCGAACGCCTGACCCACCGGCCGAGCAAGCTTTCGGGCGGCGAGCAGCAGCGCGTCGCCGTCGCCCGCGCGCTCGCCAATCGCCCGGCCCTCGTCCTCGCCGACGAGCCCACCGGCAATCTCGACGAGGCGACCGCCGACATCGTCTTCGCCGAATTCCTCAGCCTGGTCCGCGGCGAAGGCAGCGCCGCCCTCGTCGCCACCCACAACGAAAGAATCGCCGCCAAGATGGACCGGGTATTGCGCTTACACGAGGGCGTGCTGGAGTGAGCGGAGAACGCGGCCCGGCGGTAACTCTCGCCCGGCTCGCCATTGCTGCCGTGATCGTCATCGGGGTGCTGGTCGCTTTGCTGACATTCCTGCGCGTCGCGGGGTTCGGCAAGGTCTTCTACGCGCCTTCGGAGGCGATGGAGCCGACGATCATGCGCGGTGACCGCTTCGTCGCGTCGCTGCGCGGCGCCGGCACCCTGCAGCGCGGCGACCTCATCCTGTTCCGCGCGCCCGGCGGCGGCGATTACATGAAACGGGTCGCGGCCTTGGCGCGCGACCGCATTGCGATGCGCGGCGGCCTCGTCGTGCTGAACGGACAGCCGGTCGCCCAGCGCCTCGTCCGCACCGAACGTAGCGCGCCGAGCGCGTTCGGGTCGGAGCGGCGGCGCCTCGCCGAGCAATTCCCCGGCGAGGCCGCGGCCCACGAAATCTACGACGCGGGAATCAGCCAGGGCGACGAGATGGGCGAGCAGGTCGTCGCGCCCGGCCACGTCTTCGTCCTCGGCGACAATCGCGATCACAGCGCCGACAGCCGCTTCGCGGTTGAAGAGCAGGGGGTCGAGCAGCTGCGGATCGATGCCGTCTACGGTCATCTCCTGTTCTTCGTCTGGTGCCCGAACAGGCGTTGCGCCGGCGAGCGCGTGCACTGATTTCTGTGGACAAGATCGGCGGGCGGCTTCCCCGAATCGCTTCGGCGGACCATGGTTCCGCCATGTCCTCCGCGCCCTACGTCCCGCTTCGCATCTTCTCCTGCTACACGATGCTCGAGGGCGCGATCGAGCCGAAGGCGATCGCCAAGCATGCGAAGCGGCTCGATTTCCCCGCCGCGGCGGTGACGGACCGCAACGGGCTCTACGCGGTGATGCCGTTCAGCGACGCCTGCATCGAGGCGGGCGTCCAGCCGATCATCGCCACCCTGCTCGGCGTCGCCCGGCCGGGGATAGCGGAGGGCAGGGCGCCGGTGATCGATTGGCTGCCGCTCTACGCGCAGGACGAGGCCGGCTACGCCAATCTCTGCGCCCTGGTCTCGGAGGCTCATCTCGGCCGTCCGCTCGAGGAGGAGGCGCATGTCCGCTTCGACGCGCTCGAGCGGCGGACCGAGGGCCTGATCGCGCTGACTGGCGGCGGCGAAGGGGCGCTGGCGCGGCTGATCGCCGAGGGCCGGCCCTGTGCCGCGATCGCCGACCGGCTCGAGGCCCTGTTCCCGGGCCGGCTCTATGTCGAGCTCAGCCGCCGCGGCGACCGGATCGAGCAGGCGGCCGAGGGTGCGCTGATCGCGCTCGCTTACGCCCGCGGCCTGCCGCTGGTCGCGACCAACCCGGCCGCTTATGCCGAGGCGAGCTTCCACCGCGCCCACGACGCCTTGCTATGCATCGCCCAGTCGAGCCAGATCGACCGCGACGACCGGGTCAAATCCTCGCCCGAGGCCTGGCTCAAGCCGCCGGCGGACATGCGCGGCCTGTTCGCCGACCTGCCCGAGGCGATCGACAACACGTCGGTGATCGCCCAGCGTTGCGCCTTCGCCGCGCCCCGGCGCAAGCCGATCCTGCCGAGCATCGCCGGCGATCTCGACGCCGAGGCCGGGCAGCTCCGGAGCGACGCCGCTTCCGGCCTCGAACGGCGGCTCGCGCTCTATTCCGACCTCTCGGTAACCGAGCGCAAAGCCTATTTCGACCGGCTCGACTACGAGATCGGGGTGATCGTCGGGATGGGCTTTCCGGCCTATTTCCTGATCGTCGCCGACTTCATCAAATGGGCCAAGGAGCGCGACATACCGGTCGGCCCGGGCCGCGGCTCGGGCGCCGGTTCGGTCGTCGCCTGGTCGCTGACCATCACCGATCTCGATCCGATCCGGCTCGGCCTGATCTTCGAGCGCTTTTTGAATCCCGAGCGCGTGTCGATGCCCGACTTCGACATCGACTTCTGCGAGACGCGGCGCGGCGAGGTGATCCGCTACGTCCAGGAACGCTACGGCGCCGACAAGGTCGCCCAGATCATCACCTTCGGCAAATTGAAGGCGCGCGCCGTCCTGAAGGACACCGGCCGCGTCCTGCAAATGCCCTACGGCCAGGTCGATCGGCTGGCCAAGCTGATCCCCAACCACCCGACCGATCCCTGGACGCTCGAACGCGCGCTCAACGGCGTTTCCGAGCTCGCCGCCGAATATGCAAATGACGACCAGGTCCGCCGCCTGTTCGACCTCGCGATGAAGCTCGAGGGCCTGCCGCGCCACGCCTCGACCCACGCCGCCGGCGTGGTCATCGGCGACCGCCCGCTCGCCGAGCTGGTGCCGCTCTACCGCGATCCGCGCTCGGACATACCGGTCACCCAGTTCGACATGAAATATGTCGAGGGGGCGGGCCTGGTGAAGTTCGATTTCCTCGGGCTGAAGACGCTGTCGGTGCTCAAGAAGGCGGTCGAAATGATCGCCGAGCGCGGCGCCGAGGTCGATCTCGACCGGATCGATCTCGAGGACCCCGCCGTCTACGAATTGCTCCAGCGCGGCGAAACGGTCGGCGTGTTCCAGCTCGAATCGGAGGGGATGCGGCGGACGCTGGCGGCGGTGAAGCCGACCGGCTTCGAAGACATCATCGCGCTCGTCTCGCTCTACCGGCCCGGACCGATGGATTCGATTCCCGCCTTCGGCGCGCGCAAGAACGGCCGCGAGCCGATCACCTATCCGCACCCGCTGCTCGAAACCGTGCTCAAGGACACGTACGGCATCTTCGTCGTCCAGGAGCAGGTGATGGAGGCGGCGCGCGTCTTGGCCGGCTTCTCGATGGGCGAGGCCGATTTGCTGCGCCGCGCGATGGGCAAGAAGATCAAGGCCGAAATGGACGCCCAGCGCGCCGGCTTCGTCGCCGGCTGCAAGCGGGTCAACGACATCCCGGAAGGCTGGGCGAACGATCTGTTCGACCTGATCGACAAGTTCGCCGGCTACGGCTTCAACCGCTGCCACGCCGCGCCTTACGCCCTGCTCGCCTACCAGACCGCCTGGCTGAAGCGGCACCATCCGGTCGAATTCTACGCCGCCTCGATGTGTTTCGACATCCATCAGACCGACAAGCTCGCCATCTTCGTCGACGACATGCGGCGGCTCGGCATCGTCTGCCTGCCGCCGTCGATCAACGCCAGCCAGGCCGAATTCTCGGTCGAAGCGCATGGCGAGGGCTTGGCCGTCCGCTATGCGCTCGGCGCGCTCAAGGGCGTCGGCGAGAAGGCGATGGAGCAATTGGTGGTCGAGCGCCAAGCGGGCGCGTTCCGCAGCCTCGACGATTTCGCCGCCCGCATCGACCCGCGCCTGGTCAACCGCCGCCAGATCGAGAGCCTCGCCGGCGGCGGCGCGTTCGACGGCCTGGCCGAGCGCTGGGCGGTGTTCGCCGCGGCCGAGACGATCCTCTCCGCCGCCACCAGCGCCGCCGACGCCCGGGTGAGCGGGCAGGGGGGCCTATTCGGCGAGGGGCCGGCCAATGTCGTGCCGATCCGCATGCCTTCGGCCGAAAATTGGTCGCTCGCCAAAAGGATGACCGCCGAGAAGGAGAGCTTCGGCTTCTATTTCTCGGCCCATCCGGTCGACAATTACCGCCACCTCGCCGCCGCTCATGGCGCCAAACGGTTCGCCGATCTCGCTTCGTTGCCGGCGCCGGCCGACGGCGGCCGCACCGGCGCGGTGATGGCCGGCCTCATTGAGGAGACGCGCTGGCGCACCTCCGCCAGGGGCCGCCGCTACATGATGGCGACCCTGTCCGATTCCTCGGGCCAGTTCGAAGCGACGATCTTCGACGATCATGTCGCCGATCAGGTCGCGGACTTCGCCAAAAGCGGCCAGTGCGCTCTGCTCGGCGTCGAGCTCGACCGCCGCCCGGGCGAGGAGACGCCGCGCGTCACGATCCGCTCGCTGCAGAGCTTCGAGAGCCTCGCCAAACGCACCCGTCTCCAGCTCGAGGTCGAGGTCGACGACGCCGAGGCGGTCCGCAGCCTCGCCGCGATCGTCGCCGGCGAGCGCGGCGGCAACGGCCAGCTCAGGCTGCGCGCCGCCTGGGCGGGCGGCGAGGCCGATATCCTGCTCGGCCGCGACTATGCCGTCGACGCCGAAATGGCGGCGCGCGTCGAGCGGATCCCGGGGGTGAGCGCGGTCCGCCTCTCCGTCGCCGATCCGCCCCGGCTTGCGCTCGTTTCCTAGAGCCTCCCGTCATTCCGGCGAAAGCCGGAATCTCAATTCTCCTTTACATCAAGCCAAAGGGATTCCAGCTTTCGCTGGAATGACGAGGAGGGGTGGCGCCATGCTTGGCGGAATGCAGGATTTCGAGCTGCGCGTGCCGCGGCTCCTCGACCATGCCGAGCGCGAGCATGGCGGGCGCGAGATCGTCACCGCCTGGGCCGACGGCAGCGTCACCCGCACCGATTGGGCGGGTATCGCACGCGATGCGAGGAAACTCGCTCAAGCGCTTGAAAGATTGGGCGTACAGCGCGGCGACCGCATCGCCACCTTGGCGATGAACCATCATCTGCACCTGATCGCCTGGTACGGCGCGATCGGCGTCGGCGGCGTCATCCACACCGTCAACCCGCGCCTGTTCGACGAGCAATTGGTCTACATCGCCAACCATGCCGAGGACAAAGTCCTGTTCTACGACAAGGCGTTCCAGGCGATCGTTGACAGGCTCAAGGACCAGTGGACTTCGATCCGCCACTATGTCTGCTTCGACGACGGCAGCTTCGAGGCGCTGATCGCGGCCGAGGACGGGGATTATGCCTGGGTCGAGGGGCCCGAGCGCGAGCCCTGCATGCTCTGCTACACGTCGGGCACGACCGGCCATCCCAAGGGTGTGCTCTACGAGCATCGCTCTTCGCTGATCCACGCGATGACCGTGGTCTCGCCGGCCTGCTTCGATCTTTCGCCGAGCTCGGTCGGGCTGCCGATCGTGCCGATGTTCCACGCCGCCGCCTGGGGCCTGCCCTTCGCCGGCGCCATCGCCGGGATGAAGTTCGTCTATGCGCAGGTCAACGATCCGGTCGTCCTGTGCCGGCTGATGAACGAGGAGAAGGTCACCCATTCGGCGGGCGTGCCGACCGTCTGGCTCGGCATGTTCCAGCATATGGACGCGACCGGCGAGAAGCCCGAGCATCTGAAGATCGTCACGATCGGCGGCTCGGCGGCGCCGCGCGCGATGATCGAGCGGCTGATGAAGATGGGTATCCGCGTCGGCCACGCCTGGGGGATGACCGAGACCTCGCCGATCGGCACGATCGGCTCGCCGCCCGCCAATTGGCACGAATTGAGCTTCGAGGAGCAGGTCGATCTGGTCTGCAAGCAGGGCCGGGTGCCGTTCGGCGTCGAGCTGCGGGTCGTCGACGACGAGGGCGTGGTCCAGCCGCGCGACGGCCGGAGCTCGGGCCGGCTCCAGATTCGAGGCCCCTGGGTGATCGAGCGATATTTCCAGGACGAGAACGGCCCCTGCATCGACGGCGACGACTGGTTCGACACCGGCGACGTCGCCCTGCTCCATCCCGACGGCACGCTTCAGATCACCGACCGCTCCAAGGACGTGATCAAGTCGGGCGGCGAGTGGATCAGCTCGGTCGACCTGGAAAATGCCGCGGTCGGCTGCCCGGGCGTCGCCGAAGCGGCGGCGATCGGGGTCAAGCATCCCAAATGGGACGAACGCCCCCTGCTGCTGGTGGTGCGCAAGCCGGGGGCGGAGGTGAGCGCGCAGGACGTCATCGCCCATCTCACCAACCATGTCGCCAAATGGTGGCTGCCCGACGAGATATTGTTCGTCGACAGCCTCCCCCACACCGCCACCGGCAAGCTGCTCAAGACCGAGCTTCGCGCCCAATATCGCGACTACGCGCTGCAGAGCGCCTGATGCGCGAAAGGCCCTCCCCCTCGATGGGGGAGGGTTGGGTGGGGGTGAACGTCAATGAAGGGCCGGGCTTTTTCGGATACGCCACCCCACCCCAACCCCTCCCCATCAAGGGGAGGGGCCTCCACCACCCACCATATCTTTACCTCTGTGCGCTATCGCGCGCCGATGAGCTCGATGGGCCGGATCAAAGCGCCGACGGACCGGCGGGGCGCGGCGCGCGTGTCGCTCGCGGCTGTGCCCGCGTCGCCGCAGGTCCGGGTCATCGCCCGCCTCGCCGCGACTGCCGTCGAAGCGCTCGGCCCCGAATGGAACCAGCTCGCCGCCGAGGCCTCCGAGCCCAATGTTTTTGCCGAGCATTGGTTCGTTGCCGCCGCCTTGTCCACGCTGCCGGCGGGGGCGGACGTCCGCCTGCTCGAGGTCCGCCGCGGCGACCGGCTGATCGGCCTGCTTCTTGTCGAGGTCGCGCTTTTCTATGCCCGACTGCCGGTCCGCTTCACCCGCAACTGGTGCCACGACCAGGCCTTTCTCGGCACGCCGCTGGTCGCCGCCGGCGAGGAAAGCGCCTTCTGGACCGCCGCTCTCGCCGCGCTCGACGCGGCCAATTGGGCGCCCAATTTCCTCCATCTGCGCCGGATCGGCGAAGGCGGCCCGATCCACCGTGGCTTGGCCGGCGCCGCATTGGTCCACCGTTACATGCGCGCTTTCCTGCGCAGCGACCTCGACCCGGCCGCTTACTACGCCCACGCCGTCCGCCAGAAGAAGCGCAAGGAGCTGCGCCGCCTGCGCAACCGCCTCGCCGAGCTCGGCACGCTCGAATCGCGCATCCTCGACGACCGCGCCGAGCTCGAAGCCTGGTGCAACGCCTTTCTCGCGCTCGAGCAAGCCGGCTGGAAGGGGAGGGAAGGGACCGCGCTCGCCTGCAACCAGGCAGGCGCGCAATTCTTCCACGAGGCGCTCGCCGGCGCCTGGGACGCCGGACGGCTCCAGTTCCGCCGGCTCGATCTCGACGGCCGGCCGCTCGCGATGCTGGTCAATTTCCTCGATCCGCCGGGCGGCTTCTCGTTCAAGACCGCTTTCGACGAGGCATATGCCCAATATTCGCCGGGCGTGCTGCTCCAGATCGACAATCTCGACATCCTCGAGCGGCCCGACATCGCCTGGATGGACAGCTGCGCGATGCAGGACCATCCGATGATCGACAGCCTGTGGACCGAGCGCCGCGCGATCGTCCGCGTCACCGTCCCGCTCGCCGGCGCCCGCCGCCGCATCGTCCACGCCATTTGCCGCGCGGTCGAAGGAAGCTGGCGCGCGCTCAAGGGCCGCAAGCTGTGACCCCCGAGCTGCTGATCGTCGTCGACACCGAGGAGGAGTTCGACTGGGCCGCGCCCTTCTCGCGCCAGAGCATCGCCACCCGCACAATCCCGGCCCAGGCGCGCGCCCACGAAATCTACGACCGCTTCGGCATCGTCCCGACCTATGTCGTCGACTATCCGGTCGCGACCGACGCCGAGGCGGTGCGGTTCCTGCGAGCGCTGCGCGGCGCCGGCAAGGCGGAGATCGGCGCTCACCTCCATCCCTGGGTGACGCCGCCGCATGTCGAGGAGGTCTGCGCCCGAAATTCCTATCATTGCAACTTGTCGCCCGAGCTCGAGCGGATCAAGATCGAGACGCTGACCCAGGCGATCACGCGCAGCTTCGGCGCCCGCCCGACCGCGTTCAAGGCGGGCCGCTACGGCTATGGGCCGAACACCGGCCGGGCGCTCGCGGATCTCGGCTACGAGGTCGATTGCAGCCTCGTCCCGCACACCGATTTCACCGGCGACGGCGGCCCCGATTTCCGCGGCCGTCCGGATCGGCCGCACTGGCTTCCCGAAGGCCTGCTCGAAGTGCCGCTCACCGTCGGCTTCGTCGGCGCGCTGCCGAAGCTCGGCGAAAAGGTCGACTGGCTCTTCGACAGCCGCCACGCGGAGCGGCTGCGCATCCCCGGCGCGCTCGCCCGCTCCGGCCTCGTCGCCCGCTCGCGCCTGACCCCGGAAGGGACGCCGGCGGAGGAGCAGTGCCGCCTGATCGCGGCGATGGCGGCGCGCGGCCACCGCACCTTCAGCCTGACCTATCACAGCCCGAGCCTCGCCCCCGGCCACACCCCTTACGTCCGCAGCGAAGCCGGCCTCGCCGCCTTCCTCGCCGCGATCGAGCAGGTGCTGACCTTCTTCCGCGATCGCGTGGGCGGCCGCTTCACCACGCTCAGCGAAGTTTACGCCCGCGAAAATGCGCGCCGCGAGGTCGCCTGACCCCCGGACCAACCTCATTATTGAATCGGCACCGGCCGCGGCTGGCGCGGCTGGCTGCCGCCGAACGCGTCGCCGAAGAAGCTGTTCTCGTACCAGCGCGGCGCCTCGCGGCCGTCGGCGATCTCGCGCGCGATCAGATAGTTGAGCTGCGCGAAGCGGGCGCCGGCCTGCCAATGGAACTCCTGGTTCAAATCGTCGCGCGGACTGTGGTAGCGGGTGTCGAGGAAGGCGCGGAAGCGGGCGCCGCCGCCATTGTCGAAGCCGGTCATCAGGAAGACCGAGGGCACGCCCTGCTGGACGAAGCGGTAATGGTCGGAGCGGGTGAACAGCCCTTCCTCGGGCAACGGGTCGGGCGACAGCCGCACGTCCATCCGCGCCGCCGCCCGCGCGACGATCGGCCCCATCGTCGAATGCTCGGCGCCGAACGCGGTGACGTCGTGGAAATCGTAGGTCAGCACCGGCATGTCGAGATTGACCACCGAGATCACCCGGCCGTTGCCGGTCACCGGGTGGCGCGAGAGGAATTGCGCGCCGAGCAGCCCCTTCTCCTCTCCGGTCACCGCGGCGAGCAGTATCGGCCGGCGCGGCCTGTTGCCCGGCTGGCTCATCGCCCGCGCCACTTCAATGAGGGTGGCGATGCCGGTGGCATTGTCCATCGCGCCGTTGTTGATCCGGTCGGCGTCGGCGGCGTCGCCGGGGCGCGGCTCGCGGATGCCGATATGGTCGAGATGGGCCATCAGCAGCACATATTCGCCGGCCACCGCCGGGTCGGTGCCGGGCAGCATGGCGACCACGTTGGGGCTCGAGAAGCGGGTCACCGCGCCCGGGCTGCGCGCCACCCGCGCGCGCTGGCGCAGGGCGAAGCCGGCAGGGCGCACGCCGGCCCGCGCCGCCTCCGCGAGCAACGCGTCTAGCGGCCGCCGCGCCCCGTCGAACAAAGCGGCGGCGACCTCCTCGCTGACCGTCGCCGCGAAATGCAGGCCCGGCGCGTCGGTGAACGGCGCGCCGCCCGGCTCGACCCAGGTGGTGAGCGGCCGGTCGGCGAAGCGGATCGTCCGCGCCCAGGGCATCGCCGCGATGTCGGCGCGGGTGCGGACGGTGATCATGCCGACGGCGCCCCGCGCCGCCGCCGTCCGCCTCTTGTCGCCGTTCAGGTGCGCGGCGACGTCGCTCGGGATCTGGGCCGGCGTCCCGCTCAGCACCACCACGATCCTGCCGCGCACGTCGAGCCCGCGATAGTCGTCGAAGCCGTGCGAGGGCATGTCGAGCCCGTAGCCGGCGAAGACCAGGGGCGCTTCGAGCGCGACCGGCTCGGTTTCCACGCCGGCGCGGGCCGCCATATCCCGGCCCTGGGCGAAGGTGCGGCCGCCGACGGTCAGCGTCGTGCCGGGGTCGTTGGCGATCCGGACGAAGTCGATCCGCTGGAGCCAGGAGTCGCCGGCGCCGGGCCTGAGGCCGAGCGCGGCGAACTGGGTGGCGACGTAGCGCGCCGCGATCTCGTGGCCGCGGCTGCCGGTGTCGCGCCCCTCGAGCAAATCGTCGGCGAGGAAGGTGACATGGGCGCGGAAGGCGTCGGCGCTGAACGCGGGGGCCGGGGCGTCGGCTCGCTGGGCGAGGCCCGCCGCGGACAGGGAAAGCGCGGCGAGGCCGGCGAGGACGGTCTTGAAGTGCATGAAAGGCCCCTCGGGAAACAAGCGTGTGTCGCTCGCCTAGTACGCCCGGCGGCCGGTGACAACCGGGGCACATCGGATGAACGCCACCCGACAGGTCCGGTCAGCTCATGTTCAACTGGTCTATGAAATAAAACGGCTCGTCGCACCCGGATCGGGGCGCTCAGGGAGCAAGATCATGTCGGCCCAGTTGTTCGGTCAACCGCCCGGAAGCTTTCCGCAGCTGCTCGCCCGGCGCGGCTATCACGTCGTCTATCGTGCCGGCGAAGCGAACCGCTGCCCCGGCTGCGGCCGCTCGCACTGGTATGTCGGCCGCCTCTCCGCCGAATGCGGCTTCTGCGGCACCGCGCTCCCCCTCACCGAAGGCCTCGGCGCCGGCGCCGGCCTGTTCCGCTCGCGGGGCCGTTCGGGCGCGGACTGGGCGTCGGCCGCCTGACTTCCCCGGGCAAGTACGCTTGCCCTCACGCGCGCCGCTGCTATAGACGCCGCCTTGCCGGCCTAAGCGGGCGTGGCGGAACTGGTAGACGCGCCAGGTTTAGGTCCTGGTATTCGAAAGAATGTGGGGGTTCGACTCCCTTCGCCCGCACCAGCGGTCCGCCTCGATCCGCTGTTCGCCGATCGCTGACATGAAGGTTTGAACCCGCAATGCAGACTGTCGAGACGCTGAACCAGGGGCTCAAGCGCGCCTACCGGATCACCATCCCCGCCAAGGATATCGACGCCCGCGTCGACGTCGAGCTCAAGAAGGTCGCGCCGCAGATCCGCATGCCCGGCTTCCGCCCCGGCAAGGTGCCGGCCAATCTGATCCGCAAGATGCACGGCGCCTCGCTCGAGGCGCAGGCGCTGCAGGAGGCGGTCCAGGACGGCGTCCAGCAGCTGATGACCGAGCAGAACATCCGCCCGGCGATGCAGCCCGCGATCGCGCTCGAGCAAAGCGGCGAGGGCAAGGATGCGGTCGTCACCGTCGAGGTCGAGGCCTTGCCCGACGTGCCCGAGGCGAAGATCGCTGGGCTCAGGATCGAGCGGCTGACGGTGCCGGCGTCGGAAGAAGCGGTCGACGCCGCCGTGGCGAAGCTCGCCGAAGGGCAGAAGAGCTTCGATCCCGCGCCCGCCAAGCACAAGGCGCAGAAGGGCGACCTCGTGCTGATGGATTATGAGGGCAAGGTGGACGGCGAGCCGTTCGAGGGCGGCAAGGGCGAGGGCATGTCGGTCGAATTGGGCTCGGGCCGGCTGATCCCGGGCTTCGAGGACCAGCTGATCGGCGTCAAGGCGAACGACCAGCTGGTCGTGAGCGTCACCTTCCCGGCCGATTACAACGTCGATTATCTCAAGGGCCGCGCCGCGACCTTCGACGTCCTCGTCAACGAAGTGCAGGTGCCCAAGGCGATGAAGCCCGACGACGCCTTCGCCAAGTCGATGGGCCTCGAAGGGATCGGCCAGCTGCGCGACCTTTTGAAGGCGCAGGTCGAGCAGGAACTGGGCGGCCTCACCCGGACCCACATGAAGCGGCAATTGCTCGACCAGCTCGCCGCCGCGCACGATTTCCCCGTGCCGGAATCGATGGTCGAGGCCGAGTTCGACCAGATCTGGCAGCAGCTCGAGCACGAAGCGAGCCATGAGGAGGACCCCGAGGCCGCCCGCCGCGAAATGGAGAAGGAGCGCGCCGACTATCGCGCGATCGCCGAGCGGCGCGTCCGCCTCGGCCTGCTCCTTTCGGAGATCGGCCAGAAGAACAATATCCAGATCAGCCAGCAGGAGATGAACCAGCTGATCATGCAGGCGGCCCAGCAATACGGCGCCGAGGACCGCCAGAAGTTCGCCGAATATGTCCGCAACGAGCCGATGGCCGCCGCCCAGCTGCGCGCGCCTTTGTTCGAGGACAAGGTCGTCGACCATCTGTTCGGCGCCGCCGAGATTTCCGAGCGCGGCGCCAGCCGCGAGGAGCTCGAAGCCGCGATCGAAGCGGAGGAGGGCCACGTCCACGGCCCCGGCTGCGGCCACGACCACGAGGCCAAGCCGGCGAAGAAGGTCGCGGCGAAGAAGCCGGCCGCGAAGAAGGAAGCCGCGCCCGCGGCCAAGCCGGCGAAGGTCCCGGCGAAGAAGCCTGCCGCCAAGAAGGCTCCCGCGAAAAAGGCGTAAACCGGAACCGTTCGCGCTGAGCTTGTCGAAGCGCCTCACTTCTCCCTAAAGAAGGGAAGGCCTTCAGGCTCAGGCCGAACGGAGTGGGGCATCACCTTGGATCAGCAAAATCTCCGCATCGCGGTCCTGCTTCCCTGCTACAATGAGGAGGCCGCGATCGCGCGCACCGTCGCGGAATTCCGCGCGGCGCTGCCGGACGCGGCGGTCTACGTCTACGACAATAACAGCACGGACCGCACCCGCGAGGTCGCGGCGGAAGCGGGCGCGATCGTTCGTTCGGAGAAGATGCAGGGCAAGGGCCACGTCGTCCGGCGGATGTTCGCCGACGTCGAGGCCGACATCTACGTCATGGCCGACGGCGACGCGACCTACGACGCGTCGGCCGCGCCCGCGCTCGTCGCCAAGCTTGTCGACGAGCAGCTCGACATGGTCGTCGGCGCGCGCAAGACCGAAATCGAGGCGGCCTATCGCCGCGGCCACGCGCTCGGCAACCGGCTGTTCACCGGCCTCCTCTCGAGCCTGTTCGGCCGCTCGTTCAGCGACATCTTCTCGGGCTACCGCGTCTTCTCGCGCCGCTTCGCCAAGTCGTTCCCGGCCTTGTCGCGCGGTTTCGAGACCGAGACCGAGATTTCCGTCCACGCGCTCGAGCTCGCCATGCCGGTCGGCGAGCTCGTCACCGCCTACGGCGCCCGCCCGGAAGGCTCGCACTCGAAGCTCTCCACCTATGGCGATGGCTGGCGGATCCTGAAGACCATCCTGCACCTCTACCGGATCGAGCGCCCGGTGCTGTTCTACGGCAGCTTCGCCCTGTTCCTCGCGACTTTGGCCATCGTCCTCGCCATCCCGCTCGCCATCACCTATTTCCAGACCGGCCTCGTCCCCCGCTTCCCGACCGCGATCCTCGCCACCGGCCTGATGATCCTGGCGTTCCTGTGCTTCTTCTGCGGGCTGATACTGGACACGGTGGTGCGCGGGCGGCGCGAGGTTAGGCGGCTCCACTATCTAAGCTTCCCGGCGCCAGGCGCCGACTAACCCGTCCCCCTTGATGGGGGAGATGGGTGGGGGTGAACGCCTCCGCGCGAGTCGGAACGGTGGGGCATTGCCAAGCTAACTGCAGTAGGAGCTTTGGCTCACGACAAGCACCTTCGAAAATGCCGTTTCACCCCACCTTCCGCGGCCGGCCCCCCTTCGCGCCGTTGGCACGCGCCGCCGCCGCCTTGGCGGGGGAGGTCGTCTGGCCCGCGCGCCGCGCCAGTTCGCTCATCCATCGCCTGGTTCCGAACATGCCGTGCATCAGGCCGTTGAGCGAAATGTCCACGTCGCGCGCGGGCCAGTGCAAAGCGAAGCCGAGGCCCGCGATTTCGACTTCGGCGATCTCCGCCTCGGCAGCATTCTCCAGCCCCTGCACCCGACGTGCCGGAAACGCGAAGGTGCAGCCGTTGGTGAGCTCGACCACGATCCGGCCGCTGGCTTTGTCGTAGCGCACGCTTGCGGCGCGAGGCTCTTCCGCCATCATCTTGCGCCCGCGAGCCTGGGCCGCCTTGATCTGCGCATCGGACCAGTGCTTCGTCATTCCTTGTCTCCGTGAATCTCCAGCCAGCGGCCCAAGAATTCCGCCTGGCGTTCCAGCACCACATCCATCGCACACCGCCTCAGCCGCGCCTTCATGCCGGCCGCGTAGACCAGCAGCGGAAAGCCATCTTCTCCCCGAATGATCACCTTTAACTCGCCATCGCTAAGAACGTGGAGATGGGGCGGCGGATGGTCGTCGACATAAATGGCAAAGCGCAAGCCGTGTTCGCGATGGATCGTCGGCATGGCGGAATAACCTATCCGTTGGGTTAATTCAAGCGGCGACGACTGGCTCGCTTTTTTTGTTCCTTTTATGTTCTCTTTGCTGAAAAGTCCAGATCAGAAACTTCGGGACGCCCCGAAATTGTAGCACTTCTGCAACGATCGGCCCGAATTCGTTTCGCCGCCGCCGTTTCCGCTTCCTCGCACCCGCTCCCCCGGCGTAGCGTCGCTTCGTCGGGGGGCGCGTCCAACCCGCATACCCGCGGCCGCGCCCCAGCTGGGGAGTGACCGTCATGACCAAGATTTCAAGCCAGATCCGTTTCGGCAGCGCGACGCTCGCGATCGCCGCCGGCATGACCGCCTGGGCGGCGCCGGCCATCGCGCAGCAGACGCCCCCCGCGGCTCCCACGCCCAGCACGAACGATGAGCCGATCGTCATCACCGGCTCGCGCATCCGCCGCGATCCGCTCGACCAGGATCAGCAGGTCGTGTTCGTCGACCGCGCCGACATCGACCGCACCGGCCTCACCTCGACCGCCGAGGTGCTGCAGCGCCTGCCGGGCTCGGGCGGCGCGCTCAACAGCCGGTTCAACAATTCGGGCAATTTCGGCAACCCGCCCGACGGCGGCGGCGTCGGCGCCGGCGCGGCCGAAGCGGATCTGCGCTATCTCTCGTCGCGCCGCGTGCTCGTGCTGGTCGACGGCCTCAGATACGTCAACGGCGCCTCGGCGAGCGGCGTGCCCGGCTCGATCGACCTCAATTCGATCCCCGAGGCGATGATCGAGCGGATCGAGGTGCTGCAATCGAGCGCGGCCGCGATCTACGGCTCGGACGCGATCGGCGGCGTCATCAACATCATCAGCCGCCGCTCGCAGGAGGGCTGGATCGCCTCGGCCCAATTGGGCTCGTTCGGCGAGGGCGACGGCTTTACGCAAAATTACGCCCTGACCTGGGGCACCGGCACCTCCGAAGGCGGCACCCGGCTGGTGATCGGCGCCAATTACGTCAAGCAGGACGAGGTCAGCTCGGGCGACCGCTCGATCTCGCTCTTCCCGACCCCGGGCACGACCGCGTGCGATAATTCGTGCAGCTCGGGCACGCCGCTCGGGCGATTCATCGTGCTCGGCAACAATCTCACGCTGCGCCACCCGGTGCTGACCGGCCGGCCGGTCTACAACCCGCTTAACCCGACCGACCCCGCCAGCGACTATAAGGCGTTCACCACCGCCGACCGGTTCAACTTCGCGCCGTACAATTTCATCCAGGTTCCGCTCGAGCGCTATGGCGGCTTCGTCAATTTCACCCAGGAGATCGGCGAGCGCACCCACTTCCTGCTGCGCGCGGTCTACAATCGGCGCAATTCGTCGAACCAGGCGGCGCCGCTGCCGCTGTTCGTCGGGCCCGACGCCGGCAACGGCAATCGCCTCGACAACATCACGATCGACGCGTCCAACCCGTTCAACCCGTTCGGCACGTTGCGCTCGGGCCGCAATCCGGACGGCACCTCCAACGGCCAAATTCCCAATTACAATTTCATCGGCCGCCGCGTCGTCGAGAACGGACCGCGCCGCTACGACCAGTCGGTCGACACCTATTACGCCGCCGCGACCCTCGACGGCGGGTTCGAAATGGCCGGCCACGATTGGTTCTGGGACGTCAACGGCGTCTGGGGCCGCAACCGGGCCAAGCAGGAGGTGCACGGCAACATCAACGCCGCCAACCTCACCACCGCCCTCGGCCCGGTCGCGGCCTGCACCGCGCCCTGCGTGCCGTTCAACATCTTCGGCGGCGAAGGCTCGATCACCGACGCGATGTTGGGCTACGTCGCCTTCACCCAGCGGGATTCGAGCCGCCAGAAGCTCTGGGACTTCTCCGCCAATTTGACCGGCAGCCTGTTCGATCTGCCCGGCGGCCCGGTCGGCCTCGCCATCGGCGTCGAGCATCGTGACCTCTCGGGTTCGTTCGACCCCGACCCCACGGTCGCCGCCGGCAATGGCTCCGACATCCCGGCTTTGCCGACTGCGGGCGGCTACAATGTCGATGAGGCTTATGCCGAGTTGCGGCTGCCCTTGCTCAGAGACACGCCCTTCTTCCATCGTCTCGAGTTCACCGGGGCCGCGCGATATTCCGATTATTCGACATCGGGTTCGACGACGACCTTCAGCGCCGGCATCAACTGGGAGCCGATCGAGAACCTGTTGTTCCGCGGCAGCTGGGCCGAGGGCTTCCGCGCGCCGAGCATCGGCGAATTGTTCGGCACGCCGTCGCGCTTCGACCAGGAGGTCGAAGACCCCTGCTCGGGCATGACCGGGGCGACGCCGGCCAACATCCGCGCCAATTGCATCGCCGACGGCGTCCCGGCCAATAACAGCTACGTCCAGTTGAACGCCCAGCTGCCGGTAGTCACCGGCGGCAACGACCAGCTCCTGCCGGAGAATTCGGAAAGCTGGGGCTTCGGCATGGTCTGGCGGCCGAGCTTCGCGCCGCGGCTGTCGCTCGAGGCCAATTATTACAATATCACGGTCGACGGCGCGATCGCGGCGATCGACGCCGAAACCCTGCTCGGCCGCTGCGCGACCGCCGGCGACGCGTTGAGCTGCGCCGCGATCGACCGCTCGGCCTCGGGCCAGGTCACCCAGATCCGCGGCTTCCTCCAGAATATCGGCAGCATCGAGACCGACGGCATCGATTTGAGCCTGATCTACCGCGGCGGCCAGGGCTCGGCGGGCACGTTCAACCTGATCTGGAACGCCAGCTTCCTGCTCAACTACCGGGTCACGGTCCCGGCGACGACCGGCTTCACCACGATCGACCGCGAAGGCACCGAGCAGGGCAGCCCCGACCAGGTATTCGCCAAGTTCAAGTCGACCGGGATCATCGACTGGACGCTGGGCGAAATCGGCGCCTCGGTCACCGGCCGCTACATATCGGGGGTCGACGAGTCGAACGGCAACAGGCTTGATGCGCGCTTCTACACCGACCTCCAGCTGCGCTGGGCGCCCGGCTGGATGAACGACGGCCTGACCTTCGCGATCGGCGCCAACAATCTGTTCGACGTCGATCCCCCCGCCTGCTTCACCTGCGGCCTCAACAACATGGACCCGACCACCTACGACGTGCCGGGGACGTTCTTCTACGGAAGGGTCACGTTTAGGATGCGCTGAGGCCGTCCCGGCCGCAGCGCCGCGGACGCGAAGCGGCCCCGAAGCTCCAGCCGGAGCAGGCCCAGCCGGCCGACGGGGCGGCCGGTAGCGAATCACGCCTGCGGAAAAAATCGTGACCGTCACTATCGTTCGGGCTGCGGTGAGGCAAAAGGGCAGGGGACGGTTGCTCGTAACCGCCCCCACGCTGCGGAGAGTCCATTGCTGCTGCTCACGGCCTTTGCCCTCGGTGCCGCCGCGCTCGGCGATCCGGACTGGCGCGAGTTCGATCGGCGGCAGCGCGGTTGGGGCGAGACTCCCAGCGAATATGATGCGGCCCGCATCGAGCGGCGGGGCGCAAGAATTCGCGTCTGGATCCGTTACGAGTTCATGCTCAGCGGCCTGCCCGACATCCTCACGACACGGCGCGTCGAGATCGACTGCGCCCGCCGCCGGAGCGCCGACATGGAGGTCGTCATTTCCGGCGGCACCTATGGCGATAGCGGCGGCGGCCCTTACCGGCGCCGATTCTACCGCCGCCTGACGCCGGTCGCCGCCGGCAGCGTGGAGGAGGCGCTGGCGCGGGCGGTTTGCCCCGGGGGCTGATCGCGCGCCAGAAATTGAAGTAATTGCCCTCAATTCCTCCGCCACGCTTCTAGCCACATCTTCCGCGTCGTGCCAAAATGGGCGCATGACGGCGCTCAATATCATGGTCGGCGAAGACGCGGTTCGGCTGCTCACCGACCGGGCGTGGCAGCATAAGGACGGCCGCCTGGTCAAAATTCAGCCCAAGGTGATGACCTGCGCGCGCCTGTCGATCGCGATCGCTTATTCCGGGCGGCAGAACAGCGGCTCGGCCGGCACCATCGCCAAGTGGCTGGACGATCGCTCCGACCAGGCGGATGTCCTCGCCGGCGCGGCCGACGCGGTCCGGCTGATCTGCGACGACATGATGGTGTTCGACGCGGTCGTCGAATCGCACGGCCGGCCGGCGATGCCGCGCTCGTTCAATCTGTTCCTCGCCTTGTGGTCGCGCGAACGCGGGCGGCCGGAGGCCTACCGGATCGAGACCAAGCGCGGCGTCGCCGGCGCCCTGCAAAGCGTCGCCAGCTATCACTGGCCGCCAGTCGACCACAGCCTCGCGCCGCGGCGGGTCGACCCGGCCGCGGCGCGCGTCCTGATCGAGGCGCAGCGGCGGGTGAGGTTGACGGGGGGGCGTTATTATGTCGGCGGCGGCGCCGACCTCACCACCATCACGAAGGACGGCCTGACAACCGAGACGCTCTGCACCTGGCCCGACCGGATCGGCGCGCTGATCAGGCCCTAGAGCGTGCGAGGGGACAGTTGCCCGCAACTGTCCCCATTGGAAACGGCCGGCCCGCCTCCTATTTCGAGCCTAGTACGAGGCGGCGACGAAGGAGCTTCGCCATGGCCGGCGGATGGGCGCGCGACGGCGCGGTCCAGGACCAGATCGACGACACGGTGGCGGACGCGGTCAAGCGCGCCCGGGCGAACATCCCGGCGGGCGAGGAGGTCGACGCCTGCGACGATTGCGGCGCGGAGATTCCCGAGCGCCGGCGCCGCGCGCTGCCGGGCACGCGCACCTGCGTCACCTGCCAGTCGGCCCGCGACGCCAGCCGCGTCGCCGCCGGCATCAACCGCCGCGGCAGCAAGGACAGCCAGCTGCGCTAGGGAATAGTTACTCGTAACTGTCCCCATTCCAACGAGGAGTCCCAAATGCCGAACAGCTTCGCCACGCCCAATCGCCGATCCCATTTGAAAATCGGGTTGGCGGCCTTGCTGTTGCTGGGCTCGCCGGCCGCGGCGCAGACCATGCCGGGAGCGCCATCGGCGGGCCCCGCGCAGGCCCAGCCTCCCGCGCCCGCCGCGCCGAACGCGCTCGCCGGGCTGCTAGCCGCGGGGCGCCCCTATGTGCTGATCACCCGGCGCGACCTGTTCCCGCGCGCTAGCGAAGGACGCGACAGCTGGTTCACCATCTCCGGCTATTACCGCGCGGAGGACGGCGTCTGGACCTCGGACGCGACCGGCTTTCCCACCCCCGGCACCCCTTGGCATTCATGCCCGCGCGGAGCCCAATGCGGCGGCATCCACGAACCGGGCATGCCGCTCGAACGCTGGTTCCGCCCGGAAAATAACGAGCTCGTCATCATCGGCCAGCGCCTCACCTTCGACGCTCAGGGTCGCGTATTCCACGGCGAGCGGCAGATCGGCGTCCTGCTGGCCCCGGATTTCTGAAAAAAGGGGGATTTCTAAAAAGGGGACACGTACCTTTTCGCGAAAAAGTACGTGTCCCCATTCAGTCCGCAATGGGTGGAAAGCCGACGGCGCTCACCCTAAGCTTCGCTGCCGAATTTGCCCGGCAGGCGGGCGATCGGATTGGGGAAAGATAGGGCAATGAATGTCGCGGCAGGAATTTTGGTCGTGGCGCTGGCCGCCGCCGTCACATCTGCCGCGGCTCAGCCTCCGCCGGGCGCCGAACCTTCGCCGCCGCCGGCCGCCCGTCCAGTCCTCTGGCGCGGCCTCGCCGCCGGCATGAGCCCGCGCGAGGTGCAGGGTGCGCTGCGGGCGCAGGGAATCCGCGCCGAGCTGCGCGCGGACGAAAAGAACGGGCGGCCCTTCGTCGAGGCGCCGGGCGCGATCGAGTTCGCCGGGCGGCCGACGCAGATGGCGTTCGGCTTCGTCGACGATCGCCTGTTCTGGGTCGAGACCGGGTCGCAGCGCGCGCTGACCGGGCGGATCCGTTTCGACCATTCGCATTTCACCCGGGTCGCGGCGCTGCTCGCGGGGCAATTTGGCCCGGCCCGGTCGATCGACGCCGCGCCGGCGGTCGGCGCGCGCTCGGGCCTCGGCCATGTCGAGACCGCGCGCGCGACCTTCGAGCGCGACGGCGTGCGCGCCGACCTCGTCGGCAACACGACCTATCCCGGCCGGCTGGCAATCCCGATCCTCGAGAATGTCGACGTCCGCTACTGGCGCGCCGCCTACGCCGAGGCCTTCGCCGCCAGCGAAGCGGCGCAAACGCAGCGCCCGCCGCCGCGCTGAATGGGACCCGGGACACACACCTATGTGTCCCCTTTTTCCGCGCTAGCGCCGCGCCGAACAGGTCCGAAGGCGCTCCAATCCTCCCCAGGCCGCCAGAGCGGCCTCGCCGCTAAGTCTGATTTCATCCCGCCACGCGGCCGCGTCGACCGTGGGGTTCGTGTGGCGGCCGGGAAACGCAACGAAGACCACCGCATCGCCAATGCCTCGTTTCGCCCGACGTGTGCCGCCCCTGACAACGATGGGGTCGTTCCCGATATCCTGGTGCAGGCGCACCGAAGCTTCACCGAGCGAACAGCAGTCTCCATAGACGCCGAATGCATATCTCTCGGTCCGGGGACGATAGACCAGGACCAGGTCTCCCAGAACCAGGCCGTGCGCACGCGCGTAGGCCGGGGAGAGGACCACGTAAGGAATCTGCGACGCATCGACATAGTGTCGCTGCGTTCTCTCAGGGGTTCCGGGGATCGTCAGCGACGTCGTCGTGACATAGGCTTCGTTAGGCAACGGGTCTCCCGCGCTTTGAACGACGGGGCCGTGCGAATCCGCCAGGAATCCAACGATCCGCACGCCGGAATAATTGCCGCTCGCCTTGGCCTGCGTCCAGTAATCGCGGCAAAGCTGCTGCCAATGAGCCGGATTGTTGTTCTGCGTTTGGGGCACGCCGCGGACGATCGCGAACACTCCGTCACAGGTGTACGAAAGCCCGTTGCCATCTACGCGGTAAGAATCCGGGGCGCCGTCGGCGTCAACTTCCAGGCCGGCGGTTCTCGTACAGTCGGGCGGTTGAGACATGCCCATGGAACTGAACGACGCAAGCATGAGAGATGTCATTCCAATTCTCATCTTTCATCCTCCGCCAGTCTTGCTCGACGCCCGCAGGAAACAAGGTTTACGCCCCGGTAATTTACTCCTTTGTCCAATAGGTGGCAATCTGCCTTTGCGGTTGGTTCGCTCAGGACCGCCTGTCCGGAAAATAATGACAGCCACTATTTTCTGCGGATTGGCGGGCGAAAAGAGTGTCACTATTTTTTCTAGTCCTACGGCCCATAGATTCGTCGCGACCGGTCGAAGGCGCGGAAGGCGGCCTCGAAAGTCTGCAACTCATCGTCCAGCGACGAGATATCCGCATGACATTCCAGCGCGACCTGCCGCGCGTGGCGAAGGACAATCGCTTTGGCGAGCGCGGCTCGCTCGCGCGGCGGCGCTGCGCTCCAGGATCGCCCCTGCAGCCGCGCGTTTCGCCAGACACGGTTCTGGCAATCGTGCGCCGATATTTCCACGCCCACGGCGCGGCCTCCCTGCCGGGAGAGCATGACGATCATCGCGCCGGGGGATTGCGGGTTGGTGTCCATCATGTGGACGAAGAATCCTTGCGGGATTTGCGGTCCGCTCCTGCCGAACACCGACCACGCGCCGGTGTCCTCGCCCTGATACTCGTGCGGCCGCGCCGCGATGCCGGCCGCCGGCTGTCGAAGGCGGGCTTCGGCATGGGCCTCGACGGCAGCCGGATCGGGCCGCGACGTCCCGCATGCCGTCAGCAGCAATAGCCAAAGCGCCAGTCTCATTCCCGGACCATATCCTCGTCCTCAAGGGCGGCAAGGGGCCCCCGCAGCAACAGGGCTTGAACCTCACCCCCCTCCCGCCCCATGTTGGGCGGGCAACCCATCAGACAGGACCACCCCGCCGCCATGGACCACGCAGACATCATCAGCCAGCTCGTCCCCATCGTGATCGAGCAATCGAACCGCGGCGAGCGCAGCTTCGACATTTATTCGCGGCTGCTGCGCGAGCGGATCGTGTTCGTCACCGGCGGGGTCGAGGACCATATGGCGACATTGATCACCGCCCAATTGCTGTACCTGGAGAGCGAGAACCCCAAGAAGGACATCTACATGTACATCAACTCGCCGGGCGGGGTGGTGACGGCGGGCATGGCGATCCACGATACGATGCAATATATCCGGCCCAAGGTCGGCACGGTCTGCATCGGCCAGGCCGCCTCGATGGGCGCGTTCCTCCTGTCGGCCGGCGAGCCCGGGATGCGGGTCGCGCTCTCCAACGCGCGGATCATGATCCACCAGCCCTCGGGCGGCGCCCAGGGCATGGCCAGCGACATCGAGATCCAGGCGCGCGAAATCCTGCGCATCCGCCACCGGATGAACGAATTGATGGCCCAATATACCGGCCAGCCGATCGAGGAGATCGAGAAGAATGTCGAGCGCGACAAATTCTTCTCGGCCGAGGAGGCGCGGGTGTTCGGGCTGGTCGACGAAGTGTTCGACAAGAGGCCGACGCCCGCCGCGGAGGACGCGGCGAAGGCGGCCTGAGGGCGGCCGACCTGCGCCGGCCGCGAGCGCCCTTAACGATTAGACCATTGTCCTGACGTATATTTGCCGTCAGGATAGCCACGCATAACCAGGGAAGGGGCTCGCGCCCCGGGATTTGTATGACGAAATTGAGCGGCGGCGACAGCAAGAGCACCTTGTACTGCTCGTTCTGCGGCAAGTCGCAGCACGAGGTCAGGAAGCTGATCGCCGGCCCGACCGTGTTCATCTGCGACGAATGCGTGGAACTCTGTAACGACATAATTCGCGAGGAGACCAAGTCGGCCCTCGTGAAAACCCGCGACGGCGTGCCGACCCCGGCCGAGATCTGCAAGGTGCTCGACGATTATGTGATCGGCCAGATGCACGCCAAGCGCGTCCTCTCGGTCGCGGTCCACAATCACTACAAGCGGCTCGCCCACGGCGCCAAGGGCGCCGACGTGGAGCTCGCCAAGTCGAACATCCTGCTGGTCGGCCCGACCGGCTGCGGCAAGACCTTGCTCGCGCAGACGCTGGCGCGGATCCTCGACGTGCCCTTCACCATGGCCGACGCGACGACGCTGACCGAGGCGGGCTATGTCGGCGAGGACGTCGAGAACATCATCCTCAAATTGCTCCAGGCCTCCGACTACAATGTCGAGCGGGCGCAGCGCGGCATCGTCTATATCGACGAGATCGACAAGATCAGCCGCAAATCGGACAACCCATCGATCACCCGCGACGTCTCGGGCGAGGGCGTCCAGCAGGCGCTGCTGAAGCTGATGGAGGGCACCACCGCCTCGGTGCCGCCGCAGGGCGGCCGCAAGCATCCGCAGCAGGAATTCCTCCAGGTCGACACGACCAACATCCTGTTCATCTGCGGCGGCGCTTTCGCCGGCCTCGAAAAGATCATCGGCGACCGGCTCGAGGGCAAGTCGATCGGCTTCGGCGCCCATGTCGCCGCGCCCGACGAGCGGCGCGCCGGCGAGGTGCTGCGCCACACCGAGCCCGAGGATCTGCTGAAGTTCGGCC
>JAXDPI010000008.1:0-15323 GCA_034668465.1 Sphingomonadales bacterium
TGCGTCTCACTTCAACGGCACATAGACATTGATCACCAGCTTGTCCTCCGCCGTCTTCAGGGGATCGGTGATGTATTCCTCGATGAAGGTGTCTTTGGCCTCGAGCTTCTTGTCGTCGAGGTGATTGGTGATCGCCTCATAGGTGTTGTCCATGTTGTCGTAGGAACCGCGATGCACGAATTTCAGGGCCTTGCCATCGGGCGATTTGCCGATGCTCATGTCCTTGGTCAGGTTCTTCGGCTCCTGCTCGACCGGAATTTCGGCCAGGAACGTAAAGCCGGTGTCGTCGGTCGAGGTGTAGACGATCATCGAATTGCCCGTGGACTTGATGCCCTGCTTGTCGAGCAGCGCGGTCAGCGCCTTGAACGCATCGACCAGGGTGTCGAACGCCGCGTCCCAATTGGCGGTGCCCTTCAGCATCACGACTTTTTTCGGCTCCAGCGCGAGCTGTTCGCCGAAGGGGTCGGCGGTCTGAACGGCCGCGGCGGGCGGCGCCGCCGGCGTCTGGGCCGCCGCGGGCGGTGAGGGGGCAACCGACGGGCTCGCCACCGGCGCGGGGGAGGGCGCCGGGGTCGCGGAAGCGGCGGGTGCAGCCGTTTCTGCCGGGGCGGGGTTCGCGGATGCCGCCGGAGCAGGCGCCGCGGACGGGCTGGCGGATGGAGAGGCTGACGGCGCCGGCGATTGCGCCAGCGCGGCGCCGCCGCCCAGCGTGATCGCCACCAGCGCGACCATGGCCGAGCGGAAAGGGCTGATACGGTTCATTTTAGGCATTCTCCATCCATCCCCAGCGGTCGCGGCCTGTCCCGGCTCACGTCCGCAAAAACGCTGCCATCCCTAACACGCAAGGTCCGCTTTCGTCCCATGACAGATGCGTCATGCACCCCTGCGTACCCGAGCATGATCCGGAAAAAGCCAGCCCCGAACTTGATGCGGGGTGGGCACCGGTTTTCCGAAAAGATCATGCTCAAACAAAAAGATAGAGTGAGATGACGAATCGAAGAGAAGTCATCGCGCTCTAGCCAATCGGCTACTATTGGCCATATAAGGCAGGCAGAATTTGGGAAATTCCATGAGCGCGCTCGCCAATCACGCATTCGCCAAGATGAACGGTATCGGCAACGAGATCGTCGTGGTGGATCTGCGCGACAAGCCGGCCAAGGTGACGGCGGAAGAAGCGCGCGCGGTCGCCTCGCCCGCCGGTGTGCCCTACGACCAGCTGATGGTGCTGCAGCCGCCGCGGCTGGAGGGCACCGAGGCCTTTATCCGCATCTACAACAATGACGGCTCGGAAGCCGGCGCCTGCGGCAACGGCATGCGCTGCGTGGTGCGACGGCTGTTCGAGAAGACCGGCCAGACCGCGGTGACCTTCGAGACCCGCGCTGGTCTCCTCAATTGCTGGCAGGGACCGTCGCCCGACCTCTACACCGTCGACATGGGTGCGCCAAAGTTCGGCTGGCAGGATATTCCGCTGGCCGAAGAGTTTCGCGACACGCGTTACATCGAATTGCAGGTCGGCCCGATCGACGCGCCGCTGCTGCATTCGCCCTCCGTCGTCAGCATGGGCAACCCGCACGCGATCTTCTGGGTCGATGATATCGACGCCTATGACCTCGAGCGCTTCGGGCCGCTGCTGGAAAATCACCCGATCTTCCCCGATCGCGCCAACATCACGCTCGCCCATATCGTCGATCGCGATCACATCAAGATGCGGACCTGGGAACGCGGCGCCGGGTTGACCAGAGCCTGCGGTTCGGCGGCCTGTGCGACCGCGGTGGCTGCGGCGCGGCTGAAGCGCACCAATCGTATTGTCGAAATGTCGCTGCCGGGCGGCAAGCTCTCGATCGAGTGGCGCGAGCGCGACGATCACGTGCTGATGACCGGCACGGCTGATTTCGAATATGAAGGCCGCTTCGATCCGGCGCTGTTCGCCAACGTTGCCTAGAGCATGATCCGGAAAAGTGTGAAGCGGTTTTCCGAAGAGATCATGCTCAAACTAAAGATAAAGCGATGAGTGTCGACGTCTTCACCTTTGGCTGCCGTCTTAACGCGTTCGAATCCGAAGTGATCCGGCATGAGGCTGACAATGCGGGCCTTTCCGACACTATCGTCATCAACAGCTGCGCCGTCACCAACGAGGCGGTGGCGCAGGCGCGGCAATCGATCCGGCGGCTGAAGCGCGAGCGGCCCGATGCGCGCATCGTCGTCACCGGCTGCGCAGCGCAGACCCAGCCCGAAATGTTTGCGGGCATGATTGAAGTCGACCGCGTCGTCGGCAATGACGAGAAGATGCGCGGTGAAGCCTGGCGCGCTACGCGTGTGGCGTTCGATTCCGGATTTGGTGTCGAGGCCAGCGAGAAGATCGCGGTCGCCGACATCATGGCGGTCACCGAGATGGCGCCGCATCTGCTGGAAGGCTTTCAGAGCGGCCTGCCGCGGGTGTTCGTGCAAGTCCAAAATGGCTGCGACCATCGCTGCACCTTCTGCATCATCCCCTACGGCCGCGGCAACAGCCGCTCGGTGCCGGCCGGGCTGGTGATCGAGCGGATCGGGGCGCTGGTGGGCGAGGGCTTCGGCGAGGTGGTGCTGACCGGGGTCGACGTCACCAGCTACGGCCCCGATCTGCCCGGCGCGCCCACGCTGGGTGGATTGATCGAGCGCATTCTCAAGCACGTGCCCGAGCTGCCGCGGCTCAGATTGTCGTCGCTCGACTGCATCGAGATGGACGAGCGCCTGTTCGAGCTGGCGACCGGCGAGCCGCGCTTCATGCCGCACCTCCACATGAGCTTCCAGGCCGGCGACGATCTGGTGCTCAAGCGGATGAAGCGCCGGCATAAGCGGCGGGACGCGGTCGAGACCGTGGCGCGGCTCAAGGCGAAGCGGCCGGAGATCGCGATCGGCGCCGACCTGATCGCCGGCTTCCCGACCGAGACCGAGGCGATGGCGGAGAATTCGCTGCGCCTGATCGAAGAATGCGACATCGTCATGGGCCACATCTTCCCCTTTTCGCCGAAGCGTGGCACGCCCGCGGCCCGCATGCCCCAGGTCCCTCCCCCGATCGCGAAGCTGCGCGCCCGCCGTCTCCGCGAGGCCTGCGCAGGCCGCAAGGCGGCGTGGCTGGCGGGGATGGTGGGAACGCGGCAGCGTGTCTTGGTGGAACGGGACGGTCTGGGTCACGCGGAGAACTTTGCCGCTGTCCAAATCCGTCATGCCAGCGAAGGCTGGCATCCAAGCAGAGGCAGCATGGACCCCAGCCTTCGCTGGGGTGACGGGGAGATCGTCGAGGCCCGCATCACCGCTGTCGAGGCCGGCACCCTGATCGGAGTCGCCTTGTGAGCGAATCTTCCTGGTTCGAGCGCATGCGGCTCGGCTTTCAGAAAACCTCCGACCGGCTCGGCGACAATCTCACCGGGCTGATCGCCAAATCGGCGCTCGATCCGGCGACGCTCGACGCGATCGAGGAGGCGCTGGTCGCCTCCGACCTCGGCCCGAAGACGGCGGCCAAGGTACGCGCCCGGCTCGCCGAGGAACGGTTCGAGCGTGGGCTGACCGAGGAAGCCGTGCGCGCGGTCGTCGCGCAGGAGCTCGAGAAGATCCTCAGCCCCGTCGCCGAGCCGCTTGAAATTATCGCCTTTCCGCGGCCGCAGGTGATCCTCGTCGTCGGCGTCAACGGCTCGGGCAAGACGACGACGATCGCCAAGCTCGCCCATTTGTTCGTCGAGCAGGATTATTCGGTGCTGCTCGCCGCCGGCGACACGTTCCGCGCGGCGGCGATCGAGCAATTGCAGATCTGGGCCGATCGCGCCGGCGTGCCGGTCATCGCCGGGCCGGAAGGTTCGGACAGCTCGGCGATAGTCTATGACGGGCTCAAACGCGCGACCGCCGAAGGGATCGACGTGCTGATCGTCGACACTGCCGGCCGCCTCCAGAACAAGAAGGATTTGATGGACGAGCTTGCCAAGATCCGCCGGACTTTGGGGCGCCTCAACCCGGCCGCGCCGCACGACGTCGTGCTCGTGCTCGACGCGACCATCGGCCAGAACACGCTCGCCCAGATCGAGGTGTTCCGCGAGGTGGCGGGGGTGACCGGGCTGGTGATGACCAAGCTGGACGGCACCGCGCGCGGCGGCGTGCTGGTCGCCGCCGCCGACACTTACGGCCTGCCGATCCACGCGATCGGCGTCGGCGAGGGGATGGACGATCTGCGCCCGTTCGACCCGGCCGAGGCGGCCCGCGCGATCGCCGGAGTGGCGGCATGAGCAGCGCCGCGCCCGCCACCAGGCCGAGGCCGGGGACCGGCGCCACGCTGGCGCTCGACTACGGCCCGCTGGTCCTCTTCTTCCTCGCCAATTTCTTCGCGCCGGTGCCGGGCCCGCTCCGGATCTTCGCCGCGACCGGCGTGTTCATGGTGGCGATGCTCGGCGCGATGCTGATCTCGCAGCTGCGCTACGGCCGCATATCTGCAATGCTCTGGTTTTCGGGCGTGATGGTCGTCCTCTTCGGCGGCCTGACTTTGTGGCTGCACAACGACACGTTCATCAAGATCAAGCCGACCATCTATTATGTGACGATCGCCGCCTTGCTGCTGTTCGGCCTGCGCACCGGGCGCAATCTGCTGAAGGTCGTGCTCGGCAGCGCTTATCCGGGCCTGTCGGAGCGCGGCTGGTTCCTGCTGACCCGCAACTGGATCATCTTCTTCGCCTGCATGGCCGCAGCCAACGAGGCGATCTGGCGCACCACCAGCACCGATTTCTGGGCGGCCTCGAAGCTGTGGCTGTTCATCCCGGCGACCTTCGTCTTCGTCGCCGCCAACATCCCGATGCTGCTCCGCCACGGCCTCGCGCTCGAGGAGCCGGCCGAAATCCCTGAGGCGCCGGTCGAATGAGCGCGCCGGTGATCGCCATCAACGGGCTGAGCAAGACCTACAAGACGGGCCTCGAGGCGCTGAAGACGGTCGACCTCGCGATCGAGAAAGGCGAGATCTTCGCCCTTCTCGGGCCGAACGGGGCCGGCAAGACGACCCTGATCTCGATCGTGTGCGGGATCGTCACGCCGACCACTGGCACGGTGACGGTCGACGGCTACGACACGCAGGCCGACTATCGCGAGACGCGCCGGCGGATCGGGCTGGTGCCGCAGGAGCTGCACACCGAAGCGTTCGAGACGGTCTGGGCGACGGTCAGCTTCAGCCGCGGGCTGTTCGGCCGCGCGCCCAATCCGGCCTATGTCGAGAAGGTGCTCAAGGACCTCTCGCTGTGGGACAGGCGCAAGGCGCGGATCCGCGAGCTTTCCGGCGGCATGAAGCGCCGGGTGATGATCGCCAAGGCGCTGTCGCACGAGCCCGACATCCTGTTCCTCGACGAGCCGACCGCCGGCGTCGACGTCGAGCTGCGCCGCGACATGTGGAACCTGGTGCGGGCGCTGCGCGACACCGGCGTCACCATCATCCTCACCACCCATTATATCGAGGAAGCCGAGGAGATGGCCGACCGGGTCGGAGTGATCAACCATGGCGAGCTGATCCTGGTCGAAGACAAGACCAGCCTGATGAAGAAGCTCGGCAAGAAGGAGCTGACGCTCAACCTCGCCGAGCCGCTCGGCGAAATCCCCCGCGCACTGGCCGAGTGGGACCTGGTTCTCGGCGCCGAGGGACACGAGCTGCTCTACACGTTCGACGCCAATGCCGAGGAAACCGGCGTGCCGGCCCTGCTGCGGCGGATGACCGAGGCCGGCATCGCCTTCAAGGACCTGCACACGCGGCAGAGCTCGCTCGAGGACATCTTCGTCAGCCTCGTCCACGAACGGAGGGCCTCGTGAACGTCCACGGCGTCCTGGCGATCTACCGCTACGAAATGGCGCGGGCGATCCGCACCCTGTGGCAGAGCCTGATCACGCCGGTGATCACCACCTCGCTCTATTTCATCGTGTTCGGCGCGGCGATCGGCTCGCGGATGACCGAGATCGGCGGCGTTCCCTACGGCGCGTTCATCGTCCCCGGGTTGATCATGCTGTCTTTGTTCACCCAGAGCATCTTCAACGCCAGCTTCGGCATCTTCTTCCCCAAGTTCACCGGGACGATCTACGAATTGCTGTCGGCGCCGATCTCGCCGTTCGAGACGGTGCTCGGCTATGTCGGCGCGGCGGCGACCAAGTCGATCGTGCTCGGGCTGGTGATCCTGGCGACCGCCGCCTTCTTCGTGCCGATCCAGATCATCCATCCGTTCTGGATGGTCGGCTTCCTGGTGCTGATCGCGGTGACCTTCTGCCTGTTCGGCTTCATCATCGGCATCTGGGGGCAGAATTTCGAGCAGATCCAGTTCATCCCGATGCTGGTCGTGACCCCGCTCACCTTCCTCGGCGGCGCCTTCTACTCGATCGACATGCTCGCCGAGCCGTGGCGCACGGTCACCCACTTCAACCCGGTCGTCTATCTGATCAGCGGCTTTCGCTGGAGCTTCTACGGCCAGGCCGACGTCGGCGTCGAAATGAGCGTCGCCGCCACCGCCGGCTTCCTGCTCCTGTGCCTGGCGGTGATCGCCTGGATGTTCCGCACCGGCTACCGGCTGAAGAGCTAATTAGGGACAGTCCCTAGTTTCCTTTTCGGGTCAGGAAGGCGTGCCGGCGAGCGCCCTCGCTCCCTGGTCGGCGCGCGACACGCCTTCGCCGTCGAGATTCTTGCCGACGAACTCCCAGTTGACGATGTTGCCGAGCACCTGTTCGGCGAATTTCGGGCGCTCGTTGCGATAGTCGAGATAATAAGCGTGCTCCCAGACGTCGAGCGTCAGCAGCGGCTTCAGCCCATCGCGGACCACCGGCGTGTCGGCGTCGTGCAGCGACAGGATCTTGAGCGCGCCGCCTTCGAGCGCCAGCCAGGCCCAGCCGCTGGCGAAGTGGCCGACCGCCTCCTCCTTCAATTTGGCGAGCAAATCGGCGGTCGTGCCGAAGCCGTCCTCGATCAGGGCGGCGAGCTTGCCGGTCGGCTGCTGGCCTTCGGGCGGCGCCAGGCATTGCCAGAAGAAATTGTGGTTCCAGAACTGGGCGGCATTGTTGAACAGGCCCTTGGCGCCCTTGTCCTTGGCGGCGCGGATGGTCTCGACCAACGCGCGGCCTTCGAGGCCGAGCTCCTCGGCAAGCGCGTTGGTCTTGTCGACATAGGCCTGATGATGCTTGCCGTGGTGGAAATCGAGCGTCTCGGCGGACATGAACGCGCCGAGCGCGTCCTTGGCGTAGGGCAGATCGGGAAGCGTGAAGGACATGGCGCGGTCATCCTCTCAAACGGAGCTTCGAAGAGGATAACCGACCAGCGCCGGTAGGGTTTCAGCGTTGAGCGGTTTAGCGCTCGACGACGCGAAAACGCAGCAGATCGGCGCGCGGCGCGGACCAATGGGGGTCGAGCTCGCTGGCGCGGCGATAGTCCTGATAGGCCGCGCGGACGTTGCCGAGCTGCTCGTTCGCCACGGCGCGGCCGTAATGGGCGACCGCCGGCCGGCTCGTGTTGTGCTCCAGCGCCACCGTGAACAGCTGGGCCGCCTCGGTCGGATTCGCGCGCTGGATCAGCGCCGCGCCCTTGTTGAGATAGGCTTCGGGCTGGTTCGGATCGATCGCCATCGCGGTGTCGAAATCGGCGATGGCGGTCTCGACCAGGCCGCGGCGCAACCGCAATATGCCGCGGTTGATGTGGGTCGCGACGATCTCGTAGCTCGACAGCGCGTCGTGCGCCAAGGCTTCGTCGCAGCGCCTGACGTCGCGCGAATGCGGGTAGAGCGGCGAATCCGCGGCCTCGAAGCACAAGCGCGCGTCCGAATTGCCGATCACCATGATGCTCGCCCCCGCGGGGGCGGCGCCGGCGGCCAGCAAAGCGGCCGCGATCACGAGCTTACGATTAGCCATAGTCGATCTCCCTCAACCAGGCCCACCGGGCGAGTCTTAACAGAAACGGGCTCGTAAGGGAAATGCGACGGCTAGGCGGCGCTCTGCCGCGCCCGCCCGAGCGGAGCGTCCTCGATCCAGGCGCGCCCCTTCTCGATCTTGGCGGCCTCGCGCCCGGCCATCGCCGCGACCAGAGCCGAGTCGCCGCGGGCGCCCTCCTCGTAGATCGCGATCCGCTCGTCGAGGGTCGGCGCGGCGGCGGCGCGGGCGCGCAATGCGCACCAGCGGACGCGTTCGCTCGGGTGCGACTTGGCGAAACGGCTGAGCAGGTCCTGTCCTTGGCCGCCGCCGAAATGGGCGGCGAGCGCGAGCATCGGCTCGATCGACATCCGAGTCATGATGCCGTCGATCTTCCGGTTCTCGACATCGAAGCGATACTGGTCGCGGAATGCCGCGCTGTGCGAGGATTCGACGATGTTGAGGGAGATCGACATCGCGTCGGCCGGCAGCTGGTTGTGGACGTCCTGATGGGCCCGGTAGAGCATGACCTTGCCCTGCTCGAGCCGGGCCTTCTCGATGAACCGCAAGGCGACGTCCTCGCCGGGGACCCCGAGCACCGCACCGTAATCATATTCGTAATAGTCGCTCCAATAGCCGGGGCCGAGATAGCCGACGGTCAGGAACGAGAAATTATGGTCGTGCGGCACGCCGTAGAAGAACGGGTCGGTGCCGCTGTGGCGGATGACGCTGTCCTTGAGCGCCGGCCAGAAATTGGCGCGGATGAGATATTTCTGCGGCCTCTGATGCAGCAGGATGACCTGGGCGCTGTACTTATTGTCGCGCACCTGCCCCTCGCAACGCTGCTTCAGCTCCTCGATCATCAGGTCGGCGAGGAAAGTCCGGTTGTTGCCGAGCTTCTTGAGCTGCGGGCCCCAGGAAGCGAAATTGTCCTCGTCCCGGCTGTCGAAATCGCCGGTTTCCAGCATCTCGATCAGCTCGGCGAGCTCGATCGACTCTTCGGTCGGGGCGTCGATCACGCGCGGCATGCGGCGCCTCCCCGGTCGGCCGGAACCTCGTCCTCCTGCTCGTCCTCGAAGAACAGCTCGAGCGACTGGCGCGCGGCGGCGCGGACGTCGGGATGCGGGTCCCCCGCCGCCATCGCCCGCAGCGCCGGAAGCGCGGCGTCGGCGTCCAGCGCCAGCATCTCGCGCATGATGTGCCAGCGGGCATAGAAGGGCGAATCCTCGAGCGCCTTTTCGAACAGGGGAAGGGCGTCCTCGCGGTCGAGGGCGCGCAACAGCGAGACCATCATCTGGATGCGCGAGGCCGCTTCGTCGGTGCTGCTCGCGCCGATGAATCTCAGCGTCTCGCTGTCATATTCGGCGGCGACCGGGGCGCATTGGGCACGCGCCACGGCCTGGTAATAGACGATCGCGCGTTCGGCATGATCGATCACGAAGCTCTGGTAGCGGCCGTCGAGCACCACCTCCTCGCCGTCCGCGATCCGGCGGCGTCCGACCATCCGGCACGGGCCCGCCTCGGCGCCGACGAAATTCTCGCCGATGCGGGGGGCTTCCCAGAAGGACATGGTCGCGCCGCCGGCGTCGACGAAGCGCAGCAGGATGACGTACCCTGGAAAATTGACCGAAGCCGGGCCGCGCCCGCCGCTCTTCTTGGCGGCGAGATCGTCGACCCCCGACACGCCCAGGGCGATCGACAATTCCGGGTGATCGTAGAGCAAGAGGCTGGAATGGAGGTCGGCC
Organism: Sphingomonadales bacterium; assembly: GCA_034668465.1. Taxonomy (GTDB): domain Bacteria; phylum Pseudomonadota; class Alphaproteobacteria; order Sphingomonadales; family Sphingomonadaceae; genus Allosphingosinicella. The sequence goes on from JAXDPI010000008.1 coordinate 9,630, forward strand.
GTGACCGGGAGCAAGGGCGGCCGGAAGAAGGGGTCGAGCCTGCTGGTCGCGATCAGCTCGCCCATCAATGCGTCGATGTCGCCGGTGCGGTCCATGAAGCGGCGCGCGGCCGCGAGGAGATTGTCGGGTGTGCGCTGGGCGAGCTCGCTGACTTCACGCTCGATCTGGGTCATCAGCGGGTGCACGCTCCATTTCTGGGCGCATGCGTCGACCCGGCGGTAGGAGCGGCCTTGAGCTTCGCGATTCGCGATCCACGCCGCCAGGACAGGACCCGGAATCACCCTTCAAACCCCCCAGGACAAAGAAAGGACGGGGATGCGCAGCACCCCCGCCCCTCTCGATCGATCACGCCTTAGAGCGCGTAGAAGACCGCTGCAGCAAGGGTCAAGCAGACCCATCCACCAACCTCTTTCTGCTTCACGGATCCATGCATGCCCACGCTGGTGGCCAGTTCCGGAACCGCCGCGATATCGATCTTCTTCTTCATGATAATAATTCCCCTCTGAATGTCGGTGACCCGACAAGGAGGAAAAATCTGGTGGTCTGCGGTTCGGCCAAAAACCGCCGGTCGTTTTGTGGCTTCGAGCTCGACCCGGGATAAAATACCCTCCGGGAACGATCTGGCTGCCCAACCGGGACGACCCCCATATCTTTCCGGTATTCATAGTCCCCGCCTCTCGCCGAATATGTCGCATGGTTAGCAAAAAATTTAGAATATTTTTTAAACATGTGTTAACTCAATGAGTTACGCCTGAAAAAAATTTTGTGATGCGCGAAACGCGCTGCTGGTGCACCTAGGCCGGATGGACAGAAAGACGCAGAACAGCGGCACCGCCCCGGTCCGCGACGCCCATCGCTTCGATCTGGCGCCGCTCGCGGCCTGGATGGCGCGCGAGGTCGACGGCTTTGCCGGGCCGCTCGCCGTCGAGCAGTTCAAGGGTGGCCAATCCAACCCGACCTACAAGCTGGTCACGCCGGGACGCGCCTATGTGCTGCGCCGCAAGCCGCCCGGCAAGCTGCTCCCCGGCGCGCATGCGGTCGACCGCGAATATCGGGTGATCACGGCGTTGGGCGCGCAGGGCTTCCCGGTCGCGCGCAGCTACGGCCTGTGCCTCGACGAGGCGGTGATCGGCACGCCCTTCTACGTGATGGAGATGGTCGAGGGGCGGATCTTCTGGGACGCGGACTTCCCCGAGCTCGCGCCCGCCGAGCGGCCGGCCTATTTCGACGCGATGAACGCCACGATCGCCGCGCTGCACAGGATCGACCCGGAGGCGGCGGGTCTCGGCGATTACGGCAAGCCCGGCAATTATTTCGCGCGCCAGATCGGCCGCTGGTCGAAGCAATATCAGGAGGATGAGGAGGCCGGCCGCGTCGCCGCGATGGACCGGCTGGTCGAGTGGCTGCCGGCCAATCTGCCGCCCGACGAGCCGCAGGCCCGCGTCATCCACGGCGACTTCCGCTGCGACAATATGGTGTTCCACGCGACCGAGCCGCGGGTGCTGGCGGTGCTCGACTGGGAATTGTCGACGCTCGGCCACCCGCTCGCCGATTTCTCCTATCATCTGATGATGTACCGGATGCCCGACGCGCTCGGCGGGCGCGACCTGGCGGCGCTCAACATCCCGAGCGAGGCCGATTATGTCGCCGCTTATTGCCGCCGGACCGGGCGCGACGGCATCGCCGACATGGATTTCTACATGGCGTTCAACCTGTTCCGGCTGGCCGGCATCGTCCACGGCATCAAGGGCCGGCTGGTCCGCGGCACCGCCTCATCGGCCCATGCCGGCGAGATGGCGGCGCGCCTCGAGCCGCTCGCCGAGCTGGCGTGGGAACAGGCGGTCAAGGCCGGCGCGCGCTAAATTAGGGACAGTCCCTATTTTCTTTAAGGGGACTGTCCCTTGTTTATGCCCTCGGCCGATCCAGACGTACGCACAAGACATTGTAGCGTACGCCATCTTCTTCAAAGCCGTCGCCGGCCGGATCCCAGATAGTGCGTGTGAAATGACAGTCCTGTTGTGTGAGGGGACCACCCGCGATCCCCAGCCAAAGACCATCCACGCTGTAAACTGCCAGGTACCATCCGGGAGCCGTCCATCGGTGCCCTCGTCCCGAGCTCCATCGGGTCCCCCCTCTGTCACCGGGGTCGCTCACCGGCATCACGCGACCTTGCGCGACAACGGCCGCCGGCGTCACGTGACTTTGCGCGACAACGACCGCCGGGGTAGCGGCTGGGGTCGGAGGCGTCCCGGCTGGCGCCGCCGTGTCGGGACCGCTGGATATGCTATTCCCAGCATCCGCCGTGATGTTTTCGATCGCGTTCATAGTTGGATCCGCAACCATGTTCGTAGATGTATCGTAGGACGCCGAATTACGTTCGGACAAATTCTCGTCGGACGAGCCGCAGGCCGAGAGCCCGGCGCCGATCAGGAGAAGGCTGATCGTGATAGTGCGCATGGGGAAATTCCTCTCGGCGAGCCCTGTACCACAAAAGCCGCCGAAGCGACCCAGTTGTCGATGCCGATGCCCGAAGGCCGCGAAGCCCTGGCCGCGCCAACGAATGATTACAACGGGTTGATTTCGGACGTTCGCGAGCTGAACTAGCGGGTCGAAGGCAAAACCTTTCCTAGGCGGCATTATATTCGCCTGCTCACGCCTAACTTAGTATAGGGTCTTTCCCCTAGCTCTCCCACCCGCGAAGGCAGACACTCCGCGCATCTCCGGGGGGAGGGCGGGCATGCCGTACTATCGGCTCTATCACGTCAGCAGCGACCATTTCGCCGGGGTTGATGACTTCGTGGCGGACGATGACGTGCAAGCCTGCCGCCACGCCGAAACGCTCAGCGGAACGGCGACGGCCGAGCTGTGGAGCGGGAAGCGGAAAATAAAGACGTTCACGCCGAACCCTGCTACCGAGCCGGAATGATGTCCTCCGTCGAGTGTCTGGCGCGAGCCGACGCATTGGATCGTGCCGCAGCCCAGTGCGGCAGGGGCGCCGCCCGCAAACACCTATACCGAAACCGCCGATGGCTGGCGACGAACTGCCCTCTTGGCCCGCCAGCAAGAGGCTTGGGCGAAGGTTTACCCCCCCGCTTAGCCGCGTGGCCCCGCACTGGCGGGCACGCGAAATAATAATCCCCTTTCCTACAGCGTACCCTTTATGTTCCAAGCTGGGGATGACTCAGAAACGACCGCCCCGCGCCGGCGACAAGGCGCCCTCCGCCCCGGATTTCGATCCGGTTCCCCTCCGCTACCGCCGCGACGGCTGCACGCCGCAGCGGCAGGTCGATTTCATCCGCTACCTCGCCGAATGCGGCTGCGTGGTCGAGGCCTGCCGCCGGGTCGGCCTGTCGAGCGAGGCGGTCTATGAGCTCGCCCGCCGGCCGGATGCGCAGAGCTTCCGGCTCGCCTGGGAGATCGCGATGGACAATGCCGTCCGCCGGGTCGGCGACAATGCGTTCAGCCGCGCACTCAACGGCATTTCCATTCCCCATTATTACAAGGGCGAGCTGGTCGGCGAGCATCGCCGCTGGGACGAGCGGCTGACGATGTTCATCCTCAGGTATCGCGATCCGCTGCGCTACGGCAAGCATCTCGACCGCGCCGACTTTTCCGGCAACATCGAGGAGAAGGCGATCATCCTGGAGGACGCGCTCGAGGCGGTCCGGCTCGACGCCGAGCGGGAAGCCGCCGGCCTGCCGCGCGCCTTCGTCCGCGACGTGCCCGCCGCCAATGACGACGAGGACGACGACGATCCGTTCGACGAAGGCGGGGACGGCGGACTCCCCCCGGACGTGCCGTCAACTTCGTCAACTTCCGGCCGCCCCGCCAACCGCCGGGCGCGCCGGCGGGCGGCGGCGAAAGGGCGAAAGCGATGAGGGCTCGTCCGGTCGATGGGCCGGAGGGCTTTCGCGGCCGTCGCTTTCCCCCTACCCTGCCGGCGCGAGGGGGTCGGATGGCCGAGGCGGAAGCGGCGGGGTGGATCAGGAAGCTGAAGCGCTCGATCGGCCAGATCGGGCCGGTCCGCCTGCTCGCCACCTTCCTGTTCCTCGCCGCCGGCCTCTATGTCGCCCGCTTCAGCCCCGAGATGCGGCTCGGCGTCGCGGCCGAGCGTGCACTCTACGACTGGCGCTTCCATCGCTCGGCGGAGCGCGTCCTCGCGCAGGACGACCGCATCGTCCTGATCACCTACAATGACGACACCCTGCTCGAGCTCGGCAAGCGCTCGCCGCTCGACCGGCGCATGCTCGCCACCGCGTTGCGCGCGATCGACGCGATGCGGCCGCGCGCGATCGGCATCGACATCCTGCTCGACCAGCCCCAGGCCGAAGACGGCGAGCTGATCCGGACGTTCCGCGCGATGCGCACGCCGACCTGGCTCGCCTTCGGCCGGGCAAGCTCGAACGAGGCGCAGATCGCCTACCGCCAGGAGCAGTTCCTGCGCGGCTTCATGCGCCAGGTCGCATCGGGGCCGGTGCGGCCGACCAGCATCAAGATGGAGCCCGACGGCAATGACGGCGTCGTCCGCCGCTGGCCGGAGGAGCGCGCCGGCCTGCCGCCCTTGCTCGCCAACGCGCTGGCCGGCGTCCATCCGGAGTTTGACAGCTACACGCGCAGCATCGATTTCCGCGTCCCCGGCACCGCCGAGAATGACGAGGTGCCGATCTTCACCAACCTGCCGATCCAGGTGGTCGCCCAATTGGGCGAGGCGCTCAGGCCGATGATCGAGGGCCGCTACGTCCTGATCGGCGGCGACATCAACGACCTCGACGATTATGCGACGCCGATGACCCGCTTCACCCACCAGAGCATGAAGGGGCTCGAGGTCCACGCCCAGATGCTCGCCCAGCAGCTCGACGGGCGGATGCCGGCGCAGATACCGGCCTGGGCGCTGTGGGCCGCCGCTTTCTTCTTCGTCGCGGTCGGCGCGCTGACCAGCGCGTTCGAGCTGCGCGGCTGGCGGCTGATCCTGGCTTTGGCGGTGCAGATCGCGATCCTCGCCTGGGTGCCGTTCCAGCTCCAGGCGGCGGGTTACGACACGCTCGCGCTGCCGGCGGTCGGCTGGGGCGTCGGCTGGCTGTTCGCCTTCGTCGGCGTCGGCGCGGCGGCGCGCGCGGTCGGCTCGGAGGAGCGCCGCTTCGCCCAGTCGGCGCTCGGCAAATATCTGCCCGCCGACGTCGCCCGCGAGATCATGCGCGATCCCGAGCGGCTCGCATTGAAGGGCGAGCAGACCCGGATCTACGCTTTGTTCACCGATCTCGAGGGCTTCACCAAGCTTTCCCACGCGATCACCCCGGCGACGCTATCGCGGCTCTTGAACCGCTATCTCGATCTGATGAGCGACATCGTCCTCAAGCATGGCGGCACATTGGACAAGTTCGTCGGCGACGCGCTCGTCACCTTCTGGGGCGCGCCGATCGCAAGGCCGGGCGATGCCGACCGCGCCTTGCAGGCCGGCATGGCGATGTATCAATGCGGCGAGGAGTTCAGACGCACAGCCGGCGACGAGGTGCCGCCGATCGGCGTGACTCGGGTCGGTCTCCATCGCGGCGAGGCGGTGGTCGGCAATTTCGGCGGCGAGGGGCGCATTCAATATACCGCTTTGGGCGACGCGATGAACTGCGCGGCGCGGCTCGAATCAGCCAACAAGGCGCTGAAGACCACGATGCTGGTCAGCGACGAGGCGAAACGCGA
>JAXDPI010000009.1:0-79487 GCA_034668465.1 Sphingomonadales bacterium
CGCGATGTGGTGGGGCGCGGTGCGTCGGGGCGGCGCCCCTCGACTTCGCGCGGGACGAACGGTGCTGTGCCTGTCACCGATCGGGGGGAGCTGTCGCCGGGCGACATCCTTGCCGGCCCCGCGCTCATCATCGACCCATCCGCCACAACCGTGGTCGAGCCCGGCTGGCAGGCCGAGGTGGATGCGCTTGGCAACCTCATCCTCACCCGCGCCGTCCCCCGCGCCAGCGCTCCCGCGATGGGCACCAAGGTCGATCCGGTGATGCTCGAAGTGATGGGCAACCTCTTCATGGCGATCGCCGAGGAGATGGGGGTGGCGCTGCAGAACACCGCTTCTTCGGTCAACATCAAGGAGCGGCTCGATTTCTCCTGCGCCGTCTTCGATTGCGAGGGCGCGCTGATCGCCAATGCGCCGCACATCCCGGTCCATTTGGGCTCGATGGGCGATTCGATCCGCACCGTGATCGAGGCGCGCGGCCCAAATGAATCAGGGGCGCCGCGGGACGGCCGGGGCATGAAGCCGGGCGACGTCTATGTGCTCAACGCGCCCTATCGCGGCGGCACCCATTTGCCCGACATCACCGTGATCATGCCGGTATTCGTCGCCGGGGATGACGCGCCGGCCTGGTACGTCGCCGCACGCGGCCACCATGCCGATATCGGCGGGATCGCGCCGGGATCGATGCCGCCGGACAGCAGCAGCGTCCACGAGGAGGGGGTGCTGATCGACAATATGCTGCTGGTCGACGAGGGGCGCTTCCTCGAGGCGGAGATGCGCCTTTTGCTCGGCGCGGGCGCGTGGCCGGCGCGCAATCCCGACCGCAACATCGCCGATTTGAAGGCGCAGATCGCCGCCTGCGCGCGCGGCGCGGGCGAATTGCGCCGCGTCGCGGCCGAGCAGGGGCGCGGCGCGATCGACGCCTATATGGGCCATGTCATGGCCTATGCCGAAGAAGCGGTGCGGCGGCTGATCGGCCGGCTCAAGGACGGTGCGTTCACCTACGAGATGGACAATGGCGCGCAGGTCTCGGTCGCGATCCGGGTCGATCGCGAGCGCCGCTCGGCAATCGTCGATTTTGCCGGGACCAGCGCGCAGCAGCCGAACAATTTCAACGCCCCTTATTCGATCTGCCGGGCGGCGACGCTCTACGTCTTTCGCACCCTGGTCGACGATCCGATTCCCTTGAACAACGGCTGCATGCGGCCGATCACGCTGAAGGTGCCCGAAGGCTCGATGCTCAACCCGCTCTATCCGGCCGCAGTGGTCGCGGGCAATGTCGAGACCAGCCAGGTGATCACCGATTGCCTGCTCGCCGCCGCTGGCGCGCTGGCGCCGAGCCAGGGGACGATGAACAATTTCACGTTCGGCAACGCGCGCTATCAATATTATGAGACGATCGCGGGCGGCGCCGGGGCCGGCCCGGATTTCGACGGGGCGAGCGCGGTCCAGACCCATATGACCAATAGCCGCCTCACCGACCCCGAGATCCTCGAGACGCGCTTTCCGGTCCTGCTCGAACGGTTTGCGGTGCGGCGCGGGTCGGGCGGCGCCGGCGCGCAGAGGGGCGGCGACGGCGTGGTGCGGCAGATCCGCTTCCGCGAGCCGATGCACGCGGCGATCCTCTCCAACCGCAGGCGGGTGGCGCCGCGCGGGATCGCAGGCGGCGGCGATGCGGCGGCCGGAGTGAACAGGGTGCTGCGCGCCGGCGGCGGCGAGGAAATCCTTACCGCGACCGACGCCGCCGAGATGGCGGCGGGCGACGCCTTCGTGATCGAGACGCCCGGCGGCGGGGGCTATGGTGCGGCCTGAAAATCCTCCCCGGAACGGGGAGGGGGACCAGCCGCAGGCTGGTGGAGGGGTCGCGAGCGCGGCGAACTTGGAGGCGTGGGACGACCCCACCACCACGCCGCTTCGCGTCGCGGTCCCCCTCCCCGTTCCGGGGAGGATCTAGATGGAGCAATATTTCGTCCTCGCCGGGATCCTGATCGTCGTCGTCGGCTTCGCGCTTCGGCTCAATCCGATGCTGGTGGTCACGGTCGCCGCGCTGGCGACCGGGCTGATCGCGGGCAAGACGCCGTTCGAGGTCGTTTCGCTGCTCGGCAAGGCGTTCAACGACAATCGGATCATCGCCATCGTCTGGATCGTGCTGCCGGTGGTCGGCCTGCTCGAACGCTACGGCCTGCAGCAGCGCGCCGCGGCGGCGATCCGCTCGGTCAAGGCGGCGACCGCCGGGCGGCTGCTGATCCTCTATCTGCTGTTCCGCCAGGCGACATCGGCGCTCGGCCTGACCTCGATCGCCGGCCATCCGCAGACGGTCCGGCCTTTGGTCGCGCCAATGGCGCTGGCCGCGGCGGAGCAGCAGCATGGCGCGCTCGACGAGGCGAGCGCCGAGCGGGTCAAGGCCTATGCCGCCGCGACCGACAATGTCGGCCTGTTCTTCGGCGAGGACATCTTCATCGCGATCGGCTCGATCGTCCTCATCCAGGCGACCCTGGCCACCTACGGCTATCAGCTGGCGCCGCTCGAGCTCGCCATCTGGGCGATTCCCACCGCGATCGCCGCGACCCTGATCCACGGCGCCCGGCTGCTGCTGCTCGACCGGCGGCTGGCGCGCCCTCCTCGTCATTCCCGCGAAAGCGGGAATCCAGCTCCAGCGCCCGATCTGGATCCCCGCTTTCGCGGGGATGACGGTGAACCGTCATGATCACGCTGCAATGGGCCTACAGCCTCGCCGGGCTGATGTTCGCCGCTTTCTCAGGCCTGAGCGCGCTCGACAGGTCGAACGGCAAGCGCTTCGGCAATGCCGCCTTCTGGGGCCTGATGGCGACCAGCCTGCTCGCCGGCGCGTGGCTCGGCGATTTCGCCAACGGCCTGCTGGTGCTCGCGCTCGCCGGGCTCGCCGGCTTCGGCTTCATCGGCCGCAGCGCGCCGCCGACGACCAGCGAAAGCGAACGGCTGGCCTGGTCGCGGCGGCTCGGCAACAGATTGTTCCTGCCGGCCCTGATCATCCCGGCGACGGCCCTGATCGGCACGCTCGCCTATAATTGGACGCCGCTCGGCGCATTGGGCTGGATCGAGCCGAAGCGCGAAACCTACATCTTCCTGTGCCTGGGCGCGCTGCTCGCGGTGGCGCTGCTTTACGCCTGGCTCAGGGCGCCGGCGATCGCGCCGCTGCAGGAAGGGCGGCGCCTCATTGACGCGATCGGCTGGGCGGCGGTGCTGCCGCAGATGCTCGCCGCTTTGGGCGTGGTGTTCGCCGCGGCCGGGGTCGGCGAGGTGATCGGCGGCGCCACCCGCGCGGCCATTCCCGAAGGCAGCGTCTTCCTCACCGTCCTGGTGTTCGCCGCGGGCATGGCGCTGTTCACGATGATCATGGGCAACGCCTTCGCCGCCTTTCCGGTGATGGCCGCGGCGATCGGCGTGCCGCTGCTGATCCAGACCTATCACGGCAATCCGGCGGTGATCGGCGCGATCGGCATGCTCGCCGGCTTTTGCGGGACCTTGATGACGCCGATGGCGGCGAACTTCAACATGGTGCCGGCGGCGTTGCTGGAATTGAGGGACAGGAACGGCGTGATCAAGGCCCAGATCGGCACCGCTTTGCCGCTGCTGGCGGTCAACATCGCGCTGATCTACTGGCTGGCATTCCGATGAAGCACCACCTCACGCCAGAGACCGCCCAGCGCTTCGCCGGGCTCGCGCTGTCCCACGTTACCCGCGAATATCCGCACAAGCTCGACCATGTGATGGAAGGGCCCGAGGACGTGCAGGGCCCGCGCGCGCTCCACCCGCTCTTCTTCGGCAGCTTCGACTGGCACAGCTGCGTGCACGGCTACTGGCTGCTGCTGCGGACGTTGCGGCTGTTCCCGCGGATCGAAGCGTCGGCGCGGATCCGGGTGCTGGCGGACGCGATGATCACGCCCGCCAACGTCGCCGGCGAGCGCGCTTATCTCGACCGCGCTTATACCGGCCCGTTCGAGCGGCCCTATGGCTGGGCCTGGCTGCTGATGCTCCACGCCGAGGCGCAGCGGCACGAGTCCGGGTGGGCGGACGCTCTGGAGCCGCTCGCTTCGGCGTTCGCGGGGCGGTTCAAATCCTTTCTGCCCAGGCTGACCTACCCGATCCGCACCGGCACCCATTATAACAGCGCGTTCGCGATGGTGCTGGCGCTCGACTGGGCCGACGCGAACGACACCGCGCTGGCCGGGCTGATCCGCGCCCGCGGACAAGACTATTATGGCGGCGACCGCGCCTGCCCGGCCTGGGAGCCGGGCGGCGACGACTTCCTGTCGCCGGCGCTGGTGGAGGCGCTGCTGATGCGGCGCGCGCTCCCCGAACGCGCGTTCCGGCCCTGGTTCGACGCCTTCCTGCCCGATCTCGCGGCGGGCAGCCCGCGCAGCCTGTTCACGCCGGCCTTCGTCTCCGACCGGTCGGACGGCAAGATCGCGCATCTCGACGGCGTCAATCTGAGCCGCGCCTGGTGCTGGCGCGCCCTCGCCGGCGCGCTCGGGCCGGAGCTCGCCGCGCTTGCGCGCGAGACCGCGGACGCCCATCTCGACGCCAGCCTGCCGCACGTCGCGGGCGATTATATGGGCGAGCATTGGCTGGCGACCTTCGCCTTGCTCGCGCTGGAAGGGGAGGATTCGTGACCGACGACCACAACCAGGCGATGGAGATCGCCTATCTTGCTTTGGGCCGGCTGATCGCGGGGCAATGCCCGCCCGGCTTCAAGCAGGCGGTGCTCGCGATGGAGATCGTCGGCGATGAGACCCGGCTCGAGATCGTCTCGACCCAGGCGGACGGCACCGAAGTGCAGATGCCGCCGAGCGCCGATGCCGCCGCCGACATTCTCGAAAGCCTGCGCGGCATTCGCCGGGAGATGGAGGGTGCGGACGGCAGGCCGTGGCGGATCTGCACCGTCACCCTGATCGCGGGCGGCGGCTTCCAGCTCGAAGTCGGCTATTGAGCGCGCGCGCCGGCGCTGGAGTGTCGGCATGGTTTACAAAAGCTTACCAATTAACCTTCGCCACCCACGCTTTTCCGCCACTGGCCCGCTTCTTGCTGCTGTCGGGGCATGTGGGGACGGATCGGCAAACTCTTCATCATCAAGAACCGCTGGGAGGCGGCGGCGGTGATCTACGCGCTCGGGCTCGGCGCCGCCGACCGCGGCATCCGCTACCTCGAAATGTATCCGGGCACCGGCGGCTGGCTGCTCTGCGCCGCCTGCACCGGCGCGGTGTTCATGGCCGGCGCCAAGCTGATGGAGCTGACCAGGGCCGACAACGGCCTCAAGCGCCGCAAGACGGACTTTTTGCCGCAGGTTCACTAGCCTCGTCCGGAAACCGTGATACGAGGCAGTCATGAAGCCGAATCCGGTGCTCGTCGGCTGCCTCGTGACGCTGCTGCTGTTCGGCGGCTTTTTTCTGATAGTAGTCTGGCAGGCCGCGCACACGACCAGCCATTAGGGCCGGCCTGCCGCTGACCGCGGCTTGTCCCCAAGACTTGGGAAATTTCGCCAATTCGCGGCGACAGCGCTGATCGCGCGCCTCAGCTCAATCCTGAAAAAACCGCAGTTTTCCGCCGAAAAATCGAATTGGCACGGCTCCTGCTAACCTGTTGGGCATCAGTTTCAACCAAGGTTCAAGGAGCACCACAATGATCAACTTCAACAACCTGCCGCAGACGATCACCGCCGCGATCGGCGCAGTCGCCCTCTCGACCATGTTCCTCGCCGCTTCGGTCGGCCCGGTCCATGCCGCCCCGACCCAGACCGCTCAGGCTTCGGCTCAGGTTCACGCCTGAACCGCGGCGTCGGCCGGGACAGCAGCCCACCCCCTGGCTCGCTTCCCGGCCGCCGCCAACCTCTCGAAGCCTTCCCGGAGCCTATTCAAGATGAGCATCTTCTCACGAACCCGCGACATCATCGCCGCCAACGTCATCGACCTCATCGAACGGTCGGACGACCCCGCCAAGACGATCCGGGTGATCATCCTGGAGATGGAGGAGACGTTGGTCGAGGTGCGCGCCGGCGCGGCGCGGCTGATCGCGGACCAGAAGGAGAAACGGCGCGCGATCCTGCAGCTGACCCAGGTCCGGGACAGCTGGAGCGAACGCGCCGAGCTGGCGCTCAGCAAGGGCCGCGACGACCTCGCCCGCCTCGCCTTGGTCGAGAAGGAAAAGCTGACCGGGTTCGCCGGCGAGCTCGCCGAGGAAGTCGAGATCATCGACCGCGCGCTGCGCGCCTCGGAGGGCGACATCGCCAAGCTCCAGGCCAAGCTGCGCGAGGCCCGCGTCCGCCAGAACGCGGTCCAGACCCGCTTCGAGACCGCCCACAATCAGGTGCGCCTGCGCGAAATGTATGCCGGCGCGCGCACCGAGGAGGCGTTCGCCAGCTTCGACCTGCTCGAGCGCGAGGCCGACCTGGCCGAAGGCCATGCCGAGGCGCTGATGCTCGCCGCGCCGCCCAAATCGCTCGAGGAAGAGATTGCCGAGCTGCGCGTCGCCGAGCGGGTGGACGCCGAGCTCGAGGCGATGAAGCAGCGGAGGATCGCGGCATGACGCTCTCGCTCGACGGACAGGATATCGGCCAGATCGTTCAGGTCGCCGCCACGGTGGGGAGCATCGTCGCGACCCTGGTGATCGGCTTCATCGTCTATCTGATGGTCCGCCCGTCCAAGGCGGAGCGCGCGCGCCGCAAGGCGCTGCCGCCGGCCGCCGACCCAAGCGAGAGCGAGGACATGCGGCGGGCGATGGACCGGATCGAGGGGCGGCTCGAAGTGCTCGAGCGCGCGCTCGCCGACCAGATCGAACCGCCGCGCCCCCGCGCGGACGACGAAGACAGGCTTTTTGCGCCGGCCGATCGGGGCCGGGATTCAGGGAGGGAATAATGAACATTCGCGGCAAGCGGTTCGAGGTCGATCGCGCCAACGGCAAGGTCGCCGGCGTCTGCGCCGGGATCGCCAACATGACTGGGGTCGACGCGACCATCATCCGCATCGTCTTGGTGGTGGTGACGGTGCTCGGCGCCTTCCCCTGGACCCTGCTCGCTTATGCGGCGGCGGCCGTGGTCGGCCAGCCCAGGGCGCGCGAGGGCTATGCGCTGCCGCGCTCGGCCAGCCGCGAGGAATCGCGCGAGCGAATGCGCAACCTCGATCTCAGGATGCAGGCGATCGAGACCTACGTCACCAGCTCGAACAGCCAGCTCGCGCGCGAGATCGAGGATCTGCGCAAGGATTGACAAGCACTTCGTCTGTTCAGGGAGGACGGGATGAGCGACGCACTGATCATGGTCACGATGGCGAGCTTCGGCCTCACCGGCCTCAGCATCGCCACCTTCGCGGGGCTGCGCGGCTGGCAGGGCTGGCTCGAGCTCAAGCGGCTCGAGCTGGCGGGCAGCGTCCGCAAGGAAGGCCGTAGCCCCGCCGGCGACATGATCGAGATGGCGGACCTGCGCGAACGCGTCCGCAAGCTCGAATCGATCGCCTCATGCATCGACCTGTGACCACCCGCGCAGAAAAGAGGGACTGTCCCTATTTTCGGGGCAGAGCGAGGTAGATGCTGTCGCACAGCGCGCCGCCCACCTCATAAGTCCCCTTCGCCCGGCCGGTTTCAACGAAGCCGAGGCCTTTCAGCAGACCCAGCGAGGCGGCGTTGCGCGGGTCGACGTCGGCGGTCAGCGCTTCCACCGGGAATTTCGCAAACACCCGCGCGACTACCGCTTCGAGCGCCTCGCGCGCCAGGCCGCGGCCCCAGAAATCGGGGTGGAGGCTGAAGCCGATCTCCGGCAGCCGCCAGCAGCCCGCCTTGCCGATCACCTGCCCGTCCAGCACGACCAGATAATCGTCGCTGACGTCGGCCGGCGCATCGATCATCGACCGCAGCCATGCGCGCGTTTGTTCGAGGTCGGCGTGCGGCGGGGTGGACCAGAAGCGCATCGCCTCGGGATTGGCGAGCACCGCGTGGATCGCGTCGAGATCCTCGATCCGAGCCCGCCGCAGCAACAGGCGCGCGGTCCTGATCTCGCTCACGGCGCGATTCGCGTCCGCGCCGTCGCGCCATTCGCGCCGACCCGCCAGATGTCGCCGAAATCCTCGTGGACGAGCGGCGCCGGACGGGTTCCGCCGAGCGCGGCGACGATGTCGGGCACGGTGTTGCTGTGGCCGACGATCAGCGCCGGCGCGGGTCCGGCGCGGACCCGGGCGATCAGGCCGGGCGTGTCGGCGGGGTCGTAGACGATCGGGGTCAGGCCGAGGCTGGCGGCGAGCGGCGCGGCGGTCTGGCGCGTGCGCTTATAGGCGCTGACGTAGATCGCGGCCGGCCGCGCCCGCTCGCGCGCGAACCAACCGACCAGCAAGGCTGCGGTGCGCTGCCCTTCCGGCAGCAGATCGGGATCCCGTTCGCCCGCCGGCGTGTTGAGGTGGCGCATCACGTAGGTGGCCGGCGGCGGCGCGGGCGCTCGCGCGGCCGCGCAGCCGGCGAGGGCAAGGAGAGCAATGACAAGTAAACCTGACAGCCGCATCTTATGATCCTTCACAAGGGGTGCATCGCCGCGAAAAATCGACTAGTTGCTGCGCGATCGTAGACGAACAGGGCAGCGGATGACCAGCAAGACCGAGCGCCGCAACCGGCCGGCGCTGTCACTCCACGTTCCCGAGCCCGACGCCCGGCCCGGCGACGCGGTCGATCACAGCGGCATCGCGATCGCCGCGGCCGGCAGCGCGGCTCGGCCCGACATCGCCGCGGAGCCCGCCGAGACTCACCCGCTCTGCTTCACTTTGGTGCGGGTGCTCGACGACGACGGCAAGGCGGTCGGGCCCTGGGACCCGAAGCTCGATCCGGATACGCTCAGGCGGATGCTGCGCGACATGGCGCTGGTCCGCATCTTCGACGAGCGCATGTTCCGCGCCCAGCGCCAGGGCAAGACCAGCTTCTACATGAAGTCATTGGGCGAGGAGGCGGTGGCGGTGGCGGCGGCGCACGCACTCGCTGCCGATGACATGTGCTTCCCGACCTACCGCCAGCAGGGCCTGCTGATCGCGCGCGATTATCCGCTGGTCGAGATGATGTGCCAGATCTACTCGAACAAGGGCGACAAGCTCAAAGGCCGCCAGCTGCCGATCATGTATTCGGACCGGGAAAAAGGCTTCTTCTCGATCTCGGGCAACCTCGCCACCCAATTGCCGCAGGCGGTCGGCTGGGCGATGGCAAGCGCGATCAAGGGCGACAGCCGGATCGCGGCGGGCTGGATCGGCGACGGCGCCACCGCCGAGGGCGATTTCCACAATGCGGTGACCTTCGCCGGCGTCTACCGCGCGCCGGTGATCCTCAACGTCGTCAACAACCAGTGGGCGATTTCGAGCTTCTCCGGCATTGCCGGCGCCGAGCTGACGACGTTCGCCGCGCGCGCGGTCGGCTACGGCATCGCCGGCTTGCGCGTCGACGGCAACGACGCGCTCGCGGTCTATGCGGCGACGCGCTGGGCCGCGGACCGGGCGCGCTCGAACCTCGGGCCGACCTTGATCGAATTGTTCACCTACCGGGTCGAGGGCCATTCTACCTCGGACGATCCGAGCGTCTACCGGCCGCAAAATGCCGGCGCGACCTGGCCGCTCGGCGACCCGGTCGCGCGGCTCAAGGCGCATCTGATCGGCCTTCGCGAATGGGACGAGGAACGGCACAAGGCGCTCGAGGAGCAGCTGGGCACCGAGGTCCGCGCCGCCCAGAAGGAGGCGGAGAAGCAGGGCACGCTCGGCAACGGTCATTATGAGGACGTCCCCTCGATGTTCGCCGACATATTCGCCGAACGCCCCTGGCACCTTGCCGAGCAGCAGGATGCGGCGCTGGCGGAAGCCAAGGCGCGCCGCAAATGAGCGTGATGAACATGATCGAGGCGCTCAACAGCGCCCACGACGTGATGATGGCGCGCGACCCGGACATCGTCGTGCTGGGCGAGGATATCGGCTATTTCGGCGGCGTCTTCCGCGTCACCGCCGGGCTGCAGAAGAAATATGGCAAGAGCCGGGTGTTCGACGCGCCGATCGCCGAAGCCGGCATCGTCGCCGCCGCGATCGGCATGGGGCTGTACGGGTTGAAGCCGGTCGCCGAGATCCAGTTCGCCGACTATATCTTCCCCGGCTTCGACCAGATCTTCTCCGAGGCCGGCCGGATCCGCTACCGCACCGCCGGCGAATGGTCGGTGCCGATGGTGATCCGCTCGCCCTACGGCGGCGGCATCTTCGGCGGCCAGACCCACAGCCAGTCGCCCGAGGCCTTCTTCGCCCACATGCCGGGGATCAAGACGGTCGTACCGTCCAACCCCTACGACGCCAAGGGCCTCCTCATCGCCGCGATCGAGGATCCGGACCCGGTCGTCTTCTTCGAGCCCAAACGCATCTATAACGGCCCGTTCGACGGCTATTACGAGCGGCCGGTGACCCCTTGGGCCAAGCATCCGGCGGCGCAGGTCCCCGAGGATTATTACAGCGTGCCGCTCGGCAAGGCGGCGGTCGCGCGCGCCGGCGAGGCGGTGACGATCCTGGCTTACGGGACGATGGTCCATGTCGCGATCGCCACCGCCGAGGCCGAGGGGATCGACGCCGAGGTGATCGACCTGCGCACGATCGTGCCCGTCGACATCGAGGCGATCGAACAATCGGTCAGGAAGACCGGCCGCTGCGTCGTCCTCCACGAGGCGACCCGCACCGCCGGGTTCGGCGCCGAGCTCGCGGCCCTGGTGCAGGAGCGCTGCTTCTACCATTTGGAGGCGCCGGTGATCCGCGTCACCGGCTACGACACGCCCTATCCCCATTCGATGGAATGGACCTATTTTCCGGGCCCGGCGCGGCTTGGCCCGGCGCTCAGGAAAGTGCTGGAGGACTGATCGGCCATGGCGCGCTACGAATTCAAGCTGCCCGATATTGGCGAAGGTATCGCGGAGGCGGAGATCGTCGCCTGGCACGTCAAGGTCGGCGACAGTGTCGGCGAGGACCAGCAAATCGCCGACATGATGACCGACAAGGCGACCGTCGAGATGGAATCGCCGGTGGCCGGAAAGGTGCTGGAAGTGGCCGGCGAGGTCGGCGACATGATCCCGATCGGCTCGGTGCTGGTGGTGATCGAGACCGGAGGCGAGGTTGCTGCCCCTGCTGAAGAGCCTATCGCGGACGGGATGGCCGAGGTGCCCGAGGCACTGGAGGAGTTGGTGCCGACCACGGATATCGAGGCGGACGAGCGGCGGGCGACCGGCGAGCGCCGCAACGGCGAGGACCGGCGCGAGGAGGAGCGGGACGAGCCCGACCGGCGCGTCGGCGAATGGCGCGCCCAAGGCGAGCCCGAGCCGAAAGCCGAAACCCAGGCGGTTCAGGCCTCGCCGGCGGTGCGGCGGCGCGCGCGCGACCTCGGCGTGGATCTGGCCGCGGTGAAATATGCGGGCGACCGCGTCCGCCATGCCGATCTCGACGCTTATCTGCTCTACCATGGCGGCGGGGCGGCCGCGCGCGGGCCGGCGCCGCAACGCCGGGACGAGACGGTCAAGGTGGTCGGCCTGAGGCGCAAGATCGCCGAGAACATGCAGGAGACCAAGCGCCGCATCCCGCATTTCACCTTGGTCGAGGAATATGACGTCACCGCGCTCGAGCAGACCCGCGCGATGATGAACCTCGACCGCGGCGCCCTCCCCAAGCTCACCATGCTGCCTTTCCTGATCGTCGCGATGGCGAAGACCCTGGCCGATTATCCGCAGATCAACGCCACCTATGACGACGAGGCGCAAATCATCACCCGGTGCGGGGCGGTCCATATGGGGATGGCGACGCAGACCCCGAACGGGCTGATGGTGCCGGTGATCCGCGACGCGGAACGGCGCGACGTCTGGGACATCGCCGCCGAGATCCTCCGCCTCGCCGAGGCGGCGCGCACCGGCAAGGCGTCGCGCGACGAGCTGTCGGGCTCGACCATCACCATTTCGAGCCTCGGGCCGATGGGCGGGATCACCTCGACGCCGGTGATCAACCGGCCCGAAGTGGCGATCGTCGCGGTCAACAAGCTCAGGGAAATGCCGGTCGTCATCGACGGCGAGCTCGAAATCCGCAAGCTGATGAACCTCTCGCTCTCCTGCGACCACAGAGTCGTCGACGGCTGGGACGCGGCCTTGTTCATGCAGGACCTGAAGAAGGCGATCGAAAGCCCGCTGCGGCTGCTGTCGATGCGCTAGCTAGAGGACGAAATCGCCGGCGAGGAGGGTGGATCCCGAGGCCATGATCTGCAGGTCGGGCGTGCCGTCGCCGTTGACGTCGGCGGAGATCATCAGCTGGCCGGCAATGGCCTCGTAGCGCAACTCGCCGGCATGGCGGGTGAAGGCGCCGGTGCCGATGAAGGTGAAGGGGTCGTCGCCGCCGCCGGCGACGGCGTCGATCGCCGACAGGTCGATCTTGTCCTGGCCGGAGGTGAAATCGAGGATGGCGTCGGGCATGAACTTGACGCCGTCCGAGCGCAGCGCCGCGACCTGGCTGTCGCCGACCGCGGCGAAGACGAAGGTGTCGGCGCCGGCGCCGCCGGTCATCCGGTCCGTCCCCCCGCCGCCGCGGATGACGTTGTTGCCGGCATTGCCGCCGAGCGACTGGGCGCCATTGGAGGTGCCGGTCAGATTCTCGACATTGGGCAAGGCAGCGAGGCTGTAGACGGCGAGCCCAGTGCGGATCTCGTCGGTGCCCTGGCCGCTATTCTCGATGACGGCATCGCCCGCGACGTCGACGACATAGACATCGTTGCCGGCGCCGCCGGCCATCGTGTCGGCCCCACCGCCGCCGTCGATCATGTTGTTGCCCGCATTGCCGACCAGCTGCTGGGCGAACTCGTTGCCGGTCAGGTTGAGCGCCGTCGTGGCGGCCGGATTGACGGCCGACAAATATTCGACCTCGGCGCTGGCGCTCAGGACATAATCGACCGAGGCATAAGCGGCGTCCGAGCCCTGGCCGGCTGCCTCCTGGATGATGTCCTGGGCCTCGACATAATAGGTGTCGTCGCCGGTGCCGCCGACAAGGAAATTGAGGCCGAAGGCGGCGGCCGTGCCGCCGTTCAGGACATCGTTGCCGTCGCCGCCGATCAGCAGGTCGCTGCCGGCGCCGCCGAGCAAGGTGTCGTTGCCGCCATTGCCCCTGATCACGTCGTCGCGCCCGCGCCCGGCGACGACATCGTTGCCGGCGCCGCCGATCACCTCGGCGACGAGGAAATCGGAGAGGGTGACGAGATTGCCGGCGTCGTTGAGGTACAGATAGGAAATCGACGTCTCGCGGGTGCTGAAGTCGATCGCCCCGCCATTGGCGAGATAGAGCTCCTGCAGCTGGATCCTGCTGAAGCCGGCGAGCTGGGCGACGTAGAACCGCCCGCCGCCGTAACTGGCGCCGGCGATCCGCTCGATGTCGGCGTCGATCGTCGCGCCGGTGAAATCGACGATGTGCATCGGCCCGTTATAGGTGGGCCCGCCGATGAACAATGTGTCGGTCCCGGCGCCCCCGGTGAAGCGGTCGCCCGCCGAAACCGACTCGGTTTCCTCGATCTTGAGCATGTCGTCGCCGCCGCCGCCGTCGAGCCAGTCGGCACCGGCGCCGCCGAAGATTTCGTCATTGCCGTTGCCGGCGTGGATGACGTCGTTGCCACCGCCGCCGTAGAAAGTATCGTAATTGACGCTGCCGGTGATCGTATCGGCGCCGGCGCCGCCCAACACGGTGAAGCCGCCGCCGGCCGAGGCGGCGCTGAGGTCGACGCCGTTGCCGAGATCGCTCAGCTCGAACTGATGGACCTTGAACGAGTCCGAGAGGACGACGTTTCCGGCGGTGTTCAGCTTCAGGCCCAGCGCTTCGAAATATTGCAATTGGTTGACCCGCGCGGCGCTCGCCAGGATCAGCGCGGAGACGGCGATCACCCGCTCGAAATCATTGGCGATGTTGGCGGTGGTAAGATCGACGGTGGCGTAATTGGGGGTCGAGATCGAGAGCGTGTCGATGCCGGTGCCGCCGCTCAGCCGGTCGGCGGCGGAAAAGCCGGCGGAAAGGTTGAGGATGAACTGGTCGTCGCCGGCGCCGCCGTCGAGCGTGTCGTCGCCGGCGCCGTCCCACAGCACGTCGTTGCCGTCGCCGCCGAAGACGGTGTCGTTGCCGTCTCCGTCAGAGATCGAATCATTGCCGCCGCGGCCTTCGAGACGGTCGGCGCCGTCGCCGCCCTGGAGGCTGTCACCGCTCTCGCTGCCGATCAGCTGATCGTTGCCGCCGCCGCCGGACAGGCCGTAGGCCGCGGCCGCGTCGTTGGCCAGGCTGACGACATTGCCGGCCAGGCTGACGATGTCGTCGCCGCTGTCGAGGAAGAGCGAGCCGGCCGCGAGGCGGCCTCCGCTCAGGTCCAGCGTGCCGCTGCCGGTCAGCCGGAAATCGCCCTCCATCTTGGAGAACTGGCTGAAGCGCGCGTGGCCGATGGTGACGGTGGCGCGATAGGTCCGGATCGCCTCGATGTCGGCGGCGATCGCGGCGCCGGTCAGATCGAACGGGGTGAAGAAATCGCCGGAAACGAAGAAGGTGTCGAAGCCGTTGCCGCCGATGAACTGGTCGCCGGCGGAAAGATCCTGGGGCGGGAAGAAATTGGCGACGATCGCCAGCGTGTCGTTGCCCTCGCCGCCGTCGACCAGGTCGTTGCCGGGCCCGCCGACGAGAAAATCGTCGCCCTCCTCGCCGTAGAGCTGGTCGTCGCCGTCATTGCCGAACAGGCGGTCGTTGCCGCCGCCGCCATGGGCGGTGTCGTTGCCGCTTGTGCCGAACCATGTGTCCGGATCCATCGATCCGGTGAAATCGGCCATCACTCCCCCCGAAGTCGGTTAAGATGCTGGCACAGGAGGGCTTTCTTGCCTAGCCAAAAAATAGGGACAGTCCCCATTTACCAAAGGGGACTGTCTCTATTTGGTGGGGACTGTCCCGGTTGCGTGATCAGGAACAAACTCTTCGCTGCGGCTTTGTCCCGCGGAACCGCAATCGGAGAACAAGCATGATCGGCAAGCTCATCGGCGCAAGGATCGGCCAGCGGCTCGCGGGAGACGGCACGAGAGGCGCGCTGCTCGGTGCCGCCGCGCCCTGGCTGCTGCGCCGCGCCTTCACCCCGCTCGGCGTCGCGGCGCTGGGCGCCTGGGGCGCCAAGAAGCTCTGGGACCGCCGCAAGGCGCGGCAGGCGGCGGGAGCGACGCAGGCAGCCTAACCCTAGCCGGCAACAGAAGCCGTCATTGCGAGCGAAGCTTCGTCGCTTCGCTCCTCGCAATGACGGCTAAGCGGACGGCGGCGCCGGTTCCTCCTCGGGCACCGTCGGCGGCGGCGCGGCGACTTCGGGGACCGGAGCCGGTGCGGGCTCTTCGGGCGGCGGCGCGGGCGCCTGGGCGTTGGCGCTGGCTTCCTGGTCGGCCTTGTAGAGCGGGACGGCGGGCGCGGGCCGCGCCGGCGTGGTGCCCAATGCTTCGGCCATGAAGCTGCGCCAGATCCGCGCCGGCAGGCCGCCGCCGGCGGTGCCGGGCAAAGGCGTGTTGTCGTCATTGCCGATCCACACCCCGACGACGAGATCGCCGGCGAAGCCGATGAACAAAGCGTCGCGATAGTCCGACGTGGTGCCGGTCTTGCCGAAAGTCGGCACCGAGAGCGCGGCCGCCCGGCCGGTGCCGCGCTGGACGACCGCGTAGAGCACGTCGCGCAGCATCGGGAAGGCGCGGTCGCGGGCGACCGGACGATCGGGGCCGCCCCAGCCGAACCAGCCGGCCGACTCGGCGGGAAGGCCGTGCGGCCGGATCGGATAGCGGCCGGCGGCGACCGCGGCATAGGCGGCGGTGAGCTCGAGCAGGGTGGTGTTGTTGACCCCTAAAGGCAGGCTCGGGTCGGGGCGCAGCGGCGTGGTGATGCCGAGGTCGCGGGCGGCGCGGATGACGTTGTCGCGACCGACCCGTTCGGACACCTGCACCGCGACGCTGTTGCTCGAATAAGCGACCGCGTCGCGCAACAGCATCGGCCCGCGATAGGCGCCGCCATAATTTTGCGGCCGCCAATTGCCCAGCCGGATCGGCACGTCGTTGACCGGCGTGCTCGGCGTCAGGCCGCCCCGGAAGGCGGCGAGATAGACGAACAATTTGAACGCCGAGCCCGGCTGGCGGCGTGCCTGGACGGCGCGGTTGAACGGGCTTTGCGCATAATCCTTGCCGCCGACCATCGCGACGACGCGGCCGTCAAGGCGCATCGCGACCAGGGCCGCCTGCGCGCGCCCCAGCCCGGCGCGTCGGATCGCGCGCACCGCGAGCCGCTGAAGGTCGCCCTCGAGCGTGGTCTGGACGAGGCGCTGGCCGTAGCCGTCGTCGGTCAGCTCGGCTGCCTGGGGCAGCACCCAGTCGGCGAAATAGGTGCCGGTGGGGACGTCGTCGCGCGGGCCGCGGCGGACCCGGGCCGGGGTCGCGGCGGCGAGCTCGGCGTCGTTGATATAGCCGATCTCGCGCATCGCCCCGAGCACCAGCCGGGCGCGGTCGCGGGCGCCGTCGAAATTGGTGGTCGGCGCGAGCCGGCTTGGCGCGTTGACCACGCCTGCCAGCATCGCCGACTGGGCGAGGGTGAGCTGCTCGGGCGCGACGTTGAAATAATGGCGCGCAGCGGCGCGCAGGCCATAGACGTTGTCGCCGAAATAGACGTTGGAAAGGTAGCGGCTGAGGATTTCCTCCTTGGAGAGCCAGGCCTCGAGCCAGAGCGCGATCAGCGCTTCCTGCGCCTTGCGGATCGCGGTCCGGTCGGGCGAGAGGAAGCTCGTCTTGGCGAGCTGCTGGCTGATCGTGCTGCCGCCCTCGCGCACCCGGCCGGAACGCAGATTGCGCCACATCGCCCGGCCGATCCCCCACGGGTCGATGCCGACATGGCGGAAGAAGCGCCTATCCTCGATCGCGATGAATGCCTGGCCGACATGGGGCGGCAGGGCCATGACGTCGACCGGCTCGCCGATGATCGCGCCGCGCCGGGCGATCGGCTCGCCCTCGGCGGACAATATGGTGATGCTCGGCGCCGCGACCGGGCCCAGCGAGCGCGACAAGGGCGCGGTCAGGACGAGCCAAAGCACGGCGAGCGCGAACAGGGCCGCGGCGATCTTGATCGCGCGCTTGACCAGGCGCACGCGCGAGATCGGCGGCTGAGGAGGCGCCTCGGTCGCCACGCCTAGCCCGTCACCCGCCGGACGAAGTTCGAAACGGCGCCGGCCAGATCGTCCGCCTCGTCGAAACCCGAATCCCCTTCCTCGTCGCCGGGGGCCGGGTCGGGCACCTTGGGCTTGACCACGGCCGGCGCGGCCGCCGGCAGATTGAGCGCCTGGGTCATGAAGCTGCGCCAGATCCGCGCCGGCAGGCCGCCGCCGCTGACACCCTGCATCGGTCTATTGTCGTCATTGCCGACCCATATCCCGACCACCAGGTCTCCGGCAAAGCCTATGAACAAGGCGTCGCGCGAATCCTGGCTGGTGCCGGTCTTGCCGAAGGTCGGAATCGGCAATTGGGCGGCATGGCCGGTGCCCTTGGCGACCGCGTAGCGCAGCAGCGCGCGCATGCCGTCGAAGCTGTCGTCGGCGCGCCCGCCCGGGCCGTCCGAGCTGCCGAACAGGCTGGCGAAGAAGCCCGGCTCCGCGGGCGGCTCGGCGAGGCCGTGCGGCACCACCGGATAGCGGCCCGAGGCGACCGCCGCATAGGCCGCGGTCATCTCGATCAGGCTGACGTCCGACGTGCCGAGCGCGATGCTCGGATCGTTGGCGATCGGCGCGGTGATGCCGAGGTCGCGCGCGGTGCGGATCACGTTGGGGATGCCGACCTGCTGGGCGAGCCGCACCGCCGCGACATTGCTCGACAAGGCGAAGGCGTCGCGCAGCGGGATGTCGCCATGATAGGCCCCGCTGGCGTTGCGCGGCGTCCAGCGGCCGATCGTGATCGGCCGGTCGGCGACCGTAGAATCGGGGCGGAGGCCTGAACGCAAGGCGGCAAGATAGACGAACAATTTGAACGCCGAGCCCGATTGGCGCCGGCCCATCGTCGCGCGGTTGAACGGGCTGCGGCCGTAATCGCGGCCGCCGAGCATGGCGACGATCCGTCCGTCCATCCGCATCGCCACCAGAGCCGCCTGGCGGGTGCCGATCCCGGCCGAGCGGAAGGCGCGGATCGCGGCGCGCTGGAGGTTGCGCTCGAGCGTCGTGTCGATCCGCCGCTCGCCATATTCCTCCTGGTCGGCGCGCTCGGCATTGGCGAGGATCCAGTCGGCGAAATAGGTGCCGGTGGGGACGTTGTCGCCCGGCGCGAGCTGGAGGCGGGCGGGGCGCGTCGCCGCGAACCTTTCCTCGCTGATATAGCCGATATCGGCCATGACGCGCAGCACCAGGCGGGCGCGGCGCTGGGCGCCGGCGAGGTTGCGGTTGGGCGCGAGCCGGTTGGGGGCGTTGACCAGGCCGGCGAGCATCGCCGCCTGGGCGAGCGTCAGCCGCTCGGCCCCGGTGTTGAAATAGAAATGCGCCGCCGCGCGCAGGCCGTAGAGATTGTTGCCGAAATAGACGTTGGAAAGGTACCGGCTGAGGATCTCCTCCTTGCTCAGCCGGGCCTCGAGCCAGAGCGTGATCAGCGCCTCCTGCGCCTTGCGGCCCATGGTGCGCTCGCCGCCGGTGAAGCTGGTCTTGGCGAGCTGCTGGCTGATCGTGCTGCCGCCCTCGCGGACCCGGCCCGCCTGCCAGTTGCGCAACATGGCGCGGCCGATGCTCCACGGGTCGACGCCGGCGTGGCGGAAGAAGCGGCGGTCCTCGATCGCGACGAACGCCTGGCCGACATGCGGCGGCAGCGCCATCACGTCGACCGGTTCGCCGCGGATCGCGCCGCGCCGGGCGATCGGCTGGCCGTCGGCGGCGAGGACGAGGAAGCTCGGCGCGGCGATCGGCTGCAGCGATTGCGACAAAGGGGCGGTGACCGTCAGCCAGCCGACCAGGAGGATGAAGACGGCGAGCATCGCGCGCAGGGCGTATCGGGTGACCGCGCGGACGGTGCGGCTCGCCTGGTCCTGGCGGCTGCGATGGCCGCCCAGGATCGCGGCGACGACCGCGGGCCGGTCGCGCTCGACATCCTCGTGGGTCAGCGAGACCGGCCGGGCGGTCTCGAATGCGCGGTTGAGATAATAAGCGCGCACGGTCGGCTCGACCGCGTCCCAGAGCGGATAGGCCTCCTCCCCGTAGGAACGGCGCATGTCGCTCTGGAACTGGGCGGTGGCGAGGGTGCGGACCTTGGCGCGCTCGTGCAGCGCCTGCTCGATCCGGGCGCGGTCCTTGTCGGAAAGCGCGCTCCAGGTCTCCGGGGCGATGCTGGAATGGAGGGGAGGGGTGGTCGACAAAAATCCTGTTCCGGGCCCGCGGGTCGGGGCGATATCAGGCGTCCCGCCCCGGAGCGACGTGTTCCACTAATACACCCAGTTCGGCAAGCCCTTTCGGCCAGGCCGCGCCGGTGATCGACGCTTCGGCGATCTCGGCCATCGCCGGCGCGGTCTGGAAGCCGTAGCCGCCCTGTCCGGCGAGCCAGAAGAAGCCGGGCGCGTCGGGCGCGAAGCCGGCGGTCGGGACGCGGTCGCGGGTGAAGGTGCGCAGGCCCGCCCAGCGGTGGGCGATCCGGCTCACGCCGATGGTCGTGTAATGTTCGAGCCGGTCGGCGGCGAGGGCGATGTCGTAATCCTCGGGCTGCACGTCGCCCGGATCGTCGAGGACCTCGTCGACCGGCGAGACCAGCAGGCGGCCCGCCTCGGGCAGCAAATAGAAATCGCCGGCGACGCTGTGCACGAACGGCCAGGTCTCGGCATGGGCGCCTTGCGGCGGGTCGACGACGATGATCGTGCGGCGGCGCGGCTCGAGGCCGAGCGGCGCGACCCCGGCCAGCGCCGCCAGAGCGTCGGCCCAGGCGCCGGCGGCGTTGACCAGGACCGGCGCGGAGAAGCTTTCGCCGGCCTGCGTGCGCACCGTCCAGCCGGGCTCGATCGCGGCGACGCGGCGGCCGGTGAGGATTGCGCCGCCGGCGGCCTTCACCGCGCGGGCATGGGATTGCAGGATCAGGTCGGCGTCGAGCTTGAGCCCGGTCGGATCGAACAGGCCGCGGATCGCGAGCGGGCGCAGCGGCGGGAACATCGCCGCCATTTCGGCGGCGTCGACGGTCCGGATCGCGTCGGTGAAGGCGGCCATGCCGGTGCCGAGCGCGTCGAGCCGGGACAGCGACGCCTCGTCGGCGAAATAGAGCGTCGGAAAGGTCTGGGCGAGCGGCGGCGCGAAAAAGGGGCGGCTGTGAGCGGTGAGGGCGCGGACGGCGTCGCCCCCGATGCCGTAATGGCTGAACGAGACGCTGCGGCCCGAGCTGTGATAGCCTAGTGCCTCCTCCGCCTCGAGCACGATCGCGCGCCCGTGCCGCGCCAGCCGCGCCGCGGCGGAGAGGCCGGCGATGCCGCCGCCGACGATCAAAAAGTCCGCGCGTTCCACCGCGCGAGGCGCTAGCCGATTTGATGCAATCGGTCACGCGCGCCGATGCCGGGGACGAACTCCGCGACCGGGCGGCCGAGCAGGGCGTCGACGATCCGCGCCGCGGCGCCGCCGTCGCCATAGGCGCAAGAGGGCGCGGCGGGCTCGACGAGACCGTCGAGATGGGCCTGCGCGGCGCCGACGATGCGGTCGGCGTCGCTGCCGGCGAGCAATGCGCCGCCCTCGGGCCGCTCGGTGGCGTCGCGCAGGACCACGACCGGCTTGCCGAGCGTCACCGCCTCCTCCTGGACGCCGCCCGAATCGGTGAGGATCAAATCGGCGCGCAGCATCAGCCGGAGGAAATCGGGCAGATCG
The DNA here is from genome assembly GCA_034668465.1 of Sphingomonadales bacterium. Lineage (GTDB taxonomy): Bacteria > Pseudomonadota > Alphaproteobacteria > Sphingomonadales > Sphingomonadaceae > Allosphingosinicella. The sequence goes on from JAXDPI010000009.1 coordinate 20,890, forward strand.
AGCGGCGGCAAGATGGGCACAGCGGGGGGCGCGCCCGCCAGCGCCGGATTGGGATGGCGGGGAAATGCGATCTCGACGTCGCCGCGCCGCTCGAGCCGCTCGAGCGCGGCGCAGATCGCGGCGAAGGGCGCGCCGAAGCTCTCGCGCCGATGGCAGGTGACCAGGATCAGCTTCCTGGCATGGGCAGCGCGCGGCGGCGGATCGCCGATCGCGGCGCGCGCGAGCTGGAGCGCGTCGACCCCGGTATTGCCGGTGACGAAAACCTCGCCGTGCAGGCGCTCTGCGGCGAGATTGGCTTTGGCTGCCGGGGTCGGCGCGAAATGCATGTCGGCGAGCAGTGCGATGGTGCGGCGGTTCGCTTCCTCGGGGAAGGGCTCGGTGAAATAGGTGCGCAGTCCCGCTTCGACATGGGCGACCGGAATGCCGCGGTGGAACGCGGCCAGCGCGCCCGCCAGCGCCGTAGTCGTGTCGCCCTGGACGATCACCCGGTCGGGCCGCACCGCCTCGAGCATCGTGTCGAGCCGCGCGATCAGCCGCGCCGCGAGCCGGTTGAGGCCTTGGCCCGGCGCCATCACGTCAAGATCGAAATCGGGCACGATCGAAAAGAAATTGAGCGCCTGCCGGAGCAAGGCGCGATGCTGGCCCGTCACGCATAGCTGCGAGCTTATCGCGGGTTCGAGATCGAGCGCGAGCAGGATGGGGGCCATCTTCACGGCTTCTGGCCGCGTCCCGATAACCGACAGCAATTTCATGCCGTGCCCCCCGCGATCGACTCGCCGTAAAGCACAGAATTTTCGGCCGGACTAGCCGAAAATGATTAGTAGGTGCCGCCCTCAGAAGAGCGGCGCGCGTCGGCCCGGCCGGCCAGATAGGCGGCGCAGCTGGCGCGCAGCGAGACGCCGTCCTCGGCGCTCAGCGCGTAAGCATTGCTGAGCCGGCCGATGAAGGCCGCCGGGTCCGCCTGCTCGCCGGCGGCGCGGCAGATGGTGGTGATCTGGGCGAGATCGAGCGCGTTGCCGGCCGCGGCCCGGCGCACGACCGGCCGGCGGACCGGCTGGACCTGCGCCCGCGGTGCGGGGCGGCGAACGGGTTGCGCCATGTGGGTGCGCGGCTGGAGCGCCTCGGCGCGGGCCTGAAGGTCCAACGCCTCGCGGTCGATCGTCGGCAAGAGCTTCGAGCTTGCCAGCAGCGCCGTCAGGATGATGACCATGTCTAATACCCCCCGGGAAAATCCCGTGGGCGCAAGTTAGACGGCGGATGGTAAATAAGCCGTTAACCCTGTTTAACGCTTTCATGGAGGACCGGGTTTGACCGACGAGGATCTGGCCGCGCATCTGGCCGAGGAGGCGGGCCGCCTGCTAGTCGCGCAGCGCCGCGGCAATCTGCTCGAGGGCGCGGCGCTCGGCCACGTCGCCGACCAGGTCGCCAACGCCTTCATCCTGACCGGCCTCGCCGAGTGGCGGCCGGGCGACGCGATCCTGTCCGAAGAGAGCTTCGACGACCGGACAAGGCTGGACCATGAGCGCGTCTGGATCATCGACCCGCTCGACGGCACCCGCGAATATGGGGAAGGGCGGGCCGACTGGGCGGTGCACGTCGCGCTCGCGGTCGATGGCGTCCCGAGGCTCGGCGCGGTCGCGCTGCCGGCGACGGGCAGGCTGTTCCGCTCGGACCGGGCGACAATGCCCTCGTTCGGGCGCGCGCGCCCGCGCCCGCGCATGCTCGTCAGCCGCACCCGCCCGCCCGCGGAGGCCGAGGAGATCGCGATCCTGCTCGGCGCGGACCTGGTGGCGATGGGATCGGCGGGCGCCAAGGCGATGGCGGTCGTCGCCGGCGAGGCCGATCTTTATTATCATGCCGGCGGCCAGCACGAATGGGACAATTGCGCCCCGGCCGCGGTCGCGCTCGCCGCCGGGCTGCACGCCAGCCGGCTCGACGGCGGTCCGTTGGCCTACAATCAGGCCGATACCCTGATACCCGATCTCGTCATCGGCCGGGCCGACCTCGCCGCGCGCGTGCTCGCTTTCTGCCGTCACAAATAGGCGCGCAAGGCGAGCCAAATGTCGCGCTTGCGCTCGAAGGGCAGGCTTGCATAAGCCGGGCTGCTCGACGGCAGGTCGACGAGCGCGAGGCCGGTCACGTCCGCCAGCTGTGCGCGCCCGATTCGGGCCGAGGTGGCGCCGTTGAATCCCGCTGCCCGCAAATCGGGCAAAGTCGCGGCCAACGCGGCGAGGTCGCTTGCCTGATGAAGGCGGATGTCGGCGTCGAGGCTGCCCGCCCGGGTCGCGGCGGCGACCGTGTCCCACAGGCCGACGCGGGCGTCGAGCAGCGCTTCGAGCCGCGCCTCGTAGTCGAGCGGGACGAGATCGCGTTCGATCACCGCGCCGATCAGCCGCCAGAACTGGTTCTGCGGATGGGCGTAGTAACGCTGCCGGGCCAGCGAGACTGCGCCGGGCAGGCTGCCGAGCACGAGCAGGCGGGTATCGGGCCGGGTGACGGGCGGGAAGCAGTGGTGCATAGGTCGCCTCTATGAAAGTCGAGGGCGGATGTCATTGCCGGGCGGTGCGGTTCGAGGCGGACGTGCCCGCGGCCGTCGAGGTGCTCGACTGCAATTGCTCGATCTGCGCGGCGACCGGGTTTCGCCATCTGATCGTGCCGCACGGCGATTTCCGGCTTCTGTCCGGTGCGGGCGCGCTGACCAGCTACCGCTTCGGCACCGGCACGGCGAACCACCTGTTCTGCAGGGTCTGCGGGGTGAAGGCCTTCTACCAGCCGCGCTCCCACCCCGGGGCGTGGAGCGTGAATTTGAACGCGCTCGACGATGTCTCGGGGCTCGCGGTCACCGTCACTGCCTTCGATGGCCGCGACTGGGAGCAGGCGGCCGCGGCGCTCGACTGACGCTTGCCCCGCGCGCGCTCCGCGGCCTAGAACCCGGGGGAGGATCGGGGGAGGGACGAATGGCCGAAGCCGTGGCGGACGATTATGTGGTCGATGCCAGGCGCGACCGGCTGGTGATCTTCGCCTCGACGCTCGGCACCGTCTTCGAATGGTACGATTTCTTCATCTACGGCACCCTGGCGGCGGTGATCGGCCGGGAGTTCTTCCCGCTCGGCAGCGAGACCGCGCAATTCCTCGCCGCTCTGGCCTCGTTCGGCGTCGGCTTCGGCGTGCGGCCGATCGGCGCCGTCCTGTTCGGCTATCTTGGCGACAAGCTCGGCCGGAAATATACCTTCCTCGTCACCATCACCCTGATGGGCATCGCCACCGCCGCGGTCGGGCTGGTGCCGGGCTATGCAATGATCGGGATGGCCGCGCCGATCATCCTCGTGACGCTCCGGGTGATGCAGGGGCTGGCGCTGGGCGGCGAATATGGCGGCGCCGCGATCTACGTCGCCGAGCACGCGCCGCGCGGCAAGCGCGGCCTCTATACCAGCTTCATCCAGGCCGGGGTGATCGGCGGCTTCCTGCTCTCGGTCGCGGTCGTTTTGATCTCGGAGTGGTTCGTCGACAAGGCGGCCTGGGAGGCGTGGGGCTGGCGCATCCCGTTCCTCTTTTCGGTCCTGCTGCTCGCCGTCTCGCTCTGGGTGCGCTTGAAATTGAAGGAGAGCCCGGTCTTTAAGGCGATGAAGGCGGCGGGCGAGACCGCCGGCAATCCCCTGAAGGAGAGCTTCCGCGGCTGGCAGCGGACCCGGATGATCCTCGTCGCCTTGTTCGGCATCGCCGCGGGGCTGACCGTGATCTGGTACACCGCCCAGTTCCAGGCGCTCTATTTCCTCCAGAATTCGCTCAGGATCGAGGATACGGCGGCCCGCGCGATGATCGGCGTCGCGGCTTTGTTCTCCATGTTCTGGTTCGTGCTGTTCGGCTGGCTCTCCGACAAGATCGGCCGCAAGCCGCCGATCGTCGTCGGCTATATGCTGACCATCGTCCTGATGTTTCCCCTGTTCCACTGGATGGCGTCGGCCGCCAATCCCGAGCTCGCGGCGGCGATGGACCGCAATCCGGTCACCGTCCAGGGGACGAATTGCGACTATAACCCGTTCGCCCAGCGCCAGGCGACGCCGTGCGGCCGCGTGCTCGACGCGCTGACCCGGCGCGGCATCGCCTATACGTTGCTGCCCGCGCCCGGCTGGGGCGGCGATTCCTATCAGCTCAGGATCGGCAGCCAGGTGGTCGGCGCGGAGGAGCCGGCCGGGCTCGAGGCGGCGCTGGGCGCGGCCGGCTACCGGCTCGAGAAGAGCACGCCGCCGCTCGGCCGCGCCGCCCAGGTGGTGCTGGCGATCGTCGTCATCGGCTTCCTTTCGGGGATGACCTACGGGCCGGTCGCGGCTTTGCTGGTCGAGCTGTTCCCGGCGCGGGTGCGCTACACCTCGCTCTCCGTGCCCTATCACATAGGCACCGGCTATTTCGGCGGCTTCCTGCCGTTCATCAGCCAATACATCATCGCCCGCACCGGCGATCCTTTCTCCGGGCTCTGGTACACGATCGGCGTGGTCGCGATGGCGCTGGTGGTGACGGTGTTCTGGCTGCCGGAGACATCGGGAAAGAGGTTGGACTGATATGTTGCGCCACGTGAAGACGATGCTCCTCGCCGCCGCCCTGGCCGCCGGTTCAAGCCAGGCTTGGGCGCAAAGCATCCGGCCGGATCCGGACGAAAATCTGCAATGGGCGGCCGCGGTGGTCCGGATCGACGCGCTGCGCAATCAGGGCGATGCCACCGTCAAGCTGTTCGGCACGGCCGGCGGCGATCCGGCGATGAACGGCCTCTACACCTATCTCGCCTTCTTCGAATCGCCGGGCGACGGCTGGCGGGTGTTCCGGCTCGGCGACTTCCTCACCTATCGAATCCTCTCGGAAGCGCGCGGCCGCGTCGTCCTCGAAATCCGCGACAGCGGCATGAACGAAAGGACGGGCGATATCGGCACCCGCATCCGCCGCCTGCTCGTCAGCTGGACCGCAGGCGCGGGCGGAGCGCCTCCGGCCTCGGTGCGGGTAACGAGCGCGCGTTAAATATCCTCGCGCAGGCTCCGCCGCGCGAGGATCATCGCCCCGACGATGCAGCCGCCGAACAACGCGCCTTCCATGCCGCCCGTCACGATCTGGCTGACCGGCCCGAAACCATTCTCGCCGAACAGGCCGCCGATCTGGTCGAGCCGGAGGCGGGAGTCCGGGAAAGAGCGGGCGAGCAAATCGAGGCTGCCGCCCATTAGCCGCCCGCCGAGCAGGGGGACGAGGATGCCGGCGGCGCCGCCGGCCAAGGCCGCGGCGGCAATGCCGCGCCGGAGCGAGCGGGAGCCCGCGCCGCGGCTCGCCAGCCAGGCGCCGAGGCCGACCGCGCCGCCGAGCAGCGCGCCCTCGGCCGCGCCGGTGATGTCGCCCGGCGATCGACCGAGCAGCAGGTTGAACGCGTCGAGGCCGAGCAGCTTCACGACCCCGCCCACGACCAGGCCTCCCAGGGCGCCGCCGAGGATGCTCCAGTGACGGGCCGGGGCGAAACCAGCCGCGGCGATGCCGAAGCTCACCCCGGCGCCCCCCATCAGCGCCGCCGCGATGGTGAGCCAGAGGAGGACGAGCAGCACCGAGGCCGCGCCCATGGCGGGCCCGAGCGGCTGCGAGGCCGCGGCGAAGCCGTAGGCGAGGCCGCCGATGATGCCGGCGACTCCGGCCCCGATCGTCCCGGCTCCACCGAGCAGGAGAAACTGCCGCCAGGACCAAGCCGGCCGGGCTTCGGCCGCGGCCCGGGGCTCGGGCGCGCAGTCGACCCGCTCGACGGGCGCGATGAAGCGGTAGCCATGCTTGGGAATTGTCTCGATGAAGCGCGGCCTCGCGGCGTCGTCGCCGAGCTGCCGCCGCAGCGTCTTGATGCACTGGGTGAGCGCCTCGTCGGTGACCGGCACGCCGCGCCAGACCTCCTCAAGGAAGCGGTCCTTCGAGACGAGCTTGCCGGCCTCGCGCACCAGCAGCGCCAAAGCGTCGAGATAGCGGGCGTTGAGTTCGACCGGCACGTCGTCCCGCGTGAGCCGGCGGTCGCGGGGATCCAGAGAAAAGCGTTCGAAGCGAAAGCTGCCGGGCGTCATTTTTCAGCAAAACCTCAGAAGTTGCTCATGCCGCTCACCAGTCGCTTCAGGCATGTGGAAGCCTCAATCATCCAGGAAGGCAAGGCAATGGCAAAAGAAGCGGAAAACACCGGCGGGGGGCGCTGGAGCGGTTGGCGCATCGCGGGCTGGAGCATCCCGGCGCTGCTGCTGCTGCTGCCCCTGATCGCGATGCAGTTCACCCGGGAAGTGAACTGGACCGCATCCGACTTCGTGGTCGCGGCCGTGCTCTTCGGCAGCGTCGGTCTCGCCTTCGAGCTCATCGTCCGCAGGTCGAGCAGCCTCGCCTACCGCGCCGGCGCCGCGCTCGCTGTCTTCACCGCCTTTCTCACCATCTGGGTCAACGGCGCCGTCGGCATGATCGGCTCGGAGGGCAATCCCTATAATTTGCTGTTCGGCGGCGTGCTCGCCATTGCGCTGATCGGTGCGATGGTCGCGCGGTTCGAACCCGCCGGCATGGCGCGCGCGATGGTTGCGGCGGCGATCGCGCAAGCGGCGGTCGCTGCGTTCGGACTGTCCGCCGATGTGCTTGGCGGCGTGCTGAGCATGGCCTTCGCCGCGCCGTGGCTGCTCGCGGCCGCCTTGTTCTGGAAAACGGCGCGGAAGCAGAGTCTCGCGGGCGCAGCGGCGTAGGGCAGCTCCCCGCGCCGGCTTTCCATCCAGGGCAGACCAGCCGCTTCCGAGCGGGCTCGCCGCACCAAGCCTTAACGTCCAGCGGCATCCATCTGGTTGAGCAGCAAGGCCAAGACGACCGTCGGCTTGGTCGGCTTTCTCAATACCGTCACGCTTGGGTGCAATTCGGCGAGGTCGAAGGGCAGGCCCGTCCCCGTGTGAACGACGAACGGCACGCCCTTCTCGGCAAGCAGGGTTACCACGGGCGTCACGTTTCGATCCGCCAGCTCAACATCAAGAATGGCGGCGGCGATCTCTTGCGATTCCAATATAGCCAGCGCTTCGGCAACCGTCCCCACTGGACCGACGACGCGACCATCCAATTCCTCGACCGCCATCGATAAATCGAGCGCCGCATAGGCGTCGTCTTCTACGATCAGGATTGCCTTCTCGCCGAACATAACGCCTCCCTCTGAGCGGGAGCGCAACCGGTCTCTCAGCCGCCGGGGGCCTGGGCAGAATCGGCGATAGACAAACAACTAATTTAATCCAGCTTTGTTTCATAGATTAATAACCTGGCGACAAGCCAAGGCATGTGCAGTAGGGCAAGACATCACCGGCCCCTTTTCGCGGCTGCCGGTGGCTGAGAGATCCGATGCGCTCCCGTCGAAGAACTGAGGAGCCTATGTCGAACCTCTCGGATTCCGCCCTAGCGCCAATGCTCGATAAGTTGCAGCTTTGGCAAACGCTCGATGCCGACGACCGCGCGGCGGTCCTGGCGCTGCCCCACACGGTTCGTGTGCTTCGCGCGCAAGAGTTCATCGTGCGCCAGGAGGATAAGCCGAAACACTCATGCCTGCTGATTTCCGGGTTCGCGATCCGTCACAAGCTCGCGGGAAGCGGCGCGAAGCAAATCTTTTCGATCCATATGAAAGGCGACGTTGTGGACCTCCACAACTCCCTGCTGCGGGTCGCGGACCATAATGTGCAGGCTCTCTCGAGGGTCGAAGCGGCATTCATCCCGGTGGAAGCCATTCGGGAGATAGCCTTCCGCCGTCCGGCCGTGGGCAAGGCAATGTGGTACGAGACGCTGGTGGATGCAGCCATATTTCGGGAATGGACGCTCAACGTTGGTCGCCGCGACGCTCGCACTCGGATGGCGCACATGCTTTGCGAGTTCGCCCTCAGGATGGAGGTGGCGGGCCTCGGCGACCAGGAGGGCTACGAGTTGCCGATGACCCAGGACCAGCTGGCCGATGCGCTGTCACTAACCAACGTTCATGTTAACCGGACGCTGAAAGTCCTGCGGGAAGAGGGCCTCATCCATCAATCGAAGCGTTCGATAAGGATCACGGATTTTGAAAGACTAGCCCAGGTCGGCGACTTCGACAGCCAATACCTTCACCTAGGTCAGAACACTCTGCTCTCGCAATAAAAAGCCCGACGGCCGCTTTCCACCCTTTACGGACATTCAGGGCCCCGGGGGAAACTCGACGTCCGGTTCCCGCTCCTCGTTTTGCCCTGGCCGGCAGTCGATCAGATCGAAGCATGACGTGGGCGTGTCCCGCAGCCATGCCGGGTGGCACCGCGGTTCTGCCTCCTCGCATGCCATTGCTTCGCCCCGGGGTGACTCCGCGGGATGTCCGGGTTAGGCCGCGAGCGATGGTCCACATTCCCCTCCGGCTGACGCTCGACGGCGACGCGCTCGCCGCCAACTGGCGCTGGCTGGCGGAGCGCGGCGGCGCCGCCGCCTGCGGCGCGGCGGTCAAGGCGGACGGCTATGGGCTCGGCGCGCGCGAGGTGGTGAAACGGCTCGCGGCGGCGGGCTGCCGCGACTATTTCGTCGCCAGCTGGGCCGAGGCCGAGGCGCTGATGCCGTGGCCGGACGATCTCAGCCTGTCGGTGCTGCACGGCGTGCTGCCGGGCGACATGGCGGCGGCGATGCAATCGCCGGCGCGGCCGGTGCTCAACAGCCCCGGGCAGGTGATGCGCTGGCGCGCGGCCGGGCGGCCGTGCGACGTGATGATCGACACCGGCATCAACCGGCTCGGCCTTGCGGCTGCCGACGCCGCCTCCGGCCTGCTCGAAGGCCTGGAGATCGAAACCTTGATGAGCCATCTCGCCTGCGCCGACGAGGATGTGGACGCGAACGCGGCGCAGCTTCGAGCCTTCGCCGATCTTGCGCGAGGAGTGCCGGCGAAAAGGCTGAGCCTGGCCAACAGCGCGGGTATCTGCCTTGGCAGCGATTACGCCTTCGGCATGACCCGGCCCGGCCTCGCGCTCTACGGCGGCATCCCCAGGCGCGAGGCCGAGGGCCATATCCGCCAGGTCGCCCGCGTCGAGGCGCGGATCGTTCAGCGCCGGCGGATCGAGGCGGGCGCGCGGGTCGGCTATGGCGGCACGTTCATCGCGGAGCGGGACTGCGAGATCGCCATCCTCAACATCGGCTATGCCGACGGCTATCTGCGCGGCTTCTCCGGCACCGGAAGAGCCCGGATCGGCGCGGGCTTCGCGCCGGTGGTCGGACTTGTGTCGATGGACCTGATTGCGATCCGCGTCGACGAGGCACCGGCGCTCGCCGAAGGCGATTGGGTCGAGCTCGACTACGACCTGCCCGCCGCGGCGGCGCAGTCCGGCCTCAGCCAGTATGAGCTGCTGACGACCCTGGGCGCACGCTTCGAGCGCATCTGGCGCTGAACTTTCTTGGGGTCGGGCGGTTGGGCCCGCATGGCGCGGATCGCTCATCTTTCGGACGTCCATTTCGGCGCGCACGACCCGGCGGTGGTCGCGGGCGCGGAGGCCTGGCTGATCGCTGAGCGGCCCGATCTGGTCGTGATCAGCGGCGATTTCACCCAGCGCGCCAGCGTCGACCAATATCGCGAGGCGGGCGCGTTCCTCGACCGGCTCGAGGCGGCGGGGCTGGCGACGCTCGGCGTGCCGGGCAATCACGACGTGCCGCTCTACGACATCGTCCAGCGCTTCACCCGGCCGCTGCACCGCTACCGGCGCTATATCGACGAGGATCTGTGCCCGTGGTTCGAGAGCGAGCGGCTGGCCGTGCTCGGCATCAACACCGCCCGCTCGCTGACCTTCAAGGACGGCCGGATCAGCCATGAGCAGATGGCTATCATCCGCGACCGCTTCCAAGGCGTGCCCGCGGACCGGACCAGGGTGCTCGTGACCCACCATCCCTTGTTCGAAATGCCGATCGGCGAGGCGGGCGAGGCCAGCGAGGCGGTCGGCCGCCAGGGCGACGCGCTCGCCGCGGTCGCCGATGCCGGCGTCCACATCCTGCTGGCCGGCCATTTCCACCGCAGCTTCACGCAAAGCGCGCGGCACATGGTCAGGAATGCCGGCCCGGCTTTGGTCATCCAGGCCGGCACCGCGACCTCGACCCGATTGCGCGACGGCGAAACCCAGAGCTTCAACCTGATCCGGGCCGAGCGCAACGACGCCATCGAGGTGCAGGTGATCGGCTGGGACGGCGCCGCGTTCCAGGGCGGCAACAGCGCCTGCTACCGGTTCGACGGCGAGAATTGGGCGGCGGAGACGAGCGCCGCAGTCACGGTTAAATAGGGACAGTCCCTATTTTAACCGAGCACCTCATATTCGCCGATGCGGTGCTCGCTGGCGGTCCAGGCCTCGGTGCTGCGGTCGAGCGCTTCATATTCGGCGCGGTGGGCGGCGAGGAAGGCGTCGAAATCCGCGCGCGAGCGCCAGACGTCGAGGGTGAGGTAGGAGCCATCGTCGGCGCGGAACAATTCGGTGCCGCGATAGCCCTCCGCGCGCGAGAACAGCTGCGCCCAGGCGCCGGTCGGCGCATAGGTCGCCTCGAAGGCGGGCCGCGCCTCGTCCAACACCTCGTAACGCCAGATCAAAGCGATCATTCCCAGGCCCCTGTCCGAGCCCGGAAATAGCGCGCTCGACCCGCCCGGCGCAAAGGGGCGCGGGCGCGTTTCGGGCGCCTGTGTCGGAATGGGACGCATCATTGCCGCGCAAGCGGTATGCGGCGGTAGAAAGCCTCGGTCAGGCTGAACAGGCCGAACAGGACCAGCCCCGCCGCGACCGCGATCTGGGCCGCGCGCGGCAGCGATGCCAGCGCCTCGTCGATGCCGCCGGCCGCCCCCGGGCTGTGCGCTCGCGCCGCCTGGACGAGAAACCAGCCCGTCAGCAGGAACAGGATCCCGCGGGCGGCAAAGCCGGATCGGCCGAGCCAGGCGACCCAGCGCCGTCGCGCCGCTTCGGGCTTCAAATGACGGAGGAATTTGAGCGTCCAGGCCTTGCGGAATTGCGCGATGCCGACACCCAGGACGATCGCCGCGGCGATGTACAGGACAAGCTCTCCGCCCGGGATGCTCAGCGCCGCGGACGCGCCGGTTTCGGACGAATCGCTTCCGCCGCCGCCGCCTTTGCCGACCGTGGCGAGCATTGCGGCCCCGCCAAGGCCGAGATGGATGATGCCCGAGCCGGCGCCGGCGAGGCGCACGCCCAGCCCCTTGGCGTCTCTGCCCCGGTCTTCCGAATCGATCCAGGCTTCGAGCAGCCGCCAGAGGCCATAGCTCAGGAACCCGGCCGCCATCGCCGCGACCAGCAGGCGCCCGGCGCCGCTGGCGAGATAATCGAGCGCGCCGCTTGCATTCTCGGTGCGGCCGCTGCGCAAGGCCAGATAGCCGATCAGCGCGTACATCAGCCCGCGCGCCGCGAATCCGAGCCGGGTCACTGCCCCGAATGCCTTCACGCCGATCCTCCCCGAAGCTTCATGCGCCGGGGAAACCGCTCAGATTCGCGACCGTTCCGCTTCACCGTCCGCCAAGCCGCCTGGCCCAGTCGATCTGGGTGAAGGCGACGAGCAAAGCGAGCATCAGCAGCTGGAGGGCAATGCCCCACGGGCTGGTGAGGGCGTGGCGGAAGGAATCGCCGAGGCTCGATCCGGCAATCCCCTTCGCCGTCGCGGCGTAGATCGAATAGGAGATCGTCCGGCCAAGGAAGAAGGCGGCGGTGAAGCCGAGCAAGGGCAGGCGGGCAAGCCCGGCCGCTTCGAACAATTGCGCCGAGGGGACCGGCGAAAGGGCGAACAGGCCGAGCCCGAGGATCGCATTGCGCCGGTTGCGCGCCAGCGCCTTGCGCGCGGCCTCGAGGTTGCGCTTCGTCCTGCCCGGGATGCGCGCGGCGAGCAGCCGGAACGCGCAGGCCAGCAAAAACCGCCCGATCGCGGCGGCAAGCGCCGCGCTGAGCACCAGCGGCACGAGCGCAAGCCCGCTGCTCAACCCGTAAAGCACGATCACCGACCAGGTCGGCGGCCCGAAGGCGGGCATGAGGTTCACGCCCAGCACGATGGCGAACAGGATCAGATAGGGCGCAAGGTCGGTCAATCGCGCTCGACGCAGAGCGCGATGCCCATGCCGCCGCCGATGCACAGGGTGGCGAGGCCCTTCTTGGCGTCGCGCTTCTCCATCTCGTAGAGCAAGGTGGTGAGGACGCGGGCGCCCGAGGCGCCGATCGGGTGGCCGATGGCGATCGCGCCGCCGTTGACGTTGACCTTGGCGGCGTCCCAGCCAAGCTCCTTGCCGACCGCCAGCGCCTGCGCGGCGAAGGCCTCGTTGGCCTCAATGAGGTCGAGGTCGGCGATCGTCCAGCCGGCTTTCTCCAGCGCCTTCCTCGAGGCCGGAACCGGGCCGATGCCCATGATCGACGGATCGACGCCGGCCGAGGCCCAGCTCGCCACGCGGGCGAGGATCGGGGCGCCGCGGCGCTCTGCCTCTTCGCGGCTCATCAGCACGAGCGCGGCGGCGCCGTCGTTGAGGCCCGAAGCGTTGGCGGCGGTGACGGTCCCGTCCTTCTTGAAGGCGGGGCGAAGGCCGGCAAGCGCGGATTGCTCGACGCCGTCGCGGATAAATTCGTCATTCTCGACGATGGTCTCACCCTTGCGGGTCTTGACCGTCACCGCGGCGATCTCGTCCCTGAAGCGCCCCGACGCGCGCGCCGCCGACGCCTTGTTCTGCGAGCCGGTGGCGAAGGCGTCCTGGTCGTCGCGCGTGACCTGATATTGCTCGGCCAGATTCTCGGCGGTGATGCCCATATGGTAATTGTTGAAGACGTCGGTGAGGCCGTCCTTGATCATCGTGTCAATGAGGCCGACGTCGCCCATCTTGGTGCCGCCGCGCAGATTCTGGGCATGGGCGGAGAGGCTCATATTCTCCTGGCCGCCGGCGACGACGATGAGCGCGTCGCCGGTCTGGATCGCCTGGCTGGCGAGGGCGACCGCGCGCAGCCCCGAGCCGCAGACCTGGTTGACGCCCCAGGCGGGCACTTCCTTGGGGATGCCGGCGGCCATCGAGGCTTGGCGCGCCGGATTCTGGCCCTGGCCGGCGGTGAGGACCTGGCCGAGGATGACCTCCGAGACGTCCTCGGGCGAGACGCCGGCCTGGGCCAGCGCCGCCTCGATCGCGACGCGGCCGAGCTCGTGGGCGGGGGTGGCGGCAAAGGCGCCGAGGAAGGAGCCGACCGGGGTGCGCTTGGCGGCGGTGATGACGACGTCGGTCATTGCGTGAGAGTCTCCTTGAAAACCTCCGCTCATCCTGAGTAGCCGTTGAGCTTGTCGAAACGGCGTATCGAAGGACGTCCTTCGATACGGGCCTTCGCCAAGCTCAGTCCCTACTCAGGATGAGCGGGGAGAGGGGATTCGTGGCGGCGCTCTAGCAGCTTGCTGCAGTGCGGGAAAGCCAGCCGGCCAGCGGCTCCCAGACGATCTCGCGGGCGCGCGAGCCGACCACCATGCCGACATGGCCGAGCGCGAGGTCGAGACGCTCGCCGGCGCGCGGCGCGGTGGCGGCGGGGACGATCCGGTCGGTGGTCGAGACGATGTTGAGCAGCGGGATCGACAGCGATTCCGGGTCGATCAGGGTGCCTGCGACCTTCCACTGGCCGGTCCCCGGCAGATCGTCGCGGAACAGGCCTTCGAACATCTCGCGCGCGGCGGCGCCTGAGAGCGGCGGGCCGTCATTGGCCCAGTCTTCGAGCAGGACGAAGGTGCGCGCCTCGGCCCCCTCGAGCGCGGCGAAGGCTTCGAACTTGGCGATCGTGCGCGCCGGGTCGAGGTTCCAGAAGGCGCATTGCAGCACCTCCATCGGCAGCACGCCGAGCGCGCTCACGGTCGGCTGGGCGCTCGCCCACAAGCGGTCGAGATTGGCGCGCGATTCGTCGGCGAAGCCGCTGAAATGCCAGGGCGCGGCGAGGGTGGCGACGCTGCGGGCGCGGCCCGGCCGGGCGGCGGCGAGCGCCATCGTCCCGCCCAGGCAATAGCCGACCAGATCGGCCGGCTCGCCCAGCTCCGCCATCAGCGGCAAGAGGATGCGCTCGACATGGCCGGCGACCGACGTGTCGCGCCGGTCCTCGCCCGGCCAGCCCCAGTCAAGCAGCAGCACGCGCCGGCCGCGACCGGCGAGCCAGCGCAGCAGCGAGCGCTCCCCCATGTCGAGCACATTGGGCGGGTTGATCAGCGACGGCACGAACAGCACGATCGGCCCGGCGCCGCCATAATCGCGCAGGCTCGCGCCGTTGGCCTGCGCCAGCACCGGCATCGGCGCGGGCGCGGGCGCTCGCACCGCCTCCTGATATTTGCGCAAGCCCTCCAATGCCGCCTGCAGCCGCGCCGGATTTGCTGCGGTCTGCTCGCGCAGCAGGTGCAGGAACAGAGGGAGCGGCCGGGGGCGATGTTGCGGTGCGGCAAACTTTGGTGCTAGAGCGCTTTCCCCAGCGGAGGATGGTTTCATGGCGGCGTCCCGGTCCGATGACGAAGTGGTTATCATCAAGAAATATGCGAACCGGCGCCTCTACGATACCGAAAGCTCATCCTACATCACTTTGGAGCGGCTCGCCGAGATGGTGCGGCAGAAGCGGCAGTTCAAAGTGGTCGACGCCAAGAGCGGCGAGGATTTGACCCGCGGCGTCCTGACCCAGATCATCATGGACGAGGAGTCGCGCGGATCGACCATGCTGCCGGTCAATTTCCTGCGCCAGCTGATCTCGATGTACGGCGATCAGATGCAGGCGGTGGTGCCGCAATATCTCGAGGCCTCGCTCGAGGCGCTGCAGCGCAACCAGAGCCAGCTCCGCGAGGCCGTCGCCGGCGCCTTCGCCGCCAATCCGTTCGCCGAGATCGCGCGGCGCAACATGGAGATGTTCACCGCCGCCGCGGGCAAGGCGGGCAGCGCCGAGGCGGCCCCGCCGGCCGAAGGCAAGAGTGCCGAGCTCGACGAGCTCAAGGCCCAGCTCGCCGAGCTGCAGCGGAAGCTCGACCGGCTGACGTCGTAAGACGTCACCGCGGCGCAGGGGCACCCCACAAAGTAGTACTTTGTGGGGACCCCGAAGGCCGGGGTCTCGTCAGGGGCGTGTTTGGCTGGGCCGCGGCCTGCGCCGGGGCGCTCGCTACGCTCGCGGCTTCACGAACCGCAGCGTCATCCGGTCGCTCTCGCCGATCGCGAGGTAGCGGTCGCGGTCGCGCTCGCCGAGGCGCAGCGACGGCGGCAGCGTCCAGACGCCGTCGGGCCAGTCGGCGGTGTCGCGCGGATTGGCGTTGACCTCGGAGGCGCCGACGAAGCGGAAGCCGGCGGCTTCGGCGAGGCGGCGGACGGTCGAGACCTTGAGATAGCCGCTGCCGCGCTCGCGCACCGGATCGGCGGCTTCGGGCAGGCGGTGATCGACCACGCCGAGCGTCCCGCCCGGGCGCAGCATCGCGAACATCTGGCGGAACGCCTCGTCGGCATAGGCCTGGCCGCCCCGCTGGGAGCCGCTGGTCCAATTGTGGACGTTGCGGAAGGTGAGGACGACGTCGGCGCTGCCGTCGGGGACGCGCGTTTCGCTGGGCTCGAAGGCCGGGAAGGCGGCCATCCGGATCCCGCCATAAAGCGCGGCGTTGGCGGCGACCTGCCGGCGCGTGCCATTGAGGCCGTTGGCGCCCATGCCGACGGCGTAATAGGTGCCGCCGCCCTGCGCGAGATAAGGGGCGAGGATCTCGCCATACCAGCCGCCGCCGGGCCAGATCTCGACGACCGTGTCGGACGGGCGGACGCCGAAGAAGCGCAAGGTCTCATAGGGATGGCGATAGCGGTCGCGGGCGACATTGGCCGGCGTGCGGGTCGTCGCCGCGATCGCCGCCTTAAGCGCGTCCTGCTGCGCGGCGCTGAGGCGGGCGGGGGCGGTGCGCTGCGCGACCGTGGCGGCGGCGCCGGCGGTGAGCGCCAAAGCGAGAAAAAGGCGCAAGGCGGGCTGGCGGATCATCCGGGGCTCCCTAGATAGCGTCGATCTGGGCGCTCATGGGCGAGGCGGGATGACAGTGCAACATTGGATCTGGGGCGCGGACGGCGCGGCTTTGGCGCTGGCGCTCGCTGCGGGCGTCGCCGAGTCGCGGCGGGTCCGCCGGCACGATCTCGACCGCACCGGCTGGGTGCCGTGGCGCGGGATCCAGGTTGCCGCCTTGTTCGCCGCGCTGGCGCTCGCCATCCTCGCGGTGAAGGCCGGCTAGCCGCTCCGCGACGACAAGGCGCGCGCTTCGGCGAGGCTGGTGCGGATATGGTCGGCGGCGGCGTCGCTCAGGATGACGAAGGTGGCGCGGCCGCGATCCGGTTCGCCCTGGACCGACAGGAGCCCGCGCTCGATCAGGCGGCGGGTCCAGCGATAGGCGGTGCTGCGGGTGATGCCGCCGGCGGCGCCGAAGCTGGTGACGGCGAGACGACGTCCCTCGATCCGCGCGGTGAACGCCTCGAGCAGCAGCATCCAGGCGGTGTCGCCGATCTCGGGCCCGAAGCGCGACTGGCACAGGCGCCGCGCGGCGATGATCGCGCGCGCGTCGGTCGCCGAATCGGGCGCCCCGCCGCGCTCCGTTGCGAGCCGGGCCAGCGCCCGGTTGACGCGCCGCAGCTCGCGCGTCGCGGCGATCAGGGTCTGGGCGCGGCGGAGTGCCCTGCCGTCATTGGCCGATGCGTCGCTGATCGATTCCTCCCTTTGCAAGCGAATGCGGAAATCATCGATTAGCGCAACTGTCGGCGAATTAATATACGTTTTCGACGGAATTCGGTGAATCGGGTGCGGCCGTCGCGAGGCCTGTCTTGCGGCCCCTCCCCGGACGGCCGCCGGGGGAGGAGGCTAAAGGCCCATGAGATTATCGCGCCGAGACAGCCGCGGCCTCCGCCGCCCCTTCATCCATGCGCGCGAGGCATTCGCGCGGGGAGTTGGAGTGGAGCGTCGCCATCGAGCCGTCGTGGCCGGTGTTCATCGCGGCGAGCAGGTCGAACGCGTTGAGCATGGTCGTCTTGCCCGAGCCGGTGCCGCCCGAGATGATCACGTTCATCCGCGCGGCGCCGGCGATCTTGAGCACCGTCGCCATCTTCTCGGAGAGCGAGCCCCAGCCGCGCATCATGCCGACGGCGATCGGCTTTTCCGAGAATTTGCGGATCGAGATGGCGGTGCTCTGGCGCTGGTGCTCGTCGCCGGGCTTGCCAAATCGCGCCGCAACAGCCGACGCAGCCTCGACTCGGCGGGGTGGGTGCCGTGGCGAGGGCTTGAGGTGGCGGGATTCTTCGGCCTGCTGGCGTTCACGATGATCGCGGTGAAGGCGCACTGAGCATCGCGTCGCAGGCTGGGATGCCGTGGCGCGGCTTTCAGGTTTTCGAGGTGATGACGCCGCGACGGTGCGATCGTTCCGAAGGTCAGTATGCTCCACCTCGGGGCGCCCTGCAGCCGCCGGGAAAATCGGGAAACTCGATACAGCGCACGCGATGGTTCGACACCTGGAAGATAACCGGGCCTGACCAATATCTCTCCGTATTGCGCGAATAATAACGGTATGTTCCACGAACTTCATAATAGCCCGAGCACACGTTTCCGTTTGTTACTATCAGCCCGACTAATGAATTTTGAACGTAAATATAGGCATCAACCCAATATTGGGCGTCGTTTTCAAGGACAGCGCTAAAGTAATCATTGCTTTGCGCTTGGCAATTTTGCATATTGGCAAGAATAATATTGCTGTTCTGATTATAAACAGCAGCAGATGAACGAATGTGCGTGTCGGGAGTGGGGATGCCTGCATAAATCACAGCGAGGGCAGGCAATATGCTGACACCGCTTGTCATAGTCATCAACTCCCCCCATCCAATATCCGACTTATTGGGTTGATGCTGCCAAGCTGAAACGCTGGCTGCCGACTCGGATTATTCTGAATTTAGATGAGAGGGCGTGTCGTCGCAACCGTTTGCGTAACATAGTGGCCGATCGAGCGGGCCAATCATGCGGTTGCCCGTGTCATCGCGGCTCTGACAAGTGCGTGGGCGCCGGCGGACGGGCTAGAGGCAGGCCTCGAGATAAGGCTGATCGAAGCCGAACATCTTGGCCTTTTCAAGCGTGTAGGGACGAAGGCCCATCGAACGATACTCGCCGATGATCTTGCCGTCGGGGGTCTCGTCCAGATATTCGAACTTGAACAGCTCCTGGGTGACGATGACGTCGCCTTCCATGCCGATTACTTCGGTGATGTTGGTGCAGCGGCGCGAGCCGTCGCGCAGGCGCTTGACCTGGACGATCAGGTCGACCGAGTCGGCGATCTGGCGCGAGATCGCCTCCTTGGGCACCTTGATGTCCGACATCATCACCATGTTCTCCATGCGCGCGAGGCATTCGCGCGGGGAATTGGAGTGAAGCGTCGCCATCGAGCCGTCATGGCCGGTGTTCATCGCGGCGAGCAGGTCGAAGCACTCGCTCCCGCGAATCTCGCCCAGGATGATGCGATCGGGGCGCATGCGCAGCGCGTTGATGACGAGGTCGCGAATGGTGATCGCGCCCTGGCCCTCGAGGTTGGGCGGGCGGGTCTCGAGCGGCAGCCAGTGCGGCTGCTGCAGCCGCAATTCGGCCGCGTCCTCGATCGTGATCACGCGTTCGCCGGGGTCGATCAGCTTGGAGAGGGCGTTGAGCATCGTCGTCTTGCCCGAGCCGGTGCCGCCCGAGATGATCACGTTCATCCGCGCGGCGCCGGCGATCTTGAGCACGGTCGCCATCTTCTCCGAGAGCGAGCCCCAGCCGCGCATCATGTCGACGGTGATCGGCTTTTCCGAGAATTTACGAATCGAGATGGCGGTGCCGCGCAACGAGAGCGGCGGGATGATGACGTTGACGCGGCTGCCGTCCTGAAGGCGGGCGTCGGCGAGCGGGCTGGTCTGGTCGACGCGGCGGCCGACCTTGTTGACGATCCGCTGGGCGATCTGGAGCAGATGCTCCTCGTCGCGGAACTGGATCTGGGCGAGCTCGAGCTTGCCCTTCTTTTCGATGAAGGTCTGGTTCGGGCCGTTGATCATGATGTCGCTGATGTCGGGGTCGGCGAGCAGCTCCTCGAGCGGCCCAAGCCCGAGCAATTCATCGACCAGCACCTTTTCCAGCGCGAATTGCTCGCGGCGATTCAAGTTGATCTTCAGCTCGGCGAGCACCTCGCCGATGATCGGCCGGAACTCCTCGGCGAGCTCGTCCTTGGAAAGGGTGGCGGCGGCTTCGGGGTCGACGCGCTCGAGCAGGCGCGGGAGCACCTGCTCCTTGATCCGGTGGATCGAGGCTTCGAACCCTTCGACCCGCGAATTGCCCTGCTCGCCCGACAGGGCCTGGCGCTCGGTGAGGCGGGCCATCGCGTCGCCGCGATCGAGGACGCCCGGCGCGATGCCGTCTTCTTCGGCCCCGAGCGCCTCGGGCTCGATCGGCGGGAACTGGCTGCCGCCGCCGGGCTTGACCGGCGCCGGGCCCTTCATCGGCTGGGCGCTGCCGAATTGCGGGCGTCCGCTGGCACCGCCGTTACCGCTGCGTCGTCCAAATGCGCTCATAAGGTCAGCGATCCTCGCCACAAAACTCGCGGAATTTCCCGGTCGAGTGGTGAATAAGGCGGAAACTTTGACAATTGCCTAACCGCGCGGAAGGGGACGTGCGTGCGCCAGGCCAATGCCCGAACCGCCCTCCTGCTCGCGCTTGCGGGCTTTACGATCCTGTCGATGGGCGACGCCCTGGTGAAAACCATGGCCGGCCAGTGGCCCGGGACGGCGGTCGCCGCCTTGCGCTATGGCGCGGGCGCGGTTGGGCTGGCGCTGCTGGTCGCGGTCACCGAGGGGCGCAAGGGCTTGCGCGTGCCGATGCCCTGGCTGCAACTGGGCCGCGGCGCCGGGGTTAGCGTCGCGACGATCTGCTTCTTCCTCGGCGTGATGGCGATGCCGCTGGCCGACGCGACCGCGATCCAGTTCACCAGCCCGATGATCACCTTCATTCTCTCGGCGCTGCTGCTCGGGGAGAAGGCGCCCAGGGCCGTCTGGGGGGCGACCGCTCTGGCCTTCCTCGGCGTGCTGGTGGTGCTGCGGCCCAACGTGCTGGCTTTGGGTGCGGCCGCTTTCTATCCGCTCGGCGCGGCGGCGGGCATGGCCTGCCTGATGATCTGCAACCGCAAGGCGGCGGGCGCGGCTTCGCCGATCGCGATGCAGTTCCTCGCGGCGCTGATGGCGGCGCCGCTCATCATCGCGGCGGCGAGCCTGCTGGCGCTGACCGGAGCGCCGCAATTCCAGGTGCCGGCGCCGCCGGCGAGCGTGATTGTCAAATGCCTGGTGGTCGCCTGCACCGCGACGTGCGGGCATCTGCTGATCTACATGGCGGTGGTGCGCGCCTCGGCGGCGGTGGTGGCGCCGATGACCTATGTCCAGCTGCTGACCGCGGCAGCTCTGGGCTGGATGATATTCGGCAACGCGCCCGATCTCTCGACCTTCGGCGGCGCGGCCCTGATCATCGCCGGCGGCCTTTTGCTCTGGCGCTCGCAAAAACCCCGCGAGGTGCCCGAGCCGGAGTGAAAAAATAGGGACAGTCCCCAATTTTTCCCGAAAATAGGGACAGTCCCTATTTTTCGGCGCCGGCGCTCTCCGCCAGTACGGTCAGGCCCTTTTCGCTGACCTCGGCGAAGCCGCTCTGGACAGCGATCCGCTCGGGCTCGCCGGGAAAGTTGCGGTAGATGGCGAGCTCGCCGTCGCGCAATGTCGACATGTAGGGCGCGTGGCCGGCCATCACGCCGAAATCGCCCTCGCTGCCGGGGACGACCACCATCTGGACCTCCTCGGAGCGGAGCAATTTTTCCGGCGTGACCAGCTCGAAATGAAGATCGGCCATGGCCTCAGCGCCTTCTCTCGGTGATCACGGCGAACGGCGCGCCGGGCGCGGCCGGCGATTTCAGCGTGACGGTCACGCCCATGTCGCGCGATTCGAACCGGCGCGTGCCGGCCTCGCCGCCTTGCGCTTCGCGAAAGCCCATCCGGCCGCCGGTAAGGTCCGTGGCGAACGCCGCCTCGTTGGCGGCGAGGTCGCCGGCCAAAGTCGCCACCGCGCAGCGCCCCTGCCGCGGGTTGTTGAGCAGCCAGACCTCGCCTTGCGGATTGTCGAGAGTGAAGGCGAGCGTCCCTTCGGCGGCCATGGCCGTCGCTTCCAGCATCGCCGCCGGGGCGGAATCGTGGTGAGCGAGCCCCTCCGCGCCGCTGGTGTCGGCCGACGCAACCGCCGTCGGCCGGCCGGTCACCGCGAAGGTGCAGCCGATCAACTGGCCGATCGACATCGCGTCATGCGCGGTGGCCGGCGCGCGCAGGCCGGGCATGATCTGCGCGGCCGCCGGCGCGGCGGCAAGGAGGGCGGCGAGCGCCGGGAAGGGGGCGAAGCGCTTCATCAGGCTTCCTCGGCCAGCTTCTGGCCCTTGGCAACCGCTTCTTCGATCCCGCCGACCATGTAGAAGGCGCTTTCCGGGAGATGGTCGTATTCGCCGTCGACGACCGCCTTGAACGAGGCGACCGTATCCTCGATCTGGACGAACTTGCCCGGGATGCCGGTGAACACCTCGGCGACGTGGAACGGCTGGGAGAGGAAGCGCTGCAGCTTGCGGGCGCGGTTGACGGTGAGCTTATCCTCTTCGGAAAGCTCGTCCATGCCGAGGATGGCGATGATGTCCTGGAGCGACTTGTAGCGTTGCAGAATCTCCTGGACGCGCCGCGCCGTGTCGTAATGCTCCTGGCCGACGGTCCGCGCGGTCAGCACGCGCGAGGTCGAATCGAGCGGGTCGACCGCCGGATAGATGCCGAGCTCGGAGATTGCGCGCGACAGCACGGTGGTGGCGTCCAGATGGGCGAAGCTGGTCGCCGGCGCCGGGTCGGTGAGATCGTCGGCCGGGACGTAGATCGCCTGCACCGAGGTGATCGAGCCCTTGTTGGTCGAGGTGATCCGCTCCTGCAGCGCGCCCATGTCGGTGGCGAGCGTCGGCTGGTAGCCGACCGCCGAGGGGATGCGGCCGAGCAAGGCCGAGACTTCCGAGCCGGCCTGGGTGAAGCGGAAGATGTTGTCGACGAAGAACAGCACGTCCTGGCCCTCCTGGTCGCGGAAATATTCGGCGATGGTGAGGCCGGAGAGCGCGACGCGGGCACGCGCCCCCGGCGGCTCGTTCATCTGGCCGAAGACGAGCGCGACCTTGGAGCCCTCGGGCGTCGGGTTGCCGTCGGCGTCCTTGGCGATGACGCCGGCGTCGAGAAACTCATGATAGAGATCATTTCCCTCCCGCGTCCGCTCGCCGACCCCTGCGAATACGGACGTGCCGCCATGGCCCTTGGCGATGTTGTTGATCAGCTCCTGGATCAGCACGGTCTTGCCGACGCCGGCGCCGCCGAACAGGCCGATCTTGCCGCCCTTGGCGTAGGGCGCGAGCAGGTCGATCACCTTGATCCCGGTGACCAGGATCGAGCTCTCGGTCGACTGGTCGGTGAAGAGCGGCGCCTCGGCGTGGATCGGGGCGGTCTCGCTGTGGCCGATCGGGCCGCGCTCGTCGATCGGCTCGCCGATCACGTTCATGATCCGCCCGAGCGTCATCGGGCCCACCGGCATCCGGATCTGCGAGCCGGTGTCCGTCACTTCCTGGCCGCGGGTCAGCCCTTCGGTCGCGTCCATCGCGATCGTGCGGACCGTCGATTCGCCGAGATGCTGCGCGACCTCGAGGACGAGGCGGTTTCCGCCGTTGGTCGTCTCGAGCGCCGACAGGATTGCCGGCAGCGCGCCGTCGAACGTCACGTCGACGACGGCGCCGATCACCTGGCTGATGCGGCCGACATTGTTGGTGGTGGTGGCGGTTGCCATGTTCTCTTCCTTCTTGTTCCCCTGCGAAAGCAGGGGTCCAGTCCTTCGTTTCCTGGGCTCCTGCTTTCGCAGGAGCACACCAAATTACAGCGCCTCGGCGCCCGAAATAATCTCGATCAGCTCCTTGGTGATCGCCGCCTGCCTCGTGCGGTTATATTCGATGGTCAGGCGGTTGATCATGTCGCCGGCGTTGCGGGTGGCATTGTCCATCGCGGTCATCCGGCTGCCCTGCTCCGAGGCGGCGTTCTCGAGCAGCGCGCGGAAGATCTGGACGGCGACGTTGCGCGGCAGCAAAGCGGCGAGGATCTCGTCCTGGTCGGGCTCATATTCGACCGCCGCGAGCGACGCCGGCGCGTCCCCTTCCTCGACCGGCGGCACCGGGATGATCTGCTGGCCGACCGGCTCCTGGACCAAAGCCGAACGGAAGCGGGCGTAGAACAGGTGAACGACGTCGATGCCGTCGGTCAGATAGCGGTCGATCACGTCCCTGGCGATCGCCTGCGCGTCGGCGAAGGCGACCTGCTTGATCGCGCTGGTGTCGTGCTGGTGGATAATCTGCTTAGGGTAGAGCCGGCCGATCACCGCTTTGCCCTTGCGGCCGACCAGGTAGAAATAGACGGACTTGCCGTCGGCCATCAGCGCCTCGGCCTTGCGGCGGGCGGCGCGGACGATGTTCGAGTTGAAGCCGCCGGCGAGGCCGCGGTCCGAGGTGCAGACGATCAGCATGTGGCATTGGTCGGCGCCGGTGCCGGCGAGCAGCTTGGGGCTCTCCGGGCCGATCGCGACTCGCGAGACGACGCTGGTCACCACCGCCGCCATCCGCTCGGCATAGGGGCGCGCGGCCTCGGCGGCGGTCTGCGCGCGGCGCAGCTTGGCCGCGGCGACCATCTTCATCGCCTTGGTGATCTTCTGGGTCGACTTGACCGAGGAGATCCGCATCTTGAGCGCCTTGAGGGTGGCCATCTACTTCCCCTGGGCGGCGGGCAGAAAATAGGGACAGTCCCTATTTTTCTCCACGCCGCCATCCCATCCGCGACCGAGGTCGGGAAAAACAGGGACTGTCCCTACTTTCTTCGCCATCACGCGAAGCTCTTCACGAAATCGCCGAGGATCGTCTTGAGCTTGCCGGCGGTGTCGTCGTCGAGCGTCTTGGTGTCGCGGATCGTGCCGAGCACATCCTCGTGGTCGCTGCGCATGTGGCTCAGCAGCGCGCCCTCGAAGCGGGTGACCGCGTCGGTCGGCACGCTGTCGAGGAAGCCGTTCACGCCGGCGAAGATCGAGACGACCTGCTCTTCGACCGGCATCGGCGCATATTGCGGCTGCTTGAGCAGCTCGGTGAGGCGCGCGCCGCGGGCGAGCAGGCGCTGGGTCGAGGCGTCGAGGTCCGAGCCGAACTGGGCGAAGGCGGCCATCTCGCGATACTGGGCGAGCTCGAGCTTGATCGAGCCGGCGACCTTCTTCATCGCCTTGGTCTGGGCGGCCGAGCCGACCCGGCTGACCGAGAGGCCGACGTTGATCGCCGGGCGGATGCCCTGGAAGAACAATTCCGTTTCGAGGAAGATCTGGCCGTCGGTGATCGAGATCACGTTGGTCGGGATATAGGCCGAGACATCGCCGGCCTGGGTCTCGATGATCGGCAGCGCGGTCAGCGAGCCGTTGCCGTTGGCGTCGTTCATCTTGGCGGCGCGCTCGAGCAGGCGCGAGTGGAGGTAGAAGACGTCGCCCGGATAGGCCTCGCGGCCCGGCGGGCGCCTGAGCAGCAGCGACATCTGGCGGTAGGCGACGGCCTGCTTGGACAAATCGTCGTAGACGATCACCGCGTGCATGCCGTTGTCGCGGAAATATTCGCCCATCGTGCAGCCGGTATAAGGCGCGAGGAACTGGAGCGGGGCCGGCTCGGACGCGGTGGCGGCGACGACGATCGTATAGTCCATCGCGCCATTCTCTTCGAGCGCACGGACGATCTGCGCCACGGTCGAGCGCTTCTGGCCGATCGCGACGTAGATGCAATAGAGCTTCTGGCTCTCGTCGTCGCCTTTGTTGGCCTCGCGCTGGTTGATGAACGTGTCCAAGGCTACCGCGGTCTTGCCGGTCTGGCGGTCGCCGATGATCAGCTCGCGCTGGCCGCGGCCGATCGGAAGGATCGCGTCGAGCGCCTTCAAGCCGGTCTGGACCGGCTCGTGGACCGACTTGCGCGGGATGACGCCGGGCGCCTTCACTTCGACCCGCATGCGTTTCTCGGCCACGATCGGGCCCTTGCCGTCGATCGGGTTGCCGAGGCCGTCGACGACCCGTCCCAAAAGGCCCTTGCCGACCGGAACGTCGACGATCGTCTCGGTGCGCCGCACGGTGTCGCCTTCGCTGATCGTCGAATCCGAGCCGAAGATGACGACGCCGACATTGTCGGCCTCGAGGTTGAGCGCCATGCCCTTGATGCCGCCATCGAACTCGACCATCTCGCCGGCCTGGACATTGTCGAGACCGTGGATGCGGGCGATGCCGTCGCCGACGCTCAGCACGGTGCCGACCTCCGAAACTTCGGCATCGGTGCCGAAGCCGGCGATCTGCTCCTTGATGACCTTCGAGATTTCAGCGGCGCGGATATCCATGTTCAGCCTTTCATCGCGTGCGCGAGATTATTCAATTTGGTGCGGATGGAGCCGTCGATCATGCGGCTGCCGACCTTGACGACGAGCCCGCCCAATATCGCCGGGTCGACGCTCGGATCGATCGCGATGTCGGTTCCGAAGCGGGCGCGCAGGTTCTTGCGGAGCGCCTCGATCTGGTCCTCGTCGAGCGGGTGGGCGGACGTGACCTGCGCTCTGATCTCGCCGCGATGGCGGGCGGCCAGCGTCTCGAACGCCCGGATGACGTTGCCGAGCTGCGGGAGGCGCCGGTTCCGGGCGAGCACGCCGAGGAAGTTGGTCGTGATCGGATCGAGCCGGAGCGCCTCGGCGGCGGCGGCGACCGCCCGCATCGCCGCGTCGCGGCCGATCAGCGGGCTCGTCGTCAGGGCGCGGAAATCCTCCGATTCGGCGAGCGCCTGCTTGAGCGCGGCGAGGCTGTTGCCGACCGCGTCGAGCTGCTCTTGCTCATTGGCGAGCTCGAACAGGGCGATCGCGTAGCGGCCCGATAAGCTTGCCTGAATGCCGCCGGAAATATCCACGCGCCTTTGAACTCCTGAATCGGATTTTGGCCCCATGCGCGACTTGAGCGCGAGCGCGCTCCCGCAGGGTTGGGGGCGCCGTAGCAAAGCGAATGTTGCGATGCAAGGTCGCCCGCTTTGAAAGCAAGCGGCGGGACGCGCGGGCCCTTCGGATCGGCCAAAAGGGACCGCGAAGGGAGCCATGACATGGCCTACAGAATCGAAGGGCTGGCGCCGGAGGCGTTCGAGAGCCTGTTCAGCATGACCGACGGCGAGCTCGAAGCGCGCCATGCGCTGCGCGTCACCGCGGGCTCGGCGGGCGGCTATCCGTGCCGGGTGTCGCTGGAGGAGGCGGCGCCCGGCGAGGAGCTGATGCTGCTCAACCATGTCTCGCACGACGTCGCGGGGCCGTTTCGTACCGCTTATGCGATCTACGTCCGCAAGGGCGCGGCGCCGGCCAGCTATGCCGACGAAGCGCCCGCCTATCTCGACTCGCGCACGCTCGGCCTGCGCGGCTTCGACGCCGCCGGCATGCTCCGGGACGCGCTGCTCGCCATGCCGGGCGAGGCCGACGCCCGCATCCGCGACCTGTTCGAGCGGCCCGACATCGCCACCATCCACGCGCACAATGCAGCCTATGGCTGCTTCCTGGCGCGGATCGAAAGGAGCTGACCATTATGGCAAGCCTTGCAACCGACGCCGGCCGCGATAGACCGGCGGCCGTGAACGACCTTCAGCCGATTTCCGACGACGAGGCCTGGGCCGCGTTCGAGCGGCGCGACCGGAGCTGGGACGGCCGGCTGGTCGGCGGCGTCAGGACGACCGGCATCTATTGCCGGCCGAGCTGCCCGGCGCGGCGGCCAAAGCGCGAGAATGTCGAATTCTTCGCGACCACCGCCTCGGCGCGCGCCGCCGGCTACCGCGCCTGCCTGCGCTGCCTGCCCGACGATGTCAGCCGCGAGGATGCGGCGCTCGGCAAGGCGTTCCGGCTGCTCGCTTCGGCCGAGGAAGCGCCCTCGCTCGATGCGCTGGCGGCGGCGGCGGGCTATTCGCCGCACCATTTCCACCGGCTGTTCAAGCGCGCGACCGGGGTCACGCCGGCCGCCTATTCGCGCAACCTGCGCTCGCGGCGGGCCGAGGCGGCGCTGGCCGGGAACGCGCGGATCACCGACGCGATCTACGACGCCGGCTATTCGGGCCCGGCGCGCTTCTACGCCGATGCCGGCAAAAGGCTCGGCATGACGCCTTCGGCCTGGCGCGACGGCGGGCGCGGCGAGACGATCAGCTGGGCGACGGCGCAGACCGACCTCGGCACGATGCTCGTCGCCGCCACCGCCAAGGGCATTTGCCGGCTGTCGTTCGACGAGGACGAGACGGCCCTGCGGCGACGCTTCCCGAACGCCGCGATCGCGCATGGCGGCGCGCAAATGGCGGCTTTGGTGGCGCGCACGGTCGCGGCGGTGAACGCGCCCGAAAAGCCGCACGATCTGCCGCTCGACGTCCATGGCACCGCCTTCCAGGAAGCGGTGTGGGGGGAGCTGCAGCGGATTCCGGCCGGCGAGACGCGCACCTACGCCCAGATCGCGGCCGCCGTCGGCCGGCCCGCCGCGGTGCGCGCCGCCGGCTCGGCCAACGGCGCCAACAATGTCGCGGTGCTGATCCCCTGCCACCGCGTCATCCGCACCGATGGCAGCCCCGGCGGCTATGCCTACGGCGTCGAGCGCAAGGCGCGGCTGCTCGCGCGCGAGGGCGCGAAGGCCTAGCTGCGCGGCGGCGCGGCGGCCGCCGGCGCCGGTGTCCCGGCCAGCCGCGTCTCCAGCCGGGCCATCATCTCGCGGGCGGTCTCGTGCCGTACCGTGCCGGCCTGGCGGAAACGTTCCTCGCGCCGCTCGCGCTCGCGCCGCTGGCCCTCGGATTCGCCGCGGCGCTCCCGGATCCGGTAGGCGTCCGGGCGGATGATCGCGAGCGCCTCGCGGATCAGGCCGCGATGCTCGAAATCGAGCGCGAGCTTGTAGTTCAGCTCCGAATCGCTCGGCGCCAGCTCGTGCGCGTCGTAGAGCGCATTCTGCGCGTCGTCCGGCGGCAGCACGCCCTGCGCGGTGAAGCTGTCGAAATAGGCCTCATGGGTCAGCGGGTCCCTCGGCCCCACCTCCATCGCCCGCAGCAAATAACGGCGCGCCGCGGTCCAGGCCGCGGCGTCGGTCGAATGGGCCGCCGCCAGCCGCGCTACTTCGAGACGGCCCTTGCGCATCAGCGCGCGGGCATTGTCGGGCTGAATTTGAAGCAGGTGATCGATCGCGGCCATCGCCGCGGCATTGTTGCCGGCAAGCTGCTCGGCCTCGGCCACCAGCGCCAGCGCGAACGGATCGTTGGGGAAGCGCGCCGCGATCGAGCGGATCGTTGCGGCGCGCGCGGCGATGTCCGGCTGCAAGACGCCTTGGCTGATCTTGATTTCCTGCTCGATCAGCGCCTGCTCGGGAGGGCTGAGCGTCCGCACCGTAATCTCGCCGACGTTGATCGCGCGGAACGGCAGCCGCACGACGTTGTGCTGGACGCGGCCGGCATATTCGAACAGCTCGTTGTTGAGCGAACCGGCATTCTGGCCGAAATTCTGGTTCATCGCGTCGCGATAGGACATGCCGGCATTGATCGCGCGCAAATAGGCCTGCAGCTGGGTCCGCCGCTCGGGGTGCTCGAAGATGTAGCGGTTGAGCAGCCAGCCCTCGGAATAGAGCAGATCGGTCTCGGGTATGTCGGCATAGCTGTGCGCGGTCAGCAGCTGGGCCATCGGCACCCAGCGCCCCAGGACGAACGAGCGGAAGCGCATCTCCTGGGAGCCGCCGACCTCGACGACGTCGTTTTCGAGGAACTGGATGCTGCCCCAGAGCTCGGCATAGCCCTCCGAATACCAGACCGGATAGGTGGCGGGGAAATACTGGAACATGAAATGGTGGACATATTCGTGGAACAGGATCGCCTCGGGGCTGATCTCGCGATGGGCCGCGGCATTGCGGGTTCCGACGAACATCAGCGCGCGCGCATCCGGAATATAATAGCCGCCGATGCCGCCCTGATCCGCCATCCGCTGCACGGCATCGATATTCTCCAGCAGGAAGACGCGGAAGCGCGGCACCTGGGCGGGCTCGCGCACATTGTGATAATGGCGCAGCACATAGTTGAATTTCTCGAGCTTGGCCGCGAAGTCGCGCGCAGCCTGCTCGCTGCCTTCGGAGTAGACGATGAAATTGGCCGAGGTCGCCTCGCGCCATTCGGCCTGGGCGGCCGTGCAGAAGAGCAGGCCGAATAGGAACAAGACTTTGCGAATCATAATGAATTTCCCCGTGGGCGCGGGGGGCTCATAGCGTCACGGTCGCGCCCCCACAACCGTGAAGCGCCCTCTTACTCCGCGGCCGCGCCCGCCGCACCCTGATTCTCGCAGGCATAGACCAACCGCTCGTTGGGCAGGCTGGGGAGGATCGCGCCGATGTCGCGCTGCTGGTCGGCGAGGATCGTGCGCGCCTCGGCGTCGAGCGTGCAGGCCTTGACGTCGACGTCGCGCCGCAGCGCGCGGGCGCGGGTCATCGTCGCCGCATCGAGCAGATAGCGGGTGACGACATAATCGCCGCTGGCCGGGCGGAATTCGAGCACCGAGACCGCCTGCTGATCGGTCGGAACCAGGATCCGGGTCCAGACGTCGCCGCCTCGGGCATATTGGGTGCGCCCGTTCATGCAGCCGTCGGCGCGCCATTCGAGCGGCACGTCGCTGGTCGGCGACACCGTCACCCGGCTGCGGTCCGGCACCAGCCGGCACAGGTTGCGGCCGGCGAAGCGGGTCGGCGGCGGCTCGGCGGCGGCGCTGTTGCCGGGCGCTTCGGGGTCGGCCTCGGCAGCGGCGAGGCTCGGCCGGGCGAGGAAGGCGATGATCGCGAGCAGCAGCAGCCCGGCGCCGGCGCCGCCCAGGATCTTCGCGGGCCTGAGCCGGTCCTTCTGCAGCATCAGCCCGGCGCCGCCGAACGCGAGCAGCGACAAGACGAGCAGCAGCACCGCCAGCGCGAGCCTCATCTCGCGGCTCTCCTGGATCTCCGCGAGGCTGCGCTCGCGCAGGTCGCGCGCCGTGGCGGCCCGGGCCGCGGCGGCGGCGTCGCGGGCGCGCGCTTCCTCGGCGCCGCGCTGCTGGTCCTGGCGCAGCCGGTCGGCCATGCTGATGCACTCGGTCGAGACCGAGAGGAATGGCTGGCGGGCGGCGCGCAGGAAGGCGATCAGCTCGCGATCGGCGACGGCGAAGGCGAACGGCGCGTCGCCGTCCTGGTTGCGGGTGATCAACGTGTTGACGCCGAGCACCCGGCCGCACTGGTCGAGCAGCGGCCCGCCCGAATGGCCGCGGGCGATGCTGGCGGTGTGCAGCAAGGTGGTGATGCCGTTGATCGTCCGGACATTGGAGAAGATGCCGACCGAGCGGGTCGGCGGCAGCGGATTGATGTAATCGTCGGCCGAGCGCGCGGTGGCGAGGTCGACATTGCCGGGATAGCCCAGAGCGGCGACCGGGGCGCCGTCGTCGAGCGGGCCGGTATAGAGCGCGATCGGCGGCAGCGTCCCCCGGGTGAGCTCGAGCAAGGCGAGGTCGCGGGCCGGATCGACGGCGATGATCCGCGCCTCGGCCGCCTGCGCGCCCTCGGACGGGACGATGCCGACGCGGACCTGCTTGCCCTCGCGCGCCGCGGCGACGACATGGGCGTTGGTGACCACCCGGTTCGGCGCGACCGCGAAGCCGCTGCCATGGCCGAAGCCGGCGACCTCGCCATCCTCGAAGACGATCACCACCACCCGCACGA
Organism: Sphingomonadales bacterium; assembly: GCA_034668465.1. Lineage (GTDB taxonomy): Bacteria > Pseudomonadota > Alphaproteobacteria > Sphingomonadales > Sphingomonadaceae > Allosphingosinicella. The sequence goes on from JAXDPI010000009.1 coordinate 51,750, forward strand.
CGCTGCGCCCCGCCGCCGATATGTCGTCGGCCCGCGCCGGCGCGGCGAGGGCCAGCATCGCCAGCAAAAGGAGGAGGAAAGAGCGCGCCATCGGTCGCGCCTTTCTATGGGCGAGGGCGGGCGGCTGGCAAGCGGGGGTTCCGGCTTGCCGGCCGAAGCCTTGGCGAAGGCTGGAAGCCGATGAAGCTGACACCCTTACACATGCCCTTCGCCGCCGCCGCACCGGCGCGGAAGTTGACAAAGTTGAGGAAGTTGAGGCGATCCAAGAGCCGGTGGCCGGTTCCCGGGGGCAAGCCCGACCGTTCAGGAAACCGGTCATGAATCTGAATAAGGTTCATAAGTTTCAGCTTCCATAGGCGATAAACTTTTCCTCCGTCGGGCGACGCCGGGCGGGCCGCGCGCGGAACCGGATCAGGGTGGAAGAGTGCGTTGGCGCCGAGGCTGCGTTTCATCCGCCGGCATGGAGCACAAGAGGCATGCTGTAGGAAATCCGTTTTTTTTGCCCCGGAGCGGCAAATCCGAAAGCAAATCTGGATGCGCCATCCGGGCGGCGATTTCGAGATCGAGCGGATGACCGTCGGCGCGTGGGCGCCCGAACCGCCGCTTTAGGGTCCGCACTCAATCAGCTACCTCTGATTTATCCCTGTTCAGAGTCATCCCGGCGAAGGGGCACCCCGCAAAGTACTACTTTGCGGGGACCCCGAAGGCCGGGACCCATGAACACGCAGCGTACCGCAAACGCGCGAAGCCCCGCCAGCCCTCGCCCTCTTGCGGTCATGGGTCCCGGCCTTCGCCGGGATGACTCCCGTGATTTATCCTGCCGACCCGATTTCTTGTCAGTCCGCACCCTGGCGTTGGGTACGCAACCCGCTCAGCGCGCCGGCGGCCGCGACCCCGGCCGGGCCAGCGCGTACATCTGCCAGGTGATGTCGCGCATCAGGCCCATCGCGTCGCCGGGCTGCTCGAACAGGTCGAAATGGGTGCGATCGGGGAGGAAGGTGAAGCTGGCGCGCGCGCCGAGCCGGTCGAGCACAGCCTGCAGACGGTGGACCGAGCCGTCGAGGTGGAAGGTGTCGGCGGTGCCGACGATGACGTGGATCTTGCCGTCGAGATCGCGCCGCAGCGCCGGCCAGTCGCGTTCGAGCCGGTGGGCGATGTCGTAACGCTCGCGCCAATAAGCGACCACGTCGCGATCGACCGCGCCGGTGGTCCGGTCGAACATCGGCAGCGGCCGCCCGTCCGGCCCCTTGGGCGAGAACACCCAGTCGAACGACGCGAACTGGCCGCCATAGGGGCCGAGCACCGCCTCGAGCCGGGCGAATTGCTGCAGCGTCGCGACCGCCCGGTCGTGATCGCGGACCAGCGGCGTCGCGCTGCCGTCGGCGCGGCGATAGGCGTTGGCGCCGGCGGCGTAGAGATCGACATTGGTGAAATCGTGGAAGTCGCTCGGGTCGGGCGAGGTCGACCAGGTGCCGCCGAAAATCGCCGGATAGCGGGTCTGGAGCCAGAGCGTCGCCCAGCCGCCCGAGCTGTGGCCGGTGAGGAAGCGGCCGCTCGCGCGCGCGTCCATCCGGTAGTGCGCCTCGAGCCAGGGGATCAGCTCGCTCGTCAGCGCCGCGCCCCACGGGCCGTTATTGACCGAATCGGCGAATTCGTGGGTGCCGGTCGCCGAGCTCTGGTCGAGGAACACCCAGATCATCGGCGCCCAATCGCGCCCGGCCATCTTCACCGCGGCCTGCGCCGCGCTTGCCCGCTGGCTGGCGAGCGTGCCGCCGAAACCGTGGGTGGAATAGATCACCGGGAAGGCGGGACCGCCGGCGCGGTAGCCGGGGGGGAGCGCGATCCAGCCGCGCATGTGCACCGGCCGGCCCCAGAAGGCCGAGAGCCTCGGGCTGACGAAGTCGACCGCGGCCGCGCGATCATAAGCGGCGCGCATCGCGGCGCGCTCGGCCTCCGGCACGCCTGCGAACATGTGCGCCGGATCGGGCGCGGCCAGAATGTCGGTGAGCGTGAGACGCGGCGCCGGCCCGGGCAGCCGGGCCTCGACCACCCGCGAGACGATGTCGCCTTCGCCGCGGCCGCCATAATTGTAATCGTGGTTGCGATCGAGCACCGCCTGGAAGCGATAGGTGCCGGGCGGCAATTGCGAGAAAGCGGACGGGAAAGCGTCGGCCTCGCCGTCGACCATGGCGAGAGCGCCGGGCGCCAGCGCCTCCACCTCGCGGGCGGCGACGGCGGTGCCGGTCGGCTCGAACGGCGAGCTGTCGATCCCGGCCTCGGCCGCGGCGCCGGCTTCGGTCCGGCGCGCGAAGACGATCAGCCGGCCCGAAAGCGGTCCGCTGAGGCCGGGCGCCGCCGCGACCGGGATGGTGACAGGATCGGCGAGCGCCGGCGCGGCGAGCAAAAAGAGGGCGGCGGCGAGGGCGGGGCTGAGTCTCATGCGCGATTTCCTACAGGAAAGAATAAGGATCGACATCCACCGAAACGCGCACCCCGCGCGGCCAGTGCAGGGCGCCCAGCCAGTCGCGGATGATGTCCTGGACCGGCACCGCGCGGTTGGCGTGGACCAAAAGGCGCAGCCGGTGGCGTCCGCGCAGCATGGCGAGCGGGGCGGGGGCGGGGCCGAACACCGCCATGTTGTCGTGACGCGGTGCGGCGCGGCCGATCGAACGCGCGGCGGCAGTGGCTTCCGCCTGATTCTCCGAGGAGACGATGATCGCGGCGAGGCGGCCGAACGGCGGCATCGCCGCCTCGCGGCGGGCGTCGGTCTCGGCGGCATAGAAGCGCTCGGCGTCGCCGCCGACCAGCGCCTGGATCACCCGGGCCGACGGATCGTGGGTCTGGACGAGGACGCGGCCGGGCTTGTCGCCGCGGCCGGCGCGGCCCGAGACCTGGCGGATTTGCTGGAAGCTGCGCTCGGCGGCGCGCAAATCGCCGCCGGCGAGCCCCAGATCGGCGTCGACCACGCCGACCAGGGTGAGGTTGGGGAAGTGATAGCCCTTGGTGACCAGCTGGGTGCCGATGACGATGTCGATCTCGCCGGCCTCCATCCGCGCGACGAACTCGGCTGCCTTGGCCGGCGACCAGATCGTGTCCGAAGTGACGATCGCCGTGCGCGCTTCCGGGAACAAGGCGGCGACCTCGTCGGCGATCCGCTCGACGCCGGGGCCGCAGGCGACCAACGCGTCCTCCTCCTTGCATTCGGGGCAGGCGTTCGGGACCGGCATCATATGGCCGCAATGATGGCAGGCGAGCCGCCGCGTGAAGCGGTGCTCGACCATCCAGGCGGTGCAATTGGGGCATTGGAAGCGGTAGCCGCAATGGCGGCAGAGCGTCAGCGGCGCGTAGCCGCGTCGGTTGAGGAACAGCAGGCTCTGCTCGCCCGCGGCGAGATTCTCCTCGAGCGCGCGGACCAGAGCGGGGGCGAGCCAGCGGCCGCGCGGCGGCGGATCCTGGAGCATGTCCAGTGCCGCCATGTCGGGCAGCCGCGCGCCGCCGTAGCGGTCGGGCAGCTTCAACTCCCTGTAGGTGCCGATCTCGACCATGTGGCGGCTTTCGATCGCCGGCGTGGCCGAAGCGAGGATCACCGGAATGCCCTCGAGCTTGGCCCGCATCACCGCGACGTCGCGGGCGTGATATTGGACGCCCTCCTCCTGCTTGAAGCTTGCCTCGTGCGCCTCGTCGACGACGATCAGGCCGAGCTTCGGGTAAGGCAGGAACAAGGCCGAGCGGGCGCCGACCACGACCCGCGCCTCGCCGGTGGCGATCGCCCGCCAGGCGCGGCGGCGCTGCGACTGCCTGAGCCCCGAATGCCAGGGCACCGGATCGCAGCCGAAGCGGGCGGCGAAGCGCTTGAGGAACGGCTCGGTCAGCGCGATCTCGGGGAGCAGGACGAGCGCCTGCCTGCCTTGGCGCACCGCCTGCGCGATCGCCTCGAAATAGACCTCGGTCTTGCCCGAGCCGGTGACGCCGTCGAGCAGATAGGGCGCGAAGTCGCCGGCCTCGACCGCGGCGCGCAATTCGGCCGCGGCCTGGTCTTGAGCGGGCTCGAGCGCGGGCGGTTCATGGTCCGGATCGGGCAAGGGGAAGGGGTCGTCGATCGTCACCTCGACCGCTTCGATCGCGCCCGCCTTGACGAGGCCGCGAATCACGCCGTCGGAAACGCCGCCGATGATGGCGAGCTCGCTGACCAGCCCCTGGCGCTCGCCGATCCGCTCCAGCGCCTGCGCGCGCTGCGGCGTCAGCCGGTCGGGGACGTCGCCGGTGGCGCGATATTCGGTGATCGAGCGCGCCCCTTCCAGCGCCCCGGAGGAAGGCAAAGCCATGCGCAGCACCGACGCCAGCGGCGCGAGATAATAATCGGCGGTCCACTCGATCAGCCGGCGCAAGGAGGCGGCGAGCGGCGGCAGGTCGTAGGCATGGACGAGCGGCCGCAGCCGATTGTCGCCGACCTCCTCGGTGATCAGCCGCTCGGGCTCCCAGACCGCGCCGACGACCTGGCGCGGGCCCAGCGGGGCGAGCACGATCGAACCCGGCTCGACGCTCATGCCCTGCGGCACGCGATAGTCGAGCGGGCCCAGAGCGGCGTTGAGCAGGATGACGCGGGCGCGGGACACGAAGCCTAAATCGAGTCTCGCGAGGCGAAAGGCAACCGCGCGCGAAATATGTTATGGAGCGGCATGGACGACGCGCAAGCGCAACTCGACACGTTCATCGACAAGTTCACGCCCGAAGTGGCGGCGCTGACCCGCGCCTTGCTCGCCAAGGCGAAGGCGCGCATCCCCGGCGCGCAGATCCTCGTCTACGACAATTATAACGCGCTCGCGATCGGCTTCGGGCCGAGCGACAAGGCGGGGCAGGCGATCCTGTCGCTGGCGGTGATGCCGCGCTGGGTGACTTTGTGCTTCCTGTGGGGCAAGGACCTGGCCGACCCGCACGGGCTGCTGAAAGGCGAAGGCAGCCGGGTGCGGCATGTCCAGCTGCACACCCCGGAGGCGTTCGACGACCCGCGCATCCAGGCGCTGATCGCGCAGGCGCTGGAAAAAGCCGATCGGCCGATCGACTCCGCGCAGTCGCAGCGGCTGATCATCAGGTCGGTTTCCGCCAAGCAACGGCCGCGCCGCCCCGCAAAATAGGGACAGTCCCTATTTTTTAGGGAGTCATTCCGGCGAAGGCCGGAACCCATGAACCCGGAGTCCGCAGGTTGCAGCGCAGGCGTCGGTGTTCATGGGTCCCGGCCTTCGCCGGGATGACTAATTTGCGCGCGCCTCATTGAGCAGGCGCGAGCCGCGCAGGAACATCTCGAGCCGCTGCAACGACAGCAGGCCGAGCGCGAACGCGACCAGGCAATCGGTGACCAAGGCAATATCCTGGTTGCCGGCGCCGGCGCGGATCGCGAAGCGCACGGCGACCAAGGCGAGGATGAGCAGCAACGCGAGCGGCGAGGAAGTCTGGTTGAGCGCATGGGTTTCCGGGTCGACGCTGATCTTCATCGCCGCGCCGCGATACCAGCCGATCGCGCCGCCGGCGGCAAAGGCGAGCGCCGCCCACAGCCAGCCGAGACCGTGCGGCGTCATTTCCCAGAACAGCAGGATCGTCAGCGCGAGGTAGAGCGCCGGCACCACCCACAATCGCTCGAGCCGCAGCCGCCGCGCCTTGCCCATCGCGCGGAAGCGGAAGATGAGGACGATGCCGATGACGAGGATCGGGATCAGATAGGAATAGGGGCTTTGCTGTCCTTGCATGCCGCGAGGGATAGGACCGGCGCCGCTGCGATGCAATCGCGCGATCAGCCGCTATAGGAGGGGCAACGACTCGCATGCCGCTTTGGGGACCAACATGAAATTCTTCGTCGATACCGCCGACACCGCCGAGATACGCGACCTGGCCGAGACCGGGCTGCTCGACGGCGTCACCACCAATCCCTCGCTGATCCACAAAGCGGGGCGCGACTTCCTCGAAGTGGTGAAGGAGATTTGCGGGATCGTCGACGGGCCGGTTTCGGCCGAGGTGGTCGCGCTCGATCATGAGGGGATGATGCGCGAGGCCGAGATATTGCGGAAGATCGCCGGCAATATCGCGGTCAAGGTGCCGCTCACGATCGACGGCCTCAAGACCTGCAAGAAGCTCACCTCCGACGGCACGATGGTCAATGTCACGCTCTGCTTCTCGGCCAACCAGGCCCTGCTCGCCGCCAAGGCGGGGGCGACCTTCGTCTCGCCGTTCGTCGGTCGGCACGACGATGTCGGCTATCCCGGCATGGAGCTGATCGCCGACATCCGCCTGATCTACGACAATTACGATTTCCGGACCGAAATCCTGGTCGCGAGCGTGCGCAGCCCGATCCACGTCCACGACGCCGCCAAGCTTGGCGCCGACGTAATGACCGCGCCGCCCGCCGTGATCCGCCAATTGTTCAAGCACCCGCTGACCGACAACGGCATCAAGGCCTTCCTCGCCGACTGGGAGAAGACCGGGCAGAGCATCGGCTAGAGTCGGGTGTTGCCGGAGCGCGCTGCGCTTCGATTTCTCCATTCGTCATGCCGGACTCGATCCGGCATCCATCTCCCTGATTCCGTCACCACGGATTGGAGAAGGTGGACCCCGGATCAAGTCCGGGGTGACAATCTCGCCGTATTAGTCGTCACCGCGGCGCGGGCCGGCCCGCCCCCGTCGGGCCGGCCGGTTTCGGGGCCGACCGGCCCTCACCGCCAGGCCAATGGCGGCTGCTTCATTAGTCCGGGCCGGATGGCGCGCGCTGTCGCGGCGCGCTTGCGCTTTGCCGCGCTAATCCGTCAGCTCGCCCCTGCCCGCGGCAAGGTCTCGAGCAGGCCGAGCCGGCGGAAGCTCGAATAGCCCGCGCGCGACACGACGATATGGTCGTGCAGGCAGATGCCCATGATCAGCGATGCCGCCGCGATCCGCCGGGTCGCGTCGATGTCGCCCTTGCTCGGCTGGTGGTCGCCCGACGGATGGTTGTGGACCAGGATGATGCCGGTCGCGCCGGTTTCGAGCGCGCGCTTGACGATCTCACGCGGATAAGCGGGCGCCTCGCCGACCGTGCCTTCCCAGACCAGATCGTCGGCGATCAGCTCGTTCTGCGAGGTCAGGAAGAGGACGCGGAAGCGCTCGGTGATCAGATTGGTCATGTCGGCGCGCAGATAATCGAGCAATTGCTGCGAGGTGGAGATGATCGGCCGCTCGGCGAGCGGCAGCCGCAGGCAGTGCAGCAAGGCGGACTGGATGTCGGCGAGGAAGCGGGCCGGCGCCGCGCCGATGGTGCGGGCGCGATCGCTGGTGCCGACCGCGAGCGCCGCCGGCAGCGAGCCGAACTCGGCGATCAGCGCGTCGGACCAGCCGGCGGCCTCACCCGGCCAGGCCGGGCGGAGCAGCGCATCGAGGATCGCCCGGCATATCGCGGTGTCGGCCGGCGAAGCCTTTCGCGTGTCCAGGTCGCGCCTGGTCGCGGGCTCGGTCAGCTCGAGGTCGAACGGGCGGCCGCACAGGCCGACCGAATCGCGCGCCGGGCGGGAAGCCTCGCAGCGTGGCCGGCCACGTTTCGGAGCGCGGGTCGCCATCGCTAGATCAACCCGAGCGCCCGGAAGCTCGACCAGCCCGACCGGGCGACGATGACATGGTCGTGGATGCGGATTTCGAGCGGCCTGGCCGCGTCGGCGACCCGCCGCGTGGTGCGGATGTCGGCCTCGCTCGGCGCGGGATCGCCCGACGGGTGGTTGTGGGCGAGAATGAGCGCCGTGGCGCCGACCTCGAGCGCCCGGCGCATGATCTCGCGCGGATAGATCGGCGCCTCGTTGATCGAGCCCTCGCTGACCATCTCGTCGCGCAGCAGCCGGTTCTGGGAGTTGAGGAACAGCACCCGCAGCCGCTCGGCCGGCAGATGCGCCATATCGGCGAACAGATAGTCGACCAGCGCCTGCGAATTGGTCAGGATCGGCCCGTCGAGCGCCTCGGCGCGCAGCACATGCAGCATCACGCCGCGCACCATGCCGAGATGGCGGACCGCCGGATTGTCGGGGCCGAGCACGCGCTCCTGCCCGTTCTGCCCGGCGGCGAGCACGCCCGCGAGCGAGCCGAATTCGTCGACTAGATCGTCGGCCCAGTCGGGGGCGCCGGCCCCGAACGGCCGGAGGAGCTCGACCAGGATTTGTCTTCCCCGAAGCGCTTCAGGCGGCGCTGATGATTGAAAGTGCCCAGGGCGATAACTGCCAGAATCGGATAGCTCCAAACCGACAGAATCACCGCATAAGCCCAGGGAATCACGTCCGGCCCAGCCCATCGCGCCAGATGGCCAAGCACGCCCAGCCCGAGAAGCCCGCTCACCCATATCGGCCAAAACCGATTGGCGCGCAGCGCGAGGGCGATGAAAATGACAAAGACCAGGACATCGACAATGAAAACTCCAACTTCAACCGTTTGGAACCGGATCACTGGTGCCGTAAAAACCGCGACGCTTGCGAAACACGAGAGCCCGTAGGCGGCGGCCCCTACTCGTTCCGGTCCACCGCCAGCCATGAAGGCGTAGACGCAGCAGAGGACCAGAAGCGGGATGAAAAGGTAGTTCACTGCTTGAACGGACCATGGTTTGCACAGTCCGGTCAAGCGGCCCCGGTTCTAGGCGACAGCCCGGAGGCGGGTGATGGGTGCAACATCGGCCAAGACTCCTTCCGTAAACGGATTGGGCTTCGGCACCATATCGCCAGCATCGACTTCGCGCAGACCCATTTGCTCGCGCGCTTGGTCGAGCGATGCATGCGTCGCGACGATGCGACGGCGCGCTTCGACCAAAGCTGTGAAAGTCTCGGCGGCGCCCGCCAAGGCGTCCTGGCCGACCATCGCCGGCAATCGCGCCTCGGTCCGGGCCGCCGGCATGGCGGCGGAAAGTTCGGCGACGCGGGTCAACGCGATGTCGATCGCGCTTTCCACGGCGAACAGCCGGTCGGCCACTTTCTGGGCCACGGCCTGGCGTAGTCTAGGCATAAGTCTTCTCCCCCGCGCCGACGCAATGGCGACGCGTTTCCCTCTGTTGACCTGAAACTTAACCTGCGGCTCGACCGAGCCTGGAGAGGGCTTCAACTCCGGTCAAAAAGATCCCGAAGGTGAGGGCGATCAACAACATCACGGCGAAGATCCACCCGAGCCTGAGTAACGAACCTAAGTCACTTGGCCTGCCTCCCCAGATGGGAAGCGGAAGCTGGAAGCCTCGCGGCCGGAGCGATGTCGCTGTCTCGAAGACAGCCTGTTCTTCCCGCATCGCCCCGACCGAGGAGGCTTCGTACTGCCGCCCGCCCTCAATCGATGGGGCAATTGTCGCCGGTTCGGGCACTGAAGCAATGTCCCGTGACGGGTCTACCTGTCGCGGGTAGGCGGTGAGGCCTTCGGCTTCGGCGAGCATGAGCGCGGCGTCGCGGCGCTTGTCGACGCCGAGGGTGCGCATCGCCGCCTTGATCCGCTGGGTCACGCCGTCCGGGCTGAGACCGAGGATGCGGGCGATCTCCTTGGTTTCCTTATGTGCGTAGACGAGGCGCAAACATTGGCGCTGCTTGTCCGTCAGACGCTCGATGCGGTCCGGGTTCATGCCTTTTCCCTTATCGCTCGAATCGGCGTATTTACAAAGGCCTGTCTGCACCCTTTGCGAGACAGTTTCCGTGTCGGCCGTCACGGTCGACGCGGGGCGTGATTTCTCCGTCCTCGTGGTTTCACGGTATTGGAATTCTATTGGGAGATCAGGCCTATTGCACCCAGGGCGAAAGGCTGAGCGAGGCCAGCAAATAGGCGCGCATCCGATCCGCGCCGGCGTCGGTCAGGTCGACCCGGGCGTCGTCGCCTTCGGCATATTTGCGCGAGACGAGGCCCCGCGCGGCGATCCAGTCGATCCAGTGCAGCGCCGAGTCGGTCGAGAGCTGGGTGGCCGCGCTCAGGCCGGCTATGTCCAGATGCCGGCCGTCGAGCCGGCTGGCGAACAGCTCGAGCAGCAGGCTCCAGGCATTCTCGCTCATCGCCGGCCAGAAATATTCGTCGCGCAGCCGCCGGGCCGTGATCACCGATCTCACTGAAGCGGATGTGATCTCGAAGCTGTGGCCCTGGGCGATGTTGCGCAACGACTCGCTCTCGGCGAGACGGCGCAGGATCGGGACCAGCGAGGCAAGCTCCTTGCTTGCGTCCGCAAGAGTAGTCGCGGACCGGCCCAGCATCTCCTGCTTTTCACCAGTCGCGTTCACCGCAATTGCCCTGCCCCCAATTCGCTGGCGACAAATGTCGCCGGTAGCGTTTTCAGGCAATGTCCGGCGATTGGTATACCAACGGCCGGAACGCTCGTGGTTTATTGCCAGATCGTGATGTTGAGCACGGCCTGATCATCCCGTTCAGCCGCCGCGCAAGAGCCGCGTCAGCGCTTCGGCTCCCGAGATCAGCGCGCCGAAGGCAAGCGCCCCTCCGATGGCGAGCGCGGCGATCCAGCCGAGTCTTTTCCACGTTCCGACGTCATCGGGACGCAATCCGCCCATGGGCAGCGGCAGCCTGGGTTCCTCGAGCGGCCCGGTCGCGTCGAAGGGCCGTTGCTCCTCGTGCATCGCGAGATGCATCGGCAGCCCCTCATGTTCCGCCAGCATCCGCGCCGCGCTGCGCCGGTCGGGGGCGCCCAGCACGCGCATCGCGGCCTTGATGTGCTGGTCGACCGAGCCCGGCTCGATGCCGAGCCGGGGTGCGATTTCCTTGGAGGTCATGTGGGCGAAGACGAGGCGCAGGCAGACGCGCTGCTGTTCGGTCAGCCGGGCGAGGCGTTCGTGATTCATGCGCGCCGCTTATCGCCCGGATCGGCCTAATTACAAAGCGTCGACTCGCGGCCCACTTTTGCGTGCTAAACGGGGACTGTCCCCGACAAATGGGGACTGTCCCTCTTTTTCGCGCGCGGGCGCGCCGCGGCGCGCGAATCGGCGCGATTGCAAGGGGCTGCGGCCGTTGCATGCGGGCCACTCTCCGGCGCGAAACGCGGCGGGGCATCGCTTCTTAACCATATCCGTATTAGCGTGCCCTTCATGGGACGCGTGATCAGCTTCGAGAACCATGCGCTGGCGAACCTGCGGGCGCGGGTCGCGGCGGCGGAGGAGGCCAATCAGGACCTCATCGCCTTCGCCCGCGGCCATTCGGGCGCGGTCGCCTCGATCCACGCCGCGGTGCTCGCCGCGATCGAGGCCGAGGGGCTCGACCATCTGCTCCACGTCGTCACCCAGGAATGGCCGCAGATCCTGGGGCTGGACGCGGTCGCGGTCGCCCTGTTCGCCGGCGAGATGGGGGTGCGCGCCGATGCTTCGGGCGTGCAGTTCGTCGATCCGCGGCTGATCGAGAAGTCGGTCGGCGACTTCGAGGGCGTGCTCTTGCGCGGCGTCGAACGCGGCCATCCTTTGTTCGGTCCGGCCTGCGAGCTGATTCGCGCCGAAGCCCTGATCCGGCTGACCAGCGAGCCGCCGCTGCCGAGCGGGCTGCTCGCTTTGGGCCAGCGCAACACCCAGAGCTTCGACACCCGCCACGGCTCGGAGCTGCTGATCTTCCTCGGCCGGGTGCTGACCCGCTGCATGGGCCGGTGGCTGATACCCTAGATCATAATCCGGCGAACGCGATCGCCCGGCGCTGGCACGATCATCTGTCCCGCGAGCGGCGCCGCTCGGCGCACACCGTCCGCGCCTATGTCGCCACCGCGTACCGGCTGATTGCCTTCCTTGCCGGCCATCTCGGGCAAAGCGTCGACGATGCCGCGCTGGCCGCGCTGCAGCCGGCCGATTTGCGCGCCTTCCTCACCGTTCGCCGCGCCGCGGGGTTGGGCAATGCCTCGGCGGCGCGCGAGCTCTCGGCGGTGCGCGGCTTCCTTGCTTTCGCCGCCGCCGAAGCGGGGCGCGAGGCGGCGCTGCCGCGCCTCAAGGGGCCGAAGAAGGCGCGCGGCGTGCCGCGGCCGATCTCGCCCGACGAGGCGATCTCGCTCGCCGAAGAGGCGGGCGACGACGCCAAGGAGCCGTGGATCGCGGCGCGCGACTTCGCGGTGCTGATCCTGCTCTACGGGTCGGGGCTGCGCGTCGCCGAGGCGCTCGGCCTCAGCGGCGCCGCTTTGCCGCTAGGCGAGGCGCTGAGCGTCACCGGCAAGCGCGGCAAGACCCGGATCGTGCCGCTGCTCGCGCCGGTCAAGGAGGCGATCCTCGCCTATCTCGCGCTGTGCCCGTGGCCGGTGGCGAAGGACCAGCCCCTGTTCCGCGGCGCGCGCGGCGGGCCGCTCAGGGGCGAGATCGTCCGCCGCGCAGTAATGAAGGCGCGGCGCGTGCTCGGCCTGTCGGAGCGGACGACGCCGCACGCCCTGCGCCACAGCTTCGCGACCCATTTGCTGGGGCGCGGCGCGGATCTGCGCTCGCTCCAGGAGCTGCTCGGCCATGCCAGCCTCTCCTCGACCCAGATCTACACCGCGGTCGACGCGGCCCACCTCATGGACGTCTATCGCAACGCCCATCCCCGGGCTTAGCGGGATTGTCGGCCCTAGACTTTTCGGCCCAGCTTGCTTTCGATCGCCTCCCAGATGCGCGCCGGCGTGTCGGTGCCGTTGAAGCGGTCGATCGCGACGATTCCCGTCGGCGAGGTGACGTTGATCTCGGTCAGCCATTCGCCGCCGATCACGTCGATGCCGACGAAGAGCAGGCCGCGCCTCCTGAGCTCGGGGCCGAGCGCGGCGCAAATCTCCTCCTCGCGTGGCGTGAGCTCCGTCTTCGCCGCCTTGCCGCCGACCGCGAGGTTGGAGCGGATCTCGCCTTCGCCGGGGATACGGTTGACCGCGCCCGCCACCTCTCCGTCGACGAAGACGATCCTCTTGTCGCCCTGCGCCACGCCGGGGAGGAAGGCCTGGACGACGTGCGGCTCGCGGTACGCGGTGTTGAAGACCTCGATCAGGGAAGCGAGATTGGCGCCGTCGCGGCCGACCTTGAACACCGCCTTGCCGCCATTGCCGTGGAGCGGCTTGACGACGATCTCCTCATGCTCGGCGAGGAACTGGCGGGCGACGCTCAGCGAACGGGTGATGAGCGTGGGCGGCATGAAACGGGCATAATCGAGCACCCAGATCTTCTCCGGCGCGTTGCGGACCGCGGCGGGGTCGTTGACGATCAGCGTCTCCCCCTGGATGCGCTCGAGCAAATGGGTGGCGGTGATGTAGCCGAGGTCGAACGGCGGATCCTGGCGCATCAGCACGACGTCGGCGTCGCGGCCGAGGTCGAGGATCTCGGGCTCGCCGAACCTGAAATGATCGCCGGCGACGCGCTGGACGGTGACCGGATGGGCGCTGGTCCACAGGCGGCCGTCGCGATAGCTCAGCGCCTCGGGCGCATAATGGTAGAGCCTGTGCCCGCGCGCCTGCGCGCCGAGCATGATGGCGAAGGTCGAATCCCCCTCGATGCTGATCGACTCCAGCGGATCCATCTGGACGGCGACGCGCAAGGACATCGGCTATCAACTCCTCACCGTTCGCCCCGAGCCAAGTCGAGGGGGGTTGCCGAGCGGAGCCGAGGCATTGATTCTCGGCTGCGCTCGAAAGGGTGTCTCGACTTCGCTCGACACGAACGGACTGATTAGGCTGTGGTGCCCCCCCTGTCACCCGTGCCAGACGTTGGTCATGTGGCGCGGCCAGCGGCGCGGGACGATGAAGATCGCGTCGAGCCGGACGATGTCGCCGTCGCGCGTGTAGCGCGGCATCAGCGCCTCGGCGGCGGCGGCGACGCGGCGCAGGCGATAGTCGTCGAGCGCCCAGGCGGCCTCGGCTTCGCTGGCGCGGGCCTTGACCTCGATGAAGGCGAGGACGCGGCCGCGCCGGGCGATCAGGTCGACCTCGCCCAGCGGCGTGCGGGCGCGCATCGCGAGGATCCGCCAGCCCTTCAGCCGCAGCCACCAGGCGGCGAGCCGCTCCGCCCGGCGCCCGCCGCGCTCGGCCTGCCGGCGCTTCATTTGAGCCGCTGCGCCCGTTCGTAGACCGCGCGCCTGGGGACGCCGAGCCGCTCCGCGACCGCGGCCGCGGCGCGCGAGGGGGTGAGGGTGATCATCGCGTCGCGCAGCGCGGCGTCGATTTGCGTCTCGCTCGCCGCTTCGGCGGTGCCGGGCGGTCCGATGACGATCACCATTTCGCCTTTGGGCGGCGCGCCGGCATAGCGGGTGGCGAGTTCGGACAGCGAACCGGTCACCGTTTCCTCGAATCGCTTGCTGATCTCGCGCGCGACCGCGGCGTCGCGGTCGCCGAGCCCGTCCGCCAGAGCGGCGAGGGTGGCGGCGAGGCGGGGGCCGCTTTCGTAGAAAGCGAGCGTGCCTTTGAAAGCTCCCGCTTCGGCGATCGCGGCCGCCTTGGCGCCGGCCTTGGCGGGGAGGAAGCCGAAGAAGGCGAAGCGGTCGGTGGGCAGGCCGGCGAGGGTGAGCGCCGCGATCACCGCGCTGGGGCCGGGGATCGTCGTCACCGCGATGCCGGCGGCGCGGGCGTCGCGGACCAGCTTGTAGCCGGGATCGGAGATGAGCGGCGTGCCGGCGTCCGAGACCAAAGCGACAGCTTGCCCGCGCATCCGCTCGATCAGGCCGGGCCGTACCTTGTCGGCATTGTGATCGTGATAGGGCAGCATCGGCCGCTTGACGCCGATATGGTGGAGCAGCTTGGCGGTGACGCGGCTGTCCTCGACGGCGATCAGGTCGGCGCGCGCCAATATCGCGGCCGCGCGCGGGCTCAGATCGGAGAGATTGCCGATCGGGGTGGCGACGATATAGAGGCCGGGCTGAAGCGCATCGTCCATCGGGAGCATCGTCATGGCATCTGCAGCCCTTCGCCCGCAAGCTGTGCGCTCGCTGAAGGCTTTCGCTTTGCTGACGATGGCGGCCGCGGCGCTGTCGGGCTGCATGCCGCGGTCGCGCCCGGTCCAGGCGCCGCCGCGCGAGCAGGCGCCGCCGGTCGAGCTGCGCCCGATGGCGCCGAGCCGGCTCCCCGCCGACGAGACGCGCAACCGCGTCGCCGTTTTGGTGCCGCTGACCGGCCGCGACGCCGCGCTCGGCCAGTCGATCCTCAACGCCGCCAACCTCGCGCTGCTCGACACCGGCGGCCAGCGCATCCGCATCACCGCCTACGACACCGCTTCGGGCGCCGTGCCGGCGGTCAACGACGCGTTGGCCGAAGGGAACGGCCTGATCCTCGGGCCGCTGCTCGCCGAGGACGTCCGCGCCGTCGCGCCGGTCGCGCGCGGCGCCAATGTGCCGGTGGTGGCCTTCTCGAACGACATCAGCGTCGCCGGCGACGGCGTCTATCTGATGGGCTTCACTCCGGTCCAGTCGATCGAGCGCGTCGTCTCCTATGCGCGCGCGCAGGGGGCGAGCCGGTTCGGGGCGCTGGTTCCGGCCAACACCTATGGCGAGCGCTCGGCGCGGGCGATGACCGAGGCGGTCGAGGGCGCCGGCGGGCGGCTGGTCGGCATCCAGACCTATGACGGCAACGCCGCCACCGGCGCGCGCGCGGCGGCGACCCGGCTCGCCGGCCAGGGCCAGACCGACGCCGTGCTGATCGCCGATCTGCCGCGGGTCGCGATGCTCGCCGCACCGATCATCCGCCTGGCCTCGCCGCAGCCGCGGCTGCTGGCCACCGAGCGCTGGGCGACCGAGAGCAATATCGGCGCCAATGTCGCGCTGCGCGGGGCTTGGTTCGCGGCGCCCTCGGACGCCAATTTCGCCGCGTTCCGGACCCGTTACCGCGCGCGCTACACCGCCGCGCCCTATCGCCTCGCCAGCCTCGGCTACGACGCCGTGCTGCTGGTCGCGGGAGTGGCCGCGGATTGGGCAATCGGGCGGCCGTTCCCGGTGCGCTCGCTCCGCAACCCGGGCGGGTTCTCAGGGGTCGACGGCGCGTTCCGCTTCGGCCGCGACGGCATCGCCGAGCGCGCGCTCGAGGTGCGCGAGGTCAATGCCACGGGGACGACCATCGTGTCGCCCGCACCGCGCGGGTTCAACTGACGATTTCCGTGAGTATCGCGTCGAGGAGGAGCATGCCCCGCGGAGTCGCGCGCAGGCGCCCGCTGTCGCGTGTCAGCAGGCCCTGATCGGCCAGCCGCTCCACCGCCCCCATGTCGAGCCCCTCCGGTCCGTCCTCGATCCCTTCGGCGAGGCGCAGGCCCATCAGCAGCGCCTCGATCCGCCGGTCGGCGGGGCTGACCTCATTCTCCTCGACGATGCCGTGGCCGTTGCGGGCCAGCGCGGCGAGCCAGTTTTCAGGCTTCCTGTGGCGCCGGATCGCGCGGCCGCCGCGCCGCCCGTGCGCGCCGGGGCCGATTCCGGCATAAGGCTGATAGCGCCAGTAAGCGAGATTGTGCCGGCTCTCCTCGCCGGGGCGGGCGTGGTTGGAGATTTCGTAGGCGGGAAGCCCGGCCGCCGCGGTGGTCGCCCGGGTGAGCTCGTAGAGCGCAGCGCTTTCGTCCGGGTCGGCGGGCACGAGCGCGCCTTTGGCGGCCATCGCCGCGAAGCGGGTGCCCGGCTCGATGGTCAGCTGGTAGAGCGAGAGGTGCGAGGTGCCGAAGCCGAGCGCCTCGCCCAACTGCGCCTGCCATTGCCGGCTGCTCTGGCCGGGCAAAGCGTAGATCAAATCGAAGCTGACCCGGCCGAACACGGATTGGGCGGTGCCGAGCGCCTGCAGGCCCTCGGCCGCATCGTGGGCGCGGCCGAGGAAGCGCAAGGCCGAATCGTCGAGCGACTGGAGGCCGAGCGAGACGCGGTTGACGCCGGCCGCGGCGAGGTCGGCGAAGCGGGCCGATTCGACCGAGGAGGGATTGGCCTCGAGGGTGATCTCGATGTCGGGGGCAAAGCCCCAATGCGCCTCCGCCGCCTCGATCAGCGCCGCGACCGTCGCCGGCGGCATCAAAGAAGGCGTGCCGCCGCCGAAGAAGATCGAGGTCAGCCGCCGGCCCGGCGTCGCGCGCGCCTCATAAGCAAGGTCGGCGAGCAAAGCGGCGCGCCACGCCTCCTGGTCGACCGATTCGCGGACGTGGGAGTTGAAATCGCAATAGGGGCATTTGGAGACGCAGAACGGCCAGTGGATATAGAGCGCGAGCGGCGCGGCCTCGCTCATTCGATCAGCGCCGCCACCAATTTGCGGAACGCATCCGCCCGGTGGCTGATGCCGTGCTTTTCGGCCGGGTCCATCTCGCCGAACGTCAAATCGCGGCCGGCGGGGACGAAGATCGGGTCGTAGCCGAAGCCGTTGGCGCCGCGTGGGGGCCATGTCAGCGTCCCGTCGACCCGGCCTTCGAACCATTCGGCATGACCATCGGGCCAGCACAGCGCC
This sequence comes from Sphingomonadales bacterium, assembly GCA_034668465.1. GTDB lineage: Bacteria > Pseudomonadota > Alphaproteobacteria > Sphingomonadales > Sphingomonadaceae > Allosphingosinicella. The sequence goes on from JAXDPI010000009.1 coordinate 69,097, forward strand.
AGCGCGCAGACGAAATGGGCGTTGCGGCTCGCCTCGGGGCCGAGCGCTTCCAGCTCGTCGTGGACGCGCTTCATCGCCAGGTCGAAGTCGCGCTCGCCGCTGATCTCGCCGGGGCCGGCTTCGGGCGGCACGCTCGGATCGGCGAGCGCCCAGCGCGCCGAGAAGATGCCCGGCCGGTCGCCCAATGCCTCGACGCACAGGCCGCTGTCGTCGGCCAGCGCGGGCAGGCCGGAAAGATCGGCGGCGGCGCGCGCCTTCAGATCGGCATTGTCGATGAAGGTCGTGCCGATCTCGTCGGGCTCGGGCAGATCGAGCTCCGCCGCCGAGACGGGCTCGATCCCGTAGGGGCCGAGCAAAGCGCGGATCTCGCGCACCTTGCCTTCATTGTGGCTGGCGATGACCAGCCTGCCCGCCTCCAGCTTCCTCACCGGCCGGTCGCCTTGTCCTGCGCCGCGAAGATTTCCGCGCAGCCGATCCGGGCGAGGCGGAGCAGCCGGAGCAGCCCTTCCTCGTCGAAACATTCGCCTTCCGCGGTGATCTGCGCCTCGACCAGCTTGCCGTCGTCGGTCAGCACGAAATTGCCGTCGCAGCCGGCCGAGCTGTCCTCGGCATAATCGAGGTCGAGCACGGCATTGCCGTCGTGCATGCCGCAGCTCACCGCCGCGACCCGCTGGCGGATCGGGTCGATCTCGATCAGCTTCTTCGCGATGAGCCCGTCCACCGCGAGGCGGAGCGCGACCCAGGCGCCGGAAATGGCGGCGGTGCGGGTGCCGCCGTCGGCCTGGATCACGTCGCAATCGAGCGTGATCTGGCGCTCGCCGAGCTTTTCGAGGTCGACGACCGCGCGCAGGCTCCGCCCGATCAGCCGCTGGATCTCCTGGGTCCGCCCGGTCTGCTTGCCGCCGGCGGCCTCGCGGCGGCCGCGGGTGTGGGTGGCGCGCGGCAGCATGCCATATTCGGCGGTGACCCAGCCGCGCCCCTTGCCGCGCAGCCAGGACGGCAAATTGGTCTCGACCGAGGCGGTGCACAGCACCCGGGTGTCGCCGAAGCCGACCAGGCAGCTCCCCTCGGCGTGCCGGGTGAAGCCCGGCTCCATGTCGATGGCGCGCATCTGGTCTGGCGCGCGGCCTGAAGGACGCATAGTAACTCCTGAACCGAAGCGGCGGGCTTTAGCCCGGAGGGGAGGAGATTGAAATGGCGATCGTCCGACTGCTGATGCTGGTGATCGGCGCGCTCGCCGTGCTGATGGGACTGCTCTGGATCGGCCAGGGCACCGGCTATGTCCGCTGGCCCGAGACCAGCTTCATGATCAACGAATCCGCCTGGGCGCTGAGGGGCGCCGTCCTCGCCGTCGGCGGCGCGCTGATGATCCTGTTCGGCCGCCGCATCGGCCGCTGAGGATGAGACTTGCTGCCCTCGCCGCGGTCCTGGCGCTGCCGGCCTGCGCGACCGCGCGTGCGGAAGGCGGGGCGCAAAGCATCAGCTACGAGACCGGCCCGTGCTTCGGCGCGTGTCCGATCTATCGCGTCATCGTCAATGCGGACGGGACCGGGCTGTTCGAAGGGCGGCGTTTCACCGCGATGACGGGCGAACGGCGCTTCACCGTCACCCCCGCGCAATATCGCGCCTTCGCGGCGCAGCTCGCACCGGTCCGGCCGGCGAGCGGCGACTTGCGCTATTCCGGCGCGCCGCTTTGCCAGCGCATGGCGACGGACCTGGCCTCCGCCGAGATCACGTGGCGCTCAGGCGGGGGCGTGCAGCGCCTCTATGTCTATTATGGCTGCGACATGGAGCGAAACCGCGCGCTGATCGATCGCGTCGCGGCCGCGCCCGCTTTGCTGCCGATCGGGGATTTCATCCGGGCCGCGCGCTGACTACATCTGCGCGCATGACGACCAGCATCGGCGAGATGAGCGACCGCGCGCGCGACGTGTTCCGGATGGTGGTCGAGGCCTATCTGGAGAGCGGTCACCCGGTCGGCTCGCGCACCATCTCGCGCACCTCGAGCCTCAACCTGTCGCCCGCCTCGATCCGCAACGTCATGCAGGACCTCGAGGAATCGGGCCTGCTCGCCGCGCCGCACACCTCGGCCGGCCGCATCCCGACCGAGAGCGGGCTCAGATTGTTCGTCGACGGCATCATGCAGGTCGCCGAGCCGCGCGCCGAGGACCGGGCCGCGATCCAGGCCTATCTCGACCGCGGCGGCCCGATCGAGGAGGCGATCGCCAACGCCACCGCGGCGCTGTCGGGCCTCTCCGCCTGCGCCGGCATCGTGCTGGTGCCCAAGGAGGAGCCGGTGCTGCGCCAGCTCGCTTTCGTGCCCCTGTCGCCGCGTCAGGCGGTGGCGGTGGTGGTCGGCAGCGACGGCAGCGTCGAGAACCGCGTCATCGATCTGCCTCCGGGCGTGACCATCGCCACCCTCGCCGAGGCCGGCAATTATGTCAGCGCGCGCCTCTCCGGCCTGACGCTGAGCGATGCGCTGGCGCGGCTCGGCACCGAAATCCGCGACGGCCGGGCCGCGCTCGACCGAGCGGCGCGCACCCTGATCGAGGCCGGCCTCGCCTTGTGGTCGGAGGACGGCTCGCGCCGCCCGGTGATGATCGTGCGCGGCCAGGCCAATCTGATCGACGAGCATGTCGCCGCCGATCTCGACCGCGTCCGCCTGCTGCTCGACGAGCTCGAGGGCAAGGAGGAGATCGCCCGTTTGCTCGATCGGGCGCGGGCCGGCGCGGCGATGAAAATCTTCATCGGATCGGAGAATGAATTGTTCGCTTTGTCGGGCTCGTCCGTTATTGCCGCGCCCTATCGCGGCCAGGACGGCAAGGTGGTCGGCGTGGTCGGCGTGATCGGGCCTACCCGGTTGAACTATGCGCGGGTGGTTCCCATGGTGGATTTCACCGCGAAGGCATTATCGAGATTGTTGGGATGAACGACAAAAAAGAAGAGACGCAGATCGACATTGGCGAGATCGACCTGTCCGGCGAGATGAACCTGGACCGGCTGGGCGAGCTCGAGAAGGAATTGGAGGAGGTGCGCCAGCACGTCCTCTACGCCCAGGCCGAAACCCAGAACGTGCGGCGCCGGCTCGAGCAGGAGAAGATCAGCGCCGCCCAATATGCCGCGACCGGCTTCGCCCGCGACATGCTGAGCGTGAAGGACAATCTCGAACGCGCGCTCGCCGCGATCCCCGAGGATCTGCGCGAGGACGAGCGGATGAAGAGCCTGATCGCCGGAATCGCGGCGACGGGGCGCGAGCTCGACAGCGCCTTCCAGCGCCACGGCATCGCCCGCGTCGAGGCGATGGGCAAGCCGCTCGACCCGCATCTCCACCAGGCGATGATCGAGGTCCCCCATGACGAGGCCGAGCCCGGCACGATCGTCCAGGAGATGCAGCCCGGCTACACGATCAAGGACCGGCTGCTTCGGCCGGCTTTGGTGGGGGTGGCGAAGAAGGGGTGAGCCGGGGGATCCGATGGAGGGTCCGGACTCAATCAGAAGCCGCATTCGCGTCGTGAATTGAAGGAGTCATCCCGGCGAAGGCCGGGACCCAAGAACTCGAACGGTGGAAGACCGGCAATTAGGCGCCGCCTTTACGCCACGTCGGCGTTCATGGGTCCCGGCCTCCGCCGGGATGACTCTGAATAGCTCCGACCGATCTACAAATCGTCCCGTCGTCGCAGGCCTGAGATCGAGGTGCTTGCGCTGGAATGACGGACGGTTGCGCTCGCTGGCGAATCCGGTTCTTCTGCGCCTGATGAGACGCTTGCTCCTTCTCCTCTGCGTCGCCGCGACAGCCGGCTGCACCACCGTGACCCCGCGCCCCGTGCCGCCCGCTTACGCTTGGGCGACGTTCGATCGGGCCGCGATCACCGCGCAGGGCGCCTTCGGCCTTGCCGACCGCGCGCGCGGGCGGGCGCTGACGATCGACGATCCGGTGCGGATCGCCTCGATCTCCAAGCTGGTGGTGGCGCTCGGCGTGATGCGGCTGGTCGAGGCCGGGACGCTCGATCTCGACCGCGACGTCTCGGACTATCTCGGCTGGCGGCTGCGCAATCCGGCCTTTGCCGACCGGCCGATCACGCTCAGGCTGCTGCTGTCGCACCGCTCCTCGCTCAGGGACGGGGTCGATTATGCGGTCCCGCTGGGCACGCGGCTCGAGGACGCGCTCGCCCCGCCCGCGGCGTTCGACCTGGTCAACCCGCCCGGCGCCTATTTCCGCTATGCGAACCTCAATTTCCCGGTGATCGCCGTGGCGATGGAGCGCGCGTCGGGCGAGCGGTTCGACCGGCTGATGGCGCGGCTGGTGCTCGGGCCGCTCGGACTCGACGCCTGCTTCAACTGGACGACCTGCGGCGACGCCTCGGTCGCGCGCGCGGCGGCGCTCTACGCGTCCGACGGCAGCGTGATCCGCGACGAACTCGGCGGGCAGCGGCCCGATTGCCCGGTGCTGGCGCCCTCGGGCTGCGACCTTTCCACCTATGTCGCGGGCAGCAACGGCGCATTGTTCTCGCCGCAGGGCGGGCTCCGGATTTCGGCGCGGGACCTGACAAGGATCGGCCGGCTGCTGCTCAACGGCGGGATGCACGGCGGCACGCGCTTCCTCGGTGCGGCCAGCATCGCCACGCTGACCGCGCCGGCCTGGACCTTCGACGGGACCAACGGCGACACCGAAAACGGCTTCTACTGCGGCTATGGGCTGGCGGTGCAGCTGCTGCCGGTGGCGGTCGAGGGCTGCAGCGACGACCTGTTCGGCGGCCGGCGCGCGATGCTCGGCCATGCCGGCGACGCTTATGGCGTCCGCTCGGGGCTCTGGATCGATCCCGCGCGCGGCGTCGGCATCGCCTATTTCGCGACCGGCAATGGCGACGACCCGCCGCGCGGGCGCACGGCCTATCGCGCGATCGAGGAAAGGCTGGCCGGGGAGCTGCCCGCACCCACTCCCGCTCATCCTGAGTAGGGACTGAGCCTGGCGAAGGCCCGTATCGAAGGACCGCGCTGTGCGTCCTTCGATAATGAGCAGGTGAAACATGCCCCCGGCATGTTTCAGGATTGCCGGGGGCAATCCGACCTGCTCATGGTTCGACAGGCTCACCGGCTACTCAGGATGAGCGGTGTTGGGGGATGCGGCTTCGAGCTAAATCCCCGCATACCATTCGTAGTCGTTCGAATCCTCCCAATAGCCGCCGCGGCCTCCGTAGACCGAGGCGAGGTCGGCGACCGCCTCGATCCGCATCACGAACTTGGCGTGCTTGTAGCCGAGCTGGCGCTCGACCCGGAGCCGCAGCGGCGCGCCGTGCGGGACCTGGAGGATGCGGTCGTTCATCGCCCAGGCGAGGATCGTCTGCGGGTGGAAGGCGTCGATCAGGTCGATGCTCTCATAATATGGGTGGGGACCGAAATTGTCGGCGCAGTGGAAGACGATGTAGCGCGCGTCCTGCCCGAGGCCGGCGGCGTCGAGCACATGGCGGAGCGGCACGCCGGTCCATTTGCCGATCGCCGACCAGCCCTCGACGCAATCGTGGCGGGTGATCTGGGTGCGCTGGGGCATCGCCCGGATCTGGTCGAGCGACAAAGCGAGCGGGCGCTGGACGAGCCCGTCCACCGCCAGCCGCCAGTCGGCGAACCGCCCGGCGAGCAGGCGCTGATAGTCGCTCGCGGCCGGCATGACATTGCCGTTGGCGCGGAAGACGGGCGACATGTCGGCCGAGTCATATTCGCGCGCCAGCGCTTCGCGGCCGGTGATCAGCCGCTGCGCCTTCATCGTCAGCCCCTCGGCCGAGCGCAGCACGCCGCGGAAGGACGGGCTGTCGCTCAGCCGGTCGCAGCCGGTCAGCAACGCGCCGGCGCCGCCGACCAGCAGAGTGCGCCGGCTGATCATGATTTCTCTCTCGGCAGCCGGTAGCGGCCGGTGATCATCGAGCGGATCTCGTTCAATGGCCCGGCGAGGACGACCATGGCGAGATGGACGAGGACGAAGGCGATCATCAGGAAAGCGCAGATGAAGTGGATCGAGCGCGCCGACTGGCGGCCGCCGAACAGGTCTGTCAGCCACGGCCAGGCGGCGTCCATCGCCGGCGACATGGCGAGGCCGGTCAGCACGATCAGCGGCAGGAGGACGAAGATCACGCCGAAATAGCTCAGCTTCTGCAGCGTGTTGTAGTGGAGCGCCGCGGCGCCGGTGGGGAAGCGCAGCCGCGCATGGTCCTTGATCTCCTGCCACAAATGGCGCGGTTTCAGCTCGGCCGGGCGCGGCGCCAGCTCGCCGGCGTGTCGGTTCAGCAGGATCGTGATCCAATAGGCGATCAGGCCGAGCGCCAGCGGCCAGGCGAAAGCGAGGTGCCAGCGCCGGCCGACCGCGAGGCTGTAAGTGGACGGGATCGTCGCCCAGCCGGGAAAGGCGCGGCGGCTGACCGCGCCATTGGCGTCGACCCGGTGGCCGAGCACGCCGGTGGTCGGGACCTGGAGCGACCCGATCTTGAGGTAGCCGCTGGTGCCGGTCGAGCCGATCTCGAGCCAGGCCGGGTCGAAATTGGCGCCATATCGACCCCAATAGAGGCGCGGATGGGCGTTGAAGATCATCAGCCCGCTCATCAGCATGACGAAGACGACGAGCGCGTTGAGCCAGTGCCAGATGCGGGTCGAAAGCCGGTGACGCGTCACCACCTCGGGGATGTCACTCTCCATCGCGCTTTGGGCATAGCAGGTCGCGCGAGCCTTGACAGCGCGCCCGTTCGGCGCGACGTGTCGCGGCGATGCGCACGATGATCGCCACCTTCTATTATTATCGGCTCGCCCGGGCGGGACCGATCTGACGCGCGCTTAAAGCACCAGTTTCAGGATCGAACCCCGTCCGGACTTCCGGGCGGGGTTTTTCTTTTGAGGAACAACCCATGCTGACCGAGAACATCACCGATGCCAAGAAAGCGGATTGGACGATCCCGCAGAATTGGGACCATTTCACGTCCGCCGAGCATGACGTCTGGGACACTTTGTTCGCGCGTCAGTCCGCCGCGCTGGAGGGGAGGGCGGTCAGCGATTTCTTCAAGGGCCTCGACGTGCTCCGCCTGTCGCGGCCCGGCATCCCCGATTTCGACGAGCTGAACGAGCGGCTGTTCGCCCGCACCGGCTGGACCGTGGTCTCGGTCCCCGGCCTCGTCCCCGACGAAATCTTCTTCGCCCATTTGAGCCGGCGCTGCTTCCCGGCCGGCAACTTCATCCGGGCGGCCAATTCGCTCGACTATATCGAGCAGCCCGACGTGTTCCACGACGTGTTCGGCCATGTGCCGCTGCTCGCCCAGCCCGCGGTCGCCGATTTCATGCAGGCGATGGGGGCCGAAGGGCTGGCGGCGCTCGAGGCCGGGGTGCTGTACAGGCTGGCGCGGCTCTATTGGTACAGCGTCGAGTTCGGTCTCGCGCGGGAGCAAAGCGAGCTTCGGATCTACGGCGCCGGCCTGCTGTCGAGCTTCGGCGAGAGCCGGTTCGCGCTGGAAAGCGACAAGCCGCGCCGCGCGCCGTTCGTGCTTAGCCAGGTGCTCCAGACCCGCTATCGCTCGGACGCCTTCCAGGAGGGCTATTTCGTGATCGACAGCTTCGAGGCGCTGCTGCGGCTGCTGACCGACGCCGACCTCGCCGCGCTCTACCGGGAGCTCGAGGGGACGAAGGATTTGGATCCCGCCGACTAGTTCCCCGGCGAAGGGGCACCCCGCAAAGTACTACTTTGCGGGGACCCCGAAGGCCGGGGTCCAGTCCCGAAAAGAAGGCTGGGTCCCGGCCTTCGCCGGGACACAATCTGCTAGGCGTCCTCGTGCATGTCGATCTCGCGCACGCGGCGTTTTTGGCGGGCGGTGTCGACCAGGCGGCGCAGCGTCTCGCGCCGTTCCTGCGCGCGCTCGATGTTGCTTAGGACGAGGTCGCCGTCGCGGGTGGTTTCGTCCGACGAGGAGATCGTGATCCGGCCGATCCCGGCGAGCTGGTTGATGATGCTGAAATCGATCCGGACGTCCTTGATCCGGTAGAGCTCGATCTCGTCGATGCTCTTCGAGATGATCCCGCGGCGGACGATCAGCCGCTCCTCGGTGACCTCATATTTGGACGCCATGTTCTCGAGCCATTTCCAGATGATGACGGCGATCGCGACCGCGGTGAGGCCGAGCCAGTAGGTGCCGTAGCCCATCGGGGTGACGAGGATGCCGGCGATGGCGAGGATCAACGTCCCCCAGCCCGCGAGCGTGCCCCGGAGCCAGCCGAGCGTCGAAGGCCGGAATGTGTCGAGCGGCGCGTCCATCATGCTTCCCCTCCCAGTCGAGCCGATGGGCTAGCACGGACGCGGCGTAGGCGAAACCGCCTGGGGTCAGCGCCCGCAATTGGTGATCGTCACCTCATAGGCGCTGCGGGTCGCGCGCGGCACGCATGGCGAGCCGTCGGTCGGCGGGGGGACGAAGCGCGGCGGCGGATCGTTCGCCGCCAGCACGAAGGCATTGACGGTCACCCTGCCGCCATTGGCGAAGCGAAACACCAAAGTCGGCTGGCGGCTGATCGTGGTTTCCTGGGTGATGTCGAACAGCATGGCGTGGCGGCCGCCGGGTTCGAACGCGATGCGCTCGTGCGGCCCGATCGCCACCTCCCGCAGCGGCGCCATGTGCGCCATCGTGCCCTCCATGCGGCTCTCGTGCAGCTCGACGCGCGGCGCCGCATAAGTCGAAATCCCGGTCAGCCGGACCGGCTCGCCGCCGCCGCGGATGGTGAAATAGGCGGCGCCGGGATTGCCATAGAGGGCGGGCAACCGGATCCAGGCATTCTCGACCGTCGGCCCGGCGGGCTCGGGCGGCGCTGCGCAGCAGGCGAGGAGGAATGAGGCGGCCATGATCGGGACAAGTCGTTTCATGCCGGCCGCTTAGGCTTGCCGCGCTTCTTGTCGCAACAAAAATGCCTCCTATATCGCCTGCAACATGCTTGCGCCGGCCTTCGAAAAGGCCGCGCGGGCAGCAGCTTATTTTTGAGGGGCCAAGAGGTAGCAACATGGCAAGAGTGATCGGTATCGATCTCGGCACCACCAACAGCGCGGTCGCCGTGATGGAGGGCGGGAAGCCCAAGGTGATCGAAAATGCGGAAGGCGCGCGCACGACGCCGTCGATCGTCGCATTCACCAAGGACGGCGAACGCCTGATCGGCCAGCCGGCCAAGCGCCAGGCGGTGACCAACCCGGACAATACGGTGTTCGCGGTCAAGCGGCTGATCGGCCGCCGCTTCGACGATCCGATCACCAAGAAGGACACCGAGCTCGTCCCCTATCATATCGTCAAGGGCCCCAATGGCGACGCCTGGGTCCAGGCGGGCGGCAAGGACTACAGCCCGAGCCAGATCTCGGCCTTCATCCTCCAGAAGATGAAGGAAACCGCCGAGGCCTATCTCGGCGAGACCGTGACCCAGGCGGTGATCACGGTGCCGGCCTATTTCAACGACGCCCAGCGCCAGGCGACCAAGGATGCCGGCCAGATCGCCGGCCTCGAGGTGCTCAGGATCATCAACGAGCCGACGGCCGCGGCTCTGGCCTACGGGCTCGAGAAGCAGGACGGCAAGACGATCGCGGTCTACGACCTTGGCGGCGGCACGTTCGACATCTCGATCCTCGAGATCGGCGACGGCGTGTTCGAGGTCAAGTCGACCAACGGCGATACCTTCCTCGGCGGCGAGGATTTCGACGCCAAGATCGTCGACTTCCTGGCCGACGAGTTCAAGAAGCAGGAAGGCATCGACCTGCGCAGCGACCGGCTCGCGCTGCAGCGCCTGAAAGAAGGTGCGGAGCGCGCCAAGATCGAGCTTAGCTCGGCGCAGACCACCGAGGTCAATCTGCCCTTCATCACCGCCGACGCCAACGGGCCCAAGCACCTCGTCAAGGCGATCAGCCGCGCCGATCTCGAAAAGATGGTCGAAAGCCTGATCAAGCGGACGCTCGACCCGTGCAAGAAGGCGCTGGCCGACGCCGGCCTCAAGGCGGCCGACATCGACGAGGTCGTCCTCGTCGGCGGCATGACCCGCATGCCGCGGGTGCGCGAGGTCGTGAAGGACTTCTTCAACAAGGAGCCGCACACCGGCGTCAATCCGGACGAGGTCGTCGCGATGGGCGCCGCGATCCAGGCCGGCGTGCTGCAGGGCGAGGTCAAGGACGTCCTGCTGCTCGACGTCACGCCTTTGTCGCTCGGAATCGAGACCCTGGGCGGCGTCTTCACCCGCCTGATCGACCGCAACACCACCATCCCGACCAAGAAGTCCAACATCTTCTCGACCGCGGAGGACAATCAGGGCGCCGTCACCATCAATGTGTTCCAGGGCGAACGCGAAATGGCGGCGGACAACAAATCGCTGGGCCGCTTCGATCTTCAGGGCATACC
>JAXDPI010000010.1:0-52781 GCA_034668465.1 Sphingomonadales bacterium
TGGTCGCCATCGCGTTGACGTTGTCGGTCAGATCCTTCCAGGTGCCGGCGACACCCTTGACCCGCGCCTGACCGCCGAGCTTGCCTTCGGTGCCGACTTCGCGCGCGACGCGGGTCACTTCCGAGGCAAAGCTGTTGAGCTGATCGACCATGGTGTTGATGGTGTTCTTGAGCTCGAGGATCTCACCTTTCACCTCGACCGTAATCTTCTTGGACAGGTCGCCGCGAGCCACGGCGGTGGTCACCTCGGCGATGTTGCGCACCTGACCCGTCAAGTTGGTCGCCATCGCGTTGACGTTGTCGGTCAGATCCTTCCAGGTGCCGGCCACGCCCTTCACCCGCGCCTGACCACCCAGCTTTCCTTCTGTGCCGACCTCGCGCGCCACACGCGTCACTTCCGAGGCGAAGCTGGCGAGCTGCTCGACCATCGTATTCACGACCTTGCCGATGCGCAGGAACTCGCCGCGCAGCGCGCGCCCGTCGATCTCGACCGCCATCGACTGGCTAAGGTCGCCCTTGGCCACCGCGCCGATCACGCGGGCGACCTCGGTGGTCGGCTGGACCATGTCCTCGATCAGCTCGTTGACCGAGCGTATCGCCGATTCCCAGCCGCCGGTCGCCGCCTTGACCCGGCCGCGCTGGCCGATCTTGCCTTCCTTGCCGACCACCTGCGAGAGCCGCTCGAGCTCTTCGGTCATCTGCTCGTTGAGGCCGACCGTTTCGTTGAACAGGCGGGCGATCTCGCCATCCTCGCCGGGCAGGTCCTCGGACAGGCGGACGGTGAAATCGCCGCGCCGGAAGTTGCGCAACGCGCTGAGCAATTGGCGGCGATCGAGGAAGTCTCGCGGGGACTGGGCGTTCACTCTTTCACACTCCTTCACGCGTCTCCCCCGCCCGAAACCCGTGCCTTTGGGCCCCCGCCCAAGGCTGCTTCATAGCAAAAACAGTTAAAAATCCACCCGTGAAAAACGCCAAGGGCGGTTTTTTGGATTTGTCGCGTTCAGAGGCCCAGGCCATCCGGGCTCCGACCTCAACGCCTCGGCCGGCGGCACGCCCGCGCAGATCATTGCGTCGCTCAACCCGCAAGGCTGGTGGCCGACGCCGCTGCGCGCGACCTGCAATCGCTCCATCGGGCCGGGCCCCGCCGCGCCCGCCGCCGGCGACTATCGCACCAGCCATGTCGGCGACGCCAGCGACACTTCGCCCTATACGACCGATCGCCCGGTCACCGGCATCTCGACCGCCACCTATATCGCCAACATGACCCGACTGGTTCGCGCGCTGGATGGTTCCCGGCACTAGCGGGGCGTTAGCCCACCTTCAAAGTGAGACCAGGCTGTTGTGAGAACACTCGCCCGCATCTTCGAAACGCTCACAAATCCGCCCTTTTTTCACCGCACACACCGGATCCTCTCCGAATTTTTTTAGAGAAGTGCGGAAACGTGTTGCAAGCACGGAGAATTTAGGACAGCCTGCTGTTCCAGTAGATGATTATCCGAAAGTGATTCTCGTCAAGAGAATCGGCGATGCACTTCAATCGCTGTGAAGATCATGGGAGGCTCCTTCCAGTGGTCATGCTGAACTATATTCTGATTCCGTTAAAGAATAAAATAGAATCATCTTTACAATCAGGAAGTATTCGGGATGAAGACTGGGTTATTTTGTCCAATCTCGTCGGAAGTGACGGATTCCCCGCCGACAACATTGCTGACAAAATCGTGATGACTGTGGCGTCTATCCAGAATGATTCGAGCGTCGGCGCATACAAACCGCAGCGTCAGGGCCCGGGACATGGCTTTCCGATCGCCAGCGCTCCGCTGTTTCTGGATCTTTATGTGATGTTCGTGTCCAGTTTTACTGGCGTGAACTATGCGGCCGGTCTCGGCCTGCTGTCCCGGATCATCTCCTTCTTCCAGGAGAATCCGGTGTTCGACGACAGCGCTTCGCCCGAGATTGCCGATCAGATGGAGAGGCTGGCGGTCGACTATGTCGCCCTCGATTTCGCCCAGTCGAGCCATCTCGCGACCTTGATGGGGCTGAAGGGGCAGCCGTTCGTCGTCTACCGGCTGCGCCGGCTTCCGTTCGACGGGCCGGCGATTTCGGGCGTTGCGCCGGCAATTCGGGAGACGCCGCCGCCGGTGCTGAAGGATCCGAGATAATTGGGGAAGGGAGGGGAGTAACGGATGTCTCTGCGAGAAGACCGGCTTCATCTCCTGGAGCAGCGCCTGTCGCAGCGCCGCGCGGAGACGGATACGCTGGGCTCGCGCCTGGGCACCGCCTTCCTGAGGCTCGTGCAAGAAACCGCGGCCGCCGATATCCACCCAGCGTACAGGCCGCCGTCCGAGCGGCCGCCCAGCAAGGGGCGCTATTTTACCTTCATCCGGGTCGATGTGCGCCACGGCCACTTCAATCGCAGCGACGGCGTCTGCAACGAGCTCGACATCCAGCCCAGCCCCGAAACCCGCGCGCGGCTGGCCTGGTTCGGCCTGCTGGCGCGATGCCGCCCCGACGGCGTCGACATCCTGTGGAACGACACCCAGCGCGATCTGGCCGCCAAGCGGCTGGCGCCGATGATCGATCTGCTGGCGAGCGCGCCGGAGCTTGCCCGCGCCGGGCTCCACAAGCTGGCGGGGGAGCAGCTGTTCGGGCTGCCGCTGCTGTTCACCGTCAGCCTCAACAATCCGCGCTTCGCGAATTTCACGGCGATGCCCGATTTGTTCGACATCGGCGCTCCGCCGCTGCTGCTCACCAACCGCGCGCTGCGCCGCCGCCGGCGCGGCCACGAGGCCGACCTTTTCCTCGACTGGGACGAGGTCGTGTCGCGGCCGGACACCCGCAACGACGCTCAATCTCCGATGTCGAGCGATTCCCTCCGTCCGCCCCGCGACGGTCCGGCGCTTGCCGAGCGGAAGCGGCTGCATGCGGATTCCCGTCATTTCGCCTTGCTGGAGATACATCTCGTGCGGGAGCCCGGGCCGCCGCCGGCCGAGGGCAGCTGGGACGGCATGCCGATCAGCCTCGATCCCGGCGATCAGGCGATCCCGGCCGCAGCGCGAATCTACCGCAATTGCCACTATACGCTCAGATTCGACGCGCGGATGACGCGGTGGCGCTATTGGGTCGCGCGGCGGGATGGCGCCGCGCCGGACACCAGGGCGCTCGCGGTGGTCGGGCCCGACGGCGCCGACGCGGGTTTCAAACTGGGCGGCCAGCGCATCCTTCCCGACGGCCGCCCCGCCGTCTGCATTTCGAGGGACGCCCCGCTGCCGCTTCTCGCGCGGCCGAAAGACATCTTCTCGCTCAAGGGAATGGCGCCCGGCGACCGGCCGCGCAGCGCCACCCTGGTCGATCGCCTGCCGGCGCCGGGCACCCACAGCATCTCGCCCCAGCCCCGGACTAGGGTCGAGCAGGGCGCGCCGCACGCGGACAAGCCGCCGCCGGCATGGTCCGACATCTACGTGTTCGTCTGAATCGGGAATTTGACGGTCAAAGGGAGAGAGAGAATGGCAACGAAGCAGTACAGGACCCCCGGCGTCTACATCCAGGAACCCAACAGCTTTCCGCCGTCGATCGTCGGCGTCGAGACCGCGCTTCCCTGCTTCATCGGATTCACCGAGAAGGCGATCGACAGCGACGGACGCAGCCTGAACCTGATCCCCAAGCGGATCGAATCGATGGCCGAGTTCGCCCAATATTTCGGCCAGGGCTATCCCGAGCGCTATTATCTGGTGACGGAAACCGCACGGGGCAGCGTTCCCGCAACCGACCAGATCTGGGGCCAGATTTCGCTGGGCGGCGACACCAGCTACACTCTGGTCGAAGCCGGAGACGCCAGCTTCAACCTCTATAACAGCATGCGCCTGTTCTACGCCAACGGGGGCGGCAGCAGCTATGTGATCTCCTGCGACACCTATGAAGCTGAAGCCGGCATCACCAAGAAGGCGATCATAAACGGGCTCGAGGTCTGCGAAACCTTCATCGGCCCGACGATGGTCGTCATTCCCGACGCGGTGCTGCTCGAGAAGGACGACTATGACGCCGTCGTCCTGGAAATGTTGAAGACCTGCGCCGCGGCGCAGGACCGGATGGCGATCATCGACATCCACGGCGCCGAGAAGCTCAAGCCGCGCGACGATTGGAAGAAGGTGATCGAGGATTTCCGGGCCAATTTGCACAAGGCCAACCCGGAGGAGTGGCGCTACGGCGCCGCCTATTTCCCGCCGTTGGTGACTTCGATAGTCAGCGCCGACGAAATCGACATCACCAATTTCGACAAGGCAAAAAACGAGACGCTCAAGGAGGCGCTGAGGGAGATCGTGAAAGCGGTCTATCCCCCGGACCCGCCCGCGTCGCCGCCGGTGCCGCCGCCGGTGCCGCCGGTGCCGCCGGAGCCGGCCCAGCCGGTCGTTGTCGCCGGCACCAACGTCAAGGGGAGCGCGATCCTGACGACCTATGTCGAGAAGATCGGGCATTCGCGGGACAATGACACCCTGTTCAAGCTCGCCGCTCCTGGAGCGACGCCGCAGGAGCTGACCCACAAGCAGCTCACCCAGGCGCTGGTGGCGATGGTGCCGGGGTTCAAGCAGCTGCTGGCCGCCGTCGCCGCGACCCAGGGCGTGCTGCCGCCGAGCGGGGCGATGGCCGGCGTGTGGACCGCCAACGATACGCTGCGCGGCGTCTGGAACGCACCGGCCAACACCGGTGTCGCCACCATGATCCGGCCGCTCGTCGACATCAACCACAAGGACCAGGAGGATCTCAACGTCCCGGTCAACAGCATGGCGGTCAACGCGATCCGCACCTTCCAGGGGCGGGGCACGCTGATCTGGGGCGCGCGCACGCTCGACAGCAACAGCAACGACTGGCGCTACATCCAGGTGCGCCGGACGATGATCTATGTCGAGCAGTCGGTGAAGCAGGCTTTGGAAGCGATGGTGTTCAAGCCGAACACGGCGCAGACCTGGGTCACCGTCGTCGCGATGATCGAGAGCTTCCTGCACGGACTGTGGGCTTCCGGCGGCCTGATGGGGGGGAGCGCCGAGGAGGCGTATAACGTCCAGGCAGGGCTCGGCAGCACGATGACGCCGCAGGACGTGCTGGAGGGCATCATGCGGGTCCACATCACCCTGCAGATGGTCCATCCGGCCGAGTTCATCGAGCTCACCTTCAAGCAGCAGATGCTGGGCGGCGCATGATCGCACGGCCCATTCGATCCACCTTCAACCCTTTCTGAGAGGAAAGCATCATGGCAGACGACGGAAGCGCACAAGCCGCCATTTGGCCGTTGCCCAAATTCTATTTCAACATCGACCTCGGGGACGGCAAGACCCAGGGATTTTCGGAGATCAGCGGGCTCGAGAGCGAGGCCAAGGCGATCGAATATCGCCACGGCGACAGCGCGGTCTTCTCGCCGATCAAGATGCCGGGCCTCAGGAGCGTCGGCAACGTCACGCTGAAGAAGGGCGTGTTCACCAAGGACTCGATCTTCTGGGATTGGTTCAACGAGACCAAGCTCAACATCATCAAGCGGCGCACGGTGATCATCAACCTGCTCAACGAGAGCGCCTCGCCGATGATGACCTGGACCCTGACCAACGCCTTCCCGGTCAAGCTCCAGGCGACCGACCTGAAATCGGACGCCAGCGAGGTCGCGATCGAGACGCTCGAGATCGCCTATGAGACGCTGGCGGTGAAGGCCGCCTGATGCGGGTCCGCGAAGACGACGTCTATGTTCCGCCGGTGGCATTCTCCTTCCGCGTCGCCATCGACGGCGCGGACGGCGACACCGGCTTCCAGGAGGTGTCCGGTCTCAAGGTGGAGCTGGAGGTCGAGGCGGTGGCCGAAGGGGGCGTGCACCGCTTCAAGCACCAGCTCCCGACCGGCACCAAATATTCGAACCTGGTGCTGAAACGGGGGGTGGTCACGACCGCCTCGCCGTTCGGCGACTGGCTGGCGTCGGCCATGTCGGGCGGGTTGGTGCGCAAGCGCAACGCCTTCAAGACCATCGTCGTCCAGCTGCTCGACGAAAACGCCAGGCCGCTGATCGCCTGGACGGTGTTCGGCGCCTATCCGCTGCGCTGGGAGCATTCGGCGCTCAACGCGATGGGCAGCGAGGTGCTGACCGAGACGATCGAGCTGAGCTACCGGACCTTCCAGCGGCGCGACCTGCAGAAAGGAGCGCAGGCGCGTGCCGCTTGAAGTACGCCAGATCGGCATCCGCATGCAGGTCGGCGAGAGCGAGCCGAGCGGCGGCGACGAGGGCGAGGGTAAATCCGCGGTGCTGGATTTGCTCGCCGACGGTGACGACGACGATCGCGCGCAGCTGATCGAGGAATGCGTCGCCGCGGTGCTGGCGGAGCTCGCGCGCCGCGGGGAGCGCTGACATGCTCGAGAAGCTCAAGATCACGGGCTTCAGCGACCCGCTTTACAACGACCTCGCGCTGGTCGAGCCCAATCCGGTCCAGATGCTGATCAATCCGACGCGCTACACGCGCGGGATGGGCCTCGTTTATTCGCCGGACAAAACGATCGGCGCCACGGGCACGGAATCGACCTACGCCCGCGACGCCGGCGAAGCGCTCAAGCTGAGCCTGGTGATCGACGGCACCGGAACCGTGCCCGATCTGCAGACCAATCCCAATGCGCCGATCAAATCGGTGGACAAGCAGCTCGACGAGTTCCGCTGCCTCGCTTTTGCCGTCAACGGCGAGATCCACACGCCCAACTATCTGCACCTCTCCTGGGGGACCTTGCTATTCAGGGGGCGGCTGAAGTCGCTGAGCATCGATTATCGGCTGTTCACGCCCGAAGGAATGCCGCTGCGGGCGACGGTCGATACCGAGTTCATCGGCTTTCACGAGAATCTCGACAGCCGCAGCAAGCAGAAGCGCAGCTCGCCGGACCTGACCCACGCGGTCACGGTCAAGGCCGGCGACACCTTGCCCCTGCTTTGTCACAGGATCTACCGCGACAGCCGTTATTATCTCGCGGTCGCGGCGCATAATGGCCTGGACGATTTCCGCGCGCTGGAGCCGGGGACGCTGTTGCTGTTTCCGCCGCTGGCCGGCGCCGCGTCATGACCGCGCCGTCGCCGGCCGGCAAGGGCCTTCCGCTCAACGTGCGGCTGACCGCCAACCGCACCGAGATCGAAAACGACCTCATCGTTTCGATCGAAATCTGGTCGCAGGCGAACCGCATCCCGCGCGCGCGGATCGTCCTCCTCGACGGCGACGCCGACGACGGCAAGTTTCCGCTCGGCGAGGGCGACGCGTTCGTGCCCGGTTCCGAGGTCACGATCGCGGCCGGCTATGATGCGGATTCGGATCTGATCCATGCCGGCGTGGTGCTGCGCCACGAAGTCCGCATCGTGCCGCACGGGCGCGCGCAACTGGTGGTGGAGACCGCCGCTCCCCTGCTCAAGATGACGCTGGCGCGGCACAGCGCGGTGACCCAGAAAGCGTCGGACGCCAAGATCATCTCCAGTCTGGTTTCGGCCAACGGCGGAACCGTCGGCACCAACGACGCGGCCACCGACCAGGTCGAGGCTGTCGTCCAGGCCCATGCCTCGGACTGGGACCTGATGCTGCTGCGCGCCGAAGCGAGCGGCTGCCTGGTCTTCGTCGACAACAAGCGGGTCGACATCGTCTCCCCGACCACCGCCTCGACGCCGGTGCTGCTGCTCGAATATGGCGTTTCTATCGTCAGCTTCGACGCCGTCGCCGACGCGACCTCGCTGCTCGGCGACGGCGCGGTGAAGAGTCGCGGCTGGAGCTATGCCGATCAGAAGGTGAGCGAAGCGGGCGCGCGAAACACCAGCGTCGGCGTGCCGGGCAATTTGACGGCGGGCACGTTGGCGGCGGTGATGGACGTCGCGCCGTTCATTCAGCAGACCGCCGCCGCGCCGGCGGAGGCGGCGCTCACCGGCTGGTCGTCGGCGGCGCTGATGCGCGCCAAGCTCTCGCAGCTGACCGGCACGGTGACCTTCCAGGGGAGCGCGCTGGCCAAGCCGGCCACCCGCGTCACCCTCGCCAATCTCGGCGACCGCTTCAACGGCGATGCCTTCGTCAGCGGCGTGCGGCACATGCTTCGCCCGGGCAGCTGGCAGACCATCGTCGAGCTCGGCATGGCGGCGGAGGCCTTCGCCAGCCGCGATCCGCGCATCGTCGATCCGCCCGCCGCGGGGCTCGCCGCGCCGCTCAAGGGGCTGCAGACCGGGCAGGTGAAGCAGATCGCCGAGGATCCCAACGGCGATTTCCGCGTGCTGGTGACGCTGCCGATGATCGACGGCGAAAACGGCATCTGGGCGCGGCTCGCCCAGCCTTATGCGTCGAAGACCTTCGGCTGGTCCTTCTTCCCCGAAGTCGGCGACGAGGTGGTGCTCGGATTCATGAACGAGGACCCGGCGAGCGCGGTCGTGATCGCCTCGGTCTATTCGAACCAGCGCCCCCCGACTCACGCCCCCAACAAGCAGAACGACGTCAAGGCGCTCGTCACCCGCTCGAAGATGGAGGTCAACTTCAACGACAAGGACATCATCCTCAAGATCAGCACGCCGGGCGGCCGCTACGTCGAGCTGAACGACAAGACCGGGACGATCACGGTCGAGGATCCGGACAAGAACAAGCTGGTGATGACCAAGAGCCAGGTCGACCTGATCAGCACCGCCAGGCTCAACATCAAGTCGGCGACCGACATGAATATCGACTGCGGCGCCAACCTCAAGGTCACCGCCAAAGCCAAATGCGACGTCGCCGCGCCGCAGATCGATGTCACCGCCGACGCGAAGCTGGCGCTCATGGGCACCGCCCAGGCGTCGCTCAAATCGTCGGCGATCGTCGAGATCGCCGGCGCCCTGGTCAAGATCAATTAGGAGAGAAGATGCCGCCCGCCGCCCGCCTCACCGACATGCACGTTTGCCCGATGCAGACGCCCGGCCTGCCGCCGATCCCGCATGTCGGCGGCCCGATCAGCGGGCCGGGCGCGCCGACGGTGCTGATCGGCAGCCTGCCCGCGGCGCGGCTCGGCGACATGGCGATCTGCGTCGGCCCGCCCGATTCGATCGTCAAGGGATCCGCTACGGTGATCATCGCCGGGCAGCCGGCGGCACGGATCGGCGACACTTGCGCGCATGGCGGGACTATCGTCGCCGGCCTCCCCACCGTGCTGATCGGAGGCTGACGATGGAGGGTCCCCGCACGATCAAGTTCCTGGGCCGCGGCTGGGCCTTTCCGCCGCGCTTCGCCGACGTCGCCAACGAGGTGGAGATGGTCGCCGGCGAGCGCGACATTCGTGAGAGCCTGTTCATCCTGCTTTCGACCGCGCAGGGCGAACGGGTGATGGTCCCGACCTATGGCTGCGACCTGCACCGCTTCGTCTTCGCCGACCTCACGACCGGGATGTTGACCGAAATTCGCGACATGGTTCTGACCGCGATCCTGCGCTGGGAGCCGCGGATCGACGTGACCGCGGTCGACGTGACGCCGGATCCCGATGAACCGGCGGCGGTGCTGATCGAAGTCGACTATCGCGTCCGCCGGACCAATGTGCGCAGCAACATCGTCTTCCCCTTCTATTTCCACGAAGGCACGCTGGTGCAGGGCCCGTGACCGACGTTCGCGCCTCGCCGCCGCGCCTGATCACGCGCTGGGCGACCCAGGCCGGCCGTGAGCCCGCGGCCTTGTCGCGGGACCGGGCGCGGCTCGACACGCGCGGCTTTGCCGACCTGCTCGCCGAAGCGGCGCATCTCGCCGGCCTGGTCGGCTTCCAGGAAGCCCAGCGGCTGATCGGGGGCGACTGGCGCGCGGTGCTGGCCGCCGATCCGGCGATGGTGCTGGCGCTGCTCGCGACGATCGACGTCGAGGGGCGCTCGGAGGGGCTCCAGGCCCTGCTCGACCGGGCACGCGCGACCGCGACGACGGGCGAGGCGGAGCGGCTGCTCGGCCGCCTGCTCGACGGGCTGGTCCGCTTCGCCGCCGAGCTCGACGAATGGCTGGCGCCCGCCGCCGCCGGCGCGGCGCTCGAGGGCCACGCCGCGCAGCGGCTGATCGAGGCGTCGATCGAGCGGGTGCTCGCGCCGCAGCTCCGGTCATTGCTGGCCGAAGTCGCGGCGGCGGAGGCGGCGGGGCTGCTGCGCGACGTCCTGCCGCGGCGCCACCGGCTGCGCGACCAGTGGCGGCTGGCCCTGATCGAGGCGGAGGTCGCGGCGGTGCGCGACGAGCTCGAACGGGTCTGGATCGACCGGCTGCTCGACCGAACCGCCGAGGTCGCCGAAACCTTCGTCATCGAGCTGCGCGAGATCGGGGCGCACAGCGAAGCGGCGCTTCACGCCAGCCTGGGATCGGGCCGGCATTCGCCGCAGGTCGCGCTGGTGATGGCGTTCGCGCGGGTCTTCCGCCACGCGCAGGAGCGGCTCAACGACGTGCCGCAAAAGGTCGTGCGCTTCTACCAGAGGAAGGTGCTGCGCGACGCCCGCCGCGGCGCTTCGCCGGACCGCCTATTCCTGACGATCGCGCCACGGCCGCACAGCCGGCCGCGGATCGAGGCGGGCACCTTGTTCGCGGCGGGCAGGGACGCGACGGACGCCCCGGTCAGCTTCGCCGCCGACGCGCCGCTCGAGGTGACCGGGGCGCGGCTGGCCGCGCTCACCTTGTGGTCGCAGGCGCGCGCGCAGGACGGGGCCGTCGAGCGCGTCGAGGCGCGGCTGTTCGCGCCGGGCCCCGACGGCGAGGTCGGCGACGCCGGAGCCGGTATCGCCGCGGACGTGCCGCGCACCGCTGTCGGCCCGGCGGCGGTGTTCGCCGCGCCGGCCTTGCCGGCCGGCGGCGGCAGGCGTCGGATCGCGCTCGCGCTGGCCTGCAACGCGTTGCCCGAGGCGGTGAGCGCAGTGGTGCTCGCCGCGTGCGTTCGGATTTCGGTGTCCACGGCCGAGGGCTGGCTCGAGCTCGACGCCGACGCCGCGCCCCGCTGGCAGGTGGAGGCGGGCACAATCAAGGTCGCTTTCGAGCTGGCGCCGGACAAGGTGCCGCTGGCGCCGTGCCCGGCGGGCACGCCGGATGCGCCGGACGGGATCGCGCTGCGGCTGGCGCTCGATCAGGAGCCGGTGGCGGGCGCGATCGATCCCTGGGCGCTGCTCGGCGGCGTGACCTTGAGCGGGGCGCGGCTCGACGTCGCGGTCAAGGATGCCGGCGATCTGGCGGTGAGCAATTCGTCGGGACCCGCGAGCGCCGCCGGCGCCGCGCCGTTCGGGACGCCGCCCTATCCGGGCGGCTGGCTGCGCGTCGATCATCCGGTGCTGAGGCGGCCGCTCGACCGCCTGCTGCTTCGTCTCGACTGGGCCGCGCTGCCGCCCGGGCCGGACGGGTTCGCCGGCTATTATCGCGAATATGAGGTCGACCTGGCCCGGCGGCTGCGCGATCCGCCCCTGTTCACCAACCTGTCGTTCATGGTGACGATGGCGGCGCCGGTGGCCGGCTGGGACCGGGCGAGGCTGCGGCCGCTGTTCGCGCCGGCCGATCCCGCCGCCGTGCCGCCGGCGGCGGCGCCTCCGCCCGATATTTTCGACCCGGACGAGCGCTTCGATGCGCCGCCGCCGGCGCCGGCCGCGGCCGGGCCGCTCTCTCCCACCTCATGGTTCGCGGCCGCCGCGTCGGACGCGCCGGGCGGGCCGGTTCCCGATCACTTGCTGGTGACGCTCGCGACGCCGCCGGAGGGGTTCGGCGACGCCGTCTATCCGGCCAATGTCGCCCATGCCACCGCGTTGCTCGCGCGAATGGAGGCACCGAGGCGCCGTCGCTCGCTGCTGCGCCGCATCTGGGCCGCGATCAAGGCGATGCTGAAGGAGATCGGCGCGTCGCTCATGACGATCATCAAGGCGCCGGCAGCTTTGCTCACCAAGTTGGACGCGATCAATCAAGGTTATAACCAAGCGCCCCCGGCCGAGCCGGAAGAGGAGGTTCTGGAGCTGGAGGACAGCCTCGACGCCTCGGCGATCGTGCCCAACCCGCCCTTCCATCCGATGCTCTCGGCGATCCGGCTGGATTATGCGGTGAGCGTCCCCGGCGACGCGCTGGCGCTGTTCCACGCGCGCCCGCTCGACACGCTCGAGCCGGTTAGCGAGCTCGCCGGTGCGCGCCTGTTCGCGCCGCTGCCGGACCGGCCGACGATCGACTGCGCGCTCGCGGGCGCGCGGCCGGGTGACAGGCTGTCGCTGCTCGTCCGGCTCGGGCCGCCGCGGGGACCCGATAACGAAATCGCCGCCGCGCCCGATTATTTCTATCATGCCGCCGACGGCTGGCGCGCGCTGCCCGCCGCGGCGCTGCTGGCGGACGGCACCGCCGGCCTGTCGGCGACCGGGCTGCTGCGCATCGCCGTTCCGGCCGACGCTGCCCTGATCCCGGACGAGGATGATCGCGACGAGGACAAGCGCGCTTTGTGGCTGCGGATCGTGCTCGCCGCCGATGCCGCCGTGCCGCCGATCCTGGCGGTGACGCCCGACGCGCTCTCGGCGACCCGCATGCTCGGCGAGGGCGCCGCGACGTTCGCGCCGGTGCCGGCGGGAACGGTCGCCGGCCTTCCCGGCGTCGCGCGCGTGGCCCAGCCGCTCGACTCGGCCGGGGGGCGGCCGGCCGAAGACGCCGCGATGCAGCGCCGCCGCGTCGCCGAACGCGTCCGCCACCGCGGCCGCGGCCTGCTCGGCTGGGACCTCGAGCGGCTGGTGCTCGCCGAATTTCCGGGGATCGACAGGGTACGCGTGCTCGCCGCCGGCGATCCCGCGGCCGGACCCCAGGCCGGCGAGGTCACGGTGATCGTCGTGCCGGCGCAGGGCGGGGCCGATCCCCCCGATCCCGGCCGGCCGCGCGCCTTGCCCCGGCTGCGCGACAGCATCAAGCTGCAGCTCGAGGGGACGGCGAGCCCGTTCGCGCGGGTCCAGGTCGTCGATCCGGTCTATGCCCCGCTCGACGTCACCGCGCAGGTCGTTGTCGAGAGCGATTGCGGCGACGCGCTGCGGGCCGCGCTCGCCTCCTTCCTGTCGCCGTGGGCCGAGCCGGGGCTCGATCTCGACGACGCCGCGGACGAGGAGGCTATCCGCGCCGCCATCGCCGCCTTCCTGCTGGCCCAGCCGGGCGTGGCCGGGCTCGACCTGCTCGAGGTCGCGCTTGGCGGCCCGGCCCGATCGAACGGCTGGCGCGTGCCCGTCGCCGGCACGATCGAGCTGACCGCCATCGCCATCGAGCGGGCGGCGCTGCCATGGTGACGCTGGCACCGCCGCCGCCGGTGACGATCGCGCGCGGCCCGCCGGCCGATCCGGCGCTCGATTTCGACGCGCTCAAGGCCGAGGCGATCGCGCTGGTGCAGCATTATGCCGGCGAGGGCTGGACCGACTATAATGCGCACGATCCCGGCGTCACCATCATCGAGCAGCTGTGCTACGCGCTGACCGACCTTGCCTATCGCGCCGGCTTCAAGGCGGAGGACCTGCTGGCCGGGCCGGGCGGGGTGATCGCGCGCGGCCGGTTCGGCCCGCATCCGCCCTGGCGCGCGCTGACCGCGCCGCCGGTCACCGTGCTGGATTTCCGGCGCCTGCTGCTCGATCGGGTCCCGCGCCTCGGCAATGTCTGGCTGACGACCCGCCCGATCGGGACCGGATCGGCGGACGGGCTCTACGACATCCGCATCCTGCCCGAGACGCCCTTGCCCGGCATTCACCTCAAGGGGCAGCGCCGTCACGAGCGGCTGGTCGCGCGGGTAAGGCGTATGTTCCTGCGCCACCGCCCGCTGTGCGAGGATATCGGGTCGATCCGGGCCTTGCGGCCGTTGCGGACCCGGGTCGGCGCGGCCGTGCATCTGCAGCCCGGCGCCCGGCCCGAAGAGGTGATGGCCCAGGCGATCTACCGGCTGGCTCTGGCGCTCGCCCCCGAGCCGCGCCGCCGCGAGCTCGACAGCGTCGCGCCGGGGACGGCGCCCGCGGCCTTGTTCGATGGACCGCTCGCGCGCAACGGCCTGCTTGCCCCGGGCGCGCTCGCCGACAAGCCGGCGCGAATCGCCCTCGACAAGCTCGTCGAGCGCATCGCCGACATCCCCGGCGTGCTCGGGGTGCGCGAACCCTGGCTGTGGGTCGACGGAGCCGGCGACTGCGCCGACGGCAGCTATGCGGTCGCCGACGATCATGTCTGCAGCCTCGATGCGGGGATCGAGAGCGACGATTTCCCGCTCGCGCTCAGCCGCGGCGGGCAGGCGTGCGCGGTCGACCGTGACGAGGTCGTGCGCCGGCTGGAGCGATTGTGGGAACGGCATCGCCAGCGCCACCCGCTCAAGGCCGCCTACCGGGAGCGCTTTCCGATGCCGCAGGGCAAGCCGCGGGAGATCGCCGGCTTCGCGCCGCTGGCGGCCCAGTTCCCGAGGGTCTACGGCCTCGGCGACGGCCACGATCCGCCGGGCGACGCGGCGGCGGGGCAATTGCTCGGCTTCCTCGCCATCTTCGAGATGCTGATGGTCGATTATTGCGACCGGCTGGCTGGCGTGCGGGGCTTGATGGCGGGCGATCCCGACAGCGACATCAGGCTCGACTCGTCCGCCTTTCTCGAGCGCATCCCCGCGCTCCACCATCTCGGCGTGCCGCCGACCGAAGAGGATGACGACGTCTTCGCCCGGCTGCGCATGGCGCCCGCCCAGCGCGAGCGGCTGCTCGATTTCCTGCTTGCGCTCTACGGCGAGGATGCCGGCGAAGTGCCGCTGCCGCCGCCGATCCGGCCCGGCTCGCAGGCGGCCTCGCGTCACCGGATCGGCATCAAGCATGCCTTGCTCGGCTCTGTCGCGAGGCTGGCGCGGCGGCGCGGGCGCGGCTTCGACTATCGCGCGCCCTCCGACGCCGGCCGCCTCGCGGGCGTCGAGCTGCGCACCCGCATCCTGCTCGGCGATCCCGACCCGGAGGCCGGCCGCGGCACCCGGCGCCGCGGCCTCGCTTTCGTCGAGCATATGATGCTGCGCCCGCGCACCGGCGAGCGCGCGCGGTTCGACGACTATCGCTACGGGTTGGCGGTGAGCGCGGTGCTGCGGCTGCGCGGCCCCGCCGCAACGGACGGCGATTATCGCCGCCAGGTGATCGCCGCGATCCGCGCCGCGGTGCCGGCGCATATCGGCCTCCACGTCCATTTCGTCGACCGCCGCTCCTGGCGGCGCTTCCGCCGGCTGCGCCGGCTGTGGTCGCTGGCGCTCAGCATGGACCAGATCGACGCGGTCGACTTGCTCTCGATCGAGTTGCGCGACCTGCTGAGCGGCTGGTCCGAGGCAGGAACATGAGCTTCGCCAACGGCGCGGTGATCGAGGCCGAGATCGGCTGGTTCTCGCGCCTGCTCGACCTGCGCTTCCGCATCCACGCGGGCGAGACGCGGGGCGGCGTGCTGGACCTGTGCCCGCCACCGCCGCTGCCGGCGGGCGACATGGCGCCGGCTTATGCCAAGGCAATATGGGACGCGGCGCTTTCCGAGGCCGAGCGGCTGATCCTGATCCTCGCCATCCTGCCGCATCTGCGGCCGCAGGCGCTCGATCCGCTGCTGATCAAGAACCACAGCTCGGAGCGCCGCTTCACCGAGTTCGGCGGCGCCGACAGCGCTGGCCGCAGCGGCTTCCGCCCGACCCGCGAGACCGCCTTGTTCCTGCTCGCCGGCGAGAGCATGGACCTGAGGCTCGCGGCGCTGCGGCTGTTCGAGCCCGGCCGGCCGCTCCAGGCGCGGCACATCCTCGAATTGCCGGACGAGCCCGGCGAGGACGGGCCGTGGCTGCCGCTGGTGGTCAGCGAGCGCTGGATCGGCCGGCTCACCACCGGCGCGGCCACCGCGCCGCGCTTCGGCCCGGCTTTCCCGGCCCAGCTCCTCAAGACGGCGTACGAGCTGGGCGATCTGGTGCTCGGCGAGACGGTCGGCGAGGAGATCAGGGACGTGCTCGCCTGGGTCAAGCACGAGCCGGTGCTGATGCGCGACTGGGGCCTCGCGAAGCACGTCAAGCCCGGCTACCGCGCCTTGTTCCACGGCCCGCCAGGCACCGGCAAGACGGTGACCGCCGCGGTGCTCGGCAAGGAGCTCGGCCTGCCGGTCTACCGCGTCGACCTGTCGCGCGTCGTCAGCAAGTGGATCGGCGAGACCGAGAAGAACCTCGCCGCTTTGTTCGACCAGGCGGCCGAGGGCGGCATGATCCTGTTCTTCGACGAGGCCGACGCCTTGTTCGGCAAGCGCGGCGACACGCGCAGCGCCAACGACCGTCACGCCAATCAGCAGATCGCCTATTTGCTCCAGCGGATCGAGGAATGCCCGGGCGTGGTGATCCTCGCCTCCAACCTCAAGCACAATATCGACGCCGCTTTCGCCCGGCGCTTCCAGGCGATGGTCTATTTCCCGATGCCCGATGCGGACGCGCGGCTCAAGCTGTGGCAGGGGGCGTTTGCCGGGCTGCCGGCCGACCGCCTCCGGTCGCGCGATTTCGCCGCGATCGCCCGCGATCACGAGCTTTCGGGCGGCTCGATCGTCAACGTGCTGCGCCATGCCTGCACCCAGGCCGCGGCGCGCAAGACGCCGATCGGCGAGGGCGACATCCGTGCGGGGATCGCGCGCGAGCTCTTGAAGGACGGGCGTCACGCGATCTAGGGGTCTCGGCTCCGGCCGCGCGAAATCCGGAAATTCACTCGCCCAGGGGATCGTCCATGTCGTCGGATTCCCGGACATTGGATCGCGTCATGCCGTAATCCTCGTCCCAGAGCCACGGGAGATTGCGGACGGGCTTCGACGAGGGGCCTACGCAGCTTGGCCCGATTTGCGGCCCCCGGCTAGTGGAAATCGGGACGATTTCGGGCCGAGTGCGTGCCCGCGGGGCCGGGTGGAGGCCGGCGCCCCTTGCTTACCTTCTCAGCTGGATCGCCGTGTCGATGGCGTTCTGCAAATCCTCCGCGCGCTGCCGCTCCTGCTGCTCATCGGGAACCTCGACCTGCCTGCCGTGGCGGGCCCGGCCATGGCCGGCAAGCCTTTGGTGATTGGCGGTGGCGGCGGCCGTCGTGACATCTATTTCATCCTGGGTGGGCTCGCGGGGGGGACGCAGGCGTCCCAACCTCGCCGTCATCATTTGAATGGCCGGCGTGCCGATCTCTCCTGTCGCTTCCTGCCCCGCAGGCCCATCCGTCCGCTCCAGCGCCTTCGCGCCCATCACATCCGCCTCGTGCTCCAGCCCCAGATCGTCGTTGATCGCCATCCCGTCCTTCATCTGCGTGGTCGGCTTAACGCGGCCCTGCGCCTGCTGGACGACGTGCCAGGCCTCATGCGGCAGATGCTGCTCCTGTCCGGGCCCAAGGTGGATGTCCTTGCCCTGGGCGTAAGCGAGCGCATCGAGCTTCGCGGGCCGCGATGAATTGTAATGGACCCTGACGTCGTCGAGCGAGAGTCCGGAAAGGGCCTCCACGCCCTGCTTCAACTGGTTGGGCAGGCCGGTGCGGTTGGCGGCCTTGCCGGTCTGGACCGGCTGCGGGCCCGCCGGGCGGGCGTTCAGCATCGCGCCATAGGCGGCCGCCGGCTGGGCGGCCGCGCGCCGCTCGAGCATCGCATGGCGCTGCACGCTGTCCTGCGGCGCGGGCTCGCGGCGTTTGGGGCGCGCGGAACAGCGTCCGGCTTGCTCAGCCATGTCGGGCTCCTTTTGACGCCCAGAGCATGCGCCAATTTCCGCCGCGCCGCCACCGTAGAATCGATCCGGTCGCGGCATCGCCGGGGCTGCCGCCAGATGCCGGTGCAGGATTGCCGCGTCCAGCGAAGGAGCGCGGCGTCCCGCATCAATCGATGTCGTGGCCCAGCCTCGTCAGCATTTCCCGCCGGTTGAGGGCGATCTTGTCGGTGAAAATCTGAACGAGGTCGGCTCGGGAGGCCAAGGCCGAGCCGGTCCAATAGACCACCATCATCGGCGCCACGGTGAGGGCATCCTGCAGGATCAGCAAAGCGATTGGATTCCATCCCATGGCGTTGCTGGCGGCTTGCCGTTGTCCCGCGTTGTCGGAGGTTACTTGGCGGATGTGGCCGGCCACCGTTGCGATCGGGAAACTGGTCCCGCGCTGGATGCTCATCAGAAGCGATCCGTAGTCGTTCACGATGTTGCCGGCCAGCGTTTCGAGCAGATAAACGACATTGCGCTCGACGACGAGGACGAATCCGTGTCCGGCAAGATGGACCCGGAAGATCGTCGCGACGCCGGCGCCCGCGGCGGCTTCGAGATGCTGCGCAAGCTGGTCGCCCCTTTGCGCCTGGTTCGCCAGATCGTAGTCCTGCCGTGGTCCGCCGTCGCTTTGATAGGTCATGGCGGCTTCATTCCCGAGGGAATCGACAAGCCTGGAGGCGCCGTCGAAGCAGGCATTGTAATTGGTGCTGTTGGACAAATAGCTTCGGAATATGGCGACGTCGTTCTGATATCCCTGGTTCACCAAGGCCGGAACGCTGATATCGGCCAGGATCGCCATATACTTTTGCATGCTCGGCAGGACGCCGAAGGTCTGTTGCAGCAGCGCGAGGTCAGGCTGCAAATGCGCCGCCATTCGGTGCAACTGGGTCATCAGCGCTTCATGAATGTCGCCCAGGCCGCTCAGCAGTTGCGCCAGGGTCGGTCTGGCGTTGCCGACCAAGTGGCCCGCGACGCCTGCGATATCCTGCGCGCTCCTGCCCGTGGCCTCCAACTGCCCGACATCATCCCATGTCTGGATCTGATCGTTCGCGAGGACGGTATTGAGGCCGGCGCTGGCGAACCGGTCCAGCGCTACGATCTGGGCAAGTGTCGGCCTCTGTGCCGCTATGAGGTGGTTCGCCAATATGATCAGGTGCGCGTGGGATCGGTTGAGCAAGGCAAGTTGGCGCAGTTCCGGCCAGTTGTGAATCTGCGGCAAATGGGCGGCGACCAGCGCCTGGATTCTCACCAGGGGGACCGCATCGAGAGCCACCATGTCGGCGATCGCCGGCGCCGTTTGCGCGATCTGCAGGGCGGCGAGCTGGGCAAGCTCGTCGGTCGAACGGGTCAGGCTTGCGAGCGCGCCGAGATCGTCCCAGCCAACGACCTGCGCAAGCTGATAGAGTACGCCCAGTTGCTGGGCGGAGCGGTTATCGAAACTGACGAGCTGGGCCAGCGTCGGGGCCGGCCCGAAGGCGTCGCTCCGGGCGAATTGGATCAGATTCGCATGGGGACGGTTCAGCAGGGCGAGCTGGCGCAGTTCCGCCCAATTGTGAACCTGCGTCAAATCGGCGGCCACCAGCGCCTGAATTCTAGCCAGGGGCACTGCATCGAGAGCCGCCATGTCGGCGACTGTCGGCGCCGTTTGTGCGATCTGCAGGGCGGCGAGCTGGGCGAGCTCGTCGGTCGAACGGGTCAGGCTTGCGAGCGCGCCGAGATCGTCCCAGCCAACGACCTGCGCAAGCTGATAGAGTACGCCCAGTTGCTGGGCGGGGCGGCTATCGAGACTGACGAGCTGCGCCAGCGTCGGAGTGGGCCCGAAGGTGTCGCTCAGGGCGAATTGGATCAGACTCGCATGGGAGCGATTCAGCAAGGCGAGCTGACGCAGCTCCGCCCAATCGTGCACTTGCGGTAATGCGGCCGCCACCAGCGCCTGAATCCGGCCAAGAGGTTTCGGCTCGAGCGCGAGCATGTCCGGAATGGTCGGCGGCAACCCGCCGACCTGAAGCTGGGCGAGCGTTTCGAGGTCGGCGGCTTCGCGTGCGCTGCCGTTCGCCAAAAGGGCGAGATCGGCTGGATTGTTGTTGACCTGGGGAAGCGGATTGAGCCGCGCGGCCTCCTGGAGCGTGAAGGCGTCGCCGGCGTTGCGCAACTGGACAAGCGCCGCGCCGGATCGCTGCTCGACCGCAGCACCCGGCGATAGCGGCTCGGCCTGAAGGGCGCGCGCCCCCATCACGTCCGCCTCGCGCTCCAGTCCGGCATCGTCGTTGACGGACACTCCGCCCTTCAGCTGCATCGTCGGCCTCGCCCGCCCTTGCGCCTGCTGGACGACGTGCCACGCCTCGTGCGGCAGATGCCGTTCCTGGCCCGGCGCAAGGTGGATGTCGCTGCCCTGGGCGAAGGCATGGGCGCTAAGCCCAGCCGGCTTTGCCGAATTGTAGTGGACCTTCACCCCATCGAGCGAGACGCCCGACAGCGCCTCGACCCCGCTCTTGAGCCGGTCGGGCAGCCCGGTCCGGTTGGGCGCCGCCGCGCGCTGGACGGGCTGCGGGTCGGGCGCGCGGCGGCTCAGCAGGCGCGCCTGTCCGCGCTCCGCCTCACCGGCGGGGCGCCGCTCCAGCGCTTCGTGCCGGTCCGCGGCGGACGGGGCGGGCGCGTCGTTCTGCGCCTTTCCGACGGGCGCGCGGGCGGCGAAGGCGGATTCAGCCATGTGACTCGCCTCCCTGGGGCGCCCGATCCATATCAGGCCCGTATTTGTCGCCGAACGACTGATCCTGTTCGGGCCCGTACATTTCGAAGAACCAGGTCCGGTCGAACTGGAGCTTTTTGAACCCGTCGGAGACCTTCGCGCCGGCATTTTCCAGCGTCACATGGTCGAGGCGGTCGGTCATGATCACCGTGCCGTAATGCGCCGTCCATTGGGCCTGGGCCTCGCGGCCTTCAGCCGGCACGATACGGTAGACGACGCCGGCCGACACCTCCTTAGTCACCTCGCCCTCCTCCGGATCGAAGCCCGCGATGAAGGTGGCCGCGGCCCGGCAGTCGCTTGGGACCAGCGGGTCACTGCCGCCCTCCTGGCTGGCGAGATAAGCGTTCAGCCCCTTGATGATCGGGGAATCGCGGTAGAGACTCTCGGGATCGGTCTTCTCCGTTTCCCTCAGCTTCCTCCTTGCCTCCTTCTCCGCCGCTTCCTCGATATCGTCCGACGCCGCCGCGATTTGCTCGGCGGTAAGGTCTTTCTCCAGCAATGCCTTGTGGTTTGCCTCGAACATCGCGAGGACGCCGGCCCGCACCGCCGCCCGCGCCCCGCGCTCCACGAAGGCCAGATCCTCCTCCCTCGAATAGCCCGGCTCCTCCTCCGACCCGGAGGCGGCCGAGGACGACCCGCCGCCGGCCTGAGCGGGAGCTCTGGTGGCCTTGTCCAATCCGGACTCGGCGACCACCTCCGGCCTGACCTCGCGCAACTCGCCATGTCGGGCCGCGCCCACGGCATAGGCGATCTGGCCGCCGATCGCATTGGCCTGCGCGAATTGGGCCTCGCCGGCATAGAGCTCGCGCGGCCCGGCGAGAAACAGGCCGCCATCGACCGAAGCCTTGGCGTCGCCCTCCT
Source organism: Sphingomonadales bacterium (assembly GCA_034668465.1). Classification (GTDB taxonomy): domain Bacteria; phylum Pseudomonadota; class Alphaproteobacteria; order Sphingomonadales; family Sphingomonadaceae; genus Allosphingosinicella. The sequence goes on from JAXDPI010000010.1 coordinate 21,295, forward strand.
TGCGGTAGCGCTGGACGACGCCGGCGGAACCGGCCGGCCGGGGTCCCGCCGGCCGGGCGTTGAGCAGGGCACCGTAGCCCGCCGCCGGCTGATCGGCCGCGCGCCGTTCGAGCGCCGCGTGGCGCTCGGCGCTTGCCTCGATCGGCGGATCGCGCCGCCTGGCGTGCGTCGCGGCGCGTTCGGCCGCTTCAGCCATGCCGGATTCCTTTTGCGGCTGGTATTCGCACCGGGCGCGGGGCACAGTTTCGGGCGGGAAAGGCGAGGGGAGGCGCGGAGCGATTGGCGGGCGATTCGAGCACCGTGGGACGCACCTCCTGGCTGGCCGGGAGCATGAACCCTAAGCGGGGGCGCGGCTAGTGGAAATCGTCCCGATTCGGGGCCGTTCGCGCCTGCGCCTCGGCCATCTGGTGGAGGCCTTGCGGATCGATGCGGCGGTGACGCCGGAGCTTGCCGGGCCGGCTTTGCTCGACCGGATCGGCGACCTCAACCGCGCCCGGCTGCTGCCCTTGATCGCGCGCGTCTTCGACGATTATGACCGCCCGGGCACGCTGCTCCGGATCGACCGGCTCGACCTCGACCTCGGCCGTTTCGAAAGCGCCGACCTGGACGGCATCGAGGGGCGGCTCGAAGCTGCGCTGCGGGCGGCCTTGGCCGACGCGCTGGCGGCGGCGCCCGGGCCCGAGCGGCTGCCGCTCGGCCGCTTTCTGGTCGGGACGTTCGAACATTATCTGCTGCACGGCGTCTGGCCCTATGGCGCCGCGCTCGATCCGGCGACCAAACCGGCCGATTGCCTCGCTTTGCTGACCGCCGACGAGCCGGACGCATTGGTCGCGATGCTGCGCCGGCGCGGGGCCGCCGATCCGCTGCTGCGCCGGCTCGTCCGGCAGATGCCGGAGGCCCGGCTGCAGGCGCTGCTCCACCGGCTCGCGCCCGCGCACGCCGCCCATGTCATCGCCTATCTCGACGAGGTGCGCGCCAGCCACAGGATCGAGCCGGTCGTGCCGGTCACCCCGGCCATCCTCGACGAGACGCTCTGGACGATCGTGCTGCGCGACGCCCTTGCGGAAGCGGGGCTCCAAGCCAATCGCAAGGCGTTCCTGCGCCGGCTGCTCGGCCAGCTGGCGGCGGCGCATGGCGTGGCGGTCGGCACGCTGATGCTGCAGCTGCGGCGCGGAGCGCGGCGCGCACGGCCGTGGCGCCAGGAGCCGGGATCGCTGGCCGCGCTGGTCGTCGAGCTCGTCTCGGAGGATGTCGGGATGCTGCCCGAGCCGCTGCTGATCGCCGAGCTGGCCGGGCTGCTCGGCCGCGGCCCGGCGCTGACGGCGGGCCGCGCGCGCGAGCTGCGCCAGCTGTTCGCGCTCGGCCGGCGGCGGCACCCGGTGGCGCTGCGCTGGCTGCTGCGCCGGCTGGCGCTCGCCGACGCCGCCGGCCTTGCCCAGCGGATCGACGGGGCGCTGCCGCTGCAGGACGCTCTGGAGGTGTTGCTGGGCGGCGAGGCGCCCGCCGCGGGGCAAAAGCTGACCGGCGCCGAACGGGCGGCGCTGCTGCGGCGGGCGGCGCTGGCGGCGCCGGACGCCGGGCCGGCCGCGGCGCTTGCCGATCTGCTCGACGGCGGCGACGCGACCGCTTTGGCGGCGGCGCTGGCGCGCGCCCGCGAGACGGATCCGATCGCGCTGCGCCGCCTGCTGCGCGTGTTCGCGCTTGCCGACGCGGGCCGGCTGCGCGAGCGCCTGGGCATGAAGGCGCCGGCGCTGGCCGCGTTGCTGCTGCCGGACCATCTCGCCGCCGCGCTCGCCGCATTGGCTGAGGCCGCCTCGGCCACGCCGGACGAATGGGATGCGCTGCTCGAGGCCGCCGGCGCAGCCAGCGAATCGGCGCTGGTCCGGTCGCTCGAACGGCGCGCCTGGGACGCGCTGGGGCGCCCGGGGACCCCGGCAGGCGAGCCGGCCGATCTGCTCGCCGCCCGTTATGCGGCGCTCGACCAGGCGGCGGTCCTGTGGGACAAGCGGGCGCCGTTCTCGCCGGCCGAGCGGGCGGCGGCGCTGGGGCTGCTGCTGCCGCGGCTCAGCGGCGTGCCGGCCGCGGCGCTGCGGGCGCGCCTGCGCGCGGCGGGCGCGATGCCCGATCTCGCCGCGCTGACGACCTCGCAATGGCGCCGGCTCGCGCTCCTGCTCGCGCCGGCCGGGGAGGCGCGCAGGCGGCTGCGCGCCGCCGGCCCGGGCGGGATGGCGGCGCTGGTCCGCGCGCTGGTCGAAGGGACCGAATTGCCCGCCCGCGCCGCCGCGCCGATCGCGTTCGAGGGCCGTGCCGCGCTCGCCGCGGCGCTTCGGCGATTGAGCCCGGCCGCGCTCGACCGGCTGATCGGCGCGCTCGGCGGCGTCGCGCCGCGCCGCGGCCGGCCGCGCTGGCAGGTCGCGCTCGAGCTGGCGACGCGGACGCAAGCCGCGCCCTGGAACCCGGCCGGGACGGGGGAGGTCGCGCTCGGCTTGTTGCGCGCGCGGCTTGATGAACCGGGGAGGGCCGCCGGCGCCTTGCGGGCGCTGATCGCGGCGCTTGGCGCGGGAGTCGAGCCGTTCGCGGCGGAAACAAGCGCGCGCCGGGAGGCGGTCGCGTTGGCGGCGATGCTGCGCGCCCGTCCGCTGGCCGCGGTCCGGCTGGTCGCCGGCAGCGCACCCGAGACGCTCGGCGCGGCGCTGCCCGCCTTGCTCGCCGAGCCGGGCGCGGCGGCGTCCCTGTTCGCCGCTTTGGCGCCGGCCGAGCGCGCCCGGGCGATGCTTGTGGGGCGGCTGCTGACCGGCCGTTCGGGCCGCGCGGCGATCGCGCCGTGGAAGGTCGCGCGCGCGCTCGCCCGCGCCGCCGGGGCGCGCGAGTGGCGCAGCGGCGCCGAGGGCTTCGCCGCCTTGTGGCTCGGGGAATTGATGGCGCTGGCGACGCCCGCCGAGCGCCCGGCGCTCGAGCGGCTGGTCGGCGAGCCGCCGGCGCCGGCGCCGGCCGAGCCGCCCGGCGAGGGCGAATTGGTACGGGCGCTGGCGAAGGCCGCGCCCGCCGGCGCGGGCGAATTGCTCCACGCCGCCGAGCGGATCGCGGCGGCGACCGGCGCCGATCGCCCGGATATGTGGCAGGCGCTGCTCGCGGCGGCGGCGCGCGATGCCGGCGACGTCGCGCCGCTGGCCCGCCTGCTGCTCGATGGCCGCAGCGGTGCCGAAGCCCAGCTGCGGCGTTCATTGAAGGGCGCCCGCGACGGGCCGCTGCGGGCCGCGCTCGAAACGCGCGCGCGGGAGCGGCCGCCCGCACGCAAGGCCGAGGAGAAGAGGCCCAGCCGGGAAGCCGCCGATCCGGGCGCCATCCTCGTCGCCAATGCCGGGCTGGTGCTCCTTTCCGCTTATCTGCCGCGGCTGTTCCAGCGGCTCGATTTCCTCGCGCCCGATCCGTCCGGCCGCATGGAATGGCGGTCGCTCGCGCTGCGCGAGCGCGCCGTCCACCTGCTGCAATGGCTGGCCGACGCCCGCTGCGACGCGCCCGAGCCGCAGCTCGCGCTCAACAAGCTGCTGTGCGGCATGCATCCCTCCGAGCCGGTCGCCCCGGCGATCGATCCGACCGAGGCCGAGCTCGCCGAATGCCGCGCGCTGCTCGCCGCGGTCATCGCCAACTGGCCGGTGCTCGGATCCACCTCGATCGAGGCGCTGCGCGAAACCTTCCTGCAGCGCGAGGGCAGTCTGAAGCGGGCGGAGAACGGATGGTCGCTGGAGGTCGAACGCAAGGTGCTCGACATCCTCATCGACCAGCTGCCCTGGGGCTTTGCGACGATCCTCCATCCCTGGATGCGCGAGCTCGTCACGGTCGACTGGGGCTGACCAGCGCCTGTCGCGCGCGGTGCGGGCACAGTGCTGGGAAGGGAAGATAGCCTGTTTTCGGCCGCGAGGCGGCCGAGGCGCGAGGAAAATAGGGACAGTCCCTCTTTTCCGCGGATAATTAGGGACTGTCCCTATTTTAGTGGGGGCAGGAGGTTTCCGGGCCGGCGACCAGATCGAGGCAGCTGCCGTCGACGCTGCCGGGGGCGAGCGGCAGGCCGATCAAAGCGGCGAGGGTCGGCATGATGTCGACCGTCTCGACCGCCAGCGGCTGCTCGAACGGCGTCAGGCCGCGCCGCCAGAACAGGATCGGCACCCGCCGGTCGTAGTCCCAGGCGCTGCCATGAGTGGCGACCGAGCCGCGGCTCGCGTCGGCGATCGGCGTGATCCGGGGCTTCAGCATCACGTAGAAATCGCCCGAGCGCAGCGGATCGAACGAGGCGCGGGCGCGCTCGACCGGGCTCCAGGCGTCGGGCGGCCCGGACGGGAGCGGGGCCGCGGCGATCTCGGCGCGGGTCAGGACGGCGGCGACCTGGGGGTGACCGCGATAGGCGGCGAGCGCCGCGGCAAGCACGCGGCCGCGGGCCGGCGCGGGCAAGGCGCGGTCGATCCAGATGTCGCCGAACGGCCCGTCGCCGAGCAGCACCGGGCCCTGGAGGTGAAGCCGAGCTGCGAGCGTCCGGCCCATCGCCGCGGCGCCCAATGCCGGATCGACGCGCGCGCCGCCGCCCGCCTGCTCGCGCGCGCGTTCGGGCAAATCGAGCCCGCCATGATCGGCGGTCAGCATCACGACATAATCGATGCCCTGCCGGTCCAGCCCCTGGAAGAAGTCGCCGAGCGCGCGATCGAGGGCCAGCATCTGGATGCACATCTCGCCGCCGCCGGTGCCGAAGGTGTGGCCGACATAATCGGTCGCCGAGAGGCCGATGGCGAGCAGGTCGGTCGCCGGGCCCTCGCCGAGATGCATGTCGTCGCGCATGCCCGACGCCAGAGCGAGGATCAGCGCGTCGAAATCGGGCGAGGCGCGCAAGGCGGTGCGGTCGCCGGCGGCGCGGGCGAAGCGGCCGGTGCCGACCGGCTCGGCCCGGCCCGGCACGGCGACCGGCCGGCTGCGCGATTGGCACAGGTCGGGGAGCGCCATCGGATCGCGCGCGCGCGCCAGGGCCTCGATGACCCGCTCGTTGACCCGCGTCACCGGCCCGGGCGAGGCGGTTCCGGCATGGCTGACGAAGGCGCGACCGCCCCACCACCAGCGCTGGTTGGGATTGTGCCCGCCCATCATCACCGCGGCGCGGTCCTTGCCCGCCACCGCGACGATGCGGCTGCGCGGATCGGCCCGGCGCATCAAATCGCCGAGCGTCGGCACCCGCAAATGGACGTCCGAGACGGTGTAATTCTCCGAATTGCTGCCGGGAACGCGCTCGTCCTCGGCGCAATAGATATATTTGTCGGCGCGCGCGGCGCCCTGGTCGAACCAGTTGTTGGCGATGATCCCGGTGCGTCCGGGGCGGTCGCCGGTGAGGATCGTCGAATGGCCGGGGCAGGTCTCGGTCGCGGCGTGCGACTGATAGCCGGCCGGGAATACGACGCCCTGCTCGAGTCGCCTCAGCCCGCCGCTGAAATATTGCCGGTACGCCGCGAACAGGTCGGCCGAGAATTGGTCGACCGAGATGGCGACAATCAGCCTTGGCCGGGCGGGCGGCTGCGCCGGCGCGGCCGAGCAGCCGGCGAGGAGCAGCAGGCCGGCGACAATCTTCAGCTTCATGGGCACCTCGGTTCAGGCGCGGTCGAGACGGCGTCCGATCGCTACGCAGGCGATAATGACGAACGGGACCAGCACCGCGGACAAGACGATCTTGGCCAGCATCTGCCCGAGCAGCAGCTCCTGGATCGGCCGCACGCGATAGAAGGAGACGGTGATGAAGATCAAAGTATCGACGATCTGCGACAGCGCGGCGGCGATGAACCCGCGCAGAGCCGCGAAACGCCCGGTCGCCGCGGTCAACCTGGCGAAGATCCAGATGTTGAGCGTCACCGATACGCCATAGGCGACGATCCCCGCCGCCATCATCCGCCAGCTCTGGCCGAGGATGACCGGAAAGGCCTCCTTGGCAGGCTCGTACATGCCGGCGTCGGTGGGCAGCTGGAGCACGAAGAAGGTGAGCAGGATCGCCGCGATCAAGGGCGCGAAGCCGTAGCGCAACAGCCGGTTCGCCGTTTCCTTGCCGTGCAGCTCGGCGACCGCGCTCGATATCGCCACCAGGATCAGGAAGGGAAAGATGCCCGCCTCGACGGCGAGCGGGCCCAGGGCGACCTGCTTGGCGCCGAGGACGCCGGCGATGGTGACCATGCCGCCATAGAAGATCGAGAAGGCGAAGAGGGAGCGGCTGGTGGCCGGCGCGGGGGCTGTGCTCATGCCGCCTGCGTAACCGGTTTGCGCCCGCGCAAAAAGGGCTTTCCGTCCGGGGCCATTCCCGCCATGACCCGCGCGTGACTGAGACGCGCCTGGACGTGCTGGCGATCGGCGATGCGGTGGTGGACGTGATCGCCACCGCGTCCGATTCGTTCCTCGCGAAGGAAGGGCTGGTCAAAGGCTCGATGCAGGTGCTCGACGCCGACGGCGCGGCCCGGCTCTACGCGCAGATGCGCCAGGCGCGCGAGACCAGCGGCGGCTCGGCGGCGAACACGATGGCCGGGATCGCGGCATTGGGCGGGCGCGCCGGCTTCGTCGGCCAGGTCGCCGACGACCAATTGGGCGAGATCTTCGTCCACGACATCCGCGCATTGGGCGTCGAGTTCCTGACCCCGCCAAGATCGGGCGGCGCGCCGACCGGGCGCTGCCTGATCCTGGTCACGCCCGACGCGCAACGGACGATGAACACCTTCCGCGGCGCCGCCCACGAGCTCAATGCCGAGGCGCTCGACGCCGACCAGATCAGGGGCGCGGCGATCCTCTATCTCGAAGCCTATCTGTGGCGCTCGGCCGGGCCGCGCGCGGCGATGGAGCAGGCGATGGCGATCGCCCATGAGGCCGGGCGCAAGGTCGCCTTCACTCTGTCCGACATCGCCTGCATCAAGCCGCACCGGGCGGAGATGATCGCGATGATCGAGGCGGGGGCGATCGACCTCCTTTTCGCCAATGAGAACGAGATTTGCGAGCTGGCGGACGAGCCCGGCCGCGATGTGGCGATCGCGCGCCTCCAGGACAAGCTGCCGCTGATCGTCGTCACCTGCGGCGCCGAAGGCGCGCTGGCGATCGAGCGCGGGCGCCGCGTCGCGGTGCCGATCGCCCGAATCGGCGGCGGCGTGGTCGACACGACCGGGGCCGGCGACCTCTTCGCCGCCGGCTTCCTGGTCGGCCAGGCGCAGGGCAGGAGCCTAGAGCACAGCCTGCGGATGGGCTCGATCGCCGCGGCCGAAGTGATCTCCCATTTTGGCGCCCGGCCCGAGGCCGATCTGAAGGCGATGGTGGCGGATCTGTGAGGCGGCTGGCGGTCTATTGCGGCGCGAGCATCGGCACGGACCCCGCCTTCGCGGCGTTGGCGCGCACGCTCGGCGAGGAGATGGCCGCGCGCGGCATCGGCCTGGTCTATGGCGGCGGCCGGCTGGGGCTGATGGGGGTGGTCGCCGACGCGGTGATGGCGAACGGCGGCGAGGCGTTCGGCGTGATCCCGCAGGCTTTGATCGACCTCGAAGTCGCCCATACCGGGCTGACGAGCCTCGAAATCGTCGATTCGATGCACACCCGCAAGGCCCGGATGACCGAGCTGACCGACGCCTTCGTCGCGATACCGGGCGGGGTCGGCACGCTCGACGAATTGTTCGAGGCGTGGAGCTGGAACGCGCTCGGCTATCACGCCAAGCCGTTCGCCTTGCTCAACGTCAACGGCTTCTGGGACGACATGATCGCGTTCCTCGACCATGTCGCCGTCAGCGGCTTCCTGTCGCCGGCGCGGCGCGCGCAATTGCTGGTCGCGGACACGATTCCGCAGGCGATCGACCTGCTCGACGCGGCGATCGGGGCGACCGAGCCGAAAATGGTTTGGTGATTCCGCGCGGGCGCGCGATGGTGCGGCAACGAGAAAACGAATCCGGGGGGATGACGCCATGAACATATTGATCGGGATCGGCGGCATCGCGTTGATCCTCGCCATCGCCTTCCTCTTCTCCTCCAACCGGCGCTGGATTCGACTGCGCGTCGTCGGCGCGGCCTTTGCGCTGCAGGCCGCGATCGCGGTCCTCGTCCTTTACACGCCTTGGGGAATCCGGGGGATTCGCGCGATGTCCGACGGCGTTTCCGCCTTGCTCGGCTATGCCAGCGAGGGCACCCGCTTCCTGATCGGCAACGCGCTCTACGATAGCCCGCTCGGGCAGAATTTCGTGTTCGGTGCGCTACCCGTGATCATCTTCTTCGCGTCGCTGATCTCGATTCTCTATTATCTGGGCGTGATGCAGTTCATCATCAAATGGGTGGGCGGCGGCATCCGCTGGGTGACGGGCATCACCCGGGTCGAGTCGCTGGGCGCGGCGGCCAACATCTTCGTCGGCCAATCGGAAAGCCCGCTGGTCATCAAGCCCTATCTGGCAAACCTCACGCCGCCGCAGCTGTTCCTGGTCATGACGGTCGGCATGGCCGGCGTCGCGGGCACCATCCTTGCCGCTTATGCCAGCCTGATCGGGGCGCATCTGTTGCCCTATCTGCTCGCGGCGAGCTTCATGTCGGCGCCGGGCGGCATCCTCATGGCCAAGATCATGATGCCCGACGATCCGGCGGCGCGCGACGTCGAGCCGGAGCCGGTCGGCGAGGAAGATCATGGCGAAGAGCGGCCCGCCAATATCATCATGGCCGCCGCCCAGGGCGCGCAGACCGGCGTCAAGCTCGCGGTCGCGGTCGGGGCGATGGTGCTCGCCTTCGTCGCCTTGGTCGCACTGGCCAACGGCCTCCTGAATGCGGCGGGTGACTCGCTCGTCTACATCGCCCAGCGAATCGGCAATCCCTTCAACCCGGCCGCCACCGAGGTGCTGAGCAACCTCAGCTTTCAAAGACTACTCGGCTATGTCTTTCGCCCGGTCATGTTCATGCTGAACGTCCCCTGGAACGAAGCGGGCACCGCGGGCGGCCTGTTCGGCACCAAGGTCGTGGTCAACGAGTTCGTCGCCTTCATCGATCTGGGGCGGAACCCGGCCCTGTCGCCGATCACGATTGCGGTGGTCACCTTCTCGCTGTGCGGCTTCGCGAATTTCAGCTCGATCGCGATCCAGATGGCGGTGACCGGAGGTCTCGCGCCGAACCAGCGGCCGATGATCGCCAGATTGGGCCTCAAGGCGCTGCTCGCGGGCTCGCTGTCCAATTTGATGAGCGCGGCGCTGGCGGGGCTGATCCTCAGCGCGACCGGCACGGTTCCGGCGGCCGCACCGCCGCCGGCGGCTCCGGCTGCCGCCCCTGCGCCCGCGCCAGCGACTCCGGCGCCCGCGCAATAGCCCGATCGCAGCCTTATTGGACTTGCGCGCCCGAAGCGCTAAATTCGGCGCCATGGACACGCTCGCACCCGCCAAGACCGTCGCCTCCGTCTCGCTGATCGAGTCGGACCGCGATCCCGACGCCTTCGCGCAGGAGCTCGGCCGCTCGTTCGAGCGCTACGGCTTCGCGATCATCTCCGATCACGGCATCCCGGCCGACCTGATCCACCGCGCCGAGGAAAAGGCCAAGGCGTTCTTCGCCCTCCCCGAGGAGGTGAAGCGCAAATACCACCAGAAGGGCGGCGGCGGCGCCCGCGGCTACACCCCGTTTGGGATCGAGACCGCCAAGGGCGCGACCGCCTACGACCTCAAGGAATTCTGGCACGTCGCCCGCGAGCTGCCGCCGGGGCACAAATATAGCGACTCGATGGCCCCGAACCTGTGGCCCGAGGAGGTCGAGTCGTTCCGCGCCACCTTCCTCGAGCTGTTCGCGGCGTTCGACAAGACCGGGCTCAAGATCCTTGAGGCGATCGCCCGCTATCTGCGCCTCGCGCCCGATTATTTCGAGGACACGGTCAAGGACGGCAATTCGATCCTGCGGCTGCTCCATTATCCGCCGATCCCCGGCGACGGCCCCAACGTCCGCGCCGGCGCGCACGAGGACATCAACACCATCACCCTGCTGCTCGGCGCCGAGGAAGCGGGCCTGCAATTGCTCGACGCGGACGGGGACTGGCTGCCGGTCACGCCGAAGCCGGGCGAGCTCGCGGTCAATATCGGCGACATGCTGCAGCGGCTGACCAACAATGTGCTCAAATCGACCACCCACCGGGTGGTCAACCCGCCGCCCGAACGGCGCGGCATGTCGCGCTACTCGATGCCCTTCTTCCTCCATTTCCGCTCGGATTTCCTGATCGAGACGCTGCCCGATTGCATGTCGGCCGAGCGGCCCAACCTCTACCCCGAGCCGATCACCGCCGACGACTATCTCCAGGAGCGGCTGCGCGAGATCAAATTGGTCTAGCCGCCGGCGTCGGCGAGGCTGGCCGGGCCGAAGCCGTTGGGCAACAGCGTTCGAATCGTGCTGACGATCGTCGCCGTGCCGTCGCCATTGGCCGAGATCACCTCGACATCGATGCCCGACAGGTCGGCCGCTTCGTAGATCGACTGGCGGCAGCCGCCGCAGGGCGTGACCGGCGCGGCGCCGGCCAGCGCGCCGTTCGCGCCGATATGGCCGCCGGCGACCGCGATCCGGGCGATCCGGTCGAGCCCGAAGGCCTGCCGCGCCGCGGTGAGGGCCGAAATTTCCGCGCAGATGCCGAGCCGGTAGCAGGCATTCTCCATGTTGGCGCCGAGCACGATGTCGCCGTCGACCGATTCGATCGCGCAGCCGACGCTGAAGCGGGAATAAGGCGCATAAGCGGTCAGCGCCGCCCGGCGCGCCTGCTCGACGAGGGGATCGGAGGTCATCCGCCGAGCATAGCCATCGCGCGGACAAAAAGAAGGGGCCGCCGCGACCCAAGCCGCGGCGGCCCCGATCAGGTTCGAGCGCTTACTGGCCGGCGTGCCAAGCCAGGTTCAGCGTGACCATGAAGGTCTGCGGCGCGCCGATCGAGAAGCTCGGCGAGGCAGCGCCCGCCGTGCCGCCCGGACCGACGACCGCCACGCCGTTGATCTGGGTGCTGATGTTGCCGAAATAATGCTCGTTGAACAGGTTGGTGGCGTTCAACTGCACGTAGCTGTCCGGCAGGCCGATCGGCCCAAGGTCGAGACGGACGTCGACGTCGACCGTGGTGTAATCGTCCGTCAGGATGGTGTTGTCGTCGGTCGCGAACCGCTCGTCGACCCACTTGGCCTGCGCGCCGATCGTGAACGGGCCGAGGTAGAGCTGGGCGCGTCCGCCGAACTGCCAGTCGGGCGTCTCGGTGACCCGTTGGCCCGCGGTGTGCGCGCAGCCCGGCGGGATCGTCAACGGGTCGGTCGAACTGCCGCAGTCGATGCCGGTGCCCGCCGCGAGGTTGACGTTCTCCTGCAGCCTCGAATGGTTGTAGGAAGCGATGCCGAGCAGGCTGATCTCGGGGATCGGCTGCCAGGCGAGGCTCGCATCGACGCCCCAGGTCTTGACGCTGCCGACGTTGCGGTCGACCGAAATGCCCTCGGCCTGATTGAACGAGGTCACGATCCGGTTGGCATAATTGATCTTCCAGACCGTCGCCTGCGCCTGGATGTTGCGCCGGATATAACGAACGCCGAGATCCCAGGCGTCGGTGGTCTCGGGATCGACCGTGACGGTCGGCGCGCGATAGAGGTTGTCGGTGCGCGGCGCCGAGAAGCCGCGGGCATAGCTCGCGAACGCGCTGAACCCGCCGCCGAAATTATAGACGAGGCCGGCGTTGGGCAGGATCGGGTTGAACGAATATTTCGCGGCAAACGGTGCGTAGAGCGGGACCGGGTTGCCGGAGGCGGTCGGCACCGTCGGCGGCGTGATGATGGTGAACGCGGCGCTCGGCATCGGCTCGTCCGAGCAATAAGCGAAACCGTCGCGCGCCTGGATCGCGCAGAAGGTTTCGAGATCGCGCTTGAAGAACGGCAGGCGCAGGCCGATCTCGACGCGCAGCCGCTCATCCATGAAGCGGCCGATATACTGGGCGGCGAACTGATTGAGGAGCGCGATCGACGTGCGGTCGCGCTGCTGGATCTGGTAGCCGGTCTGGTTGAGCACCGGACGCGCGTTGCGGCCGCCAAACACGCTCTCCGGCGTGCCGTCGGCGTTGAGGAAACCCCATTCGCCGGTCTGGCGGTGATGGGCGCGGTCATAGGTATAGGCGACGCGGAAACGATGCTGCGGGGTGATGTCCCAGATCAGTGAGGTGGTGAGGCCCAGCCGGTTGGTGTTGGTGTTGTTGGGCGTGTAGAAGCGGACATTGTCCAGAACGTCGCCGTCGCCGTTCCAGTCGATCCCGGGTCCGGCCTGGTTCGCGCCCTTGGCGCGGGCGCTGTTTTCGGCGAGCACGGTGGTGCCGCCGCCGTTCGCCAGCACATATTGATAGCTCGGGTCGACCGTCAGGATGATGTTGTCGGCAAGATGGAAGCGGCCGTTGATGCGAATGTTGCCGGTGTTGGACGGATTGATCCTCAGCCCGGCAAAGTTGGTGCAGCTGGAAGTGTTGGAGATGTTGTTGGTGCCGCCGGTCGCCTGGGCGCCGGACCCGTTCGGCAGGAGGCCGCCATTGTCGTTCTCGGCGACGCCGGCATTGCTCGGCTGAGTCGCGAGCGTGCAGGTGCCGAAATTGTTGAAGGCGTCGATCGCGTCCCACTGCTGGTCGTCATAGTCGCCGACCCTGGTCGGTAGGGCGTAGGTTGGTGCGGGGACGACGGTGGCGCCCAGAATGCCGGCCTGGCCGCTCGGCTGCACCGTGGTGCGCAGGTCGCTGAACCCGATGTTGCGCGAGAAATTGTTGCGGTTGCGGTTATAGTGGCCGGCGACCGAAACGAAATCGCCATTGGCGCCGAGCGCATAATAGACGCGGGCGTTGAATTGCTGCTTGTAGATCTCGCCCGGGCCGCGGAACCAGTCGTAGCGCGTGTTGCTGTAGGCCAGGAACGCGCGTGGGCCGCCGTCCCAGAATTCGCCGGTGTCGACCATCGCGAAGCCGCGGCGGTAATCGGATTCGCCGATCGAGCCGGAGAGACGCACGCCGATATCCCGGCTTGGGATGCGGGTCCGGTAGTTGACGGTGCCGCCCGAGGCGGAAGCGGTCGGGCTGTCGACGTCGGTCTGGCCGAGGTTGACGTTGACCTGCTCGATCAGCTCGGGATCGAGCTGCTGGTTCGAGAAGATCGCGTAATTGCCGCTGTCATTGAGCGGCAAGCCGTCGAAGGTCAGCGAGATGCGGTTGCCGTCGAAGCCGCGGATGCGGATGTTGCCGCCGGACGACCCATAGGCGTCCGAGCTGGTAAAGTTGACGCCCGGGACCAGGTTGACGGTGTTGAGGATCGACTGGCCGGGGCTCTGGCGGCCGATGAATTCCTGGCCGAGCACGGCCTGCGTCTTCGCTGTGTTGGGAACGGTCACCCCGTTGACGTCCGCATTGCGGGTGCCGGTGACGACGATCGCCTCTTCCTCGACCGCGATCGAACCCGTCGACTGTGCCCAGGCCATGCTCGGCATGACAAAAGCGGTGGATGCGCAGAGCAATGCGATTTTCTTCATGATGCTGATTCCCCCAAGGCAGACGTGCCTTCCGAATGATCGGGCTATAGCAAGCCCTTTTTTACGGTTCAAAGACTCTTCACGTTGTCCGAAAAGAATCTCGAAAAGCGTGGCGCTGGCGCTTCAGTCGCTTGAGAATCGACGGGAATCCGCGCTTCCGGCGGAACCGGCTCAGCGGAACGGCGGCTCGTCGAAGCTGCGCAATTTGCGCGAATGGAGCTGCGGGCCCTCGCGGCGCAGGATGCGCAGCGTCTCGATGCCGATTCGCAGGTGCTGGCTGATCGCCCGCTCGTAGAAGGCATTGGCCTGGCCCGGCAGCTTGATCTCGCCGTGGAGCGGCTTGTCGGAGACGCAGAGCAAGGTGCCGAAGGGGACGCGGAAACGGTAGCCCTGGGCGGCGACGGTGGCCGATTCCATGTCGATCGCCACCGCGCGCGACTGGTTGAAGCGCAGCGCCGACAAGGTCAGCCGCAGCTCCCAATTGCGGTCGTCGGTGGTGACGACGGTGCCGGTCCGGAGGCGCCGCTTGAGATCCTGCGGGTCCTCGCCGGTGACCTCGACCGCGGCGGCGAACAAGGCCTGCTGGACCTCGGCGATCGCCGGGATCGGCACCTCGGTCGGCAGCACGTCGTCCATGACATGGTCGTCGCGCAGATAAGCGTGGGCGAGGACGTAGTCGCCGATCGTCTGGCTGGGCCGAAGCCCGCCGCAATGGCCGATCATCAGCCACGCCTCGGGACGCATGACCGCGAGGTGGTCGCAGATCGTCTTGGCGTTGGACGGGCCGACGCCGATGTTGACCAGGCTGATGCCCTCGCCGTTCGGCGCGATCAGATGATAGGCCGGCATCTGGTGCTTGCGCCAGCCGCCCTCGGTGACCTGGGCGACCGCGTCGGGCGTGTCCCTGGTGACGTAGACGCCGCCCGCGGCGGACAGGCCCTCATACGGGCTGTCGTCGCGCTTCAGCTCCTCGACCGCCCAGCGGACGAATTCGTCGACGTAGCGGACATAGTTGGTGAACAGGAGGTAGCGCTGGGTGTGTTGGGCGGGGGTGCCGGTATAATGGCGCAGCCGGGCGAGGCTGAAATCGACGCGCGGCCCATCGAACAGGGAGAGCGGCCGCGCGCCGCCGGGCGGCCGGACCCAGGCGCCGTCGGCGATCTCGTCGCCGATATGGGCGAGCTCGGTGGTCGGGAACCACATGGCGAGGTCGGCCGCCTGGGCGCCGTCGAGCCGCAGGTCGTCGGTCCCGTCGAGCACATAGGGGTAGGGGATCTCGCTCAGCGAACGGCCGACCGAGACCTCGACCTCATAGTCCTGGACCAGGCAGCCGAGCTGCTCGGCGATATATTTGCGGAACAGATAGGGGCGGGCGACGCTGGTCGCGTAGCGTCCGGGCTGGTTGAGCCGGCCGTAGGCGCGCGGCGGGAAGTTGGGCGGGCTGCCATAGGGATAGTCGATGCGCAGCTCGGGGTAGGAGAAGCGGCCTTCGGCGCGCGCATTGGGATCGGGGCGCTGCCCGCTCTTGAGATAATGGGCGAGCGCGGTGCGCAGGCTGGCGACCGATTCGTCGTATATCTCGCAGAGGCGATCGATGATCCGGGGAATGTCGTCGATCGCGGTGACGGTGCGCTTTTCCTTGTTCATGCGCCTCGTCATTCCGCGTCGCGGGCCGACATGTCAAACTTGGGGCCCCTCGCTCAGCGCTCGCCGATGATCCGGGGATTGACCCGGCGCGAGCCGCAGGTGTGGAGCAGCGCCACGATCGCCGGGGTCGAGTCGCCGATTTCGAACACGCTGTCGAACGTGTGATTCTCGACGTCGCGGGTGCGCAGGACGAGGCGGCGCGCACCCATTAGCGAGCGCAGGAAGGCGATCGCCCGCCCGCGATCGTCGAAATTGGCGCTGCGATCGCGCACGTGCCAGAGCCGGCGCTGCGGCCGGCCGTCGTCGAAGCGGATCGTGATCGGCGACTGGCCGGTCAGGAAATTGCCGCGGGCGAGCCAGCGCCGCGAATGATAGCTGACGTCGAGATCACCCCAATTGGGCGCCACGCAGCGGATCACGATCCGCTCGCCGGCGCCGCGCAGGATCGCGGTCGCCTGCTGCCGGTCGGTGATCGCGTCGCGCACGATTTCGACCTCGAGCGGCGCCGGAGTCGGCGCGGCCTGCGCGGCGGCGAGGGCCAAAGCGATCGAAATCATGCGAAACGAAGCTCCTTGGCGGTCGGAATAGGTCGGCGGGCCGCGCGGGGCAACCGCGCGGACGCCGGGTCGGTTCCCTGGCGAGGCTTTGCCGGCGAAGCTTTGGCTTGCGTCGGCCGGTGCGCGCGATTACATCCCCGGGCAACGCCGGCCGCTCCGTGAAGGGGCGGCCCTTATTGTTTCTGGAGGACCAATTGGCCCAGCCGCTCATGCCCCACGCGACCGCTTCCTGGCTGGTCGACAACAGCTCGCTCACCTTCCAGCAGATCGCCGAATTTTGCGGCCTGCACATCCTCGAGGTCCAGGCGATCGCCGACGACACCGCCGCCACCAAGCTGACCGGGCGCGACCCGCTGCGTTCGGGCGAGCTCACCCAGGAGGAGATCGAGCGCGGTCAGAACGATCCCGGCTACAAGCTGCGGATGCACCGCGAGCCCGACCAGGCGGTGCGCACCAAGGGGCCGCGCTACACGCCCGTCTCCAAGCGCCAGGACAAGCCGGACGGCGTCGCGTGGCTGATCCGCAACCATCCCGAATTGTCCGACGGCCAGATCGGCAAGCTGATCGGCACCACCCGCTCGACGATCCAGGCGATCCGCGAGCGCAGCCACTGGAACATCGCCAACATCCAGCCCAAGGATCCGGTGACCCTGGGCCTCACCTCGCAGCGCGAGCTCGACGCGGCGGTCGCCAAGGCGGCCAAAGCGGCGGGCGCCGCGCCGCCGCGCGACCTCACCTTCAACGAGGATCGCGAGGCGCTGCTCGTCGAGCTGCGCGCCGAGCGCGAAGCCGCGGCGCGCGAGGCGGAGGCAGCGCTCGCCGGCGAGTCGGGCGAGCCCGCCGCAACCGACTCCGAGCCGCGCATTGAAGACGTCTTCAAAAGCTGAGCCGCCGACGCCTGATGCGTCGCTGGCGGAGGAGCCTTATTCGCATAAGGGGCTGACCTACCCGCTCGGCCGGACCGGCCCGGATCATGGTACGCTGACCGCGCTGGCCGACGGGATCGGCTGGACGCGCTCGCCGGTGCCGGGCTCGCTCAACCATATCAATCTGTGGGTCCTCGACGACGGCGACGGAATCGCCCTGGTCGACAGCGGCCTCAGGATGCCGGCGGCGATCGAGGCCTGGGAAGCCTTGTTCGCCGGCCCGCTCGCCGGCCGCGCCGTCACCCGGGTGATCTGCACCCATTTCCATCCCGATCATCTCGGCCTCGCCGGCTGGCTGACCGGGCGCTTCGGCGTGCGGCTGTGGATGACCCGCGGCGAATGGCTGTTCGCGCGGATGCTGACCAGCGACGTGCGCGACGCGCCGCCGCCCGAGGCTGCCGCTTATCAGCGCGCCGCCGGCTGGAGCGAGCAGCGGATCGCCGAGGAAGAGGCCAAGGGCTGGGGGCGCTTCGCCGCGATGGTGAGCCCGGTGCCGGTCGCCTATGTGCGGATGCAGGACGGCGAGGAGATCGAGATCGGCGCGCGGGCCTGGCGGGTGGTGACCGGCAGCGGCCATTCGCCCGAACATGCCTGCCTCGTCGACGATGCGGGCAAGATCATGATCGCGGGCGACCAGGTGCTGCCGCGGATCACTTCGAACGTCTCGCTGAGCCTCAGCGAGCCGGAGGCCGACCCGCTCGGCGAATGGTTGGCCTCGATCGAGAAGCTGAAACAATTAGGCGACGACCTGCTCGTCCTGCCCTCCCACGGCGAACCCTTCACCGGCCTTCACGCCCGCCTCGACGCGCTCGCCGCCGGCCACAAGGGCCGCCTCGACGCGCTCCACGACCATCTCGCCGCGCCGCGCCGCGCGCTCGATTGCTTCATGGTGCTGTTCGGCCGGCAAATCGACGACGGCTCATTGGGCCTGGCCACCGGCGAGGCGATGGCCCACCTGCGCCATCTGGAGGTCGAGGGCCGCGCGCTGCGCGAGGAGCGCGATGGCGTCTACTGGTACCGCGCATTGCAAAAGTAGCTACCGGTAGCTACAATGGCGCGATGAAGCACGTCTCGATCAAGGAAGCCAAGGACACGCTGCCGGCGCTCGTCCGTGCGGTCGAAGCCGGCGAACAGGTGGTGATCACCCGCAACGGCACACCCGTGGCCGAGGTCATTCCGCACAAGCGCAAGGGCGGAATCGATTTCGAGGGCTTTCGCAAGTGGAAGGAGGAGAATGGCATCGATCAGCTCGTCGGGCCGATCCCCGATGATTTCGACGACCCATTGCCGTGGGATTTCCTGTTTACACCGTCCCTTTGAGGGCGCCGCATGCTCCTTCTATTGGACACGCATATCCTTCTATCGCTGATGCGCGGGGAGGGCGAACGGCTTCCGGCTTTCGTTCAAGGCGGCCTCCGGAACGGTCGCAA
The DNA here is from genome assembly GCA_034668465.1 of Sphingomonadales bacterium. Taxonomy (GTDB): domain Bacteria; phylum Pseudomonadota; class Alphaproteobacteria; order Sphingomonadales; family Sphingomonadaceae; genus Allosphingosinicella. The sequence continues at coordinate 39,379 of JAXDPI010000010.1, forward strand.
CGCCACGTTCGCGAGCGCGGTGTCGCTATGGGAGATCGCGATCAAGCATCGCTTGGGAAAGCTGCCCTTGACCTGCGCTCTCGAAAAATTGCCGGGCGCGCTGTCGGCTTTCGCCATCGCGCAGATGGATGTCGTCGTCTCGCATGTCCTTGCCGAAGCTGACCCTGTGCCCAACACGCACGATCCCTTCGATCGGCTGCTGTTGGGGATTTGCCAGGTCGAGAACATGCGTCTCGTGACACTGGATCGATCGCTGCTGAGCCATCCCCTCGTTTGGCAGCCCGCCTCCGCTTGACCCTCGCGCCGCGCGGGGCCAAAGCTCGGCCATGGCTCAGGAAGAGGATGTCGCCGAGCTCTCGTTCGAGGCGGCGCTGAAGCGGCTCGAGGAGATCGTCCACCGGCTCGAAGGCGGCGACGCGTCGCTCGACGAGGCGATCGCGCTCTACGCGGAGGGCGAAAAGCTCAAGCAGCAATGCGAGGCCCGGCTCACGGCCGAGCAGGCGAAGATCGACAAGATCCAGTTCGGGCGCGACGGCAGCCCCGCAGGCACCGCGCCCCTCGGCGACGAATGACCCTGCGCGCCGCGCTCGAAGCGGTCGGCGCCGAGATCGACCGCGCGTTCGATTCGCTGCTCGCGGTCCCCGCCGACGCACGCGCGCGGCTCTACGAGGCGATGCGCTACGCCGCGATCGGCGGCGGCAAGCGCATCCGGCCGATGCTGGTCGTCGCGGCCTGCGACCTGTTTCGGGTCGATCGGGCGCGGGCGATTCGGGTCGCGCTCGCCGTTGAATGCATCCACGTCTACTCGCTGATCCACGACGATCTGCCGAGCATGGACGACGACGATTTGCGGCGCGGCAAGCCGACCCTCCACCGCGCCTTTGAGGAATCGACCGCGATCCTCGCCGGCGATTCGCTCCACGCGCTCGCCTTCGAGATCCTCGCCGGCGAGGCGACCCACGAGGATCCGTTCGTCCGCGCCGAGCTCGTTGCAGAGCTCGCCCGCGCCTCGGGGCCGGCGGGCATGGCCGGCGGCCAGCTGATGGACCTGATGGCGGGCGAGACGGTGCTCGATCTCGCCGCCGTCACCCGGCTGCAGCAATTGAAGACCGGCGCGCTGATCGCCTGGTGCGTCGAGGCGGGCGCGATCATGGGGCGGGTGCCGGGCGAGGGCCGCACCGGCCTGCGCGGCTATGCCCGCGACGTCGGCCTCGCCTTCCAGATCGTCGACGATCTGATCGATCATGAGGGCGCCGAGGAGAAAGCGGGCAAGCGCGTCGGCAAGGATCTCGCCGCCGGCAAGCAGACCTTCGTTTCGCTGCTCGGCCCGGAACGGGCGCGGCGCCAGGCGGATCTGTTGATCGGCCAGGCGATCGAGCACCTTCACGGCTTCGGCGACGAGGCGGACCTGTTGCGCGCCGTCGCGCGCTTCGCGGTGGAGCGCGACCATTAGCCGCGCTATGGGGGAAATCATGAGGACAGGCGTCTATCCCGGCACGTTCGACCCGATCACCCTGGGTCACATGGACATCATTCGCCGCGCGACCCATCTGGTCGACCGGCTGGTGATCGGCGTCACCACCAATCCGTCCAAGTCGCCGCTCTTCGCGGTCGAGGAGCGTCTCGCTATGGTCGAGCGCGAAACGGCCGGCATCGAGGACGGCGGCGCGGCCGAGATTCGGGTCGTCTCGTTCGATTCGCTGCTGATGGATTTCGCGGTCCGCGAGAGCGCCTCGATGATCATCCGCGGCCTGCGCGCGGTCGCCGACTTCGAATATGAGTTCCAGATGGCGGGGATGAACCAGCAATTGAACGACGAGATCGAGACCGTCTTCCTGATGGCCGGCGTGTCGCTGCAGCCGATCGCTTCCAAGCTGGTCAAGGAGATCGCGCTCTACGGCGGCGAGATCGGCCGGTTCGTCACCCCGGCGGTGGCGGCGCAGGTCCGCGCCCGGGTCGAGGAGGTCGGGCGCAAGGGCGCTTGAGGCGCGGGCCCTGCGGCCCTAGAGTTCCGCCATCATTTTGAACCGAGGTCCCAATATGCCGCGTCTGCTTTCTTTTTTCGCCGCCCTCACCGGCCTGTTCCTGAGCGCCCTGCTCGCCGCCCAGGCGCCGCCGCAGGCGACGCTGAAGGTGGCGCCGCCGACGCCGCCGCTCACCGCCGACAATGCCTGGGTGCTCGATCTGTCGACCGGCGGCCGGGTGGTGATCCAGCTGCGTCCCGACGTCACGCCCGTTTCGGTCGAGCGGATCAAGACGCTGACCCGGCAGGGCTTCTACAACGGCCTCACCTTCTTCCGGGTGATCGACGGCTTCATGGCGCAGGGCGGCGATCCGCAGAATAGCGGCCTCGGCAGCTCGCCGCTCCCCGATCTCCAGGCCGAGATAAACGGCCTGCCGCATCTGCGCGGCGCGGTCGCGCTGGCGCGCACCGCGGACAATGTGAACAGCGGCAACAGCCAGTTCTACATCATGTTCGCGCCGCGGCTGCAGATGGACCGCAGCTATACCGTCATCGGCCGGGTGGTGTCGGGGATGAGCTTCGTCGACGCGATCGAGCGCGGCGAGCCGCCGCCCGCGCCGAGCCGGATCGTCCGCGCGTCGCTGGGCTCGGACAATCTGGCGCCGATGAGCGCCGACGAGCTGCGCGCCGAGGCTGCCCGGCTCGCGGCGACGGCCGGCCCGAATCCGGCCGGTCCGACCCGCGACGTGGCGATCGGGCCGGCGGTGCCGCCGTCGCCGCCGCCGCCGCGCGCGCTCGAGCCGGTCCGCGCGCCGGGCGCGCGGCCGGGGAGGCCGCCCCGGAACTAGGGTGCGCGTCGATCTCTTCGACTTCAACCTGCCCGCCGACCAAATCGCGCTGAGGCCCGCCTCGCCGCGCGATTCGGCGCGGCTGCTGCAGGTGCGCGGGGCGGCGATTTCCGATCATGAAATGCGCGACCTGCCGGCGCTGCTCCGGCGCGGCGACATGCTGGTGTTCAACGACACCAAGGTCATCCCCGCCCAGCTCGAAGGCACGCGCGGCGCCGCCCGGATCGGCGCCACCCTGCACAAGCGCGAGGGCCCGCGCGCCTGGCGCGCCTTCATCCGCAACGCCAAACGGTTGCGGGAGGGCGACAGGGTGGATTTCGGCGTCGGCGTCGCCGCGACCGCGAGCGAGCGGGGGGAGGACGGCTCGTTCCTGCTGAGCTTCGAGGGCGACGAGCCGGTCGAATTGCTGCTCGAGCGCACCGGGAGGATGCCGCTGCCGCCCTATATCGCCGGCCGGCGCGAAGCCGATGCGCGCGACCGCGCGGACTATCAAACGATGTTCGCCCGCGAGGAGGGCGCGGTCGCCGCGCCGACCGCCGCGCTTCACTTCACCCCGGCGCTGATGGCCGCACTGGCGCAAGCCGGGATCGGCCACGAGACGCTCACGCTCCATGTCGGCGCCGGCACCTTCCTGCCGGTCAAGGCCGACGACACCGGCGGCCATATCATGCACAGCGAATGGGGCCGCATCACTGCCGAGGCGGCCGAACGGCTCAACGCCGCGCGCGCGGCCGGCGGCCGGATCATCCCGGTCGGGACGACGTCGCTGCGGCTGCTGGAGAGCGCGGCCGACGAGGCGGGCAAGGTGCGCGCCTTCGAAGGCGACACCGCGATCTTCATCACCCCCGGCTACCGCTTCCGCGCCGTCGACGGCCTCCTCACCAACTTCCATTTGCCGCGCTCGACCTTGTTCATGCTGGTCGCGGCGCTGATGGGGCTGGAGGCGATGCAGCGCGCTTATGCGCATGCGATTGCGCAGGGCTATCGCTTTTACTCTTATGGCGATGCGAGCCTTTTGCTGCCATGATCGCGCCGCCATGCCCCGGATTGTCCTGCTTTTCCTCTGGCTTGCGCTGATCGCCGCCTCGCCGGCCTCCGACGAGGCTCGGCGGCTGATGGACGCGGGCGAGGAGGCGCGCGCCTTCTCGCTCATCGAGGCGGCGGCGGCCCGCGACGACGACGACGCGGTCGATTATCTTGCCTGGTTCTACGATACCGGGCGCCATGTCGCGCAGGATCAGCCCCGCGCCGCCCAACTCTACCGGCAGGCCGCCGAGCGCGGCCAGCGCCACGCGCAATGGCGTCTGGGCGTGATGCTCGATCTGGGCGAGGGCGTTGCCGAAGACCCGCGCGAGGCGTTCCAGTGGATCAGCCGCGCCGCCGCGCAGGGAAGCTCGCGCGCGATCGTCAGCATGGGGGTGATGTACGCGACCGGCCGGGGCGTCGGGCGCGACTATGCGCAGTCGCGCCGATATTATTTGGCCGCCGCGCGGATGGGCGAGGCGCACGGCTTTTACGGCGTCGGCGTTCTCTACACCCTCGGCCAGGGTGTCGAGGCCGATCAGCAGGAGGCGCTCGCGTGGATGATGTGCGCGGCGACGTTGGGGGACGAGGAGGCGCGTCGCGCGGCCGAGCGGTTCCACCTTGAATCGGCGGCCATGACCGCAGCCGCCGATCGGGCCAATGCGATCTTCGCCGAATTCGGGATCGCCGGCCATCGGGTCCGGTTCCGCGACCTCGACGCCGAGCGCGGGCAACCGGTCGCCTAGCCGACCTCGACGCCTCTCCAGAACGCCACCCGGTCCCTGATCTCGGCGGCCGCCGGCTTGGGATCCGGATAATACCAGGCGGCGTCGCGATTCTCGGCGCCGCCCACCGCGAGCGTGTGATAATGGGCCGTGCCCTTCCATGGGCAGACCGTTGTCGTCGCGCTGTCGCGGAGCCGCGTGGCGTCGACCGAGCCGCGCGGGAAATAATGATTGCCCTCGACGATCACGGTGTCGTCGCTGTCGGCGATTGTCGCGCCGTTCCAGGTCGCTTTCACCATGGCAACCTCCCTCCCCACCTTATCGTCACTCCTGCGAAAGCGGGAGTCCAGCTTCCGCAGGTGGAGAGGAAGAAGCTGGATTCCCGCTTACGCGGGAATGACGGGGTCTGGGACTGGGGCCGGGGATGATGGACACACAGGGATTGTCCTCCCTGCCACCCATTAATTACGGGGTGCGACTCCCCTGCTTGTGTCGATACGCCTCTATCTGTATGATGCTCAAAATCTGTCGGAAAGTGAGATTAGACATGAATGCGGAACGCGGCAGACTAGTCAGCGGGGGCCGTCTCCAGATCCCGGCCCGGGTGCGGCGCGCGCTGGGGCTCAAGGATGGCGACGCGGTGATCATGGAGACGGTGAAGGGCGAGCTGCGTGTGCGGCCCTATCGCGACGTCCTGGCCGAAGTCACGGCAAGCCTGCGCCAATATATTCCCGAAGGCGTATCGCTTTCGGACGAGTTGATCGCCGATCGCCGCGCCGAGGCGGAGCATGAGTGAGCATGTGCTGGATGCGTCCGCATTGCTCGCGGTCATGCTCGAAGAGCGGGGAGCAGAGAAGGTTCGGGAGCTGCTTCCGGGCGCGATCGTCGGGGCCGTCAATCTCGCCGAGGTCGTGGCGAAGCTGCAAGAGCGTGGTGCGCCTGACGAGAATATCGACCGGAACATCGCGAGGCTCAACCTTCCCGTCATCCCGTTCGACGCGGCGCAGGCCATGGCGGCCGGGAAGCTGCGCGTGCGGACCCGTGGCGCCGGGCTGTCGCTCGGCGACCGGGCGTGCCTTGCTTTGGCGCTGGCGCGCGGACTCCCGGCGGTCACCACGAATCGCGGATGGGCGGCGCTCGATATCGGCGCGAAAGTGATCGTCGCGCGGGACTGAGCCGGCGCCCATAGTTGACAAAGTCAACTAAATTGCGCGTAATGGCGCCATGGACGATGCCGTCGCCGCCGTGCGCGCGTTCACGCGCTTCTACACCCGCTTCGCCGGCGCGCTCGACGCCCATTATCTCGACAGCGACCTGTCGCTGGCCGAGGCGCGGCTGCTTTACGAGATCGCCAACCGGGCCGGGCCGCTCGCCGCCGAGCTGCGCGCCGAATTGGGTCTCGATGCCGGCTATGTCAGCCGCATCCTGCGCCGCTTCCTGGGCCGGGGCTGGATCGAGCGCGCCCGCGGCGCCGACGCGCGCGCGCGCCCGATCAGCCTGACCGCGGACGGGCGCCGGGTGTTCGACGCGCTCGATGCGCGCACCCGCGCCGAGGTCGCGGGTCGGATCGACGCGCTGAGCGGCGGCGACCGCGCCACTCTGGTCGCGGCGCTCGGCGCGGCGCAGGCGCTGCTCGCGGGCGGCGCGGCGCCCTGGCATATTCGCACCTTCCGGACCGGTGATCTGGCCCTGATCGCCTCGCGCCAGTCGATCCTCTACGCGCCTTATGGCTGGGGCCGGCCGATGGAGATCCTCCAAGGCGAGGTCACCACCGCTTTCCTGCGGGACTTCAAGCCCGGCCGCGAGCAATGCTGGGTCGCCGAGCGCGCCGGAATGATGGCCGGGGCGGTGCTGCTGGTCGACGCCGGCGGCAAGGTCGGCCAGCTGCGCCTGCTCCATGTCGAGCCCTGGGCGCGCGGGCAGGGGATCGGCCGCGCGCTGGTCGACGAATGCGTCGGCTTCGCGCGGGCGGCGGGCTACGATCTGGTCCGGCTCTGGACCCACACCATCCTCGTCCCCGCGCGCCGGATCTACGAAGCCGCCGGCTTCCGCATCGTGGACACGCAAGTTCACCACGAATTCGGCAAGGCCGAGCAGGGCGAGACCTGGGAGCTTGCGCTCAAGCAGTGACGCGCTAAGCCGCGCCGATGGGCGCCCCCCGATTTTCCTTCACTGTCGCCGCGACCGACGGCCGGGCGCGCACGGGGCTGATCTCTATGCGCCGCGGCGAGATCCGGACGCCGGCCTTCATGCCGGTCGGCACGGCGGCGACGGTCAAGGCGATGAAGCCGGCCGACGTCCGCGCGAGCGGGGCCGACATCATCCTCGGCAACACCTATCATTTGATGCTCCGCCCCGGCGCCGAACGGGTGGCGCGGCTGGGCGGGCTGCACGCATTCATGGGCTGGGAGCGGCCGATCCTGACCGATTCGGGCGGCTACCAGGTGATGAGCCTTGCCGAGCTCGCCAAGGTCAGCGAGGAGGGCGTCGCCTTCGCCAGCCATCTCGACGGCAGCCGGCATTTGCTGACCCCGGAGCGGTCGATGGAAATCCAGGCGCTGCTCGGCGCCGACATCGTCATGGCGTTCGACCAGCTGGTCAAGACCACCGACAGCCGCGAGGCGCAGGTCGCGGCGATGGAGCGCTCGATGCGCTGGGCGCGGCGCTCGCGCGACGCCTTCGCCGGCGAAGGGGCTCTGTTCGGCATCCAGCAGGGCGGGCTCGACGAGGAGCTGCGCCGCGCTTCGGCCGACGCGCTGACCCGGATCGGCTTCGACGGCTATGCGGTCGGCGGCCTCGCCGTCGGCGAGGGGCAGGCGGCCATGTTCGCCTGCCTCGATTTCGCCTGCGGCCAGTTGCCCGGGGACTGTCCCCGCTATCTGATGGGCGTCGGCAAGCCCGACGACATAATCGGCGCGGTCGAGCGCGGCATCGACATGTTCGATTGCGTGCTGCCGACGCGGAGCGGCCGCACCGGCCAGGCCTTTACGTGGGACGGCCCGATCAACATCCGCAACGCCAAATTCGCCGAGGACAGCGCGCCGCTCGACCCCGAATCGCCGACCGCCGCCTGGTCCAGAGCCTATCTCCACCACCTCGTCCGCTCGGGCGAAATATTGGGCGCGATGCTGATGACCGAGCACAATCTGTGGTTCTACCAGCGGCTGATGCAGGATCTGCGCGAGGCGATCGCGGCGGGACGGCTGACGGCTTATGCGGATGCGTTCCGACGTCGATACACCTCACCAACCTAGAGCGGTTTGCGATCCACACCCATACGCTCATCCTGAGTAGCCGGTGAGCTTGTCGAACCGGCGTATCGAAGGACGCACTGGCCGGTCCTTCGATACGGGCCTTCGCCAAGCTCAGTCCCTACTCAGGATGAGCGAAGCGGTGATGCTGCATGATCGCAAACCGGGCTGGCTCTCAGTCTCCCGAATCCTGCTTCTAATCAGGTCCAGCAGCAACTGCGTCGATTCCGCTTGATCGGAAAGCCGAGCCATTTCCATCGCGGCAGCGCCCGTTCTCTCAAGTAGGCCTCTCTCCTCGAGCGTCAGGTCCGCCAGAAGATCGCTCTTTGCAACAAGCCTAAGGACTATCTGATGATGCAGGGCAACTTTCGCATTGATGCCGGAGACCGTCTCACTTGTGGCGCGCTGAAGGTCCAGCAACTGCTGCAGCAAGTGCCTGGTTTGGTCGTCCAAAGCGGCCTCTCCTAGCCGCCGAAGCCCTTGTCGAGGAAGCTCGGCACCGGGCCGTTCCAGCCCTCGTCGGCCGTTTCGGGCTCCGGCTCGCGGCGCCTGGGTTTCGGTTCTTCCTTGGCCTTGGCGACAGGCCTGGCTTCGGCCGGTTCCGACCGCGGCTTGCGCGGGGTTCGGGGCGGACGTGCGGCGCGTTGCCGGGGCTCGCGCGGCTCCCTGGCTTCGCGCGGTTCGCGGGGTTCGCGCTCCTCGCGCGCTTCCGCGGCCGCGGCCGGAGCGGTTTCGCCCATCTCGGCGATCTTGGTGCCGGTCAGCTTCTGGATATTGTCGATCGATTCGGCATCCTCGCGGGTCACCAGGGTGATCGCGATGCCGGTCTTGCCGGCGCGCCCGGTGCGGCCGATGCGGTGGACATAATCGTCCGGATGCCACGGCACGTCATAGTTGAAGACGTGGCTGACGCCCTTGATGTCGAGCCCGCGCGCGGCGACGTCGGAAGCGACGAGGATGTTGATCTCGTCATTCTTGAAGCGGTCGAGCTCCCGGATCCGGTCGGCCTGGGCCATGTCGCCCTGGATCTGGCCGACGTTCAAATGGCCGCGCTTGAGCGAGGTGGCGAGCTCGCGCACGGTCGTCTTGCGGTTGCAGAAGATCAGCGCGCTGCGCACGTCGCCATGGCGCAGGAAATCGGCCAGCACGTCGCGCTTCTTGCGCGAATCGACCCGGATCATGCGCTGGTCGATCAACAGGTTCGAGGAAGCCGGGCGAGCGACTTCGATCGACTTGGGATCGGTCAGGAAGCGATCGGCGAGCCGCTTGATCGGCGCCGGCATCGTCGCGCTGAACAATAGGGTCTGCCGGGTCTTGGGCAGCTTGGTGCAGATTTCCTCGATGTCCGGAATGAACCCCATGTCGAGCATCCGGTCCGCCTCGTCGATGACCAGGAGGCTGCAGCCGTTGAGCATGATCTTGCCGCGGCCGAACAGGTCCATCAGCCGCCCGGGCGTGGCGATCAGCACGTCGACGCCCTTTTCGAGCGCCTTGATCTGGTCGCCCATCTGGACGCCGCCGATCAGCAGCGCCATCGAGAGCTTGTGGTGCTTGCCGTATTTCTCGAAATTCTCGGCGACCTGGGCGGCAAGCTCGCGGGTCGGCTCGAGGATAAGCGAGCGCGGCATGCGGGCGCGGGCGCGGCCCTGGGCGAGGATATCGATCATCGGGAGGACGAAGCCGGCGGTCTTGCCGGTCCCGGTCTGGGCGATGCCGATGATGTCCTTGCCCATCAGGACCGAGGGGATCGCCTGCTTCTGGATCGGGGTGGGCGTGTCATAGCCCGCCTCGCTCACCGCGCGGAGCAATTCGTCTGACAGGCCGAGGTCGGCAAAACTCATAGATGGTCCGGGATTGGGGCCTTCTCTTCGGCGAAGGCGTTTGCGGGCGTCCGCTTGTGCGAAGCGGGGGCTCTTGTCAATGCGTAGCAGCTACGGGCGGCGCGCCCTCAGGCTGCGAAACCGGTCGATCTGGCATTCGCCGCCGGTGCGGGCGCGGACCGAATCGCGGTCCGCGCAGATCAGGCCGTCGGGGGTCATGCTCAGGTAAAAGCCGCGATAGAAATCGAGCGCCGGGCAGCGCCGCTCGAGCCGGGCGCGGACCCGGGTGCTGTCGCGGAAGATCAGGTCGACGCTGTCCTGCCTGACCAGGTCCGCGCCGGCGATCTGCGCCCAGGCGATGCAGCGCGGCCCGCCATGCTCCTCCCAGCGGATCAGGCCATTGGGCGTGGCCGGAGCCGGGCCCTGCGGCACGCGGACGATGATCTGCTGCTGGAAGGTGAGCGGCCGGCCTTGCGGCGGGCGCGGCGCTTGCTTGCTCTGCGCGTCGGCGCCGAAGCCGAGCAGCAGCAGGGCGGCAATGCCCGCCAGGATCATGGCTGAACGTCCATCGCCGACCGGCTTTGGGGAATGCGCTTGAACATGCGATTAATTGATCCTCCGGCGCGCCCGCTCTATCGCGGCGCGATGGCTTATCCCCCTGAGGCCCTGCTCGACAAGCTCGCCGATCTGCTCGGCCCGAAGGGGTTCACCCACGATGCCGCCGAGATGGCGCCTTCGCTGACCGACTGGCGCGGCCGCTATCATGGCGCGGCGGCGGCGATGCTGTCGCCGGCATCGCGTGAGGAGGTGGCGGCGATCGTCGCGCTGTGCGCCGCGGCCGGGGTGCCGCTGGTGCCGCAGGGGGGCAATACCGGCATGGTCGGCGGCGCGACTCCCGACGCGTCGGGCGCGGCGCTGCTGCTGTCGATGCGGCGGATGAACCGGATCCGCGCGCTCGACGCGGCGGCGGGGATCGCGGTCTGCGAGGCGGGGGTGATTCTCGAGACGCTGCAGGAGGCGGCGCACGCGGTCGGGCGGCGTTTCCCGCTCACGCTCGGCGCGCGCGGCTCGGCGACGATCGGCGGCCTCGTCTCGACCAACGCCGGCGGCACCCAGGTGCTGCGCTTCGGGACGATGCGCGCTTTGGTGCTCGGCATCGAGGCGGTGCTGCCCGACGGCAGCCTGTTCGAGGGGCTGAAGGCGCTGAAGAAGGACAATCGCGGCTACGACCTCAAGCAATTGCTGATCGGCGCCGAAGGCACGCTCGGCATCGTCACCGCGGCCAGCCTCAGGCTGGTGCCGGCGGTCGGCGAGCGCGCCGTCGCCTGGGCCGGCGTTGCGACGCCGGCGGCGGCGCTGGCGCTGCTGCGCCATCTCGAAGCGACTTCAGGCGACGCGATCGAAAGCTTCGAGATCGTGCCGGAGCGCGTCCTCGACCTGGTTCTCGCCCACATTCCGGGGACGCGCGCGCCGCTGGCCGCGCCGGCGCGCTGGAACGTGCTGATCGAGGCGGTTTCGCCGATGGCGGCGCCGGGCCCCGAGCGCCTGCTCTACGAAGGCTTGCGCTCGGCGCTCGAGACCGGCCTGGCGGGCGACGCGGTGATCGCCGCCAGCGAGGCGCAGGCGCAGGATTTCTGGCGGCTGCGCGACAGCATCGCCGAGGCCGAGAAGAAAGCGGGCCCGTCGGCCAAGCACGATATTTCGGTGCCGGTCGACGAGATGGGCGCGTTCATGGTCGCCGCGGCGGAGGCGGTCGAAGGCCGCTTCCCGGGGACGCGGGTGATCGGCTTCGGCCATCTCGGCGACGGCAACGTCCATTTCAACGTCCAGGCGCCGCCCGGCGCCGGCCCGGCCTGGCTCGACGGCGAGGCGCGCGCGGTGACCCGGCTGGTCCACGATCTGGTCACCGAGGCGGGCGGCTCGATCTCGGCCGAGCATGGCATCGGCCAGTCCAGGCTGAGCGAGCTGGCGCGGCTCGGCGATCCCGCCCGGCTCGGCGCGATGCGGGCGATCAAGCAGGCGCTCGACCCCAAGAACATCATGAACCCCGGCAAGCTGGTACCGCCCCTCGTTCAGGAGAGCCTTGCGCAAGAGCCGCTTCGATCATAGAGGGTTGCGCTGAAAACCGCGGCCGCGCGCGTGGCCGCTCCCTAGACCAATGGAGACCCACCCCATGGCGACTCAGCCGCCGCCCAGCAATCTGCCGCTTTTCTACAAGAACCTGCAGCCGCTTTCGCCCAATTTGCACGGCAATCTCAAGACCAAGCCCAGCGAGGAGGCGCCCTATTTCGCGACCGCCAACGCGATTCCGCTGACGGTCGACGAGTTCGTCGCGGCCCAACGCGACTTTCCGATCGTCTTTTCGGCCGGCGACCAGCCGGTGCCGCTCGGGCTGATGGGCCTCAACGAGGGCGTCAACGTGTTCGTCGACGAGAGCGGCAAGCCGCACAACCCGTTCTACGTGCCGGCCTATGTCCGCCGCTATCCCTATCTGCTCGCCAAGCTCGATCCGGCCGCCGACGAGCTGTCGCTCTGCTACGATCCCGAGAGCGGGCTGGTCGCCGAGGATGGCGACGGCCCGGCTTTGTTCGAGGACGACAAGCCGAGCCCGGCGCTCAACGCAATCCTCAAATTCTGCGAGGAGTTCGAGATCGCCGCCCAGCGCACCCAGGCCTTCGTCAAGGAGCTGGTCGAGATGGACCTCTTGATCGACGGCGAGGTCACGATCCAGCCCGAAGGCGCCGAGCAGCCGTTCCTCTACCGCGGCTTCCGCATGGTCGACGAGGCCAAGATGCGCGACATGAACGGCGACCAGCTGCGCAAGATCAACCAGAACGGAATATTGCCGCTGATCATGGCGCACCTCTTCTCGCTGTCGTCGATCCGCGACCTGTTCGCCCGCCAGGTGCAGCAGGGCAAGGTGCCCGAGGCGATCGCCGCCGCGGCGGCTCCGCAGGGCCCGGCCTGAGGCGAACCAGGTATTAATACGATCTGGTATTGAAACCCGAAAAGCCTGACCTATCTAGGGATTAGCGCTGCCATATCCCCCCTTTGTGGCAGTGCACCGCGCCCCTTCGAAAGCGGGGGCGCACCTCCCTGAACCTGGGCCGCCTCACGGCAACGTGAGGCGGTCTTTTTGCGTGGCCGCGGGGCGAATGCGCGGCGTGGATGCCGCCGAGCGCGGCGCGGGCCGCTTATTACGCCGGCGTGACGAAGTTTCCGATTGCGGCACCCTTGGTTCGGTGATTGACTTGCGCGGATCGAGTCGCGGAGAGTCGCGGCATGATCGGGAGGGGATCATGGCAAGACGAGAGACAGTTCTGCTCGCGATCGCGATTGGCGCGCTCGCGGCGACGGCGATCGCGTCGGAAACGATCACCTATACTTACGACGCCCGCGGGCGGCTGGTGAAAGTTCAGCGCGGCGGCAGCGTCAACAACAACGTCACCGCCAATTACAGCTACGACAAGGGCGACAACAGGACGAACGTCAACGTCGCCTCGCCCAATCCCGCGCCCTGATGCCGCGCCGCTCGTCTTCCCCGCCAGGCGGACCGGTCGCGCCGTTCGAGGCCGCGATCCGGCGCAAGGCGTGGGCGACGAAGACGCGCGGCGCCCGGGCGGCCGCCTTGTCCTGCGCCCTGCTTGCCGCGGCCTGCCTGCCGGCGCCGGCCGGGGCACAGGGGGAGCCGAAGGCCAACGTCTCGCCGCCGGCCGAGGCCTATGCGGTCTCGCCGGGCGGGGTCGACATGCGCTCGGGGCGCTACGCCTACA
>JAXDPI010000011.1:0-36319 GCA_034668465.1 Sphingomonadales bacterium
GCCGCCATTGTGGGGGTCGACTGCCCGAGTTGGATCCGACGCTGCTCGGCCTCGTTGTCCGGCCCGACTACAAAGACATAATCGCCCTGTTGATCGGACAGCACCGCGGCGCGCGGAATCGCCAGCACCTCGACCGGCTGGACGCCCTCCAGTAATACCGTGACAAATTCGCCGTCGGCGAGTTCGCGTGCCGGACCACCAGGGGTGGAAGGATCATGCGCCGTTGAATTGGGGATCACGCCGCGTACCGTAACCGTGTCGGTGCCTTGCGTGATGGTGTTATCGACGAAGTTCAATTTTCCGGTCTGATCGTAGAGGCGGCCGTCCGGCAGGCGTAGCTTGATCACCACCGCGTTAAGTCCGCCCCGAGGCGCGTAGCGCGCGCGCAGCTCCAGCCCCTGGCGCACTGAGACCGGGAACACGACGTACATCGGGTCCTGGCTGACGATGGTGGTCAGAACGCCGGACCCCGGGCTGACAACATTACCCTCGGTCACCGCAGTACGCCCAATCTTGCCTTCAATGGGCGAACGGATGTCGGTATAGTCGAGGTTGATCTGGGAAGCTTGCACCTGGGCCTGAGCGGCCATCACCTGGGCTTCCAGGCTGCGCTGGTTGGCGAGCGCCGCGTCGTAAGTCGATTGTTGACCGGCTGGTCCGCTGAGCAAGATACGTGCGCGATCAGCGGTCAATCTGGCGTTTTCCAGCATCGCCCCCAACTGCGCGACTTGCGCTTTTTTTGCCGCGAGATCGGCCTCGAACGGGCCCCGTTCGAGACGATAGAGTTCATCTCCCTTCCTGACCTCGGCGCCTTCGTTGAAAATCCGCTTTTCGAGAAATGCCGTGACGCGCGCGACGACGTTGACGCGATTGACCGCCTCGATTCTTCCGAGGAATTCGCTGGTTTCGGTGATTGATCGCTTGGTGGCTTCGACTACGCCTACCGCCGGGGGGCCGTTTCCGGCAGGCTGCGCCCGAGTTGCGGCGGTTACTCCCATAACGAGGGCGACCGCGGTCAGCAGGCCGATAGGCACTCTCGCAAGGTGCATCTCGCACGCCCTCACTATACCAGGAGCGCGTTAGCATAGTTCGATTAAACGAATCACGGCATTGATCAATATCTGTTGCGCGGAACAATTCTGAAAAGGTGGGCGCGGCGCCCCGCTATGACGGAGAAGTTATGTCAGCCCGGGGTCAATATTCGCGCTGCTTAGCGGTCTATCAGCTTCATATGTTCTTCGGGAAGCCGAGCCCCTTGCACCTTGATCTTTGAGAGAGCGCTATATGGAAGTCATCAGACGTAAGCCTGACATCAACCGCTCTGATGTCCTCTTCGAGGTGCTGAAGCATCCGCGTACCTGGTATTAGAGCGATCCACGGTTTCATAGCCAACAGCCAAGCGAGCGCGATCTGAGCAGGCGTGGCCTTCTTCCGTTCTGCAATCTTGCGAAGCAGATCGACCACTGTCATGTTGGCTTTTCAGGGCGAAGCGAGGAAAAGCGGCCAGCAGGTCGGAATTGCTATCGACGTTGGTTGTGGCATCGATCTTCCCGGTCAGTCGCTGCTTGAAGCTCAGAACACGATGCTTGATTGTCTTGAGGCGTGGGCTGCATGGGCGCGTCCGGCTCACGAACAATGATCGCTGGTTCTTTATCCAGCTGTATCGCTGGTCTCTATCGATCCTGAACATCCAGCCCGAGACGCTCGTGCGGTGGCACAGGGCCGGCTTTCGTTGCTACTGGCGTTGGAACTCGCGCCCAGCGGGAGGGCGATCGCAGATCGAGACGGAGGCGCGTAGTGATCCGGCGGATGAGCGTCGAAAATCCGCCTGGGGGCACCACGCATCCACGGGGAACTGAGGTCTCTGCGGTCGAGCCGGACGATGACCAAGGCATAGAGCAGGTCGAAACCGATAGTTGGAACAACGAACAGGTCCATGGCGGCAATGTCCGGCGGGTTACGCAAGAAGGTTCGCCATCCCTGGCTGGGCGGTCTGCGTCGTTTGACCATGTACGTGGCGACGCCGACTGCGCGACCTCAACCCCGAGCGTGAGTGCAACGATCTGCGCCGTCATTGGCTATTTCCTCCGCGAAGGTCCGGAGTAGGACAACCAAGGTGAGGAAGGCGGGACCCGGAAAGGGTGTCCGGGTCCCTAACATCCCCGGAACAGCGTCCTCCCTCCGGGACCGCTCGGTGATGCTAGCCAGTTAATTCCAGAACCCAGCTGAACGGTGTATGAACTTGTCTATTAGACCCGGCTTCGCCCGAACGAAACGTTATAACTCGGCTTGAATTCCGGTTCCGTTGCGGGGGTGCGTCGTGTCCTGGTCCCTGCGTTTTGCCGATGGCGGAAAGCTGTCGACGCTGCGTGAGCCAACGCCCATCTCGCCAGGCCATCCCAAATCTGACCACGAAATGCCGGGTCGTCCTGAGGGTGCGGAACTGCTAACGAATGCTGCCGAGCACGGCGGTCCCGTGGAGTTCGCGCGCATCGCCCCTCTGCAGGCGATCGATCGCCATCCCCATCCACCGCCTCTACCCATCCGGGCGGATACGGGTAGCGCCAGGGGCGATCGTAACAATCCGATAATTCCGGAAATCGGCCACGGCTCGCCGATCGTTCCGGCCTACGCTAGGGGCACCTATTTCCCCGGAGACATCGGAATCGCCCATATCTAGAAAGTCAGCGTAGCTGACGCCTCCGCAGGCGACCATTCCCGACCTTGTCGATCATGATGCGCTCAACACTCCCGATCTTTTGCTGATCGGCTAGACAACCGTTTCTTCAACGTTGTCGTTTTCTATGATCCAGTGCGCACCTACGCCGCCTTCAAAGACCGGGTGCCGCTCAACCGCGCCTTGGCTTGCAATATCGAACGTTCACTGTCGCAGTAGTCGTTCCAAGCCTTCGATTTCCTGAGAAGCTGTGGCACGGTCCTGATCGTGTAGCTCTGCGGATCGAGGCCCGGGCGGACTTGCCCCCAGGTCAGGGGCATGGAAACCGGGGCGTTGGGTCGCCCGCGAGGCGATAGCGGCGCTACCGCCGTAGAGAAGCGATCGTTACGCAGGTAGTCGAGGAGTATCTTTCCCTTGCGCTTTTCTTTGGACATGTCAGTGAGAAAGCGATCGGGACTGTCTGCCGCCATTTGACTGCACACGGCGCGGGCAAATTCCTTGGCGTCCCGCCACGTCAGCTTGTGCCCTTTGCGCGGACGCGCGAGAGGCGTCACGACATGAAGCCCCTTGCCGCCGGTCGTCTTACAGAATGAGATAAGGCCTAGACCGTTCAAGCGGCCCCGCAATTCCTGCGCAGCCTCGATAATGGCGCCGAACTCGACATCGGGTGCCGGATCCAGATCGAAAACGAGCCGTCCTGGCAAAGCCGGATCACCGGGCTGATTGTTCCATGGATGAAGTTCGATGCCGGCGCTCTGCGCGACTGCCACGAGGCCTTCGATCCGATTGATCTGTAGGTACGGTTTCCGGTCGCCCGAGATGCTGACGAGTTCTAGCAGGTTTGACGAGCCCTTCATGGCGTGGCGCTGGAAGAAACGCTCGCCAGCGATTCCATCCGGAGCGCGAATGATGGAGCAGGGGCGCCCTCGAATGTGCTCGATCATCCGGGGGCCGACCCGCTCGAAATACTTAGCGAGGTCGAGTTTGGTGACCGCGCCTTGGCCTTCGTCAGGCCAAAGCTCCTTGTCGGCGCGGCTCAGGGGCACTCCCATGATCACTGCAGAAGAAGCCGCGGCATGCTTCTTAATGACGAAGGGGCGCCGCTGGCCGGCTCTGACCTTCAGGTCTCCGCTGGACTCGGCCGTGTTCGTGAAGTCCCGTTTGGCGCGATATTTCGCGGGCAGCTTCCGGACCATCTAACCACCCCGGGTTTTGCAGGCCCCGTAACGGAAGTTGCCCGATGCCGTTAAAGTTCCGCTCGTCATGACAGGTTTTACCTCGATAACGCTCTCCACGCCTTTGGACACCTACGACGCGCTTGGCGCGAACGCTCTGTCGGAAAACAGACGTGTCCGTCTTAATGGCCGCGACCCGGATTTCTTGGCTTGCTCTCTCGCCGCAATCTGTTGTGGTTCTCCGGAACCAGGGTCTCGCCCGAAGCTTCGATCGTTTTGCGGATTGCGCTTCCTGAAGAGTCGTTATCCGGCGACTTGGTAAGTTTAGCCGATGCACATCCATGTGTCCCAGCAGCTTCGGATCGCGATGGCGGCGGGCTTCGTCGATATTGGACGCCAGCTCGGAGATACCGTCGTCGAACTTGACGAGTTTCGTGCCAGCGCGACACTCGGTAGCCGTTGCGAGGAGAGGCCTTTGCCCGGATAGCGATAGATCCTGATGATCTGCGCCGGCTGGATGTAGAACATCCGGCTTCTTAAGGAGGTTCCCTGGCCGGGCGCCACCGCGCACGAAGCTGTCTCTTCCGTTTCCGGAACCCTCTTCCCACAATTGCCCCAAGCTGACGCCAGCGTCGGCGACGAAAGCCGCCCGGCCGATTGAGGAATGTCAATGCGGCCTCGTTGAAACCCATTGAAGATGCTGTCCGTGCCTCGCGCAGGATCCGGCAAAGGGTGGGCGATTTGGCGACCAGATCGTGCGCTCCTGAAATTTGGAGCGCGATCGGACGCAAAAACCGGTAACCCACCTTTGCTGATCGAACTCCGGGCGGAGCGGCAGGCTGCAGGCTGAGGGAATGATCCATGAATATTGAGAAATACACCGAGCGCGCGCGCGGCTTCATCCAGTCAGCGCAATCGCTCGCCATGCGCGACGGACATCAGCAGTTCTCGTCGCTGCATATGCTCAAAGTCCTGCTAGATGATAGCGAGGGGCTGGCTGGCGGTCTGATCGACCGGGCCGGCGGTAATTCCCGCGCCATTCTCAAGGCGACCGAGGATGCGCTCAACAAGCTGCCGAAGGTCTCGGGAAGCGGTGCGGGTCAGATCTATCTTGCCCCCGAACTGGCGCGTGCGTTCGATGCTGCGGAAAAGGCGGCCGAGAAGGCCGGCGACAGTTTTGTTACGGTCGAGCGGCTGTTGCTGGGCCTGACGCTTGAGAAGAACAGCGAGGCCGGTGCCATTCTCAGCAAGGGCGGCGTCACGCCGCAGAACCTCAATTCGGCGATCGAAGCGCTGCGCAAGGGTCGGACTGCCGATAGCGCGACGGCCGAAAATGCCTATGATGCGCTGAAGAAGTATGCCCGCGACCTGACGCAGGCCGCGCGCGACGGCAAGCTCGATCCCGTGATCGGCCGCGACGAGGAAATCCGCCGCACCATCCAGGTGCTTTCCCGCCGCACCAAGAACAATCCGGTGCTGATCGGCGAGCCCGGTGTCGGCAAGACGGCCATTGTCGAAGGTCTGGCGCTCCGGATCGTCAACGGCGACGTGCCGGAAAGCCTTCAGGACAAGAAGCTGCTGGCGCTCGATCTCGGCGCCATGATCGCCGGCGCCAAATATCGCGGCGAATTCGAGGAGCGGCTCAAGGCCGTGCTCAACGAGGTCACGTCGTCGGACGGCGGCATCGTGCTGTTCATCGACGAAATGCACACGTTGGTCGGCGCCGGGAAGGCGGACGGCGCGATGGACGCCTCGAACCTGCTGAAGCCTGCGCTCGCGCGCGGCGAATTGCACTGCATCGGCGCGACCACGCTCGACGAATATCGCAAGCATGTCGAGAAGGACCCGGCGCTGCAGCGGCGCTTCCAGCCGGTGTTCATCGGCGAGCCGACGGTCGAGGACACGATCTCGATCTTGAGGGGCCTCAAGGAGAAATACGAGCTCCACCATGGGGTGCGGATCACCGACGCCGCTTTGGTCGCCGCGGCGACGCTCTCCAACCGCTACATCACCGACCGCTTCCTGCCCGACAAGGCGATCGACCTGATGGACGAGGCGGCGAGCCGGATCCGGATGGAGGTCGAGAGCAAGCCCGAAGAGATCGAGACGCTCGACCGGCGGATCATCCAGCTCAAGATCGAGCGCGAGGCGCTGAAGAAGGAGAAGGACGCCGCCTCCAAGGAACGGCTCAAGGCGATCGAGAGCGAGCTCGCCAATCTCGAGCAGCAATCGGCCGAATTGACCCAGCGCTGGCAGGCCGAGAAGGACAAGATCGCCGGCGAGGCCCGGATCAAGGAGCAGCTCGACGCCGCCCGGCTTGAGCTTGAGCAGGCGCAGCGTTCCGGTGACCTCGCCAAGGCCGGCGAGCTGCAATATGGCCGCATCCCCGCGCTCGAAAAGCAGCTCGAAGAGGCCATCGCGGTCAAGGGCAATGCGATGCTGCGCGAAGAGGTGACGCCCGAGGATATCGCCGCGGTCGTCGCCCGCTGGACCGGCATCCCGATGGAACGGATGCTCGAAGGCGAGCGCTCGAAATTGCTGGCGATGGAGACCGAGCTCGGCAAGCGCGTCGTCGGCCAGAGCCACGCGGTCGAAGCGGTCAGCCGCGCGATCCGCCGCGCCCGCGCGGGCCTGCAGGACCCGAACCGGCCGATGGGCAGCTTCCTGTTCCTCGGCCCCACCGGCGTCGGCAAGACCGAGCTGACCAAGGCGCTCGCCGAATTCCTGTTCGACGATCCGCACGCGATGGTCCGGATCGACATGTCCGAGTTCATGGAGAAGCACTCAGTCGCCCGCCTGATCGGCGCCCCGCCGGGCTATGTCGGCTATGAGGAAGGCGGCGTGCTGACCGAGGCGGTGCGGCGGCGGCCCTATCAGGTCGTCCTGTTCGACGAGGTCGAGAAGGCGCATTCGGACGTGTTCAACATCCTCCTCCAGGTGCTCGACGACGGCCGGCTGACCGACGGCCAGGGCCGCACCGTCGATTTCACCAACACGATCATCATCCTGACCTCGAACCTCGGCAGCCACTTCCTCACCGGCCTCGCCGACGGCCAGTCCGTCGCCGACGTCGAGGGCGAGGTGATGGAGGTGGTCCGCGGCCATTTCCGGCCCGAATTCCTCAACCGGCTCGACGAGATCATCCTGTTCCACCGGCTGAGCCAGGAGCATATGGGGCCGATCGTCGACATTCAGGTCGCTCACGTCCAGCAGCTGCTCAAGGACCGCAAGATCGTCCTCGAGCTGACCGACGGCGCCCGCGCCTGGCTCGGCCGCGTCGGCTACGACCCGGTCTACGGCGCGCGCCCGCTGAAGCGCGCGGTCCAGAAATACCTCCAGGACCCGCTCGCCGACGCGATCCTGCGCGGCGAGATCATGGACGGCCAGACCATCGCGGTCGACGAAGGCGACGGCGCGCTGAAACTGGTCGTGGCGTAGGGGACAGTTACCGGGGACAGTTACTAGTAACTGTCCCCACTCACAAATAACTGTCCCCATTCAGAAACTGTCCCCATTCAGAGGTCGTACCCCATCTTCTCCGCCCACGGCGCGAGGAGCGGCAGCACGCCGGCCAGCTGGTCGCGGTAACGCTGCCAGCGGCCGCTCGCGCGGGCGTAGACCGGCTCGGCGACCTGGGCGTAGCTCGGGGTCGAGATCAGGCCGCGTTCCCGCGCATTGCCCTGATTGTCGAGCACCTTGTCGTTCCAGGGGAGGCCGAGAAAGGCTACCAGCGCGCGCAGCTGGCCTTCCTTGTCGGCGACCAGCGCCTCGTAGCGCAGCACATGGACGTCGAGCGGCAGCAGCGCGCAGGCGCGGTGCCAGAAGGCGAGCACCAGATCGTAGAGCCGCGCCGCGTCTTCGAGGTCGAGGAAGTTGGCCATCGCCGGGTTGATGTCGAAATCCTGCATGAAGCAGGAGAGGACGACATCGCAGGGATGACGCGCGGCGAAGATGAATTTCGCCTCCGGAAAGAGCCGGTGGATCAGCGGCGCTCCAAGGAGGTTGAGCGGCAATTTGTCGACCACGATCTTGCCCGGCACCGGCCCGAGCGCGGCGAAATAGAGGTCGCGCAGATGCCCGGTTTCCGCCGCGTCGAGCTCGGGCAGCCGGGAAAAATCGCCGAGCGCCGCCGCCGAGCGCTCCAATAGCGGCACCTCCTCCAGCACATGCAGATCGGGATGGCCCATCAGCAGGGTGTCCAGCAGCGTCGTCCCCGAGCGCGGGAAGCCTACCAGGAACACCGGCGCGGGCCGCTCGCCCGCCGGCATGGGCGCCCAGCCGGCGACATAAGCGGGCGTCAGCATTTCGACCAGGGCGGCGACGTGGCTGCGATAGGCGCCCGCTGCCGCGCGCGCGCCCGGATGGGCGGCAGCCACGATCCGGTTCATCTCGGCATAAGCGGCAAAGGCGCCGGCCGCGTCGCCGGCCTTGTCGGACAGGCGGCCGATCAGCAGCGCGCGGCGGACCGGATCGTCGGCCGTCGGCATCTTTTTGGCCCGTTCGACCGCCTCGCGGGGGCGGCCCTCGCGGTCGAGCGCGAGCGCATCGAGATAGGGGAGGCGGAAACCCGCCTGCTCCGCCTCGGCGATCAGAGCGGAAAGCCGGTCGAGCCGGTTGCCGCGTTCGAGCAGCTGCCCGCGCTCGAACCACGAATCGGCGACGCCCGGCGCCCGCCGGTAGGCAGCTTCGGCCTCCTCGTAGCGACCGAGCCCGGAGAAGGCCCGGCCGAGCGCGAGCAGCGCCTGGGGCCGGTCCGGCGTCAGCCGCGCCGCCTCGGCGAAGGCCGCGTCCGCCGCCTCGGCGCGCCCTGCCTCGGCCAGCGCGACCGCGAGGTTGAAGTGGATGGCGGGCTCGCCGGCGCGCAGGTCGCGGGCCTCGCTCAACGCCGCGACCGCGCCCGCGCGGTCGCCGGCGGCGCGGCGGGCATTGCCGAGATTGTTCCAGATCTCCCAATCTCCGGGCTCGGCCGCGACCACCTGCTCGTAGCGGGCGGCGGCTTCGGCGTGCCGTCCCTCGCTCTGCAGCCGGTAGCCCTCGTGGCGCAGGGCTTGGAGGTCCCGCCCCATGCTCACATCTCGTAGCCCATCTTCTCGGCCCAGGGCGCGAGGATCGGCAGGACGGGTGCCATCTGCTCGCGGTAGCGCGTCCAGCGGCCGGCCGCCCGGCCGTAGATCGGCTCGGCGACCTGCGCGTAGCTGGCGGTCCGGATATAGTCGCGGCCGGCGGCGGCGGCGCGATTGTCGAGCGCCTTCGGGTCCCACGGAATGCCGAGGAAGCCGAGCAGCGGGCGCATCTCCCCTTCGAGATCGGCGGTCATCCGCTCGTAGCGGATCGTGTGGACGTCGAGCGGAAAGAGGTCGCGGGCGCGGGTCCAGGCGTCGAACACATTGTCGTAGAGCCGCGCCGCCGCTTCGAGGTCGGTGAAGCTGCGCATCGCCTGGTTCAACTGGAAATTGGCCATGAAGCAACTCAGCACCGTGTCGCAGGGGTGGCGCTCGACGAAGACGATCCTCGCGCCGGGGAAAAGGCGGTGGATGAGCGGCGCCCGCGCCATGTGCAGCGGGAATTTGTCGACCACGATCTGGCCGGGAAGCGGGGGCGAGACCGCTTCGAGCGCCTCGAAATAGAGGCTTCGCAGCGCGTTCGCTTCGGCCGAGGTCAGCGCGGCCAGCCGCTCCGCACCGCCGAGCGCCGCCTCGACCTCGTCGAGCACCGGCATCTCCTCGAGCACGTGCAGCGCCGGCAAGTTCATCAGCAGGGTGTCGAGCAGGGTCGTGCCCGAGCGCGGAAAGCCGATGATGAAGGCCGGCGCGGGCGGCGTGGAGCCGATGTCGACGGGCGCCCAGGCCGCGACCCGTTCGGCCGTCACCAGACTCGCATCGGCGACGACCCGCGCGCGATAATCGGGGCCCGGCGGCTTCGGATTGGCGGCGTCGGCGGCGCGGTTCATCTCGGCGAAGGCGGCAAAGGCGCGCGCGGCGTCGCCCAGCCGGTCGTGGATTTCACCGAGCAATTGCGCGCGGCGCACCGGATTGATCGAGGCCGGCGTCGCCTCGGCCAGCGGCAGCGCCTCGGCGAACCGTCCCTGCCGCCTGAGCAGCCAGGCCCTGAGGAAGCCCAGTTCGGCGCCCGCCAGCCTTTGGCCCGCCGCTTCGCCGAGCAGCGCCTCGAGATCCTCGATCCGGTTCTGCGTTTCGAGCAACAGGCCGAGCTCGACATAGGCCGGCATGAAGTCCGGCGCCGCCCGGATCGCCGCGCGATAGGCCGCTTCGGCCGCCGCGAAATCTCGCGCCTCGGCTTCGGCGACGCCCGTTTCGGTCTGGACGCGCGGATCGAGCGGGCTCACCCGCGCCGCCTCGCGCATCATCGCCTGCCGCATTTCGTGGCGTTCGGCCCGGCCAAGCACGTTCGACAGGTTGATCACGATCTCGACCATGTCGGGGCGGAGCCGGATGGCCTGCTGCAGGGCCGCGATCGCGGCGTCGGTTTCGCCCATCCCGGCGCGGACATTGCCGAGATTGTTGAAGCTCTCCCAATCGCCCGGAACGGCGGCGACCACCTCTTCGTAGGCGGCCGCGGCCGCTTCGAGCCGTCCCTGCTGCTGACAGACATAGGCGGCGACGCGCTTCAGCCTTGGATCGTCGCCGCCGGCCGCGGCCACCTCACCGGCTTCGTCGATCCGGGCGGTGGCGAGCAGGGCGGTGGCGAGGTTGAGCCGGGTGGGGACGTCGCCGGGGAGAGCGGCCAGCGCGCCGCGGAAGTGCGGGATTGCGGCTTCCGGGTCGCCCGACTGGGCGGCGACCAGGCCGGCGAAGGCGGCGATCTCGGCATTGCCCGGCTCGGCCATCAGCGCCGCCTCGGCCGCCGCGCGCGCGCCGGCAAGGTCGCCGCGGCGATAGCTGGCGAGCGCGGGGACGAGGCGTTCGGGGGGCTGCGCCATCGCCGCGCTCAATCCGGCCGGGCGACGTCGAACGCGACCGTCAGCCGCTCGCCGGCGGCGAACGGGACGGTGCCGTGCCACATCGTCGAGGGGAACAGGACCAGCCGGCCGGGCTTGGGCTCGATCGTGCGGAAGGGCGCCAGATCGAGGCCGAGCTCGGCCTGCGGCTGGCCAAGCGTCAGCCAGCCCGCCTCGCCCGCGCCCATCGCCTCGGGCAGCGAAACATAGCAGGCCGAACTGATCCAGCCGGCGGGATGGACGTGGTTCGAATGGAAGCCGGCGCCCGGCAGCCGCACCGACCAGGAACCGGCAAAGCGGACCGGCGCGCGCTTTTCGAGCAAGGTCGGATGCCCCCTTTGCGGCGCCGGCAGCCGGGCGATGTGGCGCTCGACCGCGGCGACGATCGCCGCCCGCAGCGCGCGGATCTCGGGCTCGATCCGGGAGAAAAGCGGTCCGTCGGTCTGGGTGCCGCCGCGCACCGATTGCTCGAGCGGCTGGCCGAGCGCGAGATGGAGGCCGCGCAGGGTCTCCGCCAATGCGGGCAGCGACGGAATCTCGTCGCCGATGTCGTAAATGCCGACGAATCGTTCGTCGCCTTCGAGCGCTTGCCAGCGCCGGTCGCCGGTCAGCCGCCAGGCGGCCGCCATATAGGGCCAGAGGAGCTCGGGCTGCTCGCCGCCAAGCCAGCGCTCGCCGAACGCCGCCGCCTCCGCCGGCCGGCCGGCGCGCAGCAAATGGCGCATGCGGCGCACCGCGATGCTGACGTGGCCGATCGGTCCCAGCCCCGCCCACAGCCGGTCGGCCGCCTCGATCTCGCCCTGCTCGGTCACCGCCAGCGTCTCGAACGCGTCGAATATGCCGTGCCGCCCGGCCTCAGCGCGGCCGCGCGCGACCAGAGCGAGCACGGCGTCATACTGGTCGGCGTGCATCAAGGTATCGGCCCATTCGCGCCAGATCATAAAGTCGCGCGGCGCTGCCGCGACCGCCGCCTCATAGCTCGACGCGAAGCCCTCGCGCTCGCCCCGCAGCCAGCGCAGCCGCGACAGCGAGGCGTGGCCGGCCATCCAGGCCGGATGGGAGGCAAGCCGCGCCTCCAATTCCTCCACCGCCTCGTCGAGCCGGCCTTCGGCGAACAGGGCGGCAAGCCGGCCGAGCAGCACCCACTCGTCGCCGGGGGCGAGCGTTAGCGCCTGTTCGAACATGTCGCTCGCCGGGAGGCCGGCCTCCATCGTCGAGCGGGCGAGGCTATGGGCGATCAGCGCGTCGCCGGGCGCGAGCGCAGCGGCTTTCCCGAACGCCGCCAGCGCCGGCGCCAGATCCTCGCGCCGGCGGTGGATCAGGCCGAGCACCTGCCACATGCGGGCGTCCCGCGGATGGCGCGCGACGGCCGCCTCGAGCAGGGGCAGCGCGTCGTCTTCATGGCCGTTCTCGACCGCCCAGACACCGGCCGCGTAGACCGTGTCGGCATGCTGCGGATCGACGGCGCGCAGCCGTAAAGCGGCTTCGGTCATGGCGGCGGGGCGACGTCGAACGCCACCGTCAGCCGCTCGCCGGCCTCGAACGGGGCCGTCCCGTGCCACATCGTCGAGGGGAACAGGACGAGCCGCCCCGGCTTGGGCTCGATCCGGCGGGTCGGCGGCAGACCGGTCCCGAGCTCCTTTTGCGGGCCGCCAAGCTCGAGCCAGCCCGCATGCGGCGCCGCTTCCCCGCCCGCCCCGGGCAGGACGACGTAAAGCGCCGAGCTGAACCAGCCCTGCGGATGGATATGGTTGGCGTGATAGCCGCGATCGGTCAGGCGGATCGACCAGGAGCCGGCGAAGCGCACCAGCGCGCGCCGGTTCAGGCGCAAGATCGGATGCCGCGCGTCCGGCGGCGGAAGCTGGCCGATATGCCGCTCGACCGCGCCGACGATGGCGCGGCGCAGGGCGCGGATCTCGGGCTCGATCCGCGACAGGAGCTCACCGTCGGTCTGGGTGCCGCCGCGCACCGATTGTTCGAGCGGCGCGTGGGTCGTGTTGTGCAGCGCCCGCAGCCGCGCGGCGAGCATCTCCAGCGGCGGCAGATCGTCGCTCAGATCGTAGACGCCGACCAGCCGCTCGTCCCCCTCGAGCCAGGCCCAGCGCGGATCGTCGAGCATCCGCCACGCGACCGCCAGATAGGGCACGATCATATTGGCATGGGGAACGCCGAGCACGGGCTCGACCAAAGCGACGGCCTCTTCGGGGCGCTGCGCCCGCAGCGCATGGCGCACGCGGCGGATCAGGAAGTTGAAATCGTCGACCTGAGCGAGCGGCGCGAACAGCCGGTCCGCCGCCGCGACGTCGCCAAGCTCGTCGATGCACACCGCCTCGTTGGCGTCGAAGGCGAGGTGCGGGCCCGCCGCCGCCCGGGCACGGCCGATCGCGTCGAGCGCGTCCTCGAACCGGTCGTCGTGCATCAAAGTCGTGATCAGCTCGCGCCAGATTTCGGTTTCTCCCGGCGCGGTCCCGAGCGCACGCTCGAACGATTCGGCGGCGCCGTCGCGCTCGCCAACGACGCATTTGAGGCGGGCCATCAGCGAATGACCCGGAATCCAGGCCGGGTGCTGCGCCAGCTGTTCGTCGATCAGCGCGATCGCCGCGGCGCAGCCGACGTCGGCGCTCAGCGCGGCGGCGAGGCCGAGCGTGACCGCGCCGTCGAGCGGGGCGATGCGGTGGGCACGCTCGAACAGGTAGACCGCCGGCAGGCCCGCCTCCAGCGCGGCGCGGGCATAGCCGTGCGCGATCAGGCCGTCATTGGGCGCCAGCGCCGCCGCCTTCTCGAACGCCGCCACCGCCGGCGCGAGGTCATCCAGCGAGCGGTAGAGGAGCCCGGTCACCTGCCACAGACGGGCGTCGTGCGGGTGGAACGCGCGGGCCGCGTCGAGCAGCGGCAGCGCCTGGAGCTCGGTGCCCGCTTTCAGCGCCGCCAGCCCCGCATTGTAGGATGCGTCGGCGTCGCGCGGATTCACGGCCGGCCATCCCCTCGGCCCGGCGGCCGGGGCCGGGGCCCCGGTCACAGGCCCTCCCCGGCCGGCCCGGAGGCAAGCATCGTCGCGGTCACCGCCGCGCGCTCGGCCGGCGACAGGTCCGGGTGCCAAATGTCGACGATCAGCAGGACGCGCAGCGCGTCGCTCGGGTTCAGCGCCTCGTGCTCGATCGTGTCGTCGAACACCCAGGCCTTGCCGACCTCCCAGTCGCGCCGCTCGTCGCCGACCCGGAACCAGCAGCCGGGCGGCACGATCAGCGGCAAATGGCAGACCAGCCTCGTATTGGCGACGCCGGTGTGGGGCGGGATGCGCGCGCCCGGCGCGAGCAGCGAGAACATCGCATTGGGCCCGCGCTCGGGGATCGCCGGCTGATCGAGCCCGCCGAGAAGCCCCATCACCGCCGGGCAATGGCGCGCATTGGCATCGATAACGGTCCCGTTCTGGACGAGGTGGATCGCGGTCCAGGCGCGGTTGCGGTTCAGCTCCGCCCATTGGCGCAGCGGAACGTCGTCGGGATATTGGATATAGGGCACCAGCTCGGCCCGCTCCGCCGTCATGACCCGCTCGAAATCCGCGCGGATCCCGGCGGTCGCCGCCTCGAGCTGCGCGAGCCAGGGGAAATCGTCGCGGTCGTGATATTCGCGCTCGCGCAGGCCCGGGTAATGGAAATGGGTCGGCTCGGAATGATAGGGCCGGGTGGTCCGGCAGATGTTGCTCCGGAACCGCCGCAGCCGCGCCCGCTCCGCTTCCGAAAGCACGGCCTCGAGCGACGCGGCGGCGGCGGCGAGGCGCTCGGCCGAGGCCGCGACATGAGCGGCGTGGCGCTGCTCGGCGGTCGCGACCGCGGCCGCGAGCCCGGCCGGTATCGCCGCCGGGCGCTGGGCAAGGGCATGGCCATAGGCCTCGTCCGCCGCGGCCGCGCGGCCGGCCGCGTCGAGCAGATTGGCCTTGAGCAGCAGCGGCAGGAAGCCGAGCGGATCGATCCGCAGCGCGCCGGCGACCGCTTCGAGCGCGCCGGCAATATCCCCTTGCGCCCGGCACATCGCCGCCAGCTTGAGCCAGGCGTCGATCCGGCCGGGCGCAGCGTCGGTCACCTCCGCGAGGATCAGCCGCGCGCCGGCGGCGTCGCCGCGCGACGCGGCGCGGTCGGCTTCCGCCTCGCGCGCCGCCAGCCTGTCCTGCGCCCCGGGATCGTCGCCCATGGCCCCACCCTAAAAGCGTCCCGCAGAAAAGAAAACGGCGGACCCGAAGGCCCGCCGTGAGTTGCCGATGTCCTGCCCGGCTTAGAAGTCGAGCGTGACGCCGGCGAAGATGTAGCGGCCCATCGCGTCGTACACCTGCGGATAGGTGTTGCCGCTGCCGAAGCCCGCCGGAAGCTGGGTGGCGATCGGAGGCTCGCGGTCGAAGATGTTGTTGACGCCCAGGCGGAACGCATAGTGATCGCCGATCCGGGCGGTAAGCGTCAGATCGATATAGTTCTGCGCCGGAATCTCGCGGTCCGCCGGGCGGGCCGTGGGACCGGTGGCCGGCCGCAGGCCCGGATCCTCGCTCAGCGTGTCGCGCAACACCGAGGAGAAGTAGCGCCACTGGACCGAGAGGCCGACGCCGTCCGGCGTGGTCAGCGTCAGGCGCGACTTCCAGCGCCACTCGGGCGTCGGCGTGCCGCAATTGACGCCGTGGAAGCCGACGCAATTATACTTGGCCGGACCCGCCGGATCGGTGCCCAGCAGGTCGAGCCAGGTGCCGACGGTATTCGCGCTTAGGCTGCCGATCCCACCGAGCGGAAGCGTGTAGGAGAGGCCGAAGTCGATGCCGCGCGTCGCGATCGAGCCCGCATTGAGCAAGGTGTCGACCACGAAGCCGTTGTTGCTCCGCCACAGCGACCCTTGCGCGTCGCGGTGGATCTGGCCGCAGAGCAGATTGGCGCCGACGCATTGGTTGAGGATCAGGTCGGCGCCGACTTGGCCGATCTGGTCCCTGATCTTGATGTTGAAATAATCGATCGTGATCGCCAGCCGCGGGATGAAGGTCGGCTGGATCACGGCGCCGACCGTCCAGGTCGTGGCGATTTCGGGGGTCAGCAGCGGGTTGCCGCCCTGCAGGCCGTTATACTGATTGGCCGGGTTGGCGACGATATTGCCGAACTGGGCGGCGGTGACGCCGGTCCGCGCGCACTGCGCGGCCGTGTTGCCGTTGACCAGGCCGCCGACCGCGGCGCCGGCGCACGGATCGGTCGAGCCGTCGAGCGAGACCGACTGGCTGACGAACAGCTCGGAGACGTTCGGCGCGCGGACCGCGCGGTTGTAGCTGGCGCGGAACCGGATATCCCGGATCGGAGCCCAGTCGCCCTCGAACTTGTAGGTATCGGTGTTGAAGCTGTTGCCGGCCGGGTTCGCCGCATTGCCGGGCACTTCATAGTGCGAGTAGCGGTAACCGGCGCCGAACGACAGCTCCTGGAAGAACGGCCGATCACTGACGAGCGGGATGCGCGCCTCGATGAACGCCTCCTTGACGTCGAACGAGCCGCTCACGCCGAGCGTCGCGCCGCCCTGGCCGGCGAGATCGCCGGTCGAGAAGGCGGTGTCGGTGTTCAGGTCCAGCGATTCCTTGCGATACTCGACGCCGAAGTTGAGGCTGACGCCGTCGCTCGCCCACGGGCTCTGCACGCCATATTCGCCGAGGTTCGCGGTGAGGTTGGCGTTGGCGACCGATTCCTGCGTGTTGCCGCGGGCGAAGCCCGGGGTCTGCAGGTAGGCGAGCGCCGCCGGATTGACCGAATTGAGCGCGAAGATGTCGTAGGGCACGCAATTCGGGTCGCTGCCGTCGAGCGCCGAGCGGCAGGTAGGCTGTACGCCCACAATAGCCGGATTGTCGATCACGTCGAGCGCGCGCGTGAGGCGGGTGACCGAGAAATCGTTCAGATAGGTCTGGGCATAGACCACCCGGCCGTACTGATAATACATTTCGTACGACCAGGCCGAGGAAAGCTCGCCGCGCATGCCGGCGACGATCCTATAGTCGGTGTGCTGCAGGTCGGCCTGACGTCCGCCGCCCTCGACGTTGCGGCGCAGCGGCTGGAGGAAGCCCCGGAAATAGGGCGTGCCCGTGACCGTGTCGATGAACACCGCCGGCACGCCGCCGGTGGTGCCGCCGGCGTTGATCAGATTGGCCGGGGTGCAGACGATCGCGCGCTGCTGGGCCGACAAGAGCGGGCTGTCGCAGTTGATCGTCTGGGTGTTGCCGAAATTGCCCGACGGCGCGATCTGCGCGACCGAGCGGTCGTCCATGAACATCACTTCGAGGAACGGATGCAGCGCCGGGCTGATCTCGTAATCGGCGAATGCGCCGAGCGTGTAGCGCTCGTCCGGACGCTGGAAGTAATTGTACGGCGCGAAGTTGAACGGCGTCGAGCCGGGGATGAAGGTCCGGTTCGGGCCGACCTGGAAGGTGCCGTTGGCGAGGTTGGTGAAGAAGGTGCCGTTCGCCGAGGTGCCCGAACCGCCGCAGCTGTAGAGCCGGGACGGGTTGGCGGCGACCTGGGCCACGGTCTGCGCGGTGAGCGCGCAGGCCGAGTAATCGCGGCGGCCCTGGAGGACCGGGTTGAGGTTGCGGTAGGTCGCATAGGCCATGACGTGGCCGCGGCCGTCGTCGAAGGCGGCGCCCATCGCGAGGCTGAGGTCATAGGTGCCGCCGTCGGCGGTGCTGCCGGTCGGGAAGCCGAAATTGCGGCGGTTGAGCTCCTGGATGACCTGGTTGTTGGTCGAATTGTCGTGCTGATAGAAGCTGTATTGCGCGTCGGCACGGAAGCCCGTGAACTGGGTGTCCATGATGAAGTTGACGACGCCGGACACGGCGTCCGCGCCGTACACCGACGAGGCGCCGCCAGTCAGCACGTCGACCCGCTCGACGATCGAGGCGGGAATGAAGTTGATGTCGGCGACGGGCACCGACTGCGCGGGATCGCCGGCCTGGAGACGGCGGCCGTTGATCAGCACGAGGGTGCGCGAGGAACCGAGGTTGCGAAGGTCGACCGTCGCGGTGCCGGTCGCGCCGTTGGCGATGTTGCCGCCCTGGCCGGCGAAGGCCTGCGGCAGCGAGTTGATCAGATCCTCGGTGCGGGTCGTGCCCTGCAGCCTGACTTCGGCGCTGTTCAGCACCGTCACCGGCGCGCTGGCGCTGAGGTTCTGCGGGATACGGGAACCAGTGATGACGATCGGCTCGTCCTCCGCCGTCGCTTCGACCGGGCCGGCCTGAGGCGTCGCCGTGTCCTGCTGCGCGAACGCCGGGGTGGCAATTCCGACGGCCCCACAGATCACCGTGGTCGCCAGCAAATTGCTCAAAAACTGATTCCTGTACCTCATGTCGGTCCCCTTCAATCGGCCGTGGCCGTGAGTCGTGCACCGGCGTCACCGCTGGTGGAACGTCATGCATGTACGGGATGAACCGAAACCGACGCAATTGCCGCGGCTTGAATTTGCGCCCATTTTCGAAGCGCGTGGCAAAATTACCACAATTGTGGCCGGACCGGGGCCGGGCTTGCGCAAAGGTGCGGGGGTCCGCAATATCGCGCTTCGGAATCATCCGAGGGATGGACATAATGAATCGCAAGCTGATCCTGTTCGCCGCCTTGCTGCTCGGCGCCGCCGCCAGCGCCGGCGCCCAGCCCCGGGCGCAGGCCGGCGGCCAGCAGCGGCCCGAGCTGTTCGAGGCGCTGATCCACTGCCGTGCGCTCGCCGAGGATGCGGCGCGGCTGCGCTGCTTCGACGCCGCCGCCTCCGCGCTCGAGCAGGCGGCGGCGCGGCGCGACGTCGTCGTCGTCGACCGCGCCCAGGTCCGCGAGACGCGGCGGCGGCTGTTCGGCCTCGCTTTGCCCCGCCTGCCGATCTTCGGCAGCGGCGACGGCGTCCGCGAGGAAGAGGAGGAGGTCAGCTCGCTCGAAGGGGTGATCTCTTCGGCCGAGCAGAACGACCTCGGCCAATGGTACATCCGGCTGCGCGAAGGCGGCCTGTGGGTGCAGACCGACCACAATCTGCTCGCGCTGCAGCCGCGCGCCGGCCAGAGCGTCGTGATCAATCGCGGCGTGATGGGCGCCTACATGATGCGGGTGGCGCGCCAGCCCGGCATCCGCGTCCGCCGCCAGAACTAAGGACCTGAACCAACCACCGACTGCGGATCGATCCGCGCGCCGTTCCAGACCAGGCTCCAGTGGAGGTGCGGGCCGGTGGCGCGGCCGGTCGCGCCGACCGCGCCGATCTCCTCGCCCTGCCGCACCCTTTGCCCGGGCCGCACCGCGGCGCGCGACAAATGGAGGAAAGCGCTGCTCAGCCCCATGCCGTGATCGATGATGACGAGATTGCCCTCGAGGCTGAAGCCGGGCGGCGGGGCGAGCGCGACCACGCCGTCGGCGGGCGCGACCACCCGGGCGCCGGCGCCGGCGGCGATGTCGGCGCCGCTGTGGAAAGCCGCGCGGACGCCGCCGCGATAGACGCGCTGCGCCCCGAACGAGCCGCTCACCCGGCCCCGCGCCGGCCAGATGAAGCGCTGCGCCCAGCCGAGGCTCTCGGCGCGACCGGCGCGGGCGGCGCCGATCAGCCTGAGCTCCCCTTCGCGCAGGCGCTGATATTCGGGGGTCGGGCCGCCCGTCGGCCGCGCCATGTCGATATGCTGGATCGGCCAGGCGCGCGGCGCCACCGCCAGCGTCCGGCGCAGCTCGCTTCCGTCGGCGAGCCGCGCCGTCAGCACCGCAACCGGCGCCGCGTCGCGGTCGAATCCGAGCAGAAACCGGCCGTCGCCGGCCAGCGGCACGTCGCGCCCGTCGAGCGCCAGCGCCACCGTGCCGAGCGGCGCGGCGCCGCGGACGAGCGCGCCCTGGGCAAGCCGGCCGTCCAGACGGAATGCCGGGGCATCGGCGGCGGCGGCGGCGGCGAGCGCGACAAGGGAAAGCAGAACCACTAGCCGACGATCCGGACCGCAGCCCGCTCGGCCTCGCTGAGCAGCGGATTCCAGACGTCGAGGATCAGGATCGCGCGCAATGCGTCGCTGTCGTTCCAGGCTTCATGCTCGATCGTGTCGTCGAACGCCCAGGCCCGGGCGGCCTCGAACCTTCGCGTCTCCGATCCGACCCGAAATCCGCACCCGTCCGGCGCAATCAGCGGCAGATGAACGGTCGCGCGGACATTGTTGGAACCGGTATGGGGCGGGATCCTGGTGTGCGGCTCCAGGATCGAGAACAGGGCGGTCGGCCCCTTCCCGGGCAGATCGAGCAGCGGCAGCGCCTCCAGCGCCGCGGCCGTCGCCGGGCAGCGGCGGCAATGCGCCTCGTCCCTCACCCCATCCTCCCAGAAGAACCAGGCGCTCCAGCGCCGGCTATGGTTGAGCTCGGCCCACTGATTGGCCGGCCGGGTCGGATCGAATGCGATATAGGGGCGAAAGCTCGCGCCTTCTTCCTCGAGCAGGGAGAGAAGCTCGGCGGTGATCCGTGCCGTCTTCGCCTCCAGCTCGGCGAACCACGGGAAACGGTCCCGTTCGAAGAATTCGATCGCCGGCAGATAGGGGAAATGACCGTCGATCGGCTGCTGGGCATAGACCTTGCGCCGCCCCGTCCGCTGCTCGACATAGGCGTCGGCCCGGCGGAAGTCCGCGCCCGGATGGGCCGCCCGAATTTCGGCCATGGGCCGCTCCAGCGCGGCGGCGCGGCGATCGTCGTCGGCCCGGATCAGCGCCGACCCGCGCGCGAGCGCCCCGCGCGCCGGCTCGGGAAGGGCGTCTTCATTCGGGGCGACGGCGATGATCGCGCGGTACATCGCCAGCGATTCGGCCGATCGTCCCAGCCTTTCCAGCAGGTCCGCCTTCATCAGGATTGCAGGCACGTAATAGGGGTCGATGGTCAGCGCGCGATCCAGGCTCGCCATGCCGCGCTCCAGATCGCCCGCCAGGTCGCAGGCCTGGAACAGGTTGAACCAGACCGGCGCCAGCCCCGGCTCGGCCGCCGAGGCGCGTTCGAGATAGCCGATCGCGCACGCGGCGTCGCCGCCGTTGAGGGCGATCATCGCCAGCGTATTGAGCGCGGGAACGTGGCCCGGGTCGTTTTCGAGCATCGTCCGGAGCAGCTGCGCCGCGGCCTCGTGCCGGCCCTCATGCCACGCCTCGGAGGCCCGGGCGAAGAGGTCCGCTTCCTCGCCTTCCGCCCCCCTCGGGCCGGTCACTTCTTCGCTTCCGCCTCGAGCGAGGCGGCGGCCGAGACATAGGCCTCCTGGCGCTCGACGCTCCAATATTTGAGGTCGGCGAGCGCGATCGGCCGGCGCGTCACCGCGCACAGGACATGATCGCCATGGGCGAGAACCCGGAAGGTCCCCGGGAGGTAATGGAGCCTGGCGGGCCGGCCCTTGTGCGTCATCAGCATCGACATATCCGTTAGAGCAGTTTCGGCTGGTCGGCCTTGCCTTTCTGATAGGACGTGCGCTTCGATCGCTCAACCGCGGCCTCGAGCGAACCGTCGGCGAACTGGAGCCGCAGCAGGCGCGCCTCGTTCGCCGCCGCCGCGCTCGTCAGGGTCCTGCCGTCGCGGCTCTCGACCCGGGCATAGCCGCGCGCGAGCGGCTTGTTCGGGTGGGCGAGCTCCGCCACGCGCCACAAGGCGTCGAGCCGCTCGCGCGCGCGCCTCCAGCGGCTGACCAGCAAGGCCGGGCGAAGCGCCCCGCCGGCGCGGCCGAGCTCGCCGCGCGCCCGGTCGAGCCGCCCCCTGAGGGCGCGCGGCAGCCGTTCGGCCAGCTCGTCGAGGCGCTGCCGCTGGGGCGCGAACAGGGCCTCGGGGGCGGGCCAGCGGCGCCGCAGCGCCTGGAGCTGCTCGGCGCCGCGCTCCACCGTGCGGCGGGCGCAGCGCCCGGCCCGCACCGCGAGATCGCGGACCAAAGCGAGCAGCTCGCGCCTGACCGGCACCGCCATCTCGGCGGCCGCGCTCGGGGTGGGGGCGCGGACGTCGGCGGCGAAATCGCACAAGCTGGTGTCGGTCTCGTGGCCGACCGCAGAGATGATTGGGATCGCCGAGCCCGCCACCGCGCGCACCACGATCTCCTCGTTGAACGCCCACAGATCCTCGATCGAGCCGCCGCCGCGGGCGACGATCAGCAGATCGGGCCGGTCGGCGAGGGCGTTCAGCCCTTCGATCGCCGCGGCGATCTTCTCGGCCGCGCCTTCGCCCTGGACCGGCACCGGCCAGAGGACGACATCGGTCGGGAAGCGGTCCTCGAGCCGGTGCAGGATGTCGCGGATCACCGCCCCGGTCGGCGAGCTCACCACGCCGATCAGGCGCGGCGCGAACGGCAAGGCGCGCTTGCGGCCCGCGTCGAACAGGCCCTCCGCCGCCAGCGCCCGGCGGCGCTTGTCGAGCAGCGCCATCAGCGCGCCCTGGCCGGCAAGCTCGAGCCGCTCGACGACGAGCTGGTAGCGCGAGCGCGCCGGATAGGTGGTCAGCTTGCCGGCCGCGATCACCTCGATCCCGTCCTCGGGCTGGAAGCGGATCGCGGCCGCCTGGCCCCGCCAGATCACCGCGTCGATACAGGCGGCATCGTCCTTGAGGGTGAAATAGCAATGGCCCGAGGCGACCCGCTTGAACCCCGAAATCTCGCCGCGCACGCGGACATGGTCGAACGCGCCCTCGACCGTCCGCTTGAGCGCGGCCGAAAGCTCGGACACCGAAAAAGCCGGCGCGTTGTCGCCGGGCGCCTGCGTTGCTAGGAGCCCGGGCTCGGTGAAAGGGTCGTCGCTCATGAATGTGTTGCTCTTGGGTTCGGGCGGACGCGAACATGCCCTCGCCTGGAAGCTCGCGCAATCGCCGCTGTTGGGCAAGCTTTATGCGGCGCCCGGCAATCCCGGCATCGCGGCGCTGGCCGAGCTGGTCGCGCTCGACCCGGCCGATCACCGGGCGGTGATCGATTTCTGCCGCCGCCACGCCGTCGGCCTCGCCGTGATCGGCCCCGAGGCGCCTTTGGTCGACGGGCTCGCCGACAATCTCAGGGCGATGGGCATCCTCGCCTTCGGGCCGAACCGGGTGCCCGCCCAGCTCGAGGGCTCGAAGGGCTTCACCAAGGATTTGTGCGCCCGGATCGGCATCCCCACCGCCCGCTACGCCCGCGCCTCCGACCGGCTCGCGGCCGAGGCCGCGCTGGGCGATTTCGGCCTGCCGGTGGTGATCAAGGCGGACGGGCTCGCTTCCGGCAAGGGGGTGATCATCGCCGAGACGGAAACGGAGGCCGAGGCGGCGCTCGACGCGATGTTCGACGGCCGCTTCGGCGGCGCCGGCGCGGCGCTGGTGATCGAGGAATATATGACCGGCGAGGAGGTCAGCTTCTTCGCCCTGGTCGACGGCGAGACCGTGCTGCCGTTCGGCTCGGCCCAGGATCACAAGCGCGTCGGCGAGGGCGATACCGGCCCCAATACCGGCGGCATGGGCGCCTACAGCCCGGCCTCGATCCTGACCCGCGCGCTCGAGCGCCGCGTCATCGACGAGATCGTCCGCCCGACCGCCAGGGCGCTGGCCGAGGCGGGCACGCCGTTTTCGGGCATCCTCTATGCCGGGCTGATGCTGACCGAAGAGGGGCCGAAGCTGGTCGAATATAATGTCCGCTTCGGCGACCCCGAATGCCAGGCGCTGATGCTGCGGCTCGAAGGCGATTTGCTCGCGCTGATGCTCGCCTGCGCCAAAGGGGAATTGGCCGCCGCGAAGCCGCCCCGATTTTCGAAGCAGGCGGCGCTGGTGGTGGTGATCGCCGCGCAGGGCTATCCGGACGGGCCGAAGAAGGGCGGCGCGATCGCCGGGCTCGAACTGGCCGGCGCCCAAATCTTCCACGCCGGCACCGCGCGCGAGGGAAACAGGCTGGTCGCCGACGGCGGCCGCGTGCTCGGCGTGGCGGCGCTCGGCAAGGACGTCGCCGAAGCCCGGCGCGCCGCCTATCGCGCGGTCGACGCGATCGACTTCCCGACCGGCTTCTGCCGGCGCGACATCGGCTGGCGCGAAATCGCGCGGAAGCGGTCCGGGCCCAGGGGCTGACGCGGGCTGCGAGACCGGTTATTGAGGCCGGGATGTCGCGGCTCGTCAAATTCCTGATCGGCCTTGCCGCCGCCTTGCTGGCGGGGTGGATCGGCCACGGGCCGCTCGGCCAGGGCGCGGCCTTCGTCGACGGGCTCGAGGCCCAGGCCAAGACGAAAATCCGGGAGGCCGAGCTCAGCCAGGTCCACGTTCGGTTCAGCCGCGATCCGCTGCGCCGGGAGGCGGTCCTGTCCGGCCAGGCCAACGAGTTCCAGCGCGAGGGCATGGGCCAACTCCAGGGCATCAACGGCCGGGTGCGTTCGATCCCCGGCGTCGCCGGCGTGCGCTGGGAGGGGGAGTGACATGCCGCTGCTCGCCGAGATCCTGATCCTGACCTTCCTGGCCTACCTGATCGGCGTCGGCCTGGGCTGGCTGCTGTTCGGGCGGCGCAGGAAGACCTCCTTCCTGGACGAGGGGTGATCCGATGCTCGCCTTGATCCAGTTCAACCTCGTCCCGCTCGGCGTCGCGCTGCTGATCGGCATCGTCACCGGCCGCTGGATGTCCCGCCGCGCCGCGCCGCCGCCGCAAGCCGGGGATTCCAATCCGTCATGAGCTCGACCGCCATCCTGATCGCCGTCGGAATCCTCGTCGTCCTGATCCTCGCGTTCTTGGTCCTGCGGCCCCGCGCCACGCCGAAGATCGAGCGCCGCCCGGACGGCGAGAGCCCCTATGTCGCGAGCCGGGAGCGGCCCTATATGAAGCCGCCGCCGGCCGAGGGCGCCGGCGTCGCCGACGAGGTCGCGCACGCCGCCACCGATGTCGCCGGCGCGGTGCTCGGCGTCGCCCCGCGGCCATCCCGCGCCGGCGGCCCGGCCGACGATCTCTCGCGCCTCAAGGGGGTCGGCCCGAAGTTCGTCGCCCGCCTGAACGAGCTCGGCATCGCCCGCTACGACCAGCTCGCCGGGCTGAACGCCAACGAGGCCGCCCATCTCGACGAGCGGATGGGGCCGTTCCAGGGCCGCCTGGCGCGCGACCGGATCATCGAGCAGGCCGACTATCTCGCCCGCGGCGACCTCGAGGGCTTCGAGGAGAAGTTCGGCAAGCTGGGCTAGGGATAGGTACTCGTACCTGTCCCCCTTCAATCGGCGGCGCATTGGCACGAATGGGGACAGTTACGAGTAACTGTCCCCGCCTCAGCCGCCCCGCCGCCCCTTCTTGATCTCCGAGGCGAACAATTTGTCGATCTTGCGGCCGTCCATGTCGGCGATCTCGAAGCGCCAGCCGCGATAGGTGAAGCGCTCGCCGACTTCCGGAATATGCTTCAGCACCGACAAGGCGAAGCCGGCCGCGGTCGCATAATCGCGGTCCTCGGGCAGGCTGAAGCAGAGCGTATCGGCCATCGCGTCCGCCGACAGCGAGCCCGACACCCACCAGCTGCCGTCGTCACGCTCGACCAAAGGCGGGTCGGTGTCGAAATCGGCCGAGGAAAGGAACTTGCCGGCGAGCGCGGTCAGGAGGTTGCCCGGCGTCACCAGCCCTTCGAAATGGCCGTATTCGTCGTGGACGAAGGCCATCGGCACCTCGGAATCGCGCAAGGTCGTCATCGCGTCCATCGCGTCGATCTGGTCGGGGACGATCGGCGCCGGCTTCATCAGCGCGCGAAGGTCGATCTCCTGACCGGTCAGCAGGCAGGCGACGATGTCGCGCGCCTGGACGACGCCGATCAGCTTGTCGACCGAGCCCTCGGCGACCGGAATCCGGTTGTGCGAGGCTTCGATCAGCTTCTGGCGGATCGTCGCCCGGTCGGCGTCGACGTCGATCCAGCTGACCTCGGTGCGCGGCGTCATCACTTCGCGGGTCGGCCGGTCGGCTAGCCGGACGACGCTGGAGATCATCGCCCGCTCGCTCTCCTCGAGCACGCCCGCGGTCGCCGCCTCGGCGACGACCAGCTGCAGATCCTCGGCGGTGACGTGGTCGGCGCTCTCCCGATTGAGGCGCAGCAGGCGGAAAATGAGGCCGCTGGTCCTGTCGAGCAGCCAGACGACCGGGGCGGTCGCGCGCGCCAGCCAGAGCATCGGCTTGGCGACGGCGACCGCGATCGCCTCGGGCGACCGCAAGGCGAATTGCTTGGGCACCAGCTCGCCGACCACCAAAGAGGCGTAGGTCGTCAGGATGATGACCAGGGCGAAGCCCAGGGTCTGCGCCGTCGCCGCCGGAATCCCGAGCAGAGCGAGGCGGTCGCCGGTCGGCGCGCCCAGGCTCGCGCCCGAATAGGCGCCGGCGAGGATGCCGATCAGGGTGATGCCGATCTGCACCGCCGACAGGAAGCGGCCGGGATCGCCGGCCAAATCGAGCGCCGCCTGCGCGCCCTTGCGACCGGCGCGCGCCATCGCCTTCAGCCGCGGCTTGCGCGACGAGACGATCGCCAGCTCCGACATGGCGAACAGGCCGTTCAGCCCCACCAGGACGAGGATGATGACCACGTCCAGCCACGGAAACGGCGCGAGCGGAGGGGAAGGCGGCATAGCGTCAGCGCAGTCCTAGCCGGTTATGCGCCGCTCGGACAATATCGCAGGCATGGGGACAGTTACTTTTCTCAGAGTCCGCATGGGGACAGTTACTTTTCCGCACGCTGCACGAGAATTGGCGAGGGCCGTGGGAAAAGTAACTGTCCCCTTTTCCTCACCGCCGTGCCCGGAAGAACTCGCGCAGCATCTCCCCCGCCTCGCTTTCGCCGATCCCCGGATAGAGCTCGGGCGCGTGGTGGCAGGTCGGCTGGGCGAACAGGCGGGGGCCGTGCAGCACGGCGCCGCCTTTGGGATCGGGCGCGCCGAAATAGAGGCGCGCGATGCGGGCCAGAGCGATCGCGCCCGCGCACATCGCGCAGGGCTCGAGCGTGACCCACAAATCGCAGCCGTCGAGCCGGCTCGTGCCCAGCTTTTCGGCGGCGGCGCGGATCGCCACCATCTCGGCATGGGCGGTCGGGTCGTCGGTGTCGCGCATCCGGTTGCGCGCGACGGCGAGCACCGCCCCGTCGCGCGTCACCACCGCCCCCACCGGCACCTCGCCGTCGCGCGCGGCGGCCGCGGCCTCGTCGAGCGCCAGGCGCATCGGCTCGGGAAGCGGGAAAGCCTCTATTGGGCGTTGCCCTGGCCGTTCGTGACGGCGACGCTCGGCACCTCGACCTGACGGGTTTCGGTCTTGACCACCGGCACCTGGACGTTCCTGGTGGTGGTGCCGACCTGGACGTCGCGGGTCTCGATCGAGACCGAGCCGTTGGCGTTGCGGTTCAAATTGATGACGCCGGTCCAGACCAGCGCGACGGCGATCACGATGACGAAGGCGATGAAGAGCAGGATGGTGCGCATGAGCGGTCCTCGCACTTGGGGGGAGTTCGTTCCCTCAACGACGCGCATGCCAGATCATTTGCCTTCCCGCAACGATCGCGGAGCTTCGGTGGTGTATCAGTTTGAAAATGGGAGCGGGCGCGGATGGGACGCGCACTCGGAGAGGCGGCGCTATTTTCCGCCACCGTCTTTGCGATCTGTCTCCCTTTTTTCTTCACTAACGCGCTGGCTGATCCATGCCAGGGCAGACACAATAATGGCGAGCAAGCCCCAAATCAGAGAGACGACAAAGAGCCACAAAGTGAACGTGTCTGTCACTCTCCCCGTTTGTCCCATGACCACGCCCCACCCAAAGGAACTAATGGCGCCTTCAATGATGATGCACGCGTAGAAGATCGGCATTCCGAAGGTGCGGTAGGTGGCCGGGTAACGGACAGCCAAAAACCCCAATCCAGAAACCAAGGCGACAAACAGCGCGCCTAGAGTCGTGAAGATCGCAGCTTGCATGGCCCCCTCCGCAAATCGGAGAGTATCGCATCGCCGCGGAGAGTCGAGTCAGCCTCGCTTCGTGTAAGGCCCGCGCGGCTTCGGGGCGGGCGCGTCGGCGTCGATTCGGGCAATGATATCCTCGAAGCCCCACAGCCGATCTGAGAGGCCCGCTTGCATGGCCGGGGAGACGCGGAGCGTCTTATGCTGGCGGCAGAAATTGTAGAACGTGAAGTAGAGCGCCAGCGCGTGAATGTGGTTGTCCAGCTTCTTTGAGAAGGCGTTGGTCAACCGCGTGAACCGCCGCATGGACATGCGCATGATGAGGTTCTGGCGCTCAACGTAGCTGGTCGAAACATGCTCGATATCCGGGTTGCCTTCGCGGCGGATTCTCTTGGTCCCGGTGCACTCGGCGGGGCTGTAGCGGCCCGGGGCGGTGATCGTGGGGCCGTAGAGCTTCACCAGCTGCGCATAGTCCACGTCGGCGCCGAACGCGCCTTCAACGGCGTCGACATAGGCCCGATGGCCGTCCGTGGTTAGCTGGACGCGATTGGCGAGACGGGCGCGGAGATCGTCCATCAAGGCGATTGCGGACTGGCCGGAGCGGTCGCCGACGAAATAGGAGACGATCAATTTCGTGTCGGCATCGATCGCCATCCACGTCCAGACGTCGCCAGCGCCAGCCGGGGCAGCTTTGGCAGTCCGCGCGTTTTTGTCCTTGGCGTAGCAGAAGCTCCAAATCTCGTCGCACTGGACCCGGCTCGCCTTCACGTTGCGCACCGTCTCATTGTGGATGGCAAGGCAGGCTTCCCCGGCCTCCGCCAGCAGCTTCGACACCGTGTTGATCGACACGTCCGCAACGCGGCTGATCGAACGCATGGAGGAACCCTCACACAGCATGGAGAGGATTTGGATGCGCTTTGCGAGAGGAAGCTTGTTCATGTCCGATGGATATGAACTTTTATGCTTAGTGTCAAGCAATGTCTTCAGGTTTGCGCCGATTGTACCCTTTCCCGCACGTTTAGCTCGCTCTGACGCCGCGTTTGGGCGCCAAAAAACCCCTATTAATTTTTCTGCAGATATGCAAATAGGCATTTAATAACGCTCAGGCAGCGCGCCCGAGCGACGAAAACAAGGCACAGATGATGGCTTTGAGCGATTCTATGAGGAGGCTCGACCGCCAATGGGAAAGCGGGAACGGCTGGCCGAAGCGACTGAAGTGGATGGACTTGACGGGAATCCGTGGCTGGACTGGGCAGCGGGTTGAGTTTCCATTTCCCATTGTCGCCATCTCTGGCGAAAATGGATCAGGCAAGACCACCCTCCTACAGGCGGCTGCTTGCGTCTATCGAGCGGAAGATGAGGAAGGTCGAACGTGGTTCCCCTCGGACTTCTTCCCGAACACCGCATGGGACACGCTCAGTAGCGCCACGATAGCGTACGGCTATCGAGAGGGCGCGACACATGACAGCGGCTCTCTGAGAAAGCCGTCTGACCGCTGGCTCGGCCAGCCGGACAGACGGATGCGGAAGGTTCTATACTCGGGGCTGGATCGATTGCAGCCCGTTGGCACCCAGGTGGGATATGCGCGCATCGCGAAAAATCGCCATAACGAGCAATCCGCGCATCTGTTCGATGAGGCGAGGCTGGGCCGCTTGGCTGAGGTTCTAGGGCGCCACTATGACTATGCAAAGTCCGCTCTGTCCGACATTGACGAACATAGGGAGGTTCCCGTTTTTTCGAGGGATGACACGCCTTTCTCAGGCTTTCACGGCGGTTCTGGCGAGACCACTATTCTACAATCAATGAGGCTCGACCTGCCACGCTACGGCTTGGTTCTAATCGACGAAATAGAGTCATCGCTTCACCCAAGAGTCCAGCGGCGAATAATGCGAGATTTGGCGCAACAGGCCCGCGAGAGAGAGTGTCAGGTAATCGTCAGCACACACTCTCCGTTCATTCTCGAGGAACTACCGCTCAAGGCGCGCATCTACATAATGGATACGATGGGGCAGAAGGAGATACTCACCGGGGTTAGCCCCCAGTTCGCTATGACTCAAATGGACGATCAACCTCACCCTGAGGTCGAATTGTACGTTGAGGATAATATAGCCAAAACCTTTCTGGCGGAGCTCCTCTCTCGACATGCAGGGGAACTGTTTTCGAGGTGTGCCATAATTCCCTACGGCTCCGCCAATTTGGGCATGGCCCTAGGGCAGATGGTCGAGAATAATCGGCTTCCACGTCCTTCCGTCGTGTTCCTCGACGGCGACAATGGACCGGCGCTCGGCTGCACCCTCCTCCCGGGAGGAGACGCTCCTGAGCGCGTCGTCTTTGGCGATCTAAAGGCTGCAAACTGGGGAGATCTATGGATCAAGGTGGGCCGCAGCGTTGCAGTCGTCATTGACGGATGCGAACGTGCGATGCTCCTTGGGGATCACCACGATTGGGTACAATTCGCGGCGGACTATATGCGCGTCGGCGGAGATAGCCTGTGGCATGTTATGTGCGCGGAATGGGCGCAGCGCCGGAACGCCGAGAGCGTCCGAGAGGTTGTTGAGGCGGTTGTGCGCGCGTTCCCCTAGGCCTTCCAGCGCGCCGCCGCCGCCTTTCGGGCTATTTCCGCCCGCCGTTCGGGCGTCATGTTCTCGGCACGCTTTTTTCCACCCTTACGGCCCATCTCGGCGGCGGCGCTGGAGAGCGCGCCCCGGTCGTCCTCAATCTCGCCGGTCGCGATCTTGGCGACCATGATCGCGCGCCCGATGGCATCAGCCGGGCGCTTCTCTCCGCGTGGTCCCTTAGGCACGGTCAGACTTCCGCAGCGCCGCATCTAGTTCGCGGAGGCGCGCTTTGAGCTGCTTGAGCTTCATCCGGGTAATATCCGCACCACTTGGGGATGTCAGGACCGCACCAAGGGTGAACCACTTGATCTGATCCGAAATCTCTAGGCGCTCCTCAAGCGCCCAAAGATACAGCGCCGTAGCCATATCGCCTCCTTGCTTTACGCTAAGCATATAGGAAGCGGCGGGCTGGCGCGATAGGGATCAGCGGCTAATTTGAAACTGAGACACCACCGGAGCTTCTCCCGCGACCGACTTGCGTTATTGAAAAATTTGCCGCACCTGTTCCACGGATTGCGTGGAGTCGGGGATGGCGGACTTTGGTGCGCGAACGGAGACGCTACGGGCGAATGAACGGACCAAGCATTTCGTCGGCGTGGCGGCGGCGTGGGGGAATGCGCTCACGATCGCCGCCTTTGCCAGAATAAGCCTTCGCGGCATCATAGACCTATACGGTCTGGGATGGATGATCGGCGCCGCGATAGCTATATTAGGTTCAGCCCATGCGCTGAACTTGTTGGAGGCGGAAGATCGAGATGATTGATTGGGCTTTGGCATCGCCCGCCATCGGCGGACTCATCGGCACGATCGCGATGCTGATTTTCGTCCACCGTATCCAGGCAAAAGCAAAGCGTGCGCGCGATCGGGAAAGGGCGGAACGGAAACGGCTCATTTCTCCTTGACCCCCGTTGCCGGGCCGGTGAGGCGGCGGTTGACGAATCTCCCCGATGCGGCTATCCGCGCCCACTTTCCGGGGTGCGAGATGCCCCCAATCCAGGAAGAGATTGAAATGTCGCGC
This sequence comes from Sphingomonadales bacterium, assembly GCA_034668465.1. GTDB lineage: Bacteria > Pseudomonadota > Alphaproteobacteria > Sphingomonadales > Sphingomonadaceae > Allosphingosinicella. Next base: position 31,300 of record JAXDPI010000011.1, read on the forward strand.
ATTTGCGAGCTGACCGGCAAAGGCCGGCTGGTGGGGAACAATGTTTCCCACGCCAACAACAAGACCAAGCGCACGTTCCTGCCGAACCTGCAGAACGTGACCCTGATCTCCGATGCGCTCGGGCGCGGAGTCAAGCTGCGCGTCTCGATGAACGGGCTTCGTTCGGTCGAGCATGTCGGCGGCCTCGACAATTGGCTGGTCAAGACCAGCGACGACAAATTGAGCCTCAAGGTCCGCCGCCTCAAGCGCGAGATCGCCAAGAAGCAGGCGGAAGCGACGGCGGCGTAAGCCGCAAGGGGACAGTTACTTTTCCCAAGGCCCTAATCGGGTCACGCACCAAGGTGCGGAAAAGTAACTGTCCCCATTCCGCCGCCTGACGCTCACTCCACCAGCGCGAACTTCAACAGCAGCGTCCGCTGCAGCGGGAAGAAATTGTCGTCGGAAGCGAGCCAGACAATCGTCCGGCCGTTTTCCACCGTCACGCTCAGCCCCTCCATATTGTCGAGCGTCAGCGGCGGCTGGAGCCGGGCGATCTCCCGCCCCTCGATCGTCGCGCCGCCGGTGAGGCCGCGCACATCGGCGACGCTCAGCACCGCCGACAGGCCTTCGAACCAGGCGAAGCGCCGGCTGAGGATCAGCAGGCGCCCGTCCGGCAGCAAGGCGGCGTCGGTCACCCGATAGCCCGGCACCCGCCGGAAGCGCAGCGACGAAGCGGGCGTGGCCGGCTCGGCCGGATCGCCGTCGAACAGCACGGCATCGCTCTCGCCGCGGCCGTCGTTGAGCCCCTCGCCGAGCAGCAGGAAGCGGCCGTCGGCGAGCCGCGCCATCGCCTCGGGGCCGGCATTGGCGCTCCAGCGCCGCATCGGCTCGGGCCGCGCCGCCGCCATCGGGCGCAGGTCCGCGCGGCGGTAGCGCCAGACCATGTTGTGCTTCTCGAAGCCGACCCACAGCCACGGCCCCTCGAGCCACATCGATTCGCTGTCGCGGTTCGACTTGCGGGTCGCCGGGCCGGGGCCGTCCGGCAGCGGGACCAGCAATACCCGGCCGGCGCCGGCCGCGCGCGGCAGCGCGAAGCGGAAGAGGGTGCCGGCGTCGCTGAGCGCGATCGCCTCGCCGCGCTCGACGTGCAGCGCCGAAATGCCGCCGAAGCGCGGGCTGTCGCTGCTGATCCGCCAGCCCTCGAGGAAGATGAGGGCGCCGAGCCGGCGGCGGGCGGGATCGCTCTGGTCGAGCGCGACCGCGTCGAATCTCAGCGCCGCTTCTTCCGGACCGGCCGGCGGCGGCTCCGGCTGCGGCCGGATGATCGTCGCCAGCGTGCACCAGGCGAGTAGCAGAAAGGCGGCGCGGCGCGGCCAGGATCGCCAAATCTGTTCAGGAAAACCCCCCTGAATCATGAACGGGTCCTGACGGACGCATTCAGCGCGGGCTCAAGCGAATCGGCGCAGAAGGGGCCCATGTCGAGGGCCGGATCGCCTCTTTTTCCGGCGGCCGGCCGAACAGACAAAGGAGTTCGCATCATGTTTCGCAAGATCGCCATTTCCACCGCTCTCGCCGCCACGGCGCTGACGGCTTTGCCGGCCGCCGCCTCGGCTCAGAGCCGCTACGGCTATTCGAGCCGCTATGACAACGGCTATTACCAGCAGGGCCAGCGCTACGACCGCCGCTACGACAACCGGCGCTACAACAATCAGCGCTACTACAATCAGCGCTACGGCAACCATTACGGCCAGCGCTGCTCGAACGGCTCGGCCGGGACCATCCTCGGCGCGATCGCCGGCGGGCTGCTCGGCCGCGAAGTCGCCGGCCGCGGCGACCGCACCGTCGGCGCGATCATCGGCGCGGGCGCCGGCGCGCTGGTCGGCCGCGAGGTCAGCCGCAACGACTGCCGTCGCTAGCAGCTTCACCCAGTTTTCCCTCCTGTAGCGTTGCGAGGGAACGAGGGCCGGTCGCCGGATCACGGCGGCCGGCCCTTTGTCTGGTCCTGTCGCTGGGGACTGTCCCCGTTTGGGGACTGTCCCCATTCCTCAGTTCTTGTCGAACAGGCTGGCGAGCTGCTCGACCATCGTGCCGCCGAGCTGCTCGGCGTCCATGATCGTCACCGCGCGGCTGTAATAGCGGGTCACGTCGTGGCCGATGCCGATCGCGATCAGCTCGACCGGCGAGCGCGCCTCGATCCAGCCGATCACCTGGCGCAGATGGCGCTCGAGATAGGTCCCCGAATTGACCGACAGCGTCGAATCGTCGACCGGCGCGCCGTCCGAGATGACCATCAATATCTTGCGCTCCTCGACCCGGCCGATCAGCCGGCCGTGCGCCCAGAGCAACGCCTCGCCGTCGATATTCTCCTTCAACAGCCCCTCGCGCATCATCAGGCCGAGGCTCTTGCGCGCGCGCCGCCAAGGCTCGTCGGCCTGCTTGTAGACGATGTGCCTGAGGTCGTTGAGCCGCCCGGGATTGGGCGGCCGGGCGTCGGCGAGCCATTTCTCGCGGGCCTGGCCGCCCTTCCAGGCCCGCGTGGTGAAGCCCAGTATCTCGACCTTGACGCCGCAGCGCTCGAGCGTGCGCGCCAATATGTCGGCGCTGATCGCGGCGATCGAGATCGGCCGGCCGCGCATCGAGCCCGAATTGTCGATCAAGAGGGTGACGATCGTGTCGCGGAACTCGGTGTCGCGCTCGACCTTGTAGGAGAGGGAATGGGCCGGGTTGACGACCACCCGGGCGAGCCGCGCGGCGTCGAGCAGCCCCTCCTCCTGGTCGAACTCCCAGCTGCGCGACTGCTGCGCCATCAGCCGGCGCTGCAGCCGGTTGGCGAGCTTGGTGACCGCGCTCTGGAGGTGGGTGAGCTGCTGGTCGAGATAGGACCTGAGCCGCCCCAATTCCTCCTCGTCGCAGAGTGCGGTCGCCTCGACCTCCTCGTCGTAGCTTGTGGTGAAGACGCGATAGTCGAAGCGCGGCGGCAGGTCCGAGAACGGCCGGTTGGGCCGCACCGGCATGATCCCCTCCTCGCCGTCCTCGCCGAGCTGGTCGGAGGAATCGCCCATCTCCTCCTCGGTCCAGTCGGCCTCGCTCGAATCCTCGCCGCTCTGGTCCTGCTCGCCGCGAATCTCGGCGTCGCCGCGGCCGCCGCCTTCATCCTCCTGGTCGCTCTCCTCGTCGTCGCCGCCGTCCGCTTCGTCCTCGCCCTCGCCTTGCTCGCCGGCGTCCGGGTCCAGGTCGGCATCGGCGTCGCCCTCGACCAGCTCGAGGTCGCGCAGCAGCTTGGTGGCGAGCGCGGCGAAGGCGGCCTGGTCGTCGATCGCGAGGCCCAAAGCGTCGAGGTCCGAGCCCGCTTTCTCCTCGATCCAGTCCGCGACCAAAGCGAGGCCGGCGCGCGCGGCCAAAGGCGGCGCCTCGCCGGTCAGCCGCTCGCGCACGATCAGCCCGATCGCCGAGCCCAAAGGCACCTCCTCGCGGCTGCGCGCCCTGACCAGCGGATCGGTCCTGAGGCGCATCTCGGCGAGCTGGGTGAGATTGAGGCGCACCCCGTCCATGCCGCGCGCGCCCAAGGCCTCGACCCGCGCCTGCTCGGCCGCGTCGAACACCGCCCGGGCGACCTCGTCGGCAGGCGCGTGGCGCTGGTGGAGCCGGACATTGTGGTGCCTGAGCCTGAGCGCCGCGGCGTCGGCGAAGCCGCGCGCCTCGGCCGCCTCCCTGGCGCCGAGCGAGCGCCCCGGCATCGGCGCCTTGACGCTCTTGCCCGAAACCTGCGGCACGTCGCTGGTGAAGCCCAATTCCACCTCGGCATCCCGCGCAATCGCCCGCGTCGCCCCGGCCAGCGCCAGGCGGAAGGATTCGAGCGGGTTGTCTTCGGGCATCTAGAGAGCCCCGGCGTAACGCCCTCCCCCTCGATGGGGGAGGGTCGGGTGGGGGTGAACGTCAATGAAGGGCCGGGCCTTTCCGGAGACTCCACCCCACCCCAACCCCTCCCCATCGAGGGGAGGGGCTAGAGGACGGCGGCCGCTCACACCGCCCCGACCACGCTCTCCGGCAAATCCTTGCCGAACACGCGCTGGTAATATTCCGCCACCGTGGCCCGCTCCGTCTCGTCGCATTTGTTGAGGAAGGTCAGCCGGAAGGCGAAGCCGACGTCGCCGAAGATCAGGGCGTTCTGCGCCCAGCTGATCACCGTGCGCGGGCTCATCACCGTCGAGATGTCGCCGTTGACGAAGCCCTGGCGCGACAATTCGGCGACCTTGATCATCTTCTCGACCTCGGCGCGGCCGCCTTCGTGGTCATATTCGCCCGATTTGGCGAGGACGATGCGCGCCTCGGTCTCGGCCGGCAGGTAATTGAGCGTAACGACGATGTTCCAGCGGTCCATCTGGCCCTGGTTGATCTGCTGGGTGCCGTGATAGAGGCCGGTCGTGTCGCCGAGGCCGACCGTGTTCGTGGTCGCGAACAGCCGGAAATAGGGGTGCGGGCGGATCACCCGGTTCTGGTCGAGCAGGGTCAATTTGCCCTCGGTTTCGAGGACGCGCTGGATGACGAACATCACGTCCGGCCGGCCGGCATCATATTCGTCGAACACCAGAGCGGTGGGCGTCTGCAGCGCCCAGGGCAGCAGCCCTTCGCGAAATTCGGTGACCTGCTGGCCCTCCCGGAGCACGATCGCGTCGCGGCCGACCAGATCGATGCGGCTGATATGGGCGTCGAGATTGATGCGGATGGTCGGCCAGTTGAGGCGCGCCGCGACCTGCTCGATATGAGTCGACTTGCCGGTGCCGTGATAGCCCTGGACCATCACCCGGCGGTTCTTGGCGAAGCCGGCCGCGATCGCCAGCGTGGTGTCCGGTTCGAAGACATAGGCCGGATCGAGATCGGGCACGCGCTCGTCCGCTTCCGAGAAGGCCGGCACCTCCATGTCGCTGTCGATCCCGAACAGGTCGCGCACCTTCACCATGCGGTCGGGCGCGTCCATCACCGTCGCGGCGCGGCTGTCGGGGTTCACATTGGGTATGTCTGCCATGCTCTTTCTCTGGTT
>JAXDPI010000012.1:0-30586 GCA_034668465.1 Sphingomonadales bacterium
CCATTGTCCAATATTCCCCACTGCTGCCTCCCGTAGGAGTCTGGGCCGTGTCTCAGTCCCAGTGTGGCTGATCATCCTCTCAGACCAGCTAAGGATCGTCGCCTTGGTGAGCCTTTACCTCACCAACAAGCTAATCCTACGCGGGCTCATCCCTAGGCGATAAATCTTTGGACCGAAGTCATTATACGGTATTAGCTCAAGTTTCCCTGAGTTATTCCGAACCTAAGGGCAGATTCCCACGCGTTACGCACCCGTGCGCCACTAGCCCCGAAGGGCCCGTTCGACTTGCATGTGTTAGGCATGCCGCCAGCGTTCGTTCTGAGCCAGAATCAAACTCTCAAGTTTATGACCGACCCAGTGCCCCGAGGGAAAACCCGGAGCGATAGGGCCGGCTTTCAAGGAGCCGTTCCTGCACTTCACATATACTGTGGATATGTAACGAGACATTTAGGGCCGACCGCCGAAGCAAGCTTCGTACGATTGACCCATGGAACGGCTTGGCTTTAACCGATCCTCCAGCGCCTTGAAGCCGCCGGTGACCGGAGCCGCCGCCCACATGTCCCTTCATCTAAACCGACAATGTCAAAGAGCCGACGCGTTTCCCTCCCCGTTTTTATCCGGGATACCGGTGATCGGTTAAGAGAGACGCAAACGAGGCTAGGCAAGTCGCCCTGCCCCGTCCGTGAGAGGCCATATATGTACGACTTCCCCACAGGTCAACCCGCCTTTTTCGAAAAGTCCGCCGCGGCTTCGGGCGCCGTCCGCAGAGACGATCCTCAACGCGCGCTTAACCCCTTTGCGCTATCGCAAGGCCCAATGGACGCCCATCTCCAACCTTCCCCCGGCAGCGCCGGGGAGGAACCCGCCGGCCTGCGCGAAACCAGCGGGTTCGCCGAGCAGGTGAAGACGGGCGTGATCTGGCGCTCGGGCAGCCAACTGCTCGGCCAGCTGATCGCCTGGACCTCGACCTTCCTCGTCATCCGCCTGCTCAATCCCGCCGATTACGGGCTGGTGGCGATGACCGGCGTCGTCCTCACCTTCCTCGATTTGTTCAAGGGCTGGGGCTTCGCCAGCTCGCTGGTCCGCGACGAGCGCACCGACCGCCACAAGATCGGCCAGGCCTTCGCCATGCTGATCGTGATGAACGGCGCGCTGGGTGCGCTGCAATTCGCCATGGCGCCGCTCGCGGCCGACTATTTCCATCAGCCGATGGTCGCCGATCTGCTGCGCGTCCAGGCCCTGCTCTACATCGTCAACCCGTTCATCGCGCTCGGCCACGCTCTCCTCGCCCGCCGGCTCGACTTCAAGCGCCAGTCGCGGATCGACCTGATCGCCGCGGTGCTGAGCGCGATGACCGCTTTGGGCTGCGCGCTCGCCGGGGCGGGCGTCTGGACCCTGGTCGCGGCGCCGGCCATGCTCTGGTACGCGCGGGCGGCCGGCTATTTCGCCGCGGCGCGGCTGTGGGAGATCCGGCCGCGCTTCGCCTTCGCCGGCGCCGGCACGATGCTGCGCTACGGTCTCGCCATGGTCGGCGTCCAGTTCTGCTGGTTCGTCCAGAGCCAAGCCGATGTGTTCATCGGCGGACGCACGCTCGATCCCCACCAGCTCGGCATCTACACGACCGCTTTGTTCCTCACCCAGATGCTCGCCGCCAAGTTCGTGCCGCCGCTCAACGAGGTTGCGTTCGCCGCTTATTCGCGCATCCAGGCGCGGCCCGACATGATCCAGTCGGCGTTTCTCAAATCGGTGCGGCTGATCATGCTGGTCGCTTTGCCCTTCTATTTCGGGCTGATGGTGACCGCCGGCCCGCTGGTCGAGACCTTCCTCGGCTGGAAATGGACGCAGACCGCTTCGCTGGTGCCGATCCTCGCCATGGCGATGCCGATGATGACGCTGCAGATCCTGTTCGCGCCCGCCTCGAACGCGCTCGGGCGGCCGGGGATGGCGGTGCGGACCGGCCTCGTTGGCGCGCTGCTGCTGCCGGCCGCCTTCCTGTTCGGGATCCGGTGGGGAATTGAGGGGCTCGCCTGGGCCTGGCTCGGCGGCATGGCGGTGCTGCTGACGGCGACCGTCGAGATGTCGCTCCCGGTGATCGGCATCAGCCGGCGCAGCCTGTTCCTGGCGGTCGCGCCGGGCCTGGCCGCGTCGGCGGCGATGGCGGGCGTGGTCGAGGCCGCCGATGGGCTGCTGCCGCAGCTCGGCGGCGGCGCGCGCCTCGCAATTCTGGTCGCGGTCGGGATCGCCGCTTATGCGGGCCTGCTGTTCGCCTTCGCCCGGCCGATCGTCGACGAGGTGCGCGGCCTGATCCGCCCCCCAAAGCCGCCCCGCCTAATTAGGGACTGTCCCTAATTATACGTCGCTTAATTAGGGACTGTCCCAAATTACACGCTCTGGATGTAGGTCAGCATCGCGGCCGCTTCCGCCTCGATCTTGTCCATCCTGAACTTGACCAGGTCGCCGATCGAGACCAGCCCGATCAGGCTGTCGCCGTCGACCACCGGCAGATGGCGGATGCGGCGGCGGGTCATCAGCGACAAAGCGCTCATGATCTCGGTCGCGGAGGTCACCGTGATCGCCGGCGCGGTCATGATCCGCTCGACGGTCCAGTCGAGGATCCCGGCGCCGTCGCTCCTCAGGCAATAGATGACGTCGCGCTCCGACATGATCCCGGCCACCGCGCCGTCGCGGACCACGGGCAGGGCGCCGATCTTGCGCTCCGCGAGCAGGGCGACCGCGTCGCGCACCTTCGTGTCGCAATCGACGGTCAGGACTTCGCTCCCCTTGGACTGGAGGATGGCCGAGATGGTCATGTCGCCTCTCCCTTCGGGCTCAACGCGACTCGCACCTTGATGATCCCATGCCCCGGGGCCAAATGGAAGCCATGCCCAGGCATGACCCCCTTCCCGAGCGTCGCGAGCTCGAGCGCGCCGCCCATTACGAGCGCGCCGCGCTCGCCTGGGCGCGCTACCGGCGGACGATGAAGTGGATGGCGCTGGTCGCGATCGTTTGCGTCCTGCTCTCGCTGATCTACCTCAAGAGCTTCGGCGACCCGGTGCCGATCCACATGGTGATCGCGACCGCCGCCGGGGTCGGCCTGACGGTGCTGGTCGGGACCGGGCTGATGGGGCTGGTCTTCCTCTCCAGCCGCTCCGGCCACGACGACGAAGCCAATCGCGGAGAATTGCATGACGACGAAGAATGAGCCGCGCGGCGAACCGATCCTGAGGGTCGTGCCGGGGCCGGGCGACATCAACGCCAACGGCCACATCTTCGGCGGCTGGGTGCTCAGCCAAATGGACATCGCCGCCGGCATCGTCGCCTCGCGCGAAGCGCAGGGGCCGGTCGCCACGGTGGCGATCGAGGCGATGGAATTCATCGCGCCGATCCTGCTCCGGGACCTTGTTTCGGTCTACGCGCGGGTCGAGCGGATCGGGCGGACCTCGATCGCGATCCGGATCGACGTCATCGCCAGCCGCGACCGCGGCACCAGCAAGGTCAAGGTCACCGAGGGCCTGTTCACCTTCGTCGCGCTGGATAAGGATCACCAGCCGCGGCCGGTATTGCCGGCCTAGCATTGGCGGGCAGCTCGGCGCGGAAGCGCAGCACCGAGCGGCCGTTCGCCGGGACGCGCGTCACCCACAGCGGCGAGCCGTCGCGGCGGCCGAGGCGCGCATCGGCGCGGACCTGGTTGAAATAGAGCGTGCCCTCGAACGTCACCGGCTGGCCGCCATCGTTGCTGACGACAAGCTCGAATTCGCCGCGCCCGCCCGGATAGCCGAGCAGCCGGAACCGGGTCGTGACCCCGGGCGAGGGGCCGAGCTCGACCTCGACATCCTCGCCGACCGCGCGGTCGTCGACCGACCCCTCGCCGAGCAGGATCGGCCGCGCCGGATCGCCGCCGAACAGCACCAGCCGGCCGGACGGCAGCGGCAGGCCGAGGCCCTCGGCGGTGCGATTGCGGCTCACCAGCACCCGCCACGGCGCTTCCTGCGGGAAGGTGACCCCGTTCATCACCGCGAAGCGCTGGCGGTAGACGAGCCGCACCTGGACGTCCGGCCGGGTCAGCAATGCGACCTGCTTCTGGCTGTGCGCGGCGACCGTCACCGGCTCGGGAATGCGGTAGAGCTTGAGGTCGCCCAATTCCTCCTGCACCGCATTGATCACCGTGATCGGCGCGGCCGATTCGAGGTTCGGCCGCGGAATGCGCGAGCCGGTGATGGCGATCCCATCGCCGCCATATTCCTGCCGGGCAGCCCTTCGCTGCAGCTCTTGCAGCGGAATGTCGCTGGTCGAGGATTGCGGCCAGCAATGGAGCTCGAGCGGTCCGCCCTCGCGCGGCTGGACCTGGACCTGTTCGCGGTTGAGCCGTCCGGCCACCGCCTGGGTGTCGGCGTCGACAAAGCTGGTCTCGTCCATGCTCGCCAAGGTCAGCCAGGCGAACAGCTCGACATGGCCGCCGTCCGGCGCGAGCGTGGCGATGTAATTGGCCTGCCAGTCGAAGCCCGAGGCGAGATAGGAGAGGGTCACGGTCGCGGTAATCGGCTGGCGCGCGCGCACCCGCACCGAGAGCGTCGGCCGCGCGGAAAGGCCGGCCGGAACCTCGCCATAGACCAGGGTCTCGGGCAGGCCGGTGCAGCGCAGCGCTTCGAAGCCCGCGCTGGTCTGCAGCACGACGGCGCCCTCGGCGCCGGTGCGGATCACCGCTTCGGTCTCGGTGACGGCGCCGGTCGCGGCCGAGGTGCGGCGGATCGTGACGCGGCGGCCGAGCGAACGATCGAGCAAGGTCGCGGGCGAGAGCAGATAGGCGTCGCGGTTGCGCTCGATCATGCCTTCGGGAAAGCCGGTGACGATCGCGCTCTGCGGGACCATGCCGCCGGCGACGCCCTCGAACCGCAGCTCGCTCTCGCCGGCCGGAAGCGTGACCCGGCGGGTCTCGCTGATCAAGGCATAGCCGTTCAGCCAGCCGAGGTCCGGCTGCCGCTCGGGCGGCCGGTTGGGCTCGCGATAGAGCGTGACCGCGACATGGTCCGGGCCCGGCGAGGTGACGACTGTCTGGGCGCGCGCCGGCCCGCCGGCCAAAGCGAGCAGCACCAACAGGAGGGGGCAGGCGCGCATCGTCAATCGGTTTGGGTGAGGCGATATTCGATGGTGGCGGTGCCGTTGGCCGGAACCGTCACCGCCCAGAGCGGCCGGCCGTGGCGGCTCGGCAGCGGCTCGCGCGGCCGGAAGCGCTCGTTCTCGTCGACCACGAACTCGGCCTCGTAGCGGATCGGGACCGCATGGTCGTTGGTAACGGTGAGGCGGTGATCCTCGTGATGGCGGCGGGACTCGGTCTCCACGACCTCGGCGGTGACGCCGACCGCCTCGCCGATCTCGATCTCGACATCCTCGCCGACCGCGAGGTCGCGGATCATTGCCTCGCCGAGCAGCAGCGGCCGGCCGTCGTCGGCGGCCACGAAGAGCTGGACGATGCCGGCCGGGAGCGGGATGCCGAGCCCCTCTTCGGTACGATTGCGGGTCACCAGCATACGCGTGGGTGTATATTCCGCGCCGTCGGAGCTGGTCTCGATCCGGTCGCGGTAGACGAGCTGGGCGCGGACTTCGGGCTGGTCGAGGAAGGCGACCTGCTTCTGGCTGTTGGCGGCGACGGTGACCGGCTCGGGGATACGGTAGAGCTTGACGTCGCCGAGATTCTCCTGGCGCGCGCGCGACGCGGTGACGATGATGTTGCTCTCATCGTCCATGACCTGCGGCAGGTTGTTGATGAAATCCTCGGTGTGGATGGTGCCCTGGAGCCGGACCTCGGCCGAATTGAGGGCGCGCGTGGGAAAGCCGGTCGTGCCCTGCGGCCAGCAATTGAGCGTCAGCGGGCGGTAATATTCGTCGTCGTCATCCTCCTCCTCGCGGTCGGCCTGGGCGCGGTTGAGGCGCCCGGCCACCGCCTGCGCGTCGGCGTTGCGGAAGCTGGTCTCGTCGGTGCTCGCCAGCGTCAGCCAGGCGAACAGCTCGACCCGGCTGCCGTCGGGCGACAGATTGGCGATGTAATTGGCCTGCCAGTCGAAGCCGTTGGCGAGATAGGACAGGGTGACGGTCGCGCTGACCGCGCGGCTCGAGCGGGCGCGGGCCGACAGGGTCGGGCGGGCGGAGAGGCCGGGCGGAACCTGGTCGTAGACCAGGGTCTCGGCCTGACCAGTGCAGCGCAGCGCCTCGAACCCGGCCTGCGTCTGCAGCACGACCGCGCCGCCGGCGCCGCTGCGGATGATCGCGTCCTGCTCGGCCACCGCGCCGGTTGCGCGCGAGGTGCGGCGCAGATGGACGCGGCGGCCGAGCGAACGGTCGAGCAAGGTGTCGGGCGAGAGCAGATAGGCGTCGCGGTTGCGCTCGACGATCCCTTCGGGAAAGCCGGTGACGATCGCGCTTTGCGGGATGATGCCGCCGGCGACGCCCTCGAAGCGGATGTCGCTTTCGCCGGCCGGGATCGTCACCCGCCGAGTCTCGCTGATCAGGGCGTAGCCGTCGAGCCATTCCAGGTTGATCGGCGTGTCCGCGTCGCGATGCGGCGCACGGTAGATGGTTACTTCGACATGATCGGGATTGGGCGAGGTGACGATCGTCTGCGCCGCCGCAGGCGCCGCGGCCAGCGCGACGACAAGCCCCGGAATCATGGCGCGCAGTCGGCGCATCGGACCCCTTAGAAGCGCGTGTCGAAGGTCGCGGTGACGACCGCCTCGCCGTTCGCGGGAACGGGGACGCGCCACAGCGCCTCGTCGGCCGAGCGGCGCTCGCTCGGCATGCTCTCCTCCGCGATCCTCGTGTCGCCCCACAGGCCGCCCTGCATCAGATCGACGGTCACCGGCTGCGGGCGGGCGTTGGTCAGGGTATAGCGCATCACCGTGCGCCAGCGCTCGGCATTGATCCGCTCGCGCCGCTCGACGACGGCGCGGACCTTGACGTCGAACGCCTGGCCGGTGGTGAGACCGAGCTCCGAGCCCATCGGCGTGTGGCCGATCGCGCTTTCGCCGACGAATTGAGGGTTGCCGCGCGCGTCGCGCTGGTAGACCCGGACCGTGCCGGCGGGAAGCGCGTCGCCCAGCCCCTGGTCGCGTGCGCTCGAGAAGCGCAGCACGGTGTTGGCGCTGACCGGCTGCTCGCTCGTGCCGAGCCAGGCGTTGCGATATTCGTAGGCGCGCGCGGCCGGCGTGGCGTGGACGTCGAGGAAGCTGACCTGCTTGGTCTGGCGGTTGGCGATCGTCGTCCGCTCGGGCAGCGGATAGAGGTAGAAATCGCCGAGCCGCTCGCGCGCCGAGGTCTCGGTGCCGGGCTGGCGGATCGGCCCCGGGCGGCGCTGCGGGCTGTAGCCGCCATTGCCCTGGCCAACCGCGCCGGCGACCAGCAGGGTGTTGGCGTTGACGTAGGGCGTGCCGCTATTGTTGGTCAGCGTGATCCAGCCCTGGACGTCCATCCGCCCGGCGGTTTCGTCGAACAAGGCGACATAATCGGCCGACCAGCCCAGCCCCGCGCTCAAATAGGTGAGCGTCACCGGCCGGCGCCCCGCGCCCTCGCTCTGGACGGTGACCGACAAGGTCGGCCTCGCGCGCAGATTCTCAGGGACCCGGTCGAAGATCACGCGGACCGGCAGGCCGTCGTCGCGCAGCACCTCGATCCGCTCGCCGATCTGGAGGACGACGCCGCCATTGGCGGCGAGCACCCGCGCCCGCTCGCGCACTTCGGCGCCGGTGGCCGGATTGGTCCGCACCAGGGTGATCGTCTCGCCGACCGCTTTTTCCATCAGCGCCTGGGGCGAGAGCAGGTCGAAGTCGAAATTCTGCTCGACGATGCCGATGCCGACCCCGGACAGGGTCACCGTCTCGGGGCGGATCTGGGCGGAAACGTCGGGGAATTCCTGGCGCGATCGGCCGGCGGGGACGTTGAGCTGGCGGATGTCCTGCACCAGAGCGATGTCGCCATTGTAGATGGTGACGGCAACGTCGCCCTGCGCGTTTTGCGAGGGCGGCGGGATCGTGTTCTGGGCGAGCGCCGAGCTGGCGAGCAGAGCGGACAACAAAATCGCGGCACGCATGACGACGCCTCCCATTTGAGCTGGGAGCGAGCGTCGTACAGCGTTGCTGTCAGGTCAATGAACAAAGCACGCGGTTACGCGGCCAAACCTCGTCATGCTGACGAAAGTCAGCATCCATGAACACCGCTTGCGCGGGTTGCCGCCACTCCGTGTTCATCGATCCCGGATCAAAGTCCGGGATGACGCCTTGGGGCTAGGCCGCGGGCGCGATATCCTCGTCGGTGTTGCGCGGGCGGCGGGCGCGGCGCGGGCGCGGTGCGGGCGCCTCGTCCGCATCGCCTGCCGAAGCGGCCGGCGAGATGGCGGGCGGCAGCACGTCGAGCGCGATCCGCTCCTCGTCCATCTCCTCGTCGCGCGCGGCGCGGGCCGGCGGGCGGCGATTGGCGCGATATTCGCCGTTGCGCTCGGGACGCTCGGCGCGCTCGGGCCGTTCGGCGCGCTCCGGGCGGGGCTCGCGGTCGCGGCGCGGCTCGGGCTCGTAGCGGGGCTCGGCCTCGCGCACGTCGCCCTCGTCGTCGCGATCGTTCGCATAACGGTCGTTCGCCTCGCGGGCGCCGTCCTGCTCGTCGCCGCCGTCCTCGTCGTCATAATCGTCGCGCTGGCGAGGCCGTTGCTCCTCGAAGCGGGCGCGGCTTTCGTTGAGCACGCGGAAATAATGATCCGCGAACTGCAAATAATTCTCGGTGAGGACGCGGTCGCCCTGCATCTGGGCGTCGCGCGCGAGGCCCTTATACTTTTCGAGCAGCTGGGCGGCGTTGCCGCGCTGCCGATTGTCCTGGCGGTTGCCCGGACCCGGATTGTTGCTGCGCGGCGGCCCGCCGCCGCCACGGCCGCGCCTGCGGCCGCCCTGACGATTGTTGATCAAACGATGTTCCTTACCAAGGGTGGTTCTACTCTGCCCTCTAATCGGCCGGGCCCCTTCCCGACCTTATTTTCCTGCACGACCCGGGAGGCGAAGCGCCGCACGTCGGCACCAGCCACCACTCCGAAACCGCCTCTCGCAAGCGACCAAGCCATCGGGGGTCGGCGACGTCAGGCCTCACGCATCCTCTGCTGTGGTCGGCCCCGTCCCTGCCCCCTATGTAGCCAGCCCGGCACGGAAATCCAAGGAAAAAGAATTACTCTGCATCCGCCCTTAGAATAAGGCATCGTACGATCCCGTTAAGATCGCTTCGCGACGCGATCGTGAATCCTTCGGCCGCCATCAGCGCGCCCACCTTTTCCTCCTGGCCCTGGCCGATTTCGAGGCAGACGATCCCGCCCGGCGCGAGCAGCCGCGCCAGCTGCGGCGCGAGCGCGCGATAGGCGTCGAGGCCGTCGGCGCCGGCGAACAACGCCTCGGGCGGCTCGTAGCCGGCGACGTCGCGCGGCAGCTCCGCCTCCGCCTCGACATAAGGCGGGTTGCACAGGACAAGGTCGAATCGCTCGTCAATCCCCTCGGCCCAGCTTCCCAGGCGGAATTCGCAGCGCCCGTTCGCGTTGCGCCGGGCATAAGCGAGCGCCGCGGCCGAGGCGTCCACGCCGAGGCCGGTCGCCCTGGGCCATTGGTCGAGCGCGGCGAGCAGCAGGCTGCCCGGCCCGGTGCCGAGATCGAGGATGCGCGCCGGCCCGGCGGCGCCGAAATGCGCGAGCGCGGCTTCGATCAAGGTCTCGCTGTCGGGCCGGGGCACGAGCGCGCCCGGGCCGACCGCGACCGCGATCGTCCAGAAGGCGCGGCGGCCGACGATGTAGGCGACGGGCTCGCTGACGAGGCGGCGCTCGATCAAGGCGTCGAACAGCACGGGTGCCTCCTCCTCCGGACGATCGAGAATCATGGTCTCGCGCGCGACGCCCAATGCGTGCGCCATCAACAGTTCGGCATCGAGGCGCGGCGTGTCGCTGACCGCGGCGAGACGGGCCGCCGCCGCCGTGATCGCCTCACGCACTTTCATCGAGGCTCGCCAGGCGCTCGGCCTCGTCCTCGGAGGTCAGCGCGCCGATCAACTCGTCCAACTGGCCCTCGAGGATTTCGGGCAAGCGGTGGAGGGTCAAATTGATGCGGTGGTCGGTGACGCGCCCTTGCGGGAAATTGTAGGTGCGGATCCGCTCGGAGCGGTCGCCCGAGCCGACCATCGACTTGCGCGCGCCGGCGCGCTCGGAGGCGAGCCGCTCGCGCTCGAGCTCGTAGAGGCGGGTGCGCAAGACCTTGAGCGCCTTGGCTTTGTTCTTGTGCTGCGATTTCTCGTCCTGCTGGATGACGACAAGGCCGGTCGGCAAATGGGTGATGCGGACCGCGCTGTCGGTGGTGTTGACCGATTGGCCGCCGGGGCCGGACGAGCGGTAGACGTCGATCCTGAGGTCCGCGTCGTTGATCTGGACGTCGACCTCCTCGGCCTCGGGCAGCACCGCCACGGTCGCCGCCGAGGTGTGGATGCGGCCGCCGCTCTCGGTCACCGGCACGCGCTGGACGCGGTGGACGCCGCTCTCGAACTTCAGCCGGGCGAACACGCCCGAGCCGGACACGGAGGCGATCACCTCTTTGTAACCGCCGACCTCCGACTGGCTCGCCGAGATCAATTCGAACCGCCAGCCGCGGCTCTCGGCGTAGCGCTGGTACATGCGCAAGAGGTCGCCGGCGAACAAAGCCGCCTCGTCGCCGCCGGTGCCGGCACGGATTTCGAGCATCGCGGCGCGCTCGTCGGCGGCGTCGCGCGGCAGGAGCTTGAGCGCGAGGCCACGCTCGGCCTGCGGCAGCGCGGCCTCGAGGCTGGCCAGCTCGTCCTGCGCCATTGCGCGGATGTCGGGGCTCGGGTCGGCGAGCATCTCGTCGAGCACCTCGATCTCGGCGCGCAGCCGGCGCAATTCGCGCGCCGCCTCGGCGACGGGGAGGATTTCGGCATAATCCTTGGAAAGCTGGACGAAGGTCTCGGGCGCGAGATCGGGCGCCGACATCGCCTGCTGCAATTCCTCCTTGCGCGCCTCGATGGCGGCAATCCGTTCGGCCGAGAAGCGGGTCACTTCCGGAAGGGCCCTTCGATTGAAATGCCATCGGCCGTCGAGCTCTCAGCTCCAGGAAACTCATCACCCATGGCCTGCGCCCACATGACATCAACAAGCTTATCGAGAGCGACGGATTGCTGCTCTCCGGACTTTAAGTCTTTCACAGCCGCTTCGCCGCGCGCTAGCTCGTCCTCACCAAGGATGACGGCGTAGCGCGCCCCGCTGGCGCCGGCCTTCTGCATCCGGCGCTTGAGATTGCCGCGGAAGGCCATGTCGCAGACCAGGCCGGCGCGGCGCAGCTCCGCGATCAGGCGCAGCGCCTCGAACTCGGCGGCCTCGCCCATCGGCACCAGCGCCGCGTCGATCCCTGCCGGAGCGGGTGGATCGAGCAGCATTGCGAGCCGCTCGATGCCGCAGGCCCAGCCGACCGCGGGAGTCGAAGGCCCGCCCAAATTCTCGATCAGCCCGTCATAGCGGCCGCCGCCGATCACCTGGCTTTGCGCGCCCAGATCCTCCGTGACGAACTCGAAGGTGGTGTGGCGGTAATAATCGAGGCCGCGGACGAGGCGCGCGTCGCGGGTCCAGGCGATTCCGACCTTGTCGAGCCCCGCAGTTACCCGGGCGAAGAAATCCGCCGCCTCGGGCGTTAGGAAATCGTCGATCACCGGCGCCGAATCGACCACGGGGAAATCCTGGTGCTGCTTGGAATCGAGGATCCGGAGCGGATTCTTCTCGAGCCGTTCGCGGCTTTCCTCGGAAAGATCGGCCTCGCGCGCCGCGAAATGGTCGAGCAAGGCGGCCCGCCAGACCTCTCGGGTGGCGGGATCGCCCAAAGTGTTGAGTCTCAACTCGACCCGGCCGGCGATGCCGAGCTCGTCGAGCAATTGAGCCGCCATCGCGATCAGCTCGACGTCGGCGGCGGGCTCGGCAGCGCCGATGATCTCGGCGTCCAATTGGTGAAACTGGCGGAAGCGGCCCTTTTGCGGACGCTCGTAGCGGAAGGCGGCGCCCCAGGTGGCGATCTTGAGCGGCACATATTGCTGCCAGCCGTCGGTGATGAAGGCGCGGCAGATGCCGGCGGTGAATTCGGGCCGCAGGGTAAGCGAATCCCCGCCCCGGTCCTCGAACGTGTACATCTCCTTCGAGACCACGTCGGTGCTCTCGCCCAATGAGCGCGCGAACACCTCGGTCGCCTCGAACACCGGAACTTCGACGTGCTGGAAGGCGTAAAGCCTGCGCACGCGGTCGAACGCGCCGACCACCTGGTGGAAGCGCTCGGCTTCTTCGCCGATAATGTCCTGGGTGCCCCGGACCTTCTGCGGACCCTTGCTCATCGGCGGGCCATTAGCACTTTTGGGCGCGCGAGAAAGGGTTTGCTCTGGATTCCTGCAGCGTCATCCCGGACTTGATCCGGGATCCATGAACACGGATCGAGAGAACTTGCCTCCTCGGTGGTCATGGATCCATTGAACAGGTGCGGAGTGCCCCGCACTCCGCAGTCATGTCCGGGGGACATGACGACCTGATCAATTTTCGTCAGGATGACGAAGGGCTGTGCCGGTTCAGCCACGCTTCCTTTTGCGCGACCGTATCGGCGTTGGTCAGCACCCGCTCGGCAATGTGGCCGACCTGCCAGGACAGGCCATGATCGACATAGACCTTGACGCCCGCCTCGGTCAGCTCGCGGAAGAAGGAGACGTCCTCGCCCATCCGCGCGGTGGTGCCGGGCATGATCTTGCGGTCGAACGGCGCCCAATGCGCCCAGCCGACGCCCTTCTCGACATGCGCCTTGACCTCATGGAGCACGTTCATGTCGATCAGGCAGAGCGCGAGGCCGACATGCCAGACCTCCTCGACCGCGTCCGCTTTGGCCAGCGCCTCGGTCGTCCAGACATGCTCCATCTCGCCCGCTTCGTTGCGGCGCACGGCGACCGGGCCGGTGGGCTCGCTGCGGCGCGGCTGGTTGCAGCCGACCACCGGCAGTTGGTGCTTCAAGAGGCGCAGCAGCGTGTCGGGCGGGAAGACATGGTCGCTGTCGAGCCAGAGCAGGTAGCGCGCCTGCCACTGGATCGCGCGCTGGAGCAGGCGGGTGCGGCTTTCGGGCAGATCGGAGGAGGAGATCGAAAATATCTCGATCTCGAGCCGCTCGCCGCCGGGCGCCGGGACGCTCAGCGAGTGCGCGATCATCCGCGCCAGGCTGATCGTGAAATCGCCTCGCGTGTCGCCGTGGCGCGGGATGCAGATCGCGATCTTCATCGCCGCTTCATGCAATGCCGCCGCGTGACTCGCAACCGCCGAGCGGTGTAGGGCGCCGCGATGAACTTCGATCTCATCCCCGTCGGCGACGATCCGCCCCGCCGGATCAACGTCGTCATCGAGGTACCGCTCGGCGGCGAGCCGGTCAAATATGAGTATGACAAGAAATCGGGCGCGATCTTCGTCGACCGCATCCTCCATACCGCGATGCGCTATCCGGCCAATTACGGCTTCGTCCCGCACACGCTGGGCGAGGACGGCGATCCGCTCGACGCGTTGGTGATCGCCCCTTCGCCGATCATCTCCGGCGCGGTGATCCGGGTGCGCCCGGTCGGCGTGCTGCTGATGGAGGACGATAAAGGCGGCGACGAGAAATTGATCACCGTCCCGGTCGATTCGACCTTTCCCTATTACAGCCAGATCGACGACCTTGCCGACCTGCCGCCGATCGTCACCCAGCAGATCGAGCATTTCTTCTCGCATTATAAGGATCTCGAGCCCGGCAAATGGGCGAAGCTCAATGGCTGGGGCGACCGCGCGGTCGCCGAGCGGCTAATCCTGGCGGCGATCGAGCGGGCTGGACGATCCGCGGGCTGAACCCCTAAGGAAGCCGCGCCCGAACTCCCTGCACGGAGCCCGATCGATGCGCCTGTTCCTGCTCGCCGCCGCCGCCGCGATCGCGGCCCCCGCAATCGCCCAGGTCGAGATCAGCCGGCCCCAGCCGCTGCCGGCCGGCAATTCGATCCCCGCGGCGCAGGACGTCGCCTATCCCGGCACGCTGCGAATCGAAGTCGACGCGACCGACAATAGGCGCGGCATCTATCGCGTCGTCGAGACGCTGCCGGTGCGCGGCGCCGGGCCGATCACCCTGCTCTACCCGCAATGGCTGCCCGGCAATCACGGGCCGCGCGGGCCGATCAACAGCCTCGCGGGCCTCAGGATCACCGCCGGCGGCCGGCCGGTCGCGTGGCGGCGCGACCCGCGCGACGTCTACGCCTTCCATGTCGACGTGCCGGCGGGGACGCGCGAGCTCAGGCTCGAATTCCAGCATCTCTCTCCGACCGACACCAATCAGGGCCGCGTCACGATGACGCCGAACATGCTCAACCTGCAATGGGAGAAGATGTCGCTCTATCCGGCCGGCTATTTCGTCCGGGACATCCCGATCGAGGCGAGCGTGACCCTGCCCGACGGCTGGGCCGCGGCGACCTCGCTCGACGTTGCGAGCCGGCGCGGCAACCGCATCTCCTACCGCGTCGTGGCTTACGAGACGCTGGTCGATTCGCCGCTGTTCGCGGGGCTCCATTACCGCCGCGAGCGGCTGGCCGAGGGGATCAACCTCAACCTGTTCGCCGACGAGGCGGGCGACCTCGTCGCGACCGCCGACCAGATCGCGGTCCACCGCCGGCTGGCCGAGCAGAGTCTGCGGCTGTTCGGCGGCCGCCATTTCGACGAATATGAATTCCTCGTCGCCTTGACCGACCGGCTCGGCGGAATCGGGCTCGAGCACCAGCGCTCGTCCGAGAACAGCCATCCGCGCGACTATTTTACGGGTTGGGAGGGGGGATCGGCGGGGCGCGATTTGCTGCCGCACGAATTCACCCACAGCTGGAACGGCAAATATCGCCGCCCGGCCGATTTGTGGACGCCGACCTACAATGTGCCGATGCAGGACAGCCTCTTATGGGTCTACGAGGGGCAGACCCAATTCTGGGGCTTCGTCCTTGCCGCGCGCTCGGGGCTGATGCCGGCCGAGGACGTGCGCGCCGAGCTGGCCCGGACCGCGGCCTATTACGACATATTGCCGGGCCGCGCCTGGCGGCCGCTGATCGACACCACCAACGATCCGATCGTCCAGGCGCGGCGGCCGCAGCCCTGGCCGAGCTGGATGCGCGGCGAGGATTATTATTCCGAAGGCATGCTGATCTGGCTCGAGGTCGACGCCAGGCTCAGGCAGATGTCGGGCGGGCGGCGCTCGCTCGACGATTTCGCCCGCGCCTTCTTCGGCCAGCGCGACGGCGATCTCGGCATCTCGACCTACGCTTTCGGCGACGTGGTCCGTACCCTGAACGCGATCGTCCCGTTCGACTGGGCGACCTATTTGCGGGGGCGGGTCGAGGACATCCAGGCCCATGCGCCGCTCGCCTGGCTGGCCCAGAGCGGCTACCGGCTGACCTATTCCGAGACGCCGCCGGCCTATTTCACGTCGCGCGAGAAGGACCGCAAGATCCTCGACCTCACCTATTCGATCGGAGTGGTGATCGGCGAGAACGGCGCGGTGAGCGGCGTCGCCTGGGATTCGCCCTTGTTCAACGAGGGCGTGACCTCCGGCTCGACGCTCGTCGCGGTCAATGGCCGGCAATATTCGAACGACCTGTTCCGCCGCGCGATCACCGCCGCCAAAAGCGGGCGCGAGCCGATCCGGCTGCTGATCAAGAAGGGCGACACCTATCGCGAGGTCGCGCTCGATTATCACGAGGGGCTGCGCTATCCGGTGCTCGAACGGGTGGGAACCGGGCCCTCGGGCCTCGATGCCCTGCTCGCGCCGCTTTAAGGGGGCTGGGCATGAAGAATATCTTGATTCCGATCGTCGCAGGAGCCGCCGCCATCTCCGCCGCCCACGCCCAGCCGCCGCAAAGCGCCGAAGCGCGCACCCGCGCGGCGCTGCACATGATCGAGCAGCTCAATCCCCGACTCAACGCGGTGATCGCGGTCGATCCGACCGCGCTCGGCCAGGCGCGCTCGCTCGACCGGATCAGGCGCGCGCGCGGGCCCCTGTTCGGCATGCCGATCCTGATCAAGGACAATATCGAGACCGAAGGGCCGCTGCCGACGACCGCCGGCAGCCTCGCGCTGGCCGGCAATGTCACCCATCGCGACGCCCCTTTGGTGGCGCGGCTGCGCGCGGCCGGCGCGGTGATCGTCGGCAAGACGAATCTGAGCGAATGGGCCAATATCCGCTCGTCCAATTCGATCTCGGGCTGGAGCGCGGTCGGCGGCCAGGTGCGCAACCCCTATGCGCTCAACCGCAATCCCTGCGGCTCGAGCTCGGGCAGCGCGGTCGCGGTCGCTTCGGGCATGGTGCCGGCCGCGATCGGCACCGAGACCGACGGCTCGATCACCTGCCCCGCCGCGATCAACGGCATCGTCGGCTTCAAGCCGACCGTGGGCCTGGTCAGCCGCACCCATGTCGTGCCGATCAGCCACAGCCAGGACACGCCGGGGCCGATGACGCTGACCGTGCGCGACGCGGCCCTGGTGATGAACGCGATCGCCGGCAGCGATCCCGCCGATGAAGCCACCGCCGAGGCGGACCGGCGGCGGGTGGATTATGCCGCCGGCTTGAGCCCCCGCGCGCTGCGCGGGGTCAGGATCGGGGTGATGCGTTTTTCGGCCGGATTCGGCACCGACGCGCCCTTCGAGGCTGCGCTCGACGTGCTGCGCGCCCAGGGCGCCGAGCTGGTCGAGATGCGCGAGTTCGCCGTCAGCCGCGATCTCGGCCGCAACGAGATCGTCGTCCTGCTCGCCGAATTGAAGCACGATCTGAACGCCTATCTCGCCACCCTCCCCGCCGCCGTCAGGACGCGGACGCTCGAGCAATTGATCGCGTTCAACCGGACCAATCGCGACGCCGAGCTGGCGCTCTTCGGCCAGGATTTGTTCGAGCAGGCGCAGGCGAGCGCGGGCCTCGACGAGGCCTATCGCACCGCGCGCGCGACCTCGCTGAGGCTGGCCGGGCCGGAAGGGATCGACAAGCTGCTCAGCGACAATCACGTCGCCGCGCTGGTCGCGCCGACTCGCCCCGCCGCCTGGCTGATCGATGCGGTCCATGGCGACCAGAGCCCGGGCGGCGGCCCCGCCGGCACGCTGGCCGCGGTCGCCGGCTATCCGCACCTGACCGTGCCGATGGGCGCCGTGCGCGGTCTCCCGGTCGGCCTCTCCTTCATCGGCGCCAGATGGGACGATGCCCGCATCCTCGCGCTCGGCTATGCCTATGAGCAGGCGAGCCGCGCCCGTTTCGCGCCGCGCCTGCTCCCCTCGATCGAGGAAAGCGAGGCGGTCGCGCCGCACCTGCGCCCGCATCGGCGCCCCCAATAAATTAGGGACTGTCCCTATTTTTCTATTTGGTAAATAGGGACTGTCCCTATTTTCGCGGCTTCTTTTTTGCGGCGCCGCGGAGGCCTGCTTCGACCGCGAGGGCGGCCCAGCGCTGGAGCGCTTCGGCGTCGTCGTAGACGTCGCTCGGCGCGTTTCGGTAGTTCATCACATCGACCCTGCCGTCCCTGAAGGTGACCGAGAAGCGTTCGCAGCCGGCCTCGTCCCAGATCGCATCGGCCTCGGCGTCCGATTTCAGCCACAGCTCGCCTTCGTCCATGATCGCGAAGATGGTGCCGTCGAGGTAGAGCGTCGCGCCGCCCATCATCTTGCGCATCGAGACCCGGCCGAGCGGCGCGAGCGCTTCCTCGACCCAGGCGAGCAGGCCGGCGTCCACGCTCATGCGGTCAGCCTCAGCCCGGCGATGCAGCCGACCAAAGCGAGGATCAGCAGCATCCGGACCAAAGTCCCGGGCTCGTCGAAGAACCAGATGCCGATGATCACCGTGCCGAGCGCGCCGATCCCGCCCCAGACCGCATAGGCCGTCCCCATCGGGATCGTCCGCGCCGCCCGCTCGAGCAGCCCCATCGAGATCGCGACCGAGACCAGGAAGGCGATCGTCCAGGGCGCGTTGCGGAAGCCCGCGACGAAGCGCAGCGAGGTGGTGAATCCCACTTCGAACAGCCCGCCCAGGATCAGCAGCGCCCACGCCATGCCGAAAGGATTAGCGCCCGCCCGGCGCCCGCGCTAGCTTTGCTCCCATGAAGCGCACCCTGGGCAACAAGTTCCTCGCCTTCATCGCGGTGCTGATCGCGGTCGCGCTCGCCGCGGGATGGATCGTCCGCGAGCTGACCGACGACACGCTCCGCGATGCCGCGGTCAAGGGCTTCATGATCGGCTTCGACCTTGCCGCCTTCCTCTTCCTGCTCGCCTCCGTTCATTTGCTGCGCGTCGGCGATCCGGCGGTGATGCGCGAGCATGCCGCCGCCAACGACGCCAATCGCACGACCTTGCTGCTGGTCACCGTGGCGATCAGCGCCGCCATTCTCGGCGCGGTCGCGATGGAGACGATGGCCGCCGGCGGACCGGGGACAAAGACCAAGATCCTCGTCGTCGCCACCTTGTTCACGGCCTGGCTGTTCGCCAACACGATCTACGCGCTTCATTACGCGCACCTCTTCTATGGCAGCGAGGCGGGCATCGACTTCCCCGGCAAGGAGCCGCCCGGCTATGCCGACTTCGTCTATTTCGCCTTCACGCTCGGAATGACCTTCCAGACGTCGGACGTCGAGATCAGCGACAGGGGCATCAGGAACGTGGTGACGCTGCATTGCCTCGTCGCCTTCGTCTTCAACCTCGGCATCCTCGCCTTCACGATCAACGTGCTCGGCGGCTGAGGCTATACTCCCGTCGCCGGATCGGTGGCGCGGGTGCGCCGGGCGGCGAACAGGCAGGCGGCGACGATCATCGCCGCGCCGAACACGGTCAGCGGCCGCACCGGCTCGGAAAAGACGATGAAGCCGAGCAGCACCGCCCAGACGAAGGCGGTATATTCGACCGGCGCGAGATATTGCGCCTCGGCGCGGGCATAGGCCCAGGACAAGAGGATCAGCGAGGCGAAGGCGAGCGCCGCCGCGCCGAATATGGCGGGCAGATGCTCGGCCGGCGGCGGCACCGCGAAGAACGGCGATACGATGAGGAAGCAGGAGGTGACGATCGCGCTGGTGAAGAAGGCGATCTCGACCGGCCTGGCGACCTGGGCCTGCTGGCGCATCAGGATGATGTTGTAGGCGTAGAGCGCGGCCGAGAAGAGGATTGCGACCGAGCCGCGCAGCGCCTCGGGGCCGAGCTCCGCCTGCGCCTGCGCGGCGAGGATGACGAGGACGCCGGCGAAACCGAACGCCGAGGCCAGGACGGCGCGGCGCTCGATCCGCTCCTTGAGGATCAACGCGGCGAGATAGAGCGCGATCAAAGGCGCGACGAAGGCGAGCGCCACCCCTTGCGCGAGCGGCACCCGCGCCAGGCCCCAGAAGAACAGGATCGCCATCACCGACGAGAGGATGCCGCGGAGCAGGTGAATCCGCATCACCGGCCAGGCCGGCCAGGGGTTGCGCATGCCGAAGAAGACGAGGCCGCCGAAGACCGCGCCCGCCATCGTCCGCCACAGCATCGCGTTATAGGCGCCGAGCGCGAGCGCGAGATGCTTCATCACCGCGTCCATCCCGGAAAAGAGGGCGATGCCGAGCGTCGCGACCGCAAAAGCGGCGGGCATGGCTGATTGGCGGTCGGAACCCAAGATCGTCTCCCCCGGCGCGAAGCTGGACCTCGCCGCCCACTCGCCTAAAACAGGCGGATTGCGAAGCGAATTTTGGAAGGGCCCTGCCATGAGATTCCTCGCCGGCCTCGCTTTGCTGTGCCTGCCGCTCGCGGCGGCCGAGGCGCAGCGGACGATCGTCAACGACCGCGCCGCGTTGGCGCGCCTGCGGCGCAACAGCGGCATCACGCTGCAATGGATCAGCTTCGAATCTCCCGCCCGCGGCTATGTCCGGGTGAGCGAGGCGGCAGGCCGCATCCACCTGACCGGATCTCAAATGCGGCGCGGCGGCGCGGGACGGCTCGAGCTCGACGGCGACGTGGTCGAGATCGGCGAGCGCGGCTTCACCTTCCGCGGCCGGATCGCGATTACCGACGCACCCGATCCGGGCCGCGCCTGCCTTCGCGACGGCACCTATGAATTCCGCATCACCGGGCGGAGGCGCTACTGGCGGCTGCAGCAAATGGAGCAGTGCGACGGCCTGACCGACTATGTCGACATCTATTTCTGAGCCCGGGAAGCCGCGATAAGAAGCGCGACGCCACGAGAAGAGGATGGACCATGAGCGAAGACTCTCCCGCTCGGCTGATCGATGCCAGAATCAAGGAGCTGAGCGATTGGCGGGGCAAGGCGCTCGCCCGGATTCGAAGCCTCATCAAGCAGGCCGACCCCGAAGTGGCCGAGGAATGGAAGTGGAGAGGGGTTCCGGTGTGGTCGCACGCCGGAATCATCTGCACCGGCGAGACGTACAGGAATGTCGTGAAGATGACCTTCGCCAAGGGCGCCTCGCTGGAGGATCCTTCGCGCCTGTTCAATTCCAGCCTCGAAGGCAATACCAGGCGTGCCATCGATGTCCGCGAGGGCGACGAGATCGATGAAAAGGCGTTAAAGGCGCTGATACGCGCCGCCGTGGCGCTGAACATGTCGGTGCGCGCTCGAAAGGGGCCGAAGAGCGGTTGAGGCGCGTCTCAGGGGGCGGGCGTGCCGGGCAGGATGATGTCGTTGCGTTCGAGCCGCCAATGGTGGCCGGTCCCGCCCATGATCGAGAGGTAGAGGCCGCTGTCGGCGGAGCCGCCGAGCGACACCAGCCGGATCGGCCCGGCGGGGAACGGCCGGTCGACCCGCACCGTCGGCCGGCGGCCGTCATAAGCGAGAATGGTGAGCTGCGCCCCGCCGATCTCGATCACTGTCGGCAGCTGCGCCGGATCGACCGTCACCGCCGGGTCGATCTCGGCGCGGTAGCCGGCCCCCTCCGCCTGGGCGAAAAAGGAGAGCCGGGCGCCGTCGCGCTCGCGGTTCCAGCCGAAGCCGAGGCTGGTCTCGGAATAGCCGCCCGGACCGGCCCGCGGTGCCTGGACATAATGGTAGGGGATCGGCTCGAGCGGCTGGAAGGTCAGGCCTTCCGCGGGAATATTGTTGCGGTACGCCGCGACGCTGTCGAGCCGGCCGTCGCCGTCCTCGTCGCGCAGGCAGGTGAAGTTCGTCCCCCAGGTGACCCGCGACGCGCAGTGGAGCAGCCCAAGGCGGCGCAGCGGCAGCCCCGGCCCCGGCAGAAGCTGGACCCATTCGCTCAGCACGAAGCGGTGGCGTGCGTCGAGATGGAACCGCTCGCGCAGGGCGTCGAGCGCGGCGGGCGGAATGTCGAAGACGAGGCCGCTTTCGAGATTCACCCGCTGCGAGCCGAACGGCTCACGGCGTTCGACCGGCGTCTCGGCCATCGGCCTGCCCTCGGCGAGCACCTCGACTCCGAGAATTGCCTGGGGCGGCTGGGCCTGCGCCGCCGCCTGCGCGGCGAGGATCCAGACCAGCGCGCTCACTCGGCGGCCACCGCCGGGCTGTCCAGCGCGGCCTCGATCTCCGCCGCCTTGGCTTCGACCAGGCGGACGATATGGTCGATCAAGTCGGAATCCTGGACGTGGTGGTCGGTGACGCCGGAGAGGTAGACCATATGCTTGCCCTGGCCGCCGCCGGTGACGCCGATGTCGGTCTCGCGCGCCTCGCCGGGGCCGTTGACGACGCAGCCCAGGACCGACAGCGACATCGGCGTGCGGATGTGGCCGAGCCGCTCCTCCAGCTTCTCGACAATACGGATGACGTCGAAACCCTGGCGGGCGCAGGACGGGCAGGAGATGATGCGGACGCCGCGGTTGCGGATGCCGAGGCTCTTGAGAATCTCGAAGCCGGCGCGGACCTCCTCCTCGGGCTCGGCCGAGAGCGAGACGCGGATCGTGTCGCCGATGCCCGCCCACAGCAGCGAGCCGATGCCGATCGCGCTCCTGACCGTGCCTGACCGCAGCGCCCCGGCCTCGGTGATGCCGAGGTGCAGCGGGCAATCGACCGCGTCGGCGAGCTGCTGGTAGGCGGCGACCGCGAGGAACACGTCCGACGCCTTCACCGCCACCTTATATTCGCGGAAATCATGGTCTTCGAGAATGCGGATATGGTCGAGCGCGCTCTCGACCAAAGCCTCCGGGCAGGGCTCGCCATATTTATCCAGCAAATCCTTTTCGAGGCTGCCGGCATTGACCCCGATCCGCATCGAGCAGCCGTTCGCCTTGGCGGCGTTCACCACTTCGCGGACCCGTTCCGCCGAGCCGATATTGCCGGGGTTGATGCGCAGGCAGGCGGCGCCGGCGTCGGCCGCCTCGAGCGCGCGCTTGTAGTGGAAATGGATGTCGGCGACGATCGGCACGCGCGAGGCGCGGACGATCTGGCGCAGAGCGGCGGTCGATTCGGCGTCGGGGCACGAGACGCGGACGATATCGGCGCCCGCTTCCTCGCAGCGCCGGATCTGGTCGATCGTCGCCCTGATGTCGGGGGTCGGCGTGTTGGTCATCGTCTGGACGCTGACCGGCGCGCCGCCGCCGACCGGCACGGCGCCGACCATGATCCGCCGCGAGACGCGCCGCTCTATGTCTCTCCAGGGCCGTACCGACATGGCGCGGATATAGGCGTTGGCGGCGTTCAGGGAAAGGCGGCGCGGCCCGGCTCAGCGCTTTGTCGGCCGCCGGCCCTTGCGTCCGCTGCGCGCGGCGGTCTCGGCCCCGGCCGGGGCCGTCGCGGCCCGCCATCCCCGCTTTGCCATTGCCCCGGCCCAGGCGACGAAGGGGCCGAACAGGCTTCCGGCGAGGAGGGAGATGATGAAATTCCCCCCCAGCAGCTTGGTTGGGCCCTCCCAGAGATGATCGTCGCCGGTCATGAAGGCCGGCCCCGCGACCCATGTCAGCTGGCTTGAGCGGGCGAAGGGGTTCAGGCCCTCGATCAGCAGGCCGCCGGGCCTGCATCGATCGAGCTCGATCGCCGGCAATGGCGAACGCCACAATTTGGTGCGGCCCTCCGGCGCGGCGCAGACGATCGTGTCCGCGGCGAACCTCTCTCCGTCGCTCTGGCCGGTCGCCACCGCGCCGACCGCCAGCCGGGACGGCTGGAGCTCGTTCGGGGCGGGGATGGGAAGCCCGATAATCGGCCCCATGGCCCCTTCGGGGTCGCCGCGGTCCCCGTCGCGGGCGGCGCGCGCATGCCCGCCCAATTCAAGGACCCGAAAATAGACCATGGCGCCTGCCGGAAGCCTGAACGTCAGCCGATCGACCTGCCGGGCGGAATGGGCGGTGATGAGGGCCGTCTCGCCGGGCCGCTCCGCGCCTTCGGGGCCGAAGAGGCTGGCTTCGACGATGAGCGCGCCCCGCCGCGCACGCACGCCGAAACGCTGCTCCCGGCCGATCGGTTCGACCGGCGTGAACAGCAGCCCCGGCCGGTCGCCCTCGACGCTGAACTCGAACGTGGCGTTGCCGCCCTCGAGCGGGGAAAAACGCAGGATCTGGTCATTGCCGAGGCTCGGATCGGCCGGGTCGCTGGACGGGGGGAAAGTGCGCAGCTCCTGCGCCGTCGGCCGGGTCAGGCTTACGCCGTTCGCGAACCGCAGGTCGATCCGCTCCGCATCGATGATATTGAGATCGAAGACGGGGCCGGCGGCAAGGCCGTCGAGCAGCAGCTCGCGCCCCGCCGGAGCGCCCAGCCCCTGCGGCGCCCCTGGCGATGAAACGATCGGTATGTGCGTCAGATAATGGAAGAAAAAGGCGGTCAGCGCGACCGCCGCCAGCGCCGCGACCGCCGCGAACCCGAGCCCCAAGCGGCCTTGACGACGGCTCGGCCGATCGTTCACTGAATCTGGAGCCGCGGATCGGTCCTTCCGATCGACCAAGCGGATTTGTGGCGGCACCGAGCGAGCATATCCGCCTGCGACCCACCACCGCACTGCCCCCACGCCCGAACGACGATCTCGTAACTGCCGGGCTGCGTATCGGGCCCGATCGCCCATTGCGCCTGCGCCGCTGGGGTCCTGCGAGTGGCCAGATTCGTGCCCACGTCGCCGAGGCTCGCGCAGAGACGCGGACAACGGAGAAGCTCCGCCGCGACGGCATCGTAATCGACGTCGAGCGCATAAGAGAATAAGATCGGTGCGGACCCATTCGCCCGCCGCCCAATCGTCGTGCGGCCGAGGAAACGGACGTTCCGCAACGTCAGCGAGCCATGGGCCTCGGGCCCGGCGCTGAGTCCGAACAAAGCGACGGGCGCACGCACGAGAAAGCCATGCCGGCGCTGTAGCGCGCCGCCGACGAGCCGGTAGGACCGGATGTCGTAACGGGCGATGCGGGCGCCGTCGCCTGCCCCCGGGTCGCCGCTCAGATCGAGCGCCCCGATGTCCACAATCTGCCTTCCGCCCGACCCGTCCGGATCGAGCACCCGGCGATAGGCGACCTCGAAATAGGGAAACAGCAATCGCCGGTGATAGAGCTTCACCCGGAATATGGTGAACGTCCCCGGCTGCGGCTGGAACTCGATCGTGAGCGGCCACCCCTGGCGGACGAAGCCGACCACCGAGGGCTTTTCAGGCGCCTGGCCAGCAATCCCGCGCGGCCCGTTCTGGACGAGGGTCGCGGCAAGCGCCCGCTCCTCGGCCGCGCAATGTTCCGATCCAAGTATCCTGATGCATGCCGGATCCGTGGGCCTTTCGTCGTCATCCCCCTCCGGGATTGCTCGCAGTCGCGCCAGGGCCTGCTCTTGCTCGCGCGAGCTTTGCGCCTGCGCTTGCCCGCCAGCCTGGGACAGAAGCAAAAGCATCGCGTAACAGACGGGAAGGCCGATATAGGCGATCTTGCGGTTTAGAACGCGCGCCACGTGCCAATCCCCCTTGAAGGCCAATATTAGCAAATTTTCGGAGCGCTGGGAAACTTTCCTTCACTTGGGGATACCCAGGATTTCAGGAGCGAGGTCCGCGAACTTCATCGACGTCCACCAATATGAAGTTCAGAGACGGTCGGTCTGTTCGAACAGGTCGGGCCGCCAGGACCGGATCGCCGCGACCATCTCGTCGAAGCTCCGGTCGAGGCTGATCACGTTGAGCCCCATGACGCCGAAGCCGATGCTCTGGTCGACGATCGACAATGCCCGCGCGACCGGGCTGGCGAGCGGATATTCGGCCGCGTCCTTGAGGGTGATGCAGAGCAGAGCGTGGTTCCTGACCACGACCACGCCGGCGCCGCTGATCTGGCTCCACGGGATCGGCCGGGTGAGCCGCGCCCATTCGACACCGCGGCCGTCGATCCGAAGCTGGACGTCGTCGATCCACAGGCGCCGGGCGAAGATGGCGGCCGCGCCGAAACAGAGGATGGCGATCGCCCAGCCGGCTTTGGGATAGACCTCCTTGAGACCCGCGCCGCCGAACATCCCGGACACCCAAAGGCCAACGCCCGCGAAGACCAGGCAGAAAAGACCGAGCAGATAGAAACGCGGCCGCGACCAGCGCGCTTCGAAGATCATCCGAACGGGTCGTCGAGCGAGGGCGGCGGGGTCGAGAACCAGCGCGGGCCCTGCCCGGTCATGTGGAAGCAATCTTCGAGGCGGATGCCGAACTTGCCGGGCAAGTAAATACCGGGCTCGTTCGAGAAGCACATGCCGGGCGCGAGCAACGTCGTCTCGCCGTGGACCAGGTTGACCGGCTCGTGGCCGTCGAGGCCGATGCCGTGGCCGGTGCGGTGCGAGAGGCCCGGCAGCCGGTAGCCGGGGCCGTAGCCCCAGCGCTCATATTGGGCGCGGACCGCATCGTCGACGCTGCCCGCCGGCCGGCCGATCCGCGCCGCTTCGTTGGCGATCTGCTGGCCCTGGCGCATCTGGTTCCAGACCCGGCGCTGCTCGGCATTGGCCTGGCCGAACACGAAGCTGCGCGAGATGTCGGACTGATAGCCTTCGACCGAGCAGCCGCAGTCCATCAGCACGACCTCGCCGTCGCGCACCGCCTGCGGCCGGCCCGAGCCGTGCGGATAGGCGCTCGCCTCGCCGAGCAGGACCAAGGCGAATTCGGGGCTGCCGCCGAGCGCCGCGGTCGCGCCGTTCATGATCGCGCCGATCTCTGCGGGCGTCATCCCGCGCGCGATTCGGGGGTAAGTGTGGCGAAAGGCGGCGATGGTGATGTCAGCGGCTTTGCGCATCAGCGCCAGCTCGGCCGGCGACTTGATCATCCGGCAGCCGCGCACGATCGGCGCGCCGTTGTGGACGCTGATCCCGGCCGCGACCGGCCCGAGCCCGTCCATGGCGAAGAAGCGCACCGTTTCCTCGATGCCGACGGCGCCGGTGATGCGGCGGTCGCGCAGGAAGCCGGCGATCCGCTCGAACGGGCTTTCGTCCTCGTTCCACGTCCGCACGTCGGCGGGGACCTTGAGGCTTTCGCGGACCGAAGGCTCTTCGAAATAGGGCGTGACGACGCAGGGCTCGCCTTCGCGCGGGATGATCACGGCCGTGAGCCGCTCGCTGCGGTGCCACTGAACGCCGGTGAAATAGGCCATCGAGGCGCCGGGCTCGATCAGCAGCGCATTGATCTCACCCGCCGCCATCAGCCGCTGCGCCTTGGCGATGCGGGCGAGATGCTCGCCGCGGCCGATCGGCACGACATCGCCGGTCATCGGCCGCAGCGCGGACGCGGCCTCCTGGGCGAACAGCCGGGCCGGAGCAAACGCGGCCACGCCGGCGGCGGCCGCGCCCATCGCCATGAATCGTCTTCTGCTGCTGAGCATGGGGCGCCTCCAACCGCAATATGGTTGGACCGGCGCCCCGTCTCAGGTCAATCCCGTTAGGGTCCGCACTCGGTGCGGACGCTTACAGAATGAAGTCCGTGGCCACCGGGGTGAGGTGGCCGGTCAGGACGATCTCGAAATCGGCGGCGCCATCGCCGTTGATGTCGCCCTGAATCCAGGTGTCGGTGCCGTCGTCATAATAGCGAAGTTCGCCGGCGGTGTTGGTGAAAGCGGCCGTGCCGACGAAGCTGAAAGCCTGGTCGCCGCCGACGTTGACGTTGGCGTCCCAGCTCGAAATGCCGATCAGGTCGTCGCCGGTCGTGAAGTCGGTGATGCGGTCGGCGGCCGCGCCGGTGCCGCTTTCGTAATAGCCGATCTGGAACGTGTCGGCGTCGGCGCCGCCGGTATTGATATCCGCGCCGGAACCGCCGACGAGGAGGTCGTCGCCGTCGCCGCCGCTCAGCGTGTCGGCGCCGGTGCCGCCGCGCAGCTCGTCATTGCCGTCGAGGCCGCTCAGGCTGTCGTTGAAGCTGCCGCCGTAGATTTCGTTGTCGAGCGCATTGCCGGTCCCGGTGAAGCCGGTGCCGCCGGCGTTGAAGTAGAGGTCCTCGACCTGGGCGGGGAGCGTGTAGGTGGCGAGCGATACATAGACCTGGTCGATGCCCTCGCCGGAGAGCTCGACGACGCTGTCGCCGACATTGTCGACGATGTAGACGTCGTCGCCGCTATTGCCCTCCATGTAATCGGCGCCGGTGCCGCCGGAGAGCACGTCGCCGTCCGCGCCGCCGTACAGGAAGTCGTCGCCGCCATTGCCGGTCAGATTGTCGTAGCCGGCGCCGCCGTAGAGGGTGTCGCTCGAGCTGCCGCCGTAAATGTCGTTGTTGAGGCCGTTGCCGGTGCCGGTGAAGCTGCCGGCGCCGGTGAAGCGCAAATGCTCGACATTGGCGGTGAGCGCATAGGCGGCGAGGGTGGTGCGCACATTGTCGGTGCCTTCGCCCGAATTCTCGATCACGCTGTCGCCGGCATCGTCGACATAATAAGTGTCGTTGCCGGTGCCGCCGCTCATCGTGTCGGCGCCGGTGCCGCCGTCGAGCTGGTCGTTGCCGCCATTGCCGTTGAGGATGTCGTTGCCGCCAAAGCCGAAGATCTGGTCCGCGCCCGAGGTGCCGTTGAGCGTGTCGTCGCCGGATGTGCCGTTGATAATAGCCATTTTATTCCTCCCTCAGATTGCCGGAACCGTCATTGTCCCCGGACATGTCGTCGGAAGGTTAGTCTTCAGTAACGGCAATTCCCTGTCGTATCGGACAAGTATCTTGTCTTGAATAAGCAACTAGTTGGCGCCATTCTTGACTCTTTCCGGGACGAGGCAAAGCAAAGGGAGCCTGACTTCGTTCAGTCCCGCGAGCCCCAGCGCCAGCGGAAGCCGCCGCGGGTCTTGCGGGCGGCGGCGACGAGCATCGCGAAGGTCAAGGCGGCGACCAGCAGCAGATAGCCGATGAGGCTTTGGAAAATGAGCAGCGTCGCCAGCAGCAGCGCCACCGTATAGGCGCCGATCAGCGCCCATCCCTGCCAGGCGACCGGCATCCCGCCGCCATAGCCGTAGCGCTTCGGTTCGAACCAATATTCCTCGTCGTCCGGGATCATCTTATGTCCTCCTTGGGCGGCCGGCCGCGCTTGCGCTGCTCGGGCTGGGCGACCTTGACGCCGCGCCGCGAGAGCGCCTCGCGCAGCAGCACCTCGATCTGGGCGTTGACGCTGCGAAAGTCGGCCGCCGCGCAGCGCTCGAGCGCGCCCCAGAGAGCGGGCTCGATGCGCAACGGGTAAGCCTTCTTCGGAGCCTGCGCCACGCGCCCTCTCCTATTGGTAGAGCGAGCCGGTGTTGACGACGGGCTGGGTGCTGTGCTCCGAGCAGAGCACCACCATCAGATTCGACACCATCGCCGCCTTGCGCTCGTCGTCCAGGTCGACGACGCCCTTCTCCGACAGAAGCTGGATGGCGTTCTCGACCATCGAAACGGCGCCGATCACGATCTTCGAGCGTGCCGCGATCACCGCCTCGGCCTGCTGGCGCCGCAGCATCGCCTGGGCGATTTCGGGGGCGTAAGCGAGGTGGGTCAGGCGGCATTCGTCGATCGTGATGCCGGCGCGGGTGACGCGCTCCTGCAGCTCGCGCTCGAGCTCCTCGCTGACCACCTCGGCATCGCCGCGCAAGGTGACCTCCTTGTGCTCGAGGTCGTCATAGGGATAGCGGGCGCCGATCGCGCGGACCGCGCTTTCGATCTGGATCTCGACGAACTCCATGTAGTTGGCGACGTCGAACAGCGCCTGGGCGGTGTCGGTTACCCGCCAGACGACGTTGGTCGCGATCTCGACCGGATTGCCGCGCAAATCGTTCACCTTGATCCTGTCGGACGTGATGTTGTGGATCCGGGTCGAGATTTTGGTCCGGGAGAGCCAGGGCAGCCGCCAGCGCAAGCCGTTCTTGCGGTCGGTTCCCTTATAATCGCCGAACAGCAGGATCGCCGCCGCCTGGTTGGGCTGGAGCAGGTAGAAGCCGACCAGCACGAACAGGGTGGCGACCGTCAGCAGGACGAGCAGCAGCACCGCGCCGAGCGGATCGCCGCCCTTGCCGGCTTCATTGGCCAGCCAGAAGATGTCGAGCACGAAGCCGCCGATCAGGGCGAGCAACACCAGCAGCATGGCGAAGCCGTTCTGGGTGGCTGCGGGCCGCTCGCGGGACAGGCTGAGGGCGATCGCGCCGGCCGAATCATGGGTGGTGGACATGGGTATCTCCTCCAATAATGATGATATCATAGTTATATGATCCGGCGGACGCAAGCGGAATCGTTACGGCGGCACCGGAATGGGGACAGTTGCCAGCAACTGTCCCCTCACCCGCGGTTGCTAGCAACTGTCCCCCCATCTGCTATGAGCGCTGATCATGAGCACCGCCGGCGCTTCCCAATCGATCCACGAGGGGGAGCGGTCCGCCTGGCGCCTGGTGATCCACGGCGGCTGCGGCATCATCGAGCGCGGTGCGATCGCGCCCGCCGAGGAGGCGGCGATCCGCGCCGCGCTGAACCGGTCGCTCGACGCCGGCTCGAATATCCTCGCCGGCGGCGGCAGCGCGCTCGACGCGGTCGAGGCATCGGTCGCGATCCTCGAGGACGATCCCCATTTCAACGCCGGCCGCGGCTCGGTCTTCACCTATGAAGGGCGGATCGAGATGGACGCTTCGATCATGGACGGGCGCGACCGCAATGCCGGTGCGGTCACCGGCGTGACCGCGACCAGGAACCCGATCGGCCTCGCCCGCGCGGTGATGGAGCGGAGCCCGCACGTCTTCCTCAGCCGCGAAGGCGCCGACCGCTTTGCGCTGGAGCAGGGTCTCGAGCAGGCGCCGCCCGCCTGGTTCGAAACCGCCGAGCGCCGCCGCCAGCTCGAGGAATTGCGCGACCGCCCCGAGGCCGAGCATTTCGACGTGCACCTCAAATATGGCACGGTCGGCGCGGTCGCGCTCGACGGACAGGGCCATGTCGCCGCGGCGACCTCGACCGGCGGCCTGACCGGGAAGCGCTGGGGCCGGATCGGCGATTCGCCGATCATCGGCGCCGGCACCTATGCCGACGACCGCGGCTGCGCCGTCTCGGGGACCGGGGCCGGGGAATATTTCATCCGGGTCGGCGTCGCCCACGCGATCAGCGACGCGGTCCGGATCGGCCATGACGGCGCGCAGCAGGCGGCCGACGCGGCGATGGCCGACGTCGCCGCGCTCGGCGGCAGCGGCGGCGT
>JAXDPI010000013.1:0-209037 GCA_034668465.1 Sphingomonadales bacterium
GACACCGAGTTCATGCGCGAGAATACCTATTGGCCCGAGCTCTGCCTGATCCAGGTGGCGAACAGCGAGGAAGCGGCGGCGATCGATCCCAAGGCCGAGGGGATCGACATGACGCCTTTGCTCAGCCTGCTGGTCAATAACGAGCATGTGCTGAAGGTCTTTCACGCCGGCGGGCAGGACATCGAGATCGTCTTCAACCTAACCGGCGGGACGCCCCATCCTTTGTTCGACACCCAGGTGGCGGCGATGGCTTTGGGGCTCGGCGAACAGGTCGGCTACCAGAATCTGGTCGAAAGCCTGCTCGGCCGCGTGCTCGACAAGGGCGCGCGCTTCACCGATTGGGCGCGCCGCCCGCTCGACAAGCGCCAGATCGATTATGCGATCGGCGACGTCACCCATCTGGCCGAGCTGTTCCCGAAGATGCTCGAGCGGCTGCGCAAGACCGGCCGCGGCGGCTGGCTCGACCAGGAGATGGAGCGGCTCGCCGACAAGGCCAATTACATCAACGATCCGGCGCTCGCCTGGAAGAGGGTCAAGATCCAGACCCGCCGAGCCGACGCGCTCGGGCGCTTGAAGGCGCTCGCCGCCTGGCGCGAGATCGAGGCGCGCGGCAAGAATCTGCCGCGCGGCCGGATCATGAAGGACGAGACCCTGGCCGACGTCGCGATGCACCCGCCGGCGAGCCAGGAGGTGCTCGGCCAGGTGCGCGGCCTGTCGGCGGCGTGGAGGGGCAACGATATCGGCGCGCGGATGATGGAGGCGCTGGCCAATGCCGATCCGCTGCCGGTTTCCGAGCTGCCGCTGCGCGAGGAGCGCGG
The DNA here is from genome assembly GCA_034668465.1 of Sphingomonadales bacterium. Taxonomy (GTDB): domain Bacteria; phylum Pseudomonadota; class Alphaproteobacteria; order Sphingomonadales; family Sphingomonadaceae; genus Allosphingosinicella. The sequence continues at coordinate 819 of JAXDPI010000013.1, forward strand.
GCCCGGGCTGGGCCGCGAGGGCGCGCTGGTCGCCGATCTGCTCAAATTGCTGCTCAAGATCCGGGCGCGCGAGGCCAATGTCGCGCCGCGGCTGGTCGCCAAGTCCGAGGAGCTGGAGATGCTCGCGGCCGGACGGCGCGAGGGGCTGGCGATCCTCGAAGGCTGGCGGTTCGAGGAGTTCGGCCGCGACGCGCTCGACCTGGTCGAAGGCCGGCTCGCTTTCGCCATCCTCAACGGCAAGCTGGTCATGACCCGCACCGAGCTGGACGTCGACGCGTGAGGGCGGCCTGGCTCGCACATTAGCTCGGTCGATTTGCGCGTAATACCAGAGTCATCCCGGCGAAGGCCGGGACCCATGAACAGCGGAGATTCCGAAAAAAGCGCGAACCTCGTCCGCATCCGCGATCGTGACCACCAGGATGACGGGCGACAGCCTCACTATGTCCCGCATCATTCCCATCCCCCGGTCAGCCGGCGGCCATTTCCGGCCGTAGCCCCAGCTCGGCGGCGAGCGTCTTGAGCCGGCGCTCGACCGTTTCGCCGAGCAAGGCGGCGTCGCGCCGGCCGACCTCGAGCCGGAGCGCGTCGCCCTCGCGGCTCAGTCGGCTGCGCTTTAGGCAGGCGGCGATGCCGCCGCTGAGCCGCTGGCCGAGCCGCATGGCGAGGCCCCAATTGGCGGCGCGCCGGAGCCTTTCCGGGCTGCAGAGCGCGGCGATCTGCGGATAAGGCAGCTCGCGCCCGCCGCCGAAATTGCAGAACAAAGCCTGGGCCAGCATCACCCGCCCCGGCGCGTCGATCGCCACCCAATTGCCGTGCAGCGCCATGTCGACGCCGCGTTCGGCGCGGAAATCGGGGTGGGCGGCCCAGCCGATGTCGGAGAGCAGGCAGGCGGCGAGGCGCAGGCGGGCCATTTTCGGCCCGTCGTCGAAGGCGGGCGCGATCCACTGGTCGAGCATGTCGCCATGCTGCTCGAAGCGGCCGAGCCCGGCCCCCGCCTCGCGCGCCGCCTCGATCAGCGGATCGAGCGCGCGGACCGGCTCGGGGAGCTCGTCGTAGAGCAGGCCCTCGCGAATGCCGAAGCTGGAGACGATCAGGCGCTTGGGTTCGAGCGCCCCGGCCAGGGCCTCGAGCAGCAGGTTCGCGTTGGGCAAGGTCGGGAAACGCGACAGCGACACCGAGGGGATGTCGCGGACGTCCGCTTTGTCGATCCTGGCCAGCTCCGCCTTGAGCTCGCGCGGGCGGCCGGTGGCCATCTCATATTCGTGGGTGATCGGCAGCGGATGCTCGATCAGCGCCATTTCCAGCCGGGCGAGCGTGCGCCAGCTGCCGCCGACCAGATAGAACGGCCGGCCGGCGGCCGCGCCCGCGAAGCCGGCCCCGGCGACGGCCTTGGCGACCTTCTTGCGGAACGAGGATTCCCCCTTGTCGAGCAGCGCGTCGAGGCGCAGCACGCCGAGCGGCAGCGACGCGCTGGCGCCGACCTTGCCCTTGCCGACCTGGACCAGCTCGAGGCTGCCGCCGCCGAGATCGCCGACGATGCCGTCGGCGTCGGGGATGGCGGAGAGGACGCCCTGCCCGGCCCGCCGCCCTTCTTCCTCGCCGGACAGGATGCGCGGGGCAAAGCCGAGCCGGCGGACGCGAGCGAGGAAGGCGGCGCCGTTCGAGGCCTCGCGCACCGCCGCGGTGGCGACCGTCTGGACGCGGACCACGCCCATCTGCTTGATCAGCAGCCGGAAGCGGTCGAGCGCGGCGAGCGCGCGTTGCTGCGCCGCCTCGCCGATCTCGCCGACGTCGCGGCCGAGCCCGGCGAGCACCTTCTCGTTGAAGATCACGGAAGGAATCCGCTTGGCCGCCGAATAGACGACGAGGCGGACCGAATTGGAGCCGATGTCGATGATCGCGACCGGCTGCTCGGCGAACATCAGCGCCCGCCCTCCGCCGCGATAAAATAGTGACAGTCACTATTTTCGGGGGGTGGGCGGCGCCCCGGTGCGACGCCGCGAAAAATAGTGACTGTCACTATTTTCCCCTAGTCCAGGCCGCGGGGGATGGTGAGCTTCCTCGGCGTCGCGCCGCTCGTCCGCAGCGCCGCGCCGCGGCCCGACAGCGACGGGTTGGTCATGAAATAATGGTGGAGGTTGAACGGCTTCATGCCGGGCCCCGGCGCGATCCGGGCATAGCTGCCGTCGGGGTTGAGCCGCCAGCTCTGCTCGTTGTCGATGATGTTGGCGACCATCACCTGGTCGAGGATCTGGGCGTGGACGGTGTCGTTCTCGATCGGCAGCGCATATTCGACGCGGCGGTCGAAATTGCGCGGCATCCAGTCGGCCGACGAGATGTAGATTCTGGCCTCGCGATTGGGCAAAGCGTCGCCATTGCCGAAGCACCAGATCCGGCTGTGCTCGAGGAAGCGGCCGACGATCGACTTGACGCTGATATTCTCGCTGAGGCCGGGCACGCCGGGCCTGAGGCAGCAGATGCCGCGGATGATCAGGTCGACGTCGACCCCGGCCTGGCTCGCTTCGTAGAGCTTGTCGATGATCGCGGAATCGACCAGCGAGTTCATCTTCGCCCAGATCCCCGCCTCCTTGCCGGCGCGGGCATTGGCGATCTCGACGTCGATCAGGGCGCACAGGCTTGTCCGCAGGTTGTGCGGCGACATCGTCACCAGCTCGAGCCCGCGCGGCTCGATATAGCCGGTGATGTAGTTGAAGATGTGCGAGACGTCGCGGCTCACCCTGGGGTCGGCGGTGAAGAAGCTCAGATCGGTGTAGATGCGCGCGGTCACCGGATGGTAATTGCCGGTGCCGAGGTGGCAATAGGTGCGGTAGCTGTCCTCCTCGCGGCGGACGACCATCGACATCTTGGCGTGGGTCTTCCACTCGATGAAGCCGTAGACGACCTGGACGCCGGCGCGCTCCAATGCGCTCGCCCACATCAGATTCTGCTCTTCCTCGAAGCGCGCCTTCAATTCGACCACCGCGGTGACCGACTTGCCCGCCTCGGCCGCAGCGATCAGCGCGTTGATCACCGCCGATTGCTTGCCGGCGCGGTAGAGCGTCTGCTTGATCGCGACCACGTCGGGGTCCTGCGCCGCCTGGCGGAGGAAGGCCAGGACGACGTCGAAGCTCTCATAAGGGTGGTGGACGACGATGTCCTTGGCGCGGATCGCGGCGAAGCAGTCGCCGCCATATTCGCGGATCCGCTCGGGAAAGCGCGGGCTGAACGGCGGGAATTTGAGGTCGGGCCGGTCCTCCTCGACCAGCGCCGCGAGATCGGCGATGCCGAGGAAGCCGGTCGCTTCGTAGACCAGGGCCTCGCTCGCATCGAGGCCTTCGCGCACCAGCGCCTCGAGCGCATCGGGGATTTCCTCCTCGAGCTTGAGCCGGATGACGCGGCCGCGGCGGCGGCGCTTCAAGGCGGTGCGGTAGAAGCGGACGAGGTCCTCGGCTTCCTCCTCGATCTCGATGTCGCTGTCGCGGATGATGCGGAAGGCGCCGCCGCCGAGCAGCTGGTAGCCCGGGAAGATCGTCCCGACCTGGCGGCGGATCACGGTCTCGATCGCGACGTAGCGCGCCGCTTCGCCCGGCAGCCGGACGAAGCGCGGCAGCGCCGCCGGGACCATCAGCAATTCCTGGATCGGCTCGCCGTCCGACAGGCGCTTCAGGTCGAAGATCAGCGAGAAGCCCTTGTTCGGGATGAACGGGAACGGGTGGGCCGGGTCGATCGCCTGGGGGGTAAGAACCGGGAAGATATGGTCCTGGAAATGCGCTTCCAGCCAGCGCGATTCGCTGGTCGTGATCTGGTCATTGCCGAGCACGGCCACGCCGGCCGCGCGCAGCGCCGCGCGCAGCGACGCCCAGACGTCCTGCTGGCTCGCGGTCAGCGCATCGGCCTCGCTGGCGATCGCGGCGAGCTGCTGGCTCGGGTTGAGGCCGTCGTCGGACGGCTCCTCGATGCCGGCGAGCTGCTGGCCCTTGAGGCCGGCGACGCGGACCATGAAGAATTCGTCGAGGTTGCTGCCCGAGATCGACAGGAAGCGCAGCCGCTCGAGCAAGGGATGGGCGAGGTTGCTCGCTTCCTCGAGCACCCGCCGGTTGAACGCCAGCCAGGAAAGCTCGCGGTTGAAATAAGGCGACGGCCGCGCGTCGGCGGGGCCCGGCGCGCCGGCATCGTTGGCGGCCCGGGCGGCGGGGGCGGTCATGATTCGGCCGGCTTGCGCGCGCGCTCGATCAGACCGGCCTCGCCGAGCGCGCGCTTGGCCAGCGGAACGGTCATCCGGCGATGGTGCGAAAGCATCACCCGGTCGAGGATATCGACGATCATGATGATCGAAACATAGCTGCGTTCGATCCGCGGCACCAGATAATCGCCCAATTCGGCCGGCGCGGCGATGCCGCGGTCGCCGAGCAGCTTGACGATCAGCTGGCCGATCAGCGCGTCGTCGGGCGGGCCGATCTCGACCTGCGGCGTCGCCGCGAGTCGCGAACGCAGATCGGGCAAAGTCACCTGCCATGAAGGCGGCGGCCGGTCGGCGATGATCAGCAGCGGCTTGCGGCGCGCCTGGGCGTCGTTCCAGGCGTGGAACAGGGCTTCCTCGTCATGGTCCTCGGCATCGTCGAACAGGCGGCCGCCGGTCTTGCGCACGAAGATCCGGCCGAGCAGGCTGCGGCCCGACTTGCGCGGACCGGTGATCAAAGTCGCCATCACCGGCCAGAGCGACCAGCGGGTGAGGTGGTCGAAAACCGCGCGGTTCGCCTCGGAGAGGAGGAAATCCTCCTCCTTGTCGGCCACCGGCCAGGCGAAGGGCAGCGCGATCTGGTTCAGCGCGAAATCCTCAAAGTGGTGCCGTTGACGACCTGCACCTGCCAGCCCTGCGCCTGGAGCGCGGCCTGGAGCGCGGCGGCGTCGCCGGCGAAGCTCACCCGCATCACCGACGTACCGCCCAGAGCGAGGCTGGTGGTGATCGCCGAGGTGACGCCGTTGGCCCCGCTGACCGAAACCTCGGCCTGCTGAACCGAGCCCGCATCGGGGGTCGCGACCTGGACGCTGAAGCTGGTCGTGGCGCCGGCGGGGACCTGCGCGCCCATCTCTTCGGGCGGCGGCGTCTCGGTCTCCTGCGGCGGCAGCGGCGGCAGCGGCGGCTGGACGATGACCAGGGTCGGGTCGGGCCGCAACAGGCCCTGATCGAGCGCGCCGGCGTAGAGCATATCGAGCCGGCGCACGCCCTCGTCGAGCATGCGCGGCACCTCGGCGCTGTTGCGGGCGCGCAAGGCAAACCGCCCGATCAGCAGATTGTCCGGCCCGTAGCGGGCGGTGAAGATGCCGATTGCGGGGCCGCCGGGATAGAGCCGCCTCAGCTCGACGCCGGGAACGACGATGTCGGCCGCGCCATATTGGTCGAGCAGCATCCGCCACCAGCCGCGCCCGCGCCTCTTGGTCTGCGCGAAGTTGAGCACGAGCGGGTCGATGCCGGTGCCCGACGGGCGGACATAGTCGATCGGGCTGTTGGCGGTGCGGAACTGCGCCCAGGCGCGCTGCCAGTCGCTGCGGAACTCGAAGCTGTATTCGGCCGAGCCGGTGGTCATCACCGGGATCACCAGCATCGGCGCCGAACGCCGGGTCAGGCCCTGGACGCCGAGCATCTGGCCGGTGCGGGCGCGGTCGAACAGCACCCCCAGCCGGGCGATGTAGCGGGTCGGGCCGAGCTGCTCCTGCTCGATGATGATCCCCGAGACGATCCCGTTAAGCACCGATTCCGACAATGTTGGCGCCTGCGCGATCGGTCTGTTGTGGGTCCGCGCCCAGAGCATCCGCCAGCCCAGCGACTGGGCCCGGCGCCAGCCTTCGAGCCGCGCCTGCTCGGCCGTCTCCGCGCTGACGTCGACCTCGACTCCCAGAATCTCGAAATTGCTGGTGCTGTCGACCGGCGGGATGCCGCGCTCGCCGCCCTCGAGCTGGGCGTAGAGCAGGCCCGCTCCGCCGAGCAGCAGGACGGCAAGGGCGGGAATCAGGAGGGCAAGCGGGCGGCGCACGGGCTTCACGCTGGCCTTTTGGCGAGTTGCCCGTGGAAATCCAAGCGCGTTCTCGATAGGCCGCGATGATGAGCGGCGACGAAAGCTACACCTATGCCAAAGCGGGCGTCGACATCGCCGCCGGCAATGCGCTGGTCAGGGCGATCGGGCCGCTCGCCAGGGCAACCGCGCGGCCCGGGGCGGATGCGGCGCTCGGCGGGTTCGGCGGCTTCTTCGACCTCAAGGCGGCCGGTTATCGCGATCCGTTGCTGGTCGCGGCCAATGACGGGGTCGGCACCAAGCTCCGGCTCGCGATCGACAGCGGCCGCCATGCCGGCGTCGGCATCGACCTGGTCGCGATGTGCGTCAACGATCTGATCGTCCAAGGGGCCGAGCCGCTCTTCTTCCTCGATTATTTCGCCACCGGAAAGCTCGATCGCGGCGTCGCCGAGGCGGTGATCGCCTCGATCGCGGCGGGTTGCCGCGAGGCGGGTTGCGCGCTGATCGGCGGCGAGACCGCGGAAATGCCGGGCATGTACGCGGCCGGCGACTATGACCTGGCCGGCTTTTGCGTCGGCGCGGTCGAGCGCGGCGAGGCGCTGACCGGCGCGCGGGTGAAGGCGGGCGACGTCATCCTCGGCCTGGCCTCGTCGGGCGTCCATTCGAACGGCTTTTCGCTGGTCCGCCGGCTCGCCGCCGACAAGGGCTGGAAGCTCGACCGGCCGGCTTTGTTCGACGCCGACCGGCTGCTGATCGATGCGCTGCTCGCGCCGACCCGGATCTATGTGAGGTCGCTGCTGCCGGTGATCCGCGCCGGCCGGATCGCGGCGCTCGCCCACATCACCGGCGGCGGCCTCCTCGAGAATATCCCGCGCGTCCTGCCCGATCATCTCCACGCCCGGATCGACGCCGGCGCCTGGCCGCAGCCGCGGCTGATGGCCTTCCTCCAGGCGCAGGGGAATATCGAGCCGGGCGAGATGGCGCGGACCTTCAATTGCGGCATCGGCATGGCCCTAATCGTCTCCGCCGAAGATGCGAAAGACGTCATCCGGTCGCTTGAAGATGCCGGGGAAATTGTCTTCACGATTGGCCGCTTGGCAGAGGGCAGGAAGGGCTGCACCGTCTCGGGCGGACTGGAGACATGGGGCGGACGAAGCGGCTGGAGCGCCACCTTCCATGGCTGAGAAGGTCCGCGTCGCCGTGCTGATCTCGGGGCGCGGCTCGAACATGCTGGCTCTGTCCGAATATCGCCGCCGCGATCCCGGCCGCAATTACGAGATCGTGCTGGTCGCCTCGAACGTGCCCGAGGCCCGCGGCCTCGTGCTGGCCAAGAGGCTCGGCATCAAGACCTGGGCGAAGAGCCACCTTGGGCTTACGCGCGAGGATTTCGACGCCGGGCTCGACGCGGTGCTGCGCGAGCACAAGGTCGAGCTGGTCGCGCTGGCCGGCTACATGCGGCTGCTGTCGGACGGCTTCGTCGGGCGCTGGGAGGGGCGGCTGATCAACATCCACCCGAGCCTGCTGCCGCTGCACAAGGGGCTCGACACCCACCAGCGCGCGATCCTCGCCGGCGACGAGCATGGCGGCTGCTCGGTCCATCTGGTCACCGCCGAGCTCGATTCGGGGCCGGTCCTCGCCCAGGCCAAGGTCAGGATCCTGCCGCGCGACGATGGCGAAAGCCTCGCCGCGCGGGTGCTCGAGGAAGAGCACCGGCTCTATCCGATCGCGCTCGACAATTATGCGCTCGCATTGCGCGAGGCGGAGTCCTGACCTTCAAAACGACGCTCCTTCAGCCACTGCCACCAGCCGTGCATCGTTTCGACCGGGCGGTTGAAGCCGATCCGGTCGGCCGCGTCGTACCAGGTTTCGGCGGCGGTCACGATCCGCGCGCTGTAGGCGTTCGGCGTCAATTGGTAGGACCAGCCACGGATTGCGGGGGCGTTGAGCAGCGCCAGCAAGAGCGTCGCCACCGCTATGACCGTGGTGGTCCAGCGCAGCGGATGCGGCAGCGGCGCGGGCGGATCGGGCAGGTCGACCGGCGAGAGGGTGTCGGCGAGCATCGGGCGAACCTCCGTCAGAACTGGTAGTAGATGAACGGCGCGACGCCCTCGGGGCGCATCGCGTCGACGGTCAGGATGAGCAGGCCGGCGCCGAGCCCGACGGCGAAGGCCGGCATCGCGCGGACCCGCATCGCGACGTGCTGGATCGAATGCGGCGGCGCGAAGTGAAAGCTCAGCCCAAGCAGGATCAGGCCGAGCAGCAGCGGCGTCAGCAGCGCCGATGCGCCGCCGCCGCCGGCGATGCCGCCGAGGAACGCCAGAGCGTCGCCGAAGCTCGCCGCGCGGAAGAAGATCCAGCCGAGCAGGACGATGTGGAAGGTGATCAGGATGGCGAGCCAAGGCGGCAAAGCGGGCCACGCCTGGGGCCTGAACTCGCGCCAGAGGCGCTCGGCGGCGAGGATGGAGCCGTGCAGCGCGCCCCAGATGACGAAGTTCCAGCTGGCGCCGTGCCACAGGCCGCCCAAGAGCATCGTCGCCATCAGCGACAGGCACAGCCGCGCGAGGCCGTGCCGCGAGCCGCCCAGCGAGACGTAGAGATAGTCGCGCAGCCAGCTCGACAGGCTGATATGCCAGCGCCGCCAGAAATCCTGCAGCGAACGGGCGCGATAGGGCTGGTTGAAATTGTGCGGGAAGCGGTAGCCGAGCAAGGCGGCGAGCCCGATCGCCATGTCGCTATAGGCGGAAAAGTCGCAATAGATCTGGACCGCATAGCCGTAGGCGGCGGCGGCCAGATCGAGGCCGGAATGCGCGGCGGGGTCGAAGAAGACCGTGTCGACCAGCCCGGCGGCGAGCTCCGAGGCGATCACCGCTTTCTTGAACAGGCCCCAGACGATCAGCGAAATCCCCATCGCCGCCATCGAGCGGGTCATTTCGGGCACGCGCCGGAACTGCGGGACGAGGTGCGAGGCGCGAACGATCGGGCCGGCGACGAGGTGGGGGAAGAAGCTCATCAGCAGGGTCATGTCGAGCAGCGTCGCCGGCGCGGCCCGGCGCCGGTAGATGTCGATCACGTAGCTCATCCCCTGGAAGGTGAAGAAGGAGATGCCGACCGGCAGCACCACCTGCATGATCGCCAGGTCGCGCTGCCAGCCGAGCGCATGGAGCAGCGCCTCGAATTGGACCATGAAGAAGCCGTAATATTTGAAGAAGCCGAGGATCGTCAGGTTGATCGCGATCCCCACCGCCAGCCACGTCTTGCGCAGGCCGGGCCGTCCCTCGGCCGCGAGGATCAGCCGCGCCGTCGCCCAGTTAATGAGGCCGCTGGCGATCAGCAGCAGGACGAAGCGCGTGTCCCACCAGCCGTAGAAGATCCACGAGGCGACCAGCAGGACGATCTTGCGCCATTCGTTGCTGCCGCGGAGCAGCCAGGCGGCGGTGTAGACGAGGAGGAAGAAGATCCCGAAAGTGAGCGTCGGGAACAGCATGTCAGTGGCCGGATTCGCCCGCGCCGGCGAGATCGGCGTCGAGCATCGCGCCGATCCGCTCGCCGCCCTCGCGGGTGAAGTGGACCTGGTCGCCCCGCATCAGCCCGGCCGCCCGCCAGCGCGCGGCGGCGCCGCGCCCGCCCATCGCCCGCGACCAGTCCCAAAAGGCGATGCCGGCCTCGCCGGCGACGCGCAGCTGCGCCGCGCGTACCGATGCGAGCATCGCCGGCGGCGGCGCGCCCGCGTCCGGCGGCCCGAGCAGCAGGATCGGCACTTGCGGCCCCGCCAGCGCGCGCAGCCGCGCGATCTGGGCGCGCAGGCCGGCCTCGTAGGCGCCGGGCGCGAGAGTCGGCGAAAAGCCCTCGTTGGTGCCGAAGGCCAGGACGACCAGATCGGGGCGGTAGGCGGCGAGCTCGGCACGGATCACGGCGTCGTCGGTGCGCGCCAAATGGACGAGCTGGGCGCCGCTCACGCCGAGATTGGAGAGGGCGATGCCGCCGCCGCGCCGGAAGGTGGCGAAGGAGGTGATGCCGACGGCGCCTTCGCTGGTGACGAAGGCGGACGATAGCAGCGTGTCGCTGTCCATCGTGCGGCATGCCGGCGCGTCGTCGAGCGGCCAGCTTTGCTGCGCGGCGCCCATGTGCAGGACGAGCGTTCCGCCCCCCAATCGGGCAAAGGCGCAGACGATGATCCGGTCGAACGCCTGATCGGGCGTATCGGCCGTGACGCCCAGCGCCTCGCGGGCGAACTGGCTGCTCTGGGTGAAGCCCGACAGGCCGAGCGGCGGGCCGAGGCTCCGATGGTCGCCGCCGAAAATGGCGTTGACCCGCCAGCCGCCGCTTTGCCACGCGGTCACGCCCCGGGTCCGGTAGCCGGGATAGGGCCGGCCGGCCGCGAGCACGCCGCGGCCGCCATATCCGTAACGCGCCTGGAGGCGATTTCGCCACGCGCCCGTGATCGTATCGCCGGCGGTGTGGCTGTCGCCGATCTGGACGATGTGGACCGGCGCGCCGGCCCGCAGCCGCTCGAAAAACGGCGCCAGCGCCTGCGCGTGACAGAGCATGGCGTCGCAGCCGGGCAGCTCGGCGGGTTGCAATGACGCAGCGGCGGCCGCCGCACCGATCAAGGCCAGCATCAGCCCGCCGACGCCGGCGGGCGGGCCGGCGCGAGCGCAGCCTGGGCGCGCGCCCGGGCGACCGAGCCGCGGATGCGGTCGGAGAGGCCCCGCATCAGATGGACATAACCGGGGATCGTCATGTGGATGCCGTCATTGGCCCGCGCCATCCGGCGTTCGCGGCCGGGCTCCGCGGGAAGATAGGGCGCGTAGCGGCCGTCGGCGTCGACGCTGAGCGGCAGGGTCTCGACATAGGGGACGTCGAGCGCCGCCATGCGCGCCGCGTAGAAGCGGTTCATCGCCTGGATGTCGGCGTCGAACCGGGCGTCGCGCATCCTGGGCAGGCCGACCCAATAGACCGTCGCGCCGCGTGCCCGCAGCAATTGCACCACCGCCGTGACGCGCTCGGTGACGATCCGCTGCCAGCCTTCGCTCATATAGGCATGTCCATGGCCCTGGTCGAAAATGCCCTGGGTATCGTTGGCGCCGAACGACAGGATGGCGATGTCGACCGACGCCCGATCGAGCTTGATGCGGATGTCGTCGAGGAGGTTGAGGCTGCGGTAGCGGGTGAAGCCGGTCGAGCGCTCGCTCAGCTGGCGGACCTCGAAATCCGGATCGCCGCGCAGCTGGTGGTAGAGGCCGGCCCAGATGCCGTCGCCGAAGCTGTCGCCGAACACGCCGACCTCGATCCGGCGCCGCTGCGCGATCGCCGCGGCAAGCCGCGGTGCCGCTACTTCGGGCGTCTGGGCGTGGCCGGCCGGAGGGGGCGGCAGGCTCGCCTGCGCGCTGCCGAGCGTCTCGCCGCCGCCAAGGAACGACATGGCGATGGTCGCCCCGACGGCCAGCCCGACGAACAGCACCGCGGTGCGGTCGAGCAGCAGCTTCATCCCTTGCAACGGGCGCATGTTCGCCCCTCCCCGACCAGCCCACCCATTTGTGAGCCGGACAAGCGGAATATTGCTGAAAATATCACCTGTTTACAAGAGGATATGAGCCGTCTTTTAACGGAAACTTCGGCCAGGTCCGGTCGGAATTGTGCGCGCTCCGGCGGGAATTTACGGGCGCGGGAGGATTTGTCCGTGCCGCGGCTTCAGCCGACGATCTCCTCGGGCTTGAAGAAGAAGTCGATTTCGATCTGCGCATTCTCCTGGCTGTCGGAGCCGTGGACGCTGTTCGCCTCGATCGATTCGGCGTGAAGCTTGCGGATCGTGCCTTCGTCGGCATTGGCCGGGTTGGTCGCCCCCATCACTTCGCGGTTCCTCGCCACCGCATTCTCGCCTTCGAGCACCTGCACCACCACCGGGCCCGAGGTCATGAAGGCGACGAGGCCATCGAAGAACGGCCGCTCCTTGTGGACCGCGTAGAAGCCCTCGGCCTGTTCGCGGGTCATCCGGATCCGGCGCGAGGCGACGACGCGCAGCCCCGCCTCCTCCAGCATCGCGGTGATCGCGCCGGTGAGGTTGCGCCGCGTGGCGTCGGGCTTGATGATCGAAAAGGTACGCTCGGCCATGGCCTGCTGCAGCTCCGTGTCTGGGGGATGGATTGGGCGCGTCCCTAAACTCGGCCACGCCCAAGGGCAAGCCGCAGCCGCCCGTCAAGAAATAGGGACAGTCCCTATTTTCGCGAAGCGTGCCGCCGGGGAACGGGTACGCACCTGTCCCCTTTCTAGCCGGCGCAGGGGCGACAGGTATTACCACCTGTGGGTTTGGCGGCTACACGATCGCTTATGATCTCCTCGCTGAAGGCGCGCGCGCGAAATCTCAAGCGTGACGTTGTGGCGCTCTGGATTGCCGCCCGCGATCGCCGCGTTCCGTGGTATGCAAAGGCGGTGGCGGGCGCGGTCGCAGCCTATGCCCTAAGCCCGATCGACCTCATTCCCGACTTCATTCCGGTGCTCGGCTATCTGGACGACCTGCTTATCGTTCCGGCTGGCATCTGGCTGGTCGCAAGATTGATCCCGTCGCCGCTTATGGCCGAGTTTCGGGAACGGGCCGACCAACGGGCTGAGCGGCCAACGAGCTATCTCGCGGCGGCGGTGATCGCTTTGATTTGGCTCGGCGCGGTCGCTGGTTTCATTTGGCTGTGCCGGCAAGCTATATAGTCGCCCAAGAGTCCCTACCCCCGCTCCTACCTAGCCCGCGGGCCGCACGACGATGTTGTAGGGGACGCAAATTGCGGTGGTTGGCCAGCGTCAGCGGCTCGACGATGAAGGTTCCGGTGGAGATCTCGATGCCGGCCGCCCGGGCGCGCTCGATGATCTGGCCTTCGTGATTGTCGGTGACATAAGAAATTAGGGACTGTCCCTCTTTTCCGTCAGGCTTCGTATAAATTAGGGACTGTCCCTCTTTTCCGTCAGGCTTCGTGATTGTCGGCGACGTAGCGGTCGAGCAAGGCGACGCCGTAGCCGGTCGCGCCCTTGTCGTAGAGGTGGCTCGCCTTGTCCGACCAGACCATGCCGGCAATGTCGAGATGAGCCCATTTGACGCCCTCCTCGACGAACCGCTGGAGAAAGCAGGCGGCGGTGATCGAGCCGCCCTCGCGCGACGCGCTGTTCTTCATGTCGGCGATCTGGCTGTCCATGATCTTGTTGTAATTGTCGTTCATCGGCAGCCGCCAGAGCAGGTCGCCGCTCGCCTTGCCCGCCGCATAGAGCCGGTCGGCGAGGCCGTCGTCATTGGCGAACATGCCGCCATATTCGTGGCCGAGGCTGATGATCATCGCGCCGGTCAGGGTGGCGAGGTCGATCATCACCTCGGGCTTGTACGCCCGCTGCGCCCAGGTCATCGCGTCGGCGAGGACGAGCCGCCCCTCGGCGTCGGTGTTGATCACCTCGATCGTCTGGCCCGACATCGAGGTGACGACATCGCCCGGCCGCTGGGCGTTGCCGTCGGGCATGTTCTCGGCGAGCGCGCAGACGCAGGCGACGTTGACCCTGGCCTTGCGGGTCGCGAGCGCCTTGATCAGCCCGGTGACGGCGCCGGCGCCGCCCATGTCCCACTTCATCGCTTCCATGCCGAGCGCCGGCTTGATCGAGATGCCGCCGGTGTCGAAGGTGATGCCCTTGCCGATGAAGACTATTGGCTTGGCGTCGGGCTTGCCGCCGTTCCAGCGCATCGCCAGCAGCCGCGGCGGGCGGACCGAGCCCTGGGCGACGCCGAGCAGGGCGCCCATGCCGAGCTTGGCCATCGCCTTTTCGTCGAGCACTTCGAATTCGACGCCGAGGCTTTCGAGCGCGGCGCGGGCGCGGGCGACGAAGCTTTCGGGATAGACGATGTTGGCGGGCTCGGTGACCAGGCCGCGGGTGAGGTCGAGCCCTTCAAGCACCGCCGCCTCGTGCGCCCACTCCGCCGCGGCGCCGGCGGGCGCGCCGACGACGACCAGCTGCTCGAGCGTCGGCTTGTGCTTGCGGCCGAGCTTGGTGCGATAGAGGTCGTGGCGCCAGCTGCGCGCCGCCGCGCCGAAGGCGAGCCGTGCCGCGGCGCCGGCGTCGAGATCGGTGCCGCTGAGGTCGACCACCAGCTTCGTCTCGCCGGAGGTCAGCAGGCGGGCGGTAAGCGCGCCCCCTGCCCGTTCGTAAAGCGCATCCTCGTCGCGCTGGCCGCCAAGGCCGACCAGCACGAGGCGGCGCACGACGACACCTTCGTCGATGTACATTTCGACGGTGACGCCGGCCTCGCGCTCGAAGCGCTGGGCGTCGGCGGCGCGCGCGGCGAGCGTGCGCGCGCCCTCGTCGAGGCTCGCCAGGCGATCGGCGACCGTCTCCTCGCCGCGCACCGGGATGGCGAGCGCGTAGGCGCCTTGCGGGCGCGCGGCGGCGAAACTCACTTTGATCACGGCGGATCTCCCTGGACAGAAGGGTGCCATTGCAGGGAGCGGCCTCAGGTGCAATAGGCTCAGGCGTCGCCTGGGCCAGAGCAGCTTATTTGTGAAGACGTTTCGATCGATCTGCCGGACCGCGCTGCCGCTGCTGCTGTCGGCGCCCTGCGCGGCCCTGGCGCAGCAGACGCCGCCGCCGGCGCCCGATCCCGCCGCCGCCGGCGAGACCCCCGCCGAGATCGCGTTCAGCGCCGACCAGCTCGTCTATGAGGAGAGCGCCGACATCGTGACCGCGACCGGCGAGGTGCGGATGAACCGCGAGGGCTATAATCTGCGCGCCGACAGCGTTGCCTGGAACCGGCGCAGCGGCGAGGTGCGCGCCACCGGCGACGTCCGCGTCGTCAGCCCGGGCGGCGACGTCGCTTATGCGGATTCGGTCCAGCTCGAGGACACGCTGAAGGACGGGATCGTCCAGAACATGCTGCTCGTGCTCGCCGACGGCGGCCGCCTCGCCGCGACCGAGGCGACGCGCCGCAACGGCGTCACGACCCTCAACCACGCCGCCTACACGCCCTGCGCGGTGACGACGCCCGAGGGCTGCCCCAAGGCGCCGACCTGGCAGATCAACGCGGTCCGCGTCGTCCACGACCCGGTCCGCCACCGCATCACCTATCAGGGCGCGACCCTGAACCTGTTCGGCGTGCCGCTGCTCGGCCTGCCCGGCCTGTCGCATCCCGACGGCAGCCAGGGCGGCGGCAGCGGCTTCCTCGTGCCCGAGCTGCGCTACAGCCGGCGCAACGGGCTCGAAGTCAGCGCGCCTTATTATCTGCGCTTCGCGCCCAATCGCGATCTCACCGTCACGCCGCACCTCTACACCGGCGTGCTGCCGATGCTCGAGGCCGAATATAGGCAGCTGACCTCGCGCGGCGCGTTCCAGGCGCACGGCTATCTGACCTACGGCTCGCGGCTCCAGCTCGATCCGCTCGCCCCGGTCGGCACCAATGCCGACAAGGGGATCAGGGGCTATATCGAGGGCAGCGGCCGGCTGGTCCTGAGCCCGATCTGGACCCTCACCGCCTCGGGCCGCTACGCCACCGACCGCACCTTCATGCGGCGCTACGACATCTCCCGCGACGACCGGCTGCGCTCGATGGTCGACGTCGAGCGGATCACCGCCGACAGCTACATCTCGATCGCCGGCTGGGCCTTCGAGGGGCTGCGCGTCACCGACGTCGCCGGCACCCAGCCGATCGCCTTGCCGGCGATCGACGCGCGCTGGCGAATCGCCGACCCGATCCTCGGCGGCCGCATCCAGCTCCAGGCCAACAGCCTCGCCATCGTCCGCCCCGAGGGTCAGGACACCCAGCGCGCCTTCGCCAGCGCGGAGTGGCAGCGCCGCGGCATCACCCCGTTCGGCCAGGAGCTCGTGCTGACCGCTTATGCGCGCGGCGACGTCTACCACAGCACCGACACATTGCTGACCCAGACCGTCAGCTATCGCGGCCAGGAAGGCTGGAACGGTCGCTTCATCGGCGCCGCGGCGGTCGATCTGCGCTGGCCGTTCGTCGGCGAGTTCATGGGCGGGACCCAGCGCTTCGCGCCGCGGGTCCAGTTCGTCGCCTCGCCGCGGACCGAGAATCTGGACATTCCCAACGAGGACGCCCGCGCGGTCGACCTCGAGGATTCGAACCTGTTCGCGCTCAACCGCTTCCCCGGCTACGACCGCTGGGAGGACGGCGTGCGGGTCACCTACGGCGCCGACTGGGAGATCGAGCTGCCCGGCGTCTCGATCAGCTCGACGATCGGGCAGAGCTACCGGCTCAGCAACCGCGCGACCATCCTGCCCTCGGGCACCGGCCTCTCCGGGCGCTTCTCCGACATCGTCGGGCGGACCAACGTGCGCGTCGGCCGGCTGCTCAGCCTCACCCACCGGTTCCGCATCGACAAGGACAATGCGGCGCTCAGGCGCAACGAGATCGACGCGACGATCGGCGGCCGGCGGACCTACGCGACGATCGGCTATTTGCGGCTCGACCGCAACATCGACCCGGCGATCGAGGATCTGCGCGACCGCGAGGAGATCCGCTTCGGCGGCCGGGTCAGCTTCGCGCGCTATTGGTCGGTGTTCGGCTCGACCGTGATCGACCTGACCGGCCGCCGCGAGGATCCGCTGTCGCGCGCCGACGGCTTCGAGCCGATCCGCCACCGGCTCGGCATCCTCTACGACGACGACTGCATCGAGCTTGGCGTGACCTGGCGGCGCGACTATGAGACGAGCGGCGACGCGCGGCGGGGAAACAGCTTCCTGATCCGGGTAGCGCTCCGCAATTTGGGACGCTAGAGGGAATTCCGCTAAGCTGCGGTTCAGCAAATCTGGCGCAGGGCATATGCCTGCTTTCACTGGAGGAATGATGAAGCTCGGTTGGTTACCAAGGGCGGCGATCGTGCTGATCGCGCCGGTGCTGTCGGTGATCGCGGCGGCCCAGAGCGGCCCCCCCGCCGGCCGCCTCGACATTCCCGGCAACATCCAGTTCGTCGGCAAGCAGGATCCGGGGATCCGCAAGGCGACGGCGATCGTCAACGGCGAGGTGATCACCGGCAGCGACATCGACCATCGCCTCGCGCTGATGGTCGCGTCGAACCCCAACGTCCAGATTCCGCCCGACGAGCTCGAGCGCATCCGCGCCCAGATTCTGCGCAATTTGATCGACGAGACGCTGCAGATCCAGGCCGCGGCGCAGCAGGAGATCAGCGTCGATCAGCGCGAGATCGACGCTTATTATCAGCGCGTCTCGCAGAATACCCGCCGCACCCCCGAGGCGTTCAGCGCCTATCTGCGTTCGGTCGGCTCGTCGGACCAGTCGCTGAAGCGCCAGATCCGCGGCGAGCTCTCGTGGCAGCGCCTCCAGCGGCGCCAGATCGAGCCGTTCGTCAACGTCGGCGACGACGAGGTCCAGGTCGTGCTGCGCCGGCTCGAGGCCGAGCGCGGCACCAGCGAATATCGCGTCGCCGAAATCTTCATGTCGGCAACCCCGGAAACCGCGCCGCAGGTCCAGGCCAATGCCGCCCGGATCGTCGGGCAAATCCGCGCCGGCTCGAACTTCCAGTCCTATGCGCGGCAATATTCCGAGGCTTCGACCGCCGCTTTGGGCGGCGACCTCGGCTGGGTGCGCCCGGCCCAGCTTCCCGCCGAGCTGGCCGCGCTCGTCACCCAGATGCCGATCGGCGCGATCAGCGACCCGATCCCGGTCCCGGGCGGCTTCTCGATCGTCGCGCTGGCGGACAAAAGGCAGATCCTGGTCGCCGACCCGCGCGATGCGGTGCTCGCGCTGATGCAGCTGACCATCGCTTTGCCGGCCGGCACGACTCCGGCGCAGGCGGAAGCGCGCGCGACCGCGCTCGGCACCGCCACCCAGGCGATGGGCGGCTGCGGCCGCGCCCAGGACACCGCGACCCGGACCGGCGCCGAGCTGGTAGCCAACGATCAGGTGCGGGTGCGCGATTTGCCGCCGGCGCTGCAGCAGATGCTGCTCGGGCTCAGCGTCGGCCAGGCGTCGCCGCCGTTCGGCTCGGCCGAGCGGATCAGCGTGCTCGTCCTGTGCGGCCGCGACGACCCGCCAGCCGCCAATGCGCCCAACGCCGCCGAGATCGCCGCGACCATGGAGCAGGAGCGGGTCGCCCGCCGGGCCCAGCGCTACCTGCGCGATCTGCGGCGCGACGCGGTGGTCGACTATCGCTGAGGGCGCGCTGGGCCCGCTTGCCGTCGCGCTGGGCGACCCGGCGGGGATCGGGCCCGAGATCATCGCGGCCAGCTGGGAGCGGCGGCACCAAGCATCCCTCCCCCCCTTCTTCGCCGTCGGCAGCGTTTCCGCGGTGCGCGCCGTCTGGAGCGGGCCGATCCACGTCATCGACGATCCGCGCGACGCCTGCGCCCGGTTCGAGAGCGCCCTGCCGATCCTGAGGGTCAAGACCGACACCGAGGTCGTGCCCGGCGCACCCGATCTCGAAGGCGCGCGCAACGCGCTCGACGCGCTCGAGTTCGCGGTCGGCCTGACCCGCGCCGGGACCGCGTCGGCGCTGGTCACCGGCCCGGTCTCCAAGGCGCAGCTCTACGCGATCGGCTTCGTCCATCCGGGCCAGACCGAGTTCGTCGCCGAGCGGTGCGGGGTGGCGGGCGAGCTGGTCGCGATGATGCTGGTCGGGCCGACGCTCCGGGTCGTGCCGGTCACCATCCACGTGCCGCTGCGCGACGTGCCCGGCCTGATCGACGTCGAGCGGATCGTCGCCAGGGGCCGCGCCGCGGCGCGCGGGCTGCAGCGCCAGTTCGGCATCGCGGCGCCGCGGATCGCGGTCGCCGGCCTGAACCCACATGCCGGCGAGGACGGCGCGCTCGGGCGCGAGGAGATCGAGACCATCGCGCCGGCGATCGCGCGGCTGCGCGAGGAAGGCCACGACGCGACCGGGCCGCACGCGCCCGACATCTTGTTCAGCCCGCACCGCCGGGCGACCTACGACGCGGCGCTGTGCATGTATCACGACCAGGGGCTGATCCCGCTGAAGGCGCTCCATTTCGACGAGGGCGTCAACGTCACCCTGGGGCTGCCGATCGTCCGCACCTCGCCCGACCACGGCACCGCGTTCGACATCGCCGGCCGGGGCGTCGCCGATCCGCGGGCGATGATCGCCGCGATCCGCACCGCCGGGCAATGCGCGCGGCGGCTCGCTTTGGCGTGAGAAAAGAGTGACAGTCACCCTTTTTGCGCCCGGGTCGTCATGCCGGGAAAAGAGTGACTGTCACTCTTTTTGGTCGTGAGCAGCTTGCCCCCTTTGCGCGAGGTGATCGCGCGCCATGGCCTCAGCGCCTCCAGGGCGCTCGGCCAGAACTTCCTGCTCGACGAGCAGCTGCTCGACCGGATCGCGCGCGTGCCCGGCCCGCTGGCGGGCGCGCGCGTCTACGAGGTCGGGCCCGGCCCGGGCGGCCTCACGCGGGCGCTGCTGCGCGCCGGCGCCGAGGTGGTCGCGGTCGAGCGCGACCGGCGCTGCTTGGCGCCGCTCGGCGAGCTCGCCGCAGCGTTCCCGGGCAAGCTCAGGGTGATCGACGCCGACGCGATGGCGGTCGGCGAGGCGGCCGAAATCGGCCCGGCCCATATCGTCGCCAACCTGCCCTACAATGTCGGCACGGCCTTGCTGGTGCGCTGGCTCGGCGGCGAGACCTGGCCGCCCTGGTGGAAGTCGCTGACCCTGATGTTCCAGCAGGAGGTCGCCGCGCGGATCGTGGCCCCGCCCGGCGGCGGCGCTTATGGCCGGCTCGCCGTGCTCGCCCAATGGCGGTCGGTGGCGAAGCTGGCGCTGAAGGTCCACCGCTCCGCCTTCGTGCCGCCGCCCAAGGTGATGTCGGCGGTGATTCACATCGTCCCCGCCGCGCAGCCCGAGGGCGTCCGCGCGGCGACGCTGGAACGGCTCACCGCCGCCGCCTTCGGCCAGCGCCGCAAGATGCTGCGCCGTTCGCTGGCGGGCCTCCCCGGCGCGGTGGAGGCGCTCGAAGCGCTCGGCATCGACCCCGAGCGCCGCGCCGAAACCCTCGCCGTCGCCGATTTCGTCGCGATCGGCCGGCGGCTCTCCATGTGAGTCATCCCGGCGAAGGCCGGGACCCAAGAACATCGCCCAGAGAGAAGTTGCGCAATCGACGTTTCTGTCGTGCGGAATCCGTCAAATCACGACCCCACAGAAAGCAGGGGTAAGGCGTAGACTGACGCGGAGCTTCGAGGACCCTTCAACACCGTGTTCATGGGTCCCGGCCTTCGCCGGGATGACTCGCAGGTGAAGGCCAGCGTCAGTTCGGGCGCGGCGCCGGGGCTTCGGTCGGGGCGCCCTGCTCGGGCCGCTGGGCGGCGAGCACGTCGGCCGGGGGGCCGCGCTGGATCATCGCCGCGAGCTGCTGGGCCTGCGGGCAGGGATTGCGGCCGCACAGGGTCTGCACCCGCGCCAGGTTGCGCCGCGCGCGCTCGACCGCGCCGCGCTGGACGTAGGCCTCGCCCTGGCCGGCGAGCGCGTTGACGTCGTTGGGCTCGATCCTGAGCGCGTCGGCATAGAAGCGTACCGCCTTGCCGGGCAGGCGCTGCGCCTGCGCAACATGGCCGAGCGCGATATAGGCGGCGCGATTGCGCGGATCGACCGCCAAGGCGGTCTCGAGCAGGTCGGTCGCCTCGCTGTGGCGGCCGGCGGCGCTCTGCGCCTCGGCCTGCTGGACCAAGGCGGTCGAGCGCGGGTCGATCTGGTCGTCGGGGCGCTGGCCCTGGCCGGCGCTCGCCATCGTGGCTGCCGCGATCGCGAGCGTGAGAACAATCGGCGTAAGGCGCATTATCAACTCCATCTTTCCGTAACCGACGCTTAGCACGGCCTTTTCCAGCGCGCGACGAAAAAGCCGTCGGTCCCGTCCCGGGCCGGACCGAGCAGCAGGCCGGCGCCCGACGCGATTCCGGTCGGGATAGCGACCGGCTCCGGAACCAGCGATGAACGGCGGGTCAGCGCCTCGGCCTGGTCCCTCCCCTCCTCGGCGAGCAGCGAGCAGACCGCGTAGACCAGCCGCCCGCCCGGGGCCAGCAGGCCGGCGGCGATGTCGAGCAGCCGCGCCTGGAGCGCGCTCAGCCGGTCGAGCCGCGCGGGCGTGACCCGCCAGCGCGTCTCGGGGTTGCGCCGCCAGGTGCCGGTGCCGGAGCAGGGCGCGTCGACCAGGACGAGATCGGCCTGGCCGGCGAGATCGGCGAGCATCGCGGTTTCGCGATTGGGGTTGATCAGCCGCGGCTCGACGATCCGCACCCCGGCGCGCCGCAGCCGCGGCATCATCCGCGCGAGCCGCCCGCGATCGGCGTCGCTCGCGACGAGCTGCCCGCGATTGTCCATCTCGGCGGCGAGGGCGAGCGTCTTGCCGCCCGCCCCCGCGCACAGATCGACCACCCGCATCCCCGGCGCGGCTTCGCAGCCGAGGCAGATCAGCTGGCTGCCTTCGTCCTGGATCTCGACGAGGCCGTTGCGCCAGGCCTCGGCCTGCTCGACGCGGAAGCCCTCCGGCAGGCGCAGGCCGAGCGGCGACCACGGGCTCGGCACCGCCTCGGGAAGCAGGGCGAGCGCCGCTTCGCGCGTGCCCCGCAGGCGGTTGACCCGAAGGTCGAGCGGGGCGCGGCCGAGCAAGGCGGCCTGCTCGCCGACGGAAATCGCTGGATCGAACCGTTCGAGCAGCCAAAGCGGCGCCACGCTCGCCGCGGCGGGCGCGTCGTCGCCGGCCTCGCCGGCAGCGCCGAAGGTTTCGAGCAGCTCGGGCGAATCCTGGGCGACGCCGAGCAAGGCGGACCGCCCGGACGCCGGGCGTTCGCCCGATCGCCGCACCGCGCGGAAAACGAGCTCGCGGATCGCCCGGCGGTCGTGCGACCCGGCGTAGCGCCGCTCCTTGAAATAGCGCGCGATCAACGTGTCCGCGGCCGCGCCGCCGCCGCGCGCCGCGGCGATGATCTCGTCGAGCAGCTCGATCGCCGCCTCGGTGCGCGCCGCCGGCTTCACCCGCCTTCGCCGCGCCTGTGCGATCGGTTTGCCATCCGCCTCATGGCCACGCCTATAGCTGGCGCGGGCGTTTCAGCGCGAAGGATAATTCGGCGCCTCGCGGGTGATCGTCACGTCGTGGACATGGCTTTCGCGCAGCCCGGCATTGGTGATCCGCACGAAGCGCGCCTTGGCCTGCAATTCCGCGATCGTCGCGGCGCCGGTATAGCCCATCGCCGCTTTGACGCCGCCGACCAGCTGGTGGATCACGTCGGCGGCGTGGCCCTTATAGGCGACCTGGCCCTCGATCCCCTCGGGCACGAGCTTGAGCTGGTCCGAGATGTCCTGCTGGAAATAGCGGTCGGCGGAGCCGCGCGCCATCGCCCCGACCGAGCCCATGCCGCGATAGGATTTGTAGGCGCGGCCCTGGTAGAGGAAGGTCTCGCCGGGCGCCTCCTGCGTGCCCGCGAGCAGCGAGCCGATCATTACCGCGCAGGCGCCGCCGGCGAGCGCCTTGGCGATGTCGCCGCTGGTCCGCAAGCCGCCGTCGGCGATCACCGGCGTGCCGGTCCTGGCCGCTTCCTCGGCGCAATCCATCACCGCCGTCAGCTGCGGCACGCCGACCCCGGCGACGACCCGGGTGGTGCAGATCGAGCCCGGGCCGATGCCGACCTTGACCGCGTCGGCGCCGGCGCCGATCAGCTTTTTCGCCGCCTCGGCGGTGGCGATGTTGCCGGCGACGATCTGGACCGCGTTCGAATGCTTGCGGATCCGCTCGACCGCGGCGGCGACGTCGACATTGTGGCCGTGCGCGGTGTCGATCACGATCAGGTCGCATTCGGCGTCGATCAGCGCCTGCGAGCGCTCATACCCCTTGTCGCCGACGGTGGTCGCGGCGGCGACCCGCAGCCGCCCTGTCCCGTCCTTGGTCGCGTCGGGATGGGCGACCGCTTTCTCGATGTCCTTGACGGTGATCAGGCCGACGCAGCATCCGGCCTCGTCGACCACCAGCAATTTCTCGATCCGCCGCTGGTGGAGCTTGCGGCGCGCCTCCTCCTGGGTGACGCCGGGGCCGACCGTGACGAGATCCTCGCGGGTCATCAATTCGGCGACCGGCTGGCGCGGATTTTCGGCGAAGCGGACGTCGCGATTGGTCAGGATGCCGACCAGCCGCCCGCCTTTCTCGGTCACCGGGATGCCCGAAATCTTGTGGCGCTTCATCAATTCGAGCGCGTCGGCGAGATTCTGGTCGGGGGTCATCGTGATCGGGTTGACGATCATCCCGCTCTCGTAGCGCTTGACCGCGCGCACGGCCGCCGCCTGCTCCGCGATCTCCATGTTGCGGTGGAGCACGCCGAGGCCGCCCAATTGGGCCATGACGATCGCCATGTCGGCGCCGGTCACCGTGTCCATCGCCGAGGACAATATCGGGATGTTGAGCAGGATCGACTTGGTCACCTGCGTGCGCGTGTCCGCCTGGCTCGGCATGATCGAGGATTCGGCCGGACGCAGCAGGACGTCGTCGAAGGTCAGGCCGAGCGGGATGTCGCCGCTCATCGCACGCTCCCCTGCGGGCGTTGCCAGACGGCGGGATCGGCGAGGCGCCGCGCGAGCGCGACCGTCAGATTGGCGTCCTCGGCGGCGCCGCCCAGCTCGATCGCGGCGTCGGCCTCGTCGTCGGGCCCGTGATAGCGGCCCTCGAGGAACGCGTTCAATCGCGCCATGCTGGCGAACGAGCCGCCGACCATGAACGCGGGGACGCCGTGGCGGGCGAGCGCCCAGCCGTCCTGGCGCGTCGCCATCATGTCGGCCTCGTGGGCCGTGTCCATCCGCCGGCCCATCGCCGTCGCGGTCGCTTCGACCAGGGCGGTGAGCCCCGGAATGTCGCGGTTGAGGATCGCGACCGGCTCGCCCGGCGGCGCGATCGCGACGGTGTCGAGGTTGATCGCGGCGACGATCGATTGGAGCGGCACGATCGGGTGGGTGGCGAAATGCTCGGCCCCGAGCAGGCCCGATTCCTCGGCCGTGGTGGCCATGAACAAGGTGTCGCGGATCGGCCGGGGTCCGGCGGCGAGCCGGCCGGCGATCTCGATCAGCGCCGCGATGCCGCTCGCATTGTCGACCGCGCCGTTGCAGATCCGGTCGGGCGCGCCTTCCGGCCGGCAGATGCCGAAATGGTCCCAATGGCCGAGGAGCAGGACGTTCTCGCCGGTCGCGCCGCTGCCGCGCAGGCGGCCGATCACGTTGCGCGTCTCGTAGCGGTGGACCGCGGTCGAGACCTGGATCGTCGCCCTGAGCGGCAAGGCGATTGCGCGGAAGGAGGAGCCCGGCTGGTCGTTGAGCAGCCGCGCCAGATTGCTCCCCGCGGCGGCGAGCAGCGCCTGCGCGGCCGCCACCGGCATCACCCCGAGCACCGGCGCGACCCGGCGGCCAGCCGGCTTGATCCCCGGGCGGCGATAGACGTTGGGCACCAGCTCCCAGGGAATGTCCGGCCCGGCGAGCGCGATCACCGCCGCGGCGCCGGCGTCGGTCGCCGCCTGGACGCGCGCGTTGAACGAGGGGAAGCCGGGGATTTCGGGCGCGTCGTAGAGGATGATCACGACCGCGCCCGCGATCGTCGCGCCGGCGAGCTGGTCGACGCCGTGCTCGGGGATGCGCGCGCCGTGGCCGGCGAAGATCACCGGCGCGTCGGCGATCGATTCGACCGCGTCGTCGCCTTGCAGCGCGATATTGGCGATATCGAATTCGAGCGGGCGGCCATCGGCGGTCCAGGAGGCCGAAGCGCTTTGCGTGGCGCGCTCGACCAGGCCGACATTCTGGAACCATGTGCCGTTCTCGCCCGCCGGTTCGAGGCCGCGGGCGCGAAATTGCGCGACGATATAATCGACCGTGCGGGTCTCGCCCTCGGTGGCCGGCGCCCGCCCCTGGAATTCGTCGCTGGCCAGCACCGCGATGTGGCGCATGAGGTCGGCGGGCGCGATCGGGCCGGACGGCGGCGGCGGCTGGGCGGCGAGCGGGGCGGAAAGGATCAGGAAGAGAGGCGCGGCGGCGCGCAGCAACGGCGTGAACATGGCGCTGCTTAAGGAGCGCCGTGCGCCCACGCAAGCCATTCGAAAGGAGTGCAAGGGGACAGTTACTTTCACGCGCCCGGCGTCAGGCCTGCGGGCGCCCAGCGTATGAAAGTAACTGTCCCCGTACGGCGTATAAAGTAACTGTCCCCTCCCCCCTCAGCCGCGCCCCTTGGCGATCAGCGCCCGCGCCTGGGCGACGTGCAGCGCCTCGATCATCCGCCCCTCGTGGCGCTCGGCGCCGCCGGTCGCCGCCGCGATCAGCCGGTGCGCCGCTTCGAGTTCGGCCTCGCTCGGGCCGAAGGCGCGGTTGACGGTCTCGATCTGGCTGGGATGGATGACCGACTTGCCGTCGAACCCCCAGGCGCGCCCCTCGGCGCATTCGGCGGCGAGCCCGTCGTCGGCCGCGAGCCGGTTGTAGACCCCGTCGAACGCGGGGATTTGAGCGGCGCGCGCGGCGAGCACGATCCGCTGCAGCGCATAGACCAGGCCGCCGCGATCGGCCGCCGCCGGCAAAGCGAGGCTCGCGGCGAGATCGTTGGTCCCGGCGACCAGGGCGGCCGCCGGCTGGGCGATCGCCGCGGCGTCGATCACCGCGCGCGGCGTTTCGATCATCGCCAGCACCGGCTGCTCCATCAGCCGGACCGCGTCGTGGACCTGCTGCTCGCTCTCCGCCTTGGCGAGGACGATGAAATGGGCGGCCGAGCGGCGGATCGCGACGACGTCGGCGCCGAAATACGGGCTGTCGGCGGCATTGATCCGGATCGCGACCAGGCGGCCGCCAAAGCCCTCGCGCGCCGCCGCGACGGCGGCCTCGCGCGCGGCCGCCTTGTCTTCCGGCGGCACCGCATCTTCGAGGTCGAGGATCACCATGTCGGCGTCGAGATCGCGCGCCTTGGCGATCGCGCGCGGGTTCGAAGCCGGCAGGAACAGGAGCGAGCGGCAGCGGCCGAGATGGGTCCGGTCCATGGGCTTTCGATTCTTCTTGGAAGAGTCGCCTTTTGTCTACATGATATCGCGATAAGCGCAGGGGAGAGCCGGCATGGAATTGTTCTTCGTCATCCTGATCGTCCTGGGCATCCTCTATCTGTTTTCAGGTGTTAAGGTCGTCCGCCAAGGCTATCAATATACGATAGAATATTTCGGACGGTTCACCACCGTCGCGCGCCCCGGGCTGAATTATTACCCGCCCTTCTTCTACCGCGTCGGGCGCAAGGTGAACATGATGGAGCAGGTCCTCGACATTCCGGGCCAGGAGATCATCACCAAGGACAATGCGATGGTCGGGGTCGACGGCATCGTCTTCTTCCAGGTGCTCGACGCCGCCAAGGCCGCTTATGAGGTCAGCGACCTCTATCTCGCGATCATGCAGCTCACCACCACCAATTTGCGCACCGTGATGGGCTCGATGGACCTCGACGAGACGCTGTCCAAGCGCGACGAGATCAACGCCCGCCTGCTGGTCGTCGTCGACCAGGCGACCGAGGCCTGGGGGGTCAAGATCACCCGCGTCGAGATCAAGGACATCCGCCCGCCCGGCGACATCGTCAACGCGATGGGCCGGCAGATGAAGGCGGAGCGCGAGAAGCGCGCCCTGATCCTCGAATCGGAAGGCCTGCGCGCCTCCGAGATCCTCAAGGCGGAAGGCCAGAAGCAGGGCCAGATCCTCCAGGCCGAGGGCCGCCGCGAGGCCGCCTTCCGCGACGCCGAGGCGCGCGAGCGCTCGGCCGAGGCCGAAGCCAAGGCGACCCAGATGGTGTCCGACGCGATCGCCGGCGGCAGCACCCAGGCGATCAACTATTTCATCGCGCTCAAATATGTCGACGTCGTCGGCCGCTTCGCCGATTCGCCCAATGCCAAGACGATCCTGTTCCCGGTCGAGGCGACCCAACTGATCGGCACGCTGGGCGGGATCGGCGAGCTCGCGCGCGAAGCGCTCGGCCGCGACGGCGGCACCCCGGGGCGGCGCGGACCGTTCGAGGGAGGCCAGTCATGACCTATCTTCAGGAGCTCGGCCTCGCGCCGCATTGGTGGTGGCTGATCGCCGGCGCCTTGCTCGCGATCCTCGAAATCTTCCTGCCCGGCATCTTCATGATCTGGATCGCGATCGCCGCCGCCGCGACCGGCATCGTCACCCTGCTCGTCCCCGACCTCGGCTTCCCCGCGCAGGCGATCATCTTCGTCGTCCTGGCCTTCGCCGCGGTCTTCGCCGGCCGGGTCTATTATGCCCGCAACCCGGTCCCGACCAGCGACGCCAACCTCAACGAGCGCGCCTCGCGGCTGATCGGCCAGCGGGTCACGGTCGAAACCGCGATCGAGAACGGCAAGGGCCGCGTCCGCGTCGGCGACGGCGTCTGGAACGCCCGCGGCCCGGACCTCCCCGCCGGCGCCAGCGCGACGATCGTCGCCGCCGATGGGACGCTGCTGACGGTCGAGGCGACGGCCTAGGACACCCTTCCCGCCACGCCATATGCGTCGCCCCGGACTTGATCCGGGGTCCACCTTTTTCGCTCATCGGCTGGAAAGAAGGTGGATGCCGGCTCAAGTCCGGCATGACGGGCAGGCACTTCCGCTACTCCCCACCAACGTCACCCCGGACTTGATCCGGGGTCCACCTGCCTCCTGGGCGTATTGGGGACCCGTATTTTTTCGCGAAAAAGTACGGGTCCCCATTCACGTTCGATCCATTCTCCCGGTCGTCACCTGCAGCAGCCGAAAATCGGCGGACATTTCGGTCATGGCCCATGCCTCTCCGGGCGGGATCACGAAGGAGTCGGCCGGGCCGAGCTGGCCGGCTTCGCCATAGTCGAGCCGGGCCGAGCCTGCGAGGACGAAGCCGAACGCCAGCTCGCCGTCGTGCGGCGGCATTGCGATGACCGGCGCGGGCCCGGGCCGCAGGATGCGCGCTTCGGCGAGGCTGCCCGTGGCCTCGCACACGCCCGTCGCCTGGGCTTCGGCGCCGTGCCACGGGGTCCACGGCGAGGTCGCGGCGACGTGATGCAGGAAGCGCTGCCCGCCGAACGACCTTGCCCGGTCCGCAATGCCGGTGGGCAATTCCATATCGTGGTCGGCGAAGGTCTCGTGCGAAGCGGGGCAGGTGATTTCAACCACCTCCAGCCCAGGCGCGCTCTCCAGCACGCGATGCCGGATCCCGGGCGGTTGCACGACCAAGTCGCCGGCCGCCATGACGAACGGCGCGCCCTGATCTTCGTAGACGACGCGAACCCAGCCCCTGCGGACGCAGATCAGCTGGACGGCGACGCGGTGGAAATGGACCCAGTCGGCGACCGGTCCGCCCTCGGCGATCGCGATGTGCGAGGCGATGTAGCGGCCGCCGAGCCGGCTCGGGATCAGGTCGCGATAGCGCATCCCCGCGCGGCCCTCTCCGGAAGCGGTGCCGGCGCGCGTCACCACGAATTCGGGCAGGAATTCGGGCAGGCCGGCGGGGGCCGGCGGCGCATCCGGGCGCGAGGTCAGGCGGACGCCGATGCCGTCGTGGCTCAGGATCGCCGTGTGGGGGTCGTCGGCCGGATAGATGATGTCGAGCCGCAGCCCGAGCCGGCGCAGCAGCTCGAGCGCCGGATTGAAGTCGGCGCAGACCAGCTCCAGATCGTTCGGCGAATGGGCCATGGCTTCACCGTAGAGCGCTCTGCAATCGGGTTGTACCCCCCGTCGTCATGCCGGACTTTGATCCGGCATCCACCTTTTTCCCAACCTCGGCAGTGGCGTGAAGAAGGTGGACCCCGGATCAAGTCCGGGGTGACGATTCGACCTGGGAACGAGGGACAGTCAGGTAAGTGTCCCAATCGCCTTGCCCAGGCGGTCCTGGGCGTTCAATGATGCGCGACGCCATGCTGATCGCGCTCCTCATTCTCCTTGGCCTGGCCATCCTTGCCTACGGCTTCGCGCTCGTCCGCGCGGCGATCGCCAAGCGCGTCGCGCCCGGCGCCGAGGCCCTCGCTCTGGGGGCGGTCGTGAACTTCCTCGATACGCTCGGCATCGGCTCGTTCGCGCCGACCACCGCCTGGTTCAAGTTCCGCCGCATGGTGCCCGACCGGCTGATTCCGCAGACCATGCTCTGCGGCCTCACCC
Source organism: Sphingomonadales bacterium (assembly GCA_034668465.1). Classification (GTDB taxonomy): domain Bacteria; phylum Pseudomonadota; class Alphaproteobacteria; order Sphingomonadales; family Sphingomonadaceae; genus Allosphingosinicella. The sequence continues at coordinate 29,946 of JAXDPI010000013.1, forward strand.
CGCCGGCGATGACCGAAAGCATCATCTACCTGATCCTGCTGGGGGTGCTGGTCGATCCGGTGCTGCTGTTCGCTTGCGTGATCGCGGTCTTCGCCGGCGGGCTGGTCGGCGTGCGGCTGGTCACGCGGGCGCGCGTCTGGGTCGTCCAGATGGTGGTCGCGATCGGCCTGCTGCTCGCCGCGGCCGCCTACGCGATGACCAACCTGCATCTCTTCCCCGGCGGCGGCACCGCGAACAGCCTGCCGCTGACTTTGATGATCGTCGCCATCCTCGCCAATTTCGGCTTCGGCATCCTCGCCAATTTCGGGGTCGGCAATTATGCGCCCACCTTGGTGATGCTGAGCCTGATGGGCATGGACCCCAGGCTCTGCTTCCCGATCATGGCGGGCGGCGCCTGCCTGATGGGGGCGGGGGCGAGCATCAGGCATATCGGCATCGGCGAGGTCGACATGCGGGTGGTGCTCGGCCTCGCCATCGGCGGCATTCCCGCGGTTTTCGTCGCCGCATTCCTGGTCAAGGAGATGCCGCTCGAATATCTGCGCTGGCTGGTGTTCGTCGTCGTGCTCTATGCGGCGGCGGTGATGGCGCACGCGTCGCTCAAGGGCTGGCGCGAGGGCAAGGCCGAAGGCGCGACCGCGCCGCTCGCGGCCGATCTGGAGGCCTGAACGTGACCCGGATCGCCGCGGAGCTCGCGCTCAACCAGGACTTCAGCCGCTACGACCAGGTGCGCAAGGCGCACACCTATCGCCTGGCCGAGCATGAGAGCGACGCGTTCGACGAGGATTATGAGATCGTCACGCTCGACTTCGAGCCGTTCCTGCGCGGCGATGCGCGCGACAAAGCGCGCTTTGCCGGCGAATTCGCGGCGGCGCTGCGGGAGATCGGCTTCGCGATCCTCGTCGGCCACGGCGTCGATGCTGCGCTCTACGACGACATGCACGACAGCGTCCTCGACCTGTTCACATCGACCCCGCTCGCGGACAAGATGCGGTTTCGGGCGGCGCGGTACGGGTCGGTCGCCCAGGGCTATTTTCCGATCGAGGAGACCAGCGAAATCCATCCCGATCTGGTCGAAGGCTGGGTCTGGTGCCGCCGCGCGTTCGCTCTTCCGCAAGATCGCGACGGGCCGTTTCGCGCCGAGGAATTCTGGCCGCGCGCCGAATATGAGCGGCGCTTCCGCCGTCTCGCGCTCGCCCACGAAGCCTTGTTCAAGCCGATCGCCCAGGCGATGTTCATGGGGCTGGGCTGCGATCCGCATGCTTATGACGACAAGCTCACCCAGACGAACTTCGGCCTCAGGGCGAATTATTACCCGCCGATGAGCGAGGAGCAGGGCCGCTCCGGCGCCGGCCGGCTGCTCGGGCACGAGGATGTCGACCTGTTCACGATCCTGCCGGCGCCGCGCGTCGACGGCCTGCAGGTGTGGAACCATGGCAGCCGCAAGTGGGTGCGGCTTCGCGCGCCGCCGGGCTCGATCATCATCAACACCGGCGATTACATGCAGCGCATCTCGAACGACCTGCTGCCCTCGACGACCCACCGCGTCGGCAAGCCCCGCGACGGCTCGCATTTGGCACAAGCGCGCGTCTCGTTCCCGATCGCCGTCTATGTCTGGGAGAACGAGATGCTCGAGGTGCTGCCCGGATTGGGCCCGCCCAGATACGAGCCGATCAAGGCGGTGGCGTTCCACACCCGCAGCACGAGCAAATTCTACGGCGACGATTACGCGGTCGACTCGGCCTGAGCAGCTTGGGGACACGTACTTTTTCGCGAAAAAGTACGTGTCCCCATTTCCAGGCTCGCGGATCTACCCCGCCAGGATCGTGGCGGCGGTCTCTTCGATGCTGCCGGCGACGAGGAGCGAATCCCCGCCGACGACGCCGACCTTGGTCTGGCCATTCTCATGCGCGCGCAGCCAGGCGACATTCTCCGCGACCACCAGATAGTCGCCGCCGCGCGACTTGAGCAAAACGAACTTCATCTCTGTGTTCCCTCTCTTGAGCAGGTTGGGGGCACGTGCTTTTTTGCGAAAAAGTACGTGTCCCCATTTTCTGCCAGGCCCGGCTAGCCGAAGATCTTGTTGAGATAGGCGGCGATGCGGACGCCGCCGCGGCTGAGCCGGCCGTCGAGCGCCGCGCCGTGCTGATAGGCATAAGCGTAAGAGAGCTGCGGGCTGGCCGGATAGACCTGCTCGCGCAATATCACGCTCTCGGCGATCCAGGTTTCCGGATTGGCGTCGTTCCAGGCGATGATTTGCTGCGGCGTGATCGCGCCCGCCAGCCAGTCGGCATATTCGGAATAAGAGAGCCCGCGCGCGTCGATCAGGCCCGAATCCCAGACCGAGTGCAGGTTGGTGGATTGCCCGAACAAGGTCACCCGGACATTGTTGCCGCCGCGATCGCCCTCGCGCCCGTTGTGGAGCGGCTGGTGGAGATCGCCGATGATGTGGACCGAGAAGCGCAGCGCCATCCTTTTGTCGTCGAGGCTGGCGTTCGGATCGCGCAGCACCGCAGCGAAGCGGGCGAGCGCGGTGACCGCATCGCCTTCGGGCGGCGCCCCCGCCTGCGCGTAGGTGCGGCCCTGCGGCACGGTGACGAAGTGAAACGGGCTGGCGGTGCGCTGCCAGAATTCGGCCGGATCCGAGCGCATGTCGTCGGGCCAGGTCGCCGCCTGCGCGAGGCTCTCGGTCCCCAGCAGCAGCTGGACGTTGGCCCGCGCGATCCCGCTCAGATAGCGCTCGGCGATCGCGCCGGTGACGCGATGGCCGGTCTGGCCCCAGGCGAAGGCCGGGCCGGCGGGAACTGTGCAGCACAGCAAGGCCGCAATGAATCGGCGCATCTCTTCCTCCCGTGAAAGTTCGATGGAGGCACGATGCTCCCAGAATGACCCCGACACAACTAGACGCTGCCAAGGGGACAGTCACTTTCACGCGCCGTCGAAGGCGCCTTTTGGTCGCGCGAGCTGCTGGAGATGGCGCGGCCAGGCATCAGGAGGGTCTGAAAGGGGACAGTCACGGATTTCCGGCAGCGATGCGCCCTTCTGCGCCGTCTATCACCTGCTCGGGCGGGACGTAGCGGACGTTCCACGCCACACGCATTGTCGCCACCGGCTGACCATCTTCCCGGAACAGGTCCACGAGCACATCGAAAACGACCTTGTGCTCCGCGCGGAGCCGCCGCCTCAGCGCGTCGGTCGGCTCCGAAATCGTGGCCGTGCAGCTTACCGTTCCCCTCGCCAGCTTCATGTAGCTGATTTTCGCCTCCGCCGTTACCGGGCGCAGGCCGCCGATCATATCGATGAACGCGCCCGTCATTGCGGCGCCCGAAGCCGTTTCAGCCAGGGTGAACAGCGCCCCCGCGTGCATCGTGCCGAGGTGATTGGAGACGTCCCGCCGCAGGACCAGCCGCGCGCTGGCGAAGCCGTCGCCGACGTCCAGCAATTCAATCCCCAGATATTTGGCGAAAGGCACCGCCTCGGACAGCCCAGATCGTATGATATCATACACCAGTCGGTCCTTTCAGAACGGGGCCGGGGCGTGGCAGGCGAGCCCGCCCCGCCGTGAACGACGCATCCGGCCCGTCGAGCCAGTTCGTGCCTTATGGTCCTGCGTCCACCGACGCTAGTGCCGCCGCCGCGCCCGAGCAAGGTGCGGCCATCTTGAGCCGGCCCGGCGCCCGAGGGCCGTGATCACCATCACGGACATTCTCTTTGGAGAGTTGTTATGGTGCATCTATTGGAGAAGGTCCTGATCTTCTGTATATTTGACGTGACGCGAAAACACTTGGCCCGACGCGAAAACGCCGTGTTTTCCATCTGGGAGATGGCGGATGTCCGTTCCAACGCTGCCGGGCCGGAGCGTCCCGGTGATTGTTGCGGCGCTGATCGCCATTGGCGGCACCGCCGCGGACCTCCTGACCCGCGGCCATGTCGGCCTGTTCGGACTTGTCGCCGCGCTGGTGATCAGCGGGCTGCTCGCCGACGCCATCACGGCGTGCGCGCATTTCTCCTTTGATTATATCTTTCCGTACAACTTTCCAGTATTTGGGCCGATAGCCCAAGGGTTTAACGAGCATCATGACGAGCCGTCCCTGGATCCAAAGGACAAGATCGAGAACTTTACATTGGGGGCTTATGGAAGCTGTGCGATCTCGATTGTTTCCTCGGGTTTCATCCTGTTCAGCGACCACGGGCCGATGAGCAGCTTCGTAATAACCCTGCTTTTGTTCCTGGCGATTTGGGGCCTGCTGTTTCACCATCTACATTCATACGCGCACATGGGATCCGCTCTCGATCCCCACAGGTTCAACAGGGAAATCGAGCGCATTTCGATCCTCGAGAGCAAAAGGGAACGAAAAGCCGCCTTGCGCGCGCTTTTCGACACCGTCCCGATACCGCGCTTCATACGAATCCTGCAGCGGCTTCGGCTCACGCTCGAGCCCGGCAGGCACAACCTTCACCACATTCATTTCGAATCGGATTTTTCGAGCGTGAACGGCTGGTCCGATCCGCTTCTCAACCCAATTCTCGGTCCCGCGGCGCGCCATTTCAAGGCAAAGCGACTGCATCGGGACTCCCTCGCTCCGCACGCCTGAATTCCCCTGCCCGCAATCCCGCAAACGGCCCCAATGCCGCCGGCAACAGGGCGCCGCTTGCCATCGCGCGGCACGGCACGGCGGAAGAGGTCGCCGGGCTCGTCGCCTATCTCGCCTCCGACGCCGCGGCCTTCGTGACGGGCGCCGTCTACAACATCGACGGCGGCTGGAGCGCCTAGCGTCCGTACTCAATTAGCCGATCTCGAGATCGACCGGATTTGCTCGCTATTTCAGAGTCATCCCGGCGAAGGCCGGGACCTATGAACACGGCACGTCCAGGAGAGGCGACACCGATTTCGCTGCATTTCAACGTCGGAGTTCATGGGTCCCGGCCTTCGCCGGGATGACTCCTTTGATAAAGCACGGAAACGAGTGCCGGCTAATTGAGTCCCGACCCTAGCGCACCGTCACGGGAGCTTCAAAAAGATCCTTTCCTACAGCGTTTCCTTTATGTTCTACGCTGGTCGATGGAGCGACGGACTGATTCGGCGCGGCCGCCACAGCGGCTGATCGACGCGGCGGCGAAGGCGCGCTTCGCCGCCGCCCTGCGCGCGGGGGCGGCGCGGGCCGAGGCCGCGGCGCAGGCCGGCTTTGCGCTCAAGAGCCTCTATCGCGCGCGCCAGCGCGACCCGGTCTTCCGGCTCGGCTGGATCTGGGCGCTGGAGCTCTCCGCCGCCGACGAGCAGGCGGCGCGCCGGCGCGCTCGGGGCGATGAAGCGGGCGCGGGCGCCGCCGTCCCGGTCCGGATCGCGCCGCAGGGCGGCCGGCCGCTGCAGCGCCGCCGGATGCGCTGGGTGCGCTTCACCGAGGCGCGCCAGCAGATCTTCCTCGACCATTTCGCGGGCACCGCCGACGCGCACGAAGCGGCCGAGGCGGCGGGCGTGTGCTACGCCACGGTCACGGCGCACCGCCGCAGGCATCCGGAGTTCGCCGCCGCCTGGGACGCTGCGCTGCGCGAGGCGGTCGTCAGGCTCGAGGCCGAGGCGGTGCGCCAGCGGCTCGAGATGCAGCGCCGCCTGGCCGACAATCTGGAGCCGAGCGGCGAGATGGCGGCGGAGTTCGAGCGGGTGATGAAGCTGCTCGCCCGCTGGGACCGCCGCGACGGCCGCATCGGCGCGCGCGAGGTCGGCCACGGCCGGCAGCGGCGCTGGAGCTTCGAAGAGGCGTGTGTGGCGCTCGACAAGAGGCTGCGCTCTCTCGGCCTGCGCCACGGAATAGCGGACGGCGACCCGTGACCCTCCCCTTCTTCCAACCGGGGACACGTACTTTTTCGCGAAAAAGTACGTGTCCCCTTTTCTTCAAGTCGCGCTTCGCCGCCGGCGCGCCGCTCATCACCCGCGCCGAATGCGTCGAGCTGCTGCTGATCCTGCGTCGCCTCACCCCGGAGCTGCGCCGCACTGTGCTGCGCGGCCTGCCCGAGGCGGCTATCAAGGCAATCGCCGACGAATGGTGGTGGCAGGCGCGCGGCGGCCAGATCGACCCCGGGCCGTGCCCCGACGGCTCGCCTTGGCGAATCTGGTCGATCGTCGCCGGCCGCGGTTTCGGCAAGACCCGCGCCGGCGCCGAATGGGTGTGGCAGCGCGCCCGGGAAAATCCCGCCGCGCGCATCGCCCTGGTCGCGGCCAGCGTCGAGGAAGCGGTGAAATATATGATCAAGGGCGAAAGCGGCCTGCTCGACATCGCCCGCTGCGACGAGGAGCCGCGCTGGATCGCCGGCCACGCCACCCTCTATTTCCCCTCGGGCGCCATGGCCTATCCCTATGGCGCCGTCCGTCCCGAGGTGCTGCGCGGCGCGCAGCACCATTACGCCTGGTGCGACGAGCTGGCGAAATGGTCCAATGCCGACGCGGCCTGGGACAATCTCATGCTCGGCCTTCGCCTCGGCGAAGCGCCGCGCACGATCGTCACGACGACGCCGAGGCCGATGCCGCTGCTGCGCCGGATCCTCGCCTTGCCGCGCTGCATGAAGACCCACGGCCGCACCGACGACAACCCCGATTCCGCGCCCGATTTCCGCACCGCGATGCGGGAAATGTACGACGGCACCCGCCTCGCCCGCCAGGAGCTCGACGGCGAGCTGCTCGACGAATTCGAAGGCGCCCTGTGGTCGCGCGAGCTGCTGGAGAAAGCGCGCGAGCCCGAATTGTTCGCGCAGAGACGCGGCGACGCGGAGGATTCGGTGCCCCTCCCCCCGCGGAGCGGAATTCCTTCCCCGCGCCGCAATGGCCTGCCGGCTTCGCCGGAAAGCGGAGACAGCGCTGGCCTCTCCGCGCCTCCGCGTCTCCGCGCGAACCCCTTGAACCTTGTCCGCATCGTAATCGGCGTCGATCCCCCCGCCTCGACCGGCGGCAACAGCTGCGGCATCGTCATCTGCGGCATGGACGAAGACGGAATCGCCTACGTCCTCGCCGATCTCACCGCCCACGGCCTCTCCCCCGAAGCCTGGGCCCGCCGCGTCGCCGACGCCGCAGAGCAATATGGCGCGAGCCGCGTCGTCGCCGAAAAAAACCAGGGCGGCGACATGATCGCCAGCGTCCTCCACGCGGTCGACGCCGATTTGCCGCTGCGCCTCGTCCCCGCGACCAAAAGCAAAGCCGCCCGCGCCGAACCGATCGCGCTGCGCTTCGAAACCGGCCGCGCCCGCCTCGCCGGCCCCTTCCCCGACCTCGAAGACCAGCTCTGCGCCCTCACCTGGGCAGGCTACCAGGGCGCCGGCTCCCCCGACCGCGCCGACGCCATGGTCTGGGCGATGACCGAGCTGTTCGAGAAGGCGCGCGGGGCGCCGAGCATCCGGAGGCTCTAACACCGTCACCCCGGACTTGATCCGGGGTCCACCTTCTTCGCGGCTCATGGGCTGGAAGGAAGGTGGATGCCGGGTCGAGCCCGGCATGACGAAGCGAGGCGCGCACCACCCCGTCCCCAACCCTCGTCACCCCGGACTTGATCCGGGGTCCACCTGCCTTGTGATAAGCGGCTCGAACCCGAAATCCTCAGCCAAGTCCCGCCAAGTCGGATTCGCCTCCTCGATCAGCGCCACCTTCCACGCCCGCGTCCAGTTCTTCAGCTGCTTCTCGCGCGCGATGGCGCCCTCCATCGAACCGCCCATCTCAAACCACACGAGGCGCTTGCAGCCGTAACGCGCGGTAAACCCGCCGAGCGTGCCTTCCCGGTGCTGATAGATGCGCCCGAGCAGCTCCGACGTGACGCCGGTGTAGATCGTCCCGTGAAACCCGCTCGCAACGATATAGACGGCCGGATCGCGTTCCATGGATGAAGGCTAGAACAGCGGCCGTGAAGAAGGAAGGTGGATGCCGGATCAAGCCCGGCATGACGAGAATGGGCATTCCCGCACGGCCTACCCCGCCACCCCGGACTTGATCCGGGGTCACGTCCCCCCGTGTAAAAAAGGTGTCCCTTTTTAGCTTTCGCCGGGGGGAGGGAAATGCGCGGAGCCTCCGCGTCTCCGCGCGAACCAATTTCCCGTCTCGTCGAGATCAGCGGCAGGGGTCGAGCGGCAATATCGAAAGATCGGGCTCCACCCAGCCGAGTCGCGCCTCCACCGAGGACAGCCGCTCCCGGCTGTAAAACCGCAGCGGCCAATCCCGCCTCCCCTCGGGCGAGCGCAGGATGGCGTTGACCCGCTCGCACAGCGCCTTCCCCTCCCCGCCTGCGAGGCTTTGGCGCAACGTCCGGATAAACAGCTGCGTGATCGTCTCGTGATAGCCCTCCGTCTCGTTGTTCACCCCGCCGACGCTTTCGTTGTAGCGGCGGATCAGGTCCGGCAAATCGCGCTCGGGCAGGATGTCGGGCCGCTCGAGGATCAGCCAGCAGGTCGTGCCGATATGCGCCTCGTGCGTCCATTCGGGCTTGGGCAAGGTGCAGGCGAGGAAGCCCTCTCCCACCCGCCTGATCGCTGCGTCGTGCGGCCACAGCCGCGGTTCGTGTTCCATCTTCGAAATCCTTCGGTCTGAACCGTCACCCCGGACTCGATCCGGGGTCCACCTTCTCCTTCCGCGTCTGGAAGGCAGGTGGATGCCGGATCAAGTCCGGCATGACGAAGTGGGCAAAAGAAAAGGAGCGCGCCGACCTCGCCGGCACGCTCCCTTGAAAGGCAAGCTGTGGTTGGGCGTCAGGCCGCGCTGATGACGGTCTCCCGGATTTGTTGGGCTTGCCCGCCGCCCACGCGCGGCGCGGCGTCGCGCACGGCCTGGTCGACATGGGCGGCGAACTTGGCGAAATTGGCGGTGAACAGGCCGACCAGCTTCGCCGCGGTCGCGTCGTAATCCGCCTTGTCGGCCCAGGTGTCGCGCGGGCTCAGGATCGCCGGATCGACGCCGGGCACGCTGACCGGCACCGCGAAGCCGAAATTGGGGTCGGTGCGGAACGCGACATGCGCGAGCGAGCCGTCGAGCGCGGCATTGAGGAGCGCGCGGGTCGCCTTGATCGGCATCCGGCTGCCGACGCCGTATTTGCCGCCGGTCCAGCCGGTATTGACCAGCCAGCAGGCGACGCCGCCCTTGGCGATCCGCTCCTTCAAAAGGTTGCCGTAGACCCAGGGGAAGCGCGGCATGAACGGCGCGCCGAAGCAGGTCGAGAAGGTCGCCTCGGGCTCGGTGACGCCGATCTCGGTGCCGGCGACCTTGGCGGTGTAGCCCGAGAGGAAATGGTACATCGCCTGCTCGGGGCTGAGGCGCGCGATCGGCGGCAGCACGCCGAACGCGTCGGCGGCGAGGAAGATGACGTTCTTCGGCACCGGCCCCATGTTGTCGGCCGACGAATTGGGGATGAAGTCGATCGGATAGGCGCCGCGGCTATTCTCGGCGAGGCTCGGATCGTCGAGGTCGAGCTCGCGCGTCTCGGGGTCGATCACGACATTCTCGAGCACCGTGCCGAAGCGCTTCGTGGTGGCGAAAATCTCCGGCTCGGCCTCGGCCGAAAGCCGGATCATCTTGGCGTAACAACCCCCTTCAAAATTGAAGACCGCCGAGTCCGACCAGCCATGCTCGTCGTCGCCGATCAGGGTGCGGCCGGCGTCGGCCGAGAGGGTCGTCTTGCCGGTGCCGCTGAGGCCGAAGAAGACCGCGGTGTCGCCTTTGGGGCCGATATTGGCCGAGCAGTGCATCGGCATCACGCCCGCCGGCGGCAGCAAATAGTTGAGGATGCCGAACACCGATTTCTTCATCTCGCCGGCATATTGGGTGCCGCCGATCAGGATCAGCTTCTCGGTCAGATCGACCGCGATCACCGTCTCCGAGCGGGTGCCGTGGCGGGCCGGATCGGCGCGGAACCCCGGCAGGTCGACGATGGTGAATTCGGGCTCGAACCCGGGCAGCTCCGCGGCCGCCGGGCGGACCAGCATCGTGCGGATGAACTGGCTGTGCCAGGCGAGCTCGGTGATTACGCGGACCCGCACCCGATGCTCGCTCTGCGAGCCTCCGTAGAGGTCCTGGGCGTAGAGCATTTCCTTCTCGCCCAGCGCCGCGAAGAAGTCGGCCTTGAGCGCGGCGAAGCTTTCCGGGGCGATCGCCTTGTTGTTGTCCCACCAGATCGTGGCGTCGGTCTCGGCGTCGCGGACGATATATTTGTCGCCGGCCGAGCGGCCGGTATGCCTGCCGGTCCTGACGACGAGCGGGCCATGCTTGGCGAGCAGGCCCTCGCCGTTGCGGATGGCGTGCTCGGTCAGCTCGGCCGGGCCGAGATTCCAGTGCATTTTCGCGGGCGTATCGATGCCCTGATGATGCAGGCCGAACGACGGGACCTTGTTGGTCACGTGGACTCCCCTATACTATGGGTGGTTGGCGCGGCCCTTATCCGAGCGGGGCCCCTGCGTCAAAGGGTGGTGCGGCAAAGCGCCCTTGGCTAAAGCCCTGCCATGTCGATTACGATCGCCCTCGTCGATGACGACCGCAATATCCTCACGTCCCTCTCGGTGACCCTCCAGTCGGAGGGTTTCGTCACCCGGCTCTATTCGGACGGCGAGGCGGCGCTCAAGGCTTTGGTCGAGAACCCGCCCGACCTTGCCGTGCTCGACATCAAGATGCCGCGGATGGACGGGATGGAGCTGCTCCGGCGGCTGCGCGAGAAGAGCGACTTCCCGGTCATCTTCCTCACCTCGAAGGACGAGGAGCTCGACGAGGCATTGGGCCTCGCCATGGGCGCCGACGACTACATCGCCAAGCCCTTCTCCCAGCGCCTCCTCCTCGCCCGCATCCGCGCGGTGCTGCGCCGGACCGAGATGCGAGCCCGGCCGCCGAGCGAGGGCGACGAGCCGGAAGCCGCCGAGATCGTGCGCGGGCGCCTCGCGATGGACCCGGCGCGCCACCGCGTCAGCTGGGATGGCAGGGACGTGACGCTGACCGTCACCGAATTCCTGATCCTGGAGGCGCTCGCGCAGCGGCCGGGCGTGGTCAAATCGCGCAACCAGCTGATGGACGTCGCCTATCAGGACGACATCTATGTCGACGACCGCACCATCGACAGCCATATCAAGCGCATGCGACGCAAGTTCCGCGCGGTCGACAACGAGTTCGGCGCGATCGAAACGCTCTACGGGGTCGGATACCGCTTTGGCGAAGAATAAGCGCGATCTCGTCCCCGGCTGGGCCAGGCGGATTTCGATCCGGCACCGGATTCTCGCGGTCAACATCTTCGCGGTCGCGATCCTGGCCGGAAGCATCTTCTACCTCGACAGCTTCCGCTCCAGCCTCACCCAGGCGCGGCTGGACCAGGCCCAGACCGAAACCGCGATGATCGCCCATATGCTGTCGGCGATTCCCGAAGCGGCGCGTCAGCCGATCCTGGTCCGCCTGGGACAGGATTCGCGGTCGCGGCTACGCAGCTACGCCCGCGACGGGACCCTCACCGCCGACAGCTGGAGCGGCGCCCGGCCGACCTACACGCTTCGCGATCCGACGGGAGAGGCGTGGTATCGTCGGGTCGCGCGCTGGCTCGACAACGGCTTCGACGCGCTCGTCGCGGCGGAGCGGCCGCCGCTCTATGTCGCGCCGGCCACCGACACGCTTTCGGCCTGGCCCGAAGCGGTGGAAGCGATGCGCAGCGGCGGGCCGACGATGATGCTGCGCCGCGCACCCGACGGAACCCCTTTCATCGCTTCCGCCCGGCGCATCGGCAACGGCGAGACCGGCGTGCTGCTGTCGACCATCAACGCGCGCGACGTGCGGCACGCGGTCCGGTCCCAGCGCGGTTCGCTGCTGCTGATCCTGGCCGCGACGTTGATCGTGTCGATCCTGCTGTCTCGTTTCCTCGCACGAACGATCGCGGCGCCGCTGCGGCGGCTGGCTTACGCCGCGCATCGGGTGCGGCTCGGCCGCGACCGCGAGGTGGTCGTGCCGGTGTCGCCGGGGCGGCGCGACGAGATCGGGCAGCTCGCCCGCGCGCTTGCCGACATGACGCAGAGCCTGAGGCAACGGATCGATGCGACCGACGCCTTCGCCGCCGACGTTACCCACGAGCTCAAGAACCCGCTCGCCTCGCTGCGCTCCGCGGTCGAAACGCTCGAGCGGGTCGAGGATCCGGCGCTGCGCGCGCAGATGCTCGACGTCGTCCGCCAGGACGTCTGCCGGCTCGACCGGCTGGTGGTCGACATCGCCGAGGCGTCGCGGCTCGACGCCGAGCTGTCGCGGGCGCGGTTCGAGCCGGTCGACCTCGGCAAGCTGATCGAATCGATGCTGCCGCTCTGGGAGGGCCGCGGCGGCAAGGGCGTCGTGATCGCCTTCGCCCGGCCCCGGGTGGCCACGGCGATCGTCAATGGCGACGAATCGCGGCTCGCCCGGCTGATCGACAATTTGGTCGACAACGCGATTTCCTTCTCGCCCGACGGCGGCCTGGTCGAGGTCCGCGCCGCGGCGGTGGGGGAGGAGGTGCTGGTCAGCATTCAGGATGAAGGTCCCGGTGTTCCCGGTGACGCGCGCGAGGCGATCTTCCACCGCTTCCACTCGATGCGGCCCGACGAGGATTTCGGCCGCCATTCGGGGCTCGGCCTGGCCATCGCCCGCGCCATCGTCGACGGCCATGGCGGCGCGATCGAGATCGAAGACCGGCATGACGGCCGCAGCGGCGCGCGATTCGTGGTCCGCTTTCCGGGCATCAACCAATGACCGGGCGCACCGTCTCGTCCGAGACCGTCCATGCCGGCGCGGTGGCGATCGACGGCCGCGGCGTGCTGATCGGCGGCCGCTCGGGGGCGGGCAAGTCGGACCTCGCGCTGCGGCTGATCGACCGCGGCGCTTTGCTGGTCAGCGACGATTACACGATCGTGCGCCGCATCGCCGGCCAGGCGCTCGCCGCCGCGCCGGCGGCGATCCTCGGCAAGATGGAGGTGCGCGGGCTCGGCGTCGCCGAGATGGAGACGGCGCAGGACGTGCCGGTCGCCCTGTTCGTCGATCTCGACCACATTCCCGAGCGGCAGCCCGAACCGGGTGAGGTCCGGACCGTGGCCGGCGTGTCGATCCCGGTGCTGCGCCTCGCCGGCCTCGAGGCGTCGGCGCCGCTCAAGGTCGAAATGGCGCTGAAACTGTTTGGGCTGCCGCGCTGATGCCCGCCGCGCCCGCGCCCCAGCGCATCCTGCTCGTCACCGGCCTGTCCGGCGCTGGCAAGTCGACCGTGCTGAGGACGCTCGAGGATCTCGGCTGGGAGACGGTCGACAATTTGCCGCTGTCGCTGCTCGAGGCATTGCTGGCGACGCCGCCCTCAACCGGCTCGGCCGGGGCGCGGCCGCTCGCCGTCGGCCTCGATTGCCGGACGCGGGGCTTCGACGCCGAACGGCTCGCCCGGCAGATCGGCACGGTCGCCGACGGGCGCCCGGTCGAAACCCTGTTCCTCGACTGCGCCAGCGCGGAGCTCAGCCGGCGCTTTTCGGAAACCCGCCGGCGCCACCCGCTGGCGCCCGACCGGCCCGCCACCGACGGCATCGCCGAGGAGCGCGCGCTAACCGCGCCGCTGAAGCGGTCGGCCGACCATCTGATCGATACCACCGACAGCGACGCGCCGATGCTACAGCAGCAGATTCGCGGCCGATTCGGCGCGGCGGGCGATTCGCCGACCCTGACCATCATGTCGTTCGCCTTCGCCCGCGGCGTGCCGCGCAACGCCGACCTCGTCCTCGACATGCGCTTCCTCAGGAACCCCCATTGGGAGCAAAGCCTCAGGGGCCTTAGCGGCCGCGACCCGGCGGTCGGCGCGCATATCGCCGCCGACGAGGCCTATGAGGAAGCGATGGCCCGGATCGAGGATCTGCTGCTGACCCTCCTCCCCCGCTACCGCGCCCAAGGAAAATCCTATGTCTCGGTCGCGTTCGGCTGTACGGGCGGGCGCCATCGCTCGGTCCATGTCGCGGAGCGAGTCGCGGTACGGTTGCGCGGGGCGGGTTTTTCGCCCAGTCTGGACCATCGCGACCTCGCCACGCCGCCTCGTGACGGTATCGAGCGATCCGCAGGGGCAGAGACGATAGAAACTGAGGCGGACGGCACTCAAGGTGAATAGATGATCGGCTTGGTATTGGTCACCCATGGGCGACTCGCGGCGGAGTTCGTCGTCGCCATGGAGCATGTAGTGGGGCCGCAGGAGCGGATCGCGTCGATCTGCATCGGCCCCGATGACGACATGGAAGCGCGCCGCAAGGACATCGCCAAGGCGATCGCCAAGGTCGACGACGGCGCCGGCGTCATCGTCCTCACCGATTTGTTCGGCGGAACGCCCTCCAACCTCGCGATCAGCCTGATGAAATCGGACAAGATCGAGGTGATCGCCGGGGTCAATCTGCCGATGCTGATCCGACTCGACGGGGCGCGCAAGACGATGGACGTCCGCTCCGCGGTCTCCGCCGCGCGCGAGGCGGGGCGCAAGTACATCTCGGTCGCCTCCGAGATTCTTGGCGAGGCGGCCGCATAGGATGATCGTCCGCACCGTGGAGGTCCGGAACAAGCGCGGCCTCCACGCCCGCGCCAGCGCCAAGTTCGTCACCCTGGCGGCGGAGATCGACGCCCAGATCGAGGTCGAGAAGGACGGCAACAAGGTTTGCGGCACCTCGATCATGGGCCTGATGATGCTCGGCGCGGCGATGGGCGACACGATCACGATCAGCGCCACCGGCCTTGGCGAGGAGCAGGCGATTGAGCGGCTCTGCGCGCTGGTCGAGGCGCTGTTCAACGAGGGCGAATGACCGTGCCGAACTCCCTCCTTCGTCACCCCAGCGAAGGCTGGGGTCCATGCGGCGTTGGCATCGACCAGTCAGTATGGATGCCAGCCTCCGCTGGTATAACGGTGTAAGCCATGCCGCGGCAGGTCACGGCCTTTTCCAACCCGCTGGTCAAGCAGGCTCGCGCGCTTCGCGACAAGAAGGGCCGGCGCGCCGAGGGGCGGTTCCTCGCCGAGGGCCTGCGCATCCTCACCGAGGCGCGCGAGGCGGGCGTGCTGCCCGAGCGGCTGTTCTTCAGCGACGATTCGCACCCGTTGCTCGCGGCCTTGATCGCGGAGACCGAGGCGGCAGGCGGCGAGGCGATCGCGACCAATGCCGACATCCTCCACAAGATCAGCGGCAAGGATAATCCGCAGGCCGTGCTCGGAATCTACCGCCAGTTCGACACCGGCCTCGAAGGCATCGACCGCAATGCGGCGCCGCTCTGGATCGTCGCCCAGGCGCTGCGCGATCCGGGTAATCTCGGCACGATCCTGCGCACCGGCGACGCCGCCGGCGCCGGCGGCCTGATTCTGGTCGACGACTGCGCCGACCCGTTTTCGGCCGAGGCGGTGCGCGCCTCGATGGGCGCGCTGTTCACCCAGAAGATCGCGGCGGCGCGCTGGGAGGAGTTCCTCCTTTGGCTGCGCGGCGGGCCGGGCCAGCTCGTCGGCGCCAGCCTCGATGCCGAGACCGACTATCAGCGCGCGCGCTACGCGGCCCCGACCTTCCTTCTGGTCGGCAACGAATCGCAGGGACTGCCCGCCGCTTACGAGGCGGCGTGCGACCTGCTCGTGAAGATTCCGATGATGGGCCGGGCGGACAGCCTCAACGCGGCTGTCGCCGCGGCCGTGATGGCGTATGAGGTGCTGAACCAGCGCAGGAGACGCTGAGCAAGAGGGGGATGAATGCCGAGCGACATCGAAATCTCGCGCGCCGCCAGGATGCTGCCGATCGGCGAAGTCGCGGCGCGGCTCGGCATTCCCGATGAGGCGGTCGAGCCGCATGGCCGGTTCAAGGCGAAGATTGCGCTCGACTGGCTGGCGACGCGCCGGCCCGGGCCGCAGGGCAAGCTGATCCTCGTTACTGCAATCAACCCGACGCCGGCGGGCGAAGGCAAGACGACCACCTCCGTCGGGCTCGGCGACGCCCTCAACCGGATCGGCCGAAAGGCGATGATCGCCTTGCGCGAGCCGTCGCTCGGCCCCTGTTTCGGGATGAAGGGCGGCGCCGCCGGCGGCGGCTATGCCCAAGTCGTGCCGATGGAGGAGATCAACCTTCATTTCACCGGCGATTTCCACGCCGTCACCAGCGCCCACAACCTCCTCGCCGCTTTGATCGACAACCATATCCACTGGGGCAATGCACTCGGCCTGGACGTACGCCGGATCGGCTGGAAGCGGGTGATCGACATGAACGACCGCGCGCTGCGCCGGATCGTCCAGTCGCTCGGCGGAGTCGGCAACGGCTTCCCGCGCGAATCGGGGTTCGACATCACCGCCGCCTCGGAGGTGATGGCGATCCTTTGCCTCGCCGAGGACCTCGACGACCTGCGCGAAAGGCTCGGGCGAATCGTCATCGGCTACCGTCGCGACAAGAGCCCGGTGACCGCGCGGGACCTCAAGGCGGATGGGGCGATGACCGTGCTGCTCGGCCAGGCGATCCAGCCCAATCTGGTCCAGACGATCGAGAACAACCCGGCCTTCGTCCACGGCGGCCCGTTCGGCAACATCGCCCACGGCTGCAACTCGGTGATCGCGACCAAGGCGGCGCTGGGCCTGGCCGATTACGTCGTGACCGAGGCCGGCTTCGGCGCCGATCTCGGCGCGGAAAAGTTCTTCGACATCAAATGCCGCCAGGCGGGCCTCAAGCCCGATGCGGCGGTGATCGTCGCGACGGTGCGCGCGCTCAAATATAATGGCGGGATCGCGCGCGCCGACCTGGCCGGCGAGGATGTGGCGGCGGTGCGGGCCGGCGGCGTCAATCTGGCACGCCATATCGAGAATGTCCGCCAGTTCGGCGTGCCGGCGGTGGTCGCGATCAACTGGTTCGCGACGGACAGCGAGGCGGAAATCGACGCGGTCGGCGAGATCGCCGCGGCGCACGGGATCGAGGCGGTGCCCTGCACCCATTTCGCCGACGGCGGCGCCGGCGCGGAGGCGCTCGCCGAAAAGGTGGTCGCGCTGGCCGAGGCCGGCGCCGGCCAGTTCGCGCCGCTCTATGACGACGCGCTCGGGCTGTTCGACAAGATCAACACCATCGCCACGCGAATCTACCGCGCCGACGAGGCGATCGCCGATTCGGGCGTGCGGGGCCAGCTTCACGCCTGGGAGAAGGAGGGTTACGGCCACCTCCCGATCTGCATGGCCAAGACGCAATACAGCTTCTCGACCGACCCGGCCCTGCTCGGCGCGCCGAGCCACCATGTCGTGCCGGTGCGCGAGGTGCGGCTGGCTGCCGGGGCCGGCTTCGTCGTCGCGGTCTGCGGCGACCTGATGACGATGCCGGGCCTGCCGAAAACGCCGTCCGCCGAAGGGATGCGGATCGGGGAGAACGGGCTGATCGAGGGACTGTCGTGAGAAGGAGCAAGTCATGTTGAGGAGATGGCCGATCGTCCTGGCCGCCGCCGCGGCGGCGGCCTGCGCCGGCAAGGCCGGCAACGATGTCGGCGCCAACCAAGCCAATATCGCCGCCGATCGGACCGCGCCGGCCGACAATGGAGCCGCCGCCGCCAACGATATGGCCGGCAACACCGCCAATGCAGCCTCCGCCGCCGTCTCTACCGCGACCTATGAAGCGAACGGCACCGAGCCGTTCTGGGCGCTGGCCGTTGCCGGCGGGCGGATGACCTACGCGCCCTCGGAGGGGACGCCGATCATCGAGCCGCTCCCCGCGCAGACGCCGATCCCCAACGGCTATCGCTACCAGGGCGTCCGGCTGGACGTCTCGATCACGCATGCGTCCTGCAATAACGGGATGAGCGACCGACAATATGCCGACACGGTGACCGTCACCGTCGCGGGCGAAACGCGCAACGGTTGCGGCGGCGCATCGACCGGGCCGGATTGAGCCGCGACGCCCGGGCCGTCAGTTCGCCTTGCCGCCCTCGGTCGGGAATAATTTGGTCAGCGGCCTGGGCGCGCCCTCGACCAGCGGCAGCGCCTCGATCTCCCTGGCGCCGCCCGACACTTCCAGCGTCTCGAAGCGCTTGGCCTGGGTCATGACCTGCGTCTCGAGGCTGCCGACGAACGCATTGTAGGCGCCCATGGCGAGCTCGAGGTTGCGGCCCATCCGGGCGACGTGGCCGCCCATCGTCGCGAGCCGGGCGTGCAGCTCCTTGCCGAGCCGGGCGATCTCGGCCGCTTCCTCGGCGATCTTCTCCTGCCGCCAGACGCTGGAGACGGTGCGGGCGATGGCGACGAGGTTGGTCGGCGTGGCGAGCAGGACGCGGCGCTCGAACGACCATTCCCACAAGGCGCCGTCCTGCTCGAGCGCGGCGGTCAGGAAATGCTCGCCGGGGATGTACATGACGACATAATCGGCGGCGTCGCCGAACTGGTCCCAATAATTCTTCGAGCCGAGCTTCTGGGCGTGGGCGCGGATCGAGGCCGCGTGCGCCTTGAGGTGCTGGATGCGCGCGCCCTCCTCGACCTCCTCGCTGGCGTCGAGGAAGGCGTTCAACGAGCATTTGGCGTCGATGATCAGCTTGCGCCCGCCGGGCAGGCGCACGATCACGTCGGGGCGCAGCCGGCCGTCGTCGGTGTCGACCGAGACTTCGGTCCGGAAATCGGCATAAGGCGAGAGCCCGGCCTGCTCGAGCACGTTCTTGAGGCTCTGCTCGCCCCAGCGGCCGCGCGCCTTGGGGCTCGAGCGCAGCGCGTTGACCAGGCGCGCGGTCTCGTCGCGGACCTGGGTGTGGCCGGCGTGGAGCAGGCTCACCGCCTCGCGCAACGCTTCATAGCTGCCCACCCGCTCCTTCTCGACCTTGGTCAGGCCCTCCTCGTAGCGCTTGAGCGTCGCCTCGACCGGCTGGAGCAGCGCCTTCAATTGGGCGTCGCTCTTCTCGCTCGCCTGGTTGAAGCGGGCGTCGGCGCGCTCGAGGAACTGCTTTTGCGCCTCGCTGAGCAATTTGGCGCCGACCTCGTGGAACTGGGCGGTGAGCGCTTCCTTGGCCTCGATCATCTCCTTCATCCGGGCCTCGAAATTGCGGGCATCGGACTTGAGCCCCGCGAGGTCGCGCATCGCCTCGTCGCGCTCTTTGGTGACCTCGGAGAGGGTCATGCGCAGCAGCTCGGCCGCCTTGCCGCGCTCCTCGGCAAGCGCGCCGGCGCGGCTGCGGCCGACAGTCCAGCCGAGCCCGACGCCGGCGGCGACCAGCAAGGCGATCAGGAGGAGGGTCGGCGGGTCCATGCGCGTCTGTCCGTGCGGAACGAAGAGCGAACCTAAAGCAGGTGGGAGTGGCGCTCAAGCCGATTAAATAGGGACAGTCCCTATTTTCCGCGGGCGCCGGCCCGAGCGCAATAAATAGGGACAGTCCCTATTTCGGCGGAGGGCGCGTCAGGCCGCCTGCTTGCGGGCCTTGGCGATCTTCCTCAGGATCATCTCGCGCTTGAGGCGGGAGAGGTGGTCGATGAAGAGGATGCCTTCGAGATGATCCATCTCATGCTGGAGGCAGACGGCGAGCATGCCGGTAATCTCTTCCTCGCGGGCGATTCCGTCGAGGTCGAGCCAGCGGGCGCGGATGCGGTCCGGGCGGTCGACCTCGGCATATTGGTCGGGCACCGAGAGGCAGCCCTCGGTATAGGGCACGTCATGGGGGGAATGTTCGAGGATCTCGGGGTTGATGAAGACGCGCGGGTCGCGGACCGGCTCGCCGCCTTCCTCCTCGGGTTCCTGCAGGTCGATCACCAGCACCCGCCTGGGCACGCCCACCTGGACCGCTGCCAGCCCGATGCCTGGGGCGGCGTACATCGTCTCGAACATGTCGGCGATCAAGGCGCGGATGTCGTCATCGACCGCCTCGACCGGCGTGGAGACCTGTTTCAGGCGCGGGTCGGGGACCTCGATGATGGGAAGGAGAGCCATGGGCAAAAGGTAGGAATTCGAGGCGATTCGGTCAAGGAAGGGCGGCAGCCCGCTTCTCGTCCCGGCGAAATTGCGCGCGCGCGAACCGGGCGTCGATCGAGACGATCAGGGCGCAGATACCAATGATCGCAACCAGGATCGGGAACAGAAACATCGCGGTCGCGAGGCCGCCGAAGATCATGCCGAGCGCCATCCAGGGCGCGTACCAGCGCGTCGCCCAACTCTCGAACCGGCCCTTCTCGCCGGCGACCCGGACGCCATAGAGATAACCCCAGAATTTCGAGTGATAGAAAATGGCCGGCTTGTCGAAAGCGAGGGCGCGATCGACCGTATCGGCGACCGAGACGCCCTTCAATCTATGCTCGCGCCCGCGTTCGTCGCGAATCGCGATGAAGTCATATTTGGTCTCGCCCCTGCTCCGCAGGGATTCGCCCATGCCGACAATGGTGCCGCTCAGCCGCCCCGCCATTCCAATTCCCCCTTCAGCTGACCGGCCGCCGAGCGCGGAGCGCCTGGGCGAGCGTGCCTTCGTCGAGATAGTCGAGCTCGCCGCCGACCGGCAGGCCGTGGGCGAGCTGGGTGAGGCGGATCGGGAAGCGTTCGAGCCGCTCGGCGAGATAATGGGCGGTGGTCTGCCCTTCGAGCGTCGCGTTCATCGCCAGCACGACCTCGTCGATCCCGCCGGCGGCGACGCGGCTGACGAGCTTGTCGATGCCGAGATCCTCGGGCCGTACCCCTTCGAGCGCCGAAAGGCGGCCGCCGAGCACGTGGAAGCGGCCGGGGAAGAGCCGCGAGCGGTCGAGCGCCCACAGGTCCGACACTTCCTCGACCACGCAGAGCAGCCGCGAATCGCGGCGCGGATCGGCGCATACCGCGCAGGGGTCCGCCGTGTCGACATTGCCGCATGTCGCGCAGACCAAGAGATTCTCGTTGACCTCGCCCAGCGCGCGCAGCAGCGGCGCGAGCACCGTCTCGCGCTTCTTCATCAAATGCAGCACCGCCCGGCGGGCGGAGCGCGGGCCGAGCCCGGGCAGGCGGGCGAGCGCTTGGGTCAGCGCTTCGATTTCGGTGGAGGCCATGTCCATGACAGATATGGAGGCTAGTGGAGGCGGGCAAGCATCAGTTAGATGGCCGCTATGCGCATCGCCTTCATGGGAACGCCCGAATTCGCCGTGCCAACGCTCGACGCCCTGATCGCGGCGGGGCACGACATCGCCGCGGTCTACGCCCAGCCGCCGCGGCCGGCCGGGCGCGGCAAGGGACGCGCCCCCTCCCCGGTGCAGAATCGCGCCGAAGAAGCGGGGATCGAAGTCCGGACGCCCGTGTCGCTCAAGGGTGAGGAGGTGCAGACGGCGTTCGCCGCGCTCGACCTCGATGCGGCTGTGGTGGCGGCCTACGGGCTGATCCTCCCGGAGCCGATCCTCACTGCCCCACGCTTGGGCTGCCTCAACGTCCACGCCTCGCTGCTGCCGCGGTGGCGCGGCGCGGCGCCGATCCAACGCGCGATCCTCGCCGGCGACGCGCGGACCGGGGTGACCATCATGCAGATGGAGCGCGGACTCGACACCGGGCCGATGCTCGCTGTGCAGCCGGTGGCGATCGAGCGCAAGACGGCCGGCGAATTGAGCGCGGAGCTGGCGACGCTCGGCGCGGACATGATGGCCCACGTGCTCGCACGGCTGCCCAATGTCGGCCGGATGCCGCAGCGCGATGCGGCGGCGACCTATGCGCCCAAGGTCGAGAAGAGCGAGGCGAAGCTCGATTTCACGCGGCCGGCGGACGCGGTGGAGCGGCAGGTCCGCGCGTTCAACCCGGCGCCGGGCGCCTATTTCGAATATGAAAACGAGCGAATCAAGGTGCTTGCCGCAGAAGTTTCCGACCTGAGCGGAGCACCGGGGACGGTGCTGGACCATGGTTTGACGGTCGCCTGCGCCGAGGGCTCGATCATCCCCAGCCTGGTCCAGCGCGGCGGGCGCGGGGCGATGGCGACGGCGGAGCTGCTGCGCGGCTTCCTGATTCCGGCGGGCGCGGCGCTGGCATGACCCGGTTCCGGCTGATCGTCGAATATGACGGGCGACCGTTCATGGGCTGGCAGCGCCAGGCGCACGGGCCGTCGGTCCAGCAGGCGATCGAGGAAGCGATTCGAGCGATCACCCATGAAGAGGTGACGCTCCACGCGGCGGGGCGGACCGACGCCGGCGTGCACGCGCTGGCGATGACCGCCCATGTCGACATCGCCCGGCCGATCAATGCCCACCGCCTGGCCGACGGAACCAACGCGAAATTGAGGCCGCTGCCGGTCGCCATCCTGTCGGCCGAAACCGTCGCCGAGGATTTCCACGCCCGCTTCTCGTGCATCGGCCGGCGCTATATCTACCGGATCGCCAACCGGCGGGCGCCGCTCGCGCTCGAGGCCGGGCGCGCCTGGCGGGTGCCGGTCGTGCTCTATGCCGACGAGATGAACAAGGCGGCGCAGGTGCTGGTCGGCCATCACGATTTCACCACCTTCCGCTCGGCCCATTGCCAGGCGGAGAGCCCGGTCAAGACATTGGACCGGCTGACGGTGCGCCGGTTCGGCGAGACGATCGAGATCGAGGCGGTGGCGCGCTCCTTCCTCCACCATCAGGTGCGCTCGATGGTCGGCTGCCTCGAGCTGGTCGGCCGCGGCAAATGGACCAAGGCGGATTTGAAGGCGGCGCTCGAGGCGAAAGACCGCGCCGCTTTGGGCTTCAACGCGCCGCCCGACGGGCTCTATTTCGCCGAGGCGGTGTATCCGCGCGAGCGGTGACGCCGCCGAAGCCGAACAGGCGGCGGAGCGATTTCTCCAGCATCAGCAATTGCCAGAGCAGCCGGCCATGGTCGGCGCGGCCGCTCTTGTGGGCGCGGACCAGATTCTCGATCGCGGCGGCGTCGAACCAGCCGGTCTCGGCGAGCGCGGCGCTGCGGGCGATCGCGTCGGCCTCAGCCGCCAGCGGCCCGCGGAACCAGGCCGAGACCGGAGTGACGAAGCCCATCTTGCGGCGGTGGAGGATCTCGCGCGGCAGGCGCGAGGCCAATGCGCGCTTCATCAGCCATTTGCCGGTGCCGCCGCGCAGCCGCATATTGGCCGGCAGGCGGGCGGCGAACTCGACGAGGCGGTGGTCGAGCAGCGGCTCGCGCGCCTCGAGAGAAACGGCCATCGAGGCGCGATCGACCTTGGTGAGGATGTCGCCGGGCAGCCAGATCTTGAGGTCGGCATATTGGGCGCGGGAAAGCGCGTCCTTCGCCGGCGCCTCGTGCATCGCGCGCACGTAGCGCTCCTCGGCGCTATGGCCGTGGAGCGGCGCGGTGAAGATTTGCCGGCGGACCGCGGGCGGGGTGACGCCGACGCCATGCGCATAGGCCTCGCCGCTCCCCTGCCCGAGCGCCTGCAGCGTCGTCTTCGCGCGGAGGAATTGCGGCGCCCAGTCGAGCTTCGGATAGAGATTGCCGAGCGCCCCGGCGGCGCGCCCGAGCGGCCCCGGGAGCAACGTGCGGACGCGCTCCTCGGCCGCGAACAGGCGGTAGCGGCGGTAGCCGGCGAAGGCCTCGTCGGCGCCGTCTCCCGAAAGCGAGACCTTGACCTTTTCGCGCGCCAGCTCGGAGACGCGGTAGGTGGCGAGCGCGCTGGCGTCGGCGAACGGCTCGTCGAACGCTTCGGCGAGCGTGTCGATCAGGCCGAAATCCTCGGACGCGACGACCCGGCTGCGATGGTTCGTGGCGAAGAGCGCCGCGACCTGGGCCGCATAGCGCGTCTCGTCATGATCGGCCTCATCGAAGCCGATCGAGCAGGTCTCGACCGCCCCGCGGCTCGCTTCCGCCATGAAGGCGACCACCGCAGAGCTGTCGACCCCGCCCGAGAGGAAGGCGCCCAATGGCACGTCGGCGACCATCCGCGAACGCACCGCCGCCTCGAGCCGCGCGACCATCTCCTCCTCGAGCGCCTTGAGCGGCCGGCGCACCGTGTTCGAGAAATCGACGTCCCACCATTGGACCGGGCGCGGCACCGGACGGCCGCGGCGGACGAGCAGATAATGGCCCGCGGCCAGCTTCTTCACCCCTTCGACGATCGACGCGTCGTCGGGGACGTAACCGTAGGCGAAATAATCCTCGATCGCCTGCGGGCTGGGCGTGCGGCGCATCAGCGGATGGGCGAGCAGCCCCTTGAGCTCGGAGGCGAAGACCAACGCCCCGTCGCTGAGCTCGGCATAGAAAAGCGGCTTCACCCCCAATCGGTCGCGGGCGAGGAACAGCGCGTCCGTGGCGGCGTCGTAGAGCGCGAAGGCGAACATGCCGTTGAGGCGGCTCAGGCAATCGGGGCCCCATTGCAGCCAGGCGGCGAGGATCACCTCGGTGTCGCTTTCGGTGCGGAAGCGGTGGCCCTTGGCTTCGAGCCCGGCGCGCACCTCGCGGAAATTGTAGATCTCGCCATTATAGCTGATCGCGACCTGGCCGTCGTGGACCACCATGGGCTGCGCCGCGGCGGCGGACAGGTCGATGATCGAGAGGCGGCGGTGGCCGAGGCCGATCCCCGGCGCGGTCCAGATCCCGCTGCCGTCGGGGCCGCGATGGGCGAGGATGTCGGTCATCGCCTCGACCCGCGCCGGATCGACCGGCTTGGGAACGTCGGGATGGAAGATGCCGGCAATGCCGCACATGGCGGTTACCGCAGTCCTGCGGCGTGATCGGCGAGCGGCGCCACAGGCCCGAGCGCGCGCAGGAAATCGTCGATCGCGGGGCGGGCGCTGGTCTCGGCGGCGGGCGCCGGCGCCGAGACGAGAACCGCCACCGCGCGCTGCGGGCCGCCGACCAGGCGCACCTTCATCGTTTCCAGCTTCACCCCCATCTGGCTCCCCGTCAGCACGTTGCCGACGCGGTAGAAGCTGACGACTTCGCGCGCCACCCCGTGCGAGGCGATCCGTTCCGCCCGTCCGTCCGGCGGCGCGGGCGCGTCGGCGGTCCAGGCCCAGCGGCCCTCGGGCGCCACCGCGCCCTGGCCGAAGCCGACCAGCTCGCGATCCTCGCTCTGGCGGGCGAACACGGCGATGGCGAGGTCGACCGCCCTGCCCCGCGCATCGCGGTAGCGGGCCACGGCCAGGCGGTCGGCGCCGGCGAAATGCGGTTGCCAGTCCCGGCCCGGCGCGACCCGCTGCCAGCCGGGAAGCTGGGGGAAGGCGATCGCGGCGGGGACTTCGCGGACGCCGCTGGCGGCCACCGCGTTCGACCAGACCGGCGGCAGCGCGGCGATGGCCAGCGCCGCGCCGGCGACGAGCGGCAGTCGCGACCCGCCGGGCGCCTCGGGCTGAAGCATTTTGGGGTCGAACCAGGGATCGTTGACGCCGCGGTCGAAGAAGCGCCAGCCGACGGCGAGGATCAGGGCGATCACGATCGCAAAGAAGATGCCGCCATAGATGACGTGATCGAAGCTCTCGGCGAAATTGAGGCTGGTCTTCTCGGCGATGTAGATCGTGCCCCAGGCGCGCACCCCGTTGGCGAGCACCGGCACCAGGATGGCGAGTCCCATGAACGCGGCTCGGCGCCGCCAGGAGCGGTAGCAGACATTGGCGACCAGCGCGCCGAACGCCAGCATGGCGATCAGGAACCTGATCCCCGCGCAGGCCTCGGCCACCTCGAAATAGCCGCCCGGGGTGGTGATGAAGATGCCCTCGAGATGGGCCGGCACGCTCGACAGGGCGAGCAGCAAAGCGGCGATCTGCGCCGTCACGGTCTGCATGACCGGGACGATCTCGGCCCCGAACGGGACGAGGAACAAGGCGTAAAAGATCGGGAAGGCGAGGCCGCGCGCGACCGCCTCGCCGAGGATCGCGACGACCGCGCCCTGGAGCATCAGCAGGATGCCGAGATGGCGCGCGACATCGACGCCGCTTGCGTCGCCGAGCAGCCAGGCCAGCGCGCCGGCCCCGACGAGCGCGAGGCCTGGCGCCCAGGCGGCGGGCGTCAGCTGCGCAAGCTGCGGCAGCCGCTGCCAGACCAGCCAGGCGATCAGCGGCGGGATCAGCAGGCAATGATTGAAGCTCTCGCTCGTCCACCAGATCGCCGCGACGTCCGACGCATCGCGAAAGAACAAGGCAAGGATCGCCGCCGCGGCGACGCCGAGCGCGACCAGGTGCGTCCGCCAGGCCGAGGACTGCTTTCCCGCCGCATGGATGGCGAGCGTGCTCATGCCGCTTTCCGGCGCGCCGCGGGATCGACCATTTGGGCGAGGGGCGCGAGCCGCGCCTCCCAGCGATAGCATTGCTCCATCCGGCGGCGGGCCGCGGCGCCGATCGCGGCTGCGCGGTCGGGATCGTGCAGCAGGAGGGTGATCGCCGCGGTCGTGGCGGCGGTGTCGTCGGTTACCAGCAGGTCGCGGCCGGGAAGCGCCTCGATCCCTTCGAAGGCGGCGGACGAGGCGACGACCGGTCGCGCCATCGCCATCGCTTCGAGCACCTTGTTCTGGATGCCGCGCGCAAGCCTGAGCGGCGCGACGACGACATCGGCGGCGGCAAGCCAGGAACGCATGTCGGCGACGCCGCCGGTGACGAGCACCCGCTCCCCCGCCAGCGCGCGGACCGACGGCAGCGGGTTGCGGCCGGCAATGACGAAGCGGGCGCCGGGAACGAGCGGCAGGACCTCGCGCGCGAACCAGGCGACCGCGGCGGCGTTGGGCGCATAGTCCATTTGGCCGGTGAACAGGACCAGCGGACCCGCCTCGCCCAAGCGCGCAAAGCCGGCGGCGGGATCGAAATGGTCGACGTCGATGCCGTTGGAGAGGGCGCGGATATTGCCGAGGCCAGTCTTGCCGCGGAACAAGGCCGCCTCGGCCTCGCTGACGAACAGGCAGAGGTCGGCGCGCGCCGCGGTGGCCCGCTCGAAGGCGAACAGCTTATCGGCCTCGCGGCGGTTGACCCAGCGCATCGGGCCGGCGCCCTCGTCGCCATATTGGGCGAACTTGGCCGAATCCATGTCGCCGAAATCCATCACGAAGCGCTGGCTGAGGCGGTGCGGAACGAACTGCCCCATCTGGCCGGAGAAAGCGAAGACGGTGCCGATCGAATCGCGGGCGAGCATCCCGGCGACGAAGGCGCGCAACCGGGCGCTGTCGAACAGGGTCAGCGAAACCGGCCTGCCCTCGATCAGCGCGCGGGCGCCGGCGGCCGCCTTGCCGCGGGTGCGGATCTCGACATGCGCCTCGCCGAGGCGATCGCCGAGCGCGGCGCGCAGGGCCGGCAGGTGCGCGGCGTCGGCTTCGTCGTCGGCGAAGCAGGCGAGGTGGACGCGGCCGAGGCTCGCAAGATGGCGGAGCACATGCCACGAGCGAATCTTGTCGCCGCGATCGGGTGGAAAGGGGATCCGGTGGGCGAGGAACAATATCTCCTTCATCCCAGCCCTCGCGCGATGTGCGGGCCGAGGCGGTTGGCGAGCGGAAGCGGGAGCTTCTTCCACAGCGCGACCTGCAGCCGGTATTTGGGATCGAGCGGGTTGACCGAGCGCGGCGCGGCGCCGTCGGCGGTGCGCACCGCATAAACGAGCGGGCGCGGCTCGAACCCCCAATTCTCCTTGAACGCATAAGTGCCGGTGCCGACCTTCGAGCGGCCGAAGTTGAACTCGGTGCAGCCGCGCCGCCCGGCGTGGCACATCACCTGATAATACATCATCTCGCTGGCGGAAAATTCGCGCGACGCGGCGGTGCCGCCGCCCCAATAAGGCTTTACCGTGCCGCGGAAGTAGAAGTTGAGCGCGCTGGCCAGCGGGCGGCCGTCCTTGAGCACGGTGAGGATGTCGGCATCCTTGCCGAACCGGTCGAGCATCGCCGCGAACAGGCTCCGCGGATAGACCGGCGAGCCGAGGTTGCGCACCATCTCGCCATAGACCGCATAATGCATCGCGCGGTCGGCCTCGCCGCTGCCGGTGCGAATTTCGAGGTCGAACTCGCGGGCGCGGCGGATCGAGCGGTGGCGCCGCTTCATCGCCCGCAGGATCGCCTCGTCCCCCTGCGGCAGCGTCTTGGTGAAGTCGGCATAAACCCCGGTGTGCGCGGTCCAGCCCGCCGGGACCGGCCCGCCGCGCAGCTCCATGCTGCGGCAGCCGCGCCGGCCGGCCAGCTCCCAGCCGGCGCGAACGAGCGCGTCGGCACTCGTCTCGTCGTCGGCGATCGCGCCGCCGCCGGTGCCGAAGCCGACCGAGACCAAAGCGTTGCCGAACAAGGGCGAGCGGATTTCGGTGAGCGGCAGGCAGCCGGCGAGGCGGCCGCGATCCTCGGCGACCAGATAGTGGCCGCGCTGGCGGCAGCCCTCCTCGACCGCGATGCTCCATTGCGGCCGGTGGAACAGATCGGCCTGCGGATGGGCGGCGACATAATCGTCGATCCGGCGCCGCTCGGCATCATCTCCAAGGTTCGCGGTCCGGACGCTCATGGCAGCCTCGCGAGCTCGGTCGCGGCAATTTCGTCGGTCCGGCCCCATTGGTGCGCGCGAAGCAATTTCAGTAGCTTGGGGCGCATGACGGAGAGATTGGTGTAATGGCGCAGCTTCGACTTGAGCGGCGCCCCGGCGACCCGCGGCTGGCCGGTGTCGACCTCCCACGGGTGGAAATAGAAGATGGCGGGCCGCTGCTCCTCGTCATTGACCCGCGCGATCGCCCAGTTGGACAAGGCGTAGGGCAGCAGCCGGAAGAAGCCGCCGCCGCCGGCGGCGAAGCGGCGGCCGGCGAGCTCGAAGGTGGTGACCGGCAGCTCGATCAAAGCGGCGCCGGCGACCGGGCGCCAGGCGAAGCGCGGCGATTCGGGCCAGCCATAATGGTCGTGGCGGATCGGCGCCACGCTCGAGGAATAGACGTAGCCCTGCTCGGCGAGCACCGCGTGCGCCCAGGGCGTGCGCTGGTCGATCGAGAAGCTCGGCGCGCGATAGCCCGACACGGCCTGCCCGGAGGCTTCTTCGATCGTCTCGCGGGCGCGTTTCAAATCAGCGCGGAACTCGGCTTCGCTCAGCGTGAAGACGCGACGATGGTCCCAGCCGTGGCTGGCGATCTCGTGCCCGGCCGCGGCGATCCGGCGGACCAGAGCGGGATGGCGCGCGGCGACCCAGCCCAAAGTGAAGAAAGTCGCCTTGACGCCGGCCTCCTCGAACAAAGCGAGCACCGCGTCGGTGTTGCGCTCGACCCGGCGCGGCAGCGTCTCCCACGCGTCGCGGGCGATCACCGTTTCGAAGGCGCCGACCTGGAACCAGTCCTCGACATCGACGGAGAGGGCATTCTTCATCCAGCCCCCGGTTCAAGCCGCGTGGGTGCGGTAGGCTTTGTCCTGGCCGTCAGCTTCGACCCAATCGACCAGCATGGTCAAGGCGCGGCGCAGCATCGCCTCCTGCTCGACGACCTGAGCCTCGAGCTCGGCGACCCGACGCTCGAAGGCAGGGTCCGGGACCTGGACGATGGGCTGCGGAGCGGCGGGCTCGTTGGCAGCCACCGGAGTCGTCCGCGCCGAGCGCAGCGGCAGCACCCGCTCCTCGCGCGCGGCGCTGTCGGCGCCCATGTCGGCCGCGACCGCCTCGACGGCGGCCCCGCCGATCATCTCGGCACCTTCGACCGCGGCGTTGAGCATCAGCCGGTGGGCGAGCTGGTTGACGCGGCGGGGAATGCCGCCGCTATAGGCGTGGATCGCCTCGATAGCGGCCGGCTCAAACGCCGGGCTCCCCTGCCAGTCGACCCGAGTGAGGCGGTGGCGGATATAGGATTCGACCTCGTCGGCGCCCATCGCGTCGAGATGGTGGGTGGCGATCACCCGCTGGCGCAATTGCTCGAGCCCCGCTCCGACGAGCTTGTCGCGGAATTCGGGCTGGCCGAGCAGCACGGTCTGGATCAAAGCGCGGCCGCCGACCTGGAAGTTGGAGAGCATGCGCAGCTCCTCGAGCGCCGAGACCGGCAAATTCTGCGCCTCGTCGACGATCAGCAGGGTACGCTTGCCGGCGCGCAGGTCCGTTTCGAGCTGCTGCTCGACCGCGTCGAGCAGGCGCGCCTTCTCGACCGCGCCGGTGGCGACGCCGAGGCCCTGGGCGACGAGGCGGAGCATGTCGTCGCCCTCGACCTGGGTCGAGACCAGGCTGATCGCATTGAGCCGCTCGCGGTCGATATTGGCCATCAAATGCGCGACCAAAGTCGACTTGCCGGCGCCGATCTCGCCGGTGACGACGATGAACCCCTCGCTTTGGGCAAGGCCGTAGCCGAGATAGGCCATCGCCTTCCTGTGGGTGCGGCTGTCGAACCAGAAGCGCGCGTCGGGCGTCAGCTGGAAAGGCTGGCCGCTCAGGCCGTAACGGTCGGTATACATAGGTCTCTCCCGCGCGCGCTTACCAGAAGACGTACCGCAGGCCGGCCGACGCCGAGGCGTTGGTCGCCGAATCGACGCCGTCGTCGCTGTGATAGAGGCCGAGAGCGGCGAGCAGCTGCAGGCGCTCCAGCATGAAGCTGCGATTGTAGCTGATCGTCGCGCCCTGGCCGGTGACGGTGGTCGAGCCGGGCTCGTCGCTGTCGTACCAGCTCGCATAGACATCGGCATTGACCTCCGACGTCCGGCTCAGCCGGCGGCCGACCGATCCATAGACGCTGTAGCTCTCGTCATGGGCGGGAGTATCGGCGGCGAAGGCGGTGTCCGACGGCAGAAAGTAGCGGCGACGGGCATAGCCGGCGCCGATACCGTAGCTCCACAGGCCGCGTTCCCCGGCCAGGCTCGCGCTGACGCCGCGGGCGCGGAAGGTGTTGCCGGTGATCCGGTTGAGCGAGCGGTCGAGGCAAACGCCGCCGCCGGTCCGGCCGAAGGCGCAGCCGCCGAGGCCGCCGGTCAACGGATCGCGGTTGATGTTAAAATTACCCGGCAAGCTGCTGATATCGTTGGTCAGCGACCGGCCGAATGTCTGCACTTGATCGTAGACCGCGACGTTGACCCCGGCATGCTCGCTGAACCGATGCGCGAACGAGCCGACATAGGTGGTGCCGCCGTAGCGGCGGCCGGCGCGGGCCTGCAATTCGGTGCGCGAATTGGGCCGCCAGATGATCCCGCCATCGTACATGATGCCGTCCATGTCGTAGGTCAGCACGCGCGGTGCGCTCGGGTCGGGATTGAGCCGCCCCTGGGCGTCGACCACCGGCACGCCGGACGCGTCGCGGACGACGTCGCGCTGGCTGGCCTGGATGTCCTCGTAGCCGACGCCGGCGGTCAGCGCGATGGTCGGGCCGACCGGCAGGACGATGTCGCCGCGGACATAGGCCCCCTCGAAGCGGTTGCCGAAGCGGCCGCCCGAATTCTCGCGGGCATAGCCGCCGCCGATCGTCCAGCCGAACGGCAGCCGGCCCGGCGCCATGCCGAGGCTGCCGGTCAGGCTGTGGGCGGTGGCGCTGTCGAAATCATCGTCGAGCCGCTCGCCCACGCGATGGTCGTTCACCTTGACGTAGCCGAAGCGGTAGGCGCCGTTGATCGCCAGCGGCCCGGCATGGGTCGAAAGGGTCGGCCCGGCATAGACGCTGTAGACGTCGACCGACGCATCGCGACTGGTGACGCCGAAGGTGCGCCCCTCCCCGCCGGTACGGGTAGCGAGCGCGCCGGCATCCAGCGACAGCAGGCCGGGGGCGATTTCGGCATGAACCAGCGCTGCGCCGGAGAGCTGATCCTGGCTGGTCACATGACCTTGCCATTCGATCTGGCGCTCGTAGCGCAGGCTCATCTGGGCAGTGACCCGGCGGGTCTGGATTCGGCCGTCGACCCCGGCGGCGACGCTGGTGTAGGTCAGCGTCTCGCCGCCGTCGAGATCGGCGCTCAGCACCTGGGCGACCTCGAGATAGGGGCTGATCTCGGCGCGGCTGCGGGCCGGGCGGCGCGACGAGGGCGTGGCCGCCGCGGGCTCGCCCGCCGCATCCTGCGCTTCTGGAGCGGGGGCGCCGTAGGACGTGCCCGCCTGGGGCGCGGCTGCCGGCGCGTCCTGCGCATGGGCGCTCGCGCCGGCCAGGGTCAGGCCGATCGCCAGCGTCAGGCGCTTGAGGCACCGCGTCAGATGAAGCTCATTGGTCATGGCCATATCCATCATAAGCGCCGAATTTCCGCCCGGTGACGGCGAGGCCCGCTCCGTTGAGGACGAGGCCGACGCGGCCGCACCCCGAGAGCAGGCCGATCGTCTCGCGCAGATCGGCTTCGGTTGTCTGGTCGGCGCGCACGACGACGAGGACCTGGCCGACATGGCCGGCCAGCACGGTCGCGTGCGACGCCATCAATACGGGCGGTGAATCGAACAGGATGATCCTGCGCCCGTCGCCGGCGTCGAGCTTCGCCAGCACCTCCCGAGTACGATCCGAAGCGAGCAGCTCCGGCACATTATTGGTTTTGCGCCCCGCCGGCAGGACCGAGAGGCCCGGCACGTCGGTGCGGATAACGAGGCTTTCCGGATCCACCGCGGGATCGGCGAGCGCGTCGACGAAGCCCGGGCCGCTGTCGATGCCGAGCTGCGTCAATGCGTCGGGCTTCAGGAAATCGCCGTCGACGAGCAGGACGTCGACGCCTTTCTCGCCGGCCAGGCTGAGCGCGAGGTTAATCGCGCAGAAGGTCTTGCCGGCCTTGGGCTGGGCCGAGCAGATCAGGATCGAGCGGTTGGCCGAACGATCGAGATCGACGAGCAGCTGGTGCTTGATCAGCCGGAATTCCTCGGCAAGCGCGCTTGCCGGCCCGTCGGCGACGATGAAGCCGGCGGCGGCCAGCGCGGCGCGATCGATCGGGGCGACGTCCGCCGACGAACGCCGCGGCAGCGGCGCGGGCGCCGGCGCGACCGCCCTGACGACGCGCAGCACCGGCGGCGCCTCGACGGCCGGCTCGGCGGCGGGCTCGGGGGTGGGCTCGGGCTTTGCCTCGACGACCGGTTCGGGCCTCGGCGCCGGCGCCGGCGCGCGCAAAGCGGCGCCGAAATCGTAGAGCTCGGCGGCCCGCTCGAGCAGCGATTGGGGCGTGTGTTTCATCTCGTTCCTCATGCCACCGAGCTTCGCTGCCAGAATTCGACGACGATCAGCACGGCCCAGCTTGCGGCGAGCGCGGCGCTCGCCCCGCCGAGCCAGATCAGGCGCTGGCGGCGACGCGCGCGCTCGGGCGCGGTGACGACCTCGCTGACCGTGCCGAGCACGGTGAGGCCGCTGACCTCGGCGAGCTTGTTCTGGGTCGGAAAGGTGGTCTGGAGCTGGCCGGCGACGAACGCCGCGGCGATGCCGGCGCCGAGGCCGAGGATCAGCACCGCGGTCAGGAAGATCGGCCGGTTCGGTGACGCCGGCACGCTCGGCACGCTCGGCGGCTCGACGACGTTGATCGTGAGCGGGCTGGTATGGGCCTGGAAGTCCTGCCGGATCCGCACCTGCTCGCGATTGGCGAGCAGCTGGTCATATTGCTGCTTGAGCACGTCGTAATCGCGGGTCAGCCGGGTCTGCGCGGCGGCGAGTCCGGGCTCGGTCGACTGGCGCGAGGCGAGCTGGGCGAGGTCCGACTGGAGCTGGTTGCGGCGCGCGGTGGCGGCGGCGAGCGAGGCTTCGCGCTCCGACATCATCGCCCTCAGCGAAACGTAGCTCGGATTGGACATGCCGCCGGTATTGCCGCTCTGCCGCTCGGCCGCCGCGGCCGGGCGCAGCCGCGCGATCTGCTGGCGCGCATAGACGATGTCGGGATGCGATTCGGTCCAGCCGCGCGACAGGTTCGAGGCGATCTGGCCCTGGAGCTGGGCGATCTGGCCGGTCGCGCTGCCGCCGCTGTCGCCGATCCCGGGAATCGACGGCGGCGTCGCCGCGAGCTGGCCGCGCATCGAGGCGAGCGCGCCGTTGGCGGCGGCGATCTGCTGCTCGAGATTGGCGAGCTCGACCTGGGCGGCCGACATCCTGTCGCCGATCGTGCCGGCGCCGGGGAGCACGCCCATGAAGCGCTGCTCGAACTCGACGCGGCGCTGCTCGGCTTCCTGCAGCGCGACCTCGCGGCGGCGCAATTCCTCGTCGAGGAAGCGCAGCGACTGGCCGCTTTCGCGGCGGTCGCCGGAGATGTTCTGCTCGACGAACAGGTCGATCAGCCCCTGGACGGTGGCGGCGGCGGTGCGCGCGTTCTGGCCGTTGGAGAAGCCGGAAATGTTCGAATTCGCCTTGATCTCGATGCCGCCGTCGGGCTGGGCGGTGATGACGATGCGCTGCCGCAAAGCGGCGACGACGCCGGCGAGGTCGCGCTCGCTGGCGACGAGGCTGTTCAAATCGGTGCGGCGGACGACGCGGACCAGATTCTCGTTCGAGGTCAGGGTCTGCTTGAGGCGCAGCAGCTGGTTGGCGCGCTCGTCGGCCGGGATGCCCATCTGGTTGGGCAGGATCGACTGCATCTGGACGAACAATCGCGCCTTGGCCTCGTAGCTCGATGGGATCAAAGCGATTACCAGCCAGCCGGCGATGCAGACGCCCCAGGCGACGCCGAGCGCCAGCCAGCGGCGGCGCCAGATTTGGTGGAGCGCGATCCGGAACTGGTCGTAGAGCCCGCCCATGCTCAGAACATGCTCTCGGGGATGATGATCACGTCGCCCGGCTCGAGCCGGACGTTGGCGCGCACGTCGCCGCGGCGGATCAGGCTGGCGATGCGCAAATCATATTCGCGCTGCTGGCCGCTGGCGCGGTCGACCCGCACCAGCCGGGCGCGGTCGCCGGCGGCGAATTCGGACAGGCCGCCGACCGCGATCATCGCGTCCAGGAGGGTCATGTTGGCGCGATAGGGAATCGCCGCCGGCCGCGCGGTGGCGCCGACGATGCGGATTTGCTGGGAGAAGCTGCCCTGCGGCCGGTTGACCATCACCGAGACGAGCGGCTCCTGGATATAGGCGCTCAGGGCGGCGCGGATGTCGTCGGCGAGCTGCGCCGGGGTCTTGCCCGCGGCGACCATGTCGGTGATCAACGGCGTGGTGATCCGGCCGTCGGGGCGGACCTGGACGTTGGCGCCCAATTCCTGGTTGCGCCAGACGAACACGGTGATCTCGTCGAGCGCGCCGATGATGTAATTCTCGCTGACCTGGTTCTCGTTGCCGTTGGCGACGAAATCGGCGGCGGGAAGCGACCGGCCGCTATGGCCGCTGGTGGCGCAGCCGGTCAGCGCCAGCGCGCTGACGGTGGCGGCCAAAGTGGCGAACGACTTCGCGGCCCAGGACTTTGCGGATACGCGCATGGTCACTCCTCTTCACTCGCTTCCGGCCATGCACCGCCCGTCCCGCAACGGGATGCGGCGCACGCTTTGGGTCTGCTATGAGGCGAAGAGGTAAAATTACCGTTAGGAACAAGGCGCTTTGCAGCGCCGTCCCAGATCGGGACCGGCCGTGGGCGAAGCGTTAATCGCCGCCGCCGAGGGCGATTTCGCGGGCCGGCCGCTGGGCGAGAAAGGCCTGCGGGCTGGCGGTGAGGCCGTAGGCGCCGGCGAGGAAGATCGCGACGAGATCGCCGACCTCGGCGCGCGGCATCATGACGTCGTCGGCGAGCCGATCGAGCGGGGTGCACAGGCAGCCGGTGATCGAGACCTCCTCCCGCGCCTCGGCGCCGAAGCGCGACGCGATCGCGGCGGGATAGTTGCGGCGCACCACCTGGCCGAAATTGCCCGAGGCGGCGAGCTGGTGCTGCATGCCGCCGTCGGTGATCAGGAAGGTCTTGCCGTGGCTGACCTTCCTATCGACGATCCGCGCCAGATAGACGCCCGCCTCGCCGACCAGCCAGCGGCCGAGCTCGATCGCGAAACGGGTCTCGGCGAGGATCGGCGGGCGGGCGGCCAATGTTGTCGAAAGTGCCGCGGAAACGGACTCGATGTCGAGCGGCCGCTCGCCGTGGAAATGGGGGATGCCGAAGCCGCCGCCCAAATTCACCAGCTTCGGTGTGGCGCCGATCTTGGCGGAAAGGTGCGCGGCGAGGGCGACGGTGGCGGTTTGGGCGTCGATCAGGGCCTGCGCGTCGAGCGCCTGCGAGCCGGCGAAAATGTGGAAGCCGCGCCACTCGGCGCCGCCGGCGAGGATGCGCCCGACCAAAGCGGGCACGCGCTCGGCGTCGACCCCGAACGGCTTGGCGCCGCCGCCCATCCGCATCCCCGAGCCCTTGATCTCGAAATCGGGGTTGACCCGGACCGCCAGACGGGGGCGGCCGCCGAGCGCCAATGCCCGCTCGACCTCGCCCTCGGATTCGCAATTGAGGGTGACGCCCGCCGCGATCGCCGCTTCGAGGTCGGCGTCGCGCTTGCCCGGGCCGGCGAAGCTGATCGCCGACGGATCGGCACCCGCTTCGAGGGCGAAGTTCAGCTCGCCTCCCGAGGCAATGTCCAGACCATCCACCTGCCTGGCAATGTGGCCAAGCAATGGGAGGTAGGGGTTTGCTTTTATTGCGTAATGAAGATCGACATTCGGAAAGGCCGCGCGGAAGCGGGCGATCTTCGCGTCGACCAGAGCGAGGTCGTAGACGAACAAGGGCGTGTCGCCCGCCCCGGCGACGAGCGCGTCGGCACGGCGGCCGCCGATCAGCAGCATGAAGTCCTGATCGGCAGCGTAACCGTCCGGGATCGGGCCCATCGGCTTGGTCATGACATCAGCTCGTTCTTCAGCTCCACCCGGTCGAGCTTGCCGTTGGGGCTCCGCGGCAGCTCGTCGCGCCAGATAATAGGTCCGGGCTGCATAAAATTGGGTAAGCATCGCTTGAGAAAATTGCGCAGCGCCTCCTCGTCGCCGCGACGGTCGGGCCGGACGATCAGCGCGATCCCCTCCCCGAGCCGTGCGTCGGGATAGCCCAGGGCGACCGCTTCGGCGACCAGGCCGGAAGCCAAAGCGGCCTCCTCGACTTCGGTCGGGCTGACGCGATTGCCCGACGTCTTGATCATCCCGTCCTCGCGGCCGACGAAATAGAGCAGGCCCGCGGAATCGCGGCGGACCCGGTCGCCCGACCAGACCGCCATGCCGCCATAAGTGGAGGCGGCCGGCGCGGGCTTGAAGCGCTCGGCCGTGCGAGCCGGATCCTGCCAATAGCCCTTGGCGACCAGGGGGCCGGCGTGAACCAGCTCGCCCTCTTCGGCCTCGGCGCCGCCGGCGTCGACCACCATGATCTCGGCGAACGGGATCGCGCTCCCCATCGAATCGGGATGGCCGTCCAGAAGCGCGGGCTCGAGATAGGTCGAGCGGAACGCCTCGGTGAGGCCGTACATCGAATAGATGTCGGCGGCCGGAAAGACCTCGCGCATCCGCCGGACCAGCGACGGCGCAAGCTTGCCGCCGCTGTTGGTGAGGCGGCGCAGCGCCAGCGCCGCACCGGCCGGCCAGGGCGCCTCGATCAATTGCACCCAGAGCGGAGGAACGCCAGCCAAGGTGCTGATTTCATGACGTTCGACGGCGCGGATTACGTCGCGCGCGGTGAGATAGTCGAGCGGCACGACCGCGCCGCCCGCGGCCCAGGTCGAGAAGAGTTGGTTCTGGCCATAGTCGAAGCTGAGCGGCAGGACGGCGAGGACGCGGTCCGCCGGGGCCAGGCGCAGATAATGCGCGACGCCGACCGCGCCGAGCCACATATTTGCGTGGCTCAGCATCACCCCCTTGGGCCGCCCGGTCGAGCCGGAGGTGTAGAGCAAGGCGGCAAGATCCTCCGGGTCGTGCGACGAGGGCGGCAGTCGCTCGCCATGGCCGAACAGCGCCTCGCTCTCGACCTCGTCGAGGATCGGGCAGGCGGCGTCGCCCGGCTCGAGCGTCGCGAGGCGGGCCTTGCCGCTGAGCAGCAAGGCGGCGCCGCTGTCGGCGAGGATATGGGCGACCTGCATCCGCTTGAGCAAAGGATTGACCGGCACATGGATGAGGCCGGCGCGCGCGCAGGCGAGCGGGAGCAGGCTGGTCAGGCGGTTCTTCGGCAGCCAGGAGGCGACCCGCGCGCCGTGGCCAAGGCCCCTCGCCTTCAGCGCCGCGGCAAATGTGCCGACCGCCGCTTCAAGGCCCGCATAATCGAGCGCGCCCTCGCGCGTCACCAGCGCCGGCGCGCCCGCCTCGCCGCGCAGCGTCAGGTGATCGAGCGGAAATGGCGTGGGATCGGGCGCTTTCACCTTCACTCCTGCTTAAAAAGGGTCATGATAGAGCCAGGTCGAAGGGGCATAAAGCGTGACGGTTAACATCGCTTTGTACGATGATCTGGACGCGGTCGCCGCGGACGCCGGCGGCGCGCTCGACCGGGCCGCCCAGCCGAGCCTGTTCGGGCGGCTCGACTGGTTCCGCCTGATCCACGATTTCTGCCCGCCCAAGGGCAAGCTCGCCGCCTTGCGCGGGCGCGACGGCGCGCGCCAGGCCTGGCTGTTCCTGGCGGCCGACGGAGCGACGGCGCGCGCCTACACCGCCTGGTATTCGCTGCGCTTCGATGCCGTGGGCGACGTCCGGAGCGACGTCATGACGTCGATCGCCAAAGCGGTGCGCGACAGCGGCATCGCCAGCGTCGAGCTCGCCCCGGTCGCCGACCCCGAGCCGCTGCGGGCGGCGTTCGCCAAGGCGGGCTGGAGAGTGTTCGTGACCCCCAAGACCGGCAATTGGCGGATCGCGACCGCGGGCCTGGACTTCGCAACCTATTGGGCGGCGCGGCCGGGGCAGCTCCAGAACACCGCCAAAAGGCGCGCCAAGACCGCCGCACTCGACATCGAGATCTACGACCGGTTCGACGCCCGCGCCTGGGCCGATTACGAAAATGTCTACCGGGCGAGCTGGAAGCCCGAGGAAGGCTCGTTCCCGCTGCTGCGCGCGCTCGCCGAGCAGGAGGGCGCCGCCGGCACGCTGCGGCTCGGCGTGGCGCGCAAGAACGGCCGGCCGGTCGCGGTCCAGCTGTGGCTGGTCGAGCAGGGCGAGGCGACGATCCACAAGCTTGCCTATGCCGAGGAAGCCAAGGCGATGTCGCCCGGCACCTTGCTCGGCATGGAGATGTTCCGGCGCGCGCTCGACGTCGACCGGGTCGCGGCGATCGACTACGGCACCGGCGACGACGGCTACAAGAAGGATTGGATGGCCGAGCGGCGGGTGCTGTGGCAGATCGAGGCGTTCAATCCGCGAAGCTTGCGCGGCCTGATCGGCGCGGCGCGGGCATGGGCGTCGGCGCTTGTCGCCCGGCTCAGGAGCCGTTAGGCCCCGGCAAGCCGCCTCAAACGAGGGATTATATGGCCGCCGCGCCCGACGATGCCCTGGAAGTCGAGTCGACCCTGCGCGCCGTGCTGAGCGACGTGCTCGGCCTCGACCCGAAGCGGGTCGCCGGGTTTCGCGAAGAAACGCCGCTGTTCGGCGCGCTGCCCGAATTCGATTCGATGGCGGTGGCCGGCCTGCTGACCGAGCTCGAGGAGCGGCTCGGCATATTGATCGAGGACCATGAGGTCGACGCCGACATGATGGAGACGTTCGGCGCTTTGCTCACCTTCGCGCGGGACAAGGCGCTCCGGTGACCGCACCCGCTCTCGCCTTCGAGCGGTTCAAAAGCAACGATCGCGAGGAATGGCTGATGCGGCTGGGGCGGCCGCACGCGCCGGCGATCCTGTTCGTGCCGCCCCTGTTCGAGGAGATGAACCGCACCCGCGCCCTGATCGTCGCGGCGATGCGCTGGCTTGCCAGGCGCGGCCACGGCTGCTGGCTGGTCGACCTCGGCGGGACCGGCGAAAGCGAGCAGGCGCTGGGCAAGATGCACTGGGACGATTGGCGTCATGACGTCACTGCCGCTTCCGCCTATATCGCTGAAAAGGCGCGCAAACCCTTGATCGCGAGCTTCCGCGGCGGGGCCCTGGTCGACGACGGCGCGCCGGCGCGCGGCTGGTGGCGGCTGGCGCCGATGGACGGCGCGGCGGTGGCGCGCGACCTGGTCCGCTCC
Source organism: Sphingomonadales bacterium (assembly GCA_034668465.1). Lineage (GTDB taxonomy): Bacteria > Pseudomonadota > Alphaproteobacteria > Sphingomonadales > Sphingomonadaceae > Allosphingosinicella. Next base: position 69,717 of record JAXDPI010000013.1, read on the forward strand.
GGCCTTGCGGGCGGCGTCGAATGGGCGGGCTATGCGCCGTCGCCGGAGTTGAAGGCCGCGCTGGAGGCGGCCAAGCCGGCGCCGGTGCGGTCGCTGCGGACCGTGCGGCTGGCGAGCGACCGCGCCGAGGCGGACGCGAAGGTCGAGGGGCCGGCGCTGTGGCGCCGCTCGGAGCCGGGCGTCTCGGCCGAGCTCGCCGAGGCGATCGCCGCCGATCTCCACAAATGGAGCCGCGAATGCGTCGCCTCCTGACCTTCGCCTGCGAGGGCGCCGAGCTGGCGGCGAGCCTCGACGGCAGCGGCGGGCGCATCGGCCTGCTGCTCGTCACCGGCGGCAGCCAGACCCGGATCGGCTCGCACCGGATGTATGAAAGGCTTGCCAAGTCTCTTGCGCAGCTTGGTTATCCCTGCCTGCGCTACGACCGGCGCGGGGTCGGCGACAGCGCCGGCGAGGATCCCGGCTTCCGCGGCAGCGCCGCCGATCTTAAGGCCGCCGCGGCCGCGTTCCGCCGGGAAAGCCCCGGCCTCGAGCGGATCCTTGGCTTCGGCCTGTGCGACGGCGCCACCGCTCTGGCCCTGTTCGGCGCCGAGGCGAAGCTCGACGCCCTGATCCTGGTCAATCCCTGGCTGGTCGAAGCGCAAGCGGGCGATCCCGCCCCGGCGGCGATCCGCGCCCATTACCGCAAGCGCCTGCTCAGCCGCGAAGGCTGGAAGAAAATCCTTTCTGGCGCAGTCGATTATCGCAAACTCCTCAAGGGCATCCGTAAGATCACGGCGAGACGGGAGGCCTCCTCGCTCGCCTTGGCTACGGCTGCCGCGCTGCGCCAAAGCCGGCTGCGCGCCTGGGCGATCCTCGCCGAAGGCGACGCCACCGCGCTCGCCGCCGGGCATGAATTGAAGGCGCCGGCCTTCAAGGGCCTGATCGAAGGCAGCCAGAAGATCGCCAGCGACTCCCACACCTTCGCCCGTGAAGGCGACGAGCCGGCCCTGCTCGCCGCCGTGGTCCGCGCGGCCGAGGCGCTGACCGCCTAGCCGCTGATCGCGGCGCGGCAGAAATTAGGGACTGTCCCTATTTTCTGCGGCGCGGTGGAAATTAGGGACTGTCCCTAATTACGCGGGAAGGCCCAAGGGGGCTAACGCGTCAGCTTGCGGTAGGTCATCCGGTGCGGCCGGTCGGCCTCGGGGCCGAGGCGGCGCCTTTTGTCTTCCTCGTAGGATTCGAAATTGCCTTCGAACCATTCCACCTGGCTGTCGCCTTCGAAGGCGAGGATGTGGGTGGCGAGGCGGTCGAGGAAGAAGCGGTCGTGGCTGATGATCACCGCGCAGCCGGCGAAATTCTCGAGCGCCTCCTCCAATGCGCGCAAAGTCTCGACGTCGAGGTCGTTGGTCGGCTCGTCGAGCAAGAGGACGTTGCCGCCCTCCTTGAGCATCTTGGCCATATGGACGCGGTTGCGCTCGCCGCCCGACAATTGGCCGACCTTCTTCTGCTGGTCCTGGCCCCTGAAGTTGAACGCGCCGACATAAGCGCGCGTGCCGATTTCATGCTTGCCGAAGCGGAAGACGTCGGCGCCGCCGGAAATCTCCTCCCAGACATTCTTGTTCGGCGCGAGCGCGTCGCGCGACTGGTCGACATAGCCGAGGCGCACGGTCGGGCCGATCCTGATCTCGCCCCCGTCGGGCGCTTCCGCGCCGGTGATCAGCCGGAACAGGGTGGTCTTGCCGGCGCCGTTGGGGCCGATTACGCCGACGATGCCGCCCGGCGGCAGCGAGAAGCTCAGATTTTCGAACAGCAATTTGTCGCCATAAGCCTTTGAAACGCCGCTCAGATCGATCACGTTGCCGCCCAATCGCTCGGGCATCTGGATCAGGATCTGCGCCTTGCCCGGGGTGCGGTTCTCCTGCGCCTGGACGAGCTCGTCGAACGCACGGATGCGGGCCTTGGACTTGGCCTGGCGGGCCTTGGGCGAGCGGCGGATCCATTCGAGCTCGTCGTTGATCGCCTTCTGCTTGCCCTGCTCCTCGCGCTCCTCCTGCTCCAGCCTTTTGGCTTTCTTCTCCAGATAACCGGAATAATTGGATTCGTAGATGTAATAGCGGCCGCGATCGAGCTCGAGCACCCAGTTGACGACATTGTCGAGGAAGTAGCGGTCGTGGGTGACGAGGATGACGTTGCCCGGATAGTCGACGAGGTGCTTCTCGAGCCATTGCACGCTCTCGGCGTCGAGATGGTTGGTCGGCTCGTCGAGCAGCAGGATGTCGGGCTTCTCGAGCAGCAGCCGGGTCAAGGCGACGCGGCGCTTCTCGCCGCCCGACAGATTGGCGACCTCGGCGTCGCCCGGCGGGCAACGCAGCGCGTCCATCGCGATTTCGAGCTGGTTGTCGAGCGTCCAGCCGTCGACCGCGTCGATCTTCTCCTGCAATTCGCCCATCTCGGTGCCGAGCGCGTCGAAATCGGCGTCGGGATCGGCCATTGCCGCCGAGATCGCGTTGAACCGCTCGACCAGATCGGCGATCGGCCGGACCGCGTCCATGACGTTCTCCTTGACCGTCTTGGCCGGATCGAGCTGCGGCTCCTGCTCGAGATAGCCGACGCGGATATTCTCGCCGGGCCAGGCCTCGCCGACAAACTCGGTGTCGCGGCCGGCCATGATCTTCATCAGCGTCGACTTGCCCGAGCCGTTCGGGCCGACGATGCCGATCTTGGCGTCGGGATAGAATTGCAGGTGGACGTTGGAGAGGATCGGCTTGGCGGCGCCGGGAAAGGTCTTGGAAAGACCCTTCATGACGAAGCTGTACTGGGCGGCCATGCGGCGCTCGCTTTCTGGAAAAATGACAAGAGATGGGTTGGCGCCCAACTAGTGCCGCCGCTCCCCAATGTCACCCGTCATTCCAGCTTTCGCGGGAATGACGAAGCGGATAAGCCGTCGTCATGAAAAAGCTGATCCTGCTCGCCTGCGCGCTCGCCCTTCCCTCGCTCGCCTTCGCCCAGACCGGCGACGCGCCGGCGCGCTACATGGACGCGCCCCAGCCGATCGCCCGGATTCTCGACACGCCGCCGCCGCCCGTGCCCTCGGTCAGCCCGACCCGGACCCATGTCGCCCTGCTCGGCCGCGCCAATTTGCCGCCGATCGCCGAGCTCGCCGAGCCCGAATTGCGGCTGGCCGGCTATCGCATCAATCCGCGCAACAACGGCCCGGCCAACAGCCGGATCGGCTGGCTCAACGCGCTCTCCTTCCAGGACGTGGCGAGCCGGGCGGTGCGCCCGGTGGCGCTGCCCGCGGGCTTCCGCTTCATGGCGCCGAGCTGGTCGCCCGACGGCCGCCGGCTCGCCTTCCTGCGCGGCGTCGAGAGCGGGCTCGAACTGTGGGTCGCCGAAGTCGCCAGCGGCCAGGCGCGGCGGCTCACCGGACCGCGGGTGAATGCCGCGTTCGATCCGGGCGTGGAGTGGCTGCCCGACGGTTCGGCGCTGCTCGTCCGCCTCGTCCCCGAAGGGCGCGGCGCGGCGCCGGCGTCGGCGCAGGTCCCGTCGGGGCCGATCGTCCAGGAAAATGCGGGCCGGACCGCGCCGGTGCGGACCTATCAGGACCTGCTGCGCAACGCCGGCGACGAGGCCTTGTTCGCCCATTATTTCACCGCGCAGCTCGCTTTGGTGCCGGTCGGCGGCGGCCCGATCCGCAACCTCGGCGCGCCCGGCCTGGTATCCGAGGCGTCGCTCTCGCCGAGCGGGCGCTACATCTCGCAGACCCGCCTGAAGCGGCCGTTCAGCTACAACGTGCCCGCCGAATTGTTCCCCGCCGAGCTGGTCGTCACCGACCTCGTTGGGCGGGTGGTGCACCGCGTCGCCGACCTGCCGCTGCGCGACGACGTGCCGATCCAGTTCGATTCGGTGCCGCAGGGCCCGCGCGAGGTCCATTGGCGCGCCGACCGGCCGGAGACCCTGGTCTGGGTCGAGGCGCAGGACGGCGGCGACATCCGCCGCCAGGCCGCGATCCGCGACCGCATGTTCACGCTCGACGCGCCCTTCACCGCCCCGCCGCGCACCCTCGTCGACCTCGCCGACCGCCACGCCTTCACTTTCTGGGGTCGCGAGGATTTCGCGCTGGTGCTGACCCGGCGGTTCAACGACCGCAACGAGACCAGGATCGCGATCGACCCGTCGCGCCCCGGTTCGCCCGGCCGCGTCCTGCTGTCGCGCAACTTCCAGGAGCGCTACGCGAATCCCGGATTGCCGATGCTGCGCCCGACCCCGGCCGGCCACTATGTCATCCACTTCACCGCCGACGGGCGCGGCCTGTTCATGTCCGGGCCCGGCGCGACCCGCGAAGGGGAGTTCCCGTTCGTCTCGCGCATGGACCTCGCCACCGGCCAGTCCGAGCGGATCTGGCAGGCGGCCATGCCCTATTACGAATCGGTGGTCGCTTTGCTCGACGACAATGGCGCGCACATGCTCACCCGCCGCGAAAGCAAGACCGAGCCGCCCAATCTGTTCCTGCGCGACCGCGCCGGCGGCGAGCCCGTCCGGCTGACCGATTTCCCCGATCCGGCGCCTATATTCGCCGGCGTCCAGCGCGAGCTGATCACCTATCGCCGCCCCGACGGCGTTCAGCTCAGCGGCACGCTCTATCTGCCGCCCGGCTATGATCGCGCCCGCGACGGGCCGTTGCCGCTGCTGATGTGGGCCTATCCCGCCGAGTTCACCGACGCCGCCGTCGCCGGCCAGGTGGTCGACACGGTCAACCGCTTCGTCCGCCCGGGCGGGATCAGCCATCTGTTCCTGCTCACCCAGGGTTATGCGATCCTCGACAATCCGACGATGCCGATCGTCGGCGCGAACGGCGCCGAGCCCAACGACACCTATGTCCAGCAGCTCGTCGCCGACGCCCAGGCCGCGGCCGACGAGGTCGTCCGGCTCGGCGTCGCCAGCCGCGACCGGCTCGCCATCGGCGGCCACAGCTACGGCGCGTTCATGACCGCCAATCTGCTCGCCCATTCGGACATCTTCCGCACCGGCATCGCCCGCTCGGGCGCCTATAACCGGACGCTGACGCCGTTCGGCTTCCAGTCCGAGCAGCGCTCCTATTGGGAAGCGATTCCGACCTATACCGAGATGAGCCCGTTCACCCATGTTCGGCGGATCAACGAGCCGATCCTGCTGATCCACGGCGAGAATGACGACAATAGCGGCACCTTCCCGATCCAGAGCGAGCGCTTCTACGCGGCATTGAAGGGCAACGGCGCGACCGTGCGCTACGTCGTCCTGCCGCTCGAGGCGCACGGCTATCGGGCGCGCGAATCGGCCGGGCACACTTTGTGGGAGATGAACCGCTGGCTCGATTTGCACCTGCGCGCGCCGGCGACCGCCGCACCTGCTCCGGCCGCCGGCGCACGGTGACGATACAACCTGACCCGCCCCTTCCGTTCGGACAGCGGGTTGGCTAGAGCCGCGCGATGAAAAAGCTTATCCTGCTCGCGCTCGCTTTGCCCTCATTCGCTTTGGCCCAGCCGGTCGGCGACCAGGCCGCGGCGTTGCGCGACGCCGCGCTCGCCGGCGACACCGTCGCCTGGGACTTCGTCGAAGGCATCACCACCGAGGTGGGCCAGCGCCAGGCCGGCACCGAAGCCGAGGAGCGTGGCCGGCAATGGGCGCTGCGCCGACTGACCGATTTGGGCTTCAGCAACGTCCATGTCGAGCCGTTCGAGATGCCGGTCTGGGTGCGCGGCGAGGAGCGGGCCGAGATCGTCTCGCCCTTCCCGCAATCCCTGGTCGTCACCGCGCTCGGCAATAGCGCCGCAACGCCGGCGCGCGGGATCGAGGCGGAACTGGTCTATTTCGACAGCGTCGAGGCGCTCGAGGCAGCGCCGGTTTCGGCGGTGCGCGGCCGAATCGTCTTCATCAGCCACAACATGCAGGCGAACCAGGACGGCTCCGGCTACGGCCCGTTCGGCGCGCCGCGGCGCCGCGGCCCGACTGCCGCCAGCCGCAAGGGCGCGGTAGGGATCGTCGTCCGCTCGATCGGCACCGACCATCACCGCAACCCGCACACCGGAGTCCAGACCTTCGCCGAGGGGGCGCCTCCGATCCCGGCGGCCGCGCTGGCCATTCCCGACGCCGAGCAGCTGCAGCGCATCCTCGCCCGCGGGCAGCCGGTGCGGATGCGGCTCGTTCTGACGCCGCGCAACACCGGCCGCCACGCCTCCGGCAATGTCGTCGCCGAGGTGCCCGGCACCGATCCGAGCGCCGGCGTGATCGTCATCGGCGGCCACCTCGACAGCTGGGACCTCGGCACCGGCGCGGTCGACGACGGCGCCGGCATGGCGATCACCGTCGCCGCCGCCCACCGGATCATGCAGGCCGGCCGGCCGCGCCGGACGATCCGAATCGTCCTGTTCGGTGCCGAAGAAGTCGGCGGCGGCGGCGGGCCGACCCATTTGCGGATCAACAGGCCGGCGGGGAACGTCGTTTTGGTCGGCGAATCCGATTTCGGCGCAGACCGGGTGTGGCGGGTGGAGTTCAGCTTCGCCGCGGCCAATGCGCCGCTGGCGGCCCGGATCGCCACCCTGCTCGCCCCGCTCGGCATCGTCCGCGGATCCGGGTCCGCCGATGCCGGCGCCGACCTCGGCGACTGGGTCAAGGCCGGCACCGCCGGCATCGACCTCAACCAGGACGGCACCCGCTATTTCGACTATCACCACACGCCCGACGACACGCTCGACAAGATCGATCCGGCCCAGTTGCGCCAAAACGTCGCCGCCTGGACGGCGATGCTGGCGGCCGCCGCCGACGCGCCCGAGCCTATCGCCCCGATCGCGCCGGCGCCGGCGCGTTGAAATGGGGACAGTTACTTTCCGACGCGGCGAACCCGGATGACGACCCGCCTTGATAAAAGTAACTGTCCCCGCGCTTGACCTTTACGCCTCCTCAATCGATTACCCGCTGACGCCGGGGGTGGTCGGAAAGGGCCTTTGGTCGTGAAAAACAGGCGCTTAGCATTACTCCTCGGGTCTGCCGCCGTCTGGCCGGCGACGCAGGCGGCAGCGCAGAATCCACCCCCTCCCGCCCCGATCCCGGCGGGCAGCCAGGACCTGTCCCAGCTGTCGATCGAGGAGCTGGCGCAATTGCCGGTGCGATCGGCCTCGAAGCGCGAGGAGCCGCTGAGCCGGGCGCCGACCGCGTTGTTCGTCATCACCGGCCGGGACATCGCCGAATCGGCGGCCAATTCGCTGACCGAGGTGCTGCGCCTCGCGCCCAATCTCCAGGTCCAGCAGATCAACGCGCGCGAATATGCGATCAGCGCGCGCGGCTTCAACGGCTACGAATCCTCGAACAAGCTGCTCGTGCTGATGGATGGGCGCAGCCTGTACAGCACGCTTCACTCCGGCGTGTTCTGGGAGCTGCGCCAGCCGATGCTCGAGGATATCGCGCAGATCGAAGTGATCAGCGGGCCCGGCGGGACGCTGTACGGGCCCAATGCCGTCAACGGCGTCGTCAGCATCATCAGCCGCGACTCGCGCGAGACGATCGGCGGCCTGGTTCGAGGCACGTACGGCACCAACGAGCGCACGATCGGCGCCCGCTACGGCTTCGCGCTCGGCGACCATGCCGCGCTGCGCATCTACGGCAATGGCCTCGCGCGCGACGGCTTGCCCGCCGGCGTCGGTCCCGCCCTTGACGATTCGGTGTCCGGCTACCGGCTCGGCTTCCGATCGGACGCCGGGCTCGGGCAAAGCAGCCTGACCGTCCAGGGCGACCTGTTTCGCAACGATCTCGACCTCAGGCCCGGCGACCATGAGCGCGGCGGCAATTTATTGGCGCGCTGGAGCGGGCCGCTCGACGAGCACTCCTCGCTCCAGCTTCAGACCTATTACGATCATTTCCGGCGCCGTTTTTCGGGCGCCGTCGATGCGCTCGAAACGCTCGATTTCGAGTCCCAGTACAACCGCACGAACGGCCCCCACGATCTCGTCGCCGGCATCGGCGTGCGCACGACCCGCGACCAATTCATCAATACGGCGAACATATTCGGCCTGAGCCCGCAGAGCCGGCGGCTCTGGATTTTCAACGGATTCGTCCAGGACCGGTTCGCCCTGACGAGCGAGGTGTCGCTGATCGCCGGCGTCAAGGTGGAGCGCTCGTCCTTCTCGGGCTTCGAAATCCTGCCGAACCTCAGGATCGCCTGGCATCCGAACGCGACCCACCTCTTCTGGGCGTCCGCGTCCCGGGCGGTGCGCACGCCTTCGCGGATCGACCGCGATCTTTCGGGTCCGCCGATCCTCGTGCCGGCGACCGATTTCCGCTCGGAGAAGCTGATCGCGTTCGAGGCCGGTTACCGGGGCCAGCCGAGCGGGACGGCGTCGCTCAACATATCCTTCTTCTTCAACCTCTATGACGAGATCCGCACTGCGGAGTTCATCGGCAACCCGCTGCCGGCGCGGCTGAGCAACAGCCTCACCGGCCACACTTACGGCCTTGAAGCGTGGGGAAGCTGGCAGGTCCAGCCCTGGTGGCGGCTCAGCGCCGGCCTAAGCCTGCTCGGCAAGCACTTTCGGCTCGAACCGGGCACGACCGATATTTCGGGTGCGGCCGCTCTCGGCAACGACCCTGATTACCAGGTCCTGCTGCGCTCAGCGATAAATCTCGGGCCGAACCTCGTGGTCGACTCCGGCCTGCGCGCTGTGGACGGCCTGGAAACCCCTTCCACGGGCAGCTACGTGGAAGCCGATGCGCGCCTGGGGTGGACGGTTTCGGAGCAGCTCGAGCTGTTCGTGGCCGGCAGCAACCTCCTTCACCGCACCCATGTCGAGAGCAACGACCCGGGCCGCGGACAGCGCCCGGAGCGCAGTGCCTATGTCGGGACGAGACTGAGGTTTTGAACCGAAACCGCCTTTTCCTTGCGCTCGCAGCGCTCGCGGCCCTGGCGCCGGCGCCGGCGTACGCGCAGGCAACCGAAGAGGCGGTGAAGGCTGCCTTTCTTCCGCGTTTCGCCCGTTACATAGTCTGGCCCGCCCCGGCGGAGCCCCCCGTCGGTGCGCCCTTCCAGCTTTGCGTCATCGGCCGGGACCCGTTCGGAAGGTTGCTGGACCAGGCGGCGGCCGGGGAGCTCATCGACGGCCACAGGGTCGCGGTCCGGCGCGTGGTCGCCGCCGACCGCGCCGGCGGCTGCCATCTCGCCTTCGTCCAGGGCGCGGCACCCGCCGACACCGCGCGGCTGCTGCTCGCGCTGCGCCGCCAGCCGCTTCTAACGGTCACCGATGCCCGCGCCGGCCCGCAGCGCGGCATCATCCACTTCACCATCGTCGGCGGCCGGGTCCGCTTCTTCATCGACGACGCCGCGGCGGCCGAACGCGGGATCGGGATCAGCTCGCGGCTGCTGGCGATCGCCGCCGGGGTCAGGCAGCGGCGCTGATGCGCAGGATCGCCCATCTCCCGGTGCGCTGGAGCAACGCGCCGCTGGCGATCGTCGCGATGGTCGCCTTGCTGCTACTCGCCGGGATCGGCATCATCCTCCAGAACGAAGCCGCCTATCGCGACCTGCAGGCGCAGGAAACCCGCGTCCAGGCCGACATCCTCGCCGCCAGCGTCACCGCCGCGCTCGATTTCGGCGACCGCCAGGCGGCGCAGCAGGCGGTCGACGTGATCCGCGTCAACCGCCAGATCCGCGCGGTCGGAGTCTATGACGCGGGCGGGGCGCTGATCGCCGGCTACGGCCGCGACGGCGCCGGCCCGCCGGCCCGCTACGCCGAGCCGCTGCCGCCGGCGGGCAGCGCGGTCAGCGCGACCGTGCCGGTGACCAGCGGCGCCGAGCGGATCGGCACGGTCTACATCGCCGCCGACCCCGAGCCGCTGTCGCGCCGCCTGACCCGCTATCTGGTGATCGGCCTGCTGGTGGTGATGGCCGCCCTGGTCGTCGCGGTGCTCGGCATCGCCCAAAGCGCGCTGCGGCGGGTCAACCGCGCGCTCGAGGAGCGGGCCGGGGCGCTGGTCCGCGCCAATGCCGAATTGAAGGTCCAGATCAGCGAGCGCACCAAGGCCGAGGACCAGCTGCGCCAGGCGCACAAGATGCAGGCGCTGGGCCAGCTCACCGGCGGCATCGCCCACGATTTCAACAATCTGCTGACCGTCATCCAAGGCTCGGCCGACATGCTCCGCCGCACCGCGCTCGACGATGCCAAGCGCATCCGCTACGCCGAGGCGGTCGTCCAGGCCTCGTCGCGCGCCGCCGCCTTGACCGGCCAGCTGCTCGCCTTCGCCCGCCGTCAGCCGCTCCAGCCCGAGATCATCGACGTCAACGATCTGATCCGCGACATGACCGACCTGCTCGACCGCACGATCGGCGAGCGGATCGAGGTCAGGACGATCCTCGCCCCGAACGCCTGCACCGTCGAGGCGGATCGGGCGCAGCTTGAATCGGCGTTGCTCAACATCGCCGTCAATGCCCGCGATGCCATGCCGGAGGGCGGTCTCCTCACCATCCGCACGGCGAGCGTCAGGGAAGCCCGGTCGGGCCAGATGATCGCCTTGTCGGTCAACGACAGCGGCGTCGGCATGGACGAGGACACGCTGGGCCGCGCGTTCGAGCCCTTCTTCACCACCAAGGCGACCGGCAAGGGCACCGGCCTCGGCCTCAGCCAGGTCTACGGCTTCGCCAGCCAGTCGGGCGGCGACGTCAGGATCGACAGCGCCACCGGCGAAGGCACGACCGTGACGCTGCTGCTGCCGTGCAGCGGCGCCCCCGGCGGCCGGCGCGCGCAGGCCGAACCGGGCAGCGTTCAGCAGCGCCGCACCGGCCGGATCCTGCTCGTCGAGGACAATGAGGAGGTCGGCGAGTTCGCCGAGACCCTGCTCGGCGAGCTCGGCCACGAGGTGATGCGGGTCCGCTCCGGCGAGGAAGCGCTCGCGGCGGCGCTGGACGGCGCTTTCGACGTGGTCTTCTCCGACGTCGTCATGCCCGGCATGAGCGGGCTCGAGCTCGCCGAGCAGCTCGCCGAAACGCGGCCCCAGGTCCCGGTGATCCTGACCACCGGTTATTCCGACGAGATCGCCCGATCGGGCGCCGGCGGCCGCTCGGTGATCCTCAAGCCCTACCGGCTCGAGACCCTGGCGGCGGCGCTCGACCAGGTGCTCGGAAGCTCCGCGAAATAGAAGAAGACCCCATTCGGGGGACTGATCCAGGAAAACAGTCCCCCGGACTGCTTTCCTGGATCAGTGGTCGGGGAGACAGGATTCGAACCTGCGACCCTCTGCTCCCAAAGCAGATGCGCTACCAGGCTGCGCCACTCCCCGAATTCGGGTCAAAGTGGTACTTTGACCCGCGGCAGGAAGAAAGAGGAAAGGCTCCCGCTTCTTCCTCGATCAAAGTACCACTTTGATCGAAATCCGTGGGCCCGGCAGGATTCGAACCTACAACCTAGCCGTTATGAGCGGCCGGCTCTACCGTTGAGCTACAGGCCCCGCCGCGGCATTGCCATGGCGGACGCCCGGCCGCAACCTCAGCCGGTGCTTTCGTCCGGCCGCGCATCCTCGCCGGTCGCGCGCACCGGGAGGTGGAGCGCGAAGCGGCGGCCGTCGACGCTCAGCGCGCCGCCGACCGCTTCGGCGAGGTTGCGGACCAGCCTGAGCGCGAAGCCGAGCCCGAGCGCCGGCGCCCCGGGCCAGTCGCCGTCGGGGCTGTAGCCGGGATCGAGCAATTCGGCCTCCTCGACCCCGGCGATCGCCGCCGGCCGGTCGATCGCCAGGCGGAGCATGTCGGCCTCGCCGTGCCGCGCCAGCGCCATCGTCAGGCGAATCGCCTCGCCCTCGCCGGCGAGCCCGATGGTCCCCGCCAGCAGCCGCGCGACCATCCGTTCCGCGGTCGCCGGCTCGACCGAGGCAGCCGGCAGCGCGTCGGCGATGTCGATCTCGATCCGCGCGCCGCGCTGCTCGGCGAGGCGGGCGTAGGATTCGTGCAGGCGGCACAGCAAGGCGACCGCGTCGACCTGGCTGTCCTCGGCCTCGAAGCGGCGGGTCTCGAGCCGGGCGGCGGTGTCGAGATCGTCGACCGCGCCGAGCAGGCCGCGCGCCTGCGCCATGATCTCGGCCGCGCTGCCGCGATAGCCGGCCGCGGCCGGGCCCATATACTGGCCCTCGATCATCTCCGCGAAGCCGATGATCGCATTCAGCGGCGTGCGCAGCTCGTGGATCAGCTGGCGCAGCGAATCGGCGGGGAATTGGGTGCCGAACACGCCGCTCGGCCGGGCCAGGTTGTAGGCGACCTCGTCGATCCGCGGCCGCCGCCCGGTGCCGCGATAGCCGAGGAAGCTGCCGCGCCGCGCGTCGAAATAGGGCACGCCGGAGATCCGCCAGTCGCCGGACGCGGGCCCCGCGCCGGCGACGTTGAACCGCGCGTCGCGAAACGGCGCGCGCTTGTCGAACGCGCCGGCCGCCTGGCCGTCGACGCCGTAATGGCCGGGCCCGGCGATCGCGGCGATGCTCTGGCCGACCAGCGGCCCGCGCGGCGCGCCTTCGACCCAGAGGAGGATGCCGTCGGTCCCGGTTTCCCAGCGAAAGCCTTCGGCCGGCTCGCCGGGAACGAACGGGGCGGCCGGCGGATGCAGCGCGCGCTCGCGCCGGAACGCCTCGATCCGGGCGACCAGCTCGCGGATCTGCGAGTCGCTCTGCTCGGCGCGGGCCGCGGCGGGGGTCGGCGCCACCTCGGCGGACGCCGCCCCCGGCCCCTTTTCGAGCACGAAATCGCTCGGCCCGAACGCGCTCAGCGCGTGCTTCACCTCGAGTTCGAGATCCTCGCGGTGACGCAGCAACGCGCGCGCCGCCGGCCCCAGGCGCGGCAGCAAGGCCAGCCAGTCGTCGGTGTCGAGCCGCGCCTGCGCGATCAGCGGCGCGGCGATCGACGGGCTGTCCTCGGCGAAAAAGGCGAGCAGATCGGGCGCGACCGGGCGGCCGGCCAGCGCCCGCGCCGCCTGGCGGCGAATGGCGGGATCGACCGCGTCGCGGGATCCGCGCAGCAGATCGAGCGCGCGGTCGCGCTTGGGATCGTCGCAATCGGCCCGGCGCTGGGCGAGCAGGTCGACGAGCTGGCGCCATTGCGCGGCGCGGCGGTCGGGCCGGTCGGCGGGCAGAGCGAGCGCGGTCGCGATCCGGTCGTCAAAACGCATCGCCGGACGCTAGAGGCCGCCGCGCCGGGGCGGAAGCGCCTTCTTCGCCGCGTCGCAAATCGGGACGGGAGGGGGACAGTTACTTTCAGGCGCGGAGCCGGACGTGCCGACCGATCGCGCCGAAAGTAACTGTCCCCATTCAGGCCGGCCGGGTCGACAGCCAGAGCAGCCAGAGCTGCGCGAGATCGGCGCGCGGGCCGGTGACCGCGCGGAACGCCGTTTCGGCCTCGGGCCGCCGCCCGGCCATCGCCAAGGCCGCGCCGAGACGCAGGTTGACCAGCCCCGTATCCGCTCCGCCCTTCTGCAGCGCGGCGCGGTACAGCTCGACCGCCTGGCCATATTCGCCATAGCCGTAATAGGCCTCGGCGAGGCGCAGCACTGCGGCGGAATCGCGTCCGGCGAGCGCCGCGGTCCGCTCGCCCGCCAGCGAGGCGCGGTCGGCGGCGATACGGGCGGTGGTGACTTGGATGCGCTCGCGCGCATAGGCCTGGTTGGTGGTGATCAAATTGCGGGCAAGGCCCTCTTCGAGCACCGCCTTGACCTCGCCATAAGCGTGGGCGTCGTTGGCGGCTTCGGCGAGCTGGACATAGTCGCCCTCGCCCTTCATTGCCCCGGCCGCGCGGACCAGCCGGTAGACGTCGAGCTTGAGCGGCCGGTCGGCATTGCCGAGCTCGGCGTAGATCACCAGCGTGTCGTGCCAGATCGCCGGGGTCGGCGCGGCGACCAGCCATTCGCGCAGATAGCGCATCGTCTCGGGCAGGCGCGCCCGATAGGCGAGCCCGGCGATCTGCTGGCGCCACTCGGGCGGGATCGGCTGGCCGGCCGCCTGCTTCGCCTCGATCGCCCGCTGGTAGAGCGCGATCGCGCCCGGCGTGTCGTTGGCCCTGACCCTGACCAGGGCCTGGCGGACGAAGCGCGCCGGATCGTTGGGGTTGAGCGCGTCGAGCTGGGCCATCGCGCGCTCGGCCTTGGCGGTGTCGCCCGCCGCGGTCGCGAACTCGAGCTGGTTCTCGTAGAGCGCCTGCATCTCGCGCGGCAGCGCGCCGCCCGAGGCGATCATCTCGTCGATCCCCTGCGACTGGAGCGTGCGATCGTTGGTGCCGATGCCGATCTGGAGCCGGAGCTGGCCGACCAGATATTTGGCGTCGTTGCCGCGCGCCGCCTCCGCCGCCGCGACCAAAGCCGTCGTCGCCGTCGGCCAGTCGGCGGCGTTGACCGCGACGATGGCCGGCTGGATCGCGGCCCGCTCGGCGCGGTTGAGGTTGTACTGGCGCTGGGGTGCGGCCGGCTGCTCGCCCTGGGCCGGCGGCGGCGCCGTCTGGGGCGGCGGGACCTGCGCCTGGGGCTGCGGGCCATATTGCGCATAAGCGGGGCCGGCGATCAGGGCCATCGCGGCCAGCGCCGCCTTCGGGATCTTCATCGCAATCGTCTCCTGTCGAACCACTATATTCAGGCCGGGCGGCGCGCCAGCCAAACGAGCCAGAAACCGGCAAGCTCCGCGCGCGGGCCGGTGACCGCGCGCAGCGCCGCCTCCGCCTCGAGCCGGTGGCCGGCGAGCGCCAGCGCGGCGCCAAGCCGGCCGTTGACCAGATTGGGATCCTCGCCGCCCTTGGTCAACGCAGCCTGATAAGCGACGGCGGCTTCGGCATATTGGCCGAAGGCGAACAGACCGTCGCCGGCGGCGCGCGCCTGTGCGCCCGTGCCGGATTCACCCGCGGCGCGCAGCCGCGGCAGGGCGGCGCGGTCGGCGATCGCGCGCCGGCCGGTCGCGGTGATCGCCTGCGCGACCGCCGGCTTGGCCGCGTCGAGCATGCCGCGCGACACGCCTTCGTCGAGCACCGATTTCGCCTCGCCCGTCAGTCCGGCGCCGCTCAGCGCCTGGGCGAATTCGAGATAGTCGCGCTCGCCGGCGAGCGCTTGGCTCGCGCGCAGCAGCCGGCCGATGTCGAGCGCCAGCGCCGGATCGCCGGGCGCGAGGTCGCGATAGGCGAGCAGCGCGTCGCGCCAGTTGAGCTGGCTCGGATAAGCGGTGACCAAAGCGCGGGCGAAGGCGATCGTCTGCGGCGCCAGAGCGGTGAGCGCGAGCGGCGGCTTGGTGCCGTCATAGGCGACCGCGAACGCGCGCCGGTGCAGGCTTTCGGGCGAGGCGCGGCCGGCCGCCTGGTTGGCCGCGAGCGCGCGGGCGAACAGGGCGACCGAGGCCGTCCGATCGGCGGCGCCGGTCGCGCGGCTGTTGTTGCGCGACTTGAACTGGCCGTAATCGGCGAGCGCCTCGGCATTGGCGGGCTGGATCTCGACGATCCGCGCCATCAGCCGGTCGGTCCGCAGCAAATCGCCCGCGGTGAAGGCGCGCGAGGCTTGGTTGGCGAGCAGCGACGGCAATTCGTCGGGGGTGGCAAGGCCGCTGTCGACCAGCGCATCGACCCCCTGCGCGACCATTTGATAGTCCCCGCGGGCGCGGCCGATCTCGACCTGGTAGTGGGCGAGCGCATAGCGGGCGTCGGCACCGCGGACGGCGACGCGGGCGGCGGCGAGCGCGCCGTCCTGGGCGGCCCGGTCCGGCCCGGCCGCGGTGGCCTGCAGCGCGGCGATCGCGGCGCGCTCCTCGCGGGTGAGATTGAGCGCGCGCGGCACCTGCGCCGACAGCGACGCGGCCGCTCCGGCAATCAAGATCGCCGCGGTCGCGGCCTTCAGGACCTTCATGAAAAGCGCCTCCACGCAGCGAATCCGCCCGACAGGGCGACAGGGCCGTGGCTTTAGCGCCAAGGCGGAGCGCTTTCTAGGGCCGCGGCGCTGAATGCCCGTTGAACTATGGGGACCCAGGTGGGGACAGTTACTTTTCCGCACGCCGCAACCAAAGCGCGTACGACCTTGCGAAAAGTAACTGTCCCCTTGCCCCCTTTCTCCCTTCCTCGCGTGCGCGCGTACGCGTACGCGCGCGGGGTGGCCTTGGCGCCGCGCATCGGCTAAGGTCGTGCCACTTCACCGGCGCCCGGGGGGCGCTCCACACGCAATCAATTCAGGACAGTGCATTGGCCAGCGAAACGCCGACCATCGAACCCAGCGACATCTCACCCGTCCAGATCGTGGACGAGATGAAGACCTCCTACCTCGATTACGCGATGAGCGTGATCGTTGCCCGCGCTTTGCCCGACGTCCGCGACGGGCTGAAGCCGGTCCACCGCCGCATCCTCTACGCCTGCCAGGAGGGCGGCTTCGTCCCCGGCCGGCCGTACCGCAAGTCGGCCAAGATCGTCGGCGACGTGATGGGCAATTACCATCCCCACGGCGACAGCGCGATCTACGACGCGCTCGCGCGGATGACCCAGGACTGGTCGATGCGGGTGCCCTTGATCGACGGCCAGGGCAATTTCGGCTCGATGGACCCCGATCCGCCGGCGTCGATGCGCTACACCGAGGCGCGGCTCGCCAAGGTGGCGATGACCCTGCTCGACGATCTCGACAAGGACACGGTCGACTTCACCCCCAATTACGACGCGTCGCGCGAGGAGCCGCAGGTGCTCCCGGCGCGCTTCCCCAACCTGCTGGTCAACGGCGCGGGCGGCATCGCCGTCGGCATGGCGACCAACATCCCGCCGCACAACCTGGGCGAGGTGATCGCCGCCTGCAAAGCCTATATGGACAATCCGGCGATCACCATCGACGAGCTGATCGAGATCGTCCCCGCCCCCGATTTCCCGACCGCGCCGATCATCCTGGGCCAGCACGGCGCGCGCAGCGCCTACCATACAGGCCGCGGCTCGATCCTGATGCGCGCCCGCCACAAGATCGAGGAAGGCCGCGGCGAGCGGCGCTCGATCGTATTGACCTCGATGCCCTACCAGGTCGGCAAGAACGGCCTGGTCGAGAAGATCGCCGAAGCCGCCAAGGACAAGCGCGTCGAGGGCATTTCCGACATACGCGACGAATCGAACCGCGAGGGCGTGCGCGTGGTCATCGATCTGAAGCGCGACGCGACCCCCGACGTCGTTTTGAACCAGCTCTGGCGGCACACGCCGGCGCAGTCGAGCTTCCCGGCCAACATGCTCGCGATCCGCGGCGGCCGGCCCGAGACGCTGACCCTGAAGGACATCATCGAAAGCTTCGTCCGCTTCCGCGAGGAGGTGATCACCCGGCGGGCCAAGTTCGAGCTCGCCAAGGCCCGCGACCGCGCGCATCTGTTGCTCGGCCTGGTCATCGCGGTCACCAATCTCGATGAGGTGGTGCGGATCATCCGCGCCTCCGCCTCGCCCGCCGAAGCGCGCGCCGCCTTGATCGCGCGCGAATGGCCGGTGGCCGAGATCGCCGCCTACATCCGCCTCGTCGAAGCGGTCGAGGCGGAGGTCACCGGAACCACCTACCGCCTGTCCGAGGCGCAGGTCCGCGCGATCCTCGAGCTGCGCCTCCACCGGCTGACGGCGCTCGGCCGCGACGAGATCGCCGGCGAATTGCGCACGCTCGCCACCTCGATCGCCGGCCTGCTCGAAATCCTCGGCGACCGGATCAAGCTCTATGCGCTGATGCGGGCCGAGTTCGACGAGATCGCCGACGCTTATGCAACGCCGCGGGTGACCGAGATTGCGCCGGCCTGGGACGGGATCGAGGACGAGGCGCTGATCGAGCGCGAGGACATGGTCGTGACCGTCACGCTCGGCGGCTACATCAAGCGCACCCCGCTCGAAACCTTCCGCACCCAGGCGCGCGGCGGCAAGGGCCGCGCCGGCATGGCGACCAAGGAAGAGGACGCGGTCACCAACTTGTTCGTGACCTCGACCCACACGCCGGTCCTGTTCTTCTCGACCCACGGCAAGGTCTACCGGCTCAAGGTCTGGCGCCTGCCCGAGGGCGCGCCGCAGGCGCGCGGCCGGCCGATGGTCAATCTGCTGCCGCTGGCCGAGGGCGAGACGATCTCGACCGTGCTGCCGCTGCCCGAGGACGAGAATGAGTGGGGCAAGCTTCAGGTCGTCTTCGCCACCGCCCATGGCGGGGTGCGCAAGAATTCGATGGACGCCTTCGCCAACGTGCCGTCGAACGGCAAGTTCGCGATGCGCTTCGACGAGGACGCCACGGACCGGCTGATCGGCGTCGCCCTGCTGACCGGGGAGGACGACGTCCTGCTCGCGACTCGCCAGGGCAAGGCGATCCGCTTCGAATCGGGCGCCCTGCGCGAATTCCAGAGCCGCACCTCGACCGGGGTGCGCGGCATTTCGCTCAAGGCGGGCGACGAGGTCATCTCGCTCTCGATCCTCAAGGGCTTCAAGGCGACGACCGAGGAGCGCGACGCTTATTTGCGCGCCGCGCCCTGGAAGGAAGGCGAGCGCGAGGCGACGTTACCCCCCGAGCGGGTGGCCGAGTTCGCGGCGGCCGAGGAGTTCATCCTCACCGTCTGCGCCAACGGCTACGGCAAGCGCAGCTCGGCCTACGAATATCGCCGCACCAACCGCGGCGGCCAGGGCATCACCAACATCGACAATCTCGCCCGCAACGGCCCGGTCGTGGCGAGCTTCCCGGCCCATAATGGCGAGCAATTGATGCTGGTCACCGACCAGGCCAAATTGATCCGGATGAGCGTCGGCGACACCCGCGTGATCGGCCGCAACAGCGCCGGCGTGCGGCTGTTCAACGTCGCCGAGGACGAGCATGTCGTCTCGGCGGCGCGGATCGAGGAAGGCGAAGAGGAAGCCGAAGCCGATCTCGGCGACGACGAGGCCGAAATCGCGCCGAGCGACGATGCCGTGGTCGGCGAGGACCTGGCCGACGGCGGCGAAGGCGAGGGTTGAATCCGATGAGTCATCCCGGCGGAGGCCGGGACCCATGAGCACCGTGTTTCCAGTAAGGTGAGGAGGCCGCTCGGTCCTCTCATGCTTCGGTTCATGGGTCCCGGCTTTCGCCGGGATGACTCCGCTCCCTTTGCCCGTCAGGCGTAGAGGTCGACCGCTTCCCAGTCGGGCATGACCGCTTCGCGCAGCGGCGTGCGATGGCACCCGGCCGGATCGCGCTCGAAGCAGAGCAACGCCGACGGCGTCTCCTCGGCAAGCGCGATCATGCGCGCGGCGTCGGCGCCCGCTTCGGGCGTTTCGAGCTGCTCGGCGTAGATCCGGTTCATCACCTCCCACTGGCCCTTGCGCGCGGCCTCGCGCCCGGCCGGCGGCGTGCCGAGCGCCTTGAGGTGGACATAGTCGATGCCGGCCTCCTTCAGGCCCGCGGCGAGGATGTTCTTCGAGAAGCCGGGCTTGCGCGACATCGGCACGGCGCGGACGTCGATCACCCGCGCGACGCCGGCCGCGCGCAGCGCCGCGACCAGCTCCGCCTGGGTCGCGCCCTCATAGCCGATGGTGAAGATCCGCACGCGCATGAGGGGACAGTTACTAGTAACTGTCCCCATTCGGCAAACGAGTCTAACGCACCGCGCGATGGCACATCAGGTTCATATCGTCGGCGGCGGCCTTGCCGGGTCGGAGGCCGCCTGGCAGCTCGCCGAGGCGGGCGTGAAGGTTCGCCTGTCCGAAATGCGCGGGGTCGAGGGCACGCCGGCGCACCATACCGATTCGCTCGCCGAGCTGGTCTGCTCGAACAGCTTCCGCTCCGACGATGCCGAGAACAATGCGGTCGGCCTGCTCCATGCCGAGATGCGTAAGCTAGGCTCGCTGATCATGGCCGCGGCCGACGCCCATCGCGTCCCGGCCGGATCGGCGCTGGCGGTCGACCGCGACGGCTTCGCGGCGGCGGTGACCGAGCGGCTCGCCGCCCACCCCAATGTGGAAATCGTCCGCGAGCGGGTCGACGCTTTGCCCGCCTCCGGCGTCACGATCGTCGCCACCGGGCCGCTGACGGCGGCCGCGCTCGCCCGATCGATCGGCGCGGCGACCGGGTCCGAGGCCCTCGCTTTCTTCGATGCGATCGCCCCGATCGTCCACCGCGACTCGATCGACATGGACATCTGCTGGATGGCGAGCCGCTGGGACAAGGGCGACACCAAGGATTACATCAACTGCCCGATGACGCGGGAGCAGTATCTCGCCTTCCGCCAGGGGCTGCTCGACGGCGACAAGACCGAATATAAGGAATGGGAGAAGGACACCCCCTATTTCGAAGGCTGCATGCCGATCGAGGTCGCGGCGGCGCGCGGCGAGGACACGCTGCGCTTCGGTCCGATGAAGCCGGTCGGGCTCGACGACCCGAAGACCGGGCGCTGGCCCTATGCCGTCGTCCAGCTCCGGCAGGACAATGCGCTCGGCACGCTCTGGAACATGGTCGGCTTCCAGACCAAGCTCAAACATGGCGAGCAGGTCCGCCTGTTCCGCACTATTCCCGGCCTCAAACAGGCCGAGTTCGCGCGCCTGGGCGGGCTGCATCGCAACACCTTCATCAACGCGCCGCAGCTGCTCGACGAGATGCTGCGGCTGAAGGCGGCGCCGCATATCCGCTTCGCCGGCCAGATCACCGGCTGCGAAGGCTATGTCGAATCGGCGGCGATCGGCCTCCTCGCCGGGCGCTTCGCCGCGGCCGAGCTTGACGGCGAGCCGCTCGCCCCGCCGCCGCCGACGACCGCTTTGGGCGCGCTGCTCGGCCACATCACCGGCGGCGCCGACGCCGCCAGCTACCAGCCGATGAACGTCAATTTCGGCCTGTTCCCGCCGATCGAAGGCCGGATGAAGAAGGCCAACCGCAAGCAGCTCTACACCAGCCGGGCGCGGGACGCGCTGGCGGATTGGCTAAAGGGGACAGTTACTTTCCATCCCGAGGCGTCCGCGGCTCAACTGCTGGCGCAGGAAAAGTAACTGTCCCCATTCAGCAGCGGCAATTGGCCGGGCGCGCCGGCTGCGGGCGGCGGCGCGGCGCGGTGGTGGCGAATTCGGCGGGGTTCAGCGACTGGTCGTGATTGGCATCGGCTTCGGCGAAGCGCCGGGCGGTGCTCAGCGCCCATTCCTCGAACGCCAGCCGGCCGTCATGGTTGGCATCGAGCCGGTCGAAGGCGCGGCGACGCGTGAAGAGATATTCGGCGGCGGCGATCTTGCCGTCATTGTCGCGGTCCATGCGCTCGAACCGGCGCTGCTCGCGCGTCCTCTCGTCGGCGGAGGGCGGCCGGCCGGGCGGCCCGGCGACGATCGGCGGCGATCCGCCCTGCCCCGGCGCGCCGGGCACCGGATCGTCGCCCCGCTGGGCCACGCCGGTCCAGATGAAGAAGCCGGCCGCCGCCAGCAGCAGCGCCGATCCGGCCCCGGCGAGGAATCGCAGCATACCGCCCTCCATCGCCGCGCAGCCTAAAGCAATTCAACAAAATGTCCATATCGGACCATGAATTCATCGCAAAGCGATCATTTTCCGCTGAGCCGGTGGCGCAGCATCCGCAGCATCCGCGCCGGCGCGCCTTGCCCCTCCCAGGCGTCCGGGCCGCGGCGCAGGTCGCGGCGGGCGAGCATCGAAAGCATGCCGAGCGGCCGCAAAAGCGGCGGCCAGCGCCCCTCGTCCCCGACCAAAGCGGCCGCGGCGAGCGCGGCGGCTGCCTCGCCGCGATCGGTGCTGCGGCGGGCGAGATCGACCAGCGCCCAGCGCCGGCCGGCGGCCTCGACCGGATGGCCGGGCAGGCCGAGCAAATTGGCCGAAAGGCGGAACAGCGCCCCGCCCCGCGCGGCGGCATAGGCATTGAGGGAGTCGCGGTCGAGCGGCCCTTCCGACAGCAGCTCGAGCCAGCCCTCCTCCATTGCCGCCAGCGCGGCGCCGCTGATTCCGGCGGCGAGGACCTGCCCGGCCAGCGCCTGGAGCAGGGGCTCGGCCGGCGGCGCCTCGCGGTCGAGCCGTTCGAGCGCCTCGCGCCACCAGGCGAGGCGGATCCGGCTGACCATCGGCTCGCTGCCGGTGGCGAGGACGGCGCCGAAAGTGACGTCAAGACGCCAGAGCGCCTCGAGCGCCGGGCGCGCGCCGGCGGGAACATAAGCGAGCGCGAGGCTGCGGTCGGCGTCGAGATCGGGCACTATCGCCCCTCCCCTTGATGGGGAGGGGTTGGGGAGGGGTGGACTCGGAGACCCACTCTGAGCGGGCGAAGGCGCCACCCCCACCCCGACCCTCCCCCATCAAGGGGGAGGGAGGTCATTAGCGGTAACAAACCTTCTTCGCCGCGGCGACGACGTCCTCGACCTTGATCAGCGCCAGCTTTTCGAGATTGGCGGCGTAAGGCAGCGGCACGTCCTCGTCGGTGACGCGCAGCACCGGCGCGTCGAGATCGTCGAACCCCTCCTCCATCGCCACCGCGATCAATTCGGCCGAGATCGAGCAGACCGGCCAGCCTTCCTCGACGCAGACCATGCGGTTGGTCTTGGCGAGGCTGGCGAGCAATGTCGCCTTGTCGAGCGGCCGCAGCGTTCTGAGGTCGATCACCTCGGCGTCGATCCCCTCCTCGGCGAGCCTGGCCGCCGCGTCGAGGGCGACGCCGACGCCGATCGAATAGCTGACCAGGGTCACGTCCTTGCCCTCCCTGACCACCGCGGCCTTGCCGATCGGCAGGGTGTAGTCGTCGAGCTTGGGGACGTCGAAACTCTGTCCGTAAAGCAATTCGTTTTCGAGGAATACGACCGGGTCTTCAGACTGGATCGCAGCTTTCAAAAGGCCCTTGGCGTCGGCCGCCGAATAAGGCGCGATGACGATCAGGCCGGGCACGGCGGCATACCACGGCCCGTAATTCTGGCTGTGCTGCGCGCCGACCCGGCTGGCGGCACCGTTGGGCCCGCGAAAGACGATCGGGCAGCGCATCTGGCCCCCCGACATATAATTGGTTTTCGCCGCAGAATTGATAATATGATCAATCGCTTGCATCGCGAAGTTGAAAGTCATGAACTCGATGACGGGCCTCAGGCCGCCCATCGCCGCGCCGGTGCCGACGCCGGCGAAGCCATATTCGGTGATCGGCGTGTCGATCACCCGGCCCGGACCGAATTCGTCGAGCAGGCCCTGGGTGACCTTGTAGGCGCCCTGATATTCGGCGACCTCCTCGCCCATCACGAACACGCGCCCGTCCTTGCGCATCTCCTCGGCCATCGCGTCGCGCAGCGCCTCGCGGACCGTGGTCTTCACCATCTCGGTGCCTTCGGGGACGTCGGGCTCAACCGCGAGGCTGGCAGGGGCCTTCTCCGGCTTGGCCGCGGCCGCGACCGGCGCCGCCGCGCGCGGCTCCTCGGCCGGCGCGGGCCGCGGCGCCGCTTCCTCCCCTTCCCCGTCGAGCAGGGCGATGACGGTGCCGACCTTGACCCCGTCGCTGCCCTCGGGGACCAGGATGCGGGTCACAATGCCTTCGTCGACCGCCTCGAACTCCATGGTCGCCTTGTCGGTCTCGATCTCGGCGAGGAGGTCGCCGGCGGCGACCTTGTCGCCCTGCTTGACCAGCCACTTGGCGAGCGTCCCCTCCTCCATCGTCGGGGACAAGGCCGGCATCCTGATCTCGAGGGCCATCAATAGCTCCCGACCAAAACGTCGGTGTAGAGCTCGGCCGGATCGGGCTCGGGCGCCTGCTCGGCGAAATCCGCGGCCTCGACGACGATCTTCTTGATCTCGGTGTCGATCGCCTTCAGGTCCTCCTCCTTCGCGCCCGCTTTGGCCAGCTCGCGCTTGACCGCCTCGATCGGGTCGGACTTGTCGCGCACCGCCTGAACCTCCTCGCGCGAGCGGTATTTGGCCGGGTCGGACATCGAGTGGCCGCGATAGCGGTAGGTCTTCAGCTCGAGCAGGATCGGCCCCTTGCCGGCGCGCACCCAGGCGAGCGCGGTCTCGGCCGCGCCGCGCACCGCGAGCACGTCCATGCCGTCGATCTGGAGGCCCGGGATGCGGAACGATTCGCCGCGCTTGTAGAGCTGGTCCTCGGCCGAGGAGCGGTTGACCGAGGTGCCCATCGCATATTGGTTGTTCTCGATTACGAAGATGATCGGCAGCTTCCACAGCTCGGCCATGTTGAAGCTCTCATAGACCTGGCCCTGGTTGGCCGCGCCGTCGCCGAAATAAGCCAGGCAGACGCCGCCGTCCTTGCCATATTTGTGCTTGAAGGCGAGGCCGGTGCCGAGGCTGACCTGCGCGCCGACGATGCCGTGGCCGCCGTAGAACTTATGCTCCACGCTGAACATGTGCATCGAGCCGCCCTTGCCGTGCGAGATGCCGGCGTAGCGCCCGGTGAGCTCGGCCATGATCAATTTGGGATCGATGCCGTAGGCGAGCATGTGGCCGTGGTCGCGATAGCCGGTGATGACGCTGTCCTTGCCCGGCGTCAGCGCCGATTGCAGCCCGACCGCGACCGCCTCCTGGCCGATATAGAGGTGGCAGAAGCCGCCGATCAGGCCGAGCCCGTAAAGCTGGCCGGCGCGCTCCTCGAAGCGGCGGATCAGCAGCATCTGCTTATAATAATCGAGCAGCTCGTCCTTCGACGCCTGGTAGCGCTTCGGCTCGGGCGGACGCTCGCGATTGGGTGTCGGCGGCGGCGCCGCGGCGGCGTCCGGTTTCTTCGCGGCGCGCTTCGGCGTTGCTGCCCTGGCCACTGATACCGCCCTTTCCATGTCGACAAGCTGCGGCTCTATGGCGGCAAACGCCGAGGCGCGCAACATGGCGCCACACCAACCCGGAATTGCGAAAAAGCGCTAGGGGTGGGGGGCGGCCGCCGGGCGGCTCCGGGCGGGCTCGTCCATCGGGATGATGATCTCGTCGGGGCGGACATAGCCGAGCTGGCTGCGGACCATCTCGTCGGCGAGGTCGGGATCGGCATGGGCGGGATCGAGCAATTGCGAGCGGTGGGCGAGCCGCGCCCGCTCGGCCTCGAGCTGCGCCAGGCGCGCGCCCTGCTCGGTCTTGATCCGGCGATAATCGCCCCAGGCGAGGACGCCGTTCTCGCCGGCGATCGCCGCGCCGAGGAAATAGGAGATGACCAGCATCCCGGCCGCCGGCCAGGCCGCGCGCCTAATGAGAATCAAGGGATTGCGAACCGCGGTCATAGGATCGTCACAGAATCAGTATTTCGCCACGGAATCAAGCCTTTTAACGGCCGACTCGTAGAAATCCGGCAATCTGTTCGATTAGCGAGTCGAGCCGTTGAGCGCGTTCCGCCCGGGATAGACCGCCATTCCTTCGAGCTCCTCTTCGATCCTGAGCAGCTGGTTGTATTTGGCGAGGCGGTCGGAGCGGGCGAGGCTGCCGGTCTTGATCTGCCCGCAATTGGTGGCGACCGCGAGATCGGCGATGGTGGTGTCCTCGGTCTCGCCCGAGCGGTGCGACATGATTGCGGTGTAAGCGGCGCGGTGCGCGTCCGAGACCGCGGCGAGGGTCTCGGTCAGGGTGCCGATCTGGTTGACCTTGATCAGGATCGAATTGGCGATGCCCTCCTCGATCCCCATTGCGAGCCGCTTCGGATTGGTGACGAACACGTCGTCGCCGACCAGCTGGATGCGGTCGCCGAGCGTGCGCGTCAGCGCCTTCCAGCCGGCCAAATCGTCCTCGGCCATGCCGTCCTCGATCGAGGCGATCGGATAGGCGCCGCACAATTCGGCGAGCCAGGCCGCCATTTCGTCGGGCGAGAGCGTCCGCCCCTCGCCTTCCATCCGGTAGGCGCCGTCGCTGAAATATTCGGTCGCGGCGCAATCGAGCGCGAGGACGACGTCGTCGCCGGGCTTGTAGCCCGCCTCCTCGACCGAGCGCATGATGAAATCGAGCGCGTCGCGGGCGGAAGCCAAATTGGGGGCGAAGCCGCCCTCGTCGCCGACCGCGGTCGATAGGCCGGCGTCGTGCAGCTTCTTCTTCAGAATGTGGAAGATCTCCGCGCCGCAACGCAGCGCCTCGGAAAAGCTCGGCGCGCCGACCGGCATCACCATGAACTCCTGGAAATCGATGCCGTTGTCGGCATGGGCGCCGCCGTTGAGGATATTCATCATCGGCACCGGCAGCGTCGTCGCCGAAACCCCGCCGACATAGCGGTAGAGCGGCAGGCCGCGCGCTTCGGCCGCCGCTTTGGCCACCGCGAGGCTGATGCCGAGGATCGCGTTGGCGCCGAGGCGCGCCTTGTTGTCGGTGCCGTCGAGCTCGATCATCGCCGCGTCGATCTCGGCCTGGTCCTCGGCCTCGCGGCCGGCGACCGCCTGCGCCAGCTCGCCATTGACCGCCTCGACCGCCTGGGAGACGCCCCTGCCGAGCCAGCGGCTCGTGTCACCGTCGCGTTTCTCGACCGCCTCGTGGGCGCCGGTCGAAGCGCCCGACGGCACCGCCGCCCGGCCAAGGCTGCCGTCTTCGAGCAGCACGTCGACCTCGACCGTCGGGTTGCCGCGGCTGTCGAGGATCTGGCGGCCGTGGACGTGAAGGATCGCGGTCATTTTGTTGCGGCCTCGTTATGAGTTATGAAAGGCGGTATCGCGCGAATATCGGCCCCTTGCCGCGCATGCAAACTTTCCTGCGGCCGGGCCGGAACGGCGTCGCGCGGCGGGGGTTGAGGGGGCGAACAGGGTTTCGTTCGCAACAGTGGAGATAGATCATGGCCCCTCGTCAGCCCGCATTGCCCGAAGGCACCGACCATATCGTCCGCGGCGCATCCGCCGAAGGCGAGACCAATGAAGGCTTCGTCGCTTCGGCCGGCAACGGCGCCTCCGGCACCGACCGGCTGGTCAGCCAGGTCCGCGACCAGGTCACCGGCCTGCGCGGCCAGGCCGCCGACAAGCTGCGCGGCTTCGCCGACGACGGCAAGGGCCGCGTCACCGGCCTCTTGGAGGACGTCAGCGAAGTGATCAACGACGCCGCCCGCTCGGTCGATGAGAGGCTGGGCGGGGATTATGGCGAATATGCCCATCGCGCCGCCGGCGCGGTCGCCGATTTCGCCGGCCGGATTCGCGACAAGAGCGTCGACGACATCATGGACGACACCCGCGATTTCGTCCGCAAGAGCCCGGTGGTGGCGATCGGCATCGCCGCGGTGGCCGGCTTTGCCCTCCTGAGGGTGATCAAGACCGGCCTCGACGAAGCCCGCGGCCGCGGCGCCGGCGAGGCCTGACCTTGGACGCACCGGAATCCGAGCCGCAGGCCGAATCGATCGGCGATCTGCTCGGCCGCC
The DNA here is from genome assembly GCA_034668465.1 of Sphingomonadales bacterium. GTDB lineage: Bacteria > Pseudomonadota > Alphaproteobacteria > Sphingomonadales > Sphingomonadaceae > Allosphingosinicella. Next base: position 96,933 of record JAXDPI010000013.1, read on the forward strand.
TCGTCGAGGACGGCCGCTCCTATGCCGAAGCCGAGCTCGACCTCGTCAAGGCGATCGCCGCCTATCGCGCGCAGCGCGCGCGGCGCGCCTTGGTCTCGCTCGCGGTCGGCTGGTTCCTGCTGGTCACCTCGACCACGGCGGTGGTGATGGGCGCGGTGCTGAGCCTCGCCCAGCGGCTCGACGCCTTCTGGGCGGGCCTGATCGTCGGCATCCCGCTCGCGGCCGGCGGCTATGCCCTGGCGCGCTACGGCTGGTCCGGCGTCAAGGGGCTCGCCCGCGATCCGGCCGAGCAGCAGGCGATCGACAAGGGCGGCGGCGGATGAACGTGGCCGAGATCGAGCAGGCGAAGCGCGAAGCGGTCCGCGCCCGCCACCGGTTCGAGCAGACCCTCGCCGCGGCCCAGCAGCGGCTGAAGCCGGGCAATCTCGCCGAAGAGGCCTGGGATGGGGTCAAGGACAAGGGCGCGGACCTCGCCGACGGCGCGCTGCAGGCGGTCAAGAGCCGACCCAAGGCGGTCTCGCTGGTGCTCGGCGCCTTTGCCATTTTCCTCGCGCGCCGGCCGCTGAAACGGGCGGCCCAACGGCTTATTTCCGGGGATGAAGACGAACAAGGAAACGATCATCGAGACGCGGAGTTGAGCGTCGAAGAAGGAGTGAGTTGATGGCTTCGAACGACAATAGCGGCGCCACCCGGGAAAGCGGCGCGCGCGGCCGCGCCGCCGGCGCGCTCGAGACGGCGCGCGAGCGCACGACCTCGGCCTATGAGGCGGCGCGCAGCCGCGCCACCAGCACCGCCCGCCAGGCGAGCGAGCAGATGGCGGTCTATCCGGTCGCCGCGGTGATCGGCGGCTTCGCCGTCGGCGCCCTGATCGCCACCCTGCTGCCGCGCACCGAGCGCGAGGACCGGCTGCTCGGCAAGGCCGGCCGCCGCCTCACCGGCGCCGCGCGCGACGTCGCCCAGAAGGGTTTCGACGCCGGCAAGGGCCAGCTCGACGAGCTGCGCGCCAAGGCCGCGCAGAAGGTCGGCGAGGCGGTCGTCGACGCGGTCGGCGGCAAGCCCTGAGGGGGCGCTTGCGCAGGCCCCTCCCCTCGCCTAGGCGCTCGCGTCGATGAGCAAGCTGCATTTCGTCTTCGGCGGCCGGGTCAAGGACCCGCGCGGCCTCGATTTCGATCTCGACACGGTCGAGATGGTCGGCCTCTACCCCGATTATGCGAGCGCGCTCGACGCCTGGCGCGGCAAGGCGCAGCGCACCGTCGACGACGCCGAGATGAAATATGTCGTCGTCCACCTCCACCGGCTGCTCGAGCCGGAGGGGAAGGGGGAATAACGCAAAAGCCCCTCCCCTTGATGGGGAGGGGTTGGGGTGGGGTGGAGTCTCCGGAAGACACACCGCTCTCCATTGACGTGGACCCCCACCCCACCCACCCCCATCGAGGGGGAGGGCTCTACGCCTTGCGATACCTGAACAGCAGCAAAGGGTAAGCGAGCAGCACGCCGACGACGAAGCCGCCGATATGGGCGGCGACCGCGACCTGCATGCCCGCGCCGGTCAGCGGAAAGCCGCCGCCGGCGGCGACGATGCCGATGATCAGGTTGAGCGCAACCCAGGCGGCGAGCAGCCAGAGCGCGTTGAGCCACAGAGCGAGCCGCGGGCTTTTGACCTTCACCTTGTTGCGCCCGAACAGCATCGCATAAGCGCCGAGCACCGCCGAAATCGCCCCGCTCGCGCCGACCATCGGCACCAGGCTTGCCGGTGCGGCGAGATATTGCGCGCCGGCGGCGGCATAGGCGCCGAGCAGATAGAGGATTGCCAGCGCGACCGGCCCGAGCACCGCTTCGACCGGCCGGCCGCAAAAGACGAGGATCACCAGGTTGAAGGCGAGATGGATGATGCCGGCGTGGATCAAGGTCGCGGTGAGCGGCGTCAGCCAGACCGGTGCGAGGCCGAGCCCGTCGCCGCCGCCCGGGGCGACTCGCCCGGGGATGAACCCGCCCCAGAGCGCCGCCCAGTCATCCGCCTGAAGCACCCACACGATCAGCCAGGCCGCGATGGTCACGGTCGTAAGGGCGAGGGTGACCCGCGCCTTGCTCCAACTGTCGGAAAGCCGCATCGGCTTAGACGAACTGGATCTTCTTGATCTCGTAATATTTGTCGCCGGACGGGGCGGAGAATTCGACCTCCTCGCCGACCATCCGCCCGATCAGCGCCCGGCCCAGCGGCGAGGCGTAGGAGATGCGCCCCCCTTTCGCGTCCGCCTCGGTCTCGCCGACGATCTGATATTTGATCTTGTTGTCGTTCTCGTCGAGCAGGTGGACGGTGGCGCCGAACACCACCTTGTCGCCGCTGAGCGTCTTCGGGTCGATCACCAGCGCGCGGCTGATCCGGTCGTCGAGATCGGCGATCTGCGACTCGACCTGGCCCTGGCGCTCCTTGGCGGCATGATATTCGGCATTCTCCGAAAGATCGCCATGACCGCGCGCTTCCTCGATCGCGTCGATGATCGCCGGCCGCTCGACCGTTTTCAGATAACGGACGTCGGTCTGCAGCTTTTCATAGCCTTCGGCCAGCATCGGCAGCTTGTCGACCGTAGCCATTTTCTCGCATGCCTTTCGTCAAAACTTGTTGGAGCGACGCTGCGCGGGCAGCGCCTGATCTCGGCTCGATTGTTGCGGGATCATGCTCTGGAGGCGGAATAATAGTCCTGGAGCGAGCGCACTTCAAGACCGCCGTCCTTGAGCACCGCGATCGCGCGCGCCACCGCGGCGGCGGAGGAGGCGGTGGTGAAGTAGGGAATTTTCTGGGTGACGGCCGAGGCGCGGATCGAAGCCGAGTCCTTGTGGCTCTGCCAGCCCTCGGTGGTGTTGAAGACGATGTCGACGCCGCCGTCCTTGATCCGGTCGACGATGTGGGGCCGGCCCTGGGCGACCTTGTGGACCCGTTCGACCTCGAGCCCCTCGGCCTGGAGATAATCGGCGGTGCCGCCGGTCGCGATCGCGCGGAAGCCGAGCGCGACCAGCGCCCGCACCGGCGCGACGATCAGCGGCTTGTCGCTGTCCTTGACCGAGACGAACAGGGTACCGGCGGTCGGCAGGTCGAGCCCGGCGCCCTGTTGCGATTTGAGAAAGGCCGTCGCAAAATCTCCCGCGATCCCCATCACTTCTCCGGTCGACTTCATCTCCGGGGAGAGGACGGGGTCGATCCCGGGGAAGCGCGCGAAGGGGAACACCGCCTCCTTGACCGCGACATGGGGGAGGCTGCGCGGGATCGGCGGCAGATCGGCCAGCTTCTCGCCGGCCATCACCCGCGCCGCGATCTTGGCCACGGCCACGCCGATCGCCTTGGCGACGAACGGCACCGTCCGGCTGGCGCGCGGATTGACCTCGATCAGGTAGACCACGCCGTCCTTGACCGCGAACTGCACGTTCATCAGCCCGACCACGCCGAGCGCCCGGGCCAGCGCCTCGGCCTGGCGCTCGAGCTCGGTGACGATCTCCGCCTCGAGGCTGTAGGGCGGCAGCGAGCAGGCGCTGTCGCCCGAATGGACGCCCGCTTCCTCGATATGCTGCATCACCCCGGCGATGACGACCTCGCTGCCGTCGCAGATCGCGTCGACGTCGACCTCGATCGCGTCGCGCAGATATTGGTCGATCAACACCGGGCTGTCGCCGGAGACCTGGACCGCGGTGTGGATATAATCGTCGAGCTGGAGCGGCGAATCGACGATCTCCATCGCCCGCCCGCCCAGGACGTAGGAGGGACGGGTCAGCACCGGATAGCCGATCCGCTCGGCGACCGCGATCGCCTCGTCGCGGCTGCGGGCGATGCCGTTGAGCGGCTGCCGAAGGCCGAGCTTGTCGACCAGCCGGGCGAAGCGCTCGCGGTCCTCGGCAAGGTCGATCGCGTCGGGCGAGGTGCCGAGGATCGCAATCCCTTCGTCCTCGAGCGCCTGCGCGAGCTTCAGCGGCGTCTGGCCGCCGAGCTGGACGATCACCCCGTGGAGCGTCCCGCGCGACGCTTCGACATGGAGGATTTCGAGCACGTCCTCGACCGTCAGCGGCTCGAAATAGAGGCGGTCGGAGGTGTCGTAGTCAGTGCTCACCGTCTCCGGATTGCAATTGACCATGATCGTCTCGTAGCCGGCCTCGGCAAGCGCGTAGGCGGCGTGGACGCAGCAATAATCGAACTCGATCCCCTGCCCGATCCGGTTCGGCCCGCCGCCCAGGATGACGATCTTCTTGCGGTCGCTCGGCTGGCTCTCATCCTCGGGCGTGCCGAAGCTCGGCGCCTCATAGGTCGAGTACATATAGGGCGTCCTCGCCTCGAACTCGGCGGCGCAGGTGTCGATCCGCTTGAACACCGGCCGGACGCCTAGCTTGTGCCTGAGGCGCCGCACCTCCTCCTCGGTGGTCGCGCCGATCATCGCCTTGACCGCGTCGTGGAGGAGGCCGTGGGAGCGCGCGCGGGTCTTGACCGCCTCGCCGCGAACGTTGGCCGATTTGAGGTTCAGCTCGGCGAGCCGGCGGTCGGAGAAGCCCATCGCCTTCAATCGCCGCAGCCCGGCCGCGTCGTTCGGCAGGCCGTCGCGGCAGATCGCCTCCTCCGCGACGACGATCTCTTCGATCCGTTCGAGGAACCAGGGATCGTAGTGGGTGATGGCGTGGATCTCCGCAACCCCGAGCCCCTCGCGCACCGCCTGCGCCGCGACCAGCAGCCGGTCCGGGCTCTGCACCGCCAGCGCCGCCTCGATCTCGTCCTTCGACGCGCCGTAGAGCGCGCGCACGCCGTCGAGGCCGTTGAGGCCGGTCTCGAGGCCACGCAGCGCTTTCTGCAGGCTCTCGTGGAAGCTGCGGCCGATCGCCATCACCTCGCCGACCGATTTCATCGCGGTCGAGAGGACGGCCTCGGCCCCTTTGAACTTCTCGAACGCGAAGCGCGGGATCTTGGTGACGACATAGTCGATCGTCGGTTCGAACGCGGCGGGGGTGACGCCGGTAATGTCGTTCCCGATCTCGTCGAGCGTGTAGCCGATTGCGAGCTTGGCCGCGACCTTGGCGATCGGGAAGCCGGTCGCCTTGGAGGCGAGCGCCGAGGAGCGGCTGACGCGCGGGTTCATCTCGATCACGACGAGGCGGCCGTCCTTCGGATTTACTGCGAACTGGACGTTGGAACCGCCTGTTTCGACACCGATTTCGCGCAGCACAGCGATGCTGGCATTGCGCATGATCTGATATTCCTTGTCGGTCAGGGTCAGCGCCGGCGCGACCGTGATCGAATCGCCGGTATGGATCCCCATCGGGTCGACATTTTCGATTCCGCAGATGATGATCGCATTGTCCGCGCGGTCGCGGACCACCTCCATTTCGAACTCCTTCCACCCAAGCACCGATTCCTCGATCAGCACTTCGGTGGTCGGCGAGGCTTCGAGCCCGCCGGCGACGATCTCGGCGAATTCGTCGCGATTATAGGCAATGCCGCCGCCGGTCCCGCCCAGGGTGAAGCTCGGCCGGATGATCGCCGGCAGGCCGACATGGTCGAGCGCCGCCATGGCGTCGGCGACATTGTGCGCGATCGCCGAGCGCGGGCTTTCGAGGCCGATCCGGTCCATCGCCTCGCGGAACTTGAGGCGATCCTCGGCCATCTCGATCGCCTCGGCGTCGGCGCCGATCATCTTCACGCCATATTTCGCCAGCGTGCCGTCCTTGAACAAGGCCAGCGCGGTATTGAGCGCGGTCTGCCCGCCCATCGTCGGCAGCACCGCGTCGGGCCGCTCTTTGGCGATGATCGCGGCGACATATTCAGGGGTAATCGGCTCGACATAAGTGGCGTCCGCGAGCTCGGGATCGGTCATGATCGTCGCCGGGTTCGAATTGACGACGATGACCCGATAGCCCTCCTCCTTCAGCGCCTTCACCGCCTGCGACCCCGAATAATCGAACTCCGCCGCCTGGCCGATCACGATCGGCCCGGCGCCGATGATCAGGATCGAGGAGATGTCAGTGCGCTTGGGCATCAGTAGAGGCTGTTCCGGTTGATATCCTCGGGGAAGACGCTGGTCACGCGGGCGCTCTGACGCGCGAGGTTTTGCTCGACGCAGGCGCGCTTGCGTTCGAGATCGCGCTCGCTGCGGTGATAGATCAGGAGGAAATCCCCACCGAGGTCGCGATCGCGGGCAAAATCCCGGTTTTCGACATGGCACTCCGCCAGTGCCCGCGCGATCTGATCGGCGTTCGCCGGCGATGCGCCGTCATCGCTGAAGGGAAAGCAGGCGGCCAGCATAAACATCGGCAGCAGCATGGCGCGCCTCATGCCCCCTTCCCGAGCTGGTCGACGAACTTGCCGAACAGATAGCCGCTGTCCTGCGGCCCCGGGCTCGCCTCCGGATGATATTGCACGCTGAACGCCGGCCGATCGGTCAGCTCGAGACCGCAATTCGAGCCGTCAAACAGGCTGACATGGGTTTCGCGGGCGTTCACGGGCAGACTCTCGCGCTCGACCGCGAAGCCGTGGTTCATGCTGGTGATCTCGACGCGGCCGTCGGCGAGGCGCTTGACCGGGTGATTGGCGCCGCGGTGGCCCTGGCGCATCTTCGCGGTCTTCGCGCCCACCGCCAGGCCGAGCAATTGATGGCCGAGGCAGATGCCGAACAAGGGCTTGCCGGTCTCCAGCATCGCCCGGATTACCGGCACGGCGTATTCCCCGGTCGCAGCCGGGTCGCCGGGGCCGTTGGAGAGGAAGAAGCCGTCGGGACAATGCGCCATCACCTCCTCGAAGGTCGACGCGGCGGGGAGCACGGTAACCCGCGCGCCGGCGTCGGCGAGGTTGCGGAAGATGTTGCGCTTGGAGCCGTAGTCGATCGCGACGACGTGGGGGCGGGTTTCGCGCCCCTCGACTTCGCTCGGGACGAACAATTCCCCTTTCTCGATCGTCCCGAGCGTAGTCGAGGGGCGTTCTTCATAGCCCACCCCCAATTTCCAAGGCCCCCCGCTCCAGCGGTACATCTGCCGGCACGAAACCTCTTTGGCGAGGTCCATGCCCTCCAGCCCGGGCCATGCGCGGGTTTTGGCGAGCAAGGCGGGGATGTCGAACCGGCCGTCGGCGCGATGGGCGATGACGCCATTGGGCGCACCCTCCAGCCGGATCTTCCGCGTCAGCGCGCGCGTATCGACGCCGGAAAGCCCGATCCGACCGTTGGCGCGCATCCACTCGGCAAAGCCCAGCGCCGCCCGGAAATTGCTCGGACCGGTCACCTCCTGGCGCACGACGCAGCCCAAAGCGAACGGATTGTCGGATTCCAGATCCTCGTAATTGGCGCCGACATTGCCGATATGGGGGAAGGTGAAGGTGACGATCTGGGCCGCATAGGAGGGATCGGTCATGATCTCCTGGTAGCCGGTCATCGCGGTGTTGAAGCAGATCTCGCCGACCGCCTCGCCCTCCGCGCCGAAGCCCCTGCCCCAGATCGTTGAGCCGTCGGCCAGGACCAATACGCCCGTGGCCCCGTGAGGCGCGGGCGTTCTGGTGGCGTCGGCCATGGCGGCGGGCACTCCTCGTTGGCAAGCCGGCGATGTCGCTAAGTCCCAGCCGCTAAGGCCGCCCCGGCGACGCGTCAATCCTGTTAAAAGCCCAACCGCCCGGTTATGCTGTCGGTTTCATTCAAGCCGGTTCGGAACCCATGATTCGAGACACTATCAAGGCGGCGCTGGTCGGCGCGATGAAGGCCGGCGACGGCCCGCGCCGCGACGCGATCCGCCTGATCCAGGCGGCACTGAAGAACCGCGACATCGAGCTGCGCGGCGCCGCGACTCCGCCCGAGGACGAATTGCTGATCACCGAGGTCCTGCAGAAGATGATCAAGCAGCGCCGCGAAGCGATCGACATGTACGAGAAAGGCGGCCGCGCCGAGCTCGCCGCGGCCGAAGCCGCCGAAGTCGCGGTGATCGAGGATTTCCTGCCGCGCCAGATGGACGAGGCCGAGCTCGCCGCCGCGCTGGACGCGATCGTGGCGGAGACGGGCGCGGCCTCGGTCAAGGACATGGGCCGGGTTATGGCGCTGGTGAAGGAACGCCATGCCGGGGCGGTGGACATGAGCAAGGCCAGCCAGGCCGTGAAAGCGCGGTTGTTGTGAAGCCGGGTGGGGGCGCATGAGCCTCTCCCCTGCCTTCCTCGACGAATTACGCCTGCGCACATCGCTCTCCTCGCTGATCGGGCGGAGCGTGAAGCTGCAGAAGGCCGGGCGCGAGTTCAAGGCGTGCTGCCCGTTCCACAAGGAGAAGACGCCGAGCTTCACCGTCAACGACGAGAAGGGCTTCTACCATTGCTTCGGCTGCGGCGCGCATGGCGACGCGATCCGCTTCCTGACCGACGCGCGCGGCCTCGCCTTCATGGACGCGGTCAAGGAGCTGGCCGAGCAGGCGGGAATGGAGGTGCCGGCGCCCGATCCGCGCGCCATGGCCAGGGCCGAGCGCGCCGCCGGGCTCTACGAGGTGATGGCGGCCGCCGCGCGCTGGTTCGCCGACCAGCTCGGCGGGATCGAGGGCGCCGCGGCCCGCGCCTATCTGAAGGAACGCGGCCTCGCCGCCGCGACCCTCGCCAAATTCGATTTCGGCTTCGCCCCGGACTCGCGTGGGCGCCTCAAGGCGGCGCTCAAGCAGTTCGGCAACGACAAGCTGGTCGAGGCCGGCCTGCTGATCGCGCCCGAAGAGGAGAAGCGCGAGCCCTATGACCGCTTCCGCGGCCGGCTGATGTTCCCGATCCGCGACCCGCGCGGGCGGGTGATCGCCTTCAGCGGCCGGATCCTGGGCGCGGGCGAGCCCAAATATCTCAATTCGCCCGACACGCCTTTGTTCGACAAGGGCCGCACCCTGTTCAACTTCGACAAGGCCGCGCCGGCAAGCCGCGAGGCGAAACGGGTGATCGTCGTCGAAGGCCAGATGGACGTGATCGCGCTCGACCAGTTCGGCATCGGCGAAGCAGTCGCCCCGCTCGGTACCGCGCTCACCGAGGGACAGCTCGGACTGCTCTGGCGGCTTTCGCCCGCTCCCATCCTCTGTTTCGACGGCGACGCGCCGGGGCAGAAAGCCTCGGTGCGCGCGGCGCTCAGGGCGCTGCCCGGGGTCGGCCCCGGCCGCTCATTGGGCTTCGTCACCCTCCCTCCCGGCCAGGACCCGGACGACCTCGTCCGGTCGCGCGGACGCGAGGCGCTGGACGCCCTGCTCCAGGCGCCCGAATCGCTGGTCGACCGGCTCTGGCGCCACGAGCTCGAGGCCGGGCCGCTCAAGACCCCCGAGCAGCGCGCCGGCCTCAGGCGCCGGCTGATGGACCATGTCGCGACGATCGCCGACGGCGACGTCCGCGACCAGTATCGCGGCGACCTGCTGCGGCGTTACGACGCGCTGACGCTGCCGCCGCGACAGGAGCGGCGCTGGACGCCCGGCGGCCGCTTCGTGCCGCCGACGCGGCCCGCCTCGGCAGCGGCCAAGGCGCTCGGCCGCACCGGGCTCGGCGGCGACCTCGGCCGCGCCGTGCTTTTGGGCCTGGTTCGCTTCCCCGCCTTGATCGGCGAACATGCGGACGCCATTCACGATCTTCCGCTGGCCGAGCCCGGCCTTATCCGGCTGCGCGACCTGCTGCTCGAATCGGCGATGGCCAACGCCGCGCTTGATCCTGATGCCCTCCATACCATATTGGCTGAGCGTGGCGGGGCTGCTTGGACAGAGGAGCTCGGCCGAAAACGAGGACTGGGGTTTTCCTTCACGCGACGCGACGCCGATCCGGAGCGGGCCTCCCGAGACCTGATTCTGGCGATCGAGACGCTGGCCGCGCGGCCCGGGCTCGACGCGGCACTGGCGGCGGCGACGGCGCGGCTGAAGGACGAAGGCGACGAAGCGGCGTTCGCGGAGCAGCAGCGGCTGCGCCGGGCGCGCGACGAAGCGGATAATGAGCTTGCGACATTGTTCGAGGCCGAAGGGGACTAAGGCCACGACCCGAGATTAAGGCTTGTAAATGGCGAAGACGAACACGGCGGAAACCGAAGAGAAGACCGAGAACGGCGATGCGCCGCTCATCGACCTCAACGAAGCCTCCCTCAAGAAGCTGATGGTCCGCGCCAAGAAGCGCGGCTACATCACCTATGACGAGCTCAACGAGGCGCTGCCGCAGGACCAGATGTCGTCCGAGCAGATCGAGGATGCGATGTCGGCTTTCTCGGAGATGGGCATCAACATCATCGAGAATGAGGAGGCCGACGAGGACGACCAGCAGGAGGCCGATTCAGGCGTCGACGAGGTCGACGGCGCCGGCGAGACCTTCGTCCTCGAAAAGAAGAAGGAAACCGTCGACCGGACCGACGATCCGGTGCGGATGTATTTGCGCGAGATGGGCGCGGTCGAACTGCTCAGCCGCGAAGGCGAGATCGCGATCGCCAAGCGGATCGAGGCCGGCCGCGACACGATGATCTGGGGCCTGTGCGAAAGCCCGATCACCTTCAACGCGATCATCGAATGGTCGAACGCGCTCAACAACGGCCACATGCAGCTGCGCGAGATCCTCGACCTCGAGGCGATGCTCTCCAAGGGCCCCACGCCCGAGCAGGTCGAGGGCGCCGAGGCCGACGACGACACGATTTCCGAGAGCACCGCCGGCCCCAGCTTCAAGGAAGAGGAAGAGGTCGAGGAAGCCCCGCCCGAGGAAGAGGATGAGGAGGACAGCCTGGTCGAGCGCCGCGCGCCGCGCCCGGTCGAGGAGGAGGACGAGGACAATACGCTGAGCCTCGCCCAGATGGAGGAGACGCTGAAGCCGGCGGCGCTCGAGAAATTCGCCGCGATCACCGACCTCTACAAGAAGTTCGCCCGCCTCCAGAACACGCGGATGAACTCGATGAGCGCCGGCCAGGAGTTCGCCGCCGCCGACGAGCGCAAATATCAGCGCCTCAGGGAGCATCTCACCGCCGAGGTCGAGAGCGTCCAGTTCCACGGCGCCAAGATCGAATATCTGGTCGACCAGCTCTACAGCTACAACCGCCGGCTGACGACATTGGGCGGCCAGATGCTGCGCCTCGCCGAGCGCCACAAGGTGCCGCGCCGCGCCTTCCTCGAAGCCTATATGGGCCACGAGCTCGACGAGGGCTGGGCCGAGCGGGTCTGCGGCCTCGACAAGAAATGGACCGCTTTTTGCGAGGCGGAGAATGACGCGATCGAGCGGATCCGCTCCGAGATCGCGGAGATCGCCCAGGCGACCGGCATGAGCCTCGGCGAGTTCCGCCGGATCGTCAACCAGGTCCAGAAGGGCGAGCGCGAGGCGCGGATCGCCAAGAAGGAGATGGTCGAGGCGAACCTCAGGCTGGTCATCTCGATCGCCAAGAAATACACCAACCGCGGGCTGCAATTCCTCGACCTCATCCAGGAAGGCAATATCGGCCTGATGAAGGCGGTCGACAAATTCGAATATCGCCGCGGCTACAAATTCTCGACTTACGCGACCTGGTGGATCCGCCAGGCGATCACGCGCTCGATCGCCGATCAGGCGCGCACGATCCGCATCCCGGTCCACATGATCGAGACGATCAACAAATTGGTCCGCACCTCGCGGCAAATCCTCCACGAGATCGGCCGCGAGCCGACCCCGGAGGAGCTCGCCGAGCGCCTCTCCATGCCGCTCGAGAAGGTCCGCAAGGTGATGAAGATCGCCAAGGAGCCGATCAGCCTCGAAACCCCGATCGGCGACGAGGAGGATTCGCACCTCGGCGATTTCATCGAGGACAAGAACGCGGTCATCCCGGTCGACGCCGCGATCCAGTCGAACCTCAAGGAAACGGTGACCCGCGTCCTGGCGAGCCTGACCCCGCGCGAGGAGCGCGTGCTCAGGATGCGCTTCGGGATTGGGATGAACACCGATCATACGCTCGAGGAGGTGGGGCAGCAGTTCTCGGTGACCAGGGAGCGGATTCGGCAGATCGAGGCCAAGGCGCTGCGGAAGCTGAAGCATCCGTCAAGGTCGCGGAAGATGCGGAGCTTCCTCGATCAATAGGATTTGCCTGACGCTGGGACTTGGCGCGCTGCTGTTCGGGGCCGCGCCGGCCCGGGCCCAAGGCGCCGATATGCCCGCCGAACTGGTCGATCAACTGACGGCCCGCGCGCGAGCCATCCTGCCGATGGCGCGGCTCGAAGACGGCTCGAACGTCCCGCCTGAAACCGAGGCCGAAAGGTCCCAGCCGATCGTGCCCCGTCCCCTTGAGGTGCAGACGATCGAGCGGGGCATATTGACGGGCCAGATGGAAGCTTGCGGGCTCGATTGGCAGAACGGCAGCTACCTACCCTACATGGACGCACTTCGCAGCCGTTATCGCGGCAAGCCGATGGCCTATCTGGGTTTGCTCCACGGGCTCCTTCAGGGGATGACGACGAACTGGCTGCTCGAGCAGCACGAGGTTTGCACCGACGCAATGCGCGCGAGACTGACCGCCGAAGCCGCCAGCCGCGCAATCGACGTGCCATAGAAGCAGCGTCTTGGGTGACGGGTCCGTACCTGTCAGCCACCTGGTAGCAAGGGGACAGTCACAGTGACTGTCCCCTTTTTCCCACCTCGGCGATTTCATCGAGGACAAGAACGCCGTGATCCCGGTCGACGCCGCGATCCAGTCGAACCTCAAGGAGACGGTGACCCGCGTGCTGGCGAGCCTGACGCCGCGCGAGGAGCGCGTCCTCAGGATGCGGTTTGGGATTGGCATGAATACCGATCACACGCTCGAGGAGGTGGGACAGCAGTTCAGCGTGACGAGGGAGCGGATCCGGCAGATCGAGGCGAAGGCGCTCAGGAAGCTGAAGCATCCGTCGAGGTCGCGGAAGATGCGGAGCTTCTTGGATCAGTAGCCTTACGCCGATCTGCCTTGCATTTCGGCCGGCCGCGCTTATCCTTTCAACCGATGAATGCGCTGTCGCCTTTGGTGTCGGAGTTCGAAACCGTCGAGCAGGCTGAGGCCTATCTGGCCTGGCTGAAGGCAAAAGTCGCCGCATCCCGTGCCGACGGCCGCCCCAGCGTGGCGCATGAGGAGGCGATGAAGCGGGTGCGCGCGATCATCAAGGCCAAAGGCCGCTGAGCCTGCGGTCCCTCGTCTGGCGGGCAAACGCGCTCGACGATCTTGAAACGATCATCTCCTACATCGCGGACCGCAACGCCGCGGCTGCCGTGCGTCTTCAATCGGCGATCGAGGCCTGCGCTGAGGGATTGCCGGAGCACCCGTTCCTCTATCGCCCGGGCCGCGTGCCAGGAACGCGAGAAGCCGTGGTGCACCCAAATTATATCCTCATCTATGGCGTGAGCGCGGATTCGGTGGAGATCATCGCGGTGGTGCACTCGCGACAGCAATATCCGTGATCGGATAAACACTTTCTCCTTTGCGTCTTTGCGTGAGATAATCTCCAAGGCGGGAGCCTGCACCGGCTGTCGAATTTGGTCTCACCCGAAGGCGCGAAGCCGCGAAGAAAACGACACGGCGGAGGAGATGGCTGAAATCATGTCGGCGAACATCATATATGCAGTTCTGGGATTGATCGCTCTAGTTCTGGCGATCCTTTGGCAACGAGACTCTAAACAGCTGCTGCAGGCCCAGTCGGGTCTTGAGCAAGTTCAGGAGGAATCCCAGCAGAGACAGCTGGAACTAGAGCAGACGCAACGGCAGCTGGAACAGACTCTCCGAGATCTCGCCGGGACGCAGCAGGAGCTCGGTGGTCTGAACGAGCGCTTCGCCGGCATCGTCAATGCCGACGAGGAAGAGGCTCGCGTTCGGGCGGCCACGGAAGACTCAGCTCGCCAGCTTGAAGCGCTCAAGGCATCTTATTTGGAAAAGAAGGCTGTCTACGATCGTCTCCTGCAGGAGATCGCAATCTTCGACGAGCGCCTCTCCTTCGCCGAGATGGGTGTATATGAGCCGCACTTCGACTTCTCCGATAGTGATGAGTACAAGGAAGAGATCCGCACGGCTCGCGAGCTTCAGAAGACACTGATTGCGGCGAAAACCGCCGTTTACTGTACAACCAATTGGACTGTCGACGGCAGCTCGGCGAAGGGTCAGACGATGACCAACCGGAATATCCGCCTGACGCTCCGCGCCTTTAACAACGAATGCGAGGCGGCGATCGCGAACACCCGGTGGAACAACGTGAATGCGATGGAGAAACGGATACTCCACGCCCAGGACCAAATCGACAAAATGAACGCTTCGAACGCGATCGTCATCTCGCCCCAATTCGTAGAACTCAAGCTGCAGGAACTATATCTCACCCACGAATATCGCGAGAGGCTGAAGGCGGAGCGGGAGGAGCGTGCGGAGGCAGGGCGGCTCGCGCGCGAGGAGCAAAGACTGCTCCGCGATCTGGAAGAGGCAGAGGAGGAGGAAACGCATTACGCTCGCCTGCTCGAGAAGGCCAAGGCGGAGGCGGCGGCAATCGCCGGGCCGCAGCTCAAAGCATTCAAGGAACAGATCTCTGTTCTGGAAAAGGATTTAGCCGCTGCGCAAGCCAAAGCCGAGCGCGCGAAGGCGATGGCCGAGCGGACACGATCGGGCTACGTTTACATTATCTCGAACATCGGTTCGTTCGGCGAAGGCGTCGTGAAAATCGGCCTTACACGTCGGCTCGACCCTGTAGATCGCGTCCGCGAACTCGGGGACGCTAGCGTGCCGTTCATCTTCGACACGCACGCTATTATCTACAGTGACGATGCGCCGGCGCTCGAGCGGGCGCTCCATGCTGAGTTCGAATCTACGCGGATCAATGCGCAGAATATGCGCAAGGAGTTCTTCCGAGCGTCCTTGGAGGAAGTCGAGGGCGCGGTGAAACGGTTGGCGCCTGACGCGCCTTTTTTCAGAGATATCGAGGCGCAGGAATATCACGAAACTCTCGCACGCCGACAGAGCCAGCTGGAACGCGAGGCGATCATGGAGGCGACGCGATTTCCAGCTGAGCTTTAGCCGCCAGCCGAATATCGAGCTACAACCCCCGCATCCGCGGCTCTCCCCTCTCCTTGCCCAGCATCAACTCCGTCAATCCCCAGACCATCGCATCCGCCCTACGCCCCCGGCCCCACACCCGGCTCTTTCGAGTCCGGCTTGGGCGCGAGCCAGATGACGAGGTCCCACTCGTTGCGGATGGTAATCAGCAGCAGAGCGATCATCACCCCGGCCAGGGCGTCCACGGCCCACGCCCCCTCGCCCCAGAAACCGGCGGCGACGACAGCGAGGAGCAGATAGAAGAGGGTCGGAATGACGCCGTAGCACCAGACGTCGGACCAGTGCGGCGCATCCGCCTCGCCCCTGGACCGGCGCATTATGCCCGCGATCACGAAGCAGCCTCGGACGGCGCCCGTGATCGCCACTGCACCGGCTATGACGGCCAAAGCGCGGGGCGTGATCTGAGGCGCCAGCGCCGCCGCGCTGAGGACCAGGACCATGCTGACGTGGAGGACGACGGGGCCCATATAGAGTCTCGAGCCGCTCAATACGCTCGACCGCGGCCGATCCTGCATCAGGGTGACGACCACGAACAGCAGGCCGATGAGCACCGACGCCGCCGTTCCGGTCAGCAGATAGAATTCTCCCCAACCTTCGAACATGGCGCAAGTCTAGCGGCGCTCGGACGATTGGGGAATGGGTCGACGTGCGTGCGAGGAGCACGCACGAATGGGGACAGTCACGTGACTGTCCCCCTTTCCCCGCAAACTTCGCGCCTTCAAGTCATCCCATGCGCTGCCGGGATCGGCGCGGGCTCGCCGGGCGGCTGGACCAGAAGCGCCGCCTCCGCCTCGCCGCCGCGCAGCCGGGCGACCAGCGCGTCGGGGTCGAACAGCACGCCGACCGGGTTGTCGGTGGCGGCCAGCAGCGCCTTTCCCTCCTCGGCGGTGCAGGCGTCGACCTGGAATTCCATCCTATTGCCGTCGGGGTCGGCATAATAAAGCGACAAGGTGGTACCGTGATGGACCGGCCAATAGGGGTGGATGCCGGCCCGCTTCAGCCGTTCGTAGGTATCGAGCAGGTCGGCGACGCCGGCATAGGTGTAGGCGACATGGTTGACGCCGATCTGGCCGCGATCGTCGGCCGCGCCGCCGTCGGGCTTGAGCAGATCGAGATTGGCGAAGGCGAAGCGGTGGTGCTCGTCGTCGTAGGTGAGGAAGGCCAGAGCGGCGTCCCGATTGACGATTTCGGCTTCGAACACGTCGCGGTACCAGGCGATCATCTCGTCGTAGCGGCGGGTCATGTAGACGACGTGGGCGAACTTGGCCGGCTTTGCCATGGCGGCGCTCCTGCTGCGGGTTTCGCGGGAACGCACGCCGACAGGCGCCGCGGCCGTCCCCGGAACCGCGAAACCGCGAAACCGCGCGTTCGTACCATTGGCGTAACGGAATCTTCAAGGGCTCCGGCGGAGGAGGAACAAAATCGCTGTGACTGTCCCCTTTTCGCATGGCGCTTGACATCAGCGTGATAATGTAGCAACATATCTACATGCCGCGCACGATCAGCAGCCGTGAGTTCAACCAGGACGCCGCCGGCGCCAAGCGGGCGGCGCGGGCGGGGCCGGTGTTCATCACCGACCGGGGGCGGCCGGCGCATGTGCTGATGACGGTCGAGGAGTATCGGCGGCTGGCCGGGCCTCGCCCTAACCTGGCTGAGCTGCTTGCGGGGGCGCCGGAGGTCGAGGACTTCGATCCGCCCAAGATGGGCGACAAAATTTTCAAGCCGGTCGATTTCGACGCCGATTGATGCTGCTGCTCGACACCAACGTCATTTCCGAGTTGCGCAAGACGGCGAATAACCGCGCCGATCCCGCAGTCGCAGCCTGGGCGGCTCGGCAGGACCCGGAAAGCACATTCCTTTCGGCCGTCACCCTCTTTGAGATCGAACAAGGCGTGCTGCGGATGGAGCGCCGCGACCGGAGACAGGGTGCGGCGCTCCGGCGCTGGTTCGAAGCACGGGTGCTGTCAGGTTTCGACGGCAGAATCCTGCCGTTCGACATTGCGGTCGCCCGCCGCTGCGCCGCGCTCCACGTCCCCGATCCGAAGCCGGAGCGCGACGCGATGATCGCCGCCACCGCGCTTGTGCACGGGCTGACGCTCGCAACGCGGAACGTCGCGGATTTCCGGGCCATGGGGGTGAAGCTTGTCGATCCTTGGGAGGCCGAAGGTGAATGACCAGAGCACGGCGGCAGCTGAATCTCAACCGCGCATCAGGGTCGGCTTCAACCTGCCGCAATGGATGGTCGCGAAGCTCGACGCCGAGGCCAGGCGCCGGGGCGTGACCCGGCAGGCGCTGATCAAGATGTGGCTCAGCGACCGGCTGGACCGCGCGGCGTGACCGCTTCGGCGCAGACCTATCTGGCTTGGCTGAAGGCCAAGGTCGCGGCCGCGAGGGCCAAGGGAAATTGGTGACTGTCACTGATTTCCGGGGTGGCGATCAGAGTTGGGAAATTGGTGAGTGTCACTGATTTCCCGGGGTGACGATCAGAGCCTCCGGATGCTCGGCACGCCCCGCTCCTTCTGCAGCATGAGCTCGGTCAAAGCCCAGACCATGGCATCCGCCCGGTCCGGGCTCGCTCCCGGCCCCTCATAGTCCCCGCCCGCGATCATGCCGAGCAGCTCCGCTTCGAGCTCCGGGAACCGGCCGTGGAGGACGACCTTGCCGGCCTCGAACAGCATCGCGACCGGGGCGGCGCGTTCGGCCTTGCCGACGTGGGCGGTGACCGGCTTGACGTCGAGGTCCGGGTCGGCGGTGCGGAGGACCGACGCAACCATCTTGCCGCCCTGGTTTTGCTCGGCGACCACCTGAACGGGGCAGGAATGGGGACAGTTACGAGTAACTGTCCCCGCGCTCCACACCGAAACCGCGTCGGCGACGGCGCGGGACCAGCCTTCGGGAGAGCGGGCGGTGACCGAGTGGTCGGCGAGGACGTGGGCGATGCCCGCTTCATCCTTCGCGCAGGCGATGATGCCGCAGGTGCCGTCGCCCGAGGGCGGGTCGACGCCGATTATGATGCGGACGAATTCATGGTTCGCGCAGAGGCGCAGAGGCGCAGAGAGGCTGTGTCCTTCACCAGAGCCCGGCGAAGCCGGCATCTTCCGGGCTTCCTGTGGAGTAGCCGCTTCGCGGGAAGAGAGACGGTGCGTCTCTGCGTCTCTGCGTCTCTGCGCGCATATCAGGGCCTCCCCCTCTCCCCGCTCGCCTTCGGCGAGTCGTCCCTCCCCCCGGTGGGGGGAGGGGCGGCGGCATTTCTCCAGCAATTCCACGGTCCACAGCGCGCCGGGATTGTCGGTGAGCAATTCGCCGTCGAGCTCCTGGCGGGCGAGGCGGGTGCCGGCGTAGCGGGCGGCCATGTTGCGGCGCCAGCGCTCGCTGGTGTGCGGGTTGGCGTCGCTGGGGCCGCCGATCAGGGCGGTGTCCGGCTCGGCCATGATCGCGCGCAGCACCGGGCCGGGGCGCGGCGTGGTGGTGACGAGGGCGCGCGGATGCGCGCCGACGCGCAGGCCGAGCTGGAGCATGTCCCAGCTCTCCTTAGCCTTCTCCCACTTGGCGAGCTCGTCGCACCAGGCATAATCGTGCTCGGGGCCGCGCAATTGCTCGGGGCTCGCGCCGGAGAAGAGCGTCGCCATCGCGCCGTCGCGGAACTTGAGCGTGCCGAGGCTCGGCCGCCATTCGCGGATCCACGGGCCGGCGACCTCGAGCAGGCCGCTCGGCCCCTCGACCATCACGCGGCGCGCCTCGGCGAGGGTCGCGCCGACGAGGGCGATGCGTGGGGCGTCCCTTCCCCGCACCAGGCTGACGATCCATTCCGAGCCCGCCCGCGTCTTGCCGAAGCCGCGGCCGCCCATGACGACGCAGGTCGACCAGTCGGAGCCGTCGGAACATTTTACCGGCGCCTGCTGGCCGTCATGCGCCCAGGTCGGCCAGTCGCGGTCGAACGCGTCGGCCTCGGTGAAGCCGAGCCGGCGCACCCACTCCTCCTGCGCGTCGGGCGGCAAGCCGAGCAGGAATTCGAGCAGGTCGGTGTCTGGCGGGAGCTCGCGCCGGCGGCGGCGGGGCCGCCCCGCAAAGTGGTACTTTGCGGGGACCCCGCGGCGGCCGGCGTCAGATGAGGCCACGCTTCCTCGCAATGGCGGAGAGCTTCCGCAGGATCGAGCCATGCACCTCCGCGAGCGTGCGCGGGCGGGCCGGCCAGGCGGGGCGGCGGCCCTCGCCGGTCTGCGCCGGCCGGTTGAGCTTCTGGATCGCGATCACCTCCTCGACGCTCGTCACCACGATCGGCGCATCGGCCGCAGGCGCCTTGCCGGCGAGGAAGTCTTCGGCGGCGCGATTGAGCCCCTCGTCGATGCGGCCCTGGGCCAAGGCGCGCGCCGCCGCCATCCGCCCGGCGAAGCCCGGATCGCGCCGGGCGCGGGCGTAGATCCCCTCGGTCGAGAAGCCGCATTCCTTCGCCGCCCAGGTGGCGTTGTTGCTGGCGGCGAGGCGATCGAGGAAGATTTCCCCGGCCTCGTCGGTCCAGCGCTTGCCGCCGCTGCGGACGATCTGCGGCCCGACCTTGCCGGAGGCGCGCGCGATGCAGCCCGCCGGCCCCGCTTGCTTCGCGGTCCCGCTTTTGCCGGACCGAACACGCTCTTGCCCAGGCTCGGCCGCGCGGCCGTCCCGCAATTTCTTTCCCATCGATTCGCACTCCTGTCTGTCCCCTCTTTGTTCCATATCGCCGGGAACATGTCAAGAACATTTTACCTGGATGGTTAGTCCTCGCGGTGGATGGGCGAGGCGCCGGCGCGGCCGCGAGATGCCCGGCTCGCGCGATCGACAAGCCCGCCGCCGCCTATGGTTGACGCTCCTCCCGCCGTCCGATAGCCCGAAGGCGGCCCCATCCAGGGCGCGGGGATCGGCGAGGATGTTGCAGAAGGCGCTTTTTGTCGCGACAGGCGGCGACGCCGACGCGCTCGATGCGCTGCAATCCGCCTTTCGCCCCGGCGAGACGCGGTTCCGCCCCGAGGATTCCCCGTTCCGGACCCTGTTCGCCGACATCACCCACCGCTGCAACATGGCCTGCCGCAATTGCTACATTCCGGTGCGCGACCTGCCCGATCTGCCGATCGACTGGCTCTACGCGATCCTCGAGCGGCTGCCTCGGCGGACCCGCGTCCGCCTGGTCGGCGCCGAGCCGACGATGCGCGAGGACCTGCCCGAAATCATCGCCGCCGTGCGGCGCCTCGGCCACATCCCGGTGATCCTGTCCAACGGCCTCAAGCTCGGCCGGCCGAGCTACGTCCGCAGGCTGCGCGAAGCCGGTTTGGCGACGGTCTATCTGTCGCTGAACGGCGGCCTGCGCGACGATCTTTACGAGGCGATCGACGGCGCCGCCTGCGCGAGCCGGAAATTGAAGGCGCTCGACAATCTGCTCGCCGCGCACATGCACGTCACCACCGGCACGATCCTCGTCCCCGGCCTCAACCACGGCCATTTGCCCGAATTCCTCGACTATCTGCTGGCCCGCGGCGTCCGCGACATCCACCTTCGCTCGGTCGGGCAGCTGGGGCGCCACATGGCGGGCGAGCCCTATTCGCTCGACGGCCTCGAGGCCTGCCTGCGGAGCGCCCTCGGCGGCCGGGCCGAAGCGCTCGCCCTCGTCGGCGAGGAAGGCTCGAGCCGCGACTTCCGCCTCGGCAAGGTCGAGATCCAGCTCACCCGCTGGCCGGACCTCGGCAGCGCCGACCGCGGCCGGATCGCGCCCGACGGCTATGTCGAGCCGATGTTCGAAAGCATCGTCGAAAATGCCTTCCATTATTGACGCCCCGCTCGGCCGCGGCGCCTTCGAGGCGGCGTTGCGCGCCGCGGGCGAGACCTGGCCGTTCGAGGAAACCCGCTTCCATCGCCTGCTGGCGAGCGGGCGCTGCCCCGACGCGATCCTGCTGCGCTACGCGCGCGCGACCTATGCCGGGGCGAAGCTGTTTTGCGCCACGCTCGCGGATCTGGCCGACAAGGCGCCCGATGCCGCGGCGCGGCTCGTCCTCATTGAGAATCTGATGGAGGAGGAAGGGATTTTCCTGCGCGCCGAAATGGGCCTGGTGGTGCGGCCCGAGCGCCGCCATCCGGCGCTGGCGCTGCGCTTCCTTAAGGCCTGCGGCGGCGATCGCGGGGCGGACGATTGTGGCCGCCTGCACGCCATCGGTCCGGGCCGGCAGCTGCTCGCGCAGGGGCGCTGGCTCGACGCGGTCTCGTTCCTGCTGATCGGCCAGGAGCTCACATTCTCGCATGTCTCGGCCTGCCTGTTCGACCTGCTGCGCCGGCGCGGGATGAGCGGCCGCGACCTCGCTTTCTTCGCCGTCCATGTCGAGGCGGATTGCGCGCATGGCCGCCAGGCGCTCGATCTGGTGCTCGATCGGGCGCGGACCGCCGACGCGCAGCGAAGCTGCATCCAGGCCGCGGGCGAGGGCGCCCGCCACTGGTTCGAGATGCACAATTCCGGCGCGAGCGCCCGCCGCGCGGCCTGACCCGGCATGAGCTTCGCCAGCTGGAGCTTCATCCTTCTCTTCCTGCCGCTCGTCCTGATCGCTTTCCATGCCTTGCATGGCGGCGCGGCGGCGCGATGGCGGGCGATTCTTCTGATCGGCGCGTCGATCCTGTTTTACGGCCTGTCGGGCGTCCACAATCTGCTCGTCGCGGGCTGCAGCATCCTTGCCAATGTCGTCGCCGGCAAGCTCTTGACGCAGGCCGGCCGGCTTTCCGGCGGAGCGCGGCGCGCGCTCATGTGGGCCGCGGTGGCGTTCAACGTGGCGCTGCTCTCCGCCTTCAAGATCGAAGCGGTCGGCGCGGCCGGGCCCGATGGGTTCCGCGCCGCCGAATCGATCCTGATTCCGCTCGGCCTCTCTTATCTCACCTTCCAGCAGATCGGCTTCGTCGTCGCGGCCTACCGCCGACAGATCGCCGGCTTCAGCCTGCGCGACTATCTGTTCTTCATCACCTTCTTTCCCAAGATCGTGATGGGCCCGATCGTCCCGTTCCCGCGGATCGCGGCCCAGCTGGCGCAAGCCAGCCTGCGCAAGGCGGGCAGCGCCGACATCGCGATCGGCTTCTCGATCTTCGTCATGGGGCTGGCGCAGAAGCTGCTGCTCGCCGACCAGATCGCGCCGGCGGTCGACAGCGTCTTCCTCGGGGCGCAGCACAGCCCGATCTCGCCGGCGGAGAGCTGGTTCGCGATTATCGCCTTCCAGCTCCAGCTCTATTTCGACTTCGTCGCTTATACCGACATGGCGATCGGCCTGGCGCGGATGTTCGGCATGCGGCTGCCGATCAATTTCGACCGGCCGCTCGTCGCCGTCGACCGGTTCGACCTCTGGCGCCGCTGGCATATTAGTTTCGCGGTGTTCATGCGGACCCACGTCTTCGTCCCGCTGGCGCGGCGCTGGCGATGGCCGCTGGCGGGCGCGCTGGCCGCCACCGGCATCCTGTCGGGGCTGTGGCACGGCCTCGGCTGGACCTTCGTCCTGTGGGGCCTGGTCCAGACCGCGATCCTGCTCGTGGCCCACGAACGGCGCAAGCGCGCGCGCCGACGGGGGCCGGTCTCCAGCTTCGGGCGAATCCGCGCGATCGCCCTCACTTTCCTGGTCAGCGCCCTGGTCGGCGGCCTGTTTCGCTCGCCGACGCTGGAAAGCGCGGCCAACATCTACGGCGCTCTCGCCGGGCTCGCCCTTATGCCGGAAGGCGCCACCTTGCTGGGCCCGCGGGCCTGGATCATGCTGGCGCTCTGCGCGATCGCGGCCTGGGGCCTGCCCAACAGCGCGCAATTCTTCGTCCGCCACTGGAATGCGATCGACCTGCGCCCCGATGCCCCGGCGCCGCCGCCCCATCCATTGCGCGCCCTGCAGTTCGCGCTGACGCGCAACTGGGCGATGGGGATGGCGGCGGCGTTCATCCTGTGCCTGATGCTGATCGGCGATGCGCGCCGCTTCGTTTATGTCCAGTTCTGAGCCCGCAATGTCCGGCGGACGGCGCTTTCTCGGCTGGTTTCTGGCGGCTTCGGCGCTTCTGGCCGTGGCCGTCTTCGCCCTCACCTGGCTGGTCGATCCCTATGGGCTGCTGTCCGCGCGCGGTCCGCGCATTTCGCTTTGTGCGCCGGGGATCAGGGTCAATGACGACCGCTACCTGAAACCGGTCATTCCGCGCGTCCACCAGCCCGAGGAAGCGCTTTTCGGCTCGTCGCGCGCCGTCTGGGGTTTTGCCGAGGAGAGCTTCACCCGCCGCACCGGGCGCAGCATTGCGAACCTGGCGCTGTCGAGCGGTTCGCTCGAGGAGATCGACCTTCTGGCCCGCCGGGCGGTCGCCGACGCGCCGCTCAGGCGGGCCTGGATCGGCCTCGATTTCGGCGCTTTCGCCTTGCCGGGCGCCGAGCCGCCCCCGCTTACCGGGATCTGGGCGATCGCCGACCCGGGCGCGACGGCGCTGCGCTACGGCCTGTTCGATCCGCACGCGATGAAGGCCGGATTGTTCGCCCTCGCCGACCCGGCCGCCTGCGCCGATCCGCCGTTCAGCCTGCTCGGTTTCGCCCGCAATGCGGGCCCTTATGGCCGGGCGCCTTCGGCGGGGCCGTCCCTGCCCGACGTCCGGACCAGGACGGCCCTGGTCCGCCGCTGGCGGCTGGAGGCCATGGCGACCTCGCCTGCTTATGCCGACCGGCTCGCCCGCCTCGATGCGCTGCTCGGCTTCCTGCGGAGCCGCGGGGTGGCGCCGATCCTGTTCATCACCCCGTCCCATCCCTCCTATCACGCGATGGTCGCCGAAGCCGGGCTGGGCGAGCGCTACCGAAGCTGGCGGAGCGAAGTTCAGGCGATCGCGCGCCGCCACGACGCGATTCTGGTGATGAGCGATTCACCTTCGTTCCTTGGCGCCGTCGCCGCCTCGGCCTGCCCCGCGCGGGCCGAGCCCGGCGATTGCCTGTTCTACGATTCGACCCATTTTCGGCCGCTCGTAGGGGACGCGATCGTTGCCGCGGCCCTCGCGATGCGGCAATCTGGCTTCCCCTCGTAAACCTCCTCTTTACGCCGTCGGGTGTAGGCACGTCCCCGACAGCGCGGAATCGCGCCTGGAGGACGGCATGGCGACACGATCGGTCGAGACGGCACGCGGCGCCCGCACAGGCACGCTGCTGCTCGCCTGCGTTGCCGAGCACGGCACCGCGACTCATCCCCATCTCGCCGGCGATTCGCTCGCGCGCGGTCACGATTCGGCGCGCAGCCTGGCCGACGCCATCCATTTCCTGTCCGCCCTCCACGGCCGCCACCCCGGCATCGTCGATCTTGCCGCGACCCGCACGGTCGAGCCGGCCGGCCGCGCCTGGCTCCGCTCGGCCGCCGAGGCGATGGTCGACGAGCGGGTCTATCTGACCCGGCTCGCGGTCGCCGCCGGGCCGATTCCGAGCACGCCGGGCGGAACCGGCAGCGAGACCGCGATCCTCGCCCAGCGCGCCGCCCTCGCCACCCTCGCCCAGTCCGACCGGCGCGGCTGTGCGCTCGGCGCCGCTCTGGCTTTCGCCGCCGACTGGCTCTCGATCCGCAATGTGCTCGACGCCGCCGCCAGGAAGCTCGGCGTCGATCCGCGCCACTCGAACCTCGGCAGCGCCGATCTGCTGCGCGAGATCGCCGACAGCGAAGGACCGTCCGAACGCGCCCTCCTGTTCGGCGCCCAGCAACTCGCGCTCCAGCACCGCGCGCTTTGGGACCTGCTCGAAGCCCGCCACCAGGCCAGGGCCGACTACTAAATCCCACCGCTCATCCTGAGTAAGGACTGAGCGAAGTCGAAGGCCCGTATCGAAGGACCGTCACGATTCCGTCCTTCGATACGCCGGTTCGACAAGCTCACCGGCTACTCAGGATGAGCGGAGTTGGTGGTTGCGCCCTCGTATCGCGCCACTTATGCCCGCCTGCATGCGCTTCGAAGGCACCAGCAATTATGTCGCGACCGACGACCTCAAGGTCGCGGTCAACGCCGCGGTCACGCTGCGGCGGCCGTTGCTGGTCAAGGGCGAGCCCGGCACCGGCAAGACCATCCTCGCCCACGAGATCGCCGCGGCGATCGGCGCGCCCTTGATCGAATGGCACGTCAAATCCACCACCAAGGCGCATCAGGGCCTCTACGAATATGACGCGGTGGCGCGGCTGCGCGACGGCCAATTGGGCGACGAGCGGGTCCACGACATCGCCAATTACATCCGCAAGGGCAAGCTCTGGGAGGCGTTCACCTCGCCTGCGCTGCCGGTCCTTTTGATCGACGAGATCGACAAGGCCGACATCGAATTCCCGAACGATCTCCTCCAGGAGCTCGATCGGATGGAGTTCCACGTCTACGAAACGAAGGAGACGATCCGGGCGGCCGAGCGGCCGATCGTCGTGATCACCTCGAACAACGAGAAGGAGCTGCCCGACGCCTTCCTGCGCCGCTGCTTCTTCCATTATATCAAATTTCCCGACCGCGAGACGATGCAGGCGATCATCGACGTCCATTTCCCGGGCATCCAGAAGCTGCTGGTCGCCAAGGCGATGGACATCTTCTACCAGGTCCGCGACGTCCCCGGCCTCAAGAAGAAGCCCTCGACCAGCGAGCTGATCGACTGGCTGAAATTGCTCCTCCACGAGGACATGCCGCTCGAAGTCCTCCAGTCCCGCGACCCGGCGAAGGCGATCCCCCCGCTCCACGGCGCCCTCCTCAAGAACGAGCAGGACGTGATGCTGTTCGAACGGCTGGCGTTCATGTCGCGGAGGCAGGGATAAGGCTAGCCGGCCTCCAATTCCAGGCGGCAGACCGTTGCTAGAGCGTCCAAAGGCTCCCCGATCACATTCCAGACGCGCTCCGGTATCACCGCGCCATATTCATGGGCGATGATGTTGCGCATGCCGTAGATCGCGTCCCATGGAATATGGGGGTGCCGCTGCTTCAACCCGTCGGAAAGCCTGCTTGTGGCCTCGCCGATCGCGGCAAGGCGATAGGCGGTGAGGTCGATCTCGTCGCGATCCAACTCGAACCGGGGAAGCGTCATTTCCTCCAGTCGCCGCCCAATATGGTCGATTAGTTCGAGGATGAGCTCGAGACGGGCGGCATCGCGCGGGTCGACGCCTGCCATCAGAAAATCCGCAGCATGTCGGACGCCGCCATGCGCCGCACGGCTGGGCGCAGCGCCGAGCGTTCGAGCAAGTCCACCCGCTTTCCGAGGGCTTCGCTCAGTTCCCGCTGCAGCCGGGCCTGATCGATGAGGCTGAGACTCCGAGCTCCTTCCGCCTCGAAAAGCAGGTCGACATCCGATGCGGCTGTCCCAGCACCGCGCGCGTGGGATCCGAACAGGTACAGGGCAGTCAGTCCAGCAGAGCGCAGTTCCGATTCCAAGGCCTGCAATCGATCGATGGCGATGACGCTGTGCATGCTATGCACATAGCATGACTCCGCCGATTGATCCCACCCCCGGCCATACCCGCTTCGAGCGCATCCGGCTCGCGCTCGAGCACAAGACGGTCGCGGGCGGCTGGCGCAGCCACCTCTACGAATTCGCGCTGTTCGGCTTCAAGCAGGGCTGGGCCTGCCTGTTCGGCGCGCTGATGCTGGCGCTGCTGGTCGCGACCCACCTCTTCTATCCGCGCGATGCCTGGCTGCCGCGCTACGATTTCCTCACTTTGTCGGCGGTCGCGATCCAGATCGCCATGCTGCGCTTCAGGCTCGAAACCTGGGACGAGGCCAAGGTGATCCTCGCCTTCCACGTCGCCGGCACCGGGATGGAATTTTTCAAGACCGCCTGGGGCTCGTGGATCTATCCCGAGCCTTCCTGGCTCCACCTCGGCGGGGTGCCGCTCTTTTCGGGCTTCATGTACGCCGCGGTCGGCTCCTACATCGCCCGCATCTGGCGGATTTTCGAGATCCGCGTCAGCCATTATCCGCCGCTCTGGGCGCCGCCGCTGCTCGCGCTCGCCATCTACGTCAACTTCTTCGCCCATCACTGGCTGTGGGACGCGCGCTATGCGCTGCTCGCGGCGACCGCCCTGATCTTCCGGCGCACCCGCTTCTGGTTCCGGCCGTTCCGCCGCTACCGGCCGATGCCGATCCTGCTCGGCTTCTTCCTGGTCGCCCTGTTCATCTGGTTCGCCGAGAATATCGGCACGCTGTCGCAGGCCTGGATCTATCCCAACCAGCGGCACGGCTGGGCGATGGTGCCGGCGACCAAGCTGGTCGCCTGGTATCTGCTGATGATCATCTCGGTGGTGCTGGTCAGCCTGGTCAACAAGCCCGAGCCGATGGACGAGGAGGCTCGCTAACGCACCGCCTCGTCGCGATAGGCGAGCTCGAAATTGCCCCAGCGGCGGGCGCGCACCCAGAGCGGCACGAACACGTTCTTGACCGCGAGATGGGCGCCCTTGCTGAAGCCCATCGAGTAGGTGGCGAGCATCGCGTCCTTCTCGCTGACGATCGCGCGCCGGGTGATGTCGTCGAGGAAGTTGCGGCGGTTGCGGCAATAGGCCGCGTTCCACTCGGGATCGGCGCTCTGCGGCTGCGAGCGCTCGGAAATGTGGGTCGGCAGATAGCCGTTGATGTCGGTCAGCGCGGTGGCGATCAGCCGCGGCTCCTCGCGCATCAGCCGGTCGAGCACCGGGCGGACGTGGGCGTCGGCGAAATCGCAGAAGCGGACCTCGTACTGCACCGGGTTGGTCCCGGGCATCGGCACGTAATCGGTGTCGAACACGTCGTCGAAGGCGACTTCGCCGCGGTCGATGCCGGCCTCGATGATGGTGTGGATTTCGCGGGCCGCGGCCTGGGCGAGCTCGATGAACGGCGTGTCGTCGATCCGCACGCCCGACGAGGCGAGCCGGTCGAGCATCTCGTTGGCGCACAATTCGAGCTTGGTCAGCCGCTCCTGCGTCTCCTTGAGCTGGCCGCCATTGGCGCGCGCGTCGGCGGCGAAGGAGGAAAGGCCGCTCTTGACGCTGTCGACGCTCGCCTGGATGTGGCTGGTCGACTGGGCGATGCCGTCGGTCTGGCGGTCGACCAGGGCGACGATGTCGGCGACGTCGCGGACCGTTTCGTTGATCCGGGTGAACGAGGATTGGGCGACCCGGCTCTGCTCGACGCCGATCTGGATCTCGGAGGTGACCGCGGCCGCCTCGCGGGTCAGCGAGGCGATCGTGCCGCCGATCTCGGCGGTCGCGGCGCGGGTGTCGTGGGCGAGCTTCTTCACTTCGGCGGCGACCACCGCGAAGCTGCGGCCGGCCTCGCCGGCGCGCGCCGCCTCGATGGTGGCGTTGAGCGCGAGCATGTTGGTCTTGCTGGCGATTGTCTCGATGCTCGAGGAGACCTTCTGGACCTGCGCCATCGCGCCGGCGAAGCCCGCCATCCGCTCGCCCAGCTGGACGACGAGGTCGGTCAGCACCGAGAAGATCTGGATCGTGTCCTCGATGGCCGCGCGGCCCTGGTCGAGCTTGCCGCGTGCCTGCTCGGCGAGCACCCGCGCCTCGTCGGTGGAATCGCTGACCTGCGCCTGGTCCGCCAGGAGCCGGGTGGTGACGTCCTCGAGCGAATCGAGCATGGCGAGGTTGGCCGAGATGCGCTCGTTGACGCCGGCGACATAGCCGGCGACGTCGCTGCACTCGATCGCCAGCGACCCGCAATTGCGCGCCACCTCGTTGATCGCCTCGCCGTCGGTCCTCTCGCTCGCGCTGCTTGCCACCGTGCATCCCTGCTTTTGCTTTGCAGCGCAGTGGCTAAGGGCAATTGGTTGAAAGGGTGTTAACTATGTGCGTGCGGCCTGCCGCGCGGACATACCCCGGCGCAGGCCGGGGCCCAGTCTCGGGCACGGAATGGGGACAGGTACTTTTTCACGAAAAAGTACGTGTCCCCTGTCGGCTGAACGCAGTACAGCCCGCAGCGTCATGTTCTTCTCCTTCGTCGACGAATTGCGCGCCGCGGGCATTTCCGCCTCGATGAAGGAGCATTTGACCCTCCTGGAGGCGCTCGACGCCGAGGTGATCGGGGCGCGGCCGGAGGATTTCTACTATCTCGCCCGCGCCACCTTCGTGAAGGACGAGGGGCTGCTCGACCGGTTCGACCAGGTGTTCGCCAAGGTCTTCAGGGGGATCGAGACCAGCTACGGCGCCGAGACCGTGCCGGTCCCCGAGGAGTGGCTGAAGAAGGTCGCCGAGCTCTACCTCACCCCTGAGCAGATGGCCGAGATCAAGTCGCTCGGCTCGTGGGAGGAGATCATGGCGGCGCTCAAAGAGCGGCTCGCCGAGCAGCAGGGCCGCCACCAGGGCGGCAGCAAATGGATCGGCACCGGCGGCACCTCGCCGTTCGGCAATTCGGGCTATAATCCCGAAGGCGTCAGGATCGGCGGCGAAGGCGGCCAGGGCCGCGCGCTCAAGGTCTGGGAGCAGCGCGCGTTCAAGAACCTCGACAACAAGGTCGAATTGGGCACGCGCAACATCAAGGTCGCGCTGCGCCGGCTGCGCCGCTTCGCCCGCGAGGGCGCGGCCGAGGAATTGGACCTCGACGAGACGATCGACGGCACCGCGCGCAAGGGCTGGCTCGACATCCGCATGCGGCCCGAGCGGCATAATGCGGTGAAATTGCTCCTTTTTCTCGACGTGGGCGGCTCGATGGACCCGCACATCAGGCTCACCGAGGAATTGTTTTCGGCGGCCACGTCGGAGTTCAAGAATCTCGAATTCTTCTACTTCCACAATTGCCCCTATGAAGCGGTGTGGAAGGACAATTGGCGGCGGACGAGCGAGCGCACGCCGACCTGGGACGTGCTCCACAAATACGGCCACGACTACAAACTGGTGTTCGTCGGCGACGCCTCGATGAGCCCCTATGAGGTCACCCACCCGGGCGGCTCGGTCGAACATTATAACGAGGAGGCCGGCGCCACCTGGCTGCAGCGGATGACGACCACCTACCCCGCCGCGATCTGGCTCAACCCGGTGGCCGAGCAATATTGGAATTACACCAGCTCGATCCAGGTCGTCCGCACGTTGATGCAGGACCGGATGTATCCGCTCACCCTCGAGGGCCTCGACGACGCGATGCGGACGCTGAGCCGGAAGTCGTAGCGCGACGCGAGGCGGCTAGAAGCGAGGCTTTTACTTTTCGCCCGCAGGTTGACCGAAGATGTTGGAAGGATCAAGACTCGGCTTCGGCGGAGAACGACCGCTTGTTCCCCGCATCTGTGGGAGAAAATCAATGAAAATCCTCAAGGTCATCGTCGCGGCGGCCGCGGCGCTTGCGACGAGCGGCAGCGCCGTCGCGCAAAGCGAGGGAATGTTTCACCGATGGATATATTACAGCAGCTCGCAGCAAACCGAGATTGTCGGATATATTATCACCTGGTGCGACAACTCCGTAACCGGGACTGGCTCTGTCACCCAATATTATGACGAGGAATGGTACGACTGCTGAACCCGAGATTTCGTTAAGGGAGATTCGAGGTGATGCGGACGCTGAGCCGGAAGAGCTGAGCTTTCAAGACGTCAAAATCCGCTGATCAGCATGTCGAGGGCGTTGAGGATGACGGTGTCCTGGTCGCCGAGCGACGCGACGCTCTCGCCGAGCTCGGCGACCGGGACCGCCGCGGCGAACTGGGTCGTCATGACATAGGATTGGCCGTCCAGCTCGAACACCGGGTTAAGCCTTGCGGCCGGCTTCGGAGCCTCCCGCGCAGGCAAGAGCGGGACCACGAAGCGGGTGTTGAGCTGGCTCAACAGATCCGCCTGGCAATCGAGCAGATATCCAGGACCCGACCGGCGCCGGAAGACTTCGTATTTCGCCATCAGAATTGACGGAGGGCGGC
Source organism: Sphingomonadales bacterium (assembly GCA_034668465.1). Taxonomy (GTDB): domain Bacteria; phylum Pseudomonadota; class Alphaproteobacteria; order Sphingomonadales; family Sphingomonadaceae; genus Allosphingosinicella. Next base: position 127,767 of record JAXDPI010000013.1, read on the forward strand.
TAGCGGAAGACCGTTGGTTTCGGCGAAGGCGTTGGACGATTCCAGCGCCGACTTGTTTTCCGCAAGCCATGATTCACGCCGAATTCGTGCGATCTCGGCCTCCAGGCCTCCTTCGCAGGCACGAGAGACGTTGATCCCCAACGCCTTGGCCTCAGCCAAAATCCCGGTGTTCAGGGAAATATTGGTTGCCCGCCGGACGGGCTTGACCGCCGATGCCAAAGGATTGAGTGCCATCAATTGCTCCACATGTTATGCGCATTATATTTACGCATAACACGTGAGTCAAGGCGCCGGCCTACAGGATGAAGTCGCTCGCACCCAGCGGCGCGGGCGAAGCGACCAGGATCGAGAAGTCGGCGATGGCGTCGCCGTCCCGGTCGCCGGTGACTTCCCACCCGCCGGCAAGCGCCGTGACGCGCAATTCTCCGGCGACGCCGCTGAAAGCGGCCGCGCCGACGTAGACGAATGCCTCGTTTTCGTAATAGGTGCCGCTGTCCGCGTCGATGGCGGAGAGGTCGATCAGGTCGCCCTCGGCGCGGTCGAAATCGGCGATGAAATCGGACCCGATCTCGGTCCCCGCGTCGGCATCCGCTTCTCCGACGACGAACAGGTCGGCGCCGGCCCCGCCTTCCAGCCGGTCGTCGCCCGATCCGCCCGAGAGCCTGTCGTCGCCGCCGCGCCCGTAAAGGGCGTCGTCGCCTCTGTCCCCGAACAGGAGATTGGCCGCGTTCGACCCGCGCAGGACGTCGGCGAAGAAGCTGCCGGCGGCATTCTCGATCGAGACGAGATGGTCGATGAAGCCCCCCGCGCTCTCGCGCGCGACGCCCGACTGGAGGTTGACCGTGACGCCCCCTTCGGCGCCCCAATATTCGACAATGTCCGAGCCGGCGCCGCCATCTACGCGGTCGCTGCCGAATGACGCCTCGAAGCGGTCGTCGCCGGCGTCGCCGAACATCTGATCGTTATCCGCATCGCCGCGCAGATAGTCGTTGCCGTCGCCGCCGCGCAGCAAATCGCGGCCGCCTCCGCCGAACAGCATGTCGGCGCCGCCAAGGCCGTACAGCCGGTCGTCGCCCTCTTCGCCGTCGAGATCGTCGCCGCGGCTGCCGCCGATCACGACATCGTCGCCGCTGCCCCCGTTGAGATAATTGTTGGCGTTTTCGATCGTCGGGTCGCCGGCGCCGCCGACCAGCAGATCGTCGCCTTCGTCGCCGATGAGGATGACCCGGAGCGGATAATCGGCTCCGGCGATGAGGACATCGTCATGGGCGCTGCCGAGGATCCAGGAATTTTCCAGCTCGGATGGGTAATAAGGCGAGCCGATCGTCTCTATATTCCTGATCTGGTAGCCGTTCAGAATGCCGACCCCGCCGCTCCACAGGCCGCTGAGGTCGAGGTGGATGGCGACCGGGCTGAGCTGAAAGTCGAACGCCACTCTGTCGAATCCGCCAAGGCCGTCGACCTCGGTCGGCGCGGTGACCAGGATATAGTCGTCGCCCTCGGTTCCGACGATCCTGTTCGCCGGAGCGGCGCCGCGCCTTGCCAGATGAGCCATGTTCCCCCCAAATGCCTGAATGACGTGATGCGGAACGATCACAAGCCCAAGCCTAAGAGCGAAAGTTCTCTAATTTGTTGGCATATTTGGTAAATTTCTTCGGGTTGCGGGCGGCCTTGGCCGGCGTCCTGACCGCCTGTCTGGCGGTGGTGGGCGGCGCGGCCTCCGCCCAGACGTCGCCCGAAGCGCGCATCGCATGGGGGTTCGACCGCTCCGACCTGGCGCCCGATCCCGCTATCCGCTTCGGCGTGCTGCCCAACGGGATGCGCTACGCGATCCTGCGCAACGATCGCCCGCGGGGCCGGGTCGCGCTGAGGATGCTGGTCGAGGCCGGGGCGGCGATGGGCGGCCCGGGGGAGGCGCATTATCTGGAGCATGTCCTCTTCCGCGGCTCGCGGCGCGTGCCCGAGGGGGCGCGCGAGCGGCTGACGCGGCGCGAGGGACTTGCGCTGGGCAGCGGCTTCAACGCCGATACCGGCGCGGTGGACACGATCTTCCGGATCAACCTCCTGCAGAACGATCAAGCGAGGATCGACCGCACCCTGCTATTGCTGCGCGACATGGCCAGCGAGGCCGACATTGCGCCCGAAGCGGTCGCGCAGGCCCGCGCCGAGGTCGCCCGCGAGGCCGGCCTCGACCGGATCGAGCGCGACCAGATCGCCTTCTTCGTCCCCGGCACGGCGATCGCGCGCGCCGCGCTGACCGGGGAGGAAAGCGACATCGCCGCGGTGCGCGCGGACGCGCTGCGCGGGCTCTATGAACGTTTCTATGTGCCGGCGCGGACGATCCTGATGGTCGTCGGCGATGCCGATCCGGCCTGGCTCGAGCGCCGAATCGCGGCGCAGTTCGGCGACTGGCGGGCGCGCGGGCCGACCGAGCCACCGCCGCCCGAGCCGATCGACCCCGCGCGCCCGACCGCCTTCCGCTATCTCCGCCTGCGCGGCGAAATGACCATGGTCACGATCGCCTCGGTCATGCCGCCCGACACCCAAGACACCGCCGCGCTGCGCGACCGCAGCTTCCTGCAATCGATCGCCGCCGACATGCTGGAGGCGCGCATCCTCGGCTATCGCGGCAATGACCGGGCATTCATGCAGGCGGTCGCCCATGTTCAGGATTATTACCGCACGGCGCGCCTCGCGCGGCTGACCGTCGGCCCGTATGACGGCGATTGGCAGGCGGCGCTGGAGACCGCGGAGCGGGAGCTGCGCCGCGCTTTGCTCTACGGCTTCACCCAGGCCGAGCTCGACATCGCCCTGCTCCGCGACCAGGCGCGGATGAATCAGGCCGGCAATCCGGATACGACTATGATCGCGAACCGGATCGTCGATCTCGTCAGGCTCGGCATCGTCCCGACCGCGCCCTCCGCGCCCGAGGGCATTTCCGCTTATGTCGGGCGGATCCGGCTCGACCAGGTCGAAGCGGCCTTCCGCGCGGCCTGGGCCGCTCCCGGGCGGCTGATCCATGTCGCCCATGCCGGCGCGATCGCCGGTGGCGAGGCGCGGCTGGCGGAGGTCTGGGCGGCGAGCCAGCTCGTGCCGGTCGCGCCTCAATAAAGCAGGAAGGGCGTCCGCTCCTCGGCCCACGCCTGCTCGTCTGGCGCTGTCAGCGCATCCAGATCGCCCGGCCCGGCCGCCGGATCGTCGACCCATTCGCGCAACGCCGGGCCGCCGTTGATGACGTCGATCGCCAGCTTGCCCAGCTCATATTCGTACGGGAAATCGCGCCACAGATCATAGTCCGGATCGAGCCGGCGGATCGCCTTGAACGCCAGCGCCTGCAGCCGCCAGGGCCTGAACGCCGCGTGATCGTAGAACGGGCCTTCGGCATGAATGTGGACGCCGCTGCAGAGCTTGCCGACATGCTTGTGGAAGGTCGGCTCGAACGCGATGTCGCGCAGGCGGCAGCCGGCGAGCCAATCCGAAAAATAGGGACTGTCCCTATTTAACGAGCGCATCTCGGCGATGATTGCGCGGCCGTCGATATCGGGCGCGCCGAACAATTCGAGCGGACGCGTCGTCCCGCGCCCTTCCGAAAGCGTCGTCCCCTCGAGCATCACCGTGCCGGGATAGGCCCGCGCCATGTTGAGATTGGCCGCGTTCGGGCTGGGATTGATCCAGACCCGCTCCTTCGCGGGCCAGCCGAAGCCGGGCGCGTCGCCGGGCCGCCAGCCTTCCATCTCGACGACGCGATAGTCGACGTCGAGCCCGCGCGCCGCGACGAACCACGAGCCGAGCTCGCCGAGCGTCAGCCCGTGCCGCATCGGCAGCGCGCCGGCGCCGACGAAGCTCTCCCAGCCGGGCCGGAGCGTCAGCCCCTCGACCGGGCGGCCGGCGGGATTGGGCCGGTCGAGCACCCAGACCGACTTGCCGTGCTGCGCCGCCGCCTCGAGCACGTAAAGCAGAGTGGTGATGAAGGTGTAGATCCGGCAGCCGAGGTCCTGGAGATCGACCAGGATCACGTCGAACGTGCCCATCGACTGGCCGCTCGGCCGCCGCACCTCGCCGTAGAGGCTGAACACCGGGATGGCGTGGACCGGATCGGTGAAGTCCGGCGATTCGACCATATTGTCTTGCTTGTCGCCCCTGAGGCCATGCTGCGGCCCGAACGCGGCGGTGAGGTCGAGGCCGCAGGCCGCGAGCGCGTCGAGACTATGGGTCAAATCCTCGGTGACCGACGCGGGATGGGCGAGCAAGGCGATCCGCTTGCCCGCCAGCGGCGCGCGCAGAGCGGGGTCGGCGAGCAGGCGGTCGATGCCGAATTTCATGGCGCCGGTGCTGGCGGGAGATCGGCGGCAAAGCAAGCCGGATGGTGGAAATCGGGCGCGCCGGGCGGGTGCGCCAGCGCCCAGTATGATTTGGCGCCGCTCTTGTCCTCGATCACCGCGCTGAGGCCGATGCGTCCAGTGCCGGGCAGATCGACCGTTATGAAGGACGACAGGAGAAGGCCGAACGGTTCGCGCGAAAACCATATGCGCGGCGGCTCGTCCAGGCCGAGCATCCCGGCTTCGCCGCGATAATCGCCGAACCGATAGGCCGCCCATTGCCCCGACGGCGACAGATTGAACTCGTCATATGCCGGACCTTGCTCGCGAACGAACAGCTCGAAGCAGGTGCTGCGCCAGAGTTCGTCGGTTCGACAGGGCTTGGCGGGCGGCGGGACGGCGAGCCGGGATGCGTCGCCTTCCACGACATATTGGAGATGCAGCCCCCGCCGCTCCCGCCGGATCGCGACGCTGACGCATTGCGCGGCGCTCGCGGCCGTCGCCGGATGGGGAATCAGTTCGCAGTCCATTTTCCCTCGTCATTCCCGCGCAAGCGGGAATCCAGCTACCTTTTCCGCCCCCGGGCCAGCAAGAAAGAAGCTGGATCCCCGCTTGCGCGGGGATGACGGGGAGGAAAGTGCACGGTAAGCCCCGCCCGATGAGCCAGTACAAGTCCGAACTCCTGCGCGCCCTCGAAGCGCGCTTCTATATCCATCAGGTGACCGACGCCGCCGGGCTCGACGCGCTTGCCCAGACGCAGGTGATCCCCGGCTATATCGGCTTCGACGCGACCGCGCCCTCGCTCCATGTCGGCAGCCTCGTCCAGATCATGATGCTACGGCGGCTGCAGCAGGCCGGCCACAAGCCGATCGTGCTGATGGGCGGCGGCACCACCAAGATCGGCGACCCCTCGGGCAAGGACGAGAGCCGCAAGATGCTCACCGCCGAGGCGATCGGCGCCAACATCGCCTCGATCCGCCGGGTGTTCGAGCGCTTCCTGACCTTCGGCGACGGCCCGACGGACGCGATCATGGCCGACAATGCCGACTGGCTCGACGCGCTCGATTACATCCCGTTCCTGCGCGACATCGGCCCGCATTTCACCATCAACCGGATGCTGACCTTCGATTCGGTGAAGCTCCGGCTCGACCGCGAGCAGCCGCTGACCTTCCTCGAATTCAACTATATGATCCTCCAGGCCTATGATTTCCTGGAGCTGTCGCGGCGCGCCAAATGCCGGCTCCAGCTCGGCGGCTCGGACCAGTGGGGCAATATCGTCAACGGCATCGAACTGGCCCGCCGCGTCGACGGCGCCCAGCTCTACGGCCTCACCACGCCGCTGATCACCACCGCCGACGGCGGCAAGATGGGCAAGACCGAGCAAGGCGCAATCTGGCTCAACGCCGATCTGCTCTCGCCTTACGATTACTGGCAATTCTGGCGCAACACCCAGGACGGCGACGTCGGCCGGTTCCTGCGCCTGTTCACCGATGTGCCGCTCGACGAGATCGCCCGGCTGGAGGCGCTCGCGGGCGCGGAGGTCAACGAGGCGAAAAAGGCGCTCGCCGACGCGGCGACGGCGATGCTGCACGGCGACGAAGCGGCGGCGGGCGCGGCAGACACCGCGCGCAAGACGTTCGAAGAAGGTGGAGGCGGCGAGGCTTTGCCAACGCTAAAAGTCACAGGCGGGATCAGCCTTGTCGATGCTTTGATCGGGCTCGGCCTGGTCGCCTCGAAGAACGAAGCTAGGCGGCTGATCGCTCAGGGCGGGGCACGCGTCGATGGTGAGCCGACGACCGAGGACATCGAAATCGCGGTCACCGCAGAGACCCGCCTCTCGGCCGGCAAGAAAAAGCACGGGCTACTCACGCCCTAACGTCTTAGCTCCTGGATTCTCGTGGCTGTGCGCATTTTCTCCATCAGCGGATCGAGAACTGGCCAGAGTTTATCCTCAGCCTTGAACTGGTTCTCGAGAAGTTTTTGGTATCGATCGTCGTTCCCTCTGGCTTGTTCTAAACGGATGAACGTGCGCTCTAGCTTGGCCAATTGTTGAGCGACGACTGTTAGGTCATCCAGCAAATCGTCATCATATAAAAGGCCCGCCTCGCGTATTGCAGGATATAGCTTTTGCAGCATTTCGGACGTTGCGTGAGCATTCAGAGCATATTCGGCCCATACCTCCCGAACCTGAGACAAGACATTCAACCGTCTTTCCAAGAGACTCAATCGGAGATTTTGCTGATCCAAATGCAACTGGCGTTCGGCCCTCGCGTCATTCTGAGCCGCTTGCTGCTTACTGAATTGATAGACCAGCCAAGCTATTGCCAGAGTCCCGGCCGCTCCCAACAAATTCGCAATTTCGACGGTCGTCTGCATCTACCCCCCCCTCAGCAGCCCCACCGCCGCGTCCCGCTCCATCAGATAGAGCAGCACCCGCGCGGCCCTGCCGCGCTCGCCCTCCAGCCCGCCGTCGCGGTCGACCAGCAGGCGGGCGTCGTCCATCGCGATCGGCGCGAGGTCGGCGATCTGGTCCGGGCTGGCGAGGCGGAACTGGGCCTCGCCCGACTGGCGGGTGCCCAAAATCTCGCCGGCGCCGCGCAGCCGCAAATCCTCCTCGGCGATGCGGAAGCCGTCATTGGTCTCGCGCATCAAGGTGAGCCGCGCCCGCGCGGTTTCGCTGAGCGCATTGCCGCGCAGCAAAAGGCAGATGCTCTGCTCCTCGCCGCGCCCGACCCGGCCGCGCAATTGGTGGAGCTGGGCGAGGCCGAAGCGGTCGGCATGCTCGACGATCATCAGCGAGGCGTTGGCGACGTCGACGCCGACCTCGATCACCGTGGTCGCGACCAGCACGCCGATCTGGCCGCGCTGGAACGCGTCCATCACCGCGTCCTTCTCGGGCCCCTTCATCCGGCCGTGGACGACGCCGACCTTGTCGCCAAAGCGCAGGCGAAGCACTTGGGCGCGATCCTCGGCGGCGGCGAGGTCGCTGGTCTCGCTCTCCTCGACCAAGGGGCAGACCCAATAAGCCTGCTTGCCGGCGGCGAGATGGCGACCGAGCGCGTCGATCACTTCGGGCAGCTTCTCCTCGCTGATCACCCTTGTCTCGACCGGCCGGCGGCCCGGCGGCATTTCGTCGAGCCGGCTGACGTCCATCTCGCCATAATGGGTCAAGGTCAGCGTCCGCGGGATCGGCGTCGCGGTCATCACCAGCAGATGCGGCGGCCGCTGTGCCTTGCTCGCCAGCATCATCCTTTGCGCGACGCCGAAGCGGTGCTGCTCGTCGACCACGGCGAGGCCGAGCTTTTTGTAACCCACGGCCTGCTGGAAGATCGCATGGGTGCCGACCAGGATATGGATCGAGCCGTCGGCCAGCCCCATCAGGCAGGATTCTCGCGCCTTGCCCTTCTCGCGCCCCGTCAGGATGGCGACGTTGACCGGCAGACCGGCCAGCAGCCGCGACAATGTGTCGTAATGCTGGCGGGCGAGGATTTCGGTCGGCGCGAGCAGGGCCGCCTGGGCGCCGGCCTCGACCGAGGTCAGCATCGCCATCAAGGCGACCAAAGTCTTGCCGGAACCGACGTCGCCCTGGAGCAGGCGCAGCATCGGCACGTCCTGCTGGAGGTCGCCCTCGATCTCGGCGGCGGCCCCGCGCTGGGCCGCGGTCGGCGTGTAGGGAAGCTGGAGCTTACCGAGCAGGCTGCCGTCGCCCTTCAATGGCACGCCCTTGCGCCGCCGCGAGGAAGCGCGGACCAGCATCAGCGCGAGCTGGTTGGCGAACACCTCGTCATAAGCGAGCCGTTCGCCCGCTTTGGCCGCCGCCGGATCGCGATGCGCGGTCTCGAGCGCGTCCGCCCAGTCGGGCCAATTCTGCTGCGCCTTGAGGCTCGGCTCGATCCACTCCGCGAGCGCCGGCCGCCGCGCCAGCGCCTGGCCGGCAAGGTCGGCGAGGCGGTGGTTGGTAAGGCCCTCCGACAAGGGATAGACCGGCTCGCGCTCCGGGATCTGGCCGGCCTCGCCGGGCTTCAGCACATAATCCGGGTGGACGATCTGCAATTCCTGGCCGTAGCGGTCGAGCCGGCCCGAGACGAGCCGTGGCTCGCCGAGCGGCAGCTGCTTCTTGCCCCAGCCGGGATTGTTGAAATAGGTGAGCGTGACGTAATTGCCGGCCGCATCCTCGGCGAACACTCGAAACGGCCCGCGCCCCCCGCTCTGGCGGTAATCGCGCGCGGTCAGCGCGACTGTGATCGTCCGCCCGGCATCCGCTTCGTCGAGCAGATCCACCTTCTTGCGGTCGATCCAGCTCACCGGCAGGTGAAACAGCACATCGACTACCCGATTGAGGCCGAGCCGGTGCAGCGGCTTGGCGAGCGCCGGCCCGATGCCCTTGAGCACCTCCACTTCGGCGAACAGCGGATTGAGAATGTCGGGGCGCATGCAAGGTTCTTAACGGCCCCTCCGTTTCCCGTCATGCCGGACTTGATCCGGCATCCACCTTTCTTCGCTGTGCCGGAAAAGAAAAGGTGGACCCCGGATCAAGTCCGGGGTGACGAAGGCGTGGGCGGCCACTACATGGCGTGCAATCGAAGCCGCCTGGATTCCCCAGCGCGGCCTTTTCCGCGTGGGAAATATGGACCAGGACGACCGCCTCAAACGCCTTCGCTTTCGCGCCTGGCATCGCGGGACGCGCGAGGCCGACATGCTGATCGGCGGCTATTTCGACCGCTGGCACGGGGCGTGGGGCGCGGCGGAGGTCGGCTGGTTCGAGGCGTTTCTCGAGGAGCAGGACGTCGATATCCTCGCCTGGGCGATCGGAACCGCCGCAATTCCCGCGCGCTGGCAAGGCGAGATGATGACCCGCCTCCAGTCCCTCGATTACATCCAGCTTCCCTAAGGCCCGAGTGAGCGACCTCCAGAAAATCCTGACGGCGACGGCGCCGGTCACGCTCGCCGGCGTGCCAGGCGGGTTCATGCCGTGGCTCGCCGCCGATCTGGCGCGGGCGGCGAAAGGCCGCGCCGTGTTCATCGCCCCCGACGAAGCGGCGATGCGGGCGATCGCCGACGCCGCCCATTATTTCGCGCCCGAGCTCGAGATCCTGACCTTTCCCGCGTGGGATTGCCTCCCCTACGACCGCAGCTCGCCCTCGCTGCGGTCGACCTCCGAGCGGCTGGCGACGCTCCATGCGCTGCAGCGCGAGACCAAGAAGCCGCAATTGCTGGTCACCACGGTCAACGCCGCGACCCAGCGGACGCTGACCCCGTTCCGCATCCGCCAGCTGGTGGCGCGGCTGGCGCCGGGGGAGCGGATCGACCGCGACCGGCTCGCCCTCCTGCTCCAGGCCAATGGCTATGGCCGCACCGAGACCGTGCGCGATCCCGGCGAGTTCGCGGTCCGCGGCGGTCTGGTCGATTTGTTCCCGGCGGGCGAGGAGCAGGCGCTCAGGCTCGATTTCTTCGGCGACGAGATTGAGAGCGTGCGCCGCTTCGATCCCGCCACCCAGCGCAGCATCGACCGGATCGACGGCTTCACCCTCCTCCCCGCCTCCGAGACTCTGCTCGACGAGGACAGCGTCAAGCGCTTCCGCTCGGCCTATCGCGAATTGTTCGGCGCGGCGGCGACCGGGGACCCGCTCTACCAGGCAGTGTCGGACGGCCGGCGGATCGCCGGGATCGATCATTGGCTGCCGCTGTTCGAAGAGCGGCTTGCGACCCTGTTCGACCATCTCGGCGACGACGATTTGATCGTCCGCGACACCGGCGATGCCGGCGCGCTCGAGGCGCGGTTCGAGGCGGTCGCCGATTATTTCGAGAATCGCCAGCGGGCGCAGACGCGCGAGCCCGGCAGCTACCGGCCGCTCGCGCCGGAAACGCTTTATCTGACGCGCGAGGAATGGGCAGCCTTGGTCGCCGCCCGCCCGCTCCACCAGGTGACGCCGTTCCACGAGCCCGATGGCGCCGCGGTGATCGACTTCGCGATGGAGCCGCCGCGCGATTTCGCGCCCGAGCGCAGTCAGGGCGCCAACGTCTACGACGCGGTGGTCGCGCACATCGCCGAGCTTCGCCGCGTCGGGCGCAAGGTCGTGCTGGCGAGCTATTCGGCGGGCTCGCGCGAACGGCTCAAGGGCCTGCTCGCCGAGCATGGCCTCGAGAGAGTGACCGAGGCCGAGACATGGCAGGAGGCCTTGGGCGCCGCTGCTCCCGTCGCATTAGCGGTGATCCAGCTCGATCACGGCTTCACCGGCCAGGGCGTCGCCTTGCTGACCGAGCAGGACATGCTCGGCGACCGCCTGGTGCGCCGCCGCAAGCGCCGCAAGACGACCGACGCCTTCCTCTCCGAGCTCGCCACGCTCTCCCCCGGCGACCTCGTCGTCCACGCCGATCATGGCATCGGCCGCTACGAGGGGCTGACCCAAATTCCGGTCCAGCGCGCGCCGCACGATTGCGTCGCGCTCGAATATGCCGGCGGCGACAAGCTCTACGTGCCGGTCGAGAATATCGACATATTGTCGCGCTACGGCAGCGATGCCGAAGGCGTGGCGCTCGACCGATTGGGCGGCGAGGCGTGGCAGCGGCGCAAGTCGCGGATGAAGGAGCGGATCCGGGCGATCGCCGGCGACCTCATAAAGGTCGCGGCCGAGCGCGCGCTGCGGCCGGGCGCCGTGGCGGAACCGGACACCGGCTATGCCGCCTTCGCCGACCGCTTCCCTTATGAGGAGACCGACGACCAGGACCGCGCCATCGCCGACGTGATCGCCGATCTGGGCGCGGGCAAGCCGATGGACCGCCTCGTCTGCGGCGACGTCGGCTTCGGCAAGACCGAGGTTGCTTTGCGCGCCGCCTTCATCGCCGCCATGTCCGGCCTCCAAATCGCCCTGATCGCGCCGACCACGCTCCTTGCGCGCCAGCATTTCAACACCTTCAAGGAGCGCTTCCAGGGCTTCCCGATCGAGATCGGCCGCCTCTCCCGCCTCGTCCCGCCCAGGGAAGCGGCCGCCACCCGCGAAGGCGTCAAGGCGGGCAAGATCGACATCGTCATCGGCACCCACGCAATCCTCGCCAAGAGCGTCGAATTCCGCAATCTCGGCCTCGTGATCGTCGACGAGGAGCAGCGCTTCGGCGTCGCCCACAAGGAAAAGCTCAAGGCGCTGCGCGCCGACGTCCACGTGCTGACGCTGACCGCGACGCCGATCCCGCGCACGCTGCAAATGGCGATGTCGGGCCTGCGCGAGCTCTCCGTCATCCAGACCCCGCCGGTCGACCGGCTCGCGGTCAGGACCTACGTCATGCCGTGGGACCCGGTGGTCGTCCGCGAGGCCTTGCTGCGCGAACATTATCGCGGCGGCCAGAGCTTCTTCGTCGTGCCGCGGATCAAGGATTTGCCCGACATCGAGCAATTCCTGCGCGAGGAGGTGTCCGAGGTGCGCTACGTCGTCGCCCACGGCCAGATGGCGCCGACCGAGGTCGAGGAACGGATGAGCGCCTTCTACGACCGGCGCTACGAGGTGCTGGTCTCGACCACGATCGTCGAGAGCGGCCTCGACATCCCCTCGGCCAACACCCTGATCGTCCATCGCGCCGACCGTTTCGGCCTCGCCCAGCTCTACCAGCTCCGCGGCCGCGTCGGCCGCGCCAAGATCCGCGCCTACGCCTATCTGACCACCCCGCCCGACCGGCTGATCACCGAGACCGCCGACAAGCGCCTCCAGGTGCTCGCCGCTCTGGACAGCCTCGGCGCCGGCTTCCAGCTCGCCAGCCACGATCTCGACATACGCGGCGCCGGCAATCTGCTCGGCGACGAGCAGTCCGGCCATATCAGGGAGGTCGGCTTCGAGCTCTACCAGTCGATGCTCGAGGAAGCGATCCTCGAGGCCAAGGCCGGCGGCCTCGCGCCGCGCGTCGAGCCGTTCTCGCCGCAAATCACTGTCGACGCGCCGATCCTGATCCCCGACGATTACGTCCCCGATCTCGACCTCAGGATGAGCCTCTACCGGCGCCTCAACGAGGTCGGGGACAAGGCCGGGATCGACGAGTTCGCCGCCGAGATGATCGACCGCTTCGGCCCGCTCCCCGCCCCGACCGACAATCTGCTTCAGCTGATCGAAGCCAAGCTGAACGCCAAGATCGCCGGCATCGCCAAGCTCGACGTCGGCCCCAAAGGCGCGCTGGTCGGCTTCCACGGCGACAAGGTCCCCGATATCGACGGCGTCCTCGCCTATGTCGAACGGCTCGGCGACACCGCCCGCCTGCGCCCGGACATGAAGCTGGTCATCACCCGCGCCTGGCCGACCCCGCAAGCCCGCCTCCACGGCGCCCTGCAATTGTCGCGCGGTCTGGCGAAAGCGGCGGGCTGACCTTGCGCCGCGGCGCCCTGCTGCGGATTGCCGAGGTCCGCGGCGTCTCAGGATCAGCAGGGGACTTCGCTTCCAGGAGGCACTATGAAACACGCACTCTATCCCCTCGCAGCCACCGCTTTGGTTTTCGCGGTCGCGCCGGTTTGCGCTCAGGCCCAGCATGCCCGAATCTCGATGCAGACGGCGCGCGCCCATGCGCTGGCCGCGGTGCCGCACGGCCGGATCAGGTCGGGCGAGCTCGAGACCGAACATGGCCGGCTGATCTACAGCTTCGACATCCAGGTTCCGCATCGTTCGGGCATCGAAGAAGTGCAGATCAGCGCCGTAACCGGCCGGCTCGTCTCGCGAACGCATGAAAGCCCGGCGGCCGAGCGCCACGAGGCCCGGACCGAGGGGAGGGAGCACAATCCCCATTGAGCCGTGATGGGGAACGGGGACACGTACTTTTTCGCGAAAAAGTACGTGTCCCCCCATGCTGCGGCCAATCAGGAGTAGGGACTACCGGGGACAGTCACTCGTAACTGTCCCCATTCAGTCAGTCGCCCACCAGCGCCGCCAGCTCCTCCGCCGAGACCGGCGGCGAGCACAGGAATCCCTGGTAAAGCGTACACCCCTCCTCGGCGAGCAGGCCCAGCTGCTCTTCGGTCTCGACCCCCTCCGCGATCACGTCGAGGCCCAGCGAGCGGGCCATGTCGATCACGCTCCTCACCACGATCCGGTCGCGGGTCGAGCCGGCGATGTCCTGGCAAAGGCGCTTGTCGATCTTGAGGTAATCGAGCGGCAGCGCCTTCAGATAAGCGAGGCTCGAATAGCCGGTGCCGAAATCGTCGATCGCGACCCGAAGGCCGCCGCGGCGCAGCTCGGCGAGCAGGCCGGCGGCGGCGCCGAGATCCTCGATCAGCCCGCTTTCGGTGACCTCGACGGTCAGCCGCTCGGGGGCGAAGCCGCTCTCCTTCACCATCGCGACGAACTGGGCGGCGAAGCCCGGCCGGACGATGTCGGCGGCGGTGATGTTGACCGCGAGCCGCAAATGGCCGAGCGCGTCGGGCCAGGCGGCGGCGGCGGCGATCGCCTTGCGCTGGACGTGGTCGGACAGCTGGGCGAGATAGTCCGAGCCTTCGGCGACGCCGAACAGGGTCAAGGCGCCCAGTTCGCCATATTGCGGGTGCCGCCACCGCGCCAGCGCCTCCGCGCCGACGATTTTCCCGCCGGTCACCGAGACCTGCGGCTGGAAGCGGATCTCGATCTCGTCCTGGTCGAGCGCGCGCCGCAAATCGACCTCGAGCCGGTCGCCGCGCGCGGTCGCGCTCTCGGCGCCTTCCTCGAGCACCCGGACCGGCGAGCCCTCGCCGCCGGCTTCGGCAAGCGCGACGCTGGCGCGGCGCAGCAAGGCGGCGGCATCGTCGCCGGGCTCGGCCGCGGCGACGCCGGCGCGGCTGCCCAAAGTGATGACATGGTCGCCCGAAGCGAACGGCCGGCCGATCGCCTCGATCAGCTGGCCGGCGAGGAAGCGGCCGTCGTCGAGCGTCGCCGGCGCCGCCAGCAGCAAGGCAAACTCGGCGCCGGCCATCCGCGCCACCAGCCGCGAGCGGCCGTCGGCGCCGTCCAATTGCCGCTCGATCCGCCGCGCCACCGCCTGCAGCACGGCATCGCCGGTCGCGCGGCCGAAGGCGGCGTTGATCGCGTCGTAGCGGCTGACCGAGACCAGGATCGCCACTAGGGGACAGTTGCTCGCAACCGTCCCCTTCAGCTTGTCCGCGATCCAGGCACGCGCGGCGCGGCCGTCGCGCAGGCCAGTCAACGGGTCGCGCCCCTCGCCGCTGCCGCCGCCGCGGATCGGCTCGGCCCGGCCGACGATTTCGCCGGCGCTGCGGCGGACATGGTGGGCGATCCGCGTGCCCGCCTCGCCGTGTGCGAAAGCGGTCGCTTCGCCGGTGGCGAGCAGCCGGTCGATCGCGTCGCGCGCCGCGCGGCGGCCGGCGGGATCGAGCTTGCGCAACAGGTCCATCAGGCTGATCCGCCGCCCCTCCTCCTCCCCGAGCCCGGCCGCCCTCGCCAGCGCCGGCGAGAGCTCGACGGTGCGCGAGCCCGGCTGCCAGCGCCACGAGGCGGAATCGCTGTCCTCGCCGGCGCGCCGGCCGGTGCGCAGGTCGCCGCCGACGCGCTCGGCGTGACGGCGGGCATATTGCAGCGCGTGGACGAGCTGGGCCTCGGCGAACGGGCTGACCAGGAAATGGGTCGCGCCATGCTGGTGGAACGCCTCGAGCGCGGCCGCGTCGGTGCGCGACAGCAGCACCAGCAAGGCCGCGGCATTGGCCTCGACCGCATCGGCGATCGCCCGCACCGCCTCCTGCCCCTCGGCCAGCGCCCCGCGCGCATCCACCACCGCGACCGACGCGCCCGAGGCCACGAACCGCGCCTCGGCATTCTCCGCCCGTCGCGCCGCGATCGGCTGCCAGCCGGCGCCCTCGGCCAGCCGGCTAAGCTCGTCGCGATGGCGGAAGGAAAGGATGAAGAGCGGGGCGCCCATGGGGATGCTCTAGCGGCGCGGCACCTTCGCGCCAATCGCTTCCGCTGCGGCCTTCCCGTTCAGGGACAGAGCCGACAGCATCGCCGTTCAGCGCGCCGGCACCGAGCGCGTCAAATTGCGGCACCCCACTAAGTGATCGAGGAAAACCTGTCGTCACCGATTTGATTCATAAAACACCTTCCATCGGTGACAGGTGCGTACCTACCATCGGTGACAGGTGCGTACCTGTCACCTCATCCCAGACCGTAGATATCCTGCCTGTCGTAACGCGGTTACAGCTTGCCCGAGATATTGGATGGGAGCACCCGGGCAGTCTATGTCGCACTACCTTCTTCTTGGCGCCGGGTTCAGCCGCAATTGGGGTGGCTGGCTCGCGGCGGAGGCATTCGAATATCTGCTGGGTCGCCCGGAAGTTATCGGCAATCAAGTTCTCCGTTCGGTGCTCTGGAAGGGCCAGGCGAGGGGCGGGTTCGAGCATGCGCTTGCTGAATTGCAGGTCGCGACGCGCTCCGGGGACGGCAACGCGAAACAGAATCTCGATGCGCTTCAAGCGGCCGTGACCGCGATGTTCAACGACATGAACGCCGGCTTTTACCGCCTCTCAACGCTCAATTTTCGCAATACCGTCGACCGTTCAGTCACCGGCTTTCTCGCGAACTTCGACGCGATCTTCACGCTTAATCAGGACCTGCTGCTCGAGCACCACTATCTGACAAATGATCCGTCGCTCCAGAGTCGGGGCAAGTGGAGCGGGGCCACCATGCCCGGCGTGAAGCCGACAACGCCTCTAGGCAACGGCAGCGATCTGTCTTGGGCGAACCGCTCCTTCGTACCACTTCCCGAAGACCAGTTCGGTATTCAAGACCGGATGCAGCCGCTGTTCAAGCTGCATGGCTCATCGAACTGGCATACCGATGATGGCAACTCGATGCTCGTGATGGGTGGCAACAAGGTCAGAGAGATAGGGCTCTCGCCTATCCTCAGCTGGTATCAGCGCCAATTCGAAGAATTTGTCTCGCAACCCGGCGCGCGGCTTATGGTGATCGGCTATGGCTTTCGCGACGAGCATATCAACGAGATCATCATGCGCGCGATCATCCATCGCGGCCTGAAACTATTCGTGATCGCACCGGAAGGAGCGGGAATCGCCCGCGCCGCTAACCCTACCGGTGGCGCCGCGATTTATGCCCGCACATCTCTGGAGGATGCGCTTGAAAGCGGGCTGATCGGCGCATCCCGGCGGGGGATGCGTGAGATTTTCGGAGACGATGAAGCCGAACTCGCTAAGCTAAGGCGATTTTTCGACTAACCTCAATGGCTGTGAGATCGGCGGGGGCTGGTGACAGGTACGTATCTGTCACCGCCGGCCGCGGGTAATGCGAGCGAGCGCTATTTACCGGCTTCCCGACGCGCCGATACTGGCGACCCTGTGCCCTGTTGCGATAAGACTCGACTGGCATGCACAAAGGGGTCAAGGTCCCACTTTGGGAGTCGGCCAAAATGAAAAAGCTCGTTCTTGCACTACTCGCTACCGCGTTTATTGCCCCGTCTCTTTCGGCTCAAGTCCGCGTTCGCGGCTACACGCGCAGCGATGGCACCTATGTAGCACCGCACTATCGCTCCAGCCCGAACAGCACGACCTCCGACAATTATTCGACTCGCGGGAACGTCAATCCGTATACCGGCCAGCCCGGCACCCGCGATCCAAATTACCGCGCGCCGAGCAACCCTTACGCAGCGCCGCGCACCGTGGCGCCCTGCTATTACAACTGCCCGAAATAGCGCGAAGGCGCGAACAAGGGCGTAGATCAAGCTAAAATGGTTGAAGGGGACACGTACTTTTTGGCCAAAAAGTACGTGTCCGCATTTATCCAGCAAGCGGAGGTCCAGCCCCGCCGGCCCGGCAGATTGGCGCGCGCACGCCCGCCCCTCTTTCTGCCCCCCAATTGGTGGAAAGCGGACGGTCGGCTAATGCTGAGCGCGAAGTTCGCCGATGATCAAAAATCCGCCTTCAAGAACGAAATGACAGTAGCCAAAAGAGCCGGGCGGGAGAGTCTCGCAGGCTCCCACAAGCCCGGCCGCAGTCACCACCCTCGGCTCGCTGGGCTGTGATGCGAGAGTCGAATTGTCCGCGTAGAGGCCTATCTGCACCCCGGTCCTGCGGACTGAGGCCAAACGCGCCGCCTCGTACGATTGATAGATCGCCCGCCCTTTTCTCCATCCCTGTACGGCCACGCATTCGCCGCGCAAATTGGCATAGTCCCGGGCCAACCGAGCCAGGTCAATTCTCCTTGCCAATCCAACATTGCAAGAGGCGGGATCGGTGGAGAGGCTGACGATCTCGGCTCCAGGATCTTCATCGTTCTCTGATTGGGCAAATGTCCCTGTCGCAAGTGACGTGGCAATGATCCAGCCCAGCAGCATCATCGGATGATACGCCGTGACCGCGATGTCGGCAATCGGTCGTTACCGGACGCTGCCGCTCGAACAAACCCACCCGACCGCCTCCAGCCCCTCGCCATACCGAGCCAAATCCTCCGCGTGGGGAAAAATCCGGACCGCGCGGCGACCCGAAGGCGCGAACAAAGACGAAGACAAGCCGCACCGCCACCCCCCGCCACATTGACGCGGGCACCCCCGCCCCTCTAGCTGGCGCGATGGCGAGCCGTGGACTGATACCGATGGCGCTGGTCGCCTCGAACGCGGAGGCGGCGCAGGCGGCCGATTTGATGCTGCGGGCGCGCTATCCGTTCGTGCCCGAGCCGGAGGCCGAATTGGTGGTCGCTTTGGGCGGCGACGGGTTCATGCTGCACACGCTCCACGAGATGCTGGCGCGGGGCAAGGTCTGCCCGGTGTTCGGGATGAACCGCGGCACGGTCGGCTTCCTGATGAACGAGTGGCGGATCGACGGGCTGGTCGAGCGGCTCGACCGGGCCAAGAGCTTTTCGGTCGCGCCGCTGCTGATGAAGGCGACGACGCTATCGGGCGAGACCGTCACCCACCATGCGATCAACGAGGTGTCCTTGCTGCGCGAGATGCGCGAGACGGCGTGGATCGAGGTTTCGGTCAACGGCCGCGTCGTCCTGCCCGAATTGATCTGCGACGGCGTGCTGGTGGCGACGCCGGCCGGCTCGAGCGCCTACAAC
This sequence comes from Sphingomonadales bacterium, assembly GCA_034668465.1. Classification (GTDB taxonomy): domain Bacteria; phylum Pseudomonadota; class Alphaproteobacteria; order Sphingomonadales; family Sphingomonadaceae; genus Allosphingosinicella. The sequence continues at coordinate 146,110 of JAXDPI010000013.1, forward strand.
CTCTCCGCCAACGGGCCGATCCTGCCGCTCGGATCGAGGCTGGTCGCCTTGACCCCGATCAGCCCGTTCCGGCCGCGGCGCTGGCGCGGGGCGGTGCTCGCCGAGGACCTCAAGATCTCGTTCCGGGTGCTCGATCCGGTCAAGCGGCCGGTCTCGGCGGTGGCCGACCAGGTCGAGGTGCGCGACGTCGCCACGGTCGAGGTGACCGTCGACCGCGAGCAGGTGCTCACCCTCTTGTTCGACCCCGAGCACGCGCTCGACGAGCGCATCGCGATGGAGCAGTTCGCGGTCTGAATAGCCTTTTGCGATGCCGTTTGTATCCGGACACACTCCCCGTTCGGGCTGAGCCCGTCGAAGCTCCTTCCTTCCCTTCAAAGCGTTAGAAAAGAAGGAAAGCCCTTCGACAGGCTCAGGGCGAACGGGCTGGCTCCAAGCCCGCCCAAGCGCCTTGCATCCGCGGAAAAACCCCTGCTATAGGCGCGCCTCGCCGAAAGGCTGCTCCCCGGTAGCTCAGCGGTAGAGCAACCGGCTGTTAACCGGTTGGCCGATGGTTCGAATCCGTCCCGGGGAGCCATACACCTTTCCCAGCCATGCTCAGGCAGGCTCAGAAAGGATTGGTTTTCAAAGCGCTTAGCCGCTAAACGGTTCCCAACTGTTCCCAACTGGTCCCAACCAAGCGCACGAGAAGAGGGGGCACCTTGGGGACACCGGCTCGGAAAAGTGGGGGCATCGTATGTTGACCGAGATTCGTTGCCGATCGGCAAAGGCGAAGGCGAAGGCCTACAAGCTAGCAGACGAGCGAGGCCTGTACCTCTTCGTCACGCCGGCGGGCTTCAAGTCGTGGCGGTGGAAATACCGCTACGCGCGCAAGGAGAAGCGGCTGATCTTCGGCTCCTATCCGGAACTCAGCCTGGCCGCGGCGCGGGAGCGGCGAATCGATTCCGCGCGCCTTCTGCAGGAAGGAATCGATCCGAGCATCGATCGCAAGCAGCGAGCGGCGGTTGTAGAAGCCGAATCGCTCAACACCTTCGAGGCGCTCGGCCGGCGCTGGCACGAAACCCAGAAGGCAACCTGGACGTCCAAATATGCGGCGCTGGTGCTGACCAGCCTCGAGGACGAGGTCTTTCCCAGCTTCGGCTCAATGCCGATCAAGTCGATCACGCCGCCGCTCGTGCTGGACCGGTTGAAGGCGATCGAGAATCGCGGCGCGGTAGAGACGGCGCACCGGATCCGACAACGCATGTCGGCGATCTTCGTCTTCGGAATCGCGTCAGGCCTGGCCGACAACGATCCAGCGGCGATCGTGCAGCGGGCGTTGAAGCCGATTCGGAAAGGTCGTCGACCGGCGCTTCGGCGCGTCGACGTCGCCGGCGAACTGCTCGGCCTGGCCGAAGCGGCGAAGGCGCACCCCACCACCAAGCTCGCCTCTCGGCTGCTCGCCTTGACCGCGGTGCGGCCGGGCATGATCCGCTTTGCGGAGCCGGACGAATTCGAGGGGCTGGACACCGACGAGCCGATCTGGCGGATCCCCGCGGCCAAGATGAAGGGCGCCCTCGAGCAGAAGCAGGACGACGCATTCGAGTTCCTGGTCCCGCTGTCGCGCCAGGCGGTCGACGTCGTCCTCGTCGCCAAGGCCTTCACCCGGGGCGGCCCCTTCCTTTTCCCCAACACCCACAACGCGCACCGGCCCATGAGCGAGAATTCGCTCAGCTATCTCTACGCGCGGCAGCCGGAGATCCGCGGCCGCTTGGTGCCGCACGGCTGGCGGTCGACCTTTTCGACGGTCATGAACGAGCGCGCGATCGCGCTCGACCGGCCGGGCGATCGCGCCATCATCGACCTGATGCTGGCGCACAAGCCCGAAGGCGTGGAGGCGATCTACAACCGATCCGCCTACATGGGGCGCCGCCGGCAGCTCGCCCAGGAATGGGCAGACATGCTGCTGAAGGGATTGAAGCCGGCCGAGCAGCTGCTGATCGGCCCGCGCAAGTAGCGGGCGAGCTCGGCCGGGAGGGGCGGTCATGAGCGCGCCCGCTGGAGCCGCCTGGAGCGAGAGGCCGGGAAAGTTCATGGCGCGGCCTGACAGCGTGCCGATCGGGATAGTCGAGCACCGGCTCTGGAAGCCGTTCGGCCCCACTAAAAAGGACGCTTGGCGATTCGTCGATGCGGTGAAGCGCGCGGCCAAGCAGCTGGACTACGACACGAAGATGCCCGGCGACCGCATGGGCGAGTTCGGAGACTCCGGCATCAAGGTGCTCGAGGCGCTCTTCAGCTTCTCCGACCATATGAGCGGACGGATGGAGCCGTCGATCGCCGCGCTCGCCGCAAAGGCGAAGCTCGCCCGGGGCACCGTCTGGCGCGCGCTGAAGCGGCTCCAGGAGGGGGGTATTATCTCGTGGGTCCGGCGCAAGCAGTACCTCGACAACGATGGGGCCGGACCGCAGGTTCACCAGGCGACCAACGCCTACTTCTTCAAGCTCAGAGGCAGGGTCGCGGGCCTGGTGAGACTATGGCTCAACAAGTTCATACCTCCAGTGCCCGACGACGCTGTCGCCCGTGGTGAGCAGGACCGCGAGGCCACGGAAACCATGCTGGGCCAAGTCTTGCTCGAGGAGGCCGCCCGCTTCCTGGTGGGTCATACACCTCTGGGAGACGCGCTCGCCGCGCTCGGCCGCTCGATGGATAATAGCGCGAACTCAATTAAGGGGCGCAATCCCGAATCGTCAGGTAAAATATAAGCGGACGCGCTGCGCGCGGCGCCATTTGATGGCTGGATAACTCCCCGAAGCCCCACCAGGCTCCCAACGACGGATCGAACTCGACCGCCGAACGCGCCGGCTTACGCCGTCGCGAGGCTCCCCGAGCGGGAGCGGCGATTTCCTGCGGTGCGAAAAAGTCGAGGTCAGCGACCGCGATCGGCAGGATGGGCAGGCGAGGCCGCCGCGCGTGTTCAGGCGCCGGCGGCCAGCCCCTTAGGCTTCAGGCTCCGGCTGGAAATTGATGAGCAGCCTTGAGAACTGCCCACGCGAGCGCTGCAGCCAGGCTGCATACGCCGTTACCCGCGCCCCTGGTGCGGTCCAGTCGATCGGCCAACCCATGATCATCTCGTAGAATCGCGGGTTGGAGATCAGGCCGGCGAGCGAGGAGGCCCTCCCATGCGGATAGGTCACCCGGGCCGGGAGCGAAGAGGGGAAGCCCTTCATCGCCGATCGCCAGCCCTGCAGCTGCATCGATGTCCAGAATTGGGTCCAAACCTTCACCGAATTGCCGAGCGAGAATTGTCCCCCGCTCCCGCGGGAGATGTCGATCGGCGACACGATCCGGAGCCGGCCCTCCTGGATGACCAAGTCGGGGAAGTACCCCGCATCGCTCGCCGTTGGCGTGGCCCAGGAGGAAGAGGCGCCGCCGGCGGTGGCTTGCGCCCGCTTCTCGCGCCGTGAAGAGGCCCGCTTTTGTCGCGTAGCCCAGCCCTCGAAGGCTGGCGACGACGTCGGCGAATCCCAGGGACAGGTGTCCCTCGACGTTTTCGCAGAAGACCCAATCGGGGCGGACCTCGTCGACGACGCGGGCGACGTCGGGCCAAAGGTGACGCGGATCCGCGTCGCCCGCGCGTTTGCCGGCGGTGCTGAAGGGCTGACAAGGGTAGCCGGCAGAGACGAGATGAACGCGGCCACGCCACGGTCGGCCGTCGAAGGATCTAAGATCGCTCCAGACAGGCGCCGGTGCCAGGGCCTCGTCTTCCATCCGTGCCACGAGAGCGGCCGAAGGGTGGCTTTCCCGCTCAACGAAACAAACAGTCCGGTAGGCGAGCTCGGCGATGTGCAGGCCGAGATCGAGGCCGGCGTAGCCGGCGCAGAGGGAAATACCCCTGAAGTCTCCGGCCTCAGGCCGGAAGTTGGCAGATAGATCCACAAGGTGAGCTCCTTTCGGCCGCTCGATCGGCGGTCACGGTAGGGCTCAGGGGCCTCATGGTGTTGAAGGCGCCGCAGCGCCGGCATTTGATCTCGATTACACCGGAGATCGCGGTGGCTGCGGCTTTGAACAAAAGCGCGCCACAGCATGCGCAGCGGAATGACTCCATCGATGGACTGACCTAGAATGTCTCCGCCGGTGCGCCCGGTGGGGAGACTGAGCGCGGCCCGGGCCGCGCAAGGTGCGGGGGTCATGCCCGCGGTTCGCGCTGTTGACGCAGCGCCGCCCTCCCCTTTTTCGTCGGGGCGGGAATTCTGGCTTTCTGGCTTTCTGGCTTTCAGGTCGACGTCGCCGGCGCTGGCTCGAGCAGATCGGCCCAGCGCTGGAAAAGGTCGCGCATGCGCGCCTGGTGCTGCGCCCGGTTGTAGGCCGCCTCAACCTTGCCCTTGCCGGCATGGGCGAGCGCCTGGTCGATCAGCGCCTGGTCTTCGGGGAAGCGCTCGTTGAGAATCGTCGAGAAGGTCGCGCGCCAACCGTGCGGGACGTGCCGGCCGGCATAGCCGGCGCGCGCGTAGAGCTCGCCGATCGCGCCCTCGCCGATCGGCGAGCTGCCGCCGCGGCCGCGGAAGACGAGCTCGCCGTCGCCGGCGAGACGGCGGAGATCGCGCAGGATCCCGACAGCCTGCCTCGAGAGCGGCACCAGGTGGGCTGCGGCCGGGTCCGCTTTCTTGATCTTCGCCAGCTTCATGCGCGCCGGCGGGACGCGCCAGAGCGGCTCGGCCGGGACCGAAAATTGATCAGTCCAGTCAATCCCCTCGATCTCCGCCCATTCGGCGCCGCGCAGCGCGGCCAGGCGCACGCCGGTCAGCGCGAGGAATCGGGAAGCGAGCTTGACGACGATCGCGCCGTCGACGAGCTCGGCCGCGGCGAGGAGCTCGCGCGCCTGGTCGACTTCGAGGAGCGCCGGCTGCGGCCGCTGCAGCGGCCGCGGGCTGAGCTCGTCCCTGATCAGCGCCGCAGGATCCGCGCTGGCCAGCTTCAGCGATATGCCGAGCCGGAAGATGCCCGAGATCCGCTCGCGCAGGCGCCGCGCGGTTTCGACGCGCCCGCGGGTCTCAACCTCAAGGAGCAAGCTGAGCACCGCCGGCGCGTCGATCGCGCCGAGCTCGAGCGCGCCGATCGCGGGGAAGACATCGCGCTCGAGGCTGGCGAGGACGTCGCCGGCATGGTTGGTCGACCAGCGCGCCCGGCGCCGCTCGTGCCAGCGGCGCGCGATGATTTCGAATGTCGTCGCGCCTGCTGCGGCGCCGGCGCCGACGCCGGCCGGATCGACGTTGCGGCGCAGCTGCTCGCGCGCCTGGTCGCGGCGGGCCCGCGCTTCGCCCAGGCCGAGCTCGGGCCAGGGGCCGAAGGTCAGCAGCTTCTCGCGGCCGCGGAACCGGTACTTCATGCGGAAGCACCTCGAGCCGTTCGGTCGGACGAAAAGGTACAGGCCGCCGGCGTCCGCCAGCTTGTACGGGCGCGCGGCCGCGGCCGCGGCCTTCACGGTCGCGTTGGTTAGCATTATGAACCTCGAGGGTGGGCGCTGAGAAATGCCAGAGATGCGGCGGTGACAATCCGGCCTGGGCGGCGCCGTCGCCGCTGTGGAATGCGGTCATGCGGGGTGGGTCGATCGATGGCGAGCCGATCTACGGCGACATGGTCTGCGCTACGTGCTTCACCGTAATCGCCGAGGCGAAAGGGATAGCCTCCCGCTGGCGCCTACAGCCTGACGTGTTGAACGTGGCGCTCGAGACCGTCACCCCCTCGGGCCGCACTTGGGACAGCGACCGCTGGCTTTGGGCTGACCCGGCAGGGCGATGAAGAAACCCGGGTTCAAGATCGGCGACGTCGTCACCCGCGAGGGCGACGATCGCCATCGCGTCATCGAGGTCGGCGGCTATAACGACATCACCGTCGAGTGCATCGTCGCGCCGGCGTCGGGCTTCTGCCAGGTCGGCGATCGCGAGCTCAACCTGGCCGGGCGGTATCAGCCCGCACCAGAATGCACCAAAATGCACCACCACGATGCAAAAATGAGCGATCCTTCGACCGATGATCCTCAGCACTGGTCGCACCAGGGCGCCAATTACGACGGCTCGAGCTGCTCAAATTGCGGCCGTGAGCGGGTGCTTCACTACGAGAAAGTCGGCCGCCGGATCTGCGAGAAATGTAACTGGGATCAAGACGCCGGCGATTACGCTCAGGATCACGATCGAATCGGTTAGGCGCGCCGATCGCGGCGGAGACGTCCTCCGCCGCGATCGGCGTCGGAGATGGCGGAAGTCCACCGATTATGCCAATATGCCGGCGGGCCAGTACCCCGACCCGTACCCCCGTTTGAAGCGAGCGGAATTGAGCGACACCTACACCTGCAGCGCTTGCCGCCAGACCTTGGACAAGGGCTGGGCGGACGAGGAGGCCGCAGCCGAGCTCGGCGCGACGTTTCCAGGCCACAGCGTCGCCGAATGCGACCTGGTGTGCGACGATTGCCACCGACAATTGATGGACCGCTACGCCGTCTACCGGGGCCTCGCCGAGATTTACCTCGGTGTCCAGCTCGCCAAATGGCAAGATGACACGATCAGGATGTTGGTCCGAGCCTCGCTCACCAAGATGCTCGTGATGACGCCTAAGGAGCTGACCGCGGCCGTCGAGGCCAGTGAGCCTGGCAACCTGGGCCACGCCTGAGAGCGCCCGTAGCTCAGCCGGATAGAGCGCCGGGTTCCGAACCCGGATGTCGCAGGTTCGAGTCCTGCCGGGCGCGCCAAAGTTGACTTTTAAGTCAACGGCGGCCGCTCGAGGCCGAGCGCCAGATAGATCGAGCGCAGCGCCTGGTCGGCATTGCTCTTGCGCAGCATGTGGACCATCGTCGGGTTGATCCCCTTGTCGCCGCCGCCGGTCACCGCCTTCCAGAAAGCGTCGAAGGCGGCGCGATCGGCGACGTCGTTGCCGAGATAGGCGAGCGCGAAGCGCAGGGCGGCCGACTGCTCGACTGCCTCCCGGCCGCTCCGGGTACAGGCCTCCTCGAGCGCCTGGAGCGCCTTGTCGCGCAGCTGCTCGGCCGAGAAACGCATCGCCCCACTTGGAAGAGAGCGAGGATGGGCGCAAGCGCCCGCCTCGGGCCTAGCGTGGCGAGGCCGAATGGCCCTGGCAGACGGGCTCGAAGACACGCGAGGCAGGCGCCAAGCCGGCGCCGTGGTGGATCAGCACGTCGGCCCGATCGGCATAGCCGACATATTCGCAGAGCTTGGCAAGCGCGGCGTCGAGCGCCCCCGAGATCGTCGCCGGCCGGGGCCCCATCGGCGGGGGCGGCGCGGTGTCCCGGACCTGCTGCGCGGTGATCGCCTGCTCGACATGTGTCACGACGACGTCCTGCGTCTGAACCTCGCGCACCCGCGCGCCGGTGGTCGCGCAGGCCGTGGCGGCCAGTGCCGCCAGAATGATCAATCTCCTCATCTCCAGATCTCCCTTACGGTTTCGGATGGCTCGCAGGCGGCGCCTGCGGGCCGCTCAGCGGCGGCGCTGGACCGGAGGCGCCCGACGAGGCCTTGGGTGGCCTGCGCACGCGCCTGGGCCGCTCTCAGCGCCTCCTGGGCGGCAATCTGGCGCCGGGCGTCGTTCTCGGCCGCGGCTCGCGCGGACGCGTTGCAGCGATTGAGACCGTCGCGGAGCGCGACGACGGATCGGCCGAGCGCCGCAATCTGCGCCGGCACATGCTCGGCCGCCAGCCGCGGATTGTCCGCGGCCTCGCGCGTCGTCGTGACGACGAGCGTCTTGAAGGCCTGCAGATTGTCTCGCTCCTCGGTCCGGCGCTCAAGCGTCGAGCGCGTGATCATCAGCGCGATCGTGAGGCCAATGAGCGGGATGACGTACCAGAATCGGCGAAGTAACTTGAGCGCGATCGCGCCCGCAGACATCGAGATCATCAGTCTTTCCTTCGTTGGGGGGAAATCAGGCGAGTATCGACCAGGCCGCGGCGCCGAAGACGGCCAACCCTATGAGGGCGGCGAGGCACCCTTTCCGGCCTTCCGCTGCCTGCGGGGCGCTCGCATTTCCTGCCGCCAGCCAGTAGAGGAAGCCAAGGCCGACCAGGATGAAGCCCATCATCAGGCCCGCAAGCTGTGCCATCATCATGTTATTGCTCCGTCTGAACGAGGGTTATTCCGGCTGCTTTTCCGGCGCCGGCTTGCCGTCCGGCAGCAGCGCGCCGACCAGCGTGAAAGCGACCAGCACGAGGAGCCAGCCCCGCGGGACATAGGTCCCGAGCGCGCCTGCCGCGCCGGCTGCGGACGCGAGGCAGGTGACGAGATGCGCATAGGTCGAGCGCTCGCACAGGCGCCGGCGGAGGAAGCCGATCACGGCCGGCGCCCGGCCGGCGGCGTCAGGCCGATGAAGCAATAGTCGCGCTGCTCCCAGGCGCGCCGGAGCGCGAGTCCGCGAATCACGCGGCCGCCGGCCCGGTTGAACCTGCCGAAGGCCTCGCAACCGCCCCACCAATCGCCGGCGTTCCAGCGCCGCGCGACCGTGCTGTTGCGGAAAGCGCGCGGGCCGATGTTGTAGACCAGCGACCCCGCGGCGACGATCTGATTCGGGCGCCGGCAGTTTTCCGGACAGCCCTCCTGCAGCGAAGGGACGGCAGCGAAAGCCGCCTGCAGGTGCCGGACCGTCTCTACCTCGTTGAGGCTGTTGCACTCCGCCGGGGTGAAGCGCTGCCCGCGCCGAATCGGCGAGCCGTCGGCGTTGCGGATGACGCCGCGGCACGCCGTCTGGATGCCGATGCTGTCCGCATAGGCCGCCTTCCGGTTGCCTTCGCCGCGATCCAGCGCGAGGTTGAGGGTGCCCGCGATCGCGACGCCGACGAGCGCCGCCAGCGCGCCTCCGCGGCGCGCACGATTGCTCCCGCCGCCGCCCGGAGGCGGGGCGCTAGGATTGCTTGCCATGATCTCTCCTCTATTTGGCCGAACTGGCCCGGGCAGTTGGCCGCTTCTCGATCTGGTGCATCCGCTCGATCAGCTCGCGCATGCGCCGATCGCCTTCGTCGCGGTCGCCCGAGAAGGCCATGCGCTGCGCGGCCCCGATGCCCGCGAGGACGTCGCTATCGTACCGCGTCGACCGCGGCCCGAAGATCTGTATTCCACGGCTAGCCATGCTCAGCCTCCCTCGTCCTCGTCCCCATGCAGCAGCGCCGTTTCGAATAGCTGCCGGGCGCGGCGGATCGCCTGTCTCTGATCGCGCGTCAGCTCGGGTGGCATGACGATCAGCACGAGCTCAAAGCCGGTGGCGTAGGCATTTTCCCGCCGGCGCAGCCGGTCGATCGCCTTCCGCAGCATGCGGATCTCCGACCACTCCCACTCCTTGCTCCAGCGCAGCGCGCGGAACAGTCGGCGGGCAAACCAGCCTGCCACGGCGACGGCCGCGGTCCAGATCGCGAGCAACAGCTCGATCGGGATGCCCCGAAACTCACCCATCATCGGTCCGATACTCCCGCTATGGGCTGGGATTTATGCTGCCGCCGGCGGCCCCGCCTCAGAGATCAGCCGCCGAAGTGGTAGCGGAGCCGAGGATCGCGGACGACCGCGAGGCCGAGCTCGGCGATATCGAGCGTGCCCGCTCCGTTCGCCTGCCCGTCGATCACCACCACCAGCTGCGGCGAGACAGACGTCGTGCCCTCGGGCACAAAGAACGGCGGGGTGACGATCCTGACCCGGGTGGACCCGGACGTCGCCATCGAGTCGGTCGCGCTGAAGCTCGCATAGTCCATGCCGTCGACCACGCTTGCGCGCTTGATGACCTGCCGCCAGCCGGCCCAGGCCGAGAGCGTGACGTCCGCCCAAGCCTGCACCCAGGTCCCCGGCACGACCGTGACGGCGCCGACGTCGCGGCCGAAGAGGAATATCTCCGAATTTGTCCCGGAGGCCGTCGCGGTGATCACGAAGCGCTGGTGGCCGCCCGACTGCGATCCGACCGCGGTCGCGTGGGCGCCGCCGGTGCCGGTGGCGTTGGCGAAGGTCCAGCCCGTCGGCAGCGTGCCGGTGACGCCGGCGCCGGTCGTCCCCCCGGTGCCGGTCACTTCGCCGTTCGAATAGAGATTGTCGCCGGTCGGCAGCGCGCTCGCGTTGCTGTCGATGACCAGGTCGAGCGCCGTATTCAACGACGGACCGCCCGCCTTCCAGGCGCCGAGCCTGGAAGGGTGGATGCCGTCGTCGGTATAGCCGGTGATCGGGACGCCGGCATTGTTGTAGGCGGTCCAGCGGTCCCAGAGCGTCACCCGCCTGGTTGCCGTGCAATAAGCCGCGACCAATGTGTTCACCGCGACCAAGGTGGCGCGCTTGGCATCGACCAGCGACCAGGTGCCGGCGCCTTCCGCATCGACCGCCACCGGGCTCGCATTCGCGATGATGACCTGAACGCCCAGCGCCAGGCCGGCGGCGGCGATCGCCGTGATGTTGGCCATCGTGGTGGCGGACGCGATGCTGTTGCGGACGTCGTTGAGGATGCAGTCGATGATCCAGATGTCGGCGCCGAAAGCCTTCAGCGCCTCGAGCCTGGCGAGCACCATCGTCGAGGTGTCGCCGGCGACGCCGAAATTGGCGCCGCGCCAATAGGTCGGCGCACCGGCATCCGGATCGGCCAAGACGATGAACTCGAAGCGCGGGTTCAGCGCCTGGGCGGTAACGATTTCGCCGGCGGCGTTCGACTGGATGTAGCTGCCGTCCGCGGGCGCCGTATTGTTGCGCTGCACGAAGCTGTGGCCGATCGCGGCGACCTTTGGCGTCGGCCAGCGATCCAGATCCTCGACGAGCTCGAGGCTGTAGCTGGCCAGCCCGCCGACCTCGGAGGTATTGGAGCCGGCGTCGTCGGAGGTCAGTCGGAAGATACCGGGGGGATTGCCGAAGATGGCCGCGTCGGGCCCGACGAAGCTTTCCAGCGGCGGCTCGAAATAGATTGTCGCCGCGCCGGATCCGTCGGCATTCGCGTCCCGCGTCACTAGGTGGGGGCGGCCGTCGCCCCCGATAAGATCTCCCTCGAGCGCGACCTTCAGCGCGGACGCCGCGAACCCGGTGAGCACCATCGACGTCGCGCCAGCCGCGGCCGCTATGTTGGTCGCCGCCGCTGTCCAGCCCGCGCCGCGCATGGACTGCCGGCGGAAGTCGTAGACCAGGGAGCGATTCTCGCCGCCCTTCAGCATCGCGAGCTGGGCGTCGACGCGCGGGCCGAAGGCCGCCTCGCCACTCGTCCCGGCAGAGCCGCCGCGGAACTGCATCGAGCAGATCCAGCGCGGTGCGCTCAGCCCATAGGTCTTCTGCTGCCGCGTGAACGGGCTCTCGCTGCGGCCGACATGCGGCTGCAGCCAGAATCCCTGGACGGCCGGCGGGAGGTCCGCCGGCCAGGCAAAGTCGGTCATGCTGGTTTTTCCGTCCGTTAGAGCGGTGTCGGGAACCGCGCCTCGAGCGCGCTGATGCGCGCCTCCTGGCTGTCGAATTGTGCCTGCTGGCGTTGCGCCACAGAAAGTAGAAGCACGCTCAACCGCTCATACTGGACGCCCTCGGGCCTGAGCTTCGCCCGCTTGCGGAGGCGGCGTGTCTCGATCGGAAGGAAGATCGGCTTGCCGTCGGCGTCCTTGCCGACCTTCTGCCGCCGCCAGGTGCTGTAATAGTCCTCGTCGCGGTAGGCCCAATGCACCAGCCGAGGGTCGATCCTGGCGACCTCTTCGGCGATCAGCCCCCACCAGCCCCATTCGGGATTGTCGGCCCCCGCCTTCGATCGGTACCAGACCGGGCGCAGTGACAGGATCGCATCGGCATGGACCGGGTCGACGTCCTCGATGTCGCGCTTGTAATCCATGGACGAGGTTGACCGCAGCAGTACCGTCCCGCTGCCCGACTGATAGACGTTGGCCGCCGAGGCCGTCGTCGTGGATAGCGGCGCGATGCCGTTACTGTCGGTCCGGCAATATTCGGACCCGGCGAACGTGCGTAAATAGGTGATGCCGGCGTCGATATAGTTGCTGCCGCCACCGGCGTTATCGATGATGATCCTGCCTGCAGGGCCGGTGGCCGACATCGGGGTGACGCCAGCGCCAGAGGTGAACGCCGCCGTGCCGCCAGTGATCGCCACCGCGTTCGCAGCCTGCGACGCGATAGAGCCGAAGGTGATACCTCCAGACGGGAATGTAATAGTCGTGCCGTCGGTGCCCGCGAGCGTCAGCGAATTGCTGACCGTCGCAACCTTGCCGGAGGCCGCGTTCACGCCGGCATAGAGCGCGCTCCAGTTCGCGGCGGTGGTAGGCGTGGCGACGACCGCAGTGAGCAGCGCGGACGTGCCTGCCGCCAGAATGACGATCGTATTGGCGCCGGAGGACTGAACCGTGACCGCGCCCGTCGATTGGTTGACGATGAGATATTGCTGGCCCTGCAGGACCGACGTCGTCGGGAGCTTGACGGTCTGCGTCGTCGAGCCGGTGAAGACCTGGGTGAACGTGGCCGCGATGGTGAGCGTCGTCGTCCCGGCAGCCGTCGCCGTGGTGGTGAACCCCTCGACCAGATTGTTGACCGCGATGTTGCCGTTCGCATCGCGCGCGACGAGCGTCGAAGCGGTGGCCGCCGATGCCACGCCGGTCCCGGTCGGCAGGCCGTTGATGACTGGGGTGGCGAGCGTCGGAGACGTGCCGAAGACCAGTGCGCCGGCGCCGGTTTCGTCCGTCACGGCCGCGATGAGGTTGGCCGAGGACGGGGTCGCGAGGAAGGTCGCGACATTGGAGCCGAGGCCTGAAACCTCGCTGGAGATAGAGACCGAGGCCGCGCCGTTCTTGACCAGCTTGCCCGATGTGCCATCCCACCGGACGAAGCCATTGTCCGTCGCCGACGAGGGGCCAATCACCCCGCCGTCCATGTTCGTCTGAGCGATGCTCCAGCTGGACCCGACCGTGGCCTGGTTGCCCGCCGAGGTGCCGTCCGTGAGGCAAAGCAGGAGGTCGCCGACCTCGACGTTGGCGCCGGATGCGCCGCCGATCTTGCCGGCGACGCTGACCCGATAGGTGTGGCCGCGATCGGCGGCAGGATAATTCGGGTTCGCCGAGCAGTCGATCACGCCCTTGAAGACCATCGCATCCTGCGCCGCGATGATCTGGTCGACGTAGGTCTTCGTCGCCTTTTGCGAGGCGACCTTGCTGTCGCTGTTCGCCGCCAAGGTGGCGTCCGTGTCGACGTCGCCGGCGTAGAAGAAATTCCCGTCGCTGCAGGCGGTGTCGAACTGGGCCTTGGTGCCGGCGATGCCGACGATCGACGTCTGGTCGCCGCTGTTGGTCCCGGTCAGGCCCAGGTCGGTCTTCAGCGTGGCGAGGGTCTGGACCTCCGGCGCGCCGGCCCCGGCCGTCTTGCGGTAGAAGACCGTCGCCGTCGCGACATCGGCCATCTTCGCAAGCGACACGGCCGCGGCGTCGATCGTCCAGACGCTGCCCGTCGACGAGACGACGATATCGCCCTTGTCGCCATCGGTCAGCGCCGCGGTCGCCATGAACTCCCAGCCGGTCGCCGCGGCATCGACGCGCACTACCTTCAGGCCGTTGCCGACATAGGAAAGCGCGCCGAGATCGGCGACCAGCGGCAGCGGTACGGTCGGGGGGATGCCGAGCAGCTCAAGCGCTTCAGCGGCGCTGAGATTGCCGAATGCCTCCTCGCTCACTCGATTTCTCCACCGATGGAGGCGCCGGTCGGATAGACGCCGCCGCCGACGAACGTGTCGCCGCTGCCGCTCTCCGGCGTCTTGATGCGGCCCAGGGCATGACGCCCGGGCTCGGCGCCGATCTGGGCGTCGGCGACGACGTTGGTCACCGCGATGGTCGGCGCCGTGTCGGTGCGGGTGATGTCGTCGTAATAAGGGACGTAGCCGGTGGCCGGATCAAGGCCGGTGAAGACGTCGCCGGTGATCGGGACCCTGAGCCCGTCCGGATAGACCCGGTCGTGGTCATCCACGGTGAGCGTCACCGAGCCCGCTGTTTCGACCACGGTCAGGACGCGCGTCGGCTCGGTCCAGCTGTTGGCGATCAGGACCGACATGTCGCGCGCCAGCACGATCGTCTCTGCGGCGGCGATCGCAGGCACCGTGTCGGACACGACCGGCTCCGGATCCGCGTAGATCGCCTCATTCTCCTCGCGTACGCTCAAAGCGACGCCGGGCCCCTTGGTGGGATCGAAGGCCAGCCCCCAAGTTGTGACGACCCAGGCGTAGTTCGAAAGCCCGTAGCGCTCCGTCCCCAGCTGCACCGTATCGAGCGCGCCGGTCCTTAGCCCCATGATGTTCATTGTCACGGAGACGCTCTTCTCTGCGTTGGCCCGTTTCAGCGCGATCGCACCGACCCGTTCGGACCGATATTTCGAAGTGATGAAGGCCAGGTCGAGTGCCACCTGCCGAACATCATCGGCCTCGATTCTCTGCGTGGCCGCCGGCGCGCCCTGATAGCCCTGGTCGGGGTTGACGTAGGTGATCTGGACTTCGGTCGCGGCCTGATCGTTGGTAAGGAATGTTGAGACTTGGAGCGGCCCCGCGAAATCGCCCTCACTCAAGGTCTCGGTCGGCGGCACCCAATACCCGACCCGCATCAGATGCTTGCCTTCGCTGAAGGTGTAAGTCCCCGCACAGTTGAGAATGAACGCATCGCGGATCTCGCTCGGCGGCGCGCCGGTGGTGATCACCGCGTCGATTGCGTAGCGCTCCTCGCCCTCGATCTCTTCGTCGCTGACGTTGGCCTGGGCGCTGATCCAGTCATCGTCGGGGATCTCGTCCGGATAGGCGCCGAACCCACCTTCCTCCCGGGGGAGCGCCATCCAGTCGTAGAAGCAAAGCGGCGCGTTCCGGGAGTAGCCGGTGCTCGCATCGCGCGGGTCGAGAATGTCGTCCTTGCCGTCAATCACGGCGGTAATGTTCGGCATCCCCGCCTCGACCACGGCGTCGGTCATTTTGAACTTCGCGTAGATCGCCGCGGTGCCGTTGCCCTTGTGGTCGGCGGTCCACTTGCCATCGCACTCGGCGACGAAAGCCGCGTTAGCGGTCTCGCTCGCGTCGCCGTGCTGGAACCAGAGCCAGGCAGCATCTGCATAGGCGCCCGACGTGACCTTGCCCGCGCCGTCGACCGTCACCTCTTCGTCGCCGAGCATCCAGGTCGGGTTGCCCTGGCAATGGTGGCCGGCGACAGCGATGACGAAATAGCGGTAGTGGGTCGAGCCCACCTTGCGGCTGTGGAAGAAGACCAACAGTCCGCCGACCCGCCGCCGACCGTAGACAATGAAGCTGTCCGAAATTGCTTGCCGGAACACGGTCGGCGCGCCGTTCGGCGTCGTCGGACCCCCATGCTTGGCGAAGGTCCGATAGAGGTCCGACCCGACCGCCGCGGCGATGACGAAGGGGTTTTGCGACAAAGCAGCCATGGTCAGAGGAAGCGATGCCATCGCGTTTTCCATGCCGCCCGTGGCAAAGCCCGGCAGTCCGCCCAGCGCCCGGCCGACGAATTTGACCACCTTGCCCATCTAGCTCCGCCCGCCCGCTTTCCAGGCGAGATCGACCTCACGCATCCTGACCACCGCCCCCAAGCATTCGGCCACCTCGCCCCGGCAGATGCCGAGCGCGCCGCGGAACATCACGATGTCACCTCGCACTGCTCGCTTTCTGTCGACCGGCGGGCCTAGGATGGCCGTCACGGCTTCGCGGAGCGTCCTGACGCCCAGCTGGCGGTAAAGCGCCGCCGCCTCGCGCCAGGAGCGCGGGCAGCCACCCAGGTCGGCCCAGACGTCCCGGCCGCATGCTTGGTAGACGGCGCGCGCCGCGAGCTCCGCGCAATGGCCCGTGCGCCAGTCTGGATCAGGCACTGAACGACCGCGGTCCGGACCAGCCGCTGCCGCCGCTGCTGCCGCCGCTCGAGCCGCTCGAGGCCGTCACGGCCGCCGGCTCGGCCTTCGCCCAGAGGATGGAAAGCTCAACCATTTGCGGAACGAACTGGAAGAACAGATCGCCGGGATGATGGCGCTGCTGCCATTCGTCGGTGAAACGCTTGATCGACGGGCGCCGCTGGTCGATCGCGCGGCTCTCGCCAGTCACCTCGACGCTGATCTGCTCCCCGCCGTCGGTGATCCGGTAATCGTCCACGCGACCACGCCAGAGCATCTTCGTCGCCAGGACCGAATGCCACGAGCCGTCCAGCTCGAGCGCACCGGCATAAATCTCGAACAGCGCACCCCTGACGGCCTGGTCGGCGATATCGTCGCGGAATTGCTCCGGCGCGTTGAACAGGGTCACCTTGACCCCGGTCGCAGATCCGTCGGTAGATTCTCCGACCGTGTCGACCGCGCCGAGCTCACCAACCCCGGTCCACTCGCGCTCCGTCGCGCCATTGTCCTCGAAGACGATCGTGCCGATGCCGCTCCAGGCATAGACCGGGTCGGGCAACTCGATCCGCACGGCGACGAACGGTCTGACGACCCTCCCTTCGATCGCGTCAGCGAGCTCGGGCGGAAGGTCGCGGCTCATCAGACCTAGCGCCGCCGCTGCGCGTCACGAACGGCACGCACCGCGATCGGCGCGATCAAGTTGCCGAGCGCGATCGCGTCCTCCTTGGTCGCGAGATTGCCGGTATAGTGGGCGTTGACGTGGACGTGAATGTCGCCGCCGCCGGCGCGGGCGCCGCGGTCGTTGGCGGGATCGATCCGGATATTCTCGCCGGTATTGACGCGGGCGATGGCCCGATGGTTCAGGCTGAGCAGATTGCTGTCCACGCCCGCCATGCCGGCGACGCGGATGGTGCCGCCGCTGGCGAAGCGGGGCAGGTTTGCCACGCCTTCGCTATAGCCGGAGGCAAAGCTCGACCCGACGCCCGGGCTCCCGCCGCGGCCGAAGCCACCCATGAAACTGGACAGGGCATTGGAGAGCGGCCCGATAATGGAGCGCTGGATCTGGATGCGGAGCAGGTCCGCGATGATCGACTTGGCGACGTTCTTAAAGACATCGCCCAGGCTCTTGGCCTGCATGATCGCGTCGACCAGGCCGTCGGTCAGCGACTGCAGTCCGTTTGCCGCGATCGCCTCGAGCGCCTCATTGGCCATCGCGGCGGTGCGCGGCAGCCGGGCAAGAAATTCCTCGAGAGGGCCGCGCGTGTTGCGCAGCACGCCGGCGCGGTCGCTGGCGCGGCTGGCGTTGAGCGCATTGAGCTCCTGCTGGGCGCGGTCGCGCTCGTGCCCGGAGGTGCGTTCGGCTAGAATGATCTCCTCGAGCTTGGCGCGCTGGTGACGATAGGTGAGATCGAGCAGTGCGAGTTCGGCCCGGCGGCGCTCCGCCGCCGTGTCGGCCGCGTCGGATTGCGATCGCAGCGCCGCCGCGGCGATATCGTAGCGCTGATCGGAGAGGTCGTTTTCCTCTTCCTGCAGCGTGCGGGACCGCTCGAGCGCGAGCGTGCCGCGCTCCTCCTCGTCTAGCGCGTGGTAAGCAGCGAGCAGCTGCCGCGCTCTCGGCTCGTCGAGGTCGTCTAGCGCAAGCTTGAGCGCGACGTCGGCCGCATATTGCTGATTCTCGATGTCGAGGATCGACTGCTGAAGATCGCCCCTGACGACCGTGTCGTTGGTTTGCTGCTGCTGCTCGCGCAGCTGGTCCATTCGGAAGCGACGGAGCTCAGACTCGAATTCGTGCTGATCGCGCAGCGCCTTCTTTCGGGCAGCCTCGGCGCGATTGGCGCCACCGTGATGGCCGTGCGGCGAAAGATCGAGATCCTGATTACCGGTATCTGGCAGGTCAGTGATCGGGATATCGACCGAGCCGGGCGGGCTCGGATTGGGCGCATCCGATCCGAATTCGCGCAGGATATTCCAGACAAGCGCCACGTAGGGGTTCACGATGGCTACCGGTGAGTCCGAGGAGCGCTCGAGCACGCGGCCCACTCTGGTGGTCTCGGTTTCCGGGTGGGGACCTGCCCGGCCGACACGGCTGAGCCAGAGAAGCGCGCTCGCCGCTGTCCGGATGAGCGTCCCCAGGCCCTTGACGACCTCCCCGATCGCCGGAAGACAGTCCAGCAGCGCGGACGCGAGATTGGTGCGAAGGGTGACTGCCAACAGCGCCAACTTGTCCGCCGCCTCGTCGGCGCGGCGCGCCTGTTCCTCGGTGATCAGACCCGCCTCACGCGCGGCTTCCGCGACGCGGTCGTAGCCTTCCGCGCCCTGGACCAGGAACGGGATCATCTCCGCCGCGCCGCGGCCCATCAGCCGTTGCGCCGCCGCCGCCTGTTCCGATTCGGTAGCCAGGCGGTGGATCGAGTCCATGACGCGCGGCAGCACCTGGCCGGCGCTGGTGAACTGCTCCGGATCGATGCGCAGCGCGCGGAAGGCCTGGACCGCGGCCGGCACGCCGGCGCGCGCTTGGCCGAGCGTCCGGTTGAGGATCGACATGGCGCGTTCCATGCCCTCGACGCTGGCACCGTTCTCGATCGCGGCGCGGCGCAGGATCTGCAGCTGCTCGACGGTGACCCCGATCGATCGCGAAGTTTCGCTGAGGCCGGCCGCGAATTGGAATGCTTCCCGCGCCTGCTGGATGAAGAAGCCCGCAACGAGGCCGCCGGCGATGCCGGCGACTACCGTCTTCATCTGCGTGAAGCTGGCGACGATCCCACGGTTGGCGGCGACCGTCCGCGTCTGCGCGCGGCGCAGGCCGCTCTCATAGGCGGCCGTGTCGATTCCCATCACGACCCGGAGCGCGCCGATCACGGACATGGCGGCTCCTTTCGTTTCGTCTTGGGCGGCGGGCTGGCGGCAGCGAGCGCCTCGTGCGGGTTGAGCACCGCGCGCCAGGCGCGCACGTTGGCGCCCATCTCGGCGAGGCTCTGCCGCTCTGGCGCTGCGGCCTTCTTCCGCCGCGCTTTCCTGCCGGTCAGCTTCTCGATCGAGGGGATCGCGTTCGGCTTGTGGTGGGCGAAGGCGGTGAGCTGCGCGGCGAGGCGCAGCGTCGCCAGATCGTGATCTAGTCGGTCCTCGAGGCCGCCCAGGGCCGCTTCAAATTCGCGGGGGCTGGTCTTCCAGAAGGACGCGACGTCGTAGCCGGCGCGGCACCACAGGCGGATCAGCGCGTCGCTGTCTACCTTTTGGGGCCTTTGGGCCGCGCCGGCGCTTTTTTTGGGGTGCCGCCTTTCGCCGCCGGCAGGTCGTTCTGCTGCCCCGTGAAGATGAGGCGCAGCGCGCCCTCGAGGCCGAGCTCGTCCATGATCTCGGCCACGGCATCCCCGTCGAAGTCGGCCTCGATCTCGAGGCCGGCGGCGATCAGGGCGCTGAGGTGCGAGTGGCGCAGGCGCGCCGCGGCCAGCATCAGCCGCTCCGGCTGCTCGAGCATCTCCGGCGTGATGCCCGGAAGCATGTCGGCGAAGATCTCGCCGAGCGGTTTGTCATACCGCTCCTCGAGGCGGCAGATTGCCGCCCAGCCGAACTTGAAGCGCCAGGTCCGGCCGAGCGCCTTGAAGGTGGTCGCATCGACAGCCATGGCCTAGCTCGCGGCCTGCGTCGCCGAGCCCGAGACCTTGGCGGTGAACGTCGCCGTGCCGGCGGCGTCGGTGCCGAGCTCGCCGACCTCGTAGGAGAGCGGGATGCAGGTGCCGGTGACGTCCTGGGTGGTGCCGTCGGTCTCGACGACGACGAGCTTGAACGCGCGCGCGGTGCGGGCGGCGAGCGCGGCCAGGATCTTGGTGTCGGTCGTGCTGCCCGGGCTGTACCACAGCCCGATCTTGAGCTCGCCGGGATCCGCGAGGCCGGGGATGAAGGTGCGCACGCCGCCGACGGAGCCGTGATGGGTGCTCTCGAGCGAATCGACGGTAAGGTTCGGCCGGTTGACCGAAGTGACGCCGTCGAACTTGACCAGGCCGGAGCCATCGTGCAGGTAGAATTTCGCGCCAAACGGCAGGACCGCTTCGTCGGCCATGATCTAATCCCTTTCATGCAAAGAAAAAGGCGGCCGGCGGCCGCCTCAGCGTGGTTCAATTCTTGCGGACTCAACTTGCCGGCTGGTGCCAGACCGTGAAGTCGCGGACCGCGCAGGGCACCAGCGTGCCGTCGCCCAGCTCGGCGGGTGCGAGATCCGTTTCCATCTCGAGGAACGCGCCCTTGAACGCGGTTGTCCCGGTCGTGCCCTTGGCCTCGATCGCCGGGGTCAGCGCGTCGGCGACGTCGACCGCCGCCTCGAGCGTCTCACCCCAGCATTTGAATCGCACCCGGGGACGGGCGAGGCCCATCGCGCCGCCGTGATGGTAGAGGCGCCCAGCGCCGAATATCTCGATCGTCACCGCCGGCAGCAGGCCATCTCGCGGACGCTGCAGCCAGTGCACCCGCGCCGCGACGAGGGCGGCCAGATCTGAAGCGACGCGCAGCTTCGTCTTCAGGTCGGCCCGGAACGCCATCGGTCAGCCCCTCGCTCCGCTGCCGCGCGCCAGGCTCTTGTCGATCGCCGCGGCGAGCTCGACCTTGATAACCTCTAGCGCCAAACCGCGCGTGCTCTCCCAGCCGCGCGTGAACCAGCCGGTGGTGCCGCGATTGTAGAATTCGGTCAGCGCCGCATACTGCGTGACGCCAGTCGTCCCGTCGGCCGCGATGCCGATATTGAGTTGCGCCGTGGATTTCACCGTGCCGGCGTCCTGGGCGGCCTGGTGCCTGGTCAGCTTCGTACCGGCGGCCGGGCTGGCGGCGAGGTGCCCGGTCAGGCCCCGCGGTGCATTGGCCCTCAGCACGTTGACGACCATTGGCGCCGCCTTGCGCAAGGTCCGCACCAGCACCGCCTTGCGGGTGCGGTTCGGCAGCTGACGCAGCTTTTGCTCGAGCTCGCGGAATCCGAACGTCCGGACCGTGACAGTGCCGACCATCTACGGCGCCGCTCGCGCCCTGCGCCGCCTGCCCTTCAGCGAGCCGCCGCGGTGGCCGTCGCCGTCATGGTCGAGCGGGTCGGGCGCCGGCGCAAGGTGCGCCGGCATCGCGGCCTCGGCCAGGACGCGCGCCTCGATCAGCTGGTCGGGATCGGGGTGTTCGTAGACGTCGCGGATCCGCTTCGAATAAGTGGGCCCGGCGCGCGCTTCGCTGGCGCCGTCCGGATAAACGGGCCCGTAGGCGTTGCCGTGCTGCTTCAGCGTCAGCACCCACATCAATTTTCTCCGATGATGACGACGCGGTAGGTGACGCCGGTGGTGCCGCCGCTGTTGGCGATCTTGAGGATGTCGCCGGTGTCGGCGGTTACCGCCAGCCCGGTGGCGCCGCGGCGCGTGACCAGGAAGACGTCGCCGGGCCCGAGGTTGATCTTGTCGGTCGCGTCGCCGAACGGGCCGGTGAAGGTGTTGGTGGCCGCGCCGCCGATCACGACATTGTTGGTGTTGCCGGCGTTGGCGACGATCAGGATCGCCTTGATCGCGGTGAAGGTGATCGTGCTGCCGAGCGCGTTGGTCAGCGAGGCGGCGAGATCGAGATTCTCGGTGGCGCTGGCCGCCAGCGTGCGCTCGTCGCAGAAGACGTTCTGCGCCTGGTCGGCGCCGGCGCCGTCGCTGAACAGCATCTCGAACGTCTCGATGAAGTCGTGCCTGGGCAGCGGCGTCATGTCGCTCGAGCCGATCAGCGAGCACGCGAGGCTCAGTTTCAGGGTGGCGGCAAGCGTGGTCATCTCAGGGCTCCTTGAAATTGGTGACGGCGACGATCTCCCGGCCTTGGCGCCGGCCGATCTCGGTGTTGCTGTGGATGTCCCAGATGACATCCTCGAAGACGATGCGGTGGGTAAGGGGCGCGATCGCGGCCGCTTCCGTCGACCATAGGATCGTGAACGTCGCCGGCGCCGAAGCTTCGAGCCGCGCCGCCGCGGGGGCCTCGCCCGCGGGCCTTGCCCCGGGCGGCGCTGCGCGCGCGACCTTCGTCCAGCGGGTGATATAAGGCAGCCAGCTCCCCACTTCCTCGCCGAGGGTGTTCTCAACCATCACTACGCGCTGAAACGCGACGCGACGGTCCAGCTCGCCCTTGCGGATCACGTCAGATCCCGACCGCGCGGTAGGGCGCGATCAACGCATCGACCGCCATCGGCAAATCATTGACGATGGTGCCGACGATCGTCGCCTCGCGATTCCCGTAGAGATGGCCGACGATCAGCTTGGCGGCGTGGATGATCGGCGCCGGCACGGCCCCGGCCGCGCCGTAGCCGCAGACCCAGGTGATCGTGACCGCGTCCGGCCTTATGTCCAAATTCGGCCAGGTCGAGCCGTCGTCGAGCACCACGCACGGGCCGATCGCGTCGGTGACCGCGCGATAGTTGGTCGAGGCGAAGGTCTGCGACGTGCCGGCGGTGTCGTAATATGTGACCGAGGAGACCGACTGCAGCGGCCCCAGCGGCAGCCGAAGCACCGGCCCGCACGGAAAGGCGTTGAACTTTCGCGACCAGGTCTGCGTGACTAGCGCCCGGCCGATGACGCCGGCGAAGCCGTCGAGGTGACCCTCCGCGGCCGCGACCAGGGCGGCGATGTAGGCATCGTTGTCGCTGTCGTCGACGCGCAGGTGCGTCTTCGCGTCGCCCGTGCTGAGCAGCGATTCGGCGGGCGCGACTGTCCGCACCGGCAGCAGGGCCGTCGGCGACATGGGGCGCCCTCCTAGATCGTCGTGAAGTGGAAGGCGCCGGCCTTCGTATCGCCGCCGTCCGCCAGCACGATCTTGATCCGGCCATTGACCGCGATCAGGTCATTCACAGCCGTGCCGCCCGCCGCGTAGAGCGAGGCCACGCCGGCGGTCGAATGCGTCGCCTGCCTGGGCGCCCGGGTCGCCGAGGCGTTGACGTTCTGCTCCGCCCACAAGGTTTCGCCGGTGTCTTCCAACGTGATCGTGAAGTCGACGCCGTCAGTATAGCTGGCGGCGCCGGGCTTCACGTAGCGGATCTGGCTGAGCAGGCCGTTGACCTGGTCGGAATAGGCCGTGGCGCTGCCGTCGGCCGCGGTGGTCACCGTGACCGAATGGATCTCGACGTGCATGGCCGTTCCTTCCCTGCGGCCGCCTAGCGGCTGATCAGCGCGACGAGGTGGATGGCGGGAGAGCCGCCCGCGCCGCCGCCGGTGACGGTGAACGCGATCGCCTGGCCGGCGGTGACGGTCCGCGCCGCGGTCGGCGTGGCGACGTCGACGTCGCCGGCGCCGGACGCCGCGGTGGCGATAGTCACGACGCCGTTGGTGACGCCGACGCCGCCGATGCTGGCGGTGATCGTGATGTCGGCGGTGGCGACCGCGCCGTCGATCACCGTGTAGATCTTGGCGATGTCGCCGGCGTGCGGCGCGATGGCGTAATAGACCGCCTCGGCCGAGCCGTCGGCGATGTCGAGGCTGATCGGATAGGCGTTGAGCTCGGCCGCGGTGGCGGTGACGCCGTCGAGGATGTTGAGCTCGTTGACGTCCGCGGTGATGCCCGCGAGCGCGTTCAGTTCGGCGGCCGTGGCGGTGACCGCGACGTCGTCGATGGTGAGGGCGCGGTCGCCCTGGCGGAATGCAGCAGCGCCCATGGCGGCCTCCTGGAAAATGAAAGGGGAGAAAGCGAGGGGCGGCGGCCGCGCGAGCGCGCCGCCGCCCCTATGCTCAGACGTACGGCGCCAGCGTCGGCGGGTTGGCGGTCGGCTCGCGCGAGGGCTCGCCGAGCAGCCAGATGCCGGCCATGAACAGATTGCCGGTGTTGGCGGTGGTGTCGTCGACCGTGGCGCGCAGGTAGCGCTGGTTGCCGACATAGCCGATCTTGCGGCAGCCCGCGTCGGCGGCGAAGGTGAACCCCGCCAGCAGCTCGGTGCCGTTGAGATAGGCGTCGTCGACCGCGGTGAAGGTGGTGCCGTCGGGGCTGTCCTCGATCAGCACCGACCAGACGGCGTCGGCATCGGTGAGGGTGCCGAGGGCCAGCACCAGCATCGCGGCGCCGTAGCCGCGGCGGTCGAGGACCGCCGAGACCTGGGCGGTGCCGTCGGTGACGGCGGCCTTGGGCGGGAACGCGACGACCATGTCGAGTTCGCTCATCATATCGCGCATGATGCGATTCCTTTTTCGATTGGGATGAAGAGGGAGGCGGCGGGCGGCCGGGCCGCCCGCCGGTGGCGATCGCGCCTAGATGAACTTCATCAGCTTGATCGCCTCGAAGTTGATCACCGCCCCGCCGGTGCGCTTGGTCGTGTAGAATTTGACGTAGGGCTTGGCGGTGTAGGGATCGCGGAGCACGCGGATGCCCTGACGGTCGACGATCTGATAGCCCTGCAGGAAGTCGCCGAAGGCGAGCGAGAGCGAGCTCGCGCCGAGCGCCGGCATGTCCTCGGCGCGGATCGCGCCGTGGCCGTAGATCGTCTCCGGCTGGCCGGCGACGAACGACGGCTGCCAGATGTAATTGCCCATGCCGTCCTTGAACTTGCGGATCTTGGTGATCACGGTCCGGCGGGTGACGAAGCGGGCGTTGGGCAGATAGTCGACCTTCAGCGCGCCCATCAGGTCGTGGATCTTGTCGACCGGGTTGGACGACGGGAAGTCGCCCGACGTGCCGGTGGCGATGTGGCCGAGCGACCCCCAGGCCACGCCGGTGCCGGTGTCGGCCAACGTGGCGTAGCCGGTGAAGCCGCGGATGCGCGCGGCGGCGCCGGTGACGAACTCGGCATTCTCGAACCGGCCGATCTTGCCCGACACCTTGTTGCCGAGCCACGCCTCGACGTCGACCGCGGCATCGTCCAGCAGCTGCTGGGTGGCCTTGGGCTCGGTGTCGAGGATGTGGACGTCGATCCGCCATTTGCCGAGCTGGGCCGTGGACGAATCGCTGCCCTGGCTGTGCTCGCCGGCATAGCCGGCGCCGCCCTCGCCGAGATCCTCCATGCCCTCGAGCGCGTCGCTCGAGATGGGCTGGATCGAGGCGATCTGGCGGATCGGCGAGGTCTCGTAGACCTTGGTGACGATGCGGCCGGAAATGTCCGGGGTGACGAAATAGCCGCCGTCCGGATCGGAGCCGACGCTGAGCGTCTTCACCTCGTCGGGGGTCAGCACGCGATCGTCGCAGCGCAGGAACCTGCCGAACGCCGCCTTATATTCGTCGTAGCCGGCGTCCTCGATCGGCGTGAACGGACGCTTCCGCTCGGCCGCCACCGAGCCGAGGAGGATGTTGAATTCCTTCACCTCGAGCTCGCGCTTGGCGCCGTCGCCGTCGCCCTTGACGCCGAGCCGCTGCATGCGCAGCTCGAGATCCTCGCGCTCCTTGACCTCGGCCGCGATCTTCGCGTCGAGCGCGACCTTCGCCTCGAGCGCGTCGTCGAGCGACTTCTCGATCTTGCCGATCTTGTCGGTCAGGAGCGGGTCGGCGGTGAGCTTGGCCTTGATCTCGGCCAGTTCCTTCGCATGCGTGGTCTTGAATTGCTCGAAGGCGGTGCCCTGATCTTCGATCAGCTTTTTGATTTCCACAGTCATGGTTATTTCCTCTCGGAGATGAGTCCAATATTGCGGCGCACGAGCGCCGCGATTTCGGCTTCGTCCTCATCCCGAGGCTCCGATGCCTTGAAGCCGCCGGCGGCGATTGCCTTGGCGGCCGCGTTCGAGAAGCCGCCTGCGTCCCGCAGCCACTCCTCGAAATCTCTGATTGTCTTGATCTCGCCGGCGGCCTTGATCGAATCGATCAGCGCCTGGTCGTTGGAGCCCTCGCCCAACAGCGAAACCTCGTAGAGCTTCACGGACTGGAGCAGGCGCTTGACGTCGCCGGAATTGCCCCGCTCGAACTTCACGGGCTTGTAGCCGATCGACAGCGCGTTCAGCGCGCCGTCGCTCATCAACTCGTAATTGTACCGGCCCTCGTCGGTGTTGATGCCGGAGATCTTGCCCTTGACCGCCAGGCCCTTGGCGTCCTCGCTCATCGCGGTCCACACGCCGATCGGCTTGTCGGAACCCGTGAAGGGGTTGATCGCGCTGCCGTGCATCATCTTCATCGCCGGGAGGCGCCCGCGGCCCTTCCACTCGGCGAGCGTGTCGGCGAACGCGCCGGGCGAGATCACGTCGCCGTGGCTGTCGACGTTGCCGAAGACGGCGCCGTAGCCGGAGAATTCGCCGGTCTTCGCATCGACGCCGTCGGCGGCGAATTTGAATTCGATCCGCTCCATCAGCAGCGCTCCTTGATTTCGATTATCCGGCTCAGGCCAAAGTCCTGGACGAGAGCCACGAGATCGCTGCCCGGCGCGATCGTGTCGCTCTCGACGGCGAGCGCGATCACGCCGCGGCCGAGACATTCCTTTGAGCCGACGATCCGCGCTCCGGACGGCAACATCGTGCCGATGCTCGGCAACAGCTCGATCGAGACGAGCAGGCGGCCGGTCGGCATGCTCATGCTCCTCCCGCGTTCGGGTCGGCGTTGGCGTTGGGGTCGGGCGCCTGCGGGCCCATCGCGGCCTCGCCGAGCTCGTCGGCCCAGACCTCGTCGGCCTGGTCGAGCTCCTCGAGCCCGCGCACCTCGTTCTGTTTCATCCACGGCCTGCCGCCGCCGGTGCCGAGCGCCTTGGCGTAGTAGTCGGCCCGGTCCGTGGCGGCGCCGCGCATCAGCGCGTTGGGGTTGAGCTTCGTGTAATAACCCTCGGCGCGATCGCGATCGCTGAGCAGGGCGACGTCGGCCGACTGCTGGATGTTCTCGTACCAGGGCATAAGGGTGTGGACGACGTGGGCGAGGAACATCTGCTCCGCGCTCGCATAGGTCGCCGCCTTGTCGGCCTGGCCGACCATGATCGGCATCACCCGGAAGACCCGGCAGACCTCCTCGACCTGGTGCTTGCGCATCTCCAGCGTCTGCGCCTCGACGCCGGTCATCTGGATCGGCTCGAACTTCGCGCCCATGTCGCCGATGATCGGCTTGCCGGCGCGGTCGCCGCCCTGGGTGTGACGCTCCAGCCACTTGTCGATTTGCTCGAACTTCTCCAGGCCCATCTTCTCCTGGACCGAATAGAGGCCGGAGATCCGCGCGCCGTTGCGGTGCGAGTCGGCCTGGCCGGCCTCGATCGCCATGGTCAGCCCGATCGCGTCGCGCGCGAGCTTGACCGCCTCCATGCCCATCCAGCCGTTCCAGCTCGGCCCGCGCAGATGCCAGATCGTCGCCGGGTCGTGCTCGACCGGCGCGCCGTTCTGCTTCTGCTCGAAATAGCGCAGGCGCCCGTCGGGCTCGCGCCGGACCGTCATCCGGCCGGGCTCGATCGGCTCGAGCGAGCGCAGCTCGCGCGCGCTGCCGACCATCCCCTTCCAGACGAAGGCATTGCCGGTCAGCAGGACGTGGAACAGGATCGTCTGGCGGAATTCGAAGCTGGTCTGCCAGCCGTTGGGCCGGCGGTAGAGCAGGTCGTAGGCGGCATGGTCGACCGCCGCGATCCGGCTCCCCGACATCTCGCGATGGACCCGCCACGGCACCTGGGCGCAGCCGTCCGCGATCACCCGGCAACAGTCGAGCACCGTGGTGACCGCCAGCGCCGAGCTCCAGGTGACGACGGCGCCCGCCTGCGACAGGCGGCCGACGCTGCCCATCACCTGCTCCAGCTCGCGGCTGGTCATCTTCGCTTCGACGCCCGCGGTGAGCGTCCCGAACAGCCCTCCCATCAGGCGCGCTTGGCGCCGCGGGCGTGCAGCAGGGCGCCGGCGAGCAGCAGCAGCCCGGCGACGACGAACCCCGCCGGCGCATAGACCAGCCAGGCGCCGTAGGCGACGAGGCCGGCGCCGGCGAGGCCGGCGGCGTCGCGCACGAATTCGGAGCGCTTCATGCCGCCGTCTCCCAGAATGAGCGCACCTGTTCCTCGGCCGCCATCGACAGGCCGACGGCGCCGATCAGCGCCACGGGGCTGTCGATCTTCAGATGATGCTGGCCGTCGGGCTTGTTGGGGTAGACATTGTCTTTCCGGTCGAGCTTCGCGACGACGTTCGAGACTTCCCACTCCATGACCTTGCAGCCGTTGTGCCGGATCCGGCGGGCCCGGATCAGCGCGTCGAGCTGCTTCATCGGCTCCGAATAGTTGAGCACCGTCTGCCGGTACTCGATCACCGGGACGTTCTTGGCCTGCAGCCGCGTCACCAGATAGGTTGCCTGGAACGGATCGTAGGCGACCTGGTCGACGTCGAAGATCTCGGTCGCCGTGATGATGGCGGCCTCGATCTCGGCATAGTCGATGATGTTGCCCGGCGTGACGTCGAGCAGCTGCTCGGCGTCCCAGCCGGTATAGGCCTCGACGTTGGCGACCGTGTCGGCCGGCAGGAAGTAGCGGCCGATCCGGATGTACGGATCCTCGGCCGACGCCTCGCCGTCCAGCGGCTCGAACAGATATTCGAGCGCGGCGATGTCGATCTTCGACGAAAGGTCCAGGCTGAGCTTGCAGCGCCGGCCCTGCAGGTGGGGCAGCGCCAGGCAGTCGACCGCCCGGGCCGGCATCGCCGGATCCGTGCAGCGCCGCCAGGCCTCGATGTCGAAATAGGCGGACCGCGCCGAGACCCAGAGGTTGAGGTGCTTCGTCTTGAAGATGCCCGCCTTGCGCGGCGTCTGGACGGCGTCGCGCTGGCGGGACCTCAGGAAGTCCGAATTGACCGACACGCCCCAATTGGGGTTGGCCTTGATCAGGGCGGCTTCCGACTTCCAGTCGTCGCCCTTGTCGATCGTATATTCGAGGTAGAAGAGCTCGTCGTTCTGGCGGACGCCCTCGAGCACCTTCCGGTGATCCTGGATGTCGGCGTAGCACGGGCCCGCGAGGTTATCGCCGGCGGTGGTGACGATGACCTGCAGCGGCTGCTCGCGCGCCGCCATGCCGGTCTCCATCGTGTTGACCTGGTCGCGATCGGCGTGCTCGTGATATTCGTCGTGCAGCGCGCAGCTGGGCGATGCGCCGTCGCCGGGCTTGCCGATCACCGGCTCGAACCGGCTGCCGTCGCCGGCGATCTGCAGCGTGTTGGCGCCGACCTCGATCTCGAACCGATGCTTGAGTGGCGGCGTCCGCTGGATCATCAGGCGCGCCGGCCGGAAGATCTCCCAAGCCTGCTTCTCGTTGGTCGCGCCCGAATAGACCTCGGCGCCGAACTCGCCGTCGAAGCAGAACATGTAGACGCCGATCGCCGCGGCCAATGGCGACTTGCCGTTCTTCCTCGGGATGACGAGAAAGGCGATGCGGAACCGCCTGAGCCCGCTCGCTTTCTTCACCCAGCCGAAGATGCTGGCGACGATGAACAACTGCCACGGCTCGAGCCGGAGCAGGCTCTTCTGGGCCGCCCACTTGCCCTTGGTGTGGGGCAGCAGCTCGATGAACCTGCAGGCGCGCGCCGCCTTGCCGGCGTCGAACCGGAACGGATACGCCTTGCGCCGGCTCTTCCCTAGATCGCCGAGGTGCCTTTTGCAGGCCAGGCGCACCCACCTGCAGGCCGGTATCTTCCTGCCGACGACGTCGCGGGCATAGCCCTCGGCGATCGCCGCATAATCTCGCGCCGCAGACACATCAGCCTAGCCGGCCGCCGCCGGCCCGATGAAGAACGGGAGCACATAGAAAAACCCGGGAAGCGCGAGCTTGAGCCCGGCGGCGTTGAGCAGCTCGAGGAAGCGATCACGCTGCGCATTGTCCAGGTGCTCGAAGTAAAACTTCTGCTGACCACGCTCCGCCGACCGAATGTAGACCTTGTACCGTTTGTCGGTTGGGATCAGCTCGGCGCCGGCTTCGACCTGCTCCATGAAGTCGTCTGGATGAAGCGACCCGCAATAGCTGCAAGTCCGGTCATCGCGCCAGTTCGCCGTGATACCCATACAGAACATCCGCGACGTCGGCGCGAGAGGGCAAGCATGCGACATGGCCACCTCAGAAGTCGAAGGGGTTGGCGTCGGCCTTGCGGCCGCCGCCGAGCTTCAGCGCCGTCATGGGGCTGAGCATCAGCTCGCCGAGCAGCGATTGGGCGTGGCGCATCGCGTCGGCCCGCATGGCGACCGCAGGATGGGCTCGCTTCATCACCGTGATCACCGCCTTCTCGCCGGTGCCCTTAATTGACTTCGATTCGCAGATGTCGCCGTCGATGCTGATCACCGCCGACAGCCGCTCGACGTCGGCCAAGCGCCGAGCCAGCAGGGTCACGACGAGCTCGTAATGCGGGCTCGGCCGCTTCTGCTCCTCGAGGATCCGGACGATGCCGCCGAAGTAGCGCAACTCATCGTCGCCCAGGTCGGCCGGCGCCACCATCGTGCCGATCGGCACGTTCGCGGGCAAACCCTCACCGGGCGCTAGGACCTGCCCGTCGATCGCGTCGGCCTTCGGGCCCTGGCCGAATTTAGTCCCGCGCTGCAGCCGAAGCGCCGGCAGCTTCGGCCTACGCCCCGCGCCGGGGCGCGAACCTCCGCTCGCCATAGGTTCCAAGCCCCTCGAACTTTTTCCCTTTGAATTCGTCCATGTAAAAAGTGTCTCCCCCATGGCGGGGTCCAGCGTTTCGGCCCAGAGATTGACCCTCCCCCTCCCCTCTTCAGGGTCGGCGGAGGTCGAGATGTGGTGTGGTGGCACAGGCAGTCAGTCGGCTGCATCGCCGACGCGGCCGGGCCGCGGCCGGCGCTCGGCGCGGCACTTCGCGACCATCTTCCGACGGTTGCACTCGCTGCACAGGGCCTGCTTGTTCTCCCGCGCGTCCCACAGTGGGTCGGGCAGGTCCTCGTCGACGTGGTCGACCTCTTGACTTGCGACCGTCAGGCCGTTGGCCAGGCAGCGCCGGCACAGCGGCTCCTCGGCAAGGATGCGGCGGCGCTCGTCGACGCCGGCGCGGCCGCGTTTGCGGCGGTGGGCGTTCCTGCCCGGCGCGGACCAAGGCCTGCGCGCCTGGGCTATGCCGGCGCGGAACCGTGGCGGCTGCGTCGGCACGATCAGTGCGGCGCGATCGTGCCGGCCTGCTCGATCCGCGTCAGGAAGAAACTGTCGGCGCCCGCGTCGATCTTGAAGCCGAGCGCCTCGAGCGCCTTGCCCGTCTTGCCGCCCGCCTTCAGCAGCTTCAGCGTCGCTGCCCGGTCCAGGCTATGCTTCGTCTTGGTGGTGAGGTTGCCGAAGCGCGTGCCGCGCAGCGCCTCCACCGCCTTGTCGTCGTCGTCGAAGCCGTGCGCCAGCTTCGCGCCCGAGGCACGCGATCCGATCTCGCAACCGCCAAGCTCGATCGACTTGCGCTTCTCCGCCAAGGCGGCCCTGCCCTTGGCCGTCCACCAGCGCTCGGCCCTCGCCGCGATCGCGGCGAGCTCGGTGAGTAGCGGCGCCAGTTCGGCGTCGGCCTGGGCATTGGCGCTGGCTATCGCGGCGTTGCGGGTGGTCTCAATGAAGGCGGCTGCTTCGGCGAGCTCGCCATAATGTTCGAGCAGCGCCGTCGCCTCGGCGACGTTCCGCGGTGTCTTGGGCGCACTCATGCCCGCGCACCGGATGCGAGCTGGTCGATAACGGCGCCCATGATACGGGCTTGAGCCAGCTGCGCGATCGCGGCGCGGCCGGCGCGGACCTCGCGCTCGACCTGCTCGAGGAAGCCGCGCGTGACGCCGACGCCGACGCCGGCGACGGGCGCGGCCGCGATCCTGCTCCGCAGCGCATCGAGGTCGAGTGGCTGCTCGCTCACCAGGCCCCTCGCGAGCGCCCGTCGGGCAAGAGCTCGATCTTGAGCGGCGCATTGACCGGACCTGTCGGCGTCGGCGCGCAAAAGACGGCTCGAAGGCCGTCGGCGATCGCCTCGGCCTCGGCGACCCGGGCCTCATACTCGCGGTGCGAGGTCGCGAAGCCGCTGCGGACGTCGCGGATTAGGACGTCGAGCCGGTCGCTCAGCCGCTCGAGGCGGTCGGGGGAATCGGTAGGGCGCCGCGACACCGGCTCTGACCGGAAAGGCGTGCGGGCGGCGGCGCCCTGGCAGGCGCCCGTGGCGCCCGCCCGGAGGGCGTGATGCGTGGACATCGCGGCGCCTCCTGAAAATGAAAAAGCCCGCCTGGGGAGGGCGGGCTGGTTCAGCCTTGCTGCGCGGGCGCAGGTGTGGCGGGGTCGCTTTGCCCCTTGTTGAGATCGTTTGGCAGTCGCTTTTTTGTCAACGGGTGCAGTTTCGGGACGGAGCTAAATCCCCGCCTACGCCGCAGCCAGGCTGGCGTCGTCGACCTCGCGCCGGACATGGCCCAGGATCTTCCACCACAGGTTCAGCGCCTCGACCAGCAGCCGCTTAGCCCTGACGACGCCGATCCGGCGCCGGCGGGCGACGATCGTCACCCCCGCGTCCTCGACGATCATCTCGATCACGGCCACGGCCGAGCCGCCCAAGGCGGCCCGCCAGCGCGTGTAGGCTATTTCCCGCCGCACGTGCGCGACCCGCTCCTCGAAGTCGCCGCGGCGCCCGCCATCGATCCGCGTCTCGAGACTGGCCGTGCGGACCTTGACGTCGCTGGCGATCCGCTCGGCCGCCTCGCGGATCTGCACGGAGGCGGCGAGCTGGTCCGCGTCGATGGCGCCGCTCTTCCACAGCCGCGCCAGCGCTCCCTGGCTTTGCCGGGACGCATGATCGCGTGTCTCCGCTGTGCCCTCGTGCTTATGATCCCAGCGTTCGAGCAGCTGGGCGCGCCCCTTGCGCAGGGTACGCTCGGCCGCGGCCTTTTCCGGATGGCGTCGGGCCCAGGCAATGTGCCGCGCCTCCTCCGCACGCGACAGCGCCGCCGCGGCCAACTTGCGAGCTCGCTTGCTGGGCCTGGCGCGCGCGATCGTCGCGCGCATGCTCGCGGCCTCAGCCGGTTTCATCTCCATCATGATTCCCCACCCCGACCTCGTCGGCCCGAGGATGGTCCAGGACGGGCAGCCCGGACAGTCTCCTTTCCGTCAACGCCCCCGGGTCGATCCGCCAGCCGAGCGCTGCCAGCCTGACCAGCAGCGAGGCCTCGCCGATCGCGCCGCCGGCGTCATCCGGCAGCGTGATGCCGCGCCCCTTACCCGCTGCCTTTCGGATCTGCGCCTCGCGGCTCAATTGGCCGACGAGCTTGGAGGCGCGCTGGCGGCTGATGCCGAGCGCCGCGCCGATCTCGCTGAGGCTGGGCGACGCTCCCCATTGGGCGAAGTAGCCCTTGATGAAGTCGAGCGCCTGCAGCTTTCGGCTGCGCATCGTCGGCGTAAGGCGGGACGGGCTCCCCATGTCTGCGACAGTAACGCAGAACGGGTGTATGGAACATGGACGCCGGCGATGTAGGGCACGAGCGACGGCCGCCCAGTATTTCTGACATTTGTTAGTGGCGCGATCTCGGATGCTATTCGAAGGTCACCCCTAGGTCGCTGGCCATCGCAACACGGCGCCCGCTCCGATAGCCATAGGCGACGACGTAGTCGTTCAACCCGCTGGGCGCGCGACCGCGCAGATGTGAACAGAGGAAGAGCAGCATCAGGCCACGCTTGCCGTCGGCAGACGCCATGGACCAGCTCGTATCTTCCACCTCGATCCGATTGCCTCTTTCGCGCCTGATCAGGCCGTCTGCGCGTGCGCGCGAGACGGCGGCATCGCATGGCCCAGGATCGCGTGCTGCTTCTGGGGCGGCCGCGGGCCCCATCGCCCCGTTTTCCGGTCCAGTCAGGCCGGCAATGACGATCAAGGCCACAGCGATGAGTAAGGACAGCCCGCACCCACTCATGGTCCGGCTGCGGTGAATCGGGGCGCCAGGGCGCGCCACGCTGAACTCATGCCCGCAAAAGCGACAGACGATGGCCTCTGCCTTGACCATTTCCGCGCACCGCGGGCACTTCTTTTCGAGACTGCTCATGCGCCGCCCCTGCTAACCCGTCGGTTCGGCCTCAATCTCCACTGGGCCATAGTCGCGCCAGCTGGTCGACGAGGTCGGCCGCGCGGAGAATTAGCGCTCCTCGCGAGGTGTTTCGCCTTGCGCAGTCTGTAACGCCCCTTCGGCGGCGCGCATCACCTGAGCCTTTGCGTCGGGCGGGAGCTTGCGGAATAGGGCTAACAACGCCTCCTCCTCCGTCGTCGGTGGGCCCGTCTGCAGGCCAACCTGGTCCTCGCCTGACGCCACTCCCACTCCTTCGCGGAAAGTCCCCGCAGGGGCCACGATACCGTAACAACCCCGTAATGACCATGGCGGTTCCGATCACTTACCCGTGCCAGGCGTAGTGTCGGCGGCCATCCGTCGAATCAGGCGGGTCAGCGCCGCCCGATCGCCCTTCGGCATCTGACGGTAGATGCTGAGCAGCCGGGCCTCGTCCGAAGTTAGCTGATCTTCCGGCATCTCACCTTGCGGGTCGTCTGTCTCGCCCGCTAAGTAAGCTGCGGACACGCCGAGCGAGCGCGCGATCCGATGTAAGTGTTTGGAACTTTGGGAGTGGCCCCTAATTAGTGCGTTAATTGTCGACTGCCGGAGCTTGAGGCGCCTCGCTAGTTCGGCCTGCGAAATACCGCGGTCCAAAAGGAGACGTTCAATTCTTTCGCCGATGATCACGTTGGCTTCCCTACCGAATTGGCGATAGGCGCGCCCCATCGATTTTTCGATTGACGTAACCTAACGGAATTCCGATAGGTTGTCATATGAACGAATCAGCAGCATTCGCGTCGCCACTGGCCCGCGCCGTCCGCGTTGTCGGCGGGCAGTCGGCGTTCGGCCGGCTCATCGGCCGACCGCAGTCGATAATCTCCGATTGGCTGAGGTTGGGTAAGCCGCTTCAGGCCGAGTACGTTCTGAGGGTCGAAGCGGTGACCGGCGTTAGTCGTCACGAGCTTCGCCCCGATCTCTACCCCCATGCCGAGGCTCCTGATCCCGCCGCCCAGCTTTCGCATTCTCGGTCTACCGTCCCCGCAGGGCGCACCTTAGCGGGAGGGCCGCCGGCCGACACGATCGATCGGCGGCCCAAATTGCGACTAGGCGAGGCAGCGCGTTGAGCCGCCCCGGGGCCTCCCCGATCAGGGCGGCGACGCCCGCGCAGATCGACCTCCTTGTGGCGTCCGGCCGCGCGGTCCTCAGCAGTTTCCGCGCGAAGTTCGAGGCCGGCACCTTGCCGTCGGCGCAACACGCCCCGCTCCTCCTCCTCGAGGACGCCCTTATTCCCTTCGCCGGCTATCCGGGCGGGCAACCGCCACTTGGGGGTTCAGCCGACGAACGGCCGCCGGGCTCCGCCATTGGCCTGGCGGGTCCGGCGGCCGGCTCGAATCGAAGCGACGTCGCATGACCGGGGCCGGCGCCATCATCGTAGCCGTCGGCTTCGGTGGCTTCGCTCTCGGCTGGCTCGCTGGCTACTATGCTGGGAGGTCGCCCCGGTGACCACGGCGCTCGCATTTCTTGGCCTGGTCGCCTTCGCCTTCTCCGCTTTTATGGGCGTCCTCACTGGATATTCAGCGGGCGGGGGCTCGTTCCGATGAGGAAGCTCCGCTCCGCCCTGACCTTCGAGCGCGCGTTCACCGAGCTCGCCCGCGCCCCGGAGGTGGCGCCGCCCGCTGCGGATGATGCTGCCGGCTGCGGCTGAGCCGCGGCCGTCTGGAGCAAGGCCTCCCCGTTCAAGCGTCACCTGAACACCTCAGCCACCCGCCGCCCTACCGGCGGGACGGCCTTTCTGTTGCCTGGAGAAAGGACCCCGGATGACCGATATCCAAGCCGCGCCCGCGCCCGCCCAAGTGGCGATGACGCCGGGCCGATATCTGCGCCTTCGGCGCGAGGCCGCCGGCCTCACCCTCCAGCATGTCGCGATCATCCTGGTGCCGGCCGGCCGAAAGACGGCGGCCGAAGATCGAGCGATATTCCGGCGTGACGTAGCGAATCTCGAGGCGGACCAGCTGGGCGGCGGCAACCAGGTCGGCTTGGTCGACCTGCTCAGCTCGATCTTCTCGTTCGATTCGGCAATCTATTGGCTGCTCGTCGGCCGCGCCGCGGATCCGGACAGCGAGGTCCCGGTGCCGCAGATCTGCCGCGGCTGCGGCTGCACCTGGAACGACGCCTGCATTGATGGCGCCCGGGGCTGCGCCTGGTCGGCGGACGATCCGACCCTCTGCACCGTCTGCGAGCGCAAGGAGTCAGCCAATGAGGCATGACCCTTCGCTCGCCCGCCTCGTCGCGCCGGGCCGGCGCCGGCTGGCTCTCGCTCGCCTCGATCGGCTGACCGGCGTCATAGCCTTGGCCGCGGCCGCGGCCGCTTTCGCGCTCGTCCCGGGCCGCCTCCTTTTCACGATAACCATGGGGAGCCTGATCAATGGCTGAAGGAAGCAAGGCGGCCCGCCTGATCGCCGCCGCTCAGGATCACGCCGTGATTGGTTGGGCGATGTGCGTCGCTGCGGGGAGCTGGCGGCCGTTTGGCGACGGCCGCGGCGAATTCTGCCTCAACGGCCTCTGCTACGCGACCAGGCTCGACGAATTCGGGATCCCGATCGTGAACAGCTCGATCCGCTCCGCGATCCACAAGGCGAGGGGGCTCGCCTGATGGCCCGCTTCACGACGATCACGTCTGCCCTCGGGCTGAAGAGCAGACCGCCGACCCGGGCGCAGGTCACCGAGTACGTTCTGACCGAGCGCTCGCGGTCGCGCGCGCTGAGTGACGAGGAGAGCTTTGTGCTGGAAGCGGCGATCGTCGAGCAAGCCGAGCCGCGCTTCGGCAAGAATGGCCGCCGTCATCCTCGCCGGCACTCGGGAGCGTTCGCATGACCGCGCTCGAGCTTGCCACTTTGATCGAGACGCGCCTCGCCGCGATCGAGGCCTCGCAGCCCAGATGGGGAACCAACGGCGAATCCTGGGCCGCATTCCACCAAGCCGGCCGCGATCTCGTGGAGGAGCTCGTTCACGAGCATGGCGCCCGTTACCGCGATGGCGGCACGATCGCGGCGCATCGACTCGCCCTCTCCGGCGTAACCTGCACTTCTACCGGCGGCGCCGTCGCCCTGCTCCGATCCTGGGCCGCCAAGGTGCGGAGGGCCTCGTCATGAGCGCCGACGACAAGCTCCGTGTCAAAGCGGCCGTTGAGCGGTTCGTGGCGGACCCGGCCAACACGCGGGTAGCGCCTGGCGATCTCGCCGCTTTGGTGAAGGCGGAGATCGGGATCAGCTTCGGCGCGACCACGATCGCCCTCTACCTGGCCGGCTTTGGCTGGCACCGACGGCCGCGGCCGCAGGGCCCGGGCATCCACTACGTTCGGCCGGGAAAAGGCGGGGCACGACGCTCGGCCGACGCCCCGCCTTCGAACTCCGAAGCGCCGTTGCCTGACGGCGTGAGCGAGCAAGCCGCCCGATCGAAGCGCGATCCTCGCGGCACCATTCCTACTGGCACCGGAGGTTTCGATATGAAGACGCACATCCCGCTAGATAAGCTGTTCCTCTCTCCGCGCAACGTCCGCAAGTCGAATGGCGAGGTCGACATCCCGGAGCTCGCCGACCTCATCCACAGCAAAGGCCTGCTGCAGAACCTGGTCGTGTCGGTGCGAGACGCCGCGCGCGGCACCTACGAGGTCGTCGCCGGCGGTCGCCGCTGGCGCGCCCTGAAGCTGCTGGTAAAGCAGGGGCGCCTCGCCCGCGATTGGCCGAGCCCGGCGCACGAGATCCCGGCTGAGGACGCGACAGCAGCGAGCCTGGCGGAGAATATCCGCGTGCCGCTCAACCCGGCGGACGAGGTTGTGGCCTACGGCGCCGTGATCGAATCCTATGCCGACGTGGAGCCGACGCTCGCCGCGCAGATCGCGCGTTGCGCGCGGCGCTTCGGGAAGGAGGTCCGCTACATCGAGGAGCGCCTGCGGCTCGCCTACCTGGCCCCCGATATCCTCGAGGCGTTGCGGCTCGACCAGATCTCGCTCGACGCGGCCAAGGCCTACGCCGCCTATCCCGACCAGGAGCTTCAGCAAAAGGTGTTCGTCGGCCAGGAAGCCATGCGGATGCGCGGCGCGAACAAGCACAGCGTGTCGGCGATCAAGGCCGCCCTGGCGGGCAAGATCTACCGCCGCGGCGATCGGCAGGTGCGATACGTCACGGTCGACGCCTATCTCGCCGCCGGCGGCCGCGTCGAGCTCGAGCTGTTCATGGGCCACGCGGACGAGGAGGTCCTGCTCGATACCGCACTGGTCGATCGCCTGGCGCGCGCCAAGGCGGAGCCCGAAGCGCGCCGTCTCGCTGAGGAGGCCGGCTATTTCGCCGGCGGTCTATGGGCTTGGGGCCCGCATGGCGGGTGGCCGAAGACGCCCGCGGGCTACGATCAATCGTACCAGGGCCTCGATCGCCTGACGGACGAGGAGAAGCCGACGGCGATCGCGATCTACTGGATCGCCGAAGACGGCAGCAGGCTCGAGCTGAGCCCCCATTGTTTTCGCAAGCGCCGCGAGCCCAAGGAGCAACGTCTCGCCGGCCTTCAGCCTGAATCGGAAATCGATCGCCTGTCGCGGATCCGGCGGGAGAAGATCGAAGAGCGGGCAATTCACCTCGCGACGCCGGTCTCGGCCTTTGCCGGCACCGCGCTCGAGGAGCGGGTCTTCTGGCCGCCGGACGACGTCTACCACGTCGAGAAGGTCCAGCGAGACGCCGACGGCAACTACGCCGTCGCCCTTCTGATCTTCGTCCCCAAGGAAGACGTCGAAGCCGTCATGGCCAACGCCGAGCGGCTCTTCGACGAGGATGAAGCCGCGGCGATCGCCGCCAAGGCGCAAGCGGCCGCCGGCGATCAG
The DNA here is from genome assembly GCA_034668465.1 of Sphingomonadales bacterium. Classification (GTDB taxonomy): domain Bacteria; phylum Pseudomonadota; class Alphaproteobacteria; order Sphingomonadales; family Sphingomonadaceae; genus Allosphingosinicella. The sequence goes on from JAXDPI010000013.1 coordinate 184,705, forward strand.
TCGCCGGCGCCGGCTGAGGCGCGGGTCGGGGAGGCGGTGTCATGAACCACGGCCGACTCCTTACCGAGCAGCAGCTCGACGAGATGGCGGAGTTGCGCGAGCTCGGCCGGACCGCGGGCAGCATTCAGCGCCACTTTGAGCGGCAAGGCGTAACCGTCAGTCGCGGCCTGATCGAGTGGCAATGCCTCCGCCTCGGCGCCGATCTCCCGCCTGAGCGCCGCCGGCCGAGCGCCCAGCTCAATCGGCCTTACGAGCGCAACGGCCGATTGGTGCGACCGTTCACGCCGGCGGAGGATCGGCAGCTTCTGGCGCTCGAGGCAGAGGGCAGGCCACTCAATGCCATTGCTCGTCAAATTGGCCGCGGGAACAACAGCGTCCGAGGGCGTCTCATGATCCTGGCGCGGCGCGAGGCGCGCGCCGAGGAGGCCGACGGCCGCGGCGAACCGGCAGTCGCGATGTGTGGCAAGTGCGAACGGGCCGCCTGCGACCAGGTCATCGGCTGCTGCTCGGATTCGTGCTGCCCCTTCGCCCGAAGGCTGGCGGCATGAGGGAGCGCATCGCAAAGGTCATCGACCCTGAGGCTTTCGCCGCCACCGGCGCCGGCGCGGGCCGGATTTACACTGCGGCCGAGCTCGAGCATCGGCGCGCGCTCGCCCTCGATAAGGCCGATCAGATCCTCGTCCTGGATTTCAGCTTCGAGGAGCTGCCGCCGGACCTGCAGGACACGGTTGACGTGCTCGAGGCCGCCGTCATCGCCAGTTGCAGGGGGAAGGCATGAGACGGCCGCCCAAGAAGCAGCCGCGCGCGACCTGGCGCGATCGCCGCGATCGCCTCGCGCGGATCCTCGCGCGCCGGGTGCGGATGCGGGGGGGGGGGCGCCGGCATGGCTAGGCTGCCGCCGACCATAGCTGCCGTTCAAGCCGCCGTCGCCACGGAGTTGGGCGTGTCCCTCGCCGTGATGACGAGCGAGACGCGGGTCTTCGGGCACGCTCATCCGCGACAGGCGGCGATGGCCATGGCCCTGGAGCTGACCGGGCGGTCTTCCGCGGTTGTCGCCGCCCGCTTCGGTGGTCGGGACGACAGCACGATTCGCTATGCCCGCATTATCGTGAAGTCGCGCCGCGCGGCGGACCCCGAGCTCGATCGCCACCTGCGCAGGATCGAGGCGTTTTTCAGCGCCGCGGCGCCGGCGTTGCCGGAGGAGCTCCAGCCTGCCTTCTTCGACGGCCCGCTGTTCGACTTCGCGGGAGCGAGCGCATGACCGCGCTCGCCTATCTCGACGAGCACCGCGGCTATATCGGCTCCAGCGGCAGCGGGAAGAGCACGACCGCGCGCGTCGACGTCGAGCAGCTGCTCCGCGAGCTGCGCCATACCTGCGTGATCGATCTCACCGGCATCTGGTACGGGACCAGGTCGGATCGCGCCGGCACCGGACCGGGCTTCGACATTCCCATCTTCGGCGGCCGCCGCGGTGACGTGCCGATCGGCGCCGGCGACGGCGGGGCAATCGGCAAGATTGTCGGGGACGGTGTCTCGGCGATCGTGGATCTTTCGTCGCTGCGAACTGGCCGTGATCAGCGCCAATTCTTAGCCGATTTCATCGCCAGCATCCGCGCGAAGCCGCCCGGTCACTTCCAGTTGGTCTGCGACGAGGCCGACGAATACATTCCAGAGAAGGGTGGAATAAGGGATAGCGCCCACCAGCAGGTCGCCGAAGACATGATCTGGATCGCCAAGCGGGGCCGATCCGACGGTTACGTCCTTTCGATCATCACCCAGCGCCTTGCCGACGTCGCAAATGCGGCCTTCGGTCAGGTGCAGACGATCTTCGCGCACCAGCTCACCCAGCCCGACGATAAGGCCGCCTTCGGCAAATACATCAAGGGCAAGGGCACTAAGGCGGAATTCACCGAGATCATGAGCGGCTTGGACGCCCTGCAAGTCGGGCAACGCTATCTCTACCGTCCGCGACTTCACATCCTCGAACTCGGCACGACACCTCTCCCGACAACCTTCGATAGCAGCCGCACCCCGGGACCAGGCGAAGCGCGCCGGGAACCGAAGCTGCTCAGCCAGATCGACGTTCGCGCGATCGCCAAGCTACTCGAGAAGCCAAAGATCGAGACGGCGATCGCCGCCTACGAGGCCGGCTCCGAAGTGGGCGAGCTGCTCGCAGCAAAGGCTCTGCGAATTCGCGAGCTCACCGATAAGGTCGGCGACCTCGAGGTCGAACGCGACCAATTGCTGGCGCATGTCCGCGGCGAGTTCCTCGAGCTCGAGCAGTCCCGCGCTCGGCTTGGCATCTATGAGAACCTGATCGTCAACCTCGGGCTCGCGATCGATGATGCGCAGATTGAGATCGGCCGGCAGGCCACCACTGCCGGGCCCACCAAAACCGCCGACGATGAACGGGAGGAAAGCCACTCCTCTGATCCCGTTCTCCCCCACGTCGGCGGGGGGGAGGCGCCGAAGGCTTCGGCCAATAGAAGGCCTCGTAGTGCCTCCCCCGCCCCAAAGCCAAGCGGCGATGATCAGAACCTTCGCCGCGGCCGCAAGGCCCTCCTGCCTCTGGCCAAGATCTATCCGGCTAGGCTCAGCGAAGCGCAGTGGGCGACCCTAGCCGGCTTCTCGAAGACCGGCGGGACTTGGGGCACCTACAAGGGTGCGCTGCGCGTCGCCGGCTACATCGACCAAGACGGCGACAAATGGGGCGCCACGCGAGCCGGTGTGCAGGCCAGCGGGATCGATCCCGAACCGCTGCCGGCGCCCGGGGCGCAGCTCGCCGTCTTTTGGGGGTCTCGCATTCCTGGTGCCCGTCGGATGGTCGACGTCCTGGTCAAGCGCAGCCCCCACTTCACCACGCGTGACGCGCTCGCCGCGGATCTCGGTATGTCGGCCGCCGGCGGCACCTTTGGGACTTATCTCGGCCGTCTACGCACTAACGGGCTCCTCGAGGAGAACGGGAAGAAGGTCCGCCTCTCCGCCGCGATCATGGGGCTAGTCGGATGAGCGGCAATGGCAGGCGCCCGCCACACCCCCGCTGGCCGGCGGAAGACCTAGACACGGTTCGGCAATGGTATCCGCTCGAGGGAGGCGTCGGCGTGGCGAAGCGAATGCCGCACCGGTCGAAAGTGGCAATCACCGCAAAAGCGAACGGCATGGGCCTGCGCGGGCCGAAAAACTGGCGAAACGCCGCCGCCGGCAATTGCTCGGGCGAGCAGCTCGAGCGCGCGATCGAGCTCTACGAGCGCGGCAACATCGCTTGGACGGATATCGGCGCCGCGGCCGGCTGCAGCGCGACGTCGGCGCAAAATGCCGTGCTGATCGCCCTGTGCGAGCGCCGCGGCTTCGCGCCGGCCGAGCGCACCGAGCGCGGATCGATCACGCCGGCGGGCATTGAACGGCTGCGCGAGCTGATGCGTCAGGGAAAAAAGGGGGTCGAGATCCAGCTGGAGGCGGGCGTCACGGCAAGCGTGGCGAGCCGCGAGCGTCGAGCCTACGAGCGCGAGCTCGCGGTCGCCGGTGCTGAGCCCCTGCCGGCGCGCAATGACGGTCAGCCCTATTCCGGCGTCCGCCTGACGACCGAGCATCGCCGCAATGTGGAGAGCCTGCTCTTGCAGGGCTTCGGGATCATCCTGGCAGGACGAAAGTCGGGCGTCGGCCAGCAGAGCGTCCGGATCATCCGCGCCGACCTGGTGCGACGGCTCAAATCGGTCGGCGTCGCTATGCCCGGCTGCGATCTCGACGGGAACCGCCTCGAGACGATTTCAGCTCACCCGCTGAAGAAGAGCGACGAGGAGATCGCCAAGCTGCGCGCGCTGCTGGTCGACCAGCGGTTGCCGGTCAAGGACGCTGCCCCTCTGGCGGGCATGAGCACTGCGGTCGCCTACAAGTATGCGCGTGCGATCGCGGATGTGCTGGCGGCCGACGGGCAAGAAATGCCGAAGCCGATCCGCGCCTCGCCGAAGCGCGCAGCTCGCCCGGCGATCGCGGTCGCGGCGGTACCCCGCCCCGAGCCCAAGCCGGCGCCGGTCGCACCTCCGCGTCCCGCACCGCCAGCGCTGACGCCCTTGGTGGTGGCGAAACCGGCCGAACCTCCGCCCGTGCCTTCGGCGACCGCGAGGCGTGCAACAAACCTGGTGCTGCGCCCTCCCCCGCCGGCGCCGGCGCCCGCAAGGGCTCGCGACCCCCAAGAGAACGAGGTGCTCGTCCGCCACGGCGCGCTGCCGCGGCCGCCCGATCCGCTCGCGAAGCGCGGCACGCGACCGCGGGAAGTGAATGTCCTCGCGTTCTCGGAAGAGTTCCTCGAGCAGCTGCGCAGGGTCGCGGCGGGCCAGGGGATTGTCGAGGTCCGCCCGATCACCAGGCCGGCGCCGGAATTTTCCGGCTGCGGCTCAAGCCTGGCGGGGATCTGATGGCCGGCAACCCTCGATCAGTCCGCTTCAAACCTTCGATCCCAGAATCGATCGTCTTGAAGAAACTAGCTGCCGGCCCTGTTTGGGTCCGCTCCCTAGGGCCTTGGAAAGTTCTTGCCGACCAGCTCGTGACCGCGGGCCTCGTGAAGCGTGTGTCCCCGCAAAACGGTCGCGGCCGAAACATGATGACGCTCACCGACACCGGGAGATCGGTGGTCTATCGCATGGAAGGGCCGATCGAATGTTGAGCTGGCGCGAGGTTTGGGCCCGCGACCATGTCCGCGCCGCCGCGATCGCCGCCGGCGCCGCGCGCCTGCCGCCCGTTGTTCGGATCTGGCTCGAGGCGGAGCGCCGCGGCACCGCTCACCCAAGCGCGCCCGAGGTCTGTCTTCCCGTCATCGTATCCCTGCCGAGGAGCACCAACCTATGAGGTACGCCATGCCCGAGCTCGTGCACGTCGGGACGCTCGGCTTCGCCGCTCAGCTTGCGGCCAACGTGGCCCGCGACCCCAACCGCTTCGATCAGATACCGATCGAGGCGTACAGCGTCGCGAGCGTCATCGCCCGAGAAATCTGCGATGTCGCTGGCCTCCAATACCCGGATATGCGCGGCCGTCCCGAGCTGTCGATCCCACTGTTCGGGCCGTGGAACGCGAGTCAGCGCGTCACGATCCGCCGCCTTCGCCATCTCTACGGGCTGGCATGATGGACGTGAACGTCCTCGATCGTGCGGCGGCGACGCGCGCGCAATATGAACTCGATCGCCTGACCGAGATCGGCCGCGCCCGCGAGCTCACCCCCGCCGAAAGCTATCTCCTGGAGCGGAGCATCTGTGGCTTAGACGGCAAGCGGTATCCCCGCGGCCTCACGAGAGCGCTCGCCCGTCACGGGATCAAGCGAGATATGAGCCGCTACCTGTCGAGGCCGAGCTGCGCCGGCGGGCTCGAGGAGCGGCCATGAGTCGCGCGGGCGTCGGAATCTTCATCTGCCGGCGCGGCAACGCCCAGCGACCACTATGTCGCTGGCCCGGGTGCAAGCGCTACGCAACGCAAGCTTGGTGGGGCTGCAGGCCCCATTGGTTCAAGCTCCTGCCCGATCTCCGCGCGCGCCTCTGGCGAACCACCTTGGCCGAGATCTCCGCCAACGGCGGGCTCGGCCGAGCCTGGCAGGCGGTGGCCGACGAGGCCGACCGCTTCGCGGCCGAGAAGGCTGCGGCGCCGGCGCCGACGCCCGATCGCCGCCAGCCCGAACTCCCCCTTTAGCCCCGAACGAGGAACCGACCATGATCGCACAGACCGCCATGTCCCCCGAAACCCGCCGCCGGCGCGAGCTGCAGGCCGTGGCAGAGGATCCTCTGCTGACACGCCGCCAAGTCGAAGCTGAGTGCGGGCTCAGCCGATCGACGATCTACCGGCGAATCGCTGGCGGCACCTTCCCGCGGCCGAAGCAGGTCGGCCCCCAGGCGGTGCGCTGGCCGCGGTCGGAAATCGTGGGGTGGAAGGCGCGCCAGCCCGTGTCTGAACCGAGAATTTGAGTCTGCCGGGGGCACCGATGGGGGCACTGCCCCCACATGCCCCGAAAAATATATAAAGAAAAGCAGGGAGTTAAGGCGATGAAAGTTAATCGGTCCCGGGGAGCCACTTCTTCCTCCACCCGAAGCCGGGGCCGTCAGCCGCCGTAGGCGCGGCGCACTTTGTCGCATGCGACGCGGTCACCCTCGTCCATGCAGTAACGCTGCCGCGCGGAGTCGGGATTGAGCGACCCCGCCTCTCTCTTGTCGGCGGCCAGCGCCGCACCGTCATTGCCGCGCGACCCGATCAGGTAACCGACGACCGCGACCGCGAGGATCAACAGGCCGAGCAACAGCGGCACCAGCCGCGCGCCGCCGACCGTCGGCGGTGTGGTTAGGACAGGTTGGCGCGGGACCCTCGGCGCGGCGGGCGGCGGCATCGGCGCGCGACCCTCGCCGGGCCCGCACAAAGCGGTGAGGCTCGCCTTGACCTTGAGCCAGCCGGGATGATCGTCCTCGCCCGCCCAGTCGCCGATTTGGGCGAACTGGATCTGGTTGAACGGCATCGGCGGCATGCGCTCGTCGATCGAGGTCTGGATCAGCTTCTTCTGGTTGCGCGCGACGTCGGCTTCGGCGCGGACCCATTCGGAGGCGGCGGCGTCCTTAGACCAAACTACGATCGCCGCCTTGGCCGCGCCGATCTTCTCGGTGATGACGTCGCCATAGGACAAATGCGGCGGCAGCTCGTCGTCCCACCACACGCTGTAGCCCGTGCGCTTCACCGCGTCGGCGAGCTGCCGCACCACCGGCTGGTTCGTCCGCGAGTAAGAGATGAAGACGTCGACCAACTGCGCACCCCCACGGCTCAGCCTTAGCATGAACGAAATGCGAGGTGAATTGCGGCGTCCGGGGAGGAACCGGCGGCGCGGCCGTCGGTTGGCACAAGCAACTCAAAAGGAGGCACAAATGGCGATCAGGTCCCGTTCAAAATCGGCCAGCGATAAGAGCACGGGCGCCCGCGCCTCCTCGCCCTGGGGCGGCGGCAGCGCGGGCTTCATCGCCGCCGCGGCCGTCGCCGGCGCCGCGGCCGGCATGGCCGCCAATTACGGGCGCAAGCTTGTCGTCCAGAGCCTCGCCGCGACCGGCGACTGGGTCGACGCGCTGGCCGCCGAGCATCAAGCGGTCCTCGCTTTGTTCGACAAGCTCGAAGCGACCGGCGACGAGCAGACCTGGATCCGCGCCCATACGCTCACCCGGATCAGGAACGCGCTCGGCAAGCACGCGCTCGAAGAGGAGAACGTCGTCTATCCCGCGCTCCGCGAGGCCAATCAGGCGCACGACGCCGACGCGCTCAACGCCGAGCATGGCTACATCAAGACCTATCTCTACGAGCTCGACAACATGCCCAAGGCCGGCCCCGCCTGGCTCGAGCGCGTCCGCGCCTTCCGCGCGCTGCTCGAGGAGCATATGCGGATGGAGGAGGAGCAGGTCTTTCCCGCCTTCCGCGCCGGCCTCACCGAAGAGCAGAACGCGAAGCTGACGGCAGCGATGAGCCGCGAAGGGATGAAGCTCGCCTGACGCCTCAGGCCGTCGCGCCGTGGCAGTGCTTGTACTTGCGGCCCGAGCCGCAGGGACAGGGCGCGTTGCGGCTCGCCGGCGCCATCACGTCGCCGCCCATCGCCGGCAGATATTCCGGCGCCGCGGTCTGGAGCGGGGGGAGGCGGGAGAGGATCGCGCCGGTCCCGGCGTCGATGTCGTACGTGTCGTCGTCGCCGGTGAACGGGTCGATATGGGTGGTGAGGAAGTCGGGCATGACCGGCAGGTCCTGCGGCGTCATGCTGAACTGGGCCAGCGCCAGCGTCCGCGTCACGTCCTCGCGGATCAGGGTCAGCATCCGCTCGAACATCGAGAAGGCCTCGTGCTTATATTCGTCGATCGGCTTCTTCTGGGCGTAGGCGCGTAGGTGGACGACCTGGCGTAAGGCGTCGAGCATCGAGAGATGCTCCTTCCAGTGATGGTCGAGCGACTGGAGCAGGATTTCCTTTTCGACCTGGATCCAGCTTTCGAGCGGGATCTCGCGCGCCTTCTCCTCGATCTGTGCGTCGGCGAGCGCCTGGACCCGCTCGACGAACATCTCGGGCTCGACCGCTTCCTCCTTGACCCAGTCGTCGAACGGCGGGGTGAGGTCGAACACGCTTTCGATCCGCTGCTTGAGCAATTCGATGTCCCATTGCTCGGGATAGGAATTGGGCGGGATCGCCTCGCCGACGATAGAGTTGACCGTCTCGGTCCGCATGTCCTGGACGACGTCGCCGATCGTGGCGGCGTCCATGATGTCGGCGCGCTGCTCGTAGATCACCTTGCGCTGGTCGTTCATCACGTCGTCATATTCGACGACCTGCTTGCGGATGTCGTAATTGCGCGCCTCGACCTTCTTCTGCGCGGTCTCGATCGCCTTGGAGATCCATGGGCTGATGATCGCCTCGCCGTCGGCGAGATTCTTGTTCATCAGCCGGGCGAACATGGTCTGCGGGCCGAAGATGCGTAAGAGATCGTCGTCGAGGCTGAGGTAGAAGCGCGACAGGCCGGGATCGCCCTGGCGGCCGGCGCGGCCGCGCAGCTGATTGTCGATGCGGCGGCTCTCGTGGCGCTCGGTGCCGAGCACGAACAGGCCGCCGGCGGCGATCACCTGGTCCTTTTCCTCGGCGACCTCGCGGCGGATCTTCTCCTCGGCCTTGTCGCGGGCCGGTCCGGGCTCGATGTCCTTGAGCTCGTCGTTGATCCGGAACTCGACATTGCCGCCGAGCTGGATGTCGGTGCCGCGGCCGGCCATGTTGGTGGCGATCGTGACCGCGCCCATGCGGCCGGCCTGGGCGACGATATGCGCCTCCTGTTCGTGGAAGCGGGCGTTCAGCACCTCGTGCTTGACCTTCGCCGCCTTGAGATGGGCGGAGAGCAGCTCCGATTTCTCGATCGAGACGGTGCCGACCAGGATCGGCTGGCCGATCTCCTTCTTGGCCTTGATCCCCTCGGTGATCGCGGCGAACTTGTCTTCCTGGTTCTTGTAGAATTCGTCGTCGTCGTCGCTGCGGCATACCGGCATGTGGGTCGGGATCGAGACCACGTTCATCTTGTAGATGTCGTAGAATTCGGCCGCTTCGGTCGCGGCGGTGCCGGTCATCCCCGACAGCTTGGGATACATGCGGAAATAATTCTGGAAGGTGATCGAGGCGAGGGTCTGGTTCTCGGGCTCGATCTCGACTCCCTCCTTGGCCTCGACCGCCTGGTGGAGGCCGTCGGACCAGCGCCGGCCGTCCATCATCCGCCCGGTGAACGGGTCGATGATGATCACCTTGCCCTCCTTGACGATATAGTCGATGTCGCGCTTGAACGCGACGTTCGCCTTGAGCGCCTGGTTGAGATGATGGACGACCTGGGTGTTCTCGTAGTCGTAGAGGTTCGAGCCGACCAGCAGGCCGTCGGCCTCGAGGAGCCGCTCCATCCGCTCGGTGCCGTCCTCGGTCAGGACGACGCGCTTGTCCTTCTCGTCATATTCGTAATCCTCGGGCGGGACCTCCTTCACGATCCGGTCGAGCGAAATGTACAGCTCCGACTTGTCGTCGGTCGGGCCGGAGATGATGAGCGGCGTGCGCGCCTCGTCGATCAGGATCGAATCGACCTCGTCGACGATGCCGAAATTGAACGGCCGCTGGACCATCTGCGCCCGCTCGAACTTCATGTTGTCGCGCAGATAATCGAAGCCGAGCTCGTTGTTGGTGCCGTAGGTGATGTCCGAATGATAGGCGTCGCGGCGCTGGAAATCGGTCAGATTGGGGACGATCACGCCGACCGTGAGGCCGAGGAAGGTGTAGATCTGCCCCATCCATTCGGCGTCGCGCTTGGCGAGATAATCGTTGACGGTGACGACGTGGACGCCCTTGCCTTCGAGCGCGTTGAGATAGACGGCGAGCGTCGCGACCAGGGTTTTGCCCTCGCCGGTGCGCATCTCGGCGATCTCGCCGCGGTGGAGGACGATGCCGCCGATCAGCTGGACGTCGTAATGCCTCTGCCCCAATGTGCGCTGGGCCGCCTCGCGCACCGTCGCGAACGCTTCGGGAAGGAGGTCGTCGAGCGTCTCGCCCGCTTCGAGCCGTGCCTTCAGGCGCGCGGTCTGGCCCTTGAGCTCGTCGTCGCCGAGCGCGTGGATGCCCGGCTCGAGCGCGTTGATCTTGTCGACCGTCTTGCGCAGCGAGCGCACGTAGCGGTCGTTCGACGAGCCGAATATGGTTTTGGCAAATCCACCAAACATGTCGGAATCCTGATCTTGAATGAGTGCGCCCCGGCCGCCGGCCGGAGCTGAGCTATACGAAACGGGAAACGCGCGAAGGCGCTACTCGATCAGTCGATCCGCATAGAGGGGAATCGCCGCCTTGAGCTCGAACGCGGGCGCGGCGAAAACCGCGGCGATCCGCCGGCCCTGGTCGGGAATCGCCGCCTCGCGCCGCACCGCACGGACGCGCAGGTCCGGGCACGGCGCCTCGGCGCGGGCCGCCGCGGCGTGCAAAGGCCGCGCGTCCGGCGCACGCACGCCCGAAAAGGCGCCCGTGATCGCGCTCAGCATCGCCGACAGGATCAGCAGCAATTCCATCGGGTGCGACATAGGGGCGCGAGGCGCGAAGGTCCATGCTTTCATGAGCCGGCGCGTTGAAAAATCGGGCCCGATACCAGAGGGCTGGATGGGACCGAGCCTCCCGAGTGACGTCATTGCGAGCGAAGCGAAGCAATCCAGTACGGGCGCATGCGTCTAGATTGCTTCGTCGCTACGCTCCTCGCGATGACGCGGTGGGTCAGCAATGACCCGGCGCTAGGCGGCGTCCAGATAGGGCCGCAGCCTGGCCTCGATCTTGCGCAGCGGCATATAGCCGTCGAGCCGCTCGACCTCCTCGCCGGCTTTGAACAAGATGCAGGTGGGATAGGTCTCGACCCCGTAAAGGTCCGCCGTCGCGGGATTGGCCTCCGGGTCGAGCTTGGTGACCATCAGGCGATCCTTCTGGGTGGAGGCAAGCGCGCGCAGCCCCGGGGCGAGCAGCCGGCAAGGTCCGCACCAGGACGCGCCGAACGCGACCAGGACCAGGCGGCCCGAGCGCAGCACGTCGCGCTCGAAGCTGGCGTCCGTAGAGATCCGCACGAATCCCGCCCCCATGAAGATGCCCCCCGCTCAGGCGGACTTGGGGACCGTTATTTTGTCTTCGCCCGCGGCTTGCGCGAGGCCGCCGTCCAGCGCGCTTTCGAGCCAGGCCTGTATCCGGCTCTTGGGCTCGGCGCCGACCTTGGTCGCGGCGGGGGCGCCGTTCCTGAACAGGATCATCGTCGGGATGCCGCGCACGCCGTATTTGCCGGGCGCCTCGGGATTGTCGTCGATGTTCAATTTGACGATCTCTACCCGGTCGCCGAGCTCGGCGCTCAGTTCCTCGAGCGCCGGCGCGATCATCCGGCACGGGCCGCACCATTCCGCCCAGAAATCGACGAGCACCGGTCCGGACGCTTCGATCACGTCGGCCTGGAAAGAGGAATCGGTGACGGACTTGGTGGCCATGGGAATCTCCTGAGCTGGCTTTCACATCATGTAGGGTGCGCCGCGCGCGCGCTCAACCAGTGAGAGGCGCGTGGCCGTCCAGCAGCGCGTCGGGAAGCCGATGCAGCACCGGCCCGGCGGTGTAGAGCAGGGCCGCTTCGACCGGGCGGTCGGGGAAGATCACCCGCAGCGCAGCGCGATAGGCGGCCATCTGGCGCAAATGGGCGGCGGGGATGTCGGCGATCGCCGGCGGTACGCGGCGCCCGGTCTTGAAGTCGGCGATCAGCACGCGGTCGCCCTGCACCAGCAGGCGGTCGACGATGCCCGAGACGACCGCGCCGCCGGCCACCACCGCGGCGATCGGCGCCTCGGCAAGCGCGCCGGGCCCGAACAAATCGGCGAAATCGGGATCGGCGATGATCCGGCAGGCATCGCCGGCGAGCGCGGCGCGCAGGGCCGGATCCTCGACGCCGGCCGCCTGGGCGAGCCAGGCCTGCGCCAGCGCCTCGCGCCGCTCGGGCGCCGCGCCGGGCAGCCGCTCGAACAAGGCGTGGAGCAACCGGCCGCGCAGCGCCGCCTGGCGCTGCCCGGGCCCCGGCGGCGGATCGGCGACGTCGTCCTCGCCCAGCGACGACGGCGCCAGCGGGCGCGGCGGCCGCTCCTCCTCGGGTGCCGGGCGGTGCAGCCATTCGGGAAGGAAGGATTGTCTTCCAGGTGGCTTTTGAGCGCTCTTCGCGGCCGTTTCGAGCGCGCCGTAACGCTTCTCCCGGCCCCAGAGCGGCGCATCGCGCCAGGCGGCGCCGAGCCCGTCCAGGGCGGTGTCGACGGCGCGGTACCAGCTCGCCTCGGCCGGCCCGCCGCGGTCGCGCACGCCCAGCGCGCCGCCGATATAGAGCCGCTCCTCGGCCCGGGTCAAAGCGACGTAGAGCAGCCGCCAATGCTCCTCGCGGTCGAGCCGGTCCTGCTGTTCGATCTGGCTCCCGATCGGCTCGGCCAGCTCGTCCTTGCGCGGCCGGAAGGCCGGCACCGCCGGCGCCCCTTCCTCGAGCAGGAGCGCAGCGATCGCCCCGCCCGGGCCGGCATTGTCCGGATTGGCGCAGGCATCCGCCAATATCACCACCGGCGATTGCAGCCCCTTGGCGCCGTGCACCGTCATCACCCTGACCGCGTCGAGCGGCGCGGAAGGATCGCGGACGATCTCGACGTCGCCGCGCGCGAACCAGTCGAGGAACGCCTCGAGCGACGCCGCCGCCTCGCTCTCGAACGCCAGCGCCGAGGACAGCAGCTCCTCGATCGGGTCGCGCGCCTCCGTGCCGAGCCGCTCGAGCAATTTGCGGCGGCCGTCGAGCGGACCGGAGAGGATCGTCTCGAAGAAAATATGCGGCGTCGCATAATCGGCCATGGCGAGGATCGCGTGCAGGGCTTCCAGGGTTTTGGCGGGCGCCCGCGAGCGGATATGCGGCCAGAGCGCGCCCTCGCGGCCGAACGCGGCCTCGAACAAATCGTCCTGGCTCCAGCCGAACAGAGGGGAGACCAGCAGGCTCGCGAGATTGAGGTCGTCGAGCGGCTGCGCCGCGAAGCGGGCGGCGGCGAGCAGGTCCTGAACCGCCAGCGGGGCGGAGAGCAAAAGCCGGTCCACCCCGGCCACCGGCACGCCCTCGGCATGGAGCCGCGCGACCAGCAGGGCGGCCAATTCGCCGCGCCGTCGGACCAGGATGAGGATGTCCTCGGGCCTGAGCGCCCGGCCGCGGCTTTCGACCTGGAACGGCGCGTCGAGCCACTGCCGCACCTGCCGCGCCAGCCGCGCCGCGTAGCGCCGGGTGGCGTCGCTGATCCACCCCTCCTCGCCCGCCTCCTCGTCCAACCCGCTCTCGTCGGAAAAGGGCAGCCAAAGCGTCACCGAGCCGGGGCGCCCGGCGTGGTGGCTTTCGTGCGGGTTGGGCCGCCGCGGCAGGCCGAACGCTTCGTGGCCGAGATCGCCGATCACCTGGTCGACCACGGCCAAAATCGGCGGCGACGAGCGGAAGCTGCGGTCCATCGACAGATCGAGGAAGTCGCGTTCGATCGCCCGCGCCTCGCGCGCGAACCAGGCGCGGGCGACGTCGAAGCTCGCCGGATCGGTGCCCTGGAAGCCGAAGATCGCCTGCTTGTAGTCGCCGACGGTGAAGATCGTCCGGTGACGGGGGGAGGCGCCTTCCCCGGCGAAATACTCGCCGGCGAGCGCACGGACGATGTTCCACTGCCGCTCGTTGGTGTCCTGCGCCTCGTCGACCAGGATATGGTCGGTCTGCCGGTCGAGCTTGTAGCGCACCCAATCGCCCATGCCGGGGGTCAGCAGCAACGCCTCGGCGCGGGCGATCAGATCGTCGAAATCGACCGCGCCCGAGGCGCGCTTGGCGTCGGCATAAGCGAGCGCGAACGCCTGGCCGGCGCGCAGCCCCGCGCCGAGCGCCGCCGTCAGCGCCGCCAGCCGCGCCATATTCAGCAGCCGCCGGCAGCTTTCGGCGAGCCGCCCCGCGAGCGCCTCGTAATCGGGCGCGGCCTTGAGCAGGCCGGGAGGAATTTTGCGCGGGTCGCCGGTCCGGGTGAGCACGATTCCGGCGAGCGTGTCGAGGCGCGCGCCTCGCCCGGCGCCGTCTTGCGCGAGCCAGGCGGCGATCGCGTCGCAGCATTGCAGCCCGGTCGCCGTGCCCCAGGCGCGATTGGCCGCGCCGATGGCGTTCACCGTTGCCAGGTCGAACGCCGCGCATTCGCGGGCGATCGCCTCGCCGATGTCGCCGAGCGGCAGGCCGAAGCCGCGCCGCAGCCGCGCCTCGATCCCCTGGCGCGGGCCGAGCCAGGCCATCGCCTGGGGGGCGGCCGCGCAGGCCTTGAGGAAGCGCTCCGCCCCGCTTTCGCCCAGCCTCAGGCTCAGCGCCTGGAGATCGCGGATCAGGCCGAGATCGCCCTCGCCCTCGGCGCGGACCAGCAAGTCGGCGAGCGTCGCGCGCGCCAGCAGCTGCTCCTCGCGCCCCTCGAGCGGGCGGAAGCCCGGCGCCAGCCCGGCCTCGGAGGGAAAGGCGGCGAGCAGGCTCTGGGCGAAGGCGTGGATGGTCTGGATGCGCAGGCCCCCGCCCGGCGATTCGAGGACGCGGGCGAAGAGGATACGGGCGCGCTCACGCGTCTCGGGGCCGGGATCCTCGCCGAGCATCGTCAGCTCATGGCCGAGATCCGCCTCCTTCAGGCGGACCCAATAAGCGAGCCGCGCATGCAGCCGCCCCGCCATCTCGGCCGCGCCGGCCTTGGTGAAGGTCAGGCAGAGGATCGAGGCCGGATCGACGCCGGAGAGGAGCAGGCGCAGGACGCGGGCGGTCAGGACGTGGGTCTTGCCGGTGCCGGCCGAGGCCGAGAGGGCCGCATGGTCGCGCGGATGCGAGGCGCGAAGCTGGGCGTCGGCGAGCAGGGCTAGGGGGCGGAGGCGATTGGGCATCGGCCCGAACGCTAGCGGCGAAAGGACCGCCAGTCATCCATCCCGCCGCCCCGCCGCCTAGCGATAGGACAGACGCAATCCGAACATGAGCGTGCTCTGGTCCGCCCGACCCGCGAGCGGATCCGAGCCATCGGTGTAGGTGATGCCGAGCGAAGGACGAAACCATCGCCGTCCGGGCACCAAGCTTCGATCGCCAAAGTCGTATTCGAGCGAGGCTGTGAACAGGTGCGAGAAACCGTCGAAATCGTCCCTGCGGCCGGCCGAGCGCGACAATGCGCGGATCAACTGCAGATTCGCCCGGACATTGATGCGATAATTGGCAAAACGCGGCGACAAGGCCAAGCCAGCCGTCCCCTTGAGGCCCGTCACGCTGCCCGAAATGGCCGTGCCCGTGGCCGGATTCACCTTGTTGTCGAGAATGTCGTCGTGGAAGAGCGTGGCGATCGTGCCGAAGCTGTAGGCGATCGGCGGCCCCTCAAACTCACCCGGCGTGGATCCGCCGGGTCCCGGCAAGGTGAATCGCCGCGCGCTTTCGAAGCCCGGGATGTGCGGCGACACATCAAGCGTCGCCCGCCAGCTTTCGACATGCTGCGTATGGCAGGTCGCGGCGCTGGGATTGGCCTGGCAGGCCGCCGTGGTCGGGTCGGCGTAGACCGCCTTGCGGTTGTAGGACAAGCGGCCGTCCACATAGAGCGACCACAGGCGCGATGCATCCCGGATCGGTCCGTCGGCGGGCGTATTGTCGAGCTCGAGATGCAGGCCCGCCGCCGCCTGCAAGTTGTTCTGCCGCTTGTCGGCCTGACTGTTGCGGTGCCAGGCGAGTTCGGCAACGCCGAAGAAAGGGTGACCGAGGTCGAACACCCCTTGCCCTGCCACATCCACGGCGAACGTGTCCGGCCCTTTGGTGTTGATCGTGTAGGAGGCGCGCGCCGGCTCGGTCCAGGGCTGGTCGGTGGGCACGGCGTCCGCCTGCAGGGTGCATTTGAATTCGGCGGTGGTGCAGGCCAGCGCCGGGGTGGAGACGACCAGCGCCGACGCCGCCATTGCCAGGGCAAGCCTGGGCCTCTTCGCGGATGACAGAGTCATGGCTATGCTCCCGCCAGATCGCACAATTGCTTGAATGTGGTCTTGCCGGTGATCGCCCCCGGGGGGATTCGAGGCTTGCCGTCGGGCACCCGGAAACGCTTGTTGATCCACGGTCGGACGAACCGGTCAAGGTTTCGGTCACCGACGCCGATATTTTCGCCCAGCGATTCGCCGTCCGCCGGCGGATTCGCGGTGAGACTCCGCGCGGTGAACGCCTGCAACGTAATGATGACTTCCGCCTTGCGCGAAAGCGCTGCCAAAGACTGCACCGCTTCTTCTGTCGCTACCATCGGCCCGCTCCCCTCTGGGCCGGCCAAAGCGCCGGCGAGGAGCCTGTCTAACGCCGCGATCGCGCGCGCCGCGTGACGGCCGTCACGCCTGCGGCACCGCCGCGCGGTCTAGAAAATCCACGCGCCCATGATAAAAGCGCCGACCGCGATCATCCAGTCGCGGGCTTCGATTCTGCTCATGAAGTTCATCTCGTCCTCCTCGCGGCCATAAGGGCCGGTGTATTATTCACATAATACACGAGGGCCTGGAGTTCAAGAGTCGGCGGTCAGGGCGCCAAAACCGGTGAAGTTCAGCCTGACGGCCTGAACAACGGCAAGGTCTCCGCCGCCAGCGCGCCCTCGATCTCGAGCAGCTTCAGCTTGGTGGCCGTGCCGCCCGGCGCGGAGAAGCCGCCGGTGCGGCCCTCGGCCGCCGTGATCCGGTGGCAGGGCACGAGGATCGGCCAGGGATTGCGCGCGAGCGCCTGGCCGACCGCCCGCGCCTGGGCCGGGTCGCCGAGCCGCGCCGCGAGCGCGCCGTAGGTGATGGTCGTCCCCGCCGGGATGGCGCGCGCCGCCGCGTAGACCGAGCGGTCCCATTCGCCGACTCCGGCGAAATCGAGCTCGAGGTCGAGGAAATCGTCGGGCGCGCCGGCGAGGAAGGCGGTGATCCGCGCGATCGCCTGGGCCGCGTCCGGCGGCGACGCCGCGCTCTCCCGGCCGGGGAAGCGCCGCCACAGCCGCGCCATCGTCACCGCGACGCTCGCCTCGGGCAGCTGGACGCCGGCCAGCCCGTCGGGGCCCCAGGCGAGCCCGCAGCGGCCGATCGCCGTCTCGAACAGGGCAAATCCGGAACAACTCACGGGCACGCGCCTCCTCGATCGCCCTGATACCGCGCCGGCGGCGTTCTTGACAGCGCGCCCGCTCCGGATAGGCTGCGGCCGCCCTTGGGAGAGCGATGATGAAGCCGACGCGCAAGCTGAGCCGACGCTCGTTCCTCGGGCGCGTCGCGGGCGGCGCGATCGTCGCCGGCGCGGCGCTGACCATTATCGGCGGGCCGGCGCGGGCGCTGCAGCTCACCGACTCGGATAGCGGGCGCAATGCCGATCCGGCCGGCGGCGGCCGCGGCATCACCGATTCGGACAGCGGCCCGAATTCGGATCCCGCCGGGCGCGGCCGCGGCATCACCGACAGCGACAGCGGGCCGAACGCCGATCCGGCCGGACGCGGGCGTTCGGTCACCGACAGCGATCGCGGCGCCAATGCCGATCCGGCCGGGCAAGGTCGCGGCCGGCGGCGCAGCGGCTTCACCGACGGCGATTCGGGCGGCAACGCCGACCCGCGGGGCAACGGCCGCGGCCGGCGGACCGGGCGCTGCCGCGGCATTACCGACACCGACAATGGCGGCGGCAACTGGACCGATCCGGCGCGCTGCGGGCGCGGCCGCCATCGCTGACCGCCGCGGCTTCACATCCGCGCCAAAGCGGCTAAGGACGAGGTTCTGAAGCGAATTTCCGGCGAGGAACGATGCCCAGCAAACCTTCCTATCCCGACGACGCCCCGGTCGATCCGCCTGCCGGCGAGGCCGCGACGGCGGCGAAGGCGGCAAAGCAGTCGAAGGAAGCCGGGTCGAGCCGCACCCGCACCCTCGTCACCGGCGCCGCGATCGGCATCGGCTCGGCGGCTCTGGTCGCCGCCTTGCTCTACGCCAACCGCTCGCGCAAGGACGGCAAGGCCTAGACTCGGATTCGATCAGGCCGCCCGTTTCTCCTCGTCATGCCGGACTTGATCCGGCATCCACCTTCTTGGCGGCTCTGACCCCGAAGAAGATAGACCCCGGATCAAGTCCGGGGTGACGATTCAACCTGATCGAGTTCAAGTCTGGCTCTGCTTGTTCATCCACGGCAGCGGCCCGCCGACCAGGACGGGCACGATCGCGTCGGTGGGCGCGTCGGCGGCGGGAAAGGTCGCCCGGCGCGCGGCGGCCAGGATGGCGTCGGCCATGCCGTCGGTCGAAGCGCCGTCGGGAAAGGCGAGCCGATCGAGCACCAGCCGCGCGTCGTCGACGCCGCCGGCGGGGTTGATCGTCAGCCGGACGACGACCGGCCCGTGCGGGTCGCAGCTCATCTTGAAGGCGGACAGCGCTTCGTTGGCCGCATCCTCGACCGGCGGCCCGACCTGGGAAGGATCGAGCGGGCCTTTGATGCCCGGCCCGGTCTCGCTGATATGGCCGTGCAGGACGAGCCGGCCGTGGACCGGATTCATCGATCCCTCGATCCGGTTGACGCCGTGCGGCATGCGGTCGTCGAAAATGGCGAGCCGGTTGAAGCGCGACTCGATCATTTCGTAGAGCCCGCCGCGGCCGCCGGTCATCTTCGTCAGCATCGAGCGGTAGAGATCGCCCTCATGATAGACGATGGTCTCGCCGCCTTTGGTCTCGCGCCGGTCCCAGGTCAGCGAATAGACGTAGCCGAAGCGGCCGTTGGTCGCGTCGTTGTGGATCGATTGCGAGCAGCCGTCGACGTAGAGGCTGAGATAGGGCGCGGTGACGTAGCCGAGGCCGAGCGTCTGCCAGGCCCAGGCGGTCAGCGCATTATGGAAGCGCTCGACCAGCTCGCGCGGAATCACCTTGTCGGGCGAGGTCCGCAGGAACGTGTACATGTCGGGCACGTACCAATAATTCCAGACCTGGTGCTCGCCGGTCTGCTTGTAGGGCTCGGCGAAATGGCGGTCGATCGCGGCGCGCATGTCCCGCGCGAGATCTTCGGGCAGAAAATTGTCGACATGGCCGTGCGGCGCCCGGAACGGCGGCGGCGCGGCCTCCGATCGCGGCTCGGCGCCCGTTTCCGCTGGATTTACGATTCCGGCCTGCGACAGCATCAACGCGCCCCCTTTATCCTGTTGGATGAGGACCATAACGCGCCAAGCGCAGCTTTCCAACGCCCGATCCGCCGGGAAAGGCGGCCTCAGGCTTCGGCTTTGGCCAGCGCCAGCACCCGCTCGAGCACCGCCGGATGGAGCGGCTGGGTGAATTCGCAGGCGAAGCGGTAGCCCTCGACCGAGACGATTCGCGCCGGCCAGCCCTCGAGCCCCGGCAGCACGATCCACAGCAGCGAGCCGACGCGAAGCGCGGCAAACGAATCGAACGCGACCGCGCGGGTCGTGATCGAGGCGACATCGATCGACCAGCGCCGCGTCCCCTCGCGCACCCGCGCCGGCAGGTTCAGCTCGATCCCGTCATCGCCCGCGCCCGCCGCCGGCGGGTCGCCCGGGGCGGCGGCCGGCGCCGGCGCGAACGGCGCGGTCTCCGCGTCGAACGCGGCCTTGCGCCGGTCCTTCAGCCAGAGCATCAGCTCCTGCCATTGCAGCTCGGGGAGGAAGGCGATGCCGGCGACGCTCGCGTCCGACCAGCGCACCACGCCTTCGACCGGCCGCAGGCCGTCGAGCGTCACGATCACCTTCTGATCGGCGGCGAGCGGGAACGGCACGTCGAGCTTGACCCCGCCCTGCGAGACGTCGCGCGTCGTCACATAGTCGGTCCGGCCGTCCGCCTCGATGAGCGCCGGGCAGGCCAGCTCGACCCGCGGCATCCGCCGCCGCTCGCCGGGCTGGCTGACGATGTCCTGGGCGATGATCGCGAATACGTCGATCGGCTCGTCGAAGGAGAGGCCGACCTCGCCGCCGTCGCGCCAGGCGACCAGTCCGGCCAATTGCTCGCCGCTCATCAGCTCGAGCTCGAGCCGCTCGCCAAGCTCGAGGTCGTGGTCGCAGCCGAGGATCGCGCCGCCGGCGCTGATCTTCCGCACCCAGCAGGCGCGCCGGACGCTGCCGCAGGTGAGCGCGCCGGGCCACAGGGCGACGGCCTCGTCGCTCCCGGCGCCGGCATCCGCCGCCGGCACCTCGCCGGACAGGGAATAGATGGTCTCCACGCATGCACTCTCGAACGCGCCGGCCCTGCAACCAGGCCGGCCCCGTATTGTCCGCCCATCAGGTTTACGATCTCTTAATCACCGCACCGGCCATTTGCAGGCGGGAACCGGCGCGCTATGGGGGCGTTGGGCGTCGAACGCGGCCGCCGGGAGCACCTGAATTGTACTTCGACGCCGCCACCTTCGCCCAGTTGCTGCCCTACATCCTGGTCGGATTCGCGGCCCAGCTCGTCGACGGCGCGCTCGGCATGGCGTTCGGAGTGATTTCGAGCACCCTGCTGATCACCATCGGCGTCAATCCCGCGGCAGCCTCGGCGAGCGTTCACGCAGTCGAAGTGTTCACCACCGGCGCATCCGGCATCAGCCACACGCTGCACAAGAACGTGAACTGGAAGCTGTTCCGGCGAATCGTCATTCCCGGCGTCATCGGCGGCGTGCTCGGCGCCTACGTGCTGACATGGGCGATGGACAGCGCAAGGCCGTTCGTCCTGGCCTATCTGATCGCCATCGGGCTCTATCTGCTGTGGCGCGGCATCCGTTACGGACACCAGGAGAAGAAGCCCCGGATCGTCGAGCCGCTGGGCTTCATCGGCGGCTTCCTCGACGCCGCCGGCGGCGGCGGCTGGGGCCCGGTCGTCACCAGCAACCTGCTGGTCCAGGGCGCGCATCCGCGCAAGGTGATCGGCACCGTCAACACCGCCGAATTCTTCCTTTCGGTGACGATCTCGGCGACGTTCCTAGTCGCGCTCGGCTTCGAGGCGTTCACGATGGCGATGGCCGGCCTGCTGATCGGCGGCGTCGCCGCGGCGCCTTTCGGGGGCTATGCCGCGCGACGCATTCCAGCCCGCATGTTGCTGATCATGGTCGGCATCGTCCTGACGGCGACGAGCAGCTACGGTATCTGGCGCGCGCTCGCCTAGGGCCCGAACAGGCCCCGCTCACTCGCGGCCGTACCATTCGTCGAGCCGCATCAGCTGGTCGTAGTCGCCATAAGGCGCATATTCGGGGTGGAGCTTGGCGGTGAAGGGCGCATCGCCGGTCAGCCATAAAGCCGCCGCCCCGGCGAAGTTGCGCTCCGCCAGCGCGGTGAATTCGGCCGCGTCGAGCCCGCTGCGCCCGCCGACCGGGCTCTTGACATAGCCGAGCGCACCCGCGCGGTCGCGCGCCAGGCTCCAATATTCGAAGCAGGCCGCCGCGCCCTCGATCCCGGCGAAGCCGCCCCGGTCGGCGATCAGGCCGAGCAGGCCGAGCTGCAGCGAATAGCCGTCGCGCACCGCCCGCCCGCTCGGCGGCGTGCCGGTCTTGTAGTCGACGATGGCGAGGCCCGCGTCCGCCATCCGGTCGATCCGGTCGGCCTTGCCGCCGAGCGCCACGCCGGCGATCTCGATCTCGCCCCAGATTTCGGCGGCGAGCGGCCTGCGGCCTTCGGCGCGATTGCGCTCGACCTCGGCGGCGATGAAGTCGATCGCCTCGGTCAGCCGCGGCTGCCAGAGCGCGCGCATCAACGGGTGCGCCTGCTGGCGGGTGAGCAAGGCCTCGGCCCGCGCCCGCAGCCTGGCCGGATCGCAATCGTCCTCCTTCATCCAGGCTTCGAGCACCGCATGGACCGCGCTGCCGCGCCACGCCGCGGTCGGATCGGCGTCGACCGGGTCGAGCGCCACCAGCCCCAGCAGCTTGCGCGCGTAGAAGGCATAGGGATCGGCCTTGAGCCGGTCGACCTCGGTCACCGAGATCCGGTTCGGGCGCTTGCCGGCCGCGGGCGACGGGGCCGGCCGCGCGGCCGGCCGGTAGCCGCCGGGCCGGTCGATCGCCGCCGCCCATTTGCGCAAATGCGGCGCGCGCGTGACGCCGCCGGTCATCGCTTCCAGCCTCAGCCAGAAGCGCGAGGCGATCGCCGGCGCGCGCGCATCGCGCCGCGCGCGCGTCACCAGCACTTGGCGCGCGCCGAGCGCGCAGGCGAAATCGTGCGCCGAAAGGCCGATCCGCCGCTCGAGCGAGGGCAGGCCCAATTCGCCGCGCAGCCGCGGCGCCAGCCACGGGTCGGGCGCGGGCAGCGCCGGCCAGACGCCCTCGTTCAAACCGCCCAGCACCATCAGGTCGGCATGCTGGAGCCGCGCCTCGATCAGGCCCCAGATGGCGAGGCGCGGATGCTGGCCGTAAGGCGGCCGCACCGCCACCGCCGCCATCAGCGGCTCGATCATTGCCGGCAGATGGCGGGCGCTGGCCCGCTCCGGCCCCTGCGCCGCCGCCAGCTCTAGCGCGGCGAGCATTTCCGCCGCCGCGCGCCCCGCGGGCCCCGACCAGGCGGCGTCGCCCGCCAGACCCGACACCGCCTCGCGCAGCGCCGCGAGCAAATCGGCAAATCCTTCCTCCGCCGCGAACGCCGCCTCCAGCGGGGCGAGCGACGGCGCGACCCCCGCCCACCACGCAGCCGCTAGGGCCCGTTGCTTGGCTTCGCGGCCGCCGCGGTCGGCGAGCCAGGCCGAGATCCCGGCGAGCCCCGCCGGCGGGCGCGGACCGCGCAGGACGAGGTCGAGCCGGCGCACGCCGTCGAGCCAGTCGAGCCGCGCCGGGCCGGCCATGACCAAAGGATGCTTGAGCAAGGCGAGCAGCGGCACCGGCGCGAACCGCTCGGCGGCGGCAGCGGCCGCGGCGAGCAGCAGCGTCCCCGGCGGCGTCTGGGCCAGCGGCCGGCCGGCGCTGTCGTCGGCCTCGACCCCCCAGCGCTTCAGATGGGCGGAGACCCGCCGCGCCAGCGTCCGGTCCGGCGTCACCAGCGCCGCGGTCCGCCCCGGCGTCTCGAGCGCCTCGCGCAGCGCCAGCGCGATCGCCTGCGCCTCCCCGGCCGGGTCGGCCGCCTCGAGCGCGCGCACGCCGGAGAGCCGCCGCTCCACCGGCGCCAGCTTTTGCCATTTGCGGGTGAACTGGGCCGGCGCCATCGCGTTGGCGATCGCCCGGCTGCGCGCCGCCGGAGCATCGCGCCCGCCGCCGCGGCGCCACAGCGCCACTTCGCCGCGGCCAACGCTCATCCGGTCGAGCAGCAGCTTGAGGTGGAATTGCGGGTGGGTCTCGATGCCGGGCCGGCGCCGGCCCTGCTCGTCCGGCGCATGCGGCCCGAGCGCTTCCCATTCCTCCGCCGGCAATGCCAGGTCGAGCGCGGGGAGGATCACCATGCCGGCGTCGAGCCGCGCGACCATTCCCAGCAATCGCGCGACCGCCGGCCCGCCGACGGTGATCCCGGCCGCGCAGACGAAGCCGGACGGGGCCTGGTCGCGCCAGCGCCGTGCCACCGCATTGAGCAGCCGGCCCCGCCGGTCGGCGAGATCGATCAGGCCGCGGTCGCGCAGCACCTGCGGCCAGTCGAGCAGGATCAGGCGCAGCTGATCGAGCGACTTCTGCCAGTGGAGCGACAGATCGGGCAGATCGGCGGCGAAATCGGCCAGCCGCGCCGGATCGACCTCCTCGATCAGCAGCTGGTCGAGGGTGCGCGCCAGATCCTGCGCCAGCCGCAGCGCCTCGGCCGCGTCGCCGCCGAGGTGCATCTGCACCAGCCTGGCGAGCAGCATCAGCCGCAGCGCCGGCTCGACCGCCGGCGGGATGGGATCTCCGGCCAGCGGCTCGAGCATGCCGCCGATGCGCTCGTCGAGCTCGGGATCGCCGACCGGCACCAGCCGCGGCAGCAGCAGCCCACCCCCCGAGCGCCGCACGAATGCGTCCTGGATCGCGCGCGCGGCGCGGTTGTTGGGGACGAGCACGATCCCTTGGGCGAGGCCGGTCTTCTCCCTGCCGAAGCGCGCGATCAGCCCGGCCGCGAGCGCGTCGGCGAAGGCGCGATGCGGCGGGATTGTGAAGACCTTGGGATGCACCGGGCGAGCCTAGGGTCCGCACTCAATACCCGCAACGGTCGTGACGGAGCCGATTTTGGGTCAGGGCAAGGAGCGAGGAGGGAGCGATGCTGACGCATCGAGACCGACGAGGGACGTAGCCCTGGCCCAAAAGCGGCCCGCCGCGTCGCGGTCGCCCGGAGAAGGCCGCCGGCTACGTCGGTCGGCTTGTCCGGGCAACCAGCCCGGCCTGCGGC
>JAXDPI010000014.1:0-97473 GCA_034668465.1 Sphingomonadales bacterium
CAAGAAAGTGGCGGCGGCCCGGCGCAGCCCGCGGCGCAAGGCCGCCTGAGATCGGCCAACGCCCTACATTCGGCCGCCATCCTTCACCTCAGGATGACGGATTGCAGGTTACGTATTCATGCTCTCGAAGAATTCCGCGTTGTTCTTGGTGTTGCGGAGCTTGTCGAGCAGGAAGTCGATCGCGTCCATCGTGCCCATCGGGTTGAGGATGCGGCGCAGGATGTACATCTTCTTGAGCTGCTGCGGATCGGTCAGCAGCTCTTCCTTGCGGGTGCCGGAGCGGGTGATGTCGATCGCCGGGAAGGTGCGCTTGTCGGCCACCTTGCGGTCGAGGATCAGTTCGGAATTGCCGGTGCCCTTGAACTCTTCGAAAATCACTTCGTCCATGCGGCTGCCGGTATCGATCAGCGCGGTTGCGATGATGGTGAGCGAGCCGCCTTCCTCGATGTTGCGCGCGGCGCCGAAGAAGCGCTTCGGCCGCTGTAACGCATTGGCGTCGACGCCGCCGGTCAACACCTTGCCGGATGACGGCACCACGGTGTTGTAGGCGCGGCCGAGCCGGGTGATCGAGTCGAGCAGGATCACGACGTCACGGCCATGTTCGACCAGACGCTTGGCCTTTTCGATCACCATTTCGGCGACCTGCACGTGGCGCGAGGCCGGCTCGTCGAAGGTCGAGGAGACGACCTCGCCCTTCACCGAACGCTGCATGTCGGTCACCTCCTCGGGCCGCTCGTCGATCAGCAGCACGATCAGGAATACCTCGGGATGGTTGTCGGTGATCGCCTTGGCGATGTTCTGGAGCAGCACGGTCTTGCCGGTGCGCGGCGGCGACACGATCAGCGCGCGCTGGCCCTTGCCCTGGGGCGAGATGATGTCGATCACACGGGCCGATTTGTCCTTGATCGTCGGGTCGGCGCTGTCGAGGGTCAGCTTCTCGTCGGGGTAGAGCGGGGTGAGGTTGTCGAAATTGACGCGGTGGCGGACCGCGTCGGGGTCGTCGTAATTGACCTGGACGACGCGGACGAGAGAGAAATAGCGCTCGCCCTCCTTGGGGCCGCGGATCTCGCCCTCGACCGTGTCGCCGGTGCGAAGCCCGAACTTGCGGACCTGGTTGGGCGAGACGTAAATGTCGTCGGGGCCGGCCAGATAGTTGGAATCGGCCGAGCGCAGGAAGCCGAAGCCGTCCTGCAGCACCTCGATCGTGCCCTGGCCCATGATCTCGTTGCCGGTATCGGCGCGGACCTTGAGGATCGAGAACATCAGCTCCTGCTTGCGCAGGGTCGAGGCGCCCTCGATGCCCAATTCCTCGGCCATCGCGACCAGTTCGGCGGGGGTTTTCTGCTTGAGGTCGTTGAGATGCATGTTGGGAAACTCTTGAAGATACGGAATCCGGGCGTGGTGCCGGAAACGTTGGGGAATGTGGTGCTTGAACACCCGCACGGACGGCAGGGGCAACGACTGACGCCGCCCTATGCTCCGCTCCGGGGGGTGTCAAGCGAGCGAAAGATGAGACCGGCATCCCCGGCGAAGGCCGGGATCTCGGTGCAGGAAGGCTCGGCGTGTCTCGACGAGACCCCGGCTTTCGCCGGGGTGACGGCCTGTGGGGCCCGTCAGAACGGCTTGACGATCACCAGCACGACGATGATCGCGACGGCGACGCCGGGCACCTCGTTCATGATCCTGAGCCCCCGGCCGCTGACCGGACGGATGCCCTTTTCGAGCTTCTTGCCGTAATCGACCATCCAGCCGTGATAGCCGGAGAGGGCGACGACGATCGCGAACTTGGCGAGGAACCAATATTGGCTCCAGGCCTGGATCGCGTAAGCGAGCAGCAGGCCGAAGATCCACACGAGGATCATCGCCGGGGTGATGATGATCCTGCGCAGCTTCCGCTCGCGCTCGATCCACCTTTTCTCCTCGTCCGAGCCCGGCACCGATTCCTGGTGGTAGACGTAGAAGCGCGGCAGCAGGAACAAGCCGGCGACCCAGAAGATCACGAAGATGAGATGGGCGGCCTTGAGCCACAAATAGAGCACGATCAGGACCGATCCGATGGCATAGCTCACCTCGAGGCTCCGGCGGAGTGGTTGCGCACCAAAGCGAGCAATTGCTCGACATGGGCGATCGGCGTTTCCTTGATGATCCCGTGGCCGAGGTTGAAGATGTGCGGCCTCCCCTCGAACACAGATAGGATGCGCCCCACCGCTTTTTCAAGCGCAGGGCCCCCGGCCAGCAAAGCGAGCGGATCGAGATTGCCCTGGAGCGGCAGGTTTTCGGGGAGCTCACGAACCGCCCAGGCCGGGTCGATCGTCTCGTCGAGGCCGAGCGCGTCGACCGCGGTCTCGCGCGCATAGGCGGCAAGTTTGGCGCCGGCGCCCTTGGGGAAGCCGATGATCGGCGTATCGGGATGGCGCGCCTTGAGGCCGGCGACGATCCGCGCCGTCGGCGCGATCACCCAGTGCTCGAACTGCTCGGGGGCAAGGCTGCCGGCCCAGCTGTCGAACAATTGCACCGCTTCGGCGCCGGCGGCGATCTGCCCCGAAAGATAGTCGACGGTCATCGCCGCAATGGCGTCGACGATCGCCGCGAACGCCCCGGGATCGGCATAAGCAAGGCCGCGCGCAGCGGCCTGGTCGCGGCTGCCCTGGCCCGCCACCATATAGGTCGCGACCGTCCACGGGCTGCCGGCAAAACCGAGCAAAGTCGTTTCGGCGGGCAAGGCGGCTTTCACTTTCTCCACAGTGCGATAAATCGGCTCCAAACGCCCCGGCGCGCGCTCGAGCGCGGCCAGCGAGGCGTCCACCAAAGGCGGCGAAAGCCGCGGCCCGTCGCCGGCCTCGAAGCGCAGATCCTGGCCGAGCGCGTGCGGCACGATCAGGATATCGGAAAACAGGATCGCGCCGTCGAAGCCGAAGCGGCGGATCGGCTGGAGACTGATCTCGGCGGCCGCGTCGGGATCGTAGACGAGCTCGAGGAAGCCGCCCCTGGCCGCGCGCAATTTCCTATATTCGGGCAGATAGCGCCCCGCCTGGCGCATCAGCCAGATTGGAATAACATCTGCTTTTCCGCCCCTTAGGACGCTCAGCAAGGGCTTGGTCGGCTCGGGCGTCAAGGCTGGGAAGCTCCGCTCTCTTATCCTTTATAGAATCTTATAAGAGAGTCTGTTGAGGTTAGTAGAAGGGAGATGAGCGGGGCTTAAGGGCTCGCACAAATTTTGCCAACAGCTTGACTCGGAGCGACTCGCGGCTTTGCGCGGAGTCGCGCAAATCATCCCCGCGATCCACAGGCTGGGCGTGCATTTTTTCCATTGTGCGCGTCGCTGTGGATGATCTTGCGCGGCTTGCGGGCGAATCCTGTCCTTGAGTTTGCCCCGAGGCTTAAGCTAGCGATTTCCCCATCTTTTTCCACAGGCGGAACGAA
This sequence comes from Sphingomonadales bacterium, assembly GCA_034668465.1. Taxonomy (GTDB): domain Bacteria; phylum Pseudomonadota; class Alphaproteobacteria; order Sphingomonadales; family Sphingomonadaceae; genus Allosphingosinicella. The sequence goes on from JAXDPI010000014.1 coordinate 3,424, forward strand.
GCGTGAAGCAGCTCCACCTCCACCTCCTTTCGGACTCCACCGGCGAGACTCTCGACATGGTCGCGAGCGCCTGCCTCGCCCAGTTCGACACGGTCGAGGCGCTGCGCCACGTTTGGCCGATGGTCCGCTCCGAGGGCCATCTCGACCGGGTGCTGGACGATGTCGAAAAGCGCCCCGGCCTGGTCCTCTACACCGTCGTCAACCCGGCGATCCGGCGCGAGCTCGAGCGCAAATGCCGCCAACGCAAGATCAATGCGGTGCCGGTGCTCGATCCGGTGATCGACGCCCTGGCCGCGATGAGCGGCGAGGCGGCCAAGGGCCGCGCTGGGCGGCAGCACGCGCTCGACGCCGCCTATTTCGCCCGGGTCGACGCGATCCAATTCACCATCGCCCATGACGACGGCGTCGGCACCGAGAATTGGGAGGAGGCGGACATCGTCCTGGCCGGCGTGTCCCGGACCTCGAAGACGCCGACCAGCATCTATCTGGCAAACCGCGGCTACAAGGTCGCCAACGTGCCCCTGGTCCCCGAATCGCCGCCGCCGCCGAACCTGTTCGAGCTCAGGCATCCGCTGATCGTCGGCCTGACCACCAATCCCGAGCGGCTGATCCAGATCCGCCGCAACCGTCTCCTGTCGCTCAACCAGGCGCCCGAAACCGACTATGTCGACATGGAGGCGGTCAATGGCGAGCTCGCCTTCGCCCGGCGGATGTTCGCCGACCATGGCTGGCCGGTGATCGATGTCACCCGCCGCTCGATCGAGGAGACCGCGGTGGCGATCGTCCGATTGTGCACCGAGCGGCTCGAGGCGGCGCGCGGGTGAGGTTGCTGCTCGCCTCGCAAAGCGCGGCGCGGCGGCGCATGCTCGAGGCGGCCGGGGTGGCGTTCGACGCGATCTCGGCCGCGCTCGACGAGGAAGCCGCCAAAGCCGGCCTCGCCACGGCCGGCTTCCCGCCGCGCGACATGGCCGAGATGCTCGCCGAGATGAAGGCCAAGAGCGTGGCCGCGCCGGGCGACGCGCTGGTGATCGGCGCCGACCAGGTGCTTGAGCTCGACGACGGCACGATGCTGAGCAAGCCGGGGTCGCGTGAAGAGGCGCTGGCGCAGCTTCGCGCCCTCAGCGGGCAGACGCACTATCTCCATTCGGCCGCGGTCGTGGTCGAGCGCGGCGAGCGCGTCTGGGGCGAGACCGAGAGCGTAGCGATGGACGTCAGGCCGCTCGGCGAGGCGTTTCTCCGGACCTATCTCGACGTAGAATATGAAGCAGTGCGGCACAGCGTCGGCGGCTACCGGATCGAGGGCCTCGGCGCCCAGTTGTTCGAAGAGGTCGAAGGCAGCCACTTCGCCGTGCTCGGCCTGCCGCTGCTTCCGCTGCTCGCCTATCTGCGCGAGCGCGGCCTGCTCGAAAGCTGATGGGAGTCCCTTATGCCGAGGTGATCGGCGACCCGATCGCCCATAGCAAATCGCCGCTGATCCACAAATTCTGGCTGGAGAAGCTGGGGATCGAGGGCGATTACCGCGCGGTTCGCGTCGCCGTCGACGAGCTGCAGGCCTATCTGGAAACGCGCCGATCGGATCGAGACTGGCGCGGCTGCAATGTCACCATGCCGCACAAAGAGCGAATCATGCCATTTCTCGACACCGCCACCCGCGACGCCACGCGGATCGGAGCGGTGAACACGATCCGCAAAAGGGGAAATGGCCGCCTCCACGGGCGCAATACGGACCTGCACGGCGTATGCCGCTCGCTGGACCACCTGATCGAGCCCGGTCTCCATGCCGTCTTGATCGGCGCTGGCGGGGGAGCGCGGGCGGCGGCACGCGCACTCGAGGCGAACGGCGTCGGCGAGGTGACGGTCATCAATCGCTCGATCGAGCGCGCGGAGAAGCTGTTGCGCGATTTTCACCTGACCGGTCGCGCCACGGCCGAAACCGCGATTCCAACGGCGGACCTGGTGATCAATGCCGCTCCGCCTTATGCGAGCTTCGCCCTCGACGCGCTCGGCCCCCGTGCCGTGATATTCGACATGGTCTACAGCCCGCGCGAAGGGTCCATCCTCAATGAAGCGAGGGGCAGAGGTTTGCGAGTCGTGGACGGTCTTACGATGCTGACTCACCAGGCGGGCGAGGCCTTTTCCGTCTTCTTCAAGCGAGCGCGTCCGCCGGAGGCCGACGCCGAATTGAGGGAGCTGCTGACGCGATGATCGTTCTCGGCCTCACCGGATCGATCGGCATGGGCAAATCCACCGTGTCGCGGATGTTCGCGGCCGAAGGGGTGCCCGTATTCGATGCCGATGCCGCGGTCCACGCTCTGCAGGGGCCGGAAGGCGCGCTGGTCGCCGGGATCGAGGCTGCGTTTCCGGGGACGACCGACGAGGCGGGCGTCGATCGGACCGCGCTGGCCGAGCGGGTGCTGGGCGAGCCCGGGAAGCTGAAAGAGCTCGAGGCGCTGATCCATCCGGCGGTGGCGCGGGCGCGCGAGGCGTTCCTCGTCGCGCACCGCGATTCGCCGGTGGTGGTGCTGGACATCCCGCTCCTGTTCGAGAAAGGCGGCGATGCCCGTGTCGACAGAATCGCCGTCGTCTCCGCCGATCCCGGGGTCCAGCGTGCGCGGACGCTGAAGCGGCCGGGAATGACCGCCGAGAAGTTCGAGAAGATTCTCGGCCACCAGATGCCCGATGCGGAAAAGCGCGCCCGCGCCGACTTCATCATTCCCACCGATTGTTCCGTCGAGGAAACAAGGGACGCCGTCCGCCGCATCCTCGCTTGCCTTGGCGAGGCGGGGGATTCATAGGAAGGAAGATGCGCGAAATCGTCTTCGACACCGAAACCACGGGCCTGAGCCCGGCCGGCGGCGACCGGGTGGTCGAGATCGGCTGCGTCGAATTGTTCAACCGGGTCGAGACCGGGCGCACCTTCCACTCCTATTTCAACCCGGGCCGGCCGATGCCGAGCGAGGCCGAGGCGGTGCACGGGCTTTCCGACCGGTTCCTGTCGGACAAGCCGAACTTCGACGCGCGGTGCGAGGATTTGCTCGCGTTCATCGGCGATTCGCCGCTCGTCGCGCACAATGCGGCGTTCGATTTCGGCTTCATCAATCACGAGCTCGGTTCCTGTGGCCGCCCCGCCGTGTGCACGTCTCGGATGGTCTGCACCCTGACCCTCGCCCGCCGCAAATTTCCCGGCGCCAAGCACAGCCTCGACGCGCTCTGCGCCCGCTTCGGCGTCGACCGGTCGCAACGGGTCAAGCACGGCGCCCTGCTCGACGCGCAATTGCTCGCCCAGGTCTATGTCGAGCTGACCGGCGGCCGCCAGATCGGCCTCACCCTGGTCGCCGAGCTGGCCGGGGACATCCGCGCGCCGGCCGGGGGCGATTCGCCGGCCGTCCCGATCAACGTGACGGTGCGGCCGCCGCGCCCCCATGCCCCGTCCGCGGCGGAGCTGGCGCGCCACGCCGCGTTCATGGCGGAGATCGCCGATCCGATCTGGAATCGGCTGGCCCGGCGCGGTTGACGGCACGCCGGGGCGGGGCCTAAGGCCGCGCCCGAATCCACATCGGAGAGCGAGATGGACATCCGGGTCTCGGGTCATCAGATCGACACGGGCGAGTCGCTGCGCGGCCAGGTCGACGCGCGCCTCCAGGCCATCGCCGACAAATATTTCTCGCGCGCCATCTCCGCCCATGTGACTTTCGGCAGGGGCCCCTACGACCACAGCTTCACCTGCGACATCGTCGCCTATGTGCCGCAGGGCGTGGTGCTCAAGGGCTCGGCCGCGGCGGCGGTCGCGCCGGCCGCCTTCGAGCTGGCGGCCGACCGGATCGAGACGCAGCTGCGCCGCTATAAGCGCCGGCTGAAGGACCGCCACGCCCAGAGCCAGCACGCCGAGGCGCAGGCCGAGGCGGAAGCGGGCTACACCGTGTTCGCGCCGCCGCCCGGCGAGGAAGAGCCGGTCGACAATCCGCCGGTGGTTGCCGAAACGAAGGTCGACATCCCGACCGCGAGCGTGTCCGACGCAGTGATGCTGCTCGACCTTCGGAACACCAACGCCCTGCTGTTCCGCAACACCGCCTCGGGCGCCTACAACATGGTCTACCGACGAGGCGACGGCACGATCGGCTGGGTCGAGCCGCAACGCGACCTGACTGGCGCCTAGCCCAGGGCGTCCTATATCCTCGAACCAGGGGCCCGCTCCGGGCCGATCGGAATCAAATGAGCGATCTTGCGCAAATCCTGTCGATCGAGGCGGTCGACGCCGGCCTGGCCGTTGCCAACAAGAAGGCGCTGATCCAGCAGCTCGGCGCCGCCGGGGCGCGGCTGACGGGCAAGCCGGCCAAGCATGTCGTCGCCTGCCTGAACGCGCGCGAAAAGATCAGCTCGACCGGTTTCGGCGCCGGCACCGCGATCCCGCACGGCAAGATCGAGGGCCTGGACCGGGTCGTCGGCTATTTCGCGCGGCTCTCGCAGCCGATCGACTTCCACGCGATCGACGGCCTGCCGGTCGACCTCGTCTTCCTTCTCCTGTCGCCGCCCGACGCCGGCGCCGATCATCTCAAGGCGCTGGCGACGGTGAGCCGCGTGTTCCGCGACCGCCAGATCCTCGCCAAGCTGCGCGGCGCGCGCTCGAAGGACGCCTTGTTCGCCCTGCTCGCCGGCGCGGAAGCGCGCGATGCCGCCTGAGCTCGGCGCCGCCGCGCACTTCAGGGCGCTCGAATCGCTCTACCGGCACGCGGCGATCAACCGCCTGTTCGATTCGGAGATCGAGCTCCCCGAGCCCGGCTTCGCGCGCATCCGCTTCGAAGTGAAGCCCGAGACCGACCATGCCGCCGGCGCGGCGCACGGCACGCTCTATTTCAAGATGATGGACGATGCCGCCTTTTACGCCTGCAATTCGATGGTCAGCGACCGCTTCTTGCTGACCACCGCCTTCAACCTCGTCTTCACCCGGCCGCTGAAGCCCGGATTGGCGATCGCCGAGGGGCGGTGGATCAGCGGCAGGCGCCGCGTCTTCGTCGGCGAGGCGCGGCTGCTCCTGCCCGACGGCGAGGAAGCCGCGCGCGGCACCGGCACGTTCATGCGCTCGCACATTCCGCTTTCCGGCCTCCCAGGCTATCGGCCCGCTTGATGCCGGCGCGGCTGGCGAGCTCGGTGCTGGTTGGCGGGCTGCTGCGCCGCGCGGAGAGCGAAGGGGGATTCGGCGCGGTCATCGCCAGGGGCGACCCGACCGCCGGCGCGATTGCCGTCATTCTAGCCGAAAAAGGCAGAAAAGCGTGCTTTCTGGAGCGCCTGCTCCAGCCCAACGGCAGCTACGCCTGGCAGAGCGCGCACCAAGAGATTGAGAACGAACAAGAATTTGAAAAGTTCCTCAAGCGGCGCCGGAATTTCGATCCCGACTTGTGGATTTTGGAACTGGATATCGCGTCCGCCGAACGGTTCGCCGCTGAAATGAACGCCGCAGGTTGACGCCCGTTCCCCCCTGTCCCAAGCCGCAGCCAGCACTTCGAGCGTAGCAGCGGGCGCCGCCATTCCACCTTTTTGGGTGAGGCGGCCAGGCGAGACGGGGGGCGGTCAGGGGGCGCAAGGCTTCGCCCTGGTTCGGCCAGCTCACCGCATAGTTTAGAGTTTCAATGCGTCGCACGTTCCGCGCCGCGGCCCTGTCCGCGGCCGCCATCACCTTTTGCGCGGCCGGCGGTCTTTCCGCCCCGTCGCTCGCTTCGCAGGCGGACCTCGCCCCGGTCGCGCCTTACACCGACCATGAAGCCGCGAGCCTTACCGCCGAATCGCTCGGCCTCAACGATCTGACCGACCCCGCCCTGCCGGCCGATGGCTTCGACGCCCAGGCGCCCGTCGTGACCCACGCGATCGCGCCGATCCTGCCGCAGAGCGGCCTTGGCGATCAGGACGAGGATGCCGCGCCGGCGCCAAGCAGGCGCAGCCTGGCGGATTTGGTTGCCGAGCATGGCGGCACCGAGACGCCTGATGCCGAGACCGAATGTCTCGCGCGCGCCGTCTATTGGGAATCGAAGGGCGAGCCGCTCGCCGGCCAGCTGACCGTCGCCGAAGTGATCATCAATCGCGCCCACTCGGGCCGCTTCGCCTCGACGATCTGCGGCGTGGTGCGCCAGCGCGGCCAATTCTCCTTCGTCCGCGGCGGCCGTATCCCGGCCGCGCGGGAGGGTTCGCGCGACTGGCGGGTCGCGGTCGCGATCGCCCATATCGCGCAGCAGGAGCTCGCCGACGGCGGCGCGCCGAACGCTTTGTATTTCCACGCCCGCCGCGCCCGCCCGGGCTGGCGGCTGACCCGCGTGGCGACGGTCGGGAATCACGTCTTCTACCGATAGAGTCTTCCCCTCCGTTCCCGTTTCATTCTAATCTGCGGGCATGGCCAGCCAGCCCGAGTCGCTTCCCTGCTTCGCCGACGCGCCGCTGATCGCGCGGGACGTCGCGCGCGGGGTCACGCGGATGTTCTTCCGGAGCGACATGTTCGCGATCTGCGAAGTGCCTTTGCCCAACGGGCGCCGCGCCGACATGGTCGCGATCGACCCCAAGGGGCAGATCGTGATCGTCGAAATCAAGGTCAGCCGCGCCGACCTGCTCGGTGACGGCAAATGGTGCGACTATCTCGATTATTGCGACTTGTTCTATTGGGCCGTTCCGGCCGGCTTCGGCCTCGCGCCGTTCGACGGCGACACGCTCGGCCCCGATTGCGCCGGGCTGATCGTCGCCGACCGCTACGATGCCGAGACGATCAGGCCGGCGCCTTGCCGCCCGCTCGCCCCGGCGCGGCGCAAGGCCGAGACCCTGCGCTTCGCCAGGCGGGCGGCGCGGCGGCTCGCCGGCGATCTCGATCCCGGGCTTGCCGGACTCGATTAACGGGGGGCGGGCGCCCGGCTCTGCTGGAGCTCGCGCAGGATCGCCGCGGCGCGCGGATCCTGCTGGGCATAATCGGTCGCCGAATAGCCGGCGACATTGTCGGTCTGATTCGGGTCGGCGCGCTGGCTCAAGAGCAACCGGACCATCTGCAGGTCGCGGCGCTGGACCGCGACGATCAGCGGGGTGACGCCGCTGCGGTTGCCGAGATTGGGGCTGGCGCGCCGGGCGAGCAATTGCTGCGCGCCCTCGACCCAGCCGATCTGCGCGGCGATGATCAATGGGGTGGTGCCGTCGTTGCTGGGCGTGTCGGGGCGGGCGCCGCGGCCGAGCATGTAGCTGAGCCAGATCAAATCGCGGCCGCGCACCAGGATGTGGAGCGCGCCCTCGCCGGTCGACTGTTCGCGGGCGTTGATCGCGGTGGTGGAGGGATTGGAGAGGATTCGTTCGGCGACGGCGCCGTCGCGTTCGCGCACCGCCTTGAGGAAGGTATAGCCTTCCGAAAAGCTCTGCGCCGCGAGCGGCGCCGCGAGCAGCGTCAGGAGCGCCGCGCCGAGCCCGAGCAATTTAGTGTTGTTCATTGGTCCCCTGATCGCAATAGCCATGGAGTCATTCGACTTGATCGCTGCCCCTTAGCAAAGCAAGGCTGAGGCTGTCATGAACGAAAGCGTCCCGCCCCGCGCTCTTACGCTCGCCGCTTTGCTGCTGGCGCTGCTGCTTGGCGCCTGTGCGAGGCCCGCCGCGGCCCCGCTCGACGGCGCGACGATGGGCGGCCCGTTCACGCTCACCGACCAGGACGGACGCCGTGTCAGCGACCGCAACTTCGCGAACAAATACAGAATCGTCTATTTCGGCTACACCTTTTGCCCCGACGTCTGCCCGGTCGACATGCAGGTGATCGGCGCCGGCCTGCGCCAGTTCGAAGCGAGCGACCCGGCCCGCGCCGCCCGCGTCCAGCCGATCTTCATCAGCGTCGATCCGGCGCGCGACACGCCGGCGGTGCTGCGCCGGTTCGTCGCCGCCTTTCACCCGCGCCTGATCGGCCTCACCGGGACCGAGGCGGAGATCGCCGGGGTCGCGCGCGCCTATCGCATCTTCTACGAGCGCGCCGATCCAGGTCCCGGCGGCGGCTATATGGTCAACCACACGAGGATGGCGGTGCTCTACGGGCCCGACGGCCGCCCGATCGCGGTGATCCCGCACGATCAGGGGCCGGACGGCGTCGCCGCCGAGCTCGACCGGTGGGTGCGATGAGGGAGCGGTTCTGGGAAAGGCCGCTTGAGACGCTCGATCGCGAGGAATGGGAGGCGCTGTGCGACGGCTGCGGCAAATGCTGCCTGCACAAGCTCGAGGACGACGAGACCAGGGAGTTGCTGCCGACCAACGTCGCCTGCCGCCTGCTCGACCGGACCAGCTGCCGCTGCTCCAGCTACAAGAAGCGCCGCAGCTTCGTCCCCGATTGCGTGCTGCTCGACGCCGAGACCTTGACCGGAATCGACTGGCTCCCCTCGACCTGCGCCTATCGGCTGCGCGCCGAGGACAAGCCGCTGGCGGACTGGCATTACCTGATCAGCGGCGACCGCGAGAGCGTGCACGAGGCGGGCATGTCGGTGCGCGGCTGGACGATCTCGGAAGACGATGCGGGCGATCTCGAACATCATCTCGTCGACCGTGCGCTCTGAGCCGCATCAGCTCGCCGGCGCGCCATTGACCCTGCGCGTGTCGCCGCGCGCGCGCCGGCTGCGGCTGCACGTCGATCCGCGCACGCGTTCGGTGACCCTGACCGTGCCGAGGCGGATTTCCCGGCGCCACGCTTTGGCCTGGGCGGCCGGCCACCAGGCGTGGGTCGAGCAGGCGCTGGCCGCAATCCCCGAGTCGGTGCCGTTTGCGCCGGGCTCGGTCATCCCGCTTTACGGCATTCCCCACCGGCTCGACTGGGAGCCCGCCCGACCGCGCCGGATCGAGCGCGGCGAGGGGCGGCTGGTCGCGGGCGGACCGCAGGAGGGGCTGGACCGGCGGCTGCTGCGCTGGCTGAAAGCGCATGCGCTCGACCTGCTCGGCCGCGAGACGCGCGAATATTGCGTCGAGGCCGGCGTCATGGCGTCGCGGATCGGGATCGGCGATCCGGTGTCGCGCTGGGGGAGCTGCTCGGGCGCGGGCACGGTGCGCTACAGCTGGCGGCTGATCCTCGCGCCCGAATTCGTCCGCCGGGCGACGGTGGCGCATGAGGTTGCCCACCTCGTTCATCTGAACCACGGCCCCGATTTCCACGCGCTGGTGGCGCAGCTGCTCGGCGCCGACCCGAAACCGGCGCGCGCCTGGCTCAAGCGCGAAGGTGCCGCGCTCCACCGTATCGGCCCGCGCTAGCTCAGTAGGTGTCGCCTTGCGGCTCGGGCTCGCGGCGGCGGGAGGGAGGCGGCGCCGCCGGGCGGGTGGACGGCGGCGGGGGCTGGCGGGTGGCCGGCCGGGGCCGATCGATCGCGCGGTCGAGCCATTCCCGGTCGAGCCGGTCGGGTTGCTGCTCCTCCTTGGGCGGGATCGCTTCGTCGGCGCCGCCCGATTGGTCGTCGGCGGGCGGCGTGCCCGGCTCGACCGGATTGCCGTCGGCGTCGACCAGGGGCTCGTCGTCGGGCGGCGCGAACCAGATCTCGTTGTCGCCTTCGCTCTGCCAGTCGGGCGCTTCCGCGTCGGTCCGGAACGGCTCGACCGGGCGGTTGGCGACGGCGCGGACCATCAGATCGTGGAAGGCCCGCGCCGGCGCGCGCCCGCCGGAAAGGCCGGGCAAAGCGCGATTGTCGTCGCGGCCGAACCAGACGCCGGTGGTCAGCCCGCTCGAAAAGCCGATGAACCAGCCGTCCTTGTTCGACGTGGTCGTCCCCGTCTTGCCGGCGGTCGGCCGGCCGAGATCGGCCGAGCGGCCGGTGCCGTGCAGGACGACGTCCTGGAGCAAGGTCGTCATCTGCGCCGCCACCCAGGGCGCGACCAGCACGCGCGACTGATCGTCCTGGTGCTGATAGAGCAAGGTGCCGTCGGCGGTCGTCACCCGGCGGATGCCGTAGGGCGTCACCGCGACGCCGCCGCGCGCGACCGCGGCATAAGCGCGGGTCATGTCGATCAGGCGCACTGCCGAGGAGCCCAGCGCCATGCTCGGATTGGTCTCGACATGGGTGGTGATGCCGAAGCGCTGGGCCATGTCGGCGACGGTGCGGGTGCCGACCTCCTGCGAGAGGTGCACGGCGGCGGTATTGATCGAATAGGCCAAAGCGGCGCGCAGCGGCACCTGGCCGAAGACGCGGCCGCCGTCGTTGCGCGGCGACCAGCCGCCGACACTGATCGGCGAGGCGTCGACCATCGCGTCGGGCCGGTAGCCCGATTCGATCGCCGCCAGATAGACGAACAGCTTGAACGAGGAGCCGGGCTGGCGGTTGGCCTGGGTGGCGCGGTTGTAGCTCGAATTGACATAGTCGCGCCCGCCGACCATCGCCCTGACCGCGCCGTCGCGGTCGAGCGTGACCAGCGCCCCCTGGGCGCCCGCGGGCGCATTGGCGTTGACCGAGGCGACCGCGACGCGCTGCATCACCGGATCGATCGTCGTCCACACGTCGAGCGGCTGGACGGTCTCGTCGATCAATGTGTCGAGTTGGGGCAGCACCCAGTCGGTGAAATAGCGGGTGGCGTTCTGCCGCTCGGGATTGGAAACGAAGCGGACGTCCTCGGGATGCGCCTCGGCCGCCTGGGCCGGCGTGATCGCGCCGCCGCGCACCATCAGGTCGAGCGCGACGCCGGCGCGGCTCTGCGCGGCCGCGGCATCGGCGCTCGGCGCGTAATTGGACGGCGCCTTGACGAGGCCGGCGATGATCGCCGCCTCGGCCACGCTCATCTGCGTCGCGCTGTGGCCGTAGAAGCGGCGCGAGGCGGCGTCGATGCCGTAGGCGCCGCCGCCGAAATAGACGCGGTTCAAGTAGAGCTCGAGGATCTGGTCCTTGGAGAAGCGCCATTCGAGCGCGAAGGCGAGGATCGCCTCGCGGAGCTTGCGGGCGTAGCTGCGTTCGTTGGTCAGGAAGATGTTGCGCGCGAGCTGCTGGGTGATGGTAGAGACGCCGCGCACGCGGCTGCCGCCGGTGAGGCCGAGCCAGAGGCCGCGGGCGATGCCGATCGGATCGACGCCGAGATGCGAGCGGAAGCGCCGGTCCTCGACCGACACCATCGCATCGCGCATCACCGGCGGGATGCGGTCATAGGGCAGCCACTCGCCGAACACCGGCCCCATCGTCTGGATGACGTCGCCATTGGCGGCGCGGACCCGGATCATCTGGCCGAGATTGTCGCGCCGGACGAGCTCGCCATAAGAGGGAAGCTGGCTGACGGCGACGGCCACGGCGACGCCCAGCGCGACCAGCGACACGACCAGGCCATAGGCGAAGACCTTGAGGCTGGTGACGGTCCAGCGTCGCAGGCGGGAGGGTTGAGCGGGGGCGCTGGCCATCGGGCGTCAGGGATAGAGTCGGCGAGTCATGGCGGCAAGCAGAAGCGCGAAACGCCTTAACGGCGGCTTACTTCGCGCTCGCCCGTACCCCGGCGAAGGCCGGGGCCCAGCGGCGCAGAAGGAAGGGCTGGACCCCGGCCTTCGCCGGGGAACGAGAAAGCATCAAGCCTCGTCGCTTTTCTCGAAGTCGAGCGCTGCCGAGTTGATGCAGTAGCGCAGGCCGTCCGGCCCGGGGCCGTCGGGGAACACGTGGCCGAGATGGCCGCCGCATTTGGCGCAGCGGACCTCGGTGCGGACCGTGCCCTGGCTGGCATCGTCGTGCAGCGTCACATGGTCCTTGGCCGCCGGGCCTTTGAAGCTCGGCCAGCCGCTGCCGCTCTCGAACTTGGTGCCGCTGTCGAACAGCGCCGCGCCGCAGGCCGCGCACCGATAGGCGCCGTCGTCGTGATTGTCCCAATGGACGCCGGTGAAGGCGCGCTCGGTGCCGCCCTCGCGCAGCACCCGATATTGTTCGGGCGACAGGCGCTTGCGCCATTCCTCGTCGGGCAGGTCCATTTTCTCCATGGCGGCGATGTGGGACGCGGCGTGGGCGCGGTCAAGGCGAAGTCGTCTGGCACTCAACGCGCGCGTCCAAGCGGGCGGCTGACGGTGTCCAAACATCGACCAGCGGATAGAGCTCGCTCTCTTCGCGGGCCATGCGACGGTGCAGCAGCTGCACCATAGCGAGCGTCTCTTCTCGAAAGCCGCGCCAATCTTTGGAGATTTCGTCGCTCGTCCATCGGCGCGTATAGCTGCCAAACCCCTCTTCGAACGAGCCAAGCTCGGAGCACAGCCGCGCTGCAACCTCTCGAGGCCCGGATCGGCTGCTCGCCTTCAGCCGAGGATAGATCAACCAATCCTCTTTCTTGAGGTGCCGGACCAGCGTGCGCCCGAACTCCCGCCGGAAATACAAGAACTCCACCGGATCCGGCGGCGTGCTCCGGGCAATGTATTCATTCAGGCGACCGGCCAGAATCCTGATTTGACGATGTTCGGCGCAAAGCGTTTCAACCCGGTCCATGAGTCTCTCCTATTGGATGAAGACCCGCTAGGGCGCGGGGATGAATCGCTCGCCAGCCGGCGCTACCGTAACATTACGCCTCGGCGCCGAGCAGCCCGCTCCCATGGCGGTCTTCCTCACCGGACGCTTAGGGGATGGATCTGTCGTCCCCCCGCAGCGCTGCCGCCGCGCCTCGCTCGATGGTCAGGTCGCGAAAGAACACCTGGAGGCCGCTCGGGATGGGACGAATGTTGACTTCGAACCATCGGGCTAGATCCGGGTGAAAGAAATCGAACCGCACCGATTTTCGTTGGTCCGCCGCGGCGCGCAGAAAGGCGGCTGCCCGAGTTTCCTCGGTGCGGGGGAATGCACTCCAGAGATTCGATCCGACCAGCTCGCGGCCGCCAGCGATCGCTGCCACAGCGTTGCTGTTGAAGTACGTGAAGTTAAAATCGCGATCGAGCAGGAAGACACAGTCGGTCGTTCCCTCCAGGGCGTCCAGAACCGGCGGAAGGAGAGCTGCGAGCGATGCGCCCCCGCTGCTTGGCGAACGGCGGGCCGGCTTGATCTGGGGAGGCGGCCGCAAGGCTTCGGCGGTGGGCGCGCCGCAAGCGCCGCTTTGCTCCAGCGGGTCCAATTCCGCCTCGATCGCCAGACGAATGGCTTCGGCCAGGGACGAAAGCGCGAGGTCGGCCATCATATTGGCTCGATGCATCTCCACAGTCCGCGGACTGACATCCAGGCGCCTGGCGATCGCTTTATTGCTCATCCCGGCAAGCAGGCCGCGCAGAATCTGCCGCTCACGCGGCGACAGGGCCTCCAACCGCGCCCGCGCCGTGGCTTGCGCGGCATGCCGGCACGCCTCTTTGCTGCCGCCATCGATGGCACGCTCAATGGCGCCGATCAAATCGGACTCGCTCACGGGCTTGGGTAGAAAGTCGGCCGCGCCTCCCTTCATCGCGTTGACCGCCGTGACCATGTCGCCTCCGGCGCCCATCCCAATTAGCGGCATCGCGATTCCGCGCCGGCTCATTTCGTTCCGCACCTCGCAACAGGCCGCGGAGCCATTGCCGACGCTCAACAAGATGCAGGCGGAGTCGCGACGATCGTGGAGCCTGACGAAGTTCAGGAACTCGCCAACGCTGCCATAGACGCGGGGCGAATAGCCTTGGCTCGCGAGAAAGAGGCTCGTGACGCCGCGCGCCGCGGCATCCTCGTCAATGATATGGATAACAACGGACACGGACACTATGACATTGAGGTGAATAACTATTCTCCTAGATAGGCACTGCAATGCGGGAGTGCGAGGGCTGTTCCTACCGTAGGGTTCCGGTAGGCGGGCACCGCGCGTCGCCGCTCAGGTCAAGATGAAGTCGTCTGGCGCGACTTTGCGGGACGGGCTACGAGGCGGACATGTCCGACGTCGCCCGATTGCCGCGCCGCGAGGCCGATCAGCAGCAAGATCTCAGCCTGCCGGGCTGGGTCTATCACGATCCCGAATATTTCCGCGTCGAGATGGCGCGGCTGATTCGTCCGTCCTGGCAGATCGTCTGCCACGCCAGCGACATTCCACAAGCGGGCGACTGGCGCACGCTCGAACTGCTCGGCGAGAGCGTGATCGTGATCCGGGGCGGCGATGGGATCGCGCGCGCGTTCGCCAATGTCTGCCGCCACCGCGGCTCGCGGCTGGTCGACGGCGAGGCCGGCTGCGCGAAGCGGCTCACCTGCCCCTATCACGCCTGGACCTACGCCGCCGACGGCCGCCTCGTCGGCGTGCCGAGCAAGGAGGATTATCCGGGGCTGGACCAAAGCGCGCTCGGCCTGATCCCGGTCGAGATCGAGGCGTGGCGCGGCTTCCTGTTCGTTCGTCTCGAGACGGGCGGCCCGGGCGTCGCCGAGATGATGGCGCCCTATGAGGATGAGGTCGCGCCGCGCCGCTTCGAAGATTTGCAGGCGATCGGGCGGATCACGCTCAGGCCGCGCGACGTCAACTGGAAGAACGTCGCCGACAATTATTCGGACGGGCTGCACATCAATGTGGCGCATCCCGGCCTGACCCGTTTGTTCGGCGGCGACTATCGGATCGAGGCGGGCGAGCATGTCGACCGCATGTCGGGCGCGCTGGTCGAGCGGCCCTCGGCGAACCTCTCCGAGCGCGCCTACCAGGCGCTGCTGCCCGGCGAAGACCGGACCTGGCTCTATTTCAAGCTCTGGCCGAACGTGGCGATCGACATCTATCCGGACCAGGTCGATTTCATGCATTTCGTGCCGGTCGGGCCGACCCTGACCTTGATCCGCGAGATCAGCTACGCGCTGCCCGGCCAAAGCCGCGAGATGAAGGCGGCGCGCTATCTGAACTGGCGGATCAACCGCCGGGTCAACGCGGAGGACAGTGCGCTGATCCGCCGCGTCCAGCAGGGCATGGGCTCGTCGCTCTACGCGCCGGGGCCGCTTGGGCGGAGCGAGGTCTGCCTGCGGAGCTTCGCCGGCAAGCTCCGGCGGATCATTCCGGAGACGCGGCTGGGCGCGCCGCCGCCGCCGGGCTGGAGCGGCTTGCCAAGCGCATGAGGAAGTAGATCGGGACGCCGGTCGCGGTCATCGCCAGGCTCCACAGGCTGGCTTCGATCCCGGCGCCGTAAAAGGCCCAGAGCGAATAGAGGATGCCGGCCGCGGCGATCGGCGCGAATCCGGCCGAGGTCCCGATCCTGCCCTCGCGGGCGAGCTTCACGCTCGCCAGCGCCCCGGCGATGTAGAAGATGATCGTCACCGAGGTCGTCACCAGCACCATGAACTGGAACAGCCCGGCCAAGCCGCGCGAAAAATTGACCAGCACCAAAAAGGTGGCGAGCGCGCTCGACAGGATGTGGATGCGCTGCGGCGCCTCGTAGCGGTTCGCCCTCGCGAACCAGCGCGGGAACAGGCCCCCCTGCGCCAGCGCCAGCGGCAGCTCGCCCTGCAGCAGGACGAAGCCGTTGATCGCGCCCAACGCGGCGATCGCGGCGAATATTGCGACCAGCGCGCCCGTCCCCGGGCCGACATATTCGGTGAAGAACAGCGCGAAGGGCGCGTTCGAGCCGTGCACCGCGCCCGCCGGCAGGAGCAAGGTCACCGCCGAGCAGGCGAACAAATAGACGAGGCCGGTGAGCGCGGTGCCGATGAAGGTCGCGCGCGGCACGACGCGCTCGGGATTCTCGATCCTGTCGCCCGCCGCCATCGCGCTCTCGAAGCCCAGCATGGCGAACAGGGCGAAGGTCGCGGCGGCGTTGATCCCGGCCAGGCTGATCGGCTCCGGCGCGGTGGGGACGGCCGCCGCGCCGCCGGCGCCGACCAGCCAGGCGCCGACCAGGATCGCGCCGGCGAGCGGGATCAGCTTGAGGAAGGTGGTCACCACCTGAACCCCGCCGGCGGTGCGGACGCCGAGGCAATTGACGATGGTGAACAGCCAGATCACGCCGATCGCGACCGAAGCGCCCAGGCCCGGCGCGCCGAGCTCGGGACGCAGCACCGAAAGGTTGCGGACGACGGCGACGGCGAGCGTCGCGTTGGTCACCCAGATCGAGATCCAATAGCTCCAGGCGACGATGAAGCCGATCCCGCGGCCGAAGGCGGCGGCCGGATAGGTGAACGGGCCGCAGCCGCCGGCGAGGTCGCGGGCGAGCCGGGCGAGCACGATCGTCAGGCAGAGCGTACCGGCGATCGTCACCAGCCAGCCGTAGACCGAGTTCCAGCCCAATGGCGCGAGATCGGCGGGCAGCAGGAAAACGCCCGAGCCGACCATGTTGCCGACCACCAAAGCGACGCACATGACGAAGCCGAGCTTGCGCTTCGGAGTCGCGATATCCTGGTCTGGAGCCCCCGCCATCAGCGGGTGATGCGCGATTGCGCGCCGGGGATCAAATGGTGCGGTCGAGAAGACTCGAACTTCCACGGCCTTTCGGCCACAGCGACCTCAACGCTGCGCGTCTACCAGTTCCGCCACGACCGCACGTGATGCGCCCGGGGAGAGGCCCGGGCCGGTAGGAGCGGGGCCTCTAGCAGCGCTTCCGGCGCGCTTCAATAGAGGAACATCGGCATGCCCTCGACCCGCATCAGGCGGGCACGGTAGCTTGCCTTGTCGTAGAGCGCGCTGACGTCGACCGACTTCCTGCCGTGGAGCAAGGTGTCGATCGGAACATGGCTGTAATTGCCGTCGGAGAGCGTCACCATCCGCGCCTTCTCGCCGCGCTCGAGCAATTGCACGGCGAGGCCGCCGAAGGCGAAGCCGACCATCCGGTCCATCGCGTCGGGCTCGCCCGAGCGCATCAGATAGGCGAGCTCCTGGATGACGACGCCGTCGCCGAGCCGCGCGGTGATCTCCCTGCCCAGGCGGTGGCCGACCCCGCCCTCGGCGCGGGCCGACGCCGGCTTGGCGATGTCGCCGTCGCCCTGGTCCTCGCCGGCGATGCTCGCGCCTTCGGAGATCACGCACATCGCATAATGGGCCGGGTTGGACGCCTTGTCCTCGGCGAGCAAAGGCAGCAGCACGTCGAGGTCTGCAGGGACCTCGGCGATGATCGTCCGGTCCACCTGAGCGAGGAAGCCGGCGAGCAAAGCGGTCTCGCCGCTGCGCCGGCCGAATAATTCGATCACGCCGATCCGCTCGTGGCTCTCGACCGTGGTCCGCAGGGCGTTGATCGCCTCGACCGAGCGGCTGACCGCGGTCGAGAAACCGATCGAATAATCGGTGCCGAACACGTCATTGTCCATCGTCTTGGGCACCGAGACGACCGGCACGCCCTGCGCCGCGAGGTGGGCGGAGAAGCGCAAGGTGCCGTCGCCGCCAAGGGTGATCATCGCGTCGACGCCGAGCTTTTCGAGCACGCGCAGGACGTCGGGCGTGCGGTCGCCCTCTTGCTCGGTGCGCGGGTCGCGGCGCGAGGTGTGGAGGATGGTGCCGCCGGCGCGGTCGATGCCGCGCACCCCTTCGCGGGCCAGCGCCAGCGTGTGGGCGGCGATGCTGACCGGGTCGCCGGGGTCGACGTTCATCGCCCCTTCCCAGCCGCGGCGGAAGCCGATCACCTCCCAGCCCAGCGCGTCGGCCGAGAGCACGACCGAGCGCAAGCAGGCATTGAGCCCGGGCACGTCGCCGCCGCCGGTGAGTATTCCGATCCGCATAGCGAACGTCTATCGGCGGCGGCGATGAACGACAACCGCGCAGCGACGATCATGGAGGCGAAGCGCATCCTGCGCCTCGCCTGGCCGATCATGCTGACCGGCCTCAACTGGACCTTGATGCACCTCGTCGACGTCGCCGTGGTCGGCCATTACGGCACCGGCGAGCTCGCCGCGCTCGCCGCCAGCCGGATCCTGACCTTCATCTCGATCGTGCTCGGCTTTTCGGGGCTCACCGGCGTTCTGGTCTTCGCCGCGCGCGCCGACGGCGGCGGGCGGCTCGCACAGACCGGCGACATCCTGCGCTCGGGCCTGATGCTCGGCCTGGCGCTGGGCCTCGCGGCGATGGCGATCCTCGGCCTGTGGGCGTTCGAACTGCTCGGCCTGGTCGGCGTGGAGCCCAGCCTGCGCGCGCCGGGCGCCGCTGTGGTTCAGGCGATGGCCTTGGCCTTCCCGGCCCAGTTCGTGCTCGCCGCCTCGTCCTATTTCCTCGAGGGAATCAGCCGCCCGCGCCGGGTGATGGCGGTCAACCTCGTGATGCTGCCGATCAACGCCTTGCTCGCCTGGGCCTGGGTCGGCGGCCATTTCGGGCTGCCCGCTTTGGGCGCGGTCGGCGCCGCCTGCGCGACCGCGACCGTCTCGTGGGCCGGCGCCGCCTTGATGCTGGCCCTGATCTGGACGCTGCCGCGCGCGCACGAGCGCCGCGTGCGCGATTGGTCGGCGCCGGCGCTGCGACGGGCACTGGCCGGCGTGCCGGGGCTCGCCTGGTTCGGGCTGGTGCCGGCGATCGGCGCGTCGCTCGAACTGGCCGGCTTCGCCTGGCTGATGGTCCTTTCGACCCGCTTGGGCGACGCCACCGCCGCCGCCTTCCAAGCGATGCTTTCGCTCCACAATCTGATCTTCGCTTTGTCGATCGGCTTCGGCTCGGCGGCGGGCGTGCGGGTCGGCAACGCGGTCGGCGCCGGCCGGCGCGATCAGGCCTGGCCGCGGGCGATGATCGCGGGCGGGCTGTCGCTGGCGACGCTCGGCTCGCTGTCGCTGATCCTGGTGGCGTTCGCGCGGCCTTTGGTCCGGCCCTTCTCGGGCGATCCCGAGGTGCTCGCGCTGGCCGCCTCGATGCTGGCGATCATGGCCGCCTTCCTCGCCTTCGACGGCCTTCAATATGTGTTCGGCGCCGCCTTGCGCTCTTTGGGCGAGCAGGTCTGGGCGGGGGTCAATGGCATCGTCGGCTTCTTCATCGTCACCGGCGGCCTCGGCTGGCTGCTGGTAAAAGCGGGCTGGGGCCCGGACGGGCTCGCTTATGCGGCCGGCTTCGGCATGCTCGCCTGCGCGTCGCTGCAATTCGGCCGGCTGGCCTGGGTGCTCAGGAGATCGGGCCGAAGCTCAGGCTGAGGGTGCGGCCGCCGCGCGGCACGTCCATCTCGGCGCTGTCGAAGGTGACCCGGCCGCGCGCCTGCAATTCGCGCACCGGTGGGGCGATCGACCAGGCGTAGACCACCCGTCCCTGCGCGTCCTTCAGTTCGGCGCGGATCTGCGGCACGCGCTGGACCTCGTCGGTCTGGTTGGTGATCTCGCCCCGGACCGCGAGCAATTCGTTGCCGCTCTCCAGCCGGCGCCTGTCCGCCTGGCCGCGGATGTCGAGCGCGTTGATCGTCCGCACCGGAATGCCGATGCTCTGGCCGAAATCGGGCAGGCCGAAATATTGGATGGCGAGCACCGCGCCGATCATCAGCGCCGCGGCGACGATCGCGACGATCGTCCAGATCCGGCCCCAATTGCGGTGGGTGCGCGCCGGCGGCTCCTCATAATAGCTGACCTCCCCTTCCCCTTCGGGCGCGCGCCATTGCGGCGGCGGCGGCGGCTCGTCGCGATGCAAAGGCGCCGCGGCGGCGGGCGCGGGCTCGCCCGGCGGCGCGGCCGTCCTGAGGTCGAGCGGCGCCGGGTCCTGAACCCATGAAAAGCGGCAGCTGGCGCAGCGCACCTTCCTGCCGGTCGGCCCGATCGCGCTGTCCGGCACGACGTAGCGGGTCTTGCAGGACGGGCAGGAGAGGATCATCGGCCGCGATTGCTCCGGGCTATGTTTGGCGACTCTAAGCACGCTAGAGTCATGTGTTGCAAGCATGTGAAGGGCCATGCGATGGCAGATGTCATGAAGATGTGCCGGGGAGGCGGGCGCTGAGCGCGGGCGGATCGATCGTACAGTTCGAAAATGTCGGGCTGCGCTACGGCACCGGCGCCGAGACGCTGTCCGATCTCGCTTTCTCGCTCCGGGAAGGCGGCTTCTATTTCCTCACCGGCCCGTCGGGCGCGGGCAAGACCTCGCTGCTCAAGTTGCTCTACCTCGCCTTGCGTCCGAGCCGAGGCCTGATCCGGCTGTTCGGCGAGGACATCGTCACCATGCCGCGCGCCCGGCTGCCGGGTTTCCGCCGCCGGATCGGCGTCGTCTTCCAGGACTTCCGGCTGGTGCCGCACCTCTCGACCTTCGACAATGTCGCCTTGCCGCTGCGCGTCGCCGGGGTCGAGGACCAGGACCTCGAGACGCCGGTCCGCGAGATGCTCGCCTGGGTCGGCCTCGCCGACCGCGCCAGCGCGCGCCCGGCGACCCTGTCGGGCGGCGAGCAGCAGCGCGTCGCGATCGCCCGCGCGGTGATCGGCCGGCCCGAATTGCTGGTCGCCGACGAGCCGACCGGCAATGTCGATCCGGAAATGGCGCGGCGGCTGCTCTATCTGTTCGATTCCCTGAACAAGCTCGGCACGACCGTGATCGTCGCCACCCACGATCTCCATCTGCTGACCGAGGTGCCGCGCTCCGAGATGCTCCGGCTCGACCGCGGCCAGGTCGCCGATCCGACCGGCGCGCTGCGCCACCCGCCGAAAAGGCCGCAGGCGTGAAAGGCGGGGTGCGCAAGTTCGGCGCCGCCGAGCGCGGCCTGCTGCCCGAGGGGCGGATCGCCGGGCCGATGCCCTGGGTGATCGCGATCATGATGTTCCTGACCGTGCTCGCCGCCGCCGCCGGCATGGGCCTTGCCGGCGCGGCCGGCCGGCTCGACGAGCAGATCGGCACCCGCGTCACCATCCAGGTCATTGAGGCCAATCCCGATCTGCGCCGCGCCCAGGCGGCGGCCGTGGCGGCGGCGCTGCAGAATTTGCCGGGGGTGACCGGGGTGCGGCCGGTACCCGAGGGCGAGGTCCAGGCGCTGCTCGAGCCCTGGCTCGGCGCCGGCAGCGTCGAAAGCGACATCCCGGTGCCGGCTTTGATCGACGTCGACCTGACGCTGGAGGCGCACCGCTCGCTCGACGGCCTGCGCCAGGCGGTCGCCGCCGCCGCGCCCGCCGCCCGGGTCGACGATAACGGGCAGTGGCTGGCGCCGCTGGCGTCGCTGATCGGCGCGCTCAAATGGCTCGCCGCCGGGCTCGTCATCCTGATGGTCGGCGCGACCGCGGCGACGGTCGTGCTCGCCGCCCGCGCCGCCCTCGACACCCATCGCGGCACGATCGAGATCCTCCATCTGATGGGCGCGACCGATGTCCAGGTCGCGCGCCTGTTCCAGCGCCGGATCGCGCTCGACGCCTTGTTCGGCGGGCTGGTCGGCTTCATCCTTGCCGCGCTCGTCCTGATCGGCATCGGCAACCGCGTCTCGGCGCTCGGCTCCGAGCTGCTCGGCTCGGCGACGGTGCCGGCGCCGGCCTGGGGGATATTGGTCGCCTTGCCGGCCTTCGGCGTTCTCCTCGCCATGCTGGTCGCGCGGCTGACGATCCTCAAGGCTTTGGGGCGGATGCTGTGATCCGCTGGCCGTTTCGCATCCTCGTTGCGCTGCTGCTCGCCTACGCCGCCGGCTATGGCGCGTTCGCTTTGACCCTGCCCGGGCCCGCCGGCGACGAGCCGACCGACGCGATCGTCGTCCTCACCGGCGGCACCGGGCGGCTCGACCGCGGCTTCGCGCTGATCGAGCGTGGGCTGGCGCGGCGGATGCTGATCTCGGGCGTGGCCCGGACGGTGCGGCCGCAGGAACTGGCCGCCGCTTATCATGTCCGGCCGCGGCTGTTCGAATGCTGCATCACGCTCGGCCGCGAGGCGTTCGACACCCGCTCCAACGCGGACGAGGTGGCGCGCTGGCTCGAGCGCGAGCCGGTCCGCTCGATCCGGCTGGTGACCAACGACCTTCACATGCGGCGCGCGCGCTACGAGCTCGAAAAGCGAATCGGGGCTGAGGTGAGGATCGTCAGCGACGCGGTGCCGACCGAGGCCGATGCGCGCCAGATCTTCGTCGAATATAACAAGTTCCTGCTCGGCTGGGCCGCCGACCGCATCGGCATTTGAGGCGCCATGGCGCTGCTGCGTTCGCTCCTGTTCGCCCTGGTTTTCTACGGCTGGACCGTGATCGCGGTGCTGCTGGCGTTCCCGATCGGCCTGTTCGGCACCAAAGCGATTCGCCGCTGGTCGCACCTCTGGGCCGGGTTCCATCGCTGGTGCGCGCGCCATATCCTCGGCATCAGCAGCCGCATCGAAGGCACGCCGCCCAAAGGCGCGGCCCTGGTCGCGGTCAAGCACCAGTCGATGTACGAGACGATGGAGATCGTGCTGATGCTCGACGAGCCGGCGATGGTGCTCAAGCGCGAGCTCGCCGACCTCCCGCTCTGGGGCTGGGTGGTGCGGCGCTACGGCGCCATTCCGGTCGACCGCTCGGCCGGCGCCAAGGCGCTGCGCGCGATGATGCGCGCCGGCGAAGCGGCGATCGCGCAAGGGCGGCAGATCCTGATCTTTCCCGAAGGGACGCGGGCGCCGGTCGGGGCGAAGCCGCCGCTTCAATCGGGTTTCGCCGGCCTCTACCGGGCGCTCAAGCTGCCGGTCGTGCCGGTCGCGGTCGACAGCGGCCGGCTGGCGCCGCGCCACGGCTTCGTCAAGTGGCCCGGGATCGTCACCTTCCGCTTTGGCGAAACGATCCCGCCTGGCCTCGCGCGCGACGAGATCGAGGCCAGGGTCCACAGGGCGATCAACGCGCTGGAGCCTGACGATGCCGCCTGAGCTCGGCCTGATCGAGGGCTTTTTCGGCCGGCCCTGGTCGTGGGCCGACCGGCGCGAGGCGGTGCGCTTCCTCAGGCCCCACAATTATCTCTTCTACCTTTACGCGCCCAAGGCCGACCCCTATTTGCGCCGCCGCTGGCAGGAGGCGCATCCCGAAGCCGAGCTGGCGGAGCTGGCGGCCTTGCGCGACGTGTGCCGCGCCGAGGGCGTGCGCTTCGGCATCGGCCTCAGCCCGTTCGAGCTCCACCTCCATGCCGAACGCGGCTGGCAGGACCGGCTCGCCGCCAAGCTCGCCTCGCTGGCGCCGCTCAAGCCCGACGACCTCGCCTTGCTGTTCGACGACATGCGCGGCGACGTCGCCGATCTCGCGAGCCGCCAGGCGGCGATCGTCCACTTTGCCGCCGAACGCGGCGTCGCCGAGCGGATCTTCGCCTGCCCGACTTATTATTCGGACGATCCGGTGCTCGATGCCGCCTTCGGCGCGCGGCCGCCTTTCTATCTGGAGCAGCTGGGCCGGCTGCTCGATCCCGCGATCCGCATCTTCTGGACCGGGGAGGAGGTGTGTGCCCGCGAATATTCGCCCGGCCATCTCGCCCGCGTCGCCGGCCAGCTGCGCCGCAAGCCGACCCTGTGGGACAATTATCCGGTCAATGACGGCGCGCGCATGTCGCTGCACCTGCATCTGCGCGGCGTCACCGGTCGGCCCGCCTCGCTCGCCGGCCAGATCGCCGGCCACGGCGTCAACCCGGCGTCGCAGCCCCTGCTGAGCCGCGTGCCCCTGCTGACCCTCGCCGAAAGTTACGCCACAGGCGATTCCTACGAATATGGCGCCGCGTTCGAGCGCGCGGCGCGCACCGTCCTTGGCGACGCGCTGGCCGCCCGCGTCGGCCGCGACCTGCCGACGCTCCAGGATCGGGGCCTCGACCGGCTCGCCGAAAGGCGCGCGGTGCTCCGCGCCCGCTACGCCGCATTTGACCATCCGGCGGCCCGCGAGATCACGGCCTGGCTCGACGGCCACTGGAGCGTCAGCGACGAGCTGGTTCAGACGCAATAATTACCGCTTGCCAATATTTAGCAGCGCTCTCAATCAAGCCACCGGATCGACGAGGCGTGCGGATGGGCGCGGGCGAGCAGCCGGTCGCCGCCGTCCGGCCAGGCGCGCAACCGCAGGCTGTATCCCTCCTCGTCGGCCAGCTTCTCGAAGCGCAGCCAGGCGAGCGGCGCCTCGCCGGCGGCCGCGGCGCCGGCTCGCGCGAGATGGCGGACGATCCGCGCCTGCACGGCGGCCGGGAAATATTGAAACGAGACACTGTGCATGACGAGCCGGGTCACGCCGCTCGGGCCGGGGATCGCGAGCGCCCGCTCGATCCAGTCCGCCGCGTCGCCGCGCGCTACCGGCGGCGGATCGGCCGCGGCGATGCCGAGCGCGGCCGCGGCCAAAGCGAGGCGGCGTTGCTGGTCCGGCCAGATGTAGGCGAGCAGCCGGTCGCGGTCGCGGCGCACGTCGAACGGGTTGAGGTCGACCCCCTGTCGGGTGGCGATGCGCACGTCGGCGGCGGGCGGCGGACGGCCGGCCCATGCGGGCGCGAGCCGCACGGCCGAGGCGGGATCCCCCGCCGCGCGGCCGCCGAGATCGAAGGCGTAGCGATCGAGCTGGAGGTTGAGGCCGGCGCTGGCGCCGAGCTCGTAGAGCGCGAGCGGCCGGCGAAAGCGCGCCGCGGCGACGAGCAGGCCGGCCATCAGCACCGCCGAGCGGCCGACCTCGTTGGTCTGCGGCGCGCGCTCGAGCCAGGGCAGCAGCGCCTCGTCTTGGAGCAAAGGCGCCAGCGCCTCGCCGAGCGCCGCGGCGTCGGGCAGCGCGGCCGGCGGGTAGAGCGCGGCGAGCGCGGGCGCCGCGCCGGCCCGGACCAGGAAGTGGAGGCCGCCGCACAGGCGCAGGGCCAGAGCGTCGCCGCCGGGGCTGGGGTCGCCGGGCCAGTCGAGCACGCGCGCGCCGACCGCGCCGGACCGGTCGAGGGTCGCGGCCAGCGCCGTGCAGAGCAAAGCGGTGAATGGCGAGCCGAGCCGCGCGCACCAATCGGCCTGGATCTCGAACGACGTCCGGACCGCGGCCTCGCTCGCCACGTCAGGCCCTGAGCGTCGCCCCGAGCCGGGCCGCGGCCGCGACGATCCGCTCGGAGATCGCCTTCAGCTCCTCTTCGGTGAAGCTCCTTTCGGCCGGCTGAAGCGAGATTTCGATCGCGAGCGACTTGCGCCCCTCCGGCACGCCGGCGCCGGTGAAGACGTCGAACAGGCGCGCCGCCGCGATCGCCGCCTTGTCGGCGCCCCTGACCGCGCGCACCAGCTGGTCGGCGGGCAAATCGGCGGGGACGAGGAAGGCGAAGTCGCGGGTGACCGCCTGGAGCGGCGGCGGCGCATAGGCGCCGCGCCGATGGCCGACGCCGCCGCGCCTGGCCGGGATCGCGTCGAGGAAGATCTCGGCGGCGGCGACCGGGCCGTCGAGGTCGAAGGCGGCGGCGATCCGCGGATGGAGCGTGCCGAATTCGGCGAGCGCATTCTTCGGGCCCAGGCAGAGCCGTCCCGACTGGCCGGGATGGTAGACGCCGGCCGCATCGCCGAGCACCTGCAAATTGTCGACCGGCGCGCCGGCCGCGGCTAGGATCGCGAGCGCCTCGGCCTTGGCGTCATAAGCGTCGAAGCCGCCGCCTTTGCCGCTTTGCCAGTGACGCGGCCCGCGCTCGCCCGCGAGGACCAGCCCGAGCGTCGGCCGTTCCTCGCTCGCGAGATAGCGCCGGCCGATCTCGAACAGCCGGATCGAATCGGCGCCGCGGGCGGCGTTGCGCGCCGCGGCGGCGAGCAGGCCGGGGAGCAGCGAGGGGCGCATTGCCTTCATCTCCTCGCTGATCGGGTTGGCGAGGATCCAGGCCGAGCCGCCGAAATGCGCCGCCTCGGCCTCCGGGATGAAGCTCCAGGTGACCGCTTCGTTGAGCCCCCGCGCCGCCGCGGCGCGGCGCGCGGCGCGCTCGACCATCTGCTCGGGCGTGGCCGTCGGCCGGGCGACGCCGGGCGCGCGCGGCAGCGGCGTCGAAGGCACCTGGTCGTAGCCGTGGATGCGGGCGACCTCCTCGACGAGGTCGGCGGCGCCGTCGACGTCGCGGCGCCAGCTCGGCACCGCCACCCGCCAGATGTCGTCGCGGGTCACGGTGAAGCCGAGCCGCTGGAGGATGTCCTGCTGGCGATCGGCGGGCACATCGACGCCGGCCAGCGCGGCGCAGCGCGCCGGATCGTAGGCGACGATCTTGTTCGGCTCGGGCGGGGTGCCGGCCCGGACGATCTGCGAGGCCTCGCCGCCGGCCAGCGCGATCGCCATCGCCGTGGCGATCTGCAGCCCGTCCTCGACGAAGGCGGGGTCGACGCCGCGCTCGAAGCGGCTGCGCGCGTCGGAGAGCAGGCCGAGCTTCTGCCCGGTGAGGCTGATATGCTCGGGGTCGAAATAGGCGCATTCGATGACGATATCGGCGGTCGCCTCGGTCACCCCCGAATGCTCGCCGCCCATGATCCCGCCGATGTCGTGCACCGCCTCATCGTCGGCGATCACCGTCATCGAGGGATCGAGCCGGTAGGCCTTGCCGTTGAGCGCCAGCACCTCTTCGCCTTGCCGCGCCCGCCGCGCGACCAGCGCGCCGCTGAGCCTGGCGAGGTCGTAGACGTGCAACGGGCGGCCGTAGCTCAAGGTGATGAAGTTGGTCATGTCGACCAAAGCGCTGATCGGGCGCTGGCCGACCGCCTTCAATCGCCGCTGCAGCCAGTCCGGCGACGGCCCGTTCTTCACGCCGCGGATCACCCGCCCGTAAAAGGCCGGGCAGCCCTCGGGATCGTCGGTGCGGATTTCGATCGGGCAGGGGAAATCGCCCGGAATTTGCGGCACCTCGACCGGCTTGAGCGTGCCGAGCCCGGCCGCGGCGAGATCGCGCGCGATGCCGTGCACGCCCATCGCATCCTGGCGGTTGGGGGTCACCGCCACCTCGATCACCGGATCGTCGAGCCCGGCCCACGCCGCGTAACCGGTGCCGACCGGCGCGTCGGCGGCAAGCTCGATAATCCCTTCGTGCGCGTCGCCAAGCTCGAGCTCGCGGACCGAGCACATCATGCCGCGGCTCTCGACGCCGCGGATCGCGGCGACCTTCAGAATGAGGTCGCTGCCCGGCACATAGGCCCCCGGCGCGCCGAACACGCCCTTCAGGCCGGCGCGCGCATTGGGCGCGCCGCAGACGACCTGGATCGCTTCGCCGGTGCCGGCATCGACGGTCAGCACCTGCAGCTTGTCCGCCTGCGGATGCGGCGCCGCGGTCAGCACCTGCGCGACGACGAACGGGGCGAGCTTGTCGGCGGCGTTCTCGACGCCCTCGACCTCGAGGCCGATCCGGGTCAGCGTTTCGACGATCTCGTCGAGGCCGGCCTGCGTCTCGAGATGCTCCTTGAGCCAGGACAGAGTGAACTTCATGCGGCGACGCCCCAGGTCGCGCCCCGGCGAAGGCCGGGGCCCAGCGGCACAGCAAGCGGGGACTGGACCCCGGCCTTCGCCGGGGAACGGAAGTTCATGAACTTCATGCGCCGACGCCCCCGGAGAGGGTCGGCACGTCGAGCGCGCGGAAGCCGTAATGGCGCAGCCACCTGAGGTCGCCGTCGAAGAAGGCGCGCAGATCGTCCATGCCATATTTGAGCATCGCCAGCCGGTCGACGCCGCAGCCGAAAGCGAAGCCCTGCCATATTTCGGGATCGAGGCCGCAATTGGCGATCACCCTGGGGTGGACCATGCCGGAGCCGAGCAGCTCCATCCAATGATCGTCCCCGCCGAGCACGCGCCGGCCGCCCTCCATATGGAAGCCGACGTCGACTTCCGCCGAAGGCTCGGTGAACGGGAAATAAGAGGGCCGCAGGCGCAGGACGATGTCGTCGCGCTCGAAATAGGCCTTGAGGAAAGTCTCCAGCGTCCATTTGAGATGGCCGAGCGTGATGCCGCGATCGATCACCAGCCCTTCGACCTGATGGAACATCGGCGTGTGGGTGGCGTCGCTGTCCGAACGGTAGGTGCGCCCCGGCGCGATGATGTAGATCGGCGGCTGTTGCGACTGCATCGTCCGGATCTGGACCGGCGAGGTGTGGGTGCGCAGCAGCATCGCACGCCCCTCGGCATCCTTGCGGTCGAAATAGAAGGTGTCGTGCATCGCCCGCGCCGGATGGCTCTCGGGGATGTTGAGCGCGGTGAAATTGTGCCAGTCGTCCTCGATCTCGGGCCCGGTGGCGACCGAGAAGCCCAGATCGGCGAAAATCTCGGCCAGCTCGTCGAGCACCTGGCTGACCGGATGGATACTGCCCTGCGCCGCCGGCGCGACCGGCAGCGTCATGTCGAGGCTTTCGGTGGCCAGCCGCCGTTCGAGCGCGGCCTGATCGAGCGCGGCCTTGCGCCGGCCGAGCGCCTCGGTCACCGCCTCGCGCAGCGCGTGGATCCGCGGCCCTTCGCTCTGGCGCTGCTCGGGCGACATCGCGCCCAGCGTCTTGAGCAGGCCGGTGACCGCGCCCTGCTTGCCCAAAGCGGCGACGCGCTCGATCTCGAGCGACGGCAGGTCCCCGGCCGCGTCGATCCGGCGCATCCAGTCGATCTTCATTCGGTCAAGGTCCGTGCCCATTGCCCGCCCTTAGCCAAGCGGGGGTGGGAAAGGCAAAGCTTTCGCTCAGGCGCCGATATAACGGCCAGGCCCGAACAGGTCCTCGATGAATGCCCTGCCTTCCTCGCCGTTGCCGTTCATCTGGAGCAGCTGGATGGTCCGCAGCGCGGCGTCCTCGAAATACCAGCCGGTATTGACGAACGTGCAGTCCACGAACTCGGGGTGCGGCCCGCCGCCGTAAACAAGCTGCGACTCTTCGAACCGGCAGCCCCTGAAGGCCACGCCGTCGGCCTTCACCAATTCGCCCTTGCCGAACGTGCGGTCGCGCACTTCTTCCATCCTTGCCGTCTCCTGAAAATTGGTCCCCGCGGCGCGGGTTCTAGACCGTGAAGCTCTCGCCGCAGCCGCAGGCGCCCTTAGCGTTGGGGTTCTCGAAGGTGAAGCCGGCGGCGAAATCGTCCTCCTGCCAGTCCATCACCGAGCCGACGAGATAGAGGACCGAAGCGCCGTCGATATAGAAGGCGCCGCCGGGCGTCTCGATCTTCTCGTCGAACCTTTGCTCCTCGGTCACATAGTCGACCGAATAGGCAAGGCCCGAGCAGCCGCGGCGCGGCGTCGACAGCTTGACCCCGATCGCGCCTTCCGGCGCGCGCGCCATCAGCGCCGCGACCCGCGCTTCGGCGGCGGCGGTGAGCGTCACGGCGGCGGGACGCTGGTGGACTTTGGTCCCGGCGCTCATTCCCTGCTCCCATCCTCGTTCGTCCCGAGCGAAGTCGAGGGGCGCCGACACGAACTCATCACGGACGCCCCTCGACTACGCTCGGGACGAACGGATGTTGAACCGTGTCCTTGAGAGGTCATAGCATTCCCAGTTCGAGCTTGGCTTCGTCGGTCATCTTCTGCGGGTCCCAGGGCGGGTCCCAGACCAATTCGACCTCGGCGTCGCCGATGCCCGGCACCGCGCCGACCCGCAACTCGACCTCGCCCGGCATCGATTCGGCCACCGGACAATGCGGCGTGGTCAGCGTCATCTTCACTTTGGCGTGGTGCTCGGGGGTGATCTCGACGTCGTAGATCAGGCCGAGATCGTAGATGTTGACCGGGATTTCGGGGTCGTAAATCTCCTTGAGCGCGTCGATCACCGCTTCATAGAGGTCGCCGCCGCTCTCGACGGGCGCGGCTTCCGCCGGCTTGTGCGCGAGGAAGCCTTCGAGATAGTCGCGCTTGCGCTCGAACGTCTCGACCACGTCGGAGACGCGCGCCTTGGGCGGCGGGGCGACGCCCTCCACCTCCTCGGTCGCGATTCGTCTCTCCTCGTTCACCCGAATATCCTCGTCACCCGCTCGATGCCGCGCACCAGCGCATCGATGTCCTGCCGCCCGTTATAGACTCCGAAGCTCGCCCGCGCCGTCGCGTCCACGCCGAGATAGTCCATCAGCGGCTGGGCGCAATGGTGGCCGGCGCGGATCGCCACGCGGCTCTCGTCCAATATGGTGCCGACGTCGTGCGGATGCACCCCTTCGACCGCGAACGAGACGATCCCGGCCGAATCCTCGGGGCCGAACAGGCGGACCGAGTTGAGCGACGACAAGGCGTCGCGCGCCGCGCGGACCAGGGCCGCCTCGTGCGCCGCGATCGCCTCGAGGCCGATCGCATCGACATAGTCGAGCGCCGCATGGAGGCCGATCACGCCGACGACGTGCGGCGTCCCCGCCTCGAACCGCGCCGGCGGCGGGGCGTAGGTCGTGCGCTCGAACGTCACCTTCTCGATCATCGCGCCGCCGCCCTGCCACGGAGGCATGGTCTCGAGGATCTCGCCGCGCGCCCAGAGCACGCCGATTCCGGTCGGCCCGTAGAGCTTGTGCCCCGAGAAGACGTAGAAGTCGCAATCGAGCGCGGCGACGTCGACCTTCATGCGCGGCACCGCCTGGCAGCCGTCGAGCAGCAGCTTCGCGCCGACCGAATGGGCGATGTCGGCCGCCCGCTTCGCGTCGAGCACCGAGCCGAGCACGTTGGAGACATGGCCGAGCGCGACCAGAGCATGCTCCGGCCGGATCATCGCCGCCATCGCGTCGAGGTCGATGCGATGGTCGGCGGTGAGCGGCACGACGTCGATTTCGGCGCCGGCGAGCTGCCAGGGGACGATGTTGCTGTGATGTTCGAGCTGCGAGAGCAGGACGCGAGCGCCGGGCTTCAGCCAGCTCCGCGCGACGAGGTTGATCCCCTCGGTCGCGCCGCGGACGAAGACGATCTCCTCCGCCGCGGCGGCGTTGATGAAGCGGGCGACGCGCCGGCGCGAGGCTTCGAACGCCACCGTCATCTCGGCCGAGCGCTGGTAGACGCCGCGGTGGACGGTCGCATAGGTTTCGGCATAGCCCCGCGTGATCGCGTCGATCACCGCCTTGGGCTTCTGCGCGGTCGCGGCGCTGTCGAGATAGGCCCAGCCTTCGGGAATCGCCGGGAAATCGGCGCGCCAGTCGAGTGGGCGGGTGGCGGCCATGTCCATCAGGCGAACCAATCTTCCGCGTCGGCGTAGAAGGCCTCGCGGACATCCTTCTCGCCGATCCGGTCGAGCGCGTCGGCGACGAAGGCGCGGGTCAGGAGACCCTGCGCCTCGTCCGGCGAGATGCCGCGGCTTTCGAGATAGAAGAGCGCGGCCCGGTCGAGCTCGCCGACCGTGGCGCCGTGCGCGCATTTGACGTCGTCGGCGAAGATTTCGAGCTCGGGCTTGGCGTTGATCACCGCCGAGCGGGCGAGCAGCAGGCCCTTCAGCGATTGCTCGCCGTCGGTCTTCTGCGCGCCGCGCGCGACCTCGACCCGGGCGGCGACCGAGCAGGTCGCGTTGTCGTCGGCGACCGAGCGCCAATACTGGCGGCTTGTCCCCGACGGCATGGCATGGCGGATGACGAGATTGGCGTCATGGCGTTGGCGCGCGCGGCCGAGCAGCGCGCCGCTTGCCTCGGCATAGGCGCCCGCGCCGTCGAGCGCGATCTCGCCGTCGAGCCGGGTGTCGCGGCCGCCCGCGGCGAGGATGGCGGTCACCAGGCTGGCGCCCTCGCCGACACTCGCCTGATCGGTAAAGCCGACGAATCCGACGCTTCCCATCACCCGCCGGCTGAGCATCAGCCGCGCGCTTTTGCCGAGCGTCAGGCCGGTCAGGCGGTTGGTCCAGCCTTCACCGACGAAGCTCTCGACGATCGAGGCCTGGGCGTCGTCGTCGAGGACGA
Source organism: Sphingomonadales bacterium (assembly GCA_034668465.1). GTDB lineage: Bacteria > Pseudomonadota > Alphaproteobacteria > Sphingomonadales > Sphingomonadaceae > Allosphingosinicella. The sequence continues at coordinate 34,892 of JAXDPI010000014.1, forward strand.
TCTCGGCGGCGAGATGATCGGCGGCGCCGGTCGAGACGTGGACGATCTGGACCAAGCCGGCCGGCGCGTGGTCGCGGCCGAGGCGCAGCGCCCACCCTCGCTTGCCGGCGAGGCGGCCGAGCGGGTGGCCCGTCTCGACGGAGACGGCGCCGATCTCGATCGGGCCGAGGCGGCTGCGACTCTCATCCAACCGACCGTCGACGAACAGCAGCCGCGCGCCCTCATGTTCGCATGCCAGCCACGGCAGTCCATCGGGAACCTTGCCTGTCGGCCGAGCCTCGGCGAGCGCCGGCAGCGCCGAAAGGTCGCTCCAGCGCCAGCTTTCCGACCGATTCGAGGGAAGGTCGAGCAGCATCAGCGGACCGTCCCACGGGCCTTGGAGCAAAATAAGTTGAGGAAGTTGAGACTTGCCAAGAGCCCCGCCCCAGCCGGGGCAAAAAGTGGATTTACGCGCGGGCCGGACAGATCGGCAACGGGACGGAACACTTTCATGGACGTGAACAAAGCACGAACCATGAGCTGTAGGAAAGGGGATAGCGTGCCGCTCATGCCGCCATCGCCTTCGTCATGCTGAACTTGATTCAGCATCCACCTTTGGGCGGATGTCGAAAGGAAGATGGATCCCGGATCAAGTCCGGGATGACGGGAGGGGGCGTGGCTGCTCACGCCGCCATCGCTCCATAGCCTTCGCGCTCGAGCGCGAGCGCGAGCTCGGGCCCGCCCGAGCGGACGATGCGGCCGCCCGCGAGGACATGGACGAAATCCGGCTCGACGATCTCGAGCAGCCGCTGATAATGGGTGATCAGCAGCACCGACCTGTCGGGCTTGCGCATGATCCGGTTGATTCCGGCGCCGACGATCCGCAGCGCGTCGATGTCGAGACCGGAATCGGTCTCGTCGAGGATCGCCAGGCGTGGGTCGATGATGCCCAATTGGACCATCTCGTTGCGCTTCTTCTCGCCGCCCGAAAAGCCGACGTTCACCGCCCGCTTCATCATTTCCATGTCGATGTCGAGCGCCGCCGCCTGCTCGCGGGCGCGCTTGAGGAACTCGCCGGCGCTGAGCTCCTTCTCGCCGCGCGCCCGGCGCTGCGCGTTCAATGCGGTGCGCAGAAACTGGACGTTGGAGACGCCCGGTATCTCGACCGGATATTGGAAGCCGAGGAACATCCCCCTGGCGGCGCGCTCGTGCGGATCGAGCGCGAGCAGGTCCTCGCCGTCGAGCGTCACCGAGCCTTGCGTCACCTCATAGCCCGGCCGCCCGGCAAGCACGTAGGAGAGGGTCGACTTGCCCGACCCGTTCGGCCCCATCACCGCGTGAATCTCGCCGGGGTTCAGGTCGAGGTCGATCCCGTTGAGGATCGCCTTGCCGTCGACGGTGGCGTGAAGGTTTTCGATCTTCAGCATCAACTTCCGAACCTCGCTTTGAATGCGGAGTGGCCCTTAGCACTGTCGGCATCGGCTTGATCGAGTATCGATCTCATGTGCGCGATGGCCCCGGATAGCGGCTTCAGCTGAGGCGCTATCTCGCGAAAATCTATCGTCTCCATTCTCAACCCCGTGAGCGCTTCTCCAAGGGTCCCATAGATGTCATCGCGCGCTCCTCGCATCTCAGCGATTTCCGGTGCCGGACCGAAGATGGCGCCAACGATTTTCTGTTGATCTTCGTAGGCAGGAATGCGGCTATCGAGATGTTCAAGCTCCCTCATAAGGCCTGCAATTTTCTGCTCGACCTTCTGTTTCGTGGCAAAGAGCATCAGCCCACGCTCCCCTCAAGGCTGATCCCCAGCAATTTCTGCGCCTCGACCGCTTCAAGCCCCTCCCCTTCAGGGGAGGGGTTGGGGTGGGGGCTGTGCCAGCGAGCTGGGGTCGTCGCGATGGCTCCAGCGATCAAAGTGAGCACGCCGTCCATATTGGTCATCACGTCATCATTGGTCACGCGCACCACGCGAAAGCCCCGGCGGGTCAGCTCATCGTCCCGCAGGCGGTCCTTCGCCTCGTCGTGCGTATCGCCGTCTACCTCGACTATCAGCGCCCTTTGCGGACACAGGAAATCGGCAATGAACCAGCCGACGACGGACTGGCGGCGGAACTTGTGGCCACCGAGCTGTGCATTGGAGAGATTCCGCCACAGCCTTTTCTCCGGCTCAGTCGGATTGCGGCGCATTTCGGCGGCGCGGCGATGAAGCTCGCGCAACTGCTCGACGGACAGGCCCCACCCCAAACCCCTCCCCTGAAGGGGAGGGGCTTCAGGGCGCCAACCTTTGTCGAAGCGCGGTGTGCTCATCCGACGCTCCCCTCGAGGCTGATCCCGAGCAGCTTCTGCGCCTCGACCGCGAACTCCATCGGCAGCTGCTGGAGGACCTCGCGGGCGAAGCCGTTGACGATCAGGGCGACCGAATCCTCGGCGGAAAGGCCGCGCGACATGGCGTAGAAGAGTTGGTCGTCGCTGATCTTCGAGGTGGTCGCCTCGTGCTCGATCTGGGCGGTCGGGTTGCGGACCTCGATATAGGGGATGGTGTGGGCGCCGCACTGGTCGCCGAGCAGCAGCGAATCGCACTGGGTGAAGTTGCGGACGTTCTCGGCGCCGCCATTGACGCGGACCAGGCCGCGATAGGTGTTGCTCGACTTGCCGGCGCTGATCCCCTTGGAGACGATGGTCGAGCGGCTGTTCGCGCCGATATGGATCATCTTGGTGCCGGTATCGGCCTGCTGGCGATTGTTGGTCAAAGCGACCGAATAGAATTCGCCGACGCTGCCCTCGCCCTTGAGGATGCAGGATGGGTATTTCCAGGTGATCGCCGATCCGGTCTCGACCTGGGTCCAGGACACTTTGGAGCGCGCGCCGGCGCAGATCGCCCGCTTGGTAACGAAATTGTAGATCCCGCCCTTGCCCTCGGCATCGCCCGGATACCAGTTCTGGACGGTCGAATATTTGATCTCGGCATCGTCCAATGCGACCAATTCGACCACCGCGGCGTGGAGCTGGTTCTCGTCGCGCATTGGCGCGGTGCAGCCTTCGAGATAGGAGACGTAGGACCCCTTGTCGGCCACTATGAGCGTGCGCTCGAACTGGCCGGTATTCTCGGCGTTGATCCGGAAATAGGTCGAAAGCTCCATCGGGCAGCGCACCCCCTCGGGCACGTAGACGAAGGTGCCGTCGGAAAAGACCGCGCTGTTCAGGCAGGCGAAATAATTGTCGCGCTGCGGGACGACGCTGCCGAGATATTTGCGGACCAGATCGGGATATTCGCGGATCGCCTCGGAGATGGAAAGGAACAGGACGCCGGCGCGCTTCAGCTCCTCGCGGAAGGTGGTGGCGACCGAGACGCTGTCGAACACCGCGTCGACCGCGACCTTGCGCGCACCCTCCACGCCGGCGAGCACCTTCTGCTCCTCGATCGGGATGCCGAGCTTCTCGTAGACGCGCAGGATTTCGGGATCGACCTCGTCGAGCGAGCCCAGCTTCTCCTTCGCCTTGGGCTCGGCATAATAATAAGCGTCCTGGAAATCGATCTTCGGGATGTCGAGCTTGGCCCAGCGCACCTCCTTCATCGTCAGCCAGGCGCGATAGGCCTTGAGCCGCCATTCGAGCATCCAGGCGGGCTCGCCTTTCTTCGCCGAGATGAAGCGGACCGTGTCTTCGTTGAGGCCCTTGGGCGCGAACTCCTGCTCGATGTCGGAGGTGAAGCCCCATTCGTAGGTCGAGGCGCGGTCGACCGCGTCCTGCGCGTCCTGGTTGCGGACGTTGATGTCGTCGGCGCTCATGCCTTCACCTCGGCGAGGCTGGAGAGGCTGACGCCCTGGAGCGCGCCGCGGATCGCGCCGTTGACCGCGCCCATGTGCGGGCGGACCTGGCAGGCGCCTTCGAGCGCGCATTCGTGGCGCTCGGCGTCGACGCAGGAGGTCATCACGATCGGCCCTTCGACCGCCTCGACGATATCGGCGAGGCTGATTTCGGGCGCACGCCTCGCGAGCCGGAAGCCGCCGCCGGTGCCGCGCGCCGTTGCGAGCAGGCCGGCCGCGGCGAGCCGCCCGGTCAGCTTCTGCGCGGTGGGAAGCGGCACGCCGGTCTCCTGCGCGAGCACGGTCGCGCTGAGCCGCGCGCCCGCGGGGTGGCGGGCGGCGGCGGCCATCATCACGACCGCATAGTCGGCTAGGCTGGTCAGTCGCATCCTCTTCCAATAGGATCGATTCGTTCCGATTAGCGATTTGGCCCCGAAAGGCGCTGAAATCAAGCGCGCTTTTGACCCGGTGCGGGACGCATGACATAGGCGCGGGCAGGATGGCGCTCTACCCCCTCGTCCGGCCCTTTGCCTTCGCGCTCGACGCGGAGCGGGCGCATCGGGCGACGATCGGTGCGCTGAGGCTGCTGCCGGCGGGGCGGCCCGCCGATGCCGATCCGCTGCTGTCGGTTCGGCTCGCCGGGCTCGATTTCCCCAATCCCACCGGCCTCGCCGCCGGCTTCGACAAGGACGCGGAGGTGTTTCGCCAGATGCTCGGCTTCGGCTTCGGCTTCGTCGAAATCGGCACCGTCACGCCGCGCCCGCAGGCGGGCAACGACAGGCCGCGCCTGTTCAGGCTCGTCGAGGACCGGGCGGTGATCAACCGGATGGGGTTCAACAATTGCGGCCAGGCGGCGGCGCTGGCGCGGCTCGAGCGGCGCAACCGGCGCGCCGGGCTGGTCGGCGTCAATCTCGGCGCCAACAAGGACAGCGTGGATCGGATCGCCGACTATGCGGCCGGGGTGCGCTCGATGCTCGGCGTCGCCGACTATCTCGTGATCAACATCTCCTCGCCCAATACGCCGGGGCTGCGCGCGCTGCAGGACGAGGGCGCGCTGGACGCCTTGCTCGAGGCGGTGATGGAGGCGCGCGGCGCCGGGCCGCCCATCTTCCTCAAAGTCGCCCCCGACCTCGACCGCGCCGGGATCGACGTGATCGCGGCCGCGGCGGCCGGCCGCAAGATCGACGGGCTGATCGTCGCCAACACCACGCTCAGCCGGCCGATGCTGAAATCGCGCCATCGCGCCGAGGCAGGCGGGCTTTCCGGGGCGCCGCTGAAGGCGCTGGCGCTGGCGCGGCTGCGCGACTTCCGCCGCGCGACCGCAGGCGCAATGCCGCTGATCGCGGTCGGCGGCATCGAGAATGGCGTCGACGCATACGACCGGATTCGCGCCGGCGCGAGCCTGGTCCAGCTCTATACCGCCCTGGTCTATCAGGGCCCGGGTCTGGCCGATGAAATCAACCGCGAATTGAAGCGGCTGCTGAGTCTCCACGGCTTCGCGCGCTTGACGGACGCGATCGGGACTGAAAAGCGGCAATGATGCTTAAACGCCTGATCCTCGGCTTCGCCTTCCTCCTCGCCGCCTGCGCGACTCCGGTCGCCTCGACATCCCAGCGCGGCATGGTCTCCGCCGCCGATCCGCGCGCGGCGCAGGCCGGCGTCGAGATATTGCGCGCCGGCGGCAGCGCGGCCGACGCCGCCTTCGCGACGATGCTGGCGCTGACCGTGGTCGAGCCGCAAAGCTCGGGGATCGGCGGCGGCGGCTTTCTCGTCCATCACGAGCAGCGCTCCGGTCGCCTCACCAGCTTCGACGGCCGCGAAACCGCGCCGCACGCGGCGACGCCCGCTTATTTCCTCGGCCCCGACGGGCGGCCGCGCGCCCATGACGAGGCGGTGCCCGGGGGCCTCAGCGTGGGCGTGCCCGGCAATGTCCGGCTGATGGAGCTGGCCCATGCGCGGCATGGGCGGCTCGCCTGGGCGCGATTGTTCGGGCCCGCGATCCGGCTCGCCCGCGACGGCTTCGAGATCACGCCGCGCATGTTCCGGGCGCTGGCGCAGCCCGGCTCGCTGGCCGGCTTCTCGGCCTGGGGCCGCGCCCGATATTACGGGCCGGACGGCCAGCCGAGGCCCGCCGGCACGCTGGTGCGCAATCCCGAGCTCGCCGCTCTGTTCGAGCAACTCGCCGCCAGGGGTCCCGAGCATTTCTACACCGGCACGGCGGCCCAGGCTTTGGTCCGGACCGTGCGCGAAGCGCCGCGCAACCCGTCGCCGATGACGACCGACGACCTTGCCACCTATCAGGCGCGCGAGCGGCCGGTGCCCTGCGGCAGCTATCGCGGCTACCGGATCTGCGGAATGGGGCCGCCCTCGTCGGGCGAGACGACGGTGTTCGCGATCCTGAAGCAGCTCGAGCGGTTCGACCTGCGCGCGCTCGGCCCCGACAATCCCGCCGCCTGGCATTTGATCGCCGAGAGCATGCGGCTCGCTTATGCCGATCGCGAGGCCTATCTGGGCGACCCGGATTTCGTCCGCGTGCCGGTCGCCGGGCTGATGGACCCGGCCTATCTCGCCCAGCGCTCGCAGTTGATCTCACCCGATCGCGCCATCGACCATGTTACCCCCGGCACGCCGCCGGGCGCGCAGGCGCGGACCGCCGCGCCGGCCGCCGCCGAGGCCGGCACCTCGCATTTCGTCGCGGTCGATTCGGCCGGCAACGTCGCTTCCTACACCTCGACCATCGAAAGCGCGTTCGGCTCGGGCCTGACCGTGGGCGGCATGTTCCTCAACAACGAGCTGACCGATTTCAGCTTCGCGCCCGAGTTGAACGGCGCGCCGGTCGCCAACCGGGTCGAGGGCGGCAAAAGGCCGCGCAGCTCGATGTCGCCGACCATCGTCTACGGCCCCGACGGCCGGGTGCGCCTCGCGATCGGCGCCGCCGGGGGCACGACGATCATCGCCCAGGTCGCCAAGGCGCTGATCGGCGTGCTCGACTGGGATTTGACCGCGCAGCAGGCGATCGCGCTGCCGCAGATCATGGGGCTGGGCGACCGCGTGACGATCGAGCGCGGCACCCGGCTCGAGGCGATGGTCCCGGCCCTCCAGGCGCTCGGCCAGCGCACGGTGCTGGTCGAGCCCGGCTACAAGGCCAATGCGATCGAGTGGACGGGCGGCCGCTGGGTCGGCGCCGCCGATCCGCGCAGCGAAGGGACCTGGGTGGCGCAGTAGGGCCCCGGAAAATAGGGACTGTCCCTCTTTTCCGCTTTCCCGCGCCGCGACCGCAATAAATAGGGACTGTCCCTATTTTCCGGGGGGGTGAGGCCTTCGAACTGAAAGCTTCAATATGGACCGATCGGCCGCTAGAAACGCCGCGACACGGGCAGACCGTGCTGGAGAGGCCATGCGCGAGCTCGAACATTTTCCGAACGTCGTCGCCATGTTCTTCACGCGCGCCAAGGAGAAAGGCGACGCGCCGTTCCTCTGGGCCAAGCAAGGCGGCGCATGGCGCTCGACGAGCTGGGCCGAGGCCGCTGGCAAGGTCGCCCGGCTCGCCGCCGCGCTGAAAGGGCTCGGCCTCGCGCCGGGAGACCGGGTGATGCTGGTCTCGGAGAACCGGCCGGAATGGCTGATCTCCGACCTCGCGATCATGGCCGCGGGCTGCGTCACCGTGCCGACCTACACGACCAACACCGAGCGCGACCACCAGCATATCCTCGACGACAGCGGCGCCCGCGCGGTGATCGTCTCCACCCAGAAGCTGGCCAGGACCCTACTGCCCGCCGCGATCCGCACGACGGGATGCGAGCATGTCATTGCGATCGAGCCGATCGCCTCGGGCCAGGAGAGCCTGATCCAGCTGCACGACTGGAACGCCCTGATCGCCGGCCAGGAAGCGAGCGTCGAGGCCTGCGCGGCCCGGGCGACGTTCACGCGGAACGACCTCGCCTGCATCATCTACACCTCGGGCACCGGCGGCGCGCCGCGCGGCGTGATGCAGCATCACGGCGCCCTGCTGCACAATATCGAAGGCTGCACCTCGCTGATCGCCGAGGATTTCGGCTGGGGCGACGAGATTTTCCTCTCCTTCCTCCCGGCCAGCCACGCCTATGAGCATACCGGCGGGCAGCTGTTCCCGATCGGCCTTGCCGCGCAGATCTACTATTCGGAGGGGCTCGAGAAGCTCGCCTCGAACATCGAGGAGGTGCGGCCGACGATCATGGTGGTCGTCCCGCGGCTGTTCGAGGTGCTCAGGCAGCGGATCCTCAACCAGGTCGAAAAGCAGGGCAGGCTGACCAATTATCTGCTCGGCCGCGCGCTGGCGATCGGCGCCAAGGATTATGCCGGCTCGGTGCCGCTGTGGGACAAGCCGATGGACTATTTCCTCGGCCGGACGCTCAGGCCGAAAATCTCGGCCAGGTTCGGCGGCCGGATCAAGGCGATGGTCTCGGGCGGCGCGCCGCTCAATCCGGAGGTCGGGATTTTCTTCCACGCCCTCGGCCTCACCCTGCTGCAGGGCTACGGCCAGACCGAATCGGGGCCGGTGATGAGCTGCAACCGGCCCAAAGCCGGGCTCAAGATGGACACGGTCGGCCCGCCGCTGCTCAATACCGAGATCAGGATCGCCGAGGATGGCGAGATATTGGTCAAAGGCGAGCTTGTCATGCAGGGCTATTGGCGCAACGAGGCGCTCAGCGCGCGCACCGTGGTCGACGGCTGGCTCCACACCGGCGACGTCGGCCATATCGACGACCAGGGCCGGATCGTGATCACCGACCGCAAGAAGGATCTGATCGTCAACGACAAGGGCGACAATGTCGCGCCGCAGAAGGTCGAGGGGATGCTGACCCTCCAGGCCGAGATCGTCCAGGCGATGGTGGCCGGCGACAAGCGCCCCTATGTCGTCGGGCTGATCGTCCCCGATCCCGAATGGAGCGCCGACTGGTGCGCGGCCAACCACCGCAAATGCGATTTCGCCGAATTGGCCCACGATCCCGATTATGTGAAGGCGCTCGGCGCCGCGGTCGACCGGGTCAACGCCGAATTGTCGGTGATCGAGAAGGTCCGCCGCTTCATCATCGCCGACGAGCCGTTCACTGTCGAGAACCAGCAGCTGACCCCGTCGATCAAGATCCGCCGCCACGTCATCAAGGAGGTTTACGGCGCCCGGCTCGACGCGCTCTACAAGCGCTGACAAAAAGAGGGACTGTCCCTAATTTTTTAAAGAGGGACAGTCCCTAATTTTTCGTCATTGCGGGCGAGGCGACGCAATGGCGGACTATCCGCGGAACGCGTCCTTGGCCGCGCGCCTCTCCGCGAGCTCCTCGACCGAGGCCGCGCGCACGAAGGGGTTGGTCGCGCGCTCGAGCGCGATCGTCGTCGGCAGCGTGACCTCGCCGCGTTCGCGCTCTTCTCTCACCTCGGCGACCCGGCGGACGAGCGCTTGATTGTCCGGCTCGACGGTCAGCGCGAACAGGCCGTTGGCCAGCGTATATTCGTGGCCGCAATAGATCCGGGTCTCGCCCGGCAAGGCGGCGAGCCGCCGCAGGCTCTCGAACATCTGCCGCGCATCGCCCTCGAACAGCCGGCCGCAGCCCATCGCGAACAAGGTGTCGCCGGTGAACGCGACCTGCGCCGCGGGCAAGTGGAAGGCGACATGGCCGGCGGTGTGGGCGGGGATGTCGATCAATTCCGCCGCGATCGCCCCGATCCGCGCGCGGTCGCCCCCGGCGACGATCCGGTCCATCTTCGACACGCGTTCCGCCTCGCGCGGGCCGGTGATCGTGCAGCCCGTGGCCGCGCGGATCGCATCGTTGCCGCCGGTATGGTCGGGATGCCAGTGGGTGTTCCAGATCTGGCTGATGCGCCAGCCGCGCGCCGCCGCCGCCGCCAGCACCGGATCGGCGAGAGACGGATCGACCGCGACGGTCTCGTCCGACGCGGGATCGTGGACCAGCCAGACGTAATTGTCGTTGAGGACGGCGACCGGGACGATGTCGAGCATCACCAATGGCCGATGTTGGGCATCGACGCCCACGGTTCGGCGACCGGCAGATGGCCGCCTTTCTGGAGCAATTCTATCGAAATGCCGTCGGGGGTGCGAACGAACGCCATGCGGCCCTCGCGCGGCGGCCGGTTGATGGTGACGCCGCCCGCCACCAGCCGCGCGCAGGTTTCGTAGACGTCGTCCACCTCGTAAGCGACATGGCCGAAATTGCGGCCCTCGCCATAACCGGCCTCGTCCCAATTGTGGGTCAGCTCGATCTGCGACTCCTCGTCGCCGGGCGCGGCCAGAAAAATCAGGCTGTATCGCCCCTGCTCATGGTCCATCCGCCGCACCTCTTTCAGGCCGAGCAGCGAGAAAAAGCGCAGAGTTTCAGCGGGATCGGACACGCGAATCATCGTGTGCAGATATTTCATTGCACTTCCTTCAACTCATCGACATAAATGCACGGTTCATCGCCGCCATGCGAGATGGATGGGCCGGCGCGCTGCGCCGAGGTCAGGGAGTTCTATAAATGTCCGAAGGTACACAGGGCAATCGCAACATCCTTCTCATCGCGGCCGTGATTCTGGGAATCGCGATCGTCGCCGGCGGCTATCTGCTCGGCGACGGCCTCAGACGCGCCCGGATGGCCGACCGCGCCGTCACCATGCGCGGTCTCGCCGAGCGCAACGTCACCGCCGATCTCGCCACCTGGTCGCTCAACTTCACCGCCTCGGGCACCGAGGCGGGCGAGGTCCAGGCCGAGATCGACCGCGACACGCGCACCATCCAGGAATTCTTCCGCGCCGCCGGCTTTCCGGCCACTACGGTCGCCGACCGCGGCGGCTCGATCAACAGCTTCTACGACAGCAACCGCCAGGCCAATGTCGTCACCATCAACCGCGCCCTACAATTCCGCACCACCGACGTGATGCGGGCGCAGCGCACCTATGCGCGGCAGTTCGACCTGATCCGCAACGGCGTCCAGCTGCAGGAAGGCTCGAACATGGGCTATAATTTCACCGGCCTGACCGCGCTGAAGCCCGAGCTGATCGCCGAATCGATCCAGGATGCGCGGCGCGGCGCCGAGCGCTTCGCCAACGACAGCGGCACCGCCGTCGGCGGCATCCGCTCGGCGACCCAGGGCTATTTCTCGATCGGCGCGCGCGACGGCGATGCGACCTCCGAGGAAGGCGGCGGCGGCAACGATTCGCCGCTCCAGAAGGTGCGCGTCGTCACCACGATCGAATTCTATCTGGATTGAGGCCGGGGCGGCGTCGTAGCCGGCGCCGCCGGAACCTCGACCTCGCGCAGGGTCGCCAGGCTCTCGAGGGCCTGGCGTCCGGCGTCGCTGGCGGGGGCGGCCTGGGCGACCTGCCGGTAGAGGCGCTCGGCCTCCGCCATGTTGCCGGCGAGGCCGGCGAGGGTTCCCGCGAGCAGCAGGATATCGGGATTGTCGGGCGCGAGCTGGCGGGCGCGGGCGATGTCGGTGCCGGCGCGCGCCAGATTGTTCTCGCGCCTGGCCAGCGCGGCGGAGAGGTACCAGGCGAAGGGATCGGCGGGGACGAGCTGGAGCGCGCGGTCGATTTCGGTGCGGGCCGCGGCGGCATTGCCGAGCGCGACCTGGGCGCGGGCGCGGTCGAGATGGACCTCGCCGCGCAGCTGGTCGGTGAGGCTCGGGGTCAGCAAGGCGGCGTCGAACGCGGCGAGCGCGCGCGGGCCCTCGCCGGCCGCGACCCAGGCATTGCCCGCCTGCACCCAGAAATCGGCGCGGCGCGGATCATTGGCGGCTTCGGCGTCGCGCGCCGCCTGCTCGAACGCGGTCGCCGCCGGCACCCAGCGCTCGAGCGCGACCAAAGCGAGGCCGAGGCACTGGCGCGCGGCGAGCCCGCCGCCCTGCTCGCGCCAGACATTGGCGGAGGCGAGTGCCGCTTCCGGATCGCTGCGCACCTCGGCGGTGCAGGCGCGGTAGCGGGCTTCGGCCGGCGAATCGGCGGGGGCGGGGACGCGCGCCGCCGGCGGCGCGGCCGGCGCGGACCGCTCCGGCGCGGACCGCCGCGGCGGCATTGGATCGGGCGAGGAGGGCAGGGACTGGGCCTGCGCGGCGGCGAGCGCCAGAAGGGACAGGATCACAGCGACTCCAGCAGCGTTTTCACGGTGGCGATCAGCAGCGCGAGATCGGACTCGCGCGACAGGCGATGGTCGCCGTCCTTGACCAGGGTCAACTGCACGTCGGCTGAACGAAGGCGGCGGTGGAGCTCGAGCGACCATTGCCACGGCACGTCGCTGTCGGCCTCGCCGTGCAGCAGCCGCACCGGGCAGTCGATCGCGATCGGCGCATGGAGCAGCCGCAGCGATTCGCCGCTCTCCCAGAAGGCGCGGGTGGTGACACAGGGCGCCTCGCCATAAGGATTGGGTTGCTCCAGCCGGCCCTCGCGGAGGATGGCAAGCTTCTCGTCCTCCGTGAAGCCCCAGCCCGTAAAGTCGGGCGCGGCGGCGATCCCGACCAGGCCGGCGACCCGCTCCGGCCGGGCAAGCGCGGCGAGGAGCATCAGCCAGCCGCCCATCGACGAGCCGGCGAGCACCACCGGGCCGGGGTCCGCGACCTCGTCGATCATCGCCAGCACGTCGCCGCGCCAGCCGTGCAGCGTCTGCGTCGCGAAGTCGCCGGCGCTGTGGCCGCAGCCGGCATAATCGAAGCGCAGCATCGCCCGCCCCTCCCGCGCCGCCCAGGCGTCGAGCGCGCTCGCCTTGCCGCCGTCCATGTCCGACGCGTAGCCGGGCAGGAAGATCAGGGTCGGGCCGCGGCCGGCGCGGTGGCGGTAGGCGAGGCTGATCCCGTCGCCGATCCGATAATGGCGGATGTCGGTCACGACCGCCTTGTCCTTAGTGCTGCTAATTGTTGAGATTCGGAATAATTAGCGCACCGCCTCGCGGCCGGAAAGGAAAGTTTCGAGCACCGCCTGGAAGCGCGCCGGCTGGTCGAGCATGATGAAATGGTAGCTCGGCTCGACCGCAACGAAGCGGACATCGGGCGCGGCGGCATAGCCGCTGCGCATCAGCCGCCCGAACGTCTCCTCGGTCGCATAGGGGTTCACTGCGTAGGCGATGGTCAGCGGCGTTCGCATCGCCGGCAGCGACGGGCGCATGTCGGTCACCGCGTCCTCGTAAAGGGCACGCGCGACCACGGAGCGGTCGGAAGCCATCGAATCCGCGAGCAGCTGCGCCCGGCCCTCGGTCGTGCTGGCCAGCCGGGCGGCTGTGGCCGCCTGCTGGACGCGCCAGACGTCGTCGCTCATCGCGGCAATGCCGTCGCGCAGCGCCGCGACCTGCGGCGCGACGCTGGCGGGAGTCGTATCCGGGCCGAACAGCATCGCATAGAAAGGCAGCGCGTCGACGATCAGCGCGCGCGACAGGTCGCCGGGATGGCGCTCGGCGAGCATCAGCGCCAGCAGCCCGCCGACCGAATGGCCGGCGACCATCGGCCGCCGCAGGCGGTTGGCGGCGATGTAGGCGTGGAGCTCCGCGACCACCGGCGCCAGCACCGGCCCCTCGGCGTTGCCGCGCGCCGGCTCGCCGCCGAAACCGGCGATCTGGATCCGGTGGACGCGGTAGCGCCCATGGAGCCCCGCCACCGCCTGGTCCCAGACGCGCCGGCTCGAGGTGAGGCCGGGAATCAGGATCAGGTCCGGGCCCGCGCCCTCGACGGTGACGGTGAAGCGCGTCGGCTGCGCTTGCGCCGCGAGCGGCAGCGCGGCGAGCAAGGCGGCGAGAAGATATTTGATCATGGGTCAGTCCTTCGAGAAAATGGCTTCGATCGGGAGGCCGAACAAATCGGCGATCCGGAAGGCGAGCGGCAGGCTTGGGTCGTAGCGGCCCGTCTCGATCGCGTTGACGCTCTGGCGCGAGACCTCGAGCCGCTCGGCGAGGTCGCTCTGGCTCCAGTCCCGCTCGGCGCGCAGCACCTTGAGGCGATTCTTCATGAGCGCAGCTCGTTCCAGACGGTGCCGACGCCAAGGCCCGCGCACCAGATGATGAACGCCCAGTACATCGGCACGTGCGGCACCTGGCCGAAATCCTCGAGGAAGCCCCAGACCGAAGTCACCGACAGCATGAAACCGGTGGCGACGATGATCTGCCGCGCGAGCAGCAGGCGCTGATATTCGTCCTTCTCCTCGATCAGCATCCGGCCGATCGCCCAGACGACGCCGATCAGCGGCACCGCCGAGAGTATCGCGAGCAAGGCGGTTACCGGCCCCGACGGCGCCACGTTCTTCTTCAGCCAGACCGCGCCCAGCAGGATGACGACATAAGCGATCATCATCGGCACGAAGCGCCGCACATAAGCGCGCTGCGCCGGCGTCGAGCAGCCGCCCGCGCGCCGCCGGGCGAAGCCGCGCCCGATCAACCAGCCCAGAGCGGCGACCGGGACCGCGATGATCACCGCCAGCACCAGGCCTTGCGGCCGCCATGTCGCCCAGACGAAGATCGCGCCAAGCGTGGCGACGACATAGCAAAGGACCGCAACGCCGATCCGCGGCAATTTCTCGGGTGCGTCATCATCGGCCATTGTCAAGCTCCCTAGTCTTCAAGTAAAGTGAGCTTTACATTCGTTTGGGACCGGGCGTCAAGGCCCCTTTACAAGCCTTCGCAGCCTTTCTTGAACCGCTCCCGGCGCCCATCTATGGCAGCGAAGTTCAACGCAGAGAGGAGCGCTCCGCCCGATGTCCGAAATGTTCTCGATCAAGCTGCCCGACGGATCGGTCCGCGAGGTCGAGCGCGGGACCACCCCGGCGGACGTGGCGGCGGCGATCGGGCCGGGGCTGGCCAAGGCGGCGCTGGCGGCGCGGGTCAATGGCGAAATGCGCGATCTCGCCCGCCCGTTCGAGGGCGATGCCGAGCTGGCGCTGATCACGGCGCGCGACGAGGCCGATGCGCTCGAGCTCGCGCGCCACGATTTCGCCCATGTCCTCGCCGAGGCGGTACAGAACCTGTTTCCGGGCACGCAGATCACCTTCGGTCCGGCGACCGACGACGGCTTCTATTACGATTTCGCGCCGACCGCCGAGCGCGGCCCGTTCACCGAGGAAGACCTTCCCGTCATCGAGGAGGAGATGCGGCGCATCATCCGGTCCGACGAAAAGCTGGTCCGCGAAGTCTGGGCGCGCGACGACGTCCGCGCCTTCTTCGAGAAGCAGGGCGAAGCCTTCAAGGCCGAATGGGTGATGGAGCTGCCGCAGGACGAGCCGATCACGATGTACCGGTCCGGTTCCTGGCTCGATCTTTGCCGCGGCCCGCATCTCGCCTCGACCGGCAAGCTCGATCCCGACGCGTTCAAGCTGACGCGGGTCTCGGGCGCCTATTGGCGCGGCGACCAGAACAACCCGCAGCTGTCGCGCATCTACGGCACCGGCTGGCTCAACAAGAAGCAGCTCGAGGCGCATCTGGTGCGGCTCGAGGAGGCGGCCAGGCGCGACCACCGCAAGATCGGCCAGGAGATGGACCTGTTCCACCTCCAGGCCGAAGCGCACGGCTCGGTCTTCTGGCACCCCAAAGGCTATCTGATCTGGCGCCAGCTCGAAGCCTATCTGCGCCGCCGCCTCGACGCCGCCGATTATCGCGAGGTCAAGACGCCGCAGCTGATGGACGCGCGCCAGTGGGAGGCGTCGGGCCATTGGGGCAAGTATCGCGAGAGCATGTTCGTCGTCCCCGACGAGATACCCGGGACCGAGGAGGACGCGCCGATCCTCTCGGGCCAGGCGGATTTGATGGCCTTGAAGCCGATGAACTGCCCGGCCCATATCCTGATCTTCCGCCAAGGCCTCAAATCCTATCGCGAGCTGCCGATCCGGCTCGCCGAAAACGGCTGCTGCCACCGCAACGAGCCCCATGGAGCGCTGCACGGCATCCTGCGGGTCCGCCAGTTCACCCAGGATGACGGCCATATTTTCTGCCGCGAGGACCAGATCGTCGAGGAGGTCCGCTTGTTCTGCGACCTGCTCGATTCGGTCTACAAGGATCTCGGCTTCCCCGATTATGCGATCAAGCTCGCGCTCCGACCGGAGCAGCGCTTCGGCAGTGACGAGATGTGGGACCGGGCGGAATCGGACCTGCGCGAGGCGGTCCGTCTCGCCGGCCGCGCCGGGGCCGAATATCAATGGGAGGAGCTGCCGGGCGAAGGCGCCTTTTATTCGCCCAAGCTCGAATTCCACCTGACCGACGCGATCGGGCGGACCTGGCAGGTAGGAACGATCCAGCTCGATTACGTCATGCCCGAACGGCTTGGCGCCTTCTACATCGCCGAGGATGGCGAAAAGCACGTGCCGGTGATGCTGCACCGCGCCATCATCGGCTCCTACGAGCGCTTCATCGGCATCTTGATCGAGCATCATGCCGGCCGCTTCCCGCTCTGGCTGGCGCCGGTGCAGGCGGTGGTCGCGACGATCGTCTCGGAGGCCGACGATTATGCCCGCGAGGTCGCCGCGACGCTGGGCGCGGCGGGCCTGCGGGTCGAGACCGACCTCAGGAACGAGAAGATCAACTACAAGGTGCGCGAGCACAGCCTGGCGCACGTCCCCTATCTGCTCGTCGTCGGCAAGCGCGAGGCGGAGGAACGGACCGTCGCGGTCCGCCCGCTCGGCGCCGACGCGCGGCAGGAGGCGATGAGCCTCGACGCGCTGGCCGAACGGCTCGCGGCCGAGGCGCTTGCGCCCGATCTCAGGGGTTGAATCGCCACAGCCGCCGCGAAATGCGACCCGCCCGGCGCGGGCCGTCTTCCAATTGTGCGCGCGCTTCACTAGGTGGAGGCTGAACTCTAGGAGAAACCGCTATACGTCCCCCTCTTGTCCGGCGTCCGCAGGCGCCGCCTATGAACGGCCCCCGCTTCAACGAATTCATCGTGTCGCCCAAGGTGCGCGTGATCGATGAGAATGGCGAGAATCTCGGCGTGATGCTGACCGCCGAAGCGATGGAGCAGGCTGGCGAGCTCGGCCTCGACCTGGTCGAAGTCTCCCCCAATGCCGATCCCCCGGTCGCCAAGTTCCTCGACGTCGGCAAATATAAATACGAGGCCCAGAAAAAGGCCAATCTCGCGCGCAAATCGCAGCGGACGCAGGAGATCAAGGAGATCAAGATGCGTCCGAACATCGACGATCACGATTATGACGTGAAGATGAAGAAGGTTTTCTCGTTCATCGGCGAGGGCGACAAGGTGAAGATCACCTTGCGCTTCCGCGGCCGCGAGCTCGCCCATGGCGAGCTCGGCATGAACCTGCTCCAGCGCGTCCAGGCCGACGTCGCCGAAACCGCCAAGGTCGAGCAGCACCCGCGCATGGAAGGCCGCCAGATGCTGATGGTGCTTGCGCCCAAATGATTTGCGCGTTGAGGGCGTCTTAACCCGCTTCAGGCATAAAACGGCTTCGCAAGGAGCCCGATTTGCCGCCCCGGATTGTCCACCTGATCGCCGCCGCGCGCCCCAATTTCATGAAGGTGGCGCCGCTTTGGCACGCGCTCGAGCGGGCGGCGGACTTCGCGCCGGTGCTGGTCCACACCGGCCAGCATTACGACGCCAACATGTCGGACGAGATCTTGAAGGATCTCGGCCTGCCCGAGCCCGATTTCCATCTCGGCGTCGGCTCGGGCGGCCACGCCGAGCAGACCGGCCGGGTGATGATCGAATATGGCAAGGTCGCCGAGGCGCACCGGCCCGACTGGCTGGTGGTGGTCGGCGACGTCAACTCGACCATCGCCGCCGCTTTGGTCGGCGCCAAGCTGGGCATTCGCACCATCCATCTCGAGGCGGGCCTGCGCTCGCGCGACCGGACCATGCCCGAGGAGATCAACCGGATCGCCACCGACGCGGTCAGCGACGTATTGTGGACGCCCTCGCCCGACGCCGACCGCAATCTGATCGCCGAGGGCGTGCCGGCGGCGCGCATCACCCGCGTCGGCAACATCATGCTCGACAGCTTCGAGCGCTGCCGTCCGGCGATTGCCGCGGCGCGCGAGCCCGAGACGCTCGGCGTGGCGAACGCGCCTTATTGCGTCGCGACGCTGCACCGCCCCGCCAATGTCGACACGCCGGACGCGCTGCGCCGTCTCGTCGGCTGCCTGGGCGCGGTGCAGGAGCAGCTGCCAATCGTCTTCCCGGTTCACCCGCGCACCGCCGCGCGCCTCGCCGAGTTCGGCCTCGCCGAGGCGCTGGCGGCGTCCGGCGTCCGGCTGATCGCGCCGCTGCCCTATATCCGCTTCATGAGCCTCGTCGCCGGCGCGGCGATGGTGGTCACCGATTCCGGCGGGCTGCAGGAGGAGACGACCTATCTGTCGATCCCGTGCTTCACGCTGCGCGAGAATACCGAGCGGCCGATCACCGTCGAGGAGGGGACCAACCGGCTCGCGTCGGCGGCCGATCTTCCCGCTCTGGTGGCGCGCGCGCTGGGCGCCGGCCGCGCCCGGCTGAAGCGGCCGGAATATTGGGACGGGCAGACGGCGCCGCGCTGCGTCGACGACCTCCGGCGCCGCTCGGGCGGGCGCGAAAGCCTCTCCCGGCGGGCCGCGGCCTGAAACGAGAAAACAAGCTTTCCGTAAGGGCAGGGCGCAAGGTCCGTTTCATAGTGCAACCATTCTGTTGCGGATTTGCCATGAAACCCGCCAAACCAACGGGAAACCGCGGGTTTTTCGCTGGCGGAACGGCCGCATTCGGAGTAGCTCTCCCCTCAAATATAAAAGTTTCTGGGGAGGGAATTTTTCATGTCGAAGAGCTTTTGGCTGCTGTCCGCGGGCCTGACCGCTTTTGCCACGCCCGCTTTCGCGCAAGACGCACCGGCCACCGCCACGCCGGCCACCACGACGGCCGACGAAGGCCAGCCCGACATCGTCATCACCGCCCAGGGCCGCCGTCAGCTGCTGCAGGACGTTCCCGTCGCGGTCCAGGCAGTCGGCGGCGAGCAGCTGCAGAATAGCGGCGCGACCGACATCCGCCAGCTGAACCAGCTCGCCCCGTCGCTGCTGGTCTCCTCGACCGGCACCGAGGCGAACGGCTCGGCCCGTATCCGCGGCATCGGCACGGTCGGCGACAATCCCGGCCTCGAAAGCTCGGTCGCGGTGTTCATCGACGGCGTCTACCGTTCGCGCAGCGGCATCGGCCTCAACGAGCTCGGCGAGGTCGAGCGGATCGAGGTGCTCCGCGGCCCGCAGGGCACCTTGTTCGGGCGCAACGCCTCGGCCGGCCTCATCCACGTCATCACCAAGCGGCCGGAGTTCGAGTTCGGCGGCTATGCCGAAGCCTCCTACGGCAATTTCAACTACATGCGCGGCGCGCTCGGCCTGACCGGCCCGATCGGCGAGAACATCGCCTTCCGGATCGACGCGATCTACACGCGGCGCGACGGCTTCTACGACGTCGTCAACGCCGCCGGCGGCACCGAATCGGACGTCAACGACCGCAACCGCGGCTTCGTCCGCGCCCAGCTGCTGTTCGAGCCCAACGACGCTTTGTCGTTCCGCCTGATCGGCGATTATTCGAAGCGCGACGAATCCTGCTGCGGCGCCGTCTATATCGGCCTGCGCGAGACCTACGATTCGACGCCGGGCCAGAATGGCGACTTCTCGGTCCGCCAGCCGGGCGAGGGCGGCTCGCCCGACGGCAACCGCATCGTCGACGTGCTGAACAGCCTCGGCGCGATCTTCCCGTCGCGCGGCAACCCATTCGCCCGCGATCTCGCTTTGACCCCGGGCACGACCTATCGCGGCGAGACCGAGGATTGGGGCGTGTCGCTGCAGGCCGACTGGGAGCTCGGCCCCAATGCGCGGCTGACCTCGATCACCGCCTATCGCAGCTACATCGCCTTTGCGCCGTCCGACACCGACTACAGCAATGTCGACATCCTGCGGCGCAACGACGACGACAATGCGTTCCGCGACTTCGGCACCTTCACCCAGGAGCTGAGGCTGCAGGGCTCCGCCTTCGGCGGCTTCCTCGACTGGCTGGTCGGCGGCTATTATGCCACCGAGGACCTCCACGTCCGCGACAATCTGCTGTTCGGCAGCCAATATGGCGCGTTCGCCGCCTGCCGCCTCGTCGCCACGATCAGCCCGGCCATCCCGCGCAGCCCGAGCTCGCCGGGCTGTTCGAGCGCGACCACGCGCGCGTTCCTCGCCGGAGCGCTCGGCGGGGCCGCGCCGATCATCCAGGCCGGCCTCGACCGGCTGAGCACGGTCAACACCATGGGCGACCAGTTCGCGAACTATTTCCAGGACAGCACCAACTGGGCGGTCTTCACCCACAACATCTTCAATCTCACCGACAATCTGAGCCTGACGGTGGGCCTGCGCTACACCCACGAAACCAAGGATTTCTCGGCCAATTTCAACAACACCAACACGGTCTGCCCGACCCAGCAGGCGTTCTTCTCGAACTTCCTGACCGGCGGCGCGACGCCGCTGCCTGCCTCGTTGCAGCCGCTCGCGCAGGGCATCGTCAACCTGACCTGCCAGGGCAATTCGTCGAGCGCCCTCAACGCGCTCACCCTCAGCGACAGCCGCTCCGAGGGCGAATGGACCGGCACCGGGGTGCTCGCCTGGAAGCCGACGCCGAACCTCCTGACCTACGCCAGCTTCTCGCACGGCTATAAAGCGGGCGGCTTCAACCTCGACCGTTCGGCGCTCGGCCAGCCGATCTTCGCGCCGAACGATCCGCGCCAGTTCGGCGGCCGCAACACCGGCTTCAACACCGCCAACCTCCAGTTCGACCCGGAGATCGTCGACGCCTACGAGCTCGGCTTCAAGTGGACCCAGCGCTACTTCATCCTCAATCTCGCCGCCTTCAGCCAGCGGTTCACCAACTTCCAGCTGAACACGTTCAACGGATCGGTCTTCCTGGTCCAGAACATCAACGGCTGCTCGAACCTGGTCGGCGGCAGCGGCACCGACCAGGATCCGGTCGGCGGCATCAACCCCGCCGGATCGGGCGGCTGCGCCGCCGACGACGTCGGTCCGGGCGTGACGACGAACGGCGTCGAGGTCGAGCTGGCGGTCTTCCCGAGGCGCAACCTGCAGATGACCGCGGGCCTCACTTATGCGCGCACCCGCTACAAGCGCGATCTGGTCGGCCGCGACAACGGCACGCCGCTCGATCCTGCCTTGTTTCTGCTTCCGGGCGACAATCTGTCGAACGCGCCCGAGCTCGTCGCCACCGCGTCGATCGCCTGGACGCCGCAGATTCCGGGCTCCAACCTCAGCGCCCTGTTCTACGTCGACACGAGATTCACCGACGATTACAACACCGGCTCCGACCTGTTCCCCGAGAAGGAGCAGGACGGCTATGCGATCTTCAACGCGCGCGTCGGCCTGCGCGGCCCCGGGCAGCGCTGGTCGGTCGAGCTGTGGGCGCAGAATCTGTTCGACCAGGATTACCAGCAGGTCGCGTTCAACACCCCGTTCCAGGGCTCCAACTCGCGGGCGCATGTGACGAACTTCGGCGCGCCGAGCTTCGCCACCGCGAACCAGCTCTT
This sequence comes from Sphingomonadales bacterium, assembly GCA_034668465.1. GTDB lineage: Bacteria > Pseudomonadota > Alphaproteobacteria > Sphingomonadales > Sphingomonadaceae > Allosphingosinicella. The sequence continues at coordinate 56,167 of JAXDPI010000014.1, forward strand.
CTCGAGCTTCCTCGCCGAGCCGCGCACCTTCGGCATCACCGGCCGCTTCCGCTTCTAGGCGCGGCCGGACCGGAAAGAGGGGCCCTCGCCGGCAACGGCGGGGGCCCTTCTATTTCAGGCCGCGCGCCGCCCTGCGCCCAGGTCGCGGCCGGCCGCCTCGAGCAGCCGCTGCTGGAGCGCGTGCAGCCGCTCGGGCCGCTCGATCTTCGCGCCCTTCAGATCGGTCAGATAGAAGACGTCCACCGCGCGCTCGCCGTAAGTGGCGATATGGGCGCTGTGGATCACCGCCTTGCTGGCGAAGATCGCGCGGGCGAGCTCGAACAGCAAGGCGGCCCGGTCGCGAGCGTTGACCTCGATCACCGTGTAGCGGTTGGAGGCGCCGGCGTGGATGAACACCGCCGGCTGGATCGGGAACGCCTCGGCGCGGCGCAACGGCAGCGCCCGCGCCGCCAGCCGGTCGGCCGACGGCTCCTGCCCGTCCAGCGCCTTGAGCACCGCCGCCTCCAGCCGCTTCAGCTGGTGCGCATCGGCGAACGGGGCGCCGCCCATGTCCTGGACGAGGAAATTGTCGAGCGCCATGCCCTCGGCGATGGTGTGAATGCGGGCGTCGATGATGTTGCCGCCGGCGAGGCTGATCGCGCCGGCGAGGCGGAAGAACAGGCCCGGCCGGTCCTTGGCATAGACGCTGACCAGGGTCGCGCCGCGGCCGGCCTGGACCGCGACGTCGAGCGGCTTCGCCTTGTCGTGATCCCGCTCGAGCCGGTCGATCAGCCGGGCGTTGCTTTCGAGCACCTCGGCCGGCTCGGCGAGCCAGTAGGAATCGGGCAGGCGGGAGACCAGCCCGGCGAAGCGGCTGGCGCTCCAGCCCAAGGCAGCGAACAGATCGTCCTGCAGCGCCGCGATCCGCTCCTTGCGGCCCTTCTGCTTGTGGCCGAGCCGCAGCAATTCCTCGGCGGCGTCGAACAGGCTGCGCAGCAATTGCCGCTTCCAGTCGTTCCAGGTGCCGGGCCCGACCGCCTGGATGTCGACGACGGTGAGCATGAACAGCAGGCGCAGCCGCTCGAGGCTGGTCACCCGGCCGACGAAATCCTGGATCGTCTTGGGATCGGAAAGGTCGCGCTTGAAGGCGGTCGCGGACATCAGCAGATGCCGGCGCACCAGCCAGGCGACGCTCTCGGTCTCGGCGTCGGTCAGGCCGAGCCGCGGGCAGAGCGCGAGCGCGACCTCGGCGCCCAATTCGCTATGGTCGCCGCCCCGCCCCTTGGCGATGTCGTGGAGCAGCACCGCCACGTAGAGCGTGCGCCGCGACGCGATCTGCCGGAACAGAGCGGTGGCGAGCGAATGGTCCTGCTTGAACAGGCCGCGCTCGATCTTCGACAGCAGCCCGATCGCCCGGATCGAATGCTCGTCGACCGTATAATGGTGATACATGTCGAACTGCATCTGGGCGACGACCCGGCCGAAATCGGGAATGAAGCGGCCGAACACGCCGGCCTCGTTCATCCACCTGAGCACCCTCTCGGGGTCGCGCGGCGAGGTCAGCACGTCGAGGAACAGGGCATTGGCGCGCGGATCGGCGCGCACCGCGGCGTCGATCAGCTTGGCATGGCGGCCGGCGGCGCGCATCGCCAGCGGGTGGATTTCGAGGCAATATTTGTCGGCCAGCGCGAACATCTGGACGAGGCGGACCGGGTCCTGGCCGAGGAAGTCCTCGTCGGGGATGGCGAGCCTGCCGCGATCGAGCATGAACCCCTCGAGCTTGCCCGGGCGGCGGCGGAAGGCGGGCAGGCCGAAGCGGCGGCCGCGCCCGGCGAACTTCTCGTCCATATGCGCAAGGAAGATGCCGGTCAGGTCGCCGACCATCTTCGCGTGCAGGAAATAGTGGCGCATGAAGCGCTCGACCGGCGATTTGCCGGGCCGGTCGGCATAATTCATCCGCGCCGCGATCTCGCGCTGATAGTCGAACGTCAGCCGCTCCTCGGCGCGGCCGGCGACGAGATGGAGATGGCAGCGCACCGCCCACAAGAAGCGCTCGGCGCGGTGGAACTGGCGCAGCTCCTCGGCCGAGAACAGGCCGACCTCGACGAGCTCGTTCACGTCGCGCAGCCGATAGGCGTATTTGCCGATCCAGAAGAGCGCGTGGAGATCCCTGAGGCCGCCTTTGCCTTCCTTGACGTTGGGCTCGACGACGTAGCGGCTGTCGCCCATCCGGCGGTGGCGCGCCTCGCGCTCGTCGAGCTTCTCCTTGACGTAGCCGGCGGCGCTGCCGGCGACGACCTCCTTGAGGAAGCGGGCCGAAACTTCGTCGTGGAGCGCTTCGTCGCCCCAGACGTAGCGTGCCTCCAGTATCGCGGTGCGGACCGTCTGGTCGGCGGCGGTGGCGCGAATCAGCTCGTCGACGCTGCGCGTCGAATGGCCGACCTTGAGGCTCAGGTCCCAGAGCAGATAGAGGATCGCCTCGACCGCGCTCTCGGTCCATGCGGTCGGCTTCCAGGGCGTGACGAAGGCGATGTCGACGTCGGAATGGAGCGCCATCTCGCCCCGGCCATAGCCGCCCACCGCCATCACCAGCAGCCGCTCCGAGGTGGTCGCATTGCCGCGCGGGTGGAGCTCGAGGGTGACGTAATCATAAGCGAGCCGCAGGATCTGGTCGGTCAGGAAGGCGTAAGCGGACGCCGCCTCGGTCCCGGCATAAGGCTTGTCCTCGAGCCGCCGCGCGATCTCGGCCCGGCCGGCGGCGAGCGCGTCCTTGAGGATATTGGTGGCGGCGTCGCGGCCTGCCCCGGCCAGTGCCTCGGCGAGCGCGCGCCGGTCGACGATCTCGCGCTGATGGGGAATGGCGAGGCGCGCGCTCATTCCTTCCCCTCGGCCTGAAGCCGCTTCAGCGTGTAGAGCAGCTCCAGCGCCTCGCGCGGCGCCAGGCTGTCGGGCTCGATCCGGGCGAGCGCCTCGAGCACCGGATCGGCGGCCTTCTCTTCGACCGCGGCGGCGGCGAACAGCGGCAGATCGTCGAGCCCGGCGGCGATGCCCCCGGTCGCGGCGCGGCCTTGCTCAAGCTTGGCGAGCACGGATTTGGCGCGGGCCAGCACCGGCGGCGGCAGACCGGCGAGCTTGGCCACGGCGATGCCGTAGCTGCGGTCGGCCGGGCCCGTGGCCACCTCGTGCAGCAGGACGAGATCGCCCTTCCACTCGCGGGCGCGGACGTGATGGAGCGAGAGGCCGTCGAGCCGCTCGGCGAGCCGGGTCAGCTCATGATAATGGGTCGCGAACAGGCAGCGGCATTTGCTCCGGTCGTGGATCGCCTCGACCACCGCCCAGGCGATGGCGAGGCCGTCATAGGTCGAGGTGCCGCGGCCGACCTCGTCGAGGATGACGAAGCTTGATGCAGTCGCCTGGGCGAGAATTGCGGCGGTCTCGACCATCTCGACCATGAAGGTCGAGCGGCCGCGCGCGAGATTGTCCGAGGCGCCGACCCGGCTGAACAGGCGATCGACCAGGCCCAGCTTCGCGCGCGCCGCGGGCACGTAGGAGCCGGCCTGGGCGAGCAGGATGATCAAGGCGTTCTGCCTGAGGAAGGTCGATTTGCCGCCCATGTTGGGGCCGGTGACGAGCCACAACCGCGATTCTTCCGAAAGCGCGCAATCGTTGGCGACGAACCGTGCCCCGCTTGCCTTCAGCGCATCCTCGACCACCGGGTGGCGGCCGGCCTCGACCTCGAAGCAGGCCGCATCGTCGAAGCGCGGCCGGCACCAGCCGCCTTCGGCGGCGCGCTCGGCGAGCGCGGCGGCGACGTCCAGCCGGGCGAGCGCGTCGGCGGCGGCGGCGATCGGCTCGGCCTGCCCGAGCGCGGCGGCGGCCAGCTCCTCGAAATGCGCGGCCTCGGCGGCGAGCGCGTGGGCGCCGGCCTGGCCGACCCTCAGCGCCTGCTCGTGCAGATCGGGCGCGTTGAAGCGGACCACGCCGGCCAGGGTCTGGCGATGGGTGAAGCCCGATTCGGCGGCCATCAATTTGTCGGCGTTGCGCGCCGGCACCTCGATGTGGAAGCCGAGCACGTTGTTGTGGCGGATCTTGAGCGTCGCGATGCCGGTCTGGCCGCGGTAGCGCGCCTCGAGCGAGGCGATCGCGCGGCGCCCCTCGCCGCCGGTGGCGCGCAGCGCGTCGAGCGCGTCGTCATAGCCCTCGGCGATATAGCCGCCCTGGGCCATGTCGATCGGCGGCGACGGCACCAGCGCGCGCGCGAGCAGGTCGACCAGGGCGCCATGGCCGGTCAGCGCCGGCAGCAATTCAGCGAGCAACGAGGGCGGCTCGGCCGTGCGGGCGAGCCGGTCGTGCAGCCGCCGCGCCTCGTCGAGGCCGTCGCGCAACTGGCCGAGATCGCGCGGCGATCCGCGGCCGGCGACAAGCCGGCCGAGCGCGCGGCCGATATCGGGCAAAGCGCGCAATTGCCTGCGCAGCCAGTCCCTGAGCCCGGCATCGCCCTCGAACAAGGCGGCGAGATCGAGCCGCGCCTCGATCGGGGCGCGGTCGCGCAAGGGTGCCCCGAGATCGGCGGCGAGCAGCCGCGCGCCGGCGCCGGTGACGGTACGGTCGACCGCCGCGAGCAGGCTGCCGGCGCGCGTGCCCGAGGCCGAGAGCGTCAGTTCGAGGCTCTCGCGGGTCGCCGCGTCGATCATCATATGATCGCCCGAGCTGCGCGCGACCGGCGGCCTGAGGAACGGCAGCGAATCCCGCGCGACCTCGTCGAGATAGGACAAGAGGCCGCCCGCCGCGCACAAGGCGGCGCGATCGAACTGGCCGAAACCGTCCAATGTCGCGACCTCGAACCGTTCCTTGAGGCGCCGCTCGGCCGAAAGGCTGTCGAAGTGGGCGCGTGATTGCCGCGAACATTGTGCTCCTGCGAAGGCAGGAGCCCAGTCTCCACCTTCGTCCTGGGCTCCTGCTTTCGCAGGAGCACTGTCCGGGATGACGATCTCCGCGGGGCCCAGCCGCGCCAGCTCGGCGTCGAGCGCGGCCGGCTGGATCGAGGCAAGCTCGAACCGGCCGGTCGAGACGTCGGCGGCGGCGAGGCCGTAGCGCTCGCCCGCTCTGGCGATTGCGACCAGCCAGTTCGCCGCGCGCGAATCGAGCAACGCCTCCTCGGTCAGCGTCCCGGCCGTGACGACCCGGACAATCGCCCGGTTGACGACCGATTTGGCGCCGCGCTTCTTCGCTTCGGCCGGGCTTTCGATCTGCTCGGCGATGGCGACGCGGTGGCCGGCCCTGATCAGCCGCGCGAGATAGGCTTCGGCGGCGTGGATCGGCACGCCGCACATCGGGATCGGCGCCCCGTCATGCTCGCCGCGCGAGGTCAGCGCGATGTCGAGATCGGCGGCGGCGATCCTGGCATCCTCGAAGAACAATTCGAAGAAGTCGCCCATCCGGTAGAACAGCAAGCACCCCTCGGCCTCGGCCTTGAGCGCGAGATATTGCGCCATCATCGGCGTCGCCGGGGCGTCGGTCCTGGTCTTGGTGGCCACGCCCTACCGTTAAGGCTTTGCCTTGCCTCAGTCACGGCTTGAGTCCTAAGCGTGGACCCGAAAACAGGGAGAGCCCCAAGTGAGCGAAGGCAGCAACGTCAAATTCTCGGAAGCCGAGGCGCTCGAATTCCATTCCAAGGGGCGGCCCGGCAAGATCGAGATCATCGCCTCCAAGCCGATGGCGACGCAGCGCGACCTGAGCCTTGCCTACTCGCCGGGAGTCGCCGTGCCGGTCCGCGCGATCGCCGAGAATCCCGACCTCGTTTACGATTACACCGCCAAGGGCAATCTCGTCGCGGTCATCTCCAACGGCACCGCCATTCTCGGCCTCGGCAATCTCGGCGCGCTCGCCGCCAAGCCGGTGATGGAAGGCAAGGCGGTGCTGTTCAAGCGCTTCGCCGACGTCGATTCGATCGACATCGAGCTCGACACCGAGGATCCCGACAAGTTCATCGAGGCGGTCGCTTTGATGGAGCCGAGCTTCGGCGGCATCAACCTCGAGGACATCGCCGCGCCCGAATGCTTCATCATCGAGCAGACCCTGCGCGAGCGGATGAACATCCCGGTGATGCACGACGACCAGCACGGCACCGCGATCATCAGCGCCGCCGGCCTGATCAACGCCTGCCATCTCACCGGCCGGGCGATGAAGGACATCAAGGTGGTGGTGAACGGCGCCGGCGCCGCGGCGATCGCCTGCACCGAATTGATCAAGGCGATGGGGGTGCCGCACGACCATGTCATCATGTGCGACAGGAAGGGCGTGATCTACCAGGGCCGCGAGGGGCTCGACCAGTGGAAGTCGGCCCATGCGGCCAAGACCGACGCCCGCACGCTCGAAGAGGCGCTGCGCGGCGCCGACGTCTTCCTCGGCCTCTCCGCCGCCGGCGCGCTCAAGCCCGAAATGGTCGAGCATATGGCCAGGCGGCCGATCATCTTCGCGATGGCCAATCCCGATCCGGAGATCACCCCGCCCGACGCCAAGGCGGCGCGCCCCGACGCGATCGTCGCCACCGGCCGCTCGGACTATCCCAACCAGGTCAACAACGTGCTCGGCTTCCCGTTCATCTTCCGCGGCGCGCTGGACGTGCGGGCGACGACGATCAACGACGCGATGAAGATCGCCGCGGCCAACGCGCTCGCCGAGCTCGCCCGACAGCAGGTCCCCGAGGAGGTCGCCGCGGCTTATGGCAAGGCGCAGAGCTTCGGCGCCGATTACATCATCCCCGCTCCGTTCGACCCGCGGCTGATGGAGATCGTGCCGGCCGCGGTCGCCCAGGCGGCGATGGATTCGGGCGTCGCCCGCCGGCCGATCGCGGACATGGACGCCTACCGCACCGCCTTGCGCTCGCGGCTCAACCCGACCACCTCGCGGCTCACTTTGGCCTACGACGCCGCCCGCGCCAATCCGCGCCGGGTGCTGTTCGCCGAAGGGGAGGAGGACGTCGTGCTGCGCGCCGCGATCGCCTTTCGCGACGGCGGCTACGGCATCCCGCTCCTGGTCGGGCGCGAGAATGTCTACGACCGCCTCAAGGATCTCGGGGTCGAGGACCCGCAAAGCTTCCAGGTCTATAACAGCCGCAATTATCCGCGCGTCCCCGAGCTTGCCGACTTCCTCTACAACCGCCTGCAGCGGCGCGGCTATCTCCACCGCGAGCTCGAGCGGATCGTCAACCAGGACCGCAACATCTTCGCCTCTTTGCTGCTCGCGATGGGCGAGGCCGACGTCATGATCACCGGCGTCACCCGGCCCTACGCCCAGGCGTTTCGCCAGATCCGCCGGGTGCTCGACCCCAAGGAGGGGATCACCCCGTTCGGCGTCCACGTCATGGTCGGCCAGAGCCACACCGTGTTCATCGCCGACACGACGGTGACCGAGCGCCCGACCGGCCCGCAGCTCGCCGAGATCGCGATCCAGACCGCGCAGATAGCAAGGCGCATGGGCCAAGAGCCGCGCGTCGCCTTCCTGTCTTATTCCAATTTCGGCAATCCCGAAGGGAGCTTCCTCGAGCGGATCCGCGACGCGGTGAAGATCATGGACGCGCGCGACGACGTCGACTTCGAATATGAGGGCGAGATGTCGCCGGACACGGCGCTCGATCCCGATTTGCAGCGGCTTTATCCGTTCATGCGGCTGACCGGGCCGGCCAACGTGCTGGTGATGCCGGGCCTGCAGACCGCCAACATCTCGGCCAAGCTGCTGCGCGAATTGGGCGGCGATTCGGTGATCGGGCCGATGCTGGTCGGGATGGAGAAGCAGGTCCAGATCGCGCCGATGTCGGCGAGCGCCTCGGACCTGGTGACGCTGGCGGTGCTCGCCGCCGGCCGCGTCGTGCAATAAAGCCGTCGCTGCCTTAGCGCGGATTGTCCGAGGTGGGCGCGCTCTGGCCGCGCTGGCCGACGGCGCCGATATTGCCGAACAGCTCGCGCAGCAGGCTCTCGCGGCGGCCGAGCGTCGGCGTCTCGTCGCTGCTCGGATCGATGTTGCTGACGAGCTCGATGCCGGTGCGCTCGACGCTCTGGACGTTGCCGGCCTCGTCGAAGCGGACGTGGAGCACGGTCTGCTCGCTCGGCCGCGGCATGTTGAAGGCGAGCTGGCGGGTGGTGCGCGACACATAATACCAGTCGCGCTGGTCGAACTGGCCGGTGAAGCTCGGCCGGCCGATCGTGCCGGCGACCGATTCGCGATTGTCGACGCCGGGCTGGATCGCGGCGACCAAAGGGTCCTCGAAGACATGACCCTGATGGTCGACGATGCGGGTGCACCCTCCGGTCAGCACCGCGCCCAGGGCGAGGCCCAACAGGGCGCGCGATCCATGCCGGAATGTCATTGGTTTCAATCTCCTGATCGCCCGCGCCGCCCCGCGTGGGAACGGCCGACGGACTTGACTAGCCTTCCCATTATGAACATCGCCCAACCGGCGCAAGCCGCGCGATAGCCCGAGGCCCAGCTTTGTCCTTCTTCCAGCGCATCTTCGGCGGCCGCAAGGAGCGCGCCCGGCTCGCGCCGCTCTACGCCGCGATCGTCGCCGAGGCCCGCAATCCGTTCTGGTATCGCGAGGGCGTGCCCGACACGATCGACGGCCGCTTCGACATGGTCGCGGCGCTGACCGCTTTGGTGCTGCTCCGGCTCGAGGCGCTGGGAGAGGCGGCGCGCATCCCCTCGATCCTGCTCACCGAGACGTTCATCGACGACATGGAAGCGACGCTCCGCCAGATCGGCATCGGCGACTATGTCGTCGGCAAGCATGTCGGGCGGATGATGGGCGCATTGGGCGGCCGCCTCGCCGCCTTCCGCGACGGCGCCCCCGCCGATCCGGTGCGCCGCAACATCTTCCATGAGGCGCCGCCGTCGGAGGAGGCCGTGATCCGCGTCGCGGCGCGGCTGACCCGCTTTGCCGAAGGTCTGGACGCCGCCGATCTCGCCGCTTTGCTCGCGGGCCGGCTGCCATGAGCGCGCCCGAGTTCAGCCGGCCGGTGCGGGTCGACACGCTCGGCGAGGCGCCGAGCGCGCTTTCGATCGAGGCCGGGGAGGCGGAGCGCGCCAGCCTCGCGCGCCGGTTCGGCCTGATCGGAATCGGCCGGCTCGCCGCGGACCTCATATTGCGCCGCCAGGGCGCCGAGATCGCGATGGAAGGCAGGCTCGCCGCCGGCGTAGCCCAAGCCTGCGCCGCGACCGGCGCGCCGCTCGACACCGCGATCGAGGCGCCGTTCGCTTTGGTCTTCCGGCCGCAACCCGATCCGGCGGAGCGCGACGAGGAGATCGAGCTCGGCGCCGCGGAGCTCGACGTGATCTTCTACGACGAGGCATGGATCGACGTCGGCGAGGCGGTCGCCGAGACCCTGCTGCTCAACCTCGACCCCTATCAGCGCGCGCCCGGCGCCGAAGAAGCGCTCAAGGCGGCCGGCGTCACCAGCGAGGAGGAAGCCGGCCCGTTCGCCGCGCTCGCGGGCCTGAGGGACAGGCTCGGCAAATAGCGCCGGGGAACGGCTCAGAACGGAACGTCGTCGTCCAGATCGGTATCGAACGCCGGCTGCGGCCGCGATTGCGGGCGCGGCGCCGCGCTGCCGGCGTCGCCGCCGGCGCTGTCGCCATAATCGTCGCCGCCATAGCTCGCGCCGCCGCTGCCGCGGCTGTCGAGCAGGACGAGCTCGCCGCGGAAACGCTGCAGCACCACCTCGGTCGAATAGCGATCGGCACCCGATTGGTCCTGCCATTTGCGGGTCTGGATCTGGCCCTCGAGATAGACCTTCGAGCCTTTCTTGAGATAGGATTTGGCGACCCGGCCGAGATTCTCGTTGAAGATAACGACCCGGTGCCACTCGGTCCGCTCCTGGCGGTTGCCGTCGCGGTCCTTCCAGCTTTCCGAGGTCGCGACGCGCATGTTGACCACCTCGCCGCCATTGTTGAGGCTGCGCACCTCGGGGTCGTCGCCGAGATTGCCGACCAATATCACCTTGTTGACGCCCGCCATTCGAATTCTCCCGAGACTCGTTTCCCCGGGCATAGGACAGCGCAATCTAGGCGGCAACCGGGGCTTTTCGAGAGGTCCACAGCCAGCCTGCGGCGAGCAGCACGATCATCGCGACCTGGGCGCTTACGGTCTCGATCGTCGGGTAGAGGCCGAGGATCAGGCTCCGCGGGAAGCCGGCGAGCGGGGTGACGCCGATCAGCCCCGATTCCTGCAGCGCCGCGAAGCCCTTGCCGGCGAGCACCACCGCCAGCACGGCGATCAAGGCGGCGCTGTAGGCGAAGAATTTCGCGATCGGCAGCCTGGCGCTGAAGCGCAGCATCGCCCAGGCGATCAGCGCCAGCAGCGCCAGCCCGGCGGCGATGCCGCTGCCCAGAGCCAGGCCCTCACCCTGCTCGCCCATCGCCGCGAAGAAGATGATCGTCTCGAACACCTCGCGATAGACGGCGATGAAGGCGAGGCCGAACAGGAACCAGGCCGAGCCCCGGCTCAGCGCCTTGTCGAGCTTCTCGCGGACATAGGCCTGCCACGCGCCGGCCTGCGCCTTGCCGTGCATCCAGATGCCGACGAACAGCAAGATGGCGGCGGCGAGCAGCGAGCCGAACCCCTCGGTCAATTCGCGCCCGGCGCCCGAAATGGTGATCAGATGGCTCGCCGCCCACCAGGTCGCGACGCCCGCCGCCAGCGCGCCGATCCAGCCGACATGGACCCAGCGCAGCAATTCGCGGCGCTCGGCGCGGACCAGGAAGGTGATCATCGCGACCACGATCAGCAGCGCCTCCAATCCCTCGCGCAGCAGGATCGCGAACGCGCCGAGGAAGGTAGAGGTGCCGCCGCCCGCCTCGGGCGCGAGCGCGCGCTCGGCCTCGCCGAACAGGGCCTCGAGCTCGGCGCCGCGCCGCGCGACCTCCGCCGCCGGCGCGCCGTCGTGAATCGCCGCGCGCAAGCCGCCGCTCGCCGCCTCGACCCGGGCGACGAGGCCGGCGTCGCGCGCGTTGAGCAAAGCCTCGACCGGCTCGAACCCGTCGAGATAGGCGGCCAGCGCCAGCTCGCCGGCGCGGTCGCGCTCGCCGCGCGCATAGGCGGCGAGCGCCTGGCCGAGCAGGTCGCGGGCGACGGCGAGCGAGGCAAGGTTGCCGCGCTGCATCACCGCATCGGGGTTGGCGCGAAGGTAAGCGGTCACCGCCGCCGCCCGCGGCGCGCCGATTTCGGCCGCCAGCATTTCGGGGCTGAGGCTCACCAGCCGCTCGATATTGGGGATGCGCGCGCGCAAGGCGGGGTCGCCGCGCCACAAAGCGGCGCCCTCGCCCGCGAGCGCGTCGGGATAGGCAAAGGTGCCGACGTAGAAAGCGAGCGTCCAGCGATCCTGGTCGGGGAGCTGCGCGAAGCTCTGCATCGCCGTGCCCTCGAGCCCCTGGCCGATCACCTGGTAGAGGCCGAACAGGCTGCGGTGGCGGGCGCGGTCGCGGTCGGCGAAGGCGATCGGCGGCGGATCGAGCGCCCGCGCCACGGCGGTGTCCGCCCGCCCGGTCGCGCCGTGGCACGAGGCGCAATTCTCGCGGTACAATTGGGCGCCGCGCGTCAGATCCGGGGCGGCTTGCGGCGCGCGCGGCACCGGATAGGCGGCGAGCAGCCGGCCGGCCAGGCCATGAGCGAGGCCCGCGACCTCGGCCGGCGCCGCCTTGCGCGCCACCGCCGCTTCGAGCGCGCGCGCCTCGCCGAGCAGGGCCGCGCGCTGGGGATTGGCCGGCAAAGCGGCGATCCGCCGGCTGACCGAGGCCGCGAATTCGCGCATCTCGTCATATTCGGCCTGGCTGACGATCCGCCCGTCGGCGACCGCGCCCGGATAATCGACCGCGACATAATCGAGCAGCCGCCACGCGGTCTGCACCGCCGCGTCGTCGGCGCGCGCCGGCGCGGGCGCGAGCAAGGCCGCGAAAAGCAGGACGGGAAGCAGGCGCCGCGACAGGCGAACCAGAGAATCGAACATAGTCCCCCGCGGCGAGGTGCGAGCGGCGGGCCTAGCGGCGTTGCGACTGATTATCAATAGCGGAAGGGGTCAAACCGCCGGGTAGCGCAGCCGCCCCAGGAAGCGGCTCAGCGACGGCATCCGCCGGCCGTCGGACTTCCAGCGCGCCTTGGCTTTCTCGAAGCGCATCACGTCGCCGATCCGGCGGTCGAGAAAATCGCGGGTGGCGGCGAGGCCCTCGCTGTCGTCGTCGAGGAAGACGAGGCTGGTCGAGCCGTAGACCGCGATCAGGATCGCGCGCTTGGAATAATGGTTGAAGTCGGTCGCCGTATCGCCGGCGAGGCGCCAGATCCGGTCGGCGCCGCGCCAGGCGAGGCGCGCCGCCTCGGCCAGATTCTGCGGCATGGCGAGCACGCCGAGCGCGCGGCGCAGGGCCTCGCGCTGCGGCGCCATCGCCTCGATCCGGAACAGGATCAGATCGTGGATCCGCTCGCGGATCTTGAGCGCGTCGATCCGTGTCGCCGGGAAGGCGGCGAGCATCGCCTGGTCGGTCGCGTCGAACCAGGCGTCGATCATCTGGGCGGCGCCTTTTGGATAAGCGAGCCGGGCGCGGTCGGCGGGGACGCCGAGCTCGGCCGCGGCGCGCGCGATCGCCGTCTCGCTCCAGCCGTCGAACGCGGCATGGGCGGCCAGCAGCGGCGCCAGCGCGGCGCGCAGCTCGTCGAGGTTCATGTCGGCAGGCGCGATCATCGCCGCCTCACTGCGCCGCTCCGGGCGCGGTTGCAAGATTTCGGGACGGCAGGCGGATCAGCACCAGGGCCGCGCAGATCAGCAGCGCGCCGATCCCGTCCCCGGCCGACAGTCGTTCGTCATAGGCCGCCCAGCCGATCGCCGCCGACGCGATCGGCTGGGTAAGGAAGCACAGGCCGACCACCAGCGGCGCCAGATGGCCCATCGCGTAGACCAGGAGGCCCTGGCCGATCAGCTGGCTCGAGATCGACAGCAGGATCACCGGCGTCCAGTCGCGCGGCATCACCTGCTCGCCGAGCGCGAGCGCGAGGATGAGCAGCGGCAGCGCGCCGCCGGCGGTGGCGAACGCCAGCACCGGCCAGGGCTTCATCGACCGGCGCGCGCGGTCGACCGCGATCAGGTAGAAAGTGTAGAACAGGCCGGCGAGCAGAGCGAGCAGATCGCCGGTGAAATGGGCGCGCGAAACCTCGTAGCTGTTGCCGAGCAGGAGCGCGGTGCCGACCGCCGCCAGCAGCAAGGCGAGCAGCTGGCCCGCCCGCGGCAGCGCCTTCACGAGAACGAAGCCATAGATCGCGAACAGGAAGCTCGCGAAATTGCCGAACAAGGTCGCGTTGGCGAGGTTGGTGCGCAAGATTCCTTCGTGCCAGGCGGCCAGGTCGGCGGCGAAGAAGATTCCGCCGAGCGCGACGAGCGCGATCAGCGCCCAGGGCGGGGACGGCCCGCCGCGGCCCTGGCGCCAGGCGAGGAAGGCGAGGAACGGCAGCGCCAAAGCGAGCCGCCAGAAGCCCGCGGCGACCGGCCCGACATCGGCCAGCCGCACCATCCACGGTCCCGCCGCGAGAAACAGGTTGGCGAGGATTAGCGCTGGAAAGGCGAGGCCGGGAGGCGCGGCCCGAGGGTTTTGCATTTCAGATTGCAACCCTTATATCCTCCCGCAGCGCAGCATTTTCGCGAAAGGCCGCCATGCCCTCCCTGTTCGATCCGATCAAGCTCGGCGCCGTGACCGCGCCCAACCGGGTGTTGATGGCGCCGCTGACGCGCGGCCGCGCGACCCGCGCGCACGTCCCGACCGCATTGATGCAGACCTATTACCGCCAGCGCGCCGGGGCCGGCCTGATCCTCACCGAGGCGACCGGGATCAGCCGCCAGGGGCTGGGCTGGCCCTATGCGCCGGGCCTGTGGACGAGCGAGCAAATCGAGGCGTGGAAGCCGGTCACCGCCGCGGTGCACGAGGCGGGCGGGCGGATCTTCGCGCAGCTCTGGCACATGGGCCGGCTGGTCCATTCGAGCTTCCTGGACGGTGCCAGCCCGGTCTCGGCCTCGGCGACGACCGCGCCCTACAAGGCGCACACCTATGACGGCCGCCAGCCCTATGACGAAGCGCGCGCGCTCAGGCTGGACGAGATTCCGGATCTGGTCGGCGACTATGCGCAGGCCGCCGCCAACGCGATGATCGCGGGCTTCGACGGCGTCCAGATCCACGGCGCCAACGGTTATCTGATCGATCAATTCCTGCGCGACGGCGCGAATTTGCGCGACGACGATTATGGCGGTTCGATCGAGAATCGCGTGCGCCTGCTGCGGCAGGTGACGCAGGCCGTCGCCGACACGGTCGGCGCCGGCCGGACCGCGGTGCGCCTGTCGCCCAACGGCGAATCGCAGGGCGCCAACGACTCCGATCCCTACCGCCTGTTCCCGGCCGCCGCCGCCGCGCTTTCGGAGATCGGCATCGCCTTCCTCGAGCTGCGCGAGCCGCCGCTCGACGGCACGTTCGGCCAGGCCGAAGTCGCGCCGGTCCACCCGCATATCCGCAAGGCGTTCGCCGGCCCGCTGGTGCTCAACTCCGATTACACGCTGGCCAGGGCGCAGGCCGCGCTCGACGCGGGCGAGGCCGACGCGATCACCTTCGGCCGCCCGTTCCTCGCCAACCCCGATCTGGTCGCGCGCCTGCGTGCCGGCGCCCCGCTCAATCCGGACGTGATGGCGACCTGGTACAGCCAGGGTCCCGAAGGCTATGTCGATTATCCCGCGCTCGAGGTGGTCACGGCCTGAGACGACCCGTTCCCCGGCGAAGGCCGGGGCCCAGCTGTGAAGGGCGCGAAGGTCTGGGCCCCGGCTTCCGCCGGGGAGCGCTCAGGCGAACCGCTCCTTCAGCGCCAGCATCGCCAGCGCCGCCTTGGCCGCCTCGCCGCCTTTGTCCTTGTCCCTGGGATCGGCGCGGGCGAGGGCCTGGGCTTCGTTCTCGACGGTGAGGATGCCGTTGCCGATGGCGAGGCCGTCGAGGGTCAGCGCCATCAGGGCGCGGGCGCTTTCGCCGGCGACGATCTCGAAATGCCAGGTCTCGCCGCGGATCACGACCCCCAAGGCGACGAAGGCTTCATATTTTCCGCTCTCCGCGGCCATGGCCACGGCACCCGGCACTTCGAGCGCGCCGGGGACGGTGATCGTCTCGTGGGCATGGCCCGCGGCCTCGATCGCGGCGCGGGCGCCGGCGAGCAGCAAGTCGTTCAGATGGGCGTAGAAGCGCGCCTCGACGATCAGGATTTTCATGCTCAACCTTCCAGCGCGATCGGCCGCTCGCCGACGATGGCGAGGCCGTAGCCGCCCAGCGCGACCGGCGTATGATGGCTGTTGGTCAAGAGCACCATGTCGTGGACGCCCAGCTCGGCGAGGATCTGGGCGCCGACGCCATAATCGCGCAGCTGCTCGCTGTCGGAAGCCGCGACTTCGCCGCTGCGGACGCGGAGCGATTGCGACATGGCGTCGGGCATCGGCCGGTTGATCACCACGATCACGCCAGCGCCCTCGGCCGCGATCGCCTTCATCGCGCCTTCGAGCAGGCCGCCGCGCTTGCCCTCCTCGGCGAACACGTCGGGGACGATGCTGAGCGCGTGCATCCGGACCAGGGTCGGCTTGCCGGGATCGACATGGCCTTTGACCAAAGCGATCTGCTCGACGCCGGAGGCCTTGTTGAGGAAGGTCCTGGCGGTCCAGCTCCCGCCCCAGCGGCTCTCGAACCGCGCCTCGGCGGTCTGCTCGACGAGGCGGTCCTTCCTCAGCCGATAGGCGATCAGGTCGCGGATCGTGCCGATCCTCAGGCCGTGGAGCTGGGCGAACGGGAAGAGATCGTCCATCCGCGCCATCGTCCCGTCCTCGCGCAGGATCTCGCAGATCACGCCGGACGGGTTGAGGCCGGCGAGGCGGGCGACGTCGACCGCCGCCTCGGTGTGGCCGGCGCGGACCAGCACGCCGCCGTCACGTGCGACCAGCGGGAAGACGTGGCCGGGCGAGACGATATGCTCGGCCCCCTTGGCGGCGTCGATCGCGACCGAGACGGTGCGGGCGCGGTCGGCGGCGGAAATGCCGGTGGTGACGCCCTCCTTGGCTTCGATCGAGGTGGTGAAAGCGGTTTCGAGGCGGGCGCCGTTGGTCCGGCTCATCGGCTGCAGGCCGAGCTGGTCGACCCGCTCCTTGGTCAGCGCGAGGCAGATCAGGCCGCGGCCGTGCCTGGCCATGAAGTTGATCGCGTCGGGGGTCGCCATCTGGGCGGGGATGATCAAATCGCCCTCATTCTCGCGGTCCTCGTCGTCGACCAGGATGAACATCCGGCCGTTGCGCGCCTCGTCGATGATCTGCTCGGCGCTGGCCATCACCCCCTCGCTGCCGCTGGCGAGGAATTTCTCGAGCTTGCCGAGCGTGTCGGCGGTCGGGTTCCAGTCCGCATCGCCGAGCTTGCGCAGCGAGTTCGGGTGAAGCCCGGCGGCGCGGGCGAGGCCGGCCCGGCTCATCGCGCCGGCCGCGACCATGTCGCACAGGCGATCGATCAGGATGGTGCTCATGCCGCCGGCGTATCACACTACAATGTGATATGACAAGGGCACGTCACACCGCGTTGGTGCGTGCCTCCAGCATGCGGCCGAGATAGCGGGCGAGGATGTCGATCTCGATATTGATCCGGCGGCCCGCCGCGACGCCAGCGAAATTCGTCTGCGCCGCCGTATGCGGGATGATGTTGACCCCGAAGGCGATGCCGCCGCCCGGCAGCGGCTCGATCTCGTTGACGGTCAGCGAGACGCCGTCGAGCGCGATCGAGCCTTTCGCGGCGATGTAGGGCGCGACCTCCGCGCCGGCGACGATGCCGAGCTTCAGCGAATCGCCGACCGGCTCGACCGCCGCCACCTCGCCGACGCCGTCGACATGGCCGGTCAGGATATGGCCGCCGAGCTCGTCGCCGACCCGCAATGCGCGCTCGAGGTTGAGCGCCGCGCCCTCGGCCCACATGCCGGGCGCGGTCCGGCTCTGCGTCTCGGCCGAGACGTCCAGCGCGAACCAGCCCTCCCCCTTGTCGACGACGGTCAGGCAGACGCCCGAGCAGGCGATCGAGGCGCCGAGGTCGATGCTGGACGTGTCGTAGCCGCAGGCGATTCTGACGCGCAGGTCGCCGCGCGCCTCGACCGCCTCGATCCGGCCGATATCGGTGATGATCCCGGTAAACATCAGCGGGTGCGCTCGTAGACTTCGAGCGTGTCGCTGCCAAGCTGGCGCGTGTCGATCCGCGCCCAGCGGCCGTGCGCTTCGGCGAGCGCGGAAAGGCCGATATCGCCGAGCGCCGGCTTGCCCTGGCCGAGCAGGATCGGCGCGCGATAGATCAGCAGCCGGTCGACGAGGTCGCCGTGGAGGAACGAGGCGGCCGTCTCCGCGCCGCCCTCGACCATGAGGTCGTTGACGTCAGTCAGGGTGCGGATCGCCTGCGGGCTGCTCAGCCGGGTCCAGCCCGCGACCGGCGCGCCGGTGGTCAGCACGGCGCGGCGCGGCGAGCGGTCCTCGAGCCCGGGCAGCCGCACGTCGAGCCGCGGCCGGTCGGCGTCGTAGGTGCCGCGGCCGACCAGGATCATGTCGCAGCGCGCCCGTTCGAGATGGGCGTGGGCACGCGCCTCCTCGCCGGTGATCCATTGGCTCTCGCCGCTCGCCAGCGCGATCATCCCGTCGATCGACAAAGCGAGCTTCAGCGTCACACAGGGCCGCCCGAGCCGAATGCGGGTCAGGAATCCGGCCATCTCCCGCGCGGCTCCCTCCGCGCCCTCGCCGATGTCGACCGCGATTCCCGCATCACGCAGCCGCTCGATGCCGCGGCCGTCGGTGCGCGGATCGGGATCGCCGAGCGCGATCACCACCCGCGCCGGTTTCGCCGCGACCAGCAAATCGGCGCAGGCCGGCCCCCGTGCGCTCGGATGGGCGCAGGGCTCCAGCGTCACGTAGACGGTCGAGCCCTGCGCGGCCTCGCCGGCCTGGTCGAGCGCGACCGCCTCGGCATGGGGCCGCCCGCCGTCCCGGGTCCAACCGTGGCCGACGACAATCTCGTCCTTGACGATCACGCAGCCGACATTGGGGTTGGGCGCCGTTCGGCCGCGGCCGCGCGCGGCAAGCGCGATCGCCGCCTCCATCCACGCCGCCTCGCTCAAATGCCGAGCCGGTTCAGCTGCTGATCGAGCCGCTGGAGCTGTTGCCGGTGCGCCGCCTCGGCGGCCTCGCGTTCGGCAAGGTCGGCCTTCTGCTTGGCCCTGATCTGGGCGTCGGTGCGGTCGGCCGGCCAGGAATCGATGAACATCACCTGCTCGCGCGTCTCCCCGAGCGATTGCGAATCGAGGAAGAAGCCGTAGACGATCACGCCCGTCGCGCTCACCGCGAGCAGAGCCGCGACCCACTGGCCGCGCGGCCGGTCGCGCCAGAAATTGCGCAGGTCCTGCCACAGCGCGCGCGGGCCGGAGGGGCGGAGGAAGAAGGACATGGCCGCCAGGATAATGCGCCGCCGCCCCGCGCGCCAGCCCCGCTTCCCCATTGACGGCACCGCATTTGCCGCCATGCTCCGCTTATGGTCCGCTTGCCCCTCGCTCTGCTCGCCTTGCTCGCCCTGGCCGCGCCGGCCGCGGCCGAAACCCGCCGGCTTTCCGTGGGCGATTTCGACCGGGTGCTGGTCGAAGGCCCCTACCAGGTCCATCTCGTCATCGGCGGGCCCTCGTCGGCGAGCGCGACCGGCAGCCGCGAGGCGCTCGACCGGCTCAGCGTCGACGTCCAGGGCCGGCTGCTGCGGATCCGCCGCAACCGCACCGGCTGGACCGGCACGCCGGGCCGCGACGCCGGCACGGTCACCCTCGAGCTCGCCACCCGCAGCCTGCGCTCGGCCCGGCTGATCGGCCCGGCCCGGCTCGACGCGGAAGGGGCGCGCGGCCTCAACGTCGAGCTCAGCGTCGAGGGCAGCGGCACGCTTCACGCGGTCAGCACCGACGCCGATCATCTCGCGCTGGCGCTGCTCGGCTCGGGCCGGATCGAGGTCGCCGGCGTCGCGCGCAGCCTCAACGGCAATTTCCAGGGCTCGGGCGAGATCGAGGCGGCCGCTTTGCGCGCCGGCGCCGCGACCATCGCCACCACCACCAGCGGCGCGGTCACGCTGACCGTCAACGGCCCGGCGGCGATCACCAATAACGGCCTGGGCAACGTCCGCGTGCTCGGCCGCCCGGTCTGCACGATCGCCGGCATCGCCACCGACCAGGTCCGCTGCGGCGGCTCAGATCAACGCCAGAACCGCTAGCTTGCCCGCCAGATCGGGCGGCAGCGCCTCGAGATCGTCCGCCTCGCCCTCGCCCAAATCCGGCGGCGCGTCGGCCTCGCTCAGATAGCGCCAGCCCTGGTGGCCGCGCTTGGCCAGCGCGCGGACCGTGACCAGCTCGGGAGCGAGCCGGATGATCGTCTTGCGGTCCGATGGGCGCAGGTCGAAGCCGAGGATCGTCTGGCGCGCGGCGATCCGGTGCTTGACGATCCAGTAGAGCGAGCCGCCGACCAGCGCGTCGGCGCGGGTCGGGCGATAGCGCGTCACCACCGGCACGATCCCGTCGCGCACGCGCGCTTCGAGCCGCCGCTTCAGCGTCTCGATGCTCGCGCAATTGAACGCGACCTTGCTGAGATGGAGGAGCGGCACCGTTCAGCCGACCAGGCCGGTGGCGACGGCGAGGCCGAGAAAAGCGAAAAAGCCCATCGAATCGGTGATCATCGTGACGAACACGGACGAGGAGACGGCCGGATCCTGGCCGGCGCGTTCGAGCACCACCGGAACGATCACGCCCGACAGGCCGGCGATGACGATGTTGATCATCATCGCCGCCGCGATCACCGCGCCCAATTGCCAGTTGGAAAAGACGAAGCCGGCGCCGATCCCGAGCAGGACCGCGATGGTGACGCCGTTGAGCAAGGCGACCGAGAGCTCGCGCCAGATCGTCCGCCAGGTGTTGGATTTGGTCAGCTGGTTCATCGCCAGCGCGCGCACCGAGACCGCCATCGTCTGCGTCCCGGCATTGCCGCCGATCGAGGCGACGATCGGCATCAGCACGGCGAGCGCGACCATCTTCTCGATCGCGGCGCCGAACAGGAAGATGATCGTCGAGGCGACCAAAGCGGTGCCGAGATTGGCGCAAAGCCAGCGCACCCGCGCCTTGTAGCTGTCCTTGACCGGCTCGTTGATGTCGCCCTCGACGCCCGCGCCCGAGAGCAGCATCGCGTCCTCGCTCGCTTCCTCCTGGATGATGTGGACGATGTCGTCGACGGTGATCATGCCGACCAGCCGTCCGGCCTGGTCGACCACCGCGGCCGAGATCAACGCATATTTCTGGAAGCGCAGCGCCACCTCCTCCTGGTCCATCTCGACCGGGATCAGGGTCTGCTCGCGCTGCATCACGTCGGCGATCGCGATCCGCCGCGGGGTCCGCAGGATCCAGGACAACAGGCAAGTGCCGACCGGGCGGTGGGCCGGATCGACGACGAACACCTCCCAGAAATCGGTCGCCATCTCGTCGCCGGCGCGCAGGAAATCGATGACATGGCCGATTGTCCAATGCTCGGGCACGGCGACGGTGTCGCGCCGCATCAGCCGGCCGGCGGTCTCTTCGGGATAGGAGAGCGCTTCCTCGATCGCGGCGCGGTCGTCGGGGTCGAGCGCGCGCAGGACGGCGCGCTGCTCCTCCTCCTCCATGTCCTCGATGATCGCGACGGCGTCGTCGGTCTCGAGCTCGCCGGCGATCTCGGCCACCTGGCGCGGATCGAGCGCGTCGAGCAATTCGTCGCGCACCCAATCGTTCATCTCGGCGAGGACGTCGCCGTCGAGCAGGTCGGCCAGCGCCGCGGCCAATGCGCGCCGCTCGTCGCGGTCGACCAGCTCGAACAAGTCGGCGATGTCGGCGGGGTGGAGCGGCTCGACCAGCAAGCGGGCGCCGTCGATGTCGCCGGCCTCGACCTTCTCGATCACCTCGCCGACGAATTCGGGCCTGAGCCGGTCGTCCTCGTCGTGGCGGCTGTCGGCGGCGCGCGCGGTGTCCTCCGCTTCGGAGAGTCGGATGTCGCTCTCGCTCATCTTTCGTCTCCTGCGGCGGGTGATTTGCGTGCGGGCTTCCTAGGCCGGTGCGCTTGCCCTGTCGATACGCCGCGCCTAAGCCGCGCCGATCCTTACCCGTCATTCCCGCGGGCGCGGGAATGACGGAAGATGGCAGGAGTCCCCCATGGCCGACGAAGACAAGAACGAGCTGGTCCTCACCCTCGACAGCGGCGGCGACGTCGTCATCCGCTTGCGCCCCGACCTCGCGCCGCGGCATGTCGAGCGGATCAGGGAGCTGGCCCAAGAGGGCTTTTACGACGACGTCGTCTTCCACCGGGTGATCGACGGCTTCATGGCGCAGGGCGGCGACCCGACCGGCAGCGGCATGGGCGGCTCGGACAAGCCCGACCTTCCCGCCGAGTTCAGCCGCGAGCCGCACGTCCGCGGCACCGCCTCGATGGCGCGCTCGCAAAACCCGCACAGCGCCAACAGCCAGTTCTTCATCTGCTTTGCCGATGCCGGCTTCCTCGACGGCCAATATACGGTGTGGGGCGAGGTCGTCGAAGGGATGGAGCATGTCGACGCCTTGCCCAAGGGCGAGCCGCCGCGGGAGCCGGGCAAGATCGTCAAAGCCTCGCTGCGGTGAGCCGGCCGGTCACCCTGATCACCGGCGCCTCGGCCGGGCTCGGCGCCGAATTCGCGCGGCAATGCGCGGCGCGCGGCGAGCCGCTCGCTTTGGTCGCGAGGCGCCGCGACCGGTTGGAGGCGCTCGCGGCCGGGCTTGGCGGCGAGGTCCACATCTTCCAGGCCGATCTCGCCGGGGAAGGCGCCGCCGCCAGCCTGGTCGCCGAATTGGAGGCCGAGGGCCTTGGCGTCGGCACTTTGATCAACAATGCCGGCTTCGGCCTCGCCGGCAAGTTCGCGGACCGTCCGCTGGCGCGCTTAAGCGAGATGATCGACCTCAATTGCCGCACCCTGGTCGAGCTCTGCCACCTCGTATTGCCGGCGATGAAGGCGCGCGGGGCGGGCGCGATTCTCAACGTCGCCTCGACCGCCGCCTTCCAGCCGGGGCCGAACATGGCGGTCTATTATGCGACCAAGGCGTTCGTCCTCTCCTTCACCGAGGCGCTGCATCACGAGCTGAAGGGCAGCGGCATCAAAGTGTCGGCGCTTTGCCCCGGCCCGACGGAGAGCGAGTTCGGCGCGGTCGCCGATTCGCACAGCCCGGCGCTGGAACGGATGAAGGGCCCCGCCGACGCCGTCGTCCGCGCCGGCTTGCGCGGCCTCGACCGCAACCGGGCGGTGGTGATCCCCGGCCTCGCCAACAAGGTCACCGCCCAGGCCAGCCGCTTCCTCACCCGCGCGGCGATGCGGCGCATCGTCGGCCGGATCAAGGTCTAGGCCCCCTCACGAAAAAATAGGGACAGTCCCTCTTTTCCTATTGGTAAATAGGGACTGTCCCTATTTAATGGCAGGAGCGGACATTCCGTCGTCGGAAGGGACACGTACTTTTTCGCGAAAAAGTACGTGTCCCCATTCCTAGCCGCAAGGCTGCTCGACAGGCGCGCCCAGCCTGTAACCATTCGAGCCCATGACTGTAGCTAGACCGACCTCAGCCCCTTGATATTGTGCGCCGCACATATGCCAATCCCCTCTGTGAAGGCCGGCCTGACGCAGCTGTATTTCGCACTTGCACAATTTATGTGCATGTGCGAAGCAGGCCCTGCCTTTCAGGCATCCTCTCCTAAACCTTTCAGGGTCGGCCCCCGGGCCGGCCCTTTTTTCTCGGCCCGGTAGTTTGACCGCTCGTCCCCGCTCCCTATGTGGGGCGCTTCCCCGAAGGAGAGAGCCCCGAGCCGATGGCCGACGACGAACGCAAACCGAGACGCCTCCAGGTCGCGACGATGCGGCCCGAGGACAGCGGCCGCGGCATCGCCCGGCTGCCGCGCGCGATCATGGCCGAGCTGGGCCTTGCCGAGGGCGACGTCATCGAGCTGCGCGGCAAGCGCGTCACCCCGGCGCGCGCGGTCGGTCCCTATCCCGAGGACGAGGGGCTCGAAATCATCCGCCTCGACGGCCTGCAGCGCGCCAATGCCGAGATCGGCTCCGGCGATTTCGTCGAGATCCGCAAGGCCGAATCGAAGCCCGCCCAGCGCGTCGTGTTTGCCCCCGCGCAGAAGAATCTGCGGCTGCACGGCTCGGCCCATGCGCTCAAGCGCAGCTTCGGCATGAAGCCGGTCACCGCCGGCGACGTCGTCGCCACCCACGGCCAGCAGCAGATGCCGCGCGGCGACATCCCGCCCGAATTGCGCCAGATGCTGACCGCTCCGGCCTTCGCGCTGCAGGAGATCCGCCTCGTCGTGGTGTCGACCCTGCCCAAGGGCATCGTCCATATCGACGCCAATACCGAGATCGAGCTGCGCCCCGAATATACCGAGGCGCGCGAGACCCGCCGCGCCGACGTCACCTATGACGATCTCGGCGGCATCGGCACGACCATCGACCAATTGCGCGAGATGGTCGAGCTGCCGCTGCGCTATCCCGAAATCTTCGAGCGGCTCGGCGTCGACCCGCCCAAGGGCGTCCTGCTCCACGGCCCGCCCGGCACCGGCAAGACCCGGCTCGCGCGCGCGGTCGCCAATGAGAGCGAAGCCAATTTCTTCCACGTCGCCGGCCCCGAGATCATGGGCTCGGCTTATGGCGAGAGCGAAAAGCGGCTGCGCGACCTGTTCGAGCAGGCCGCTCTGGCCGCCCCGTCGATCATCTTCATCGACGAGATCGATTCGATCGCCCCCAAGCGCGGCCAGGTCACCGGCGAGACCGAAAAACGCCTCGTCGCCCAGCTGCTGACGTTGATGGACGGGCTCGAGCCGCGCCAGAACGTCGTCGTCATCGCCGCCTCCAACCGGCCCGAGGCGATCGACGAGGCGCTGCGAAGGCCCGGCCGCTTCGACCGCGAGATCGTGATCGGCGTGCCCGACGAGGGCGGCCGGCGCGAGATCCTCGGCATCCACACCCGCGGCATGCCGCTCGCGCCCGACGTCGACGTCGCCGGCCTCGCCCGCCAGACCTACGGCTTCGTCGGCGCCGACCTCGCCGCTCTGGTCCGCGAGGCGGCGATCGAGGCGGTGCGCACGATCATGCCGAAGCTCAACCTGGCGGAAGGCACCATCCCGCCCGAGGTGCTCGACACCTTGTCGGTCACCCGCAAGGATTTCGAGGAGGCGCTGAAGCGGGTCCAGCCTTCGGCGATGCGCGAGGTGATGGTCCAGGCGCCGACGATCGGCTGGGACGATGTCGGCGGCGTCGACGAAGCGCGCGAGCGGCTGCGCGAGGGCGTCGAGCTGCCGCTCAAGCATCCCGACGCGTTTCGCCGGCTCGGCATCCGCCCGGCCAAGGGCTTCCTGCTCTACGGCCCGCCCGGCACCGGCAAGACGCTCCTTGCCAAAGCGACGGCGCGCGAGGCGGAGGCCAATTTCATCGCCACCAAATCGTCGGACCTGCTCTCCAAATGGTATGGCGAATCTGAGCAGCAGATCGCCCGCCTGTTCGCCCGCGCCCGCCAGGTCGCGCCGACCGTGATCTTCATCGACGAGCTCGACAGCCTCGTCCCGGCGCGCGGCGGCGGCCTCGGCGAGCCGCAGGTGACCGAGCGGGTGGTCAACACCATCCTCGCCGAGATGGACGGATTGGAAGAGCTTCAATCCGTCGTCGTCATCGGCGCCACCAACCGTCCGAATTTGATCGATCCGGCGCTCCTGCGGCCGGGGCGGTTCGACGAGCTGATCTACGTGCCGGTCCCCGATACGGCCGGCCGGCGCCACATCCTCGGCATCCACGCCAGGGGGATGCCGCTGGCCAAGGACGTCGATCTCGATTTGCTGGCCGAGCGCAGCGAACGCTTCACCGGCGCCGACCTCGAGGATCTGGTCCGCCGCGCCGGTTTGAACGCGCTGCGCGGCTCGATCGAGGCGGGCGAGGTGAATATGGCGCAGTTCGAAGCGGCGCTGAAGGACACGCGGGCTTCGGTCACGCCCGACATGGAACGCGAATATGAGAAGATCCAGGACAGCCTGAAGCAGGACGCGCGCGGCGCCGGCGGCATCGGCTTCATCGCCCCCGGCATGCTCACCCCAAGGGGGCCGAAGTCCTGAACCTGAGCGCGGTCCACGCCGCGAGGCCGAACATCAGCATTGCCGTCGCCAGGAACGGAAGCGCCAGGCTCCATCCGTAGAGCGCGATGCCGAGCGCGGGGCCGGCGACGAAGGCGACGCCGTTGACCGAGGTCACCTGCCCGGCGACCGCATTCTGCTCGTCGAGCGCGACCGCGAGCGAAGCGCCGCTGGTGAAGCCCGGCCGGAACAGGCCGAAGCCCAGCGAGGCGAGCGCGAAGCCCATCGTCAGCGCGTAGACGCCGCCGGCGAGCCCGGTAACCGCCGCGCCGGCCGCGGCGAGCAGGGATCCCCAAAGGATGAGCTGGCGCGGGGAAAGGCCGAGCTGGGGGATCAGCCACCATTGGGCAAGCAGCGACGCCGCGGCGCCGGCCATCAGCACGATCGCGATCCATTGCTGGGCGTGATCGAGCGGAAGCTCGAGCCGGTCGATCACCAGGAAGCCGATCACGCCGAGCAGCACGGCCTGGCCGTGGCCGCCGACGATGCCGACGACGTGCCAGGGCAGGACCCGCGGATCGCGCCAGCGCAAGCGGCCCGGGCCGTGCTCCTCGAGCGGCGCCGGGGCGTCGCCGCCGCCGAGCGTCGGATAGGCGACGATCGGGCCGCGCGCGTCGCGCTTCGGCGTGTCGTCGGGCAGCCGCAGCGCCAGAGCGGCGAGCACCAGCGCGCCGATCCCGGCGAACGCGATCAGCGGCGCGGCGAGGCCCAGAGGCGGAAAGATGAAGAGCGGCGCGATCGCCGGGCCGATGATCGTGCCGAGGCCGAACGAGGAGGCCAAAGCGGCGAGCGCGCTGGTCCGCTCGGCCCCTTCGGTGCGCGCCGCGATATAGGCCTGGACCGCCGGCGGCGAGGCCGATCCGAACGCGCCGTAGGCGGTCCGCCCGAGCATGAAGATCGCAAAGACGGTCATCCCGCCGGCGAATCCGGCGAGGCCGGCGGCGAGCGCGCCGCCGCAGATCAGCATCGAGACGATGAAGCCGGCGAGGCCGAGCCGCATCAGCGCGCGCCGGCCGCGGCGGTCGGCGCGGTGCGCCCAGACCGGCGCCATCGCTACCCAGACCAAAGCCGAAAGGCTGAACGCGACCGCCACCCAGATGTCGGCGACGCCGAGGTCGCGGCCGATCGCCGGGAGCAGGGATTGCATCGCGGTATTGCCCGCGGCGGCGACCAGCATCACCGAGTAAAGCAAAGCGAATCGCTCGCGCGACAGGCCGAAGCCGTTCATTTCAGAGGCCTTTTCCGGCAGTGTCGCCGATTTTGGCACAGTGGCGCGGGCGGTTCCGGCTTGCCAAGTGCGCCCCAATTTGCCAACGGACCATCTTTCCCCAAAGAGTTGGAACAATCATGTCGGCATCCTGGGACGAAGTGCGGAGAGATGGACGGTTCGCGCGCGGCGCGCCCGGCGGCCCGCTCTGGCATTTCCTCAAGGGCTTCATCAAGCACCCGGTGATGGTCGGCTCGATCATTCCCTCGTCCAAGGCGGTGATCGACAAGATGCTCGCGCCGGTCGATTGGGGAACCTGCAAATTGTTCGTCGAATACGGCCCCGGCGTCGGCACCTTCACCGAGCATGTGCTGCAGCGGATGGCGCCCGACGCGACCCTGATCGCGATCGACACCAACGACGATTTCGTCCGCTATCTGAGCGCCAAGTTCCGCGACAACCGGCTGCTCGCGGTCAACGGCTCGGCAGCGAACGTCAACCAGATCATCGCCGATTGCGGCTTCGAGGCGGCCGATTACATCCTCTCGGGCCTGCCCTTTTCGACGTTGCCGTCGGGAGTCGGGCCGAAGATCGCCGAGCAGACCTACGCGGCGCTGCGCCCCGGCGGCGCCTTCCTCGTCTACCAGTTCAAGCGGAAGGCGCGCGATTTCATGGCCCCCCATTTCGACCGCATCGACCGCGGCTTCGAATGGATCAACATCCCGCCCTGCCACCTCTTCTGGGGCTGGAAGGCCTGAACCAGCAAGAGTCATCCCGGCGAAAGGGCACCCCGCAAAGTACTACTTTGCGGGGACCCCGAAAGCCGGGACCCATGAACTCCGAATCCGAGCGAACGCGCTGAAACCGTGTTCATAGGCCCCGGCTTTCGCCGGGGTGACTCACAAGCTTCCGCCGCCGCCCGAAGCTGGTCTTGCCGAAGTTGAGCCGCCGCGACAGATTGTAGTCGGCGGTCGCCACCAGGAAATAGCCGAAACCCCATTTCAGCCGGTTCCACCAGGTCATGCCGGCGCGGTGCGCTTCGGGCGTGATCCGGCGGCTGTCGGCGATCTC
Organism: Sphingomonadales bacterium; assembly: GCA_034668465.1. Taxonomy (GTDB): domain Bacteria; phylum Pseudomonadota; class Alphaproteobacteria; order Sphingomonadales; family Sphingomonadaceae; genus Allosphingosinicella. Next base: position 83,686 of record JAXDPI010000014.1, read on the forward strand.
GCCGTCGACGAAACTGCGCATCATGCCCGCGAACGCCGCATCCTCGACCCGCAGCATCATCTCGAGGTTGAGATAGAAGCTGCGCAGGTCGAAATTTGCCGAGCCGATATGGACGACGTCGTCGACGACGATCAGCTTGGCGTGGAGCTTGGTCGGCTGATACTCGTAAATCTGGGTGCCGCGCTTCAAGAGCCGCCAATAGAGGAAGCGCGCCGCGTCGACGGCGAATTGATGGTCGAGCTTCGAGGGAGTCACGATCCGCACCCGGCCGCGCCTGGCGACGGCGAACAGGCGGCGCATCATCGACAGGCTCGGCGCGAAATAAGCGGAGATGATGTCGACCCGCTTGGCCTGCATCAGATCGTTCTTGACCGATCGCGCCCACGGGCTCAGCCGCCGGGTCGGGCCGCCGAACAGCCAGTGGATGGCGCCGTCGCGCACGCTGTTCCTGACCAGCGCCCGCCGCAGCCGGCGGATCGAGGCGTTGGGCAATTCGGCCCAGGCGAAGATCGATTCGAAATAGCCGACCAGGCAGGCGACGCCGGGCCCCTCGACCTGGAGGCCGAGATCGCGCCACGCGCCCGATTCGACCGTGCCGAAATAATCGTTCGAGATGTTGAAGCCGCCGACGATCGCCTTGCGGCCGTCGGCGAGCGACAGCTTCTGGTGGTTGCGCAGCAGATAGCGCCGGCCCCAGCGCGGCACGAAACGGCAGAAGCGCGCCTCAGCGTCGATCAACGGCTGGAAGAAGCCGCCGGCGACCGCGCCGAAGCCGTCGACGAGCAGCGAGACGGCGACGCCCCGCTCCGCGGCGGCAACCAAAGCGTCGCGCACCCGCCGCCCGGATTCGTCATTCTCCCAGATATAATAAAGGATCCTGAGCGATTCCTGCGCCCCGTCGATCAGCGCGATCAGCGCCTCGAGCCGCTCCGGCCCGTCGGCGAGCAGGGTCAGCCGGTTGCCCGCGATCTCCAGCGGCACGATTTGAGGTTCGGCATCGCTCATCCGGGGCCCCGCCTAGCGGCATGACGCGATGCTGGGAAGGCGACTGCGCTTGTTCTAGGGGATGGGCATGGCCTTGGCCCGCCTCTCCCTGAGCGAGTTCCGCTCCTACGCCGACGCCCTGGTCGCGCCCGGGCCCGGCTTCGTCATCCTCACCGGCGAGAATGGCGCCGGCAAGACCAATGTGCTCGAAGCGGTCTCGCTGCTCTCGCCGGGCCGCGGCCTGAGGGGCGCGGCCCTGAACGAGATGGCTCGACGGAACGGCCCGGGCGGCTTCGCGGTCGCGGCGCGGGTTGGGCAGATCGATATCGGCACCGGCACCACGCCCGATGCGCCCGACCGCCGTCAGGTCCGCTTGGGCGGCGCGCCGGCTTCGGCCAATTCGCTGTCGGAATGGCTCTCGGTGCTCTGGCTGACGCCGGCGATGGACCGGCTGTTCGCCGACGCCGCCTCGGGCCGCCGCCGCTTCCTGGACCGGCTCGTGCTCGCGTTGCGCCCGGATCACGCCAGCCATGCCGCGCGCTACGAAGCGGCGATGCGCGCCCGTAACAAATTGCTCGCCGAGGAAGGGCCTTGGGACGAGGCGTGGCTCGCCGCCCTGGAGGCGCGGATGGCCGAGCACGGCGCTGCGCTCACCGAGGCGCGGGCCGCCACGGTCGCGGCGCTGGGCGAGCGCCTTGCCGCCGCGCCCGACGGCCCGTTCGCCCGGGCCGCGCTGGCGCTCGAAGGCGGCGACGCAGCGAATCTCGCCGCTGCCCGGGCCCGCGACGCCGCCGCCGGGCGCACCCTGGCCGGCCCGCACCGTGCCGACCTCGCCGTCACCCATGTCGGCAAGAACCAGCCCGCCTCGCAATCGTCCACCGGCGAGCAGAAGGCGCTGCTGATCGGCCTGATCCTCGCCCACGCCGATCTCGTCGCCGAGCGCACCGGCCGCCGCCCGATCCTGCTGCTCGACGAGATCGCCGCGCATCTAGACCCGACCCGTCGCGCCGCCTTGTTCGAGCGGCTGGCGGGCGCGGGCGGCCAGGTCTGGATGACCGGGACCGAAGCAGGCCTGTTCGCCGGCATTGCGGAGGCGACTTGGCTCGCGATAGAGTCGGGAAGGGTAAGTGCCTTATGACAAGCATCGTGCTCCTTGCGTCGCTGCTGTTTGCGCAGGTGGCTGCGGCGCCCCCGTCGATCGAGGAGCAACGGAGCCGCTTCGAGCGCGTGGTCGCCGAAGACCGCGCTTTCGTGCGTCGCCGCTTCGTTCAGGCGGGCTTCCGCCCGATAGATGGGCTCGCCGCCGAACGCCGCCAGGTACGCCAGTTCCTGTTTGAGGAAGGCCATTTCATCTTGGCGATCCCTGGAATCGAGATCGAGCGGCACCGGTCGGGGCGCGTGACATTGACCATCATCGGTCGCGGGGCAACGGGCCCGCCGGTTAGGATCCCGGCCGCGGCCTGGCGTCAGCTCGAGGCACGCGACGTGGCGGTCTACCAGCCGCCCATCTTCGTGCCCCGCGATCCGGGCGCGCCGATCCCGCCGGCGCCGCGCGGGGTTTGTCACCCGCTGCTCGTTCGTTTCGCCGCCGCGGGCGCGCAGGGAGCGCGCAGCGCCAGCCTCGCTTTGGGCTGCAATGAGAGCTCGCGGGAACGCCTCCAGGCGGCGATCGAGGCGGCCCGCCTCGCCGTATCCACCCGCGCGCAATGTCGGTTCGACGACAGTGATTTCTTCTGGTCCTATTTCAATTGCTTCCGGCCTCCGGCGCAGCCTTGGCCGGCCGCCGAACGATAACCTCACAGGGGCCGGAAAAGGGCGTTTTTCCTTGGGTTTCGGCCCCCGATTCCCTATATGATCGTCTATGGCAACCACCCCCAATGACAGCAGCTACGGCGCCGATTCCATCAAGGTGCTGAAAGGCCTCGACGCGGTCCGCAAGCGGCCCGGAATGTATATTGGCGACACCGACGACGGATCGGGCCTCCACCACATGGTGTTCGAGGTCTCGGACAATGCGATCGACGAGGCGCTGGCCGGCCATTGCGACCGGATCCTGGTGACCCTCAATCCCGACGGCTCGGTCTCGGTCGAGGACAATGGCCGCGGCATCCCGACCGGGATCCACGAGGAAGAGGGTGTCTCGGCGGCCGAGGTGATCATGACCCAGCTCCACGCCGGCGGGAAGTTCGAGAACAGCTCGGACGACAATGCCTACAAGGTTTCGGGCGGCCTCCACGGCGTCGGCGTCAGCGTCGTCAACGCGCTCTCCGAGACGCTCGACCTCACCATCTGGCGCGACGGCGAAGAGCACTTCATGCGCTTCCGCCACGGCGATGCCGAGGCGCCGCTGAAGCTGGTCGGGCCGGCGCCGGGCGGCAAGAAGGGCACCAAGGTCACCTTCCTGCCCTCGTCCGACACGTTCAAGATCACCGAGTTCGATTTCGACACGCTCGAGCACCGCTTCCGCGAGCTCGCTTTCCTCAATTCGGGCGTGCGGCTGATCCTCACCGACGCGCGGCACGAGGAGCAAAAGAGCGTCGAGCTCCATTATGAGGGCGGCATCTCGGCCTTCGTCCGCTATCTCGACCGCGCCAAGATCGCGCTCATCCCCGACCCGATTTCGGTGACCGGCCAGCGCGACGAGGTCGGCATCGAGGTCGCGCTCGAATGGAACGACAGCTATTACGAGCAGGTCCTCGCCTTCACCAACAACATCCCGCAGCGCGACGGCGGCACCCATATGGCCGCATTCCGCGCGGCGCTGACCCGCACGCTCAACAATTATGCCGACAAATCGGGGATGATGAAGCGCGAGAAGGTGAGCCTCACCGGCGACGACATGCGCGAGGGGCTGACCGCGATCGTCTCGGTCAAACTGCCCGACCCCAAGTTCAGCTCGCAGACCAAGGACAAGCTGGTCAGCTCCGAGGTGCGCCAGCCCCTGGAAAGTCTTATGGCCGACAAGATGGCCGAATGGCTCGAGGAGAATCCCGGCCATGCCCGCACCATCATCCAGAAGATCATCGACGCCGCCGCCGCCCGCGAGGCCGCCCGCAAGGCGCGCGAGGCGAGCCGCAAGAGCGTGATGGGGATCGCCTCCTTGCCCGGCAAGCTCGCCGATTGCCAGGAGCGCGATCCGGCCAAGTCGGAATTGTTCCTGGTCGAGGGCGACAGCGCCGGCGGCTCGGCCAAGCAGGGCCGAAACCGCGAGGTTCAGGCGATCCTGCCCTTGAAGGGCAAGATCCTCAACGTCGAGCGCGCCCGCTTCGACCGGATGCTGTCGTCGAAGGAGGTCGGCACCCTGATTCAGGCGATGGGTACCGGCATCGGCCGCGACGATTTCAACATCGAGAAACTGCGCTACCACAAGGTCATCATCATGACCGACGCCGACGTCGACGGCGCCCATATCCGCACCTTGCTGCTCACCTTCTTCTACCGGCAGATGCCGGAGATCATCGAGCGCGGCCACCTCTACATCGCCCAGCCGCCGCTCTACAAAGTCGCCAAGGGCCGCTCGGAAGTCTATCTCAAGGACGACAATGCGCTCGACGATTATCTGATCGAGGCCGGGGTCGGCCTGAGCGCGCTCGAGACGCCGGCGGGGCCGCGCTCGGGCGACGATCTGCGCGCGCTCGCCGCCCACGGCCGACGGCTGCGGTCGCTGATGACCTATGTGCCGCGCCGCTACGATCCGGCGATCATCGAGGGGCTGGCGCTGACCGGCGCGCTCGATCCCAGGCTCGGCCCGGCCGACCGCCAGGAAGCGCTGTCGCTCACCCAGGAATGGCTCAACGTCGTCGACGAGGAAGGGCAATGGAGCGCCGAAATGGGGGCGGACGGCGATTATGTCCTGCGCCGGCTGTGGCGCGGGGTCACCGACCATCATGTCATCGACCACAAGTTCCTGGTCTCGGCCGAAGCGCGCAAGCTGCACGGCCTCGCGGTGCCGGAAGCGGCGACCTATGCCGGCGTCTCGCGGCTGGTGCCGCTGCGCGGCTCGTCGGTCGCGACCGAAGCCGCCGAGGAGGTCGAGGAGAATGACGGCGGGGCGCGCAAGGTCCAGGCGATCGATCCGCGCGGCGCCTTGATCACCCGCCCGACCCAACTCCTCGAAGCGATCCTCGCCGCCGGCCGCAAGGGCCTCTCGGTCCAGCGCTACAAGGGCCTCGGCGAGATGAACGCCGACCAGCTCTGGGAGACCACCCTCGATCCAGCCAATCGAGCCCTCCTCCAGGTCGAGGTCGCCCAGGCCGACGTCGCCGACGAGATTTTCACCCGCCTGATGGGCGACGTGGTCGAGCCGAGGCGCGAGTTCATCCAGGAGAATGCGCTGAACGTGGCGAATCTGGATGTCTAGGAGGGTGGCTCCTCGTTGATATCGAGGGCAAACTTTTCCCGATTTGCGCTGGCTTGGAATATCTTTGGATTAGATCGGCTTCGGGAAATCGCTTCCAGAACGATTGCTTTCGCTTCGGATGTTATGCGGGAGCCGAACACAACCTCCTGGAGAGCGCGGGGAGGAAAGCGCCTCAACCTGTTCTGGATGTCGTGCGCGATCATCCGCCATTCTCGTTCATAACTCCACATGGCGGATTTGGTCAGTAGCACCTTATCCATGAGCTCGTGGCCCTCCGCACGGCGGATGAGGTTTAGAACCGGGCGCTCTTCGGAATACAAAACCTGATACGCGCACACGAAATCGATTGCTTCCAGCGACGGCTCGAAGCCGAGGCACAAGCCGGCGTGCGAGTCGGCATAATGCGCCCACATGAGAATATTATCTCGCTCCTCCGCCAGCGAGCACACCCCTTCAATCTTGAGGAGGTTAATGTTCGCCTGACTCATGAGGTCTACAATCTCGGTGCCTTTTCGTCTGAGCGCCTTGGCTCGCATTTGTCGACGCTCCGCGCGCGACTTGTCGGCTCCAAAGGCTTGGGTGGAGACCCAGGCATTCTGTCGATGTTCCGCTTTGCTGCCTTTATAGATATGCACAGGGACGCAATCGAAGGGATCGTTGAAACTTAGCGGACTGGACCAATAAAGCCTGCCCTCCATAATCGTGTCGCAGACGTACTCCACGTCGGTCGCGGTCCGGAGCGAACGATACTTGTAGAGCATGGGGGGTGTGGGATGGGTGGGCGGCGGCTCTTCCGATCTCGACATTTTACCCGACCAGCGACCGCAACTTTGCCCTGATCTCGTCCAGCTCGGCCGGGCTGGCCCGCCCTTTGGCGGTTGCGCGGCGGGTGCGCCAGTCGAAGGACTTCACCTGATCGGCAAGCGCGACGCCGCCCCGGTTGCCCGCAATCCGCACCTCGAACGTGTAACCCTTGACCCTTGTAGTCATAGGGACGCAGACCAGCATGCCGGTGAGCCTGTTATACCGCGCGGGAGAAAGAACGACTGCAGGTCGATGGCCGGCCTGCTCGTGGCCCACCTGCGGGTCGAAGTTCAGCCAGATGATGTCCCCCGCGTCCGGAACCCAGCCGCTCGCTACCACACCTCTTTCCCCTGGGGCGGCCCGAAGTCGATCTCTTCATGCAGGTTCTCGGGGGTGATGCCGGCAAGGAGTTCGTCCAGTGAATAATGCTTAGCGCGGACCGGCTCGATCACGATCCGGCCGTTCTCCTCGCGCACCTCGACCGGATCGTCGGGCTTCAACCCGGCCGCATCGAGCGTGGCGGCGGGAATACGCACCGCCGCGCTGTTGCCCCATCTCCGCACGTACAGGTTCATCGCCGGCCTCCGTATCTACACTGTATATACGGAGGGTGCCGATGGATGCAAGCGACGTCCGGCTATTTCTCCGTGCTCGCGAAGCGCTGCCGCTCGGCCAGCTCGGTCAGCCGGACGAACTCCTGGCGCCAGTAATTGCGCCCGGCGCTGCCCGCCGCCAGCCGCCGCGCGTCGGCGAAGGTGAAGCGGCCGAGATTGGTGTCGCCGCGCAGCAGCTGGCCGTAGCCGGCGACCGCGGCGATGAACGCGACGTCGCCGGTCGGCGCCCGCGCGCGCGCCACCAGGCCGGCATTGAGCGGCTGCTCGATCAGCCGCGATTCGTCCTGGCCGGGCAGCTTGTAGCGCAGCCTGAGGAAGCCGAGCTCGCCATTCGCCGCGCCCGCGCCCGGTGCCGGCCGGTTGGCCTCGTACCGCCGGTTGGGCAGCCAGCCGCGGCTCCCGGCCGGGACGATCTCGTAGAGCGCGGTGACCTGGTGGCTGGCGCCGATCTCGCCCGCGTCGACCGCGTCATTGTCGAAATCCTCCTCGCGCAGCGCCCTGTTCTCATAGCCGATCAGCCGGTATTCGGTGACATAGGCCGGGTTGAACTCGACCTGGATCTTCACGTCGTGGGCGATCGTGAACAGGGTCGATTCGAGCTCCTCCTCGAGCACCTTTGAGGCTTCGCGCGGCGAATCGATGTAGGAATAATTGCCGTTCCCGTGATCGGCGATCTGCTCCATCATCGCTTCGTTGTAATTGCCGGTGCCGAAGCCCAATGTGGTCAAGGTGATCCCGGCCTCGCGCTCGCGCTCGACCATGTCGACCAGCGCCTCGTTGTCGGACACGCCGACGTTGAAATCGCCGTCGGTGGCGAGGATGACGCGGTTGATACCGCCCTCGATCATCGAGCGCCGCGCGACATTGTAGGCGAGCTGGATGCCCTGCGCGCCCGCGGTCGAGCCGCCGGCCTGCAGATTCTTGAGCGATTCGACGATCGCGTCGCGGCTCGATGTCGGCTCGAGCACCACCCCGGCCGCGCCGGCATAGACGACGATCGAGACGCGGTCGCGTGGCGACAGCCGGTCGGCGAGCAAGGCGAGCGAGCATTGGACGAGCGGCAGCTTGTCGACCGACTGCATCGATCCCGAGACGTCGACTAGGAAGACGAGGTTGGCCGCCGGCCGCCCCTCGCGCGGCAGATCGTAGCCGCGCAGGCCCACGCGGAGCAGGCGCGTGCCGTCGTTCCACGGCGTCGTGGTCATGTCGGCGGTGATGCTGAACGGCCGCGAACGATCGCTCGGGCGCGGATAATCGTAGCGGAAATAGTTGAGCAGCTCCTCGGTCCGGACCGCGCCCTGCGGCGGCATCTCGCCGGCGTTCAGCATGCGGCGGACATTGGCATAGGAGCCGGTGTCGACGTCGATCGAGAAGGTCGAGACCGGCGCGTCGGCGACCGCCTGGACGGCCGCGACCTCCCTGCCGGCATAACGCTCGCGATTCTCCTCGCCGCCGCCCCCCACTGTGACCGGGCCACCGTTCACCACCGTGATCGGCGAGACGCTCTGGAGATTGGGCCGGGCAATCCGCGCGCCGGTGATCGCGATGTCCTGGTTCACCACCCCCTGCGGCGAGGCCGGCGGCGGCGGCGGCGGCGGTGGAGGCGGTGGCGGCGGCGGGGGCGGCGGGGGCGGCGGGGCCGGGTAGGGTGCCGAGCTGACCGGCGGCGCCACCTGCGCCAGCCGGTTGCCGTTGCGGCCGCTAGCGCTATTGCCCGAACTATATTCGTTGTTGCCGAAATCGCGGAGGAAGGGCGCGCAGCGTGCGTCGGGGTCCTCGCCGCGCGCGGTCCGCGCGCCGCGCGGCTGGGCCGCGGGGGCGGGCTCGATCGGAACGGGAGGCAGTCCGGCCAGAATGAGGGCGGTCATCGAAATCAGGCCGAGCGTGCGCATGTTCATCCTCCTCGCATGGACGATGTAACACTGTAACATGGCCTCGGGTGAACGGCGAATGAATGTCAGGCGGCATCCTGCGCGCGGCGGCGGCGGGCGCCGGGGAAGGGCACCAGGGTCGAGCCGGCCAGCGTGCGCGCCTCCTCGGCGAACAAGGGCGGGGTCAGCGCGAAGCCCTGGCCGTCGCGGCAGCCCAGGGCGCGCAGCAGCTCGAGCTGCTCGGGCCGCTCGATATGCTCGGCGACGCATGGCACGCGCAGCGCGTCGCACAGGTCGATCACGCCCTTGAGCAGGCGCTCGCCGGCCTCCGATTCGACCGCGCCCTTGATCAGCGCGCCGTCGAGCTTGATCGCATCGAAGATCATTTCGCGCAGATAGGAGACCGAGGCGTAGCCGGCGCCGAAATCGTCGAGATGGATGCGCGCTCCCGCCGCCCGCAGCCGCTCGAGGTTCAGCCGCGCCGAGCCGAAATCGACCAGCATCGCGGTCTCGGTCACCTCGAACTGGAGCCGGCTCGGGCTGACGCCCCCGACCGCGGCGATCGCAAGCAGCCGCGCCGCGCTGTTGGCCGAGCAAAGCTGGATCGCGGACAGGTTGAACGACAGGTTGAGGGCGGCCGGCCAGTGCGCCGCCTCGGCGCAGGCGCGGGCGAACAAGGCGTCGCTGATCCGCTCGATCACGTTGATCTGCTCGGTGATCGGAATGAACTCGGCGGGCGTGATCGGCCCAAGCTCCGAATGGTTCCAGCGGGCGAGCGCCTCGAACGCGCGCAGCGTCCCGGTCGAAAGGTCGAAGATCGGCTGGTAGGCGAGACTGATCTCGCCGGTTACCTTGGGCTCGCGCAGCGCCACTTCGATCGCGACCCGGCGCCGGTTGGCGGCGGCGATCGCCGGGGTGAACATGGCGACGCAGCCGCGCCCGCTTTGCTTGCCGGTGTAGAGCGCGGCGTCGCCCTGGCTCAGCGCGCTGGTGACGTCGCCCGTCCCGGGTTCGACCATGGTGAGCCCGCAGCAGGCCGAAATGGTGAACTCGCGGCCGCCGATCGAATAGGGCCGGCCGAGCGCCGCGCAGACCCGCTCGCCGGCGCGCATCGCCGCATTCCCGTTGCCGCAGGGCAGGACCAGGGCGAATTCGTCGCCGCCGATCCGGGCGACGACCGCGCCGGCGCCGGCCTCGCGCCGCAGCCGCGCCGCGACCTCGACCAGCAGCGAATCGCCGGCGGCGTGGCCGAACGTGTCGTTGATCGGCTTGAAGCCGTCGAGGTCGAGCAGCGCCAGCGCGAACGGCGCGACGAGGCCGGGCGCCGCCAGCCGATGCTCGAGCTCGGCGAGGAAGGCGCGGCGGTTGGCGAGACCGGTCAGCGGATCGGTGTCGGCGACCTGGCGGACGCGCGCCTTCTCGGCGAGCGCGGCCTGCTCGGCGCGCTGGGCGCGCTCGCGCTCGGTCTCGACCTCGGAGCGCGACCGGACCAGCTGGACGAACCCCTCATTGTGGATGTCGACCAGCCTGAGGATCATCAGGGTAATCAGCGCCAGGCTGAGGCCGACGCCGACATGCGCCGGCACGCCCGAGGCGGCGAGCCGGGTCGCGAACGGCAAGGCGAACAACAGCAGCGGCAGCCGCGCCGCCGCCGGGAAGCTGGTCAGGCCGTAGGCGCAGCCGACCGCGGCCAGCGAAGCGAACAGGATGACGAGATCCTGCTCGCGCCCGGTCGCCTGGTTGTAGACGCTGATCGCCGAATAGCCGAAGGCCGCGCCGAGCAGCCCGGCGAAAATGAGGGTGCGCCGCAATTCGACCAGGATCCTCTCGGGCGGCAGCGCCCGGCCGCGCACCCTGAGCCAATGGACCAGGCGGACGACGACGAACAGGATCAGCAGGGTGATCGGGTGGACGAGCGAGGCCACCGGCGCCCCGCTGGCGATGTGGAGGCCGACGAAATTGGTGATCGCGATCGCGTAGAGGAGCGGGATCTGCCGCTGCAGCGCCCGATAGCGCTCGTGCAGCAGCGCCCGTCCGAACGCGGTGCGCGCTTCGCCTGCATCGAAGAAGCGGCTCAACCAGAGCCTGACGCCAATCCCCATGACCGGCGAAGTAACGCAAAGTAATTAAGGGAGGCTTTCCTTGCCCCGGTCAGCCGCCGCGCAGCGCGATCTGGATCCGGCGCCGGTCGAACAGGCCGAGCCGGTCGGCCTGGAGGCGCTGGATGATGCCCGGATCGAGCCGATAGAGCCGCGCGACCATCTCGCGGCGCGCCTCGGGCGCGGCCTCGGCGATCGCCGCAACGACCGCGCGCAGGAACTCGCGCTTCTTCCACAGCTGCTTGGCCTCGGCCTCGAACAGGTCGTGGAGCGCGCTGCCCGAAAAATCGCGCTGCCCGGCGAGCAGCAGCGCCATGGCGGCGGCGTCGGCGAGGGTCCGGCCGGTGACCGGGTGGACGAAGCCGCCGCGCAGGCCGATCTTGGCCGCCCGCGCCCCGCTCTGCCGCCAGAAGGCGGCGAAATCGCCGCCCAGCGGCAGCGGCCGCGCCCGGGTCCGCTCGCCGGTCGCGCGCGGCCGCTGCCAGCCGCGCGCCTTGACGTAGGCGGCGAGCCGCGCGCCTGCCTGGTCGTCGGGCTGGGCGCGCTCGGAGATGCAGATATCGGCGATCAGCAGTCGCTCCTCGGACAATGGCACGCATTCGAAGAAGCGCAGGCCCGCGCCCTGGTCGATGGTCGCGTCGATCAGCACCGGCCGGTCGACCCGGTGCGGCGCCCTGAAGCGATAGTCGCGCTCGAGCCGCACTTCGTAAAGCAGATCCAGCGTCGACATGTTGGCGGCGCCGCGCGCGTCGATCGCGCCCTCGGCCTTGATCGTCTCGCCGCCGTCGAGGACGAGCGCGTCCTCGCGCACCGCGACCACCTTGGTGCCGAGCCGATATTGCTTGGGCTGGAGCGCCTGGATCATTGCCCGGTGGACGTCGTCGGGGCCGAAGCCGCCATATTCGGCCTTCAGCTTGCGGCTGAAGCCGGGAAAGGCGACGTAGAAGCCGGGCCAGCGGTCGATCGCCAGCGGCCCGATCAGCTCGGCGCCGTCCTGGCCGAGCTCGGCGTCGGCGAAATGGCGATAGGCCTCGCCGCCGAACGTCTCGCGCTCCTCGACGATCAGCAGCGGCACTTCGGGGCGGTGGCGCGCCATCGCCAAAGCGGCGAGCGAGCCCGCGAGGCCGCCGCCCGCGATCAGGATTCCGTCTCGCCGTCCCCGCGCCATAAGCAGACGCCCTTACCGCAAAGCCGTGCCGCCGCGCCACGCCCCGCCGGCGACAGGCTCATTTTGGGACTGTTCGGCCGGCCCCGGCGTGTCCCACCCAAGGCGACCGTCGCGATCACGACCGTCGCGCTCGCGCCGTAGCTACCAAGCGCGATCCTAATTCTGCGGCGAAAGCCCGTAATATTCCCGCATCGAGGCCAGCGTCGCCTCGGGCACGCCAAGATGCCAGACCTTCCCACCCTTCTCGATTCGATAATAATAGGGAGCGAACTGCACGCGCCGCTTCATCCCGAGCACGTTGCGGGCGCGGACGCTCGTCCGGGACTTGAAATGGCCGGGATTGTCGATCCCGACCTTGCCAAGCTCGTCGTAGGATACGATCCCCTTGTCCGCGAACAGGCGGACGCCCTTCTGATAGAGCGGATCCATCCCCTCGACGAACTCACGGAACTGGTCGGGGTCGAGCGTGACGACGAGACCGGAATTCGCGCCGGTTTCGGTGACCGCGAGGCGGAAGCCCTGGGCTTCGCGCGTCGGCGAAGGCGCGGGCGCGGCCTCCCGTAGGTTGGCGATTGCCGCCAGCACCCGCGCAATGGCGTCGGCGGAGCCCGAGCAGCTCAGCGTAAGGGTCAGGTTTTCCATGATGCACGTACTCCAGTTAGGTGGAATGATGCCACCTAAGTGATACCAAAGCGCAAATCAAGGGTGCGCTGGGATTTCGCGGAACGGCTTTTCTCCGCGCCGGCGACGAGCTAAGAACGCACCGTGAACAGCGATGCTGCCGATCAGCCCGCATCGGAGTCGGTGCGCAAGATCATCCATGTCGACATGGACGCCTTTTACGCGTCGGTCGAACAGCGCGACAATCCGCAGCTCCGCGGCAAGCCCGTGGCGGTGGGGGGCGGCGTGCGCGGCGTCGTCACCGCGGCGAGCTACGAGGCGCGCAGATACGGCGTCTATTCGGCGATGCCGGCGGTGACCGCGAAGCGCCGCTGCCCCGGCCTCATCTTCGTCAAGCCGCGCTTCGACGCCTATCGCGCGGTCTCGGCCCAAATCCGCGCGATCTTCGCCGACTACACCTTGCTGGTCGAGCCGCTCAGCCTCGACGAGGCCTATCTCGACGTCACCGAGGATTTGAAGGGGATCGGCGTCGCCACCCGCATCGCCGAGGAGATCCGCGCCCGGATCCGGGCCGAAACCGGCCTCACCGCCTCGGCCGGCGTCTCCTACAACAAGTTCCTCGCCAAATTGGCCTCCGACCAGAACAAGCCCGACGGGCTGTGCGTCATCACCCCGGCCAGAGGCGAGGCGTTCGTCGCGTCGCTGCCGGTCAAGCGCTTCCACGGCATCGGCCCGAAGACCGCCGAAAAGCTGGCGCGGCTCGGCATCCGGACCGGCGCCGATCTGAAGGCCCAGAGCCTCGCCTTCCTGACCCACAATTTCGGCTCGAGCGGCGAATATTATTACAACCTCGCCCGCGCAATCTGCCACCGCCAGGTCAAGCCCGACCGCCCCTACAAGTCGATCGGCGCCGAGGACACCTTCCTCGAGGATTTGACGGACGAGCAGGATCTTTGCGCCGAGCTCGACCGGATCAGCCACACCGTCTGGCGCCGCATCGCCGAGCATGGGATCGCCGGCCGTACCGTGACGCTCAAGGTCAAGTTCCGCGACTTCCAGATCCTGACCCGCGCCAGGAGCCTCGACCGTTCCGTCGCCAGCCGCGAGGAGTTCCTCGGGATCGGCTGCGCGCTGCTCCACAGCCTGATGCCGCTCGCCAAGAGCATCCGCCTGCTCGGCCTCACCCTCTCCAACCTGACCGAAGGCGGCGAGCCGGACATTGCGCGCGAGCTGGAGCTCCCCCTTTGATGTGCAGCGACTATCGCCT
>JAXDPI010000015.1:0-62851 GCA_034668465.1 Sphingomonadales bacterium
CCGTCTGCGCGCCTGCGGCGGCGGGCCAGAGGATGAGGGCCAGGACGGCCGACAGGGCCGCCGCGCGCCGCCCCGCTACGACTTGCAACATGGGAAGGACGCTAGCGGGCCGCGCTGAACCGCGCCAGAACGGAAATGAGCCCCAAGTGCCCCGGCGAAGGCCGGGGCCCAGCCCCTCGCCCCGTGCCGCTGGACCCCGGCCTTCGCCGGGGAACAGGAAGATCAGTGGATCGTGGCGTCGGCCCGGTCGGAGGAAGAGAGCAATTCGATCATCCGCGCGATCTGCCGCCAGCGACAGAAATGGACGACGTTGCCGAGATCGCGGCTACGGTCGGCGCGCGCCGACGCCTCGCTCGCCGCGTAGACGCCGAAGCGCGCGATCAGCTCGGCCGCGTCGGCCGCCGCCGAAGCGTCGGGGAGATGAACAGGCTGGTGCAACGCTTCCCTCATGCTTTTCTTATGCGCGCTCCCTAGCACGGGCCTCCTTTCCAAAGGACCGACAGCCATGCTCAACGAGGCGTAAACCAGAGCATGCGGGCTCTGGCCTATCGGCCGCGGGGCTGGCATGGGAGCGCCATGGAAGCCAGGCCAACCAACCTCGCCGGCGGCTGCCTGATCGCCGCCTGCGTCCTCGCCGGGGTGGTCTGGGGCGCCTATCGGCACCAGCCGAGCATCGGCTTCCTCGCCGGCCTTGGAGTTGGGCTCGCGCTGTCGATCCTGGTCTGGCTGTTCGACCGGCTGCGCCGCTAGGGCCGGATCTGCCCCCAAGGAGTCATCCCGGCGAGATACGTGGTTTATCATAAACCACTGATCTCTCTGGGATAATTCGTGGCACTTTTGCCTGTACAGAAGCTGTGCAGGAATTTTTTCTTCCCGCAGCTACCCGGACGCGCCGGGCGCGCTGACGCCGCATGGCGTCCAATGAAGTATAGCCCGAATTCGTGCACCCTCCTAGGCCTCCAGCGCGGCGAATAAGTCGAGCTGCCGCCAGCGGTCGAGCGCCCGCCGGTAAGCCAGACTCCGGGCCTCCTGATCGAGCCATTTGCGCACATAGGCGACCGGCCCGCCCACCGACTTCACCTGAAAGGGATACACATGATGGGAACGATAGCCGCTCTCCGTGACCGGGATCGGTACGCCCTCCGGGGCGGTGACCCGCAATTCCAGACGGGCAGAGAAGCCGCAGCCCTCCGGCGCGTACTGAATGGCAATCAACACGCCGCGCCAGACAAGCTTGCGCCGGATGATCTCCGGCTTCGGCTTCGCCTTGCGTGGTTTAGCCGCGCGCGGATTGCGCACCTTCGCGGCGGCCTTGGATGCGGGGGCCTTCGCGGGTTTGCGCTCTGCGGCGCGCTTGGTGGATTTGGTCATGGTTTCCTCATGGGGTCAGGGTTGCGAACAGCAACCGCTGGCCGTCGCCGAGACCGGGGGTGGCAAGGCGCAAGGCCGCGTTGGCCGGAGGGGGATCACCCGGCTTGCAGCACGCATAGCGTGTGAAAGTTGGGGATACCGGCCAATGCCCGCAGGACCGGCGCAGCCGGGGGCCTCGGCGCCGCGCGCAGGGGGCTGGCCCCCTAGGGCAATCCTTTGGGATTGCCGGCACAAATGAGAGGCGCGGCAGCGCCACGACAGGCCGAGCCTTGCGAGGGAAGATCGTCACCCGCAGCGGCGGAAATCGACGGCGGCGAGTTCCGGTGCCGCAGGCGCTAGAGCCCGGCCGCCAGCGCAGCGGACGGGTCGCCGAAAGCTCAGGCCTTTGGCTTGGGGGCGGGACAATCCATCGCCAGCAGCTCGCGCTTGTCCTCGTCTTCGCCGATGACAATCCGCCACTTGCGAAAAGCGACGGCCTCCCGCTCGGCGCACGCGGGGAGTCCAGAGATCAAGGCCACACGCTGGGCGCGTTTGAAGCCATGCGGTCCGTCCTTCACAGTCGCGAAGATGCTGAGCACCACGCCTTCACGGATAAGGCAGCCCAGCGTGGGACTGTCGCCGTCGGCCGGGTTGAAGCGGCTCTCGTCATCAAGCTCGATCGACACACCGGGGATCAGCATACCTTTCAGCGCGTCATTCGTGCTGCATTCAAAGGCCTCCAACCGAAACTGCGCGCCGAGAAAGACGGCTATCTTCCGGGTCTCGACACCGGCGACGAGCATCGTCTCCTCATACTTGGTGCGGGGTAGCAGGAGCGTCAGGCCTGCGGCCGGCGCGTGGCTCAGACTCCCGACGCAGATCTCGCGGGGGTAAACCATCGTCATCCGTCAGCTCCTTTGCAGAGGCTCGATGAACCTGTCCCAATAGAGTTCCGCCGCGCCTTCCAACGTGAGCTTTTCGTCCTCGCGCCGACCGCCGAACCTCATCGTTCCCATGCTGCGGAGAAACATGGATTCGTCGTCGGCCAGAACCATCAATTGCTCGTTGAAACTGTTGCTCTCGGTGGTCTCGCCGTTAACGTAGCCGATGCTCCCGGAGCTGAAGTGCCCGGCAGCGATAAAGATGGTGCAGCGCGCCTCGGCCTTGCCGTTGCGATACACCGCCGCCGTGAAGCGGTTGGCATCGACCCGGCGAAAGCTGCCCTCGATGCCAGGGTTGCGGGCCTGAAGCTCGCCGAGCGAGGTTTCAAAAAAGCGCGCGAGATACTCGAACGCGTCGAGCCGGAACGCGTCCTTGTCGCGCTCGGTGAAGGTCTTGGCGATGCGCAGATTGCTCGACCGTGGCGCTGCCACCGCGGCGGGCGAAACTCCAGCCTCAAACCTCGTGGGCGGCACTTCCGCTGGTGGCGCCGGCGTTGGTGTCCCCGCAATCTTCTCGGCCGCCGCCTGGACGGCATCCGCAACTTCCAGGAATGCCGAGTCGATGTCGGGCATGAGCGTCACCGGCTTTCCATCCTTCGGCACCGCCTGAAGCTTGCCGAACGGCGCGCCCTGCCATTTGCAGGCGCGCAGAATGACGGGGATCACGATGGCCTCGCCGGCCTCGTGGCGCTCCATCGCGCGCAGCATTTCACGGTTGTAGCAATAGTTCGACGCGAGAAAATCCGGGCTGACGAGAAGCAGGATAATGTCGTCGGTCTCGACGTGATCATCTATGGCTGCCGCCCACTCCTCACCGGCGTCGATGCGCCGGTCATGCCAAGTCTCGATCGCGCCTTGCCGGCGCAACAAAGCGAGCTGCTTTTCGAGCTGGTCGCGGAGCGCCTCGTCGGCGTGGGAATAGGAGAAAAAGACGGTCGGCAAGACGGGCTCCGGGTTGTGCGGCTTACTTTTTCTTCTGTGTCCCGTAGGGCCGCTGGTTGGTCGGTTTCAGGGACACGCCCAGCGAGCCCGCCTTGCCCGCACCGCAGCCGGGGTCCGGCCAAGATGGAGACCGAGAACGCGGGTGGGCGTGTTCTGCTTCACCTCCGCCCTGAGCTGCTTCACATCGCCGCTGACCACGGCTTGCCGTGGTTCTTCGGGTCTTTTGTCATTTCGCGCACTCCTGACGCGGGGTCACATGTAGGCGCTCTACATAAGGTTGACGCCTAGAACAAACAAGCAACGCCGCATGGCGTTCCGTGGCAGAGCGCCTCAGGCGCTTTGCTTGAAGTAGATCGGCCTGCCCGACCATGATAATTCTTGCGCGGTCGATCGTGAGTCGCGTTGCGTGCCCGTCAAATTACCGGGGAGGTAACTATGCGCGCTCGTCGTCTGAAATCACTCACCATGTCCGCCGCAGCTGTCGCCATGGTCGCGCAAGCGCCTGCGCAGGCGTGGGGGCCGCAGGGTCATACAATCATCTGGAAGGTGGCCCAGACCCGTCTGTCGCCGGCGGTTCTCGCGCGCATCCATGACATTGAGACGGCGGACGGCGCGGACATCACCGTCTCCTATCCCGAAACCGACGCGCGCACGCATCGTACGACGACGAGGGTGTGCGGCACGGACAACGATCAAACCCTCTCCAATTGGGCGGATTGCGTGCGCTACTCGCCGGACGTGACCTATAACCACACCGCCGACTATCATTTCGACGACATGCCGTGGTGCGGCGATA
Source organism: Sphingomonadales bacterium (assembly GCA_034668465.1). Lineage (GTDB taxonomy): Bacteria > Pseudomonadota > Alphaproteobacteria > Sphingomonadales > Sphingomonadaceae > Allosphingosinicella. The sequence continues at coordinate 4,030 of JAXDPI010000015.1, forward strand.
TTCCGTCCAAGCCGCGCTATTGCATCGATGGCGCATGCGGCAGCACCCAGCTAGAGAGCTATCTCAACACGCTGCGTAATAGCCATGATGCGCGCGCCCGTTTCGAGGCGCTCGCCTATGTGATCCATTTCGTGGGCGATCTGCATCAGCCTTTGCACACCATCACGAACGGGTTGCCCCACAACAGCGACAATGGCGGGAACGGCATCCTCATCTCGGTGGATACGGATTATATCCGGCACAGCCCGGTCGGCTACAATCTGCACAAGCTGTGGGACGGCGGCATTCTCTCCGTGACGCCCGGCCTGCCGGATGCGCAGGGACGCCCGCAAAGCCTGGAGCAATCGGTGCGGCAACTGGCGGCGCAGAATGCGGCGGCATGGAGGCACATGACCGGCAGGCGCTGGCGCAACTGACGGCGCGGCCACGGCCCCCTTCGGAGCCCGTGCCGGTGCGCGGCGATGTCTGGGCGCGCGAGGCCCACCCCATCGGCGTGGATGCCTACAACAGGCTGCCCCGCCGGCCCCAATGCAACGCCCGCCGCCTCGCGGTACAACCGCTCGACGCGAATTACGTCAATCGCTTCACGGATGCGGTGCGCACGCAACTCGCCAAGGCCTCGGTGCGCCTCGCTGACGTGCTGAACGAAGCTCTGAGCTGATTCACGTGCCACGGTGGCGGGCGCGGTGCGCCCGCCACCGGCTGGCCTCAATACTCCGAGGCCAGCATGATGGTGATGACGCGGCGGGTGATCTCGGGATTGGCCGGATCGTCGGAGCCGTAGCGGAGCCGGAGATCGTAGTAGTCGATCTTCCAGAAGATCCGCTCATCGGCGACGGTGACGGAGCCGAAATCATGCTCGCCGTGCGGATCGTTATCCGCATCGAAGCTGTCCGTGCGCTGCACCGCGCCGATGGCTTCCAGGACGAACAGCGGGCCGAACTCTTGCACGCCGTCGGTGATATACCAGCCGTCCTCATCGGGACGCGCCAGGCCCAGGGTCGAAGCCCAGATCGGGCCTTTGGTGCGGAACGCATCGTTCAGTTCGCGGATGCGGCTTGTGGCGGAGGCGCTCATTGGAGGGCCTCCGCGGCCGGGCGTTCGGTGATCGCCCGCATGACGATGCGGCCGCCGAGCGGGATTGCGTTGCAGGCGAGGCTGAAGCCGGCGCCGTCCTTGTTCGGCCAGGCGGCGCCGATTTCGCGCCAACTGGCGGTCTTGCCGTCGCCGCTCACCTGATAGAGCCGGTGCGTCGGCTTGGCGCCGGTGGCAACGGGAAGTTTGGTCTGTTTGGCCATGATCTGCTCCTTGAAGTCTGCCGCGAGACCATCCCGCGGCTTGACGGGGAGCACAGAGGGGCGGGCCGGCAAGCTGACGGTCACACGCCGCGCGGGACGCGCGCCCGGAACGGGAGCGGAGCTGCACAAGCGAACGGAAGGAGCGCGGAAGCGAGCTGGGTTTACCGGAGGCGGGCCTGCCCCATCACGCGTACCGACTGAAAGCCGCCGATGGTCTTGGCGAAACTGAAAAGCGCCGATCCCAAAGGCCAGGCAGCCCCTACTGGACACCAAGCATCCGGCGTAGCTGGTCGAAGGTGAGCTCGGCACATGACGCGCCGAGCCGGCGCTCCAGATCGAACCGCCCCAACAGGTGGCGGTAGCCCTCCAGCCTCGGCAAAGGACTGCCGGGATCGCGGGCCTGGAATTCATTGAAATAGCCGGGCCGGTCGATCAGCGCCCGGGCGGCGCGGTAATGGGCGGCCTCGAGGCACTCATTAAAGCCTGCGAAGAAGCCGCCGGCACAATCCCCGAGCAACGCGGCCTCAAGGCGCGTGAGGCGGCTGATGGCGCGCTCGATGCAACTGAACATCACAAGCAACTCGGCCACTTCGTCGGCCGGGGCAGGCGGCGCCGCCAGACCAGGCGGCGCCAGATAGTTGACGGGCGTCGGGCCGCATGGCGGAATTGCGTCGCCGCGCTCCTCGCTGGCGCCGCGCGCGTCGCTGTCGAACATTCGCATCACCTTTCTTCCGGCCTGCTACGAACGGAACCGAAGGGCGTGGGGAATGATTTCCTACATTAACAGGCAGAGTTCAATCCAAAACGGATTAATTGCCGGCGCGCGTATGTTCGCCCTATGTTCGCGGCATGCCGCGAATCACCGTCACGCCCGACAAGCTGAAACTCGCCTTTCGTATCTGGCTGCGCGTCATGCCCAAGCATGTCTGGCGGCGCTTTGAGGCTTACGAGCGCAAGATGGCCGACAAGCGCCACCTGCCGGAGGACGAGCCCGACGCGCGCGGCGAACTGGCGGATTATCTCGCCGAGCGCTTTGCGGCGGCCCATTGGGAGATCACTCATCCCGAGCCGGAGAATCACGGCTGACCCGCGCGGCCTCCCGTAGCCGGGATACCGGCACTTGATTGTGCCGGGGCGGTAGCTGCGCAATAACCCCGTGCGCATGGACGCCGACCGCCTTGCCCGCCTAACCGAAAAGCAGCGCGCCTGCCTGCGCCTCGTCAACCGGCACAAAAGCTCCAAGATGATTGCGCCACTGCTCGGCATCACGCCCGAAGCGGTGGATCAGCGTCTCAAGACAGCCGTGCGTATCCTCGGCGTCGCCAGCCGGTATGAAGCCGCCTTGCTGCTGGCCGAGCATGAGGGCGGGCAAACCTACGAGCGAACCGTATATGGCGCGCCGGACATTGCCGCGCCGGCCGATCCGGCGACAATTGCCCCATCGGCCAAGGATAGGCGGGATGAGGGCGGCGAGCTGAGGGAAGACCGGGCGGATTACAAACCTTCCGCCCCGGCACGTCATGGAAGCTCGCAACTGCCGCTGCCGATGGAAAGGGGCAGACGCAATGACCTAGCTTTGTGGCAGCGGTTCGGGTGGGTCGCCGCCATAGCGATCGGCGCCGCTCTGACCTTCGGGGCCTTTCTGGCCGGCCTTCAGGCGCTCGCTCAGCTCACCAGGCCGGCAGGCTAATCAACCACAACCATTCGACAGAATCGCGCGGCATGGTTCGCGCGAAGGGGGAGTCTCATGCTCAGGAAACGCCGCGATGCCGCACACAAGGTCGCCACCGGCCTGTTCGCCGTCGAGAAGGCCATCAACGAGGCGCTGACGCGCGCCGCCGAGCTCAACGCCATGATGCCGGGCGCACAGCTTGAGGCACAGCTTTCAACCGTAGTCGGGCAGGAAGCCTTCGACGGCGCGGCGGCGGTGTTCGCCTCGCTCGCCAAGGCGCGGCGGCAGGTGGTGCGAACCCACCAGGCGATGGATCAGGCGCGCACGCAGATCGGTCTGCGCACGACCAGCTTCGGGGACGGCACGCAAAAGCCGCCGCTCTTCCCGGCAGGCGTCAGCAATGACGAAGGCGTTGCCGCCGAGGCCGGCCGCGATATCGCTGCGTGAAGCGCGCTCCCGGCCCGGCCCCGTCCTGGCCCCGACCGGTCTTGACTATGGCGTGCCGCCGCGTGATCCCATGTCGGAATGACGACGCCGCTCTTCTATTGGAGCTTTCTGGCCCTATGCAGCGTCTTCATTCTCGCCCGCGGCGGCGCACCGGAGCGCGTCGGCATTCTCATCGCGATTGTCGCATCCGTTCTTTCGACCGCCTCGGTAACGCGCGATCTGGCGACGCGCTTCTCGTCGCTCGAAGCGGGTGTTTTCATAATCGACCTCGTGACTCTCGCCGCGTTCCTCGCGCTCGTGGCGTGGGCTGACCGGTTCTGGCCGCTATGGGTCGCGGGGATGCATATCGTCAGCGTGGTGACCCATGCGGCGGTGATGATCGACGCGAGCGTGCTGCCGCGAGTCTACGCCTTCACCGAGGCGCTCTGGTGCTATCCGATTCTTGTGGCGATGGTGATCGGGACGATCCGCCACCGGCGCCGGCTGGCGCTCTACGGGATCGACAGATCCTGGGCGCCCTTCTTCGCCCGGTCGATGCGGCCCGCGCCCAGGCGTGGGCCGACCGGCTGACCGCCGAGTTAGGCTCGCTCGGCGAAGTGTTCGCCGCCTCGCCGGCGGCGCAGGCGCGCGTGCTGGAGAGCAAAGAGGCGCGCCGGCTCCTGCGCGCGGTGCGCCGGGCCATGCTGGAGACGCTGCGCCATGCGGCGCTCGACGGGCCAATCGTCGGCACGTCTGACGCGCTGATGGCGTACCTGTTCGCCCGGCTGGCGCATTCGCCGACCGAACAGCTTCGCGTGCTGTTCCTCAACGCGAAGAACCGACTGCTGCGCGATGAAGCAATGGGGCACGGCTCGATTGACGAAGTGCCGATGTACCGGCGCGAGATCATGATCCGCGCGCTGGATTTAAAGGCCACGGGCCTTATCCTCGTCCATAACCACCCCTCGGGCGACCCAAAGCCGAGCCGCCGCGATGTCGAGGCCACGCTGCGCCTTGTCGAGGCTGGGCGCTCGCTGGACATTGTCGTCCACGACCACATCATCGTGGCGCGCTCCGGCTGGTCGAGCTTCCGCGCGCTGGGTCTGATGTAGGGGCTTCAGCTATAGGACGATGCTCGTCGCGGGATATTCCGGCGGTTCCAGTTGCGGTCATCGGCCTCGTCGTCTTCCTCGTCTTCTTCCACCGACAGGAGTGTCATGGCCCAGCCGTCGCGCTGGAGAATGACCTGCTCGCATAGCGAGCTGACATTGCCCTTTCGCTCGATCCATGTGTGGATCTCGACCTCCTGGATATTCGACACTTCGCCTGCGTCGTTTGCCGCGCGGAACTCGCGCGTGAGCGAGGCGCGGGGAATCTCCATGCCGGGCCGGAGCCCCATGTAGGGGAAGCCGCTCTTGGGGATGACGCGGCGGACCTCGCCCTTGTGCGAGGTGACAATCGCGGCGGTCTCGGGCTCGTGCGACACATAGACGCTCGCCATCATCTCCTGCGAAACGGCGAACGCCTCCGCGAGCGGGCGGACATGCGCCACGTCGCAGCCGCGACCGAGTTTGGTTCGCTCTTCCCGATATTCGGGGATGGCGACCAGCAGCGCCGCCGAGAACTCATTCGCTTCGACCTCGATCCGCTCGAGTGTGGGACGTCGCTCCCACTCGTCGCGCTTGCCGCGCCGGTAGCCCATGAAGCCGGACGTGCACTCGAAGCGCGTCTTGCTGAGGCGGTGTGTGGGAATGAGGTAATGGCCGAGTTCGTGGCCGAGGGTGAAATTGCGCCGGCCGCGCGTCATGCCCTTGCGTAACCCGATCGCGCCGACGCCATCCTGCAAGACCAGCGTACCTTCGAAGGAGGTGGTCTCAAACTCCCTGATGCCGGCGATGCGCACCGCAGCCGCGATGCCGTCCAGGGGCAGGCGCAGCGGGACACTGCCATATTGAGCGCGAAGCTGCTTGTGAATCTCAAAGGCGAGGCGCTTGGGCTGGCCGATATCGGCGAGCGGCATCATATCGATGACCGGCACCTGGCTCACAGTTTTTTCTTCGCCGCCATGTCGAGCAACTGCTCGAAAATAAGATAGTGCTGTTCATCCAGCGAGGCCAACCTCTGGCTGTTTCTTCGGAAAAACTGTTCAGCGCGCGACAGGTCGCCTTCGGGCTCGCTGATGAGATAGGTGACGCTTGTCTTGAAGTGGCCTGCGAGCTTTTGCAGCAAATCCAGCGATGGATTTCTGCTTCGGTTGCTCTCCAATTCCCAGATGTGGGCCTTTGATGCTCCTATGGCATCGGCCACCTGTTGCAGCGACTGACCTGTTTGAACGCGCAGCTCCTTGAGCCGGTCTCCGATCGCCATGTGTCCCCACGAGCCGTTACGCCGAATCGAACGAGCCGTTCAAAATACCTTGACCCCAACGGGTCGTTCGATTAACCCATACAGTGCCGGATGGGCGACTCGAAGGCAAGGGGTTTTTTGAGGCGGCTCCGAACCCTTTTGTCCAGGATCGGCAGGATAGCAGGACGAGGCGAAAGGACAAAGGAAATGGCGAAAGGCAAGGGCGGCGGGCATTTCCGCAGCGCGATCAGCGGGCGTTATGTGACGACGGGGCACGGCAAGCGCAGCCCCGGCACCACGGTGCGCGAGAGCTCGGGCAAGAGTGGCAGCTCGGGGCCGTATTTCCGCAGCGCGATCAGCGGGCGGTACGTCACCAACGCGCACGGCAAGCGCAGCCCCAATACCACCGTCCGCGAGAGCTGACGAGGCGAGGCGCGCCGGGGGCAATCCGGCGTGCCCGCTTTTTTGAAACAGGAGGATTTATGGCGACGGCAACGATTGGCGACATCTTCAAGCCGGGCGACACGGTTCAGCGCTCGGGAATCTATGAGGTTACGCACGACACGACGCATTCGCAGCGTCACGAGGTTACCTGCGTCTACGGCAAGAACTTCCCGCCTTGCCGTGGCTGCAAGCATCCGCGCTTCAAGCTGGTGCGGGCCGCGATCCACATCGAGCAGCACGAGCACTTCAAGAAGTAGACGCGCCGTCCGCGCCCTACCTCGGCCGCGGCCCGCGCGTGCGGCGGCGGCCGAAATACCGCCGCCGCTGCGGTACGGCGCGCCAGAAGATTCCGTCGGGGGAGGCCTCGCTTTGATCCTGGCATTGCATTCCTCCGTCGAATGCCAGGTCTATCGTTCCCGGTCGCGGTCCCGGTCTTTCTGTTTCCGCTCGCGGCGGCGCCGGGCGATCTCCTCGGCCTGACGGCGAAACTCGGCTTTCAGCTCCTCGCGGCGGCGCGCCTCATCGTCGCCGGGCTGTGGCAGGCGCAGCTTCTGCACGGGTTTGCCGCCGGGCGCCTCGCGCGCGGGTGGCGGCGGCGCGGGTTTCGGCGTGGCCGCTTTAAGCGCGTCATAGCCGCCCCCATGACGCGGGCCGGGCCGGACGCCGGGCGTCGACCGCTTTCCGGGTGTCGGCGTCGGCGCGGCCTCCGGCTTCTGCCGCTCGCGCACCTTCGCCCGCGCGGCAAACCGCGCGCGCAAATCGGCGCGGTGCGCGGCCTCATCGGGCGCGGCGAGCGGCGGTGGCGCCGTCCGCGCCTCGGCCTGCGCCTCCCGCAACGTCCCGTAGTCGCGCCGATACCCGACCCAGACCTCCGCGATGGCCGCCGCGCGCTCTTCGGCCAGGCGCTGGCGCAGCTGGTCCAGCTCGCGCTCCTGCGCGGCGCGCATGGCCTCGGCCAACGCGCGGCTGCGCAGTATCTGCTTGACGAGACCCGCGATCCAGTCCGTCCCCTCGGGCTGGAGCCGGCCGCGCTCGCCGATTGCGACGCGCATCCGCGAAAGGATGCTGCACTCGGCCTTGGCCAGCTCACGCGCATCCTGCCGCTGCCGCTGGTAGAACGCCGCCCATTGGGGGCAGAAGCGCTCCTTGAGCTGCGCCCGGATCGCGTGCGCCTTCGTGGCGGCATGGCGCTTGAGCGTGGCGCGGTCGCGCAGCTGCCGCTCGCCGAGCTGCCGGCGACGTTCGGCCAGAATCCGGCCCTCGATCAGCTTCGCCTGCTCGATATCCTGCCGGGTCTTCGAATGGCGATCCACGACCCATTCGCCCTGGTCGCGGCGCGCGTTGTTCTCGACACGGCGCTGGCAGCGGATCGTGCCGGCTCGAGCCTCGTAGCCCTGCGCCCAGCGCGACAGCTTGTAGCGGTCCTGCCCCGGATCGATAATCTTGCCATTGTCGGGATCGACCAGATTGACCAGCGCATGGATATGCGGGTGGTCGGTGTCGTTGTGGGCGACGTACAGGCTCTGGCACCGGCCGAGCCCGATTTTCTTCAGGGCCGAGTCCATCATCGCCACCATGAGATCCGGCGTCGGCTTGTCGTCCGCGTGCCAGGACAGCGACAGGGTGTAGACCGGCTTGCGCTCCTTTGGCCCCGTCCGCGCCGCCCCGGCATCATGCTTGAGTATGCCGGCGTGCCGGTCGGTGTAGGCCATCCACCGCCAGGCCAGTTCGGGTTCCCCGGTCGGCAGGTTGCGGGTGACGCAGAAGGCGACGCGGCGGTTCGTGTCGGCGCCTTTGTCGTGGAGGTAATAGGCGGCCGCGCCCTTGAACGAAACACCGCGTCTGGCGATCTTAGGGGTCACGGGGCGCCCCCGCCCGCGGATTTCTAGCCGGTGTACCCGGTCGCCGGGGGCCTGCGCCATCCACGCCCTCGGGGGAATCCCCGAGTATAAGGCTGGCGATGAGCGGTTTAAGCTCAGCGATGGCGCCCTCGATGGCCGCGGGATTGATGTTCTGGCCGCTGTTCAGCGCCCGCGCGATCTGGTTGAGATTGACCCCGATCTTCCCGAGTTCGAACACCTGCCGGGGATCGAGCTGGCGGTGCTCCCGCACCACGACGCGGGCTTTAAGAAGCCGCTGTCGTGCCAGCTCGGTCGGGGACATCGAAAGCCGCCCGGCCTCCGCGATCAGCGCAAGGCGTTCAGCCGGCGTAAGCCGGATGGCGAAGCATTCGCTGCGACGCGCGTCGTCGTCTTTTCGCGGCCGGGCCATAGGGCAGCCTCATGGCTGACCGGTGATTGCCTGCGTTTACGCAGTGCAATTACCCATCTTGCTACCCTTCAAAATGCAATACTAGTTGGGTTGTGTAAAGTTGTGCTTAAGAATTGTTTCCTCCGCTTTGGTGTAGGTTTATAGTCCTGCCTGCTTCTTACTTCGGCGTTTACGGAGGTAGGCCAAGGGGAGAAATATGTGGGATGCGCTGAAGAAGGCTGCGGAAGGGCTTCTTTCGGAAGACAACAAGGCGAAGGCGGCGGCGCTGGCCGGGCGCGCGCGGGAGGTGGCGGCTTCGGCGGCGGCGAATGCGGCGGAGAAAGGGCGCGAATGGCAGGCGGCGCGGGCGGAGGCTGAGGCGGCGCGGCGGGCGGCGGAGCTGGCCGAGGCCGAACGGCAGAAGGCGCTGGGGGAGGAACACGGGTTCAGGGCGCCGCTGACTTACGAACTCAAATCCATGCTCGAGCTGCCCTTGTCGGGGACCGAGCACTATGACCGAAAAACCGCCGTCGAGGACCAGCCGCCGGTCGGCTGGTTCGCGCCGAGGGGTCGCGAGATGCCGGTGCCCGAATGGCTGAATGAAGGGCACCCGTTCTTCACCGGGGAGATGCCGGGGCAGGTTCTCGTGACGGCGATCATGAACAGTGGCGGGGCCTCGTGGGTGGTCTGGAAGGTCCAGCCCCGTTTCACCCTCTGGGCGGTGACGTGGTTTTACGAAAGCCTGATTATCCGCTGTCTGTTCGAGCGCTGGAAGCGCGGTCTTCCCATTTTGGGTGAGGACAATCGTATGTACCAGCCGGCCATTACCGACGATGGCTTTCCGATCATCGACAGCCGCGAACAGGATCGAGCCGATGACGGAGTGGCAGCACGAGATCCTTAAAGGGCTCGCCACAATGGAGATCATGCTGCTGTACCTGACAGACGATTTTGCCGACAGCCTGTGGTGCCATCAGGAGATCGGGTACGCCCTTGGCCGGGGCATCCCAATCATCTCGCTTAAGCTCGAACAGCGTGACCCGCCCGGTTTTGAAGGAGCGCGGCAGGGGCTGCGTGGCAATATCGAGAGCCCGGCCGCCTCGGCCGCGGCGGTCTACGAGTTGCTGGCCGAAAAGCTGGGCGCGCGCGAGCGTCTGCAGGACGGGCTGGTGGCCGCCTTCGCGGATGTCCCGGACTTCGACCAGGCCCGGCTTAGATTCGACCGCATGAACGGCCATATCGAGGAGCTGTCAGAGGGGCAGCTTGAGACCATCATCTCGGCGTACCGGAGTAACGACCAGCTCTACCGGGCGATTTATCTCAACAACAGGTACGAGCGGCTGGTGAAATTTCTCAATCGCGCGACCGGTCGGCGGTGGGCGATCGAGCGCGGGGAGATACGGGAGCTGGCGTTGCGGCCGGCCTATGAGGTGGATGACGATGTGCCGTTTTGGCGGAGGGCCACTGACTGAGCGCGAGTGAGTCGTAAGGCTCTAATTGATAGTGAACTCCCGCCCTTGAACTAAACTTCACTTACCGCTTGCATAGATTTGTTGTCCTCGCGAAAAGGCGGCGGGGGAATCGTCTTGTATACTACGATCGATGGCTACCAGCGATTGCTCGCCGGCGCGCAGAATCGACCGAGCTCGCGCGTCCGGCACCCGCTGCTGGTATGGCATGTGGGTCTCTGGCATCTACCGGAGCCAGAGGCCGAGGAAACGGATGAGGGCACCGAGACGGAAGCGGAAACCAAGCCTTCGCCGGGGGGGGAGGAACGTTTTGCAGCCTATGTTCGCGAGATCGCGAAGCGGATCAAAGCCAAGGATCCAAGCGCCTCGGTGTCGCTCTTTGAACCCTGCCTGACTTCCTATGAGAAAGACCCGGGCGCGGAGGATCATCCGGGCCTGGTGGTGATGGAGTTCGATTGGTATTTTTTCAAAGCGACGCTGCGCTTTGAACAGCACACGGAATATTGCACCGTCACCGCGCTCCTCGACCTTTCGAGCGAGAAGGGCCGCCCCGCTTACTGCGATAAGGGCACTCCCAAGAAACTGTGCGCGATCATCGATGAGATAGATACGCTGGAGGGCATGAGAGAGGTCGACGCCGAGACCCGCTACGGCGTCGGCTTTCGCGACCAGTTCTCGGGCATTTCCGAGGCGGCATTTCTCACTGTGTGGGAGGAATTCTACAATAGCGTTCTGTTCACGAGCGCCCCGGAGGTCGACGCCCTGGGCGGGGTCTTCGCAGACTTCCGCGGTATCGTGTTGAGCGATCAAGTGGAAGCCAAAGGAACGGAGGCTCAATGCGGCGAGGCTGACAGCGAAGGGGCAGAAACTCCGGGAGATGATGCCAGCGTCGAAGGGGCGGCGTCCTCAGGCGCAGAGGCTGGTGCCGAAGAGACAGATACTCCGGCTGAGGCGGCCGGATCTGACAAGACGGAGCCTCTGACGCTGTTCGGAATCCGAATCCAGCCCGCGTTCTGGCGCAAGGAGAAGGTTAGGCGACGGGTGGTAAGCAGAGCGCCCGATCCGCTCGAATCATACTGGAAGGAACGGTATGATCTACTGTGGCCGCTCATGACGGCCAAGATGGGCGAGATCGACTTTCTCAACTACGAATTCACCGCGTCGATGATGAGCGAAGGGCGTGCCCTCTATCTTTCCGCGCTCGGCGCCCAGCCGGTCAAGAGAGAGACCTCGGAAGAGCGCATCCCGCTTTGCTATGGATTGTACACGCATCAGCTCGGCGGCTGGGCGATCGGGCGCCTGATCGAACAGATCAACCAGCAGGGCACGCTAAGGCTTGCCTCGCTCATCGATCTCCCGGCGCTTCAGAGCGCCTCCGCGCCCCTGCGTGAGGCGGAGGATGAAGTTCGAACTTCCTTCACCAGCCGGATTAAGGTGGATGGGGAGGAGGAGGCGCGCCAGCAGGAGGGACAGCAAAAGGGCCGTCGGCGCGAGGACAAGGAAAAAGATCCCTACTCCGAGAGAAGGATCGGTGAGCTCAAGGCCTGTCTTGACCGAACCCAGGATTTGCTGGGCAAGGCCGATAGCAAGGTGACCGGAGGCGTGGCGCATCGCATCGAGCGCTCGCGCTATTACATTCGCCGTTTTCGCGAGGGGCTGCCGGCGCTACAAATCAAGCAATTCGGCGATATGCAGCCTTATAATGTGTTCGTGGAGCGCCGCCTGGGCCCCACGTTCGGCTACATCGACATGTTGTGGTCCCGCTATGATCGCGTCCGCCGCGATATGAGAGCGCTGTACCAGCGGCTCCTGGCCGAAGAGACGAAGAACGTCGCGACGGCCATCCGGGACCGGAACACGGAGACTGAGTGGCTCCACCAAAGCGCCGACCTGTTCTTTTTTTGGCTCTTAGGTCCCTATTACTTTTGCCTCGTGTTTACGCACCTCGCCTTTCCCAATCATGAGCACGGAATGCCGAATGGCTATTGGCTGGTCTTCTGGCTGATTTTCCTGGCGATTGGATTTTCTCGACCGTCACTTCGGTTCCTCCCGCAAAGGCGTTTGCTCTCAGTTGTCCTTTTGGGGATGTCGTTGGGACTGGCCATCGGCATGGTGGCCGAAGGGACATGGGAGATACACGTGCCCATTCCCGACGATCTCACTTTGGAGAGAAATCAGGCGTCCGGTACGGGACGAGGCGTGGATGAAGGGGCGGAACAGAGCGCCGGTCGAGCGGCTGTCGCAGCTAGTAATCAGGCTAAGTCGATTACGAGTGTCCAGGCCGAATCATTGCAAAACTCACAAGCGTCACAACCACGGCCGCAACGCCGCTGATGACAGCCCCGAATTGAATCAGTTGCGACATGTGAATTCCTCGACTCGGTTTCGGAAGTAGGTCCGCAACGCTTTTGAAGCCGTTAACGGGGACCATCTACACCGCCCAACCAGCTACTGCCACTGAGCGCAGGTACATCGCACTTGACGCTGGCTCACGTCGGTGATACGGGCAGCTGTCTATGCCGTGCGATTCGGTGAGTCGACAGGGGACGGAACCGTGCGGCAATGGGCTGATGTATATGTTCCCGCGCCGGATGCGCGTGTCCAGCTTGAAAAGAAAGCACTGTTTTTCATTCCATCGGCGGTGGAACGTTGCGATGCCCGCGATCTCACGGTTGCGCAACTCGGATCAATTTCGAGTACGGCCTCGATACGTGGGCCTCGCGCGGGCAGGAACGCGATCTCTAAGCTGTTCCGATTTCATCCAGTCACTTACGACAGCGCTATTGGATTCATCAATGTCGCCAACATCGCGCTGGGGGGCGCCGCACCCGCGTTCACGACCAGCGACATAATCGCCTGCGTTTTCCGGCTGCGTCACCCGATGGACTTACTCAACGCACTAAGACTGACCCCAGAGCAAGTGGCGGCAGAAGCCGGACTATCGCGGGACGTCGGGATTGCCGCTGTGCAGCGTTATCGCATTCAACTGAACGATGCGTTGGCTATCTGGCAATTTCTGAAGACACGGAGCCGCGATGAAGGCTCACCGCCGCGCGTGGTGAGCGACGCAATAACGGACGACGCGCATGATTTCATAACAGCCGATGTCAGGGCAGGTCTGCCAATGGCGGTGAAGGCATTGAACGACTTTGAGTATGTTTATCGGTGGGACAATCTGAAGCCTGCGCCGCCGTCGGGACATTATTGGGCGCTTGAAGACGAGCCTGCGGCCTAGAAATCTCGCATTACCCCGCTACCGCCTGAAGCCAGTGGGCGGCGGCGTGGATGACTTGCGACAGGGGGCCGAGCATGCCGGCTGCGCCGGCAACCGCCGCGACGCCTGTGGAAGTTCCGAGGGACTTCCCCAGTGACTGGGTGAAGCTCGTGGCAAAGGTCTCGCCCTTTCCTCCCAGCCAGTGCTTGATTTCCTGGAGGCGCTGGGCCGACCGCGCGACGACGATCGGGTTGGGCTCGTCCTTTGCCAACTCCCGCTGGAGCTTCTCGGCTTCCTCTTGGACCTGCGCGATCATGGGGTTGGAGCGTGGCGGAAAAATTCCTCCGAGTGCGAAAATGAAATTGAGCACAAGGTAGGGCTGTCGATTGTCGGCGACCATGCTGGCGCTAGCCGTGGCGCAGCCCAAATTGAGGGCAGCGACCGACGCCCGAAGTCGCGCGCGTTGCTTAAGCTCGGCGGCGTTGCCGTAATGCAGCGCCACCTCGGCCTCCAAGCCGCTTAGGAGAGCCTCAAAATCCGGCTCGGGCGGGGCATCTGTATTCATGTCTCAGTTTGGCACCCCTGCCAGCTTGCGCGGCCGTTCTCAAATAATTCAGCCAGCAACAGGCCATGCTTAAAGAGCGCGGGCCGTGGCTAGTAGGAACTATTTCCTGTAATCTCAACCTTGCGACTCGGCGTACTTGCGCGGGGTTTCAAGTCGGGACGAAGTCCCGCCACGGGGGGAAGCGCCATGCAACGCTCGATGTTTTCAGGTTTGTTCGCCGCCGCGTTCGTCGTCAGCACGCCCCTGGCGGTGCAGGCGCCCGCGGCTTTCGCGCAAAAGGCTCCCTCGAAAGCAAAGGCGCCGCCCGCGCCGCGACCCCGCGTTCGGGTTGCGGTTCCCACGAATTGCAGCTCCTTCTATCTCGAGGGCCGGGCGCCGGCAGCGACGGTGCCGGCCGCACCGGCCGCGGCGGCCGGCCGGATTTTCTGCCACATGATTTATTCAGTGTCCTACTCCGTGCCGATGCTCAACCCGCTCTGGTCGGCCGAGCATCTGACGCGCGCCGCCGCCCTGGGCGGGGACGCCACTTTCCGCACCGACCGAAGCAGTTTCCAGCAGCAGCCCGAGCTGACGCGCGCGCAACAGGCCGCCAATGCCGACTTCGCCGGCAACGAATGGGATCTCGGGCATATGGCGCCGGCCAACGACGCGCCGGACGACGCCTCGCAGAACGACACCTTCTTCCTCACCAATGTCGTGCCGCAGGAGGACAATCTGAACCGGATTCTCTGGGCGCATCTTGAAGCGTCCGTGCATAAGATCGCGGAGGACGCAGGCGAGGTTTACATCGTCACGGGCCCGATCTTCGGGGCTCATCCGCCCTTGATGAACAACCGCGTGCCGATCCCGGATTTCACCTTCAAGGCGATCTATATTCCGTCGCGCCGCCTCGCGGCCGGCTTCATCGGGCGCAACAATGAATCGGCGACCTGCGTGATGGTGTCGGTAGCCGAGATTACGCGGCAAACCGGCATCGATCCGTTTCCCTCTTTGCTGGCGGCGGTCAAGGCGACGCCGCCGACACTGACGCTGCCGGACGGTGTGAATGTGCGCCGGGATGGCAGCACGCAACGGGTGCCGGCGCCGAATTGTCCGGCGGCGCCATGACGAGGAAGTTTTGCGAGCTGCCGCGCGACGCGGCAAGAGCGTGACGGCGGTCACGTTGCCGACGAACAGGAGGCCGTTGGTACTGGTGCGAGGCGCGCCGCGTGGGGCGTTTCAGAAATTGCTGGACGGTTGAACCCAGCCGGGGAGGACACGCCATGCTTCGACGCCTTCTGCTTCCGATTGCTGTTGCTCTTGTGGTGATGACGCCAGTGCTGGCGCAGACCACGCCGGCTGATCCCGTGGTGACAGAGGCCAATCAGCAGAAGGCCCGCGCGGAGGCGCTCGAAGCTCAGTACAAAGCACAAAAGGCACAGGCGGATGCGCTTGTCGCACCGCTGGCGCGCTTTGCGGGCGATGGCACGTCGCATGTCGAGACCGGCGGCGGGCAGATGGAGGCGGCCTATCTGGCGGCCGTGTCGATGCGGGATGTCGCCAATGTCATCAACCGGCGGGTTCAGGAATACGTGGTGGTAAACCCCGCCGCACCGGAGCCGGTCGAAAGAACCGTGCGGCGGGCTCGCAGGACAGCCGCGCCAGCGGATGACCGTGATACCATTGCCGACAAGATCGACATACTCGCGAATATGGACAGGGAACCCGATGACGGATCGCAGCCTGCCGAGGCGGCTTCCGATGCGGGCGCGGGCGATTTCACGGCCGCCCCGGAGGCGATAACCGCTCCTTCATCCATCGTGCTTCTCACCGAACAGGAGGCGTTCTCTTTCGACAGCTATGCGGCCTTCGAGACCGAAGCGCGAGGGATCGTGGCGGCGTCGCTCGGGGTCCTCGGCGAAAGTGGGCCGACCTGCCGCCCACCGCGCGTTGTTCGCCAGCAGGGTAACCCGGAGAACTTTTTGCTTCCGGTTGCCGGGGCCACCGCCGCCATCGGCGCGGTGATGGGCCTCCTCCAATCCGAAACCCACGTCTACGGCTTCAGCGATCTTGGCGACGACGGCATGCTGGTGAGCGCGCTCACGGCTGGCGGCGAGAACAGCTACATCCGCCAGGCCGCGCTGCTGAGCGCGGCGCAGGACGAGGCCGATCCGGTCAATGTCCAGCTTCAAAGAGTGGCTGACTGCGAGGCCGATCTGCGGGCCAGGATACAGTCGATGCCGCACGCGGACGACGCCCAGAAGGCCGCGATCGCTCCGTTGCAGGCGGTCCTGACGCGCCTGACCGGCTTCATCGAGCGGCTGACGGCGCCGGCCGCGGATGGCAATGTGCGCCTTGCGGCCGTGCTTCGGCAGTCACAACTTCGGCGGACATCGAGCCCCTATGTGCTGCGCGTGCATGTCAATCGCGCGGGCGGCACGATGATCACGCGCAAGAATCTGTGGACGGCGCTCGGCGCGCCCGCGATCGTGCTTTCGGGCGGGGTCATCGCCAGCTACTCCCTCAGTAACCGGCGGACAGGAGCCGTCCTGCTCGGCGGCACGGTCGTCTGCCGTACCGGCCTTACCGGTCTGCGATCCGCGCTCGCGCTCCAGAGCTCCGATCTGGTGTGCGCGGAAAATCCGCCGCGCGCGACAGCCGCGAATGCCCCCATCGGACGCCGTCACGCGGCCAGGCTCGGCTATGACGATTCGGTGTTCCGGCTGGCCGAGCCGGAAAGGTAGTCCGGTGACTGAGCCGCGAGCCCGGCAAGCGTAGACGCGCTTGAGACCCCGGGCTGGAAAGCGCCTGGCCGAAGCGGTAAGTGCTGGCAGCAGATATGGCCGCTACTCCGCCCATCGTCGATCACTGGAAAATCTTCTTTTCGTCCTGCTTCACGGATGCCGGCGATATTTATCTGTCGGTCAGGCGACGGGTGCGAAAGACCTTCAACGCCAGCGACGATAAACAGGTTTGGATGGGGGAGGATTTTCCCATCCTGGATCGCGGTTCAAAAGCGGCGCCGGTGGAGAAGGCGCTGTTTTGCGTCAAGGGCGTCCGCCACTGCGAGGCCTATGTCGCCGTCATCATCGACAAGCACGGCACCGGCATCGAGATCGGGCCAGGAAAGAAAACGCAGGCGTCCTTCCTCGAGCTCGAGCTTTTCGAGGCGGCTGTGTCGCGCCGGCCGGCGTTCATCTATATTCTCAAAGGGCATGAGCCAACGGGCCGCATGGCCGCACTCCTCAACCTTCTTGGGCCGGCTCTGCCGGGGCTGGTCCGCGAGCCGCTGGACGAAGACGAGATCCTGCGCCGCATCGAGCGGATTCTCAACGACATCCGGCACCCGTGGGTGTCGCGGCTCCGCCGCTTCGCCGCAATCGGCACCACGGCGCATGATCGGCTGGGAATATCCCGCCACAGGCCCTACCAGCCTGCAACGGGGCTGCCAGCCTTGCAGTTTCTCGGCGATCCCTTCGACCCGACGCTCGCACCGCCGGCGCTCGATCTTGTCGACGATCTGTTGAAGCGGGCGGATGCACTGGACGATCATCAATCGCGGCTTGCGGTCATCTGGATGGCCTTGCGAGAACTGATGGGCGCGCGGCCCGACGGTGCGAGCGACGACCACCTGCTGCACTGCTGGGATAGTGCCTTGGCCAAATGGGCGAGCACGTCGGCGTGGTATGGACTGCACGGATTCTGCCTGATGGGCTGTCTGGGTGCGATCAGCTCGCGCAGCCGGATTATCCAGAACTACCGAAGTCCCCCGCCGCCGCCTCATGGGGCATTCGCGAGCGAATACTACTCAATCGCGAAAAAGGTCGGGGACTCCGCGCTGCGTGCGGCCTTTTTCGATCTCGCTCTCAACCATCTGGACGTCACGCTTCGAGCGCAGCCGGATTCACAGGCGCTGGCGATCCGTGGAAGCGTCTATTGGCAACTTGGCCGGCGCGCTGAGGCTGTCGACGACTACGAGCGGGTTGTGCAACTTTGCGAACAAAGCAGCGCCGCTCCTGCGACGCTTGGCTCAGCCAAGGCCGAGCTCGGATTTGCACTGGTACGAAGCCGCGGCACGCGGCGACGGGGACTTTCGCTGCTCCAGGACGGGGTGGACCTCGGCTCTTCCGGGAAGCCGGACGGGTTTCTCGTGCGGGCAAAGCGCAAGCTCGGCTATGGCTATTTCCTCGCGGGAGCGCCCCGGCGGGCGATGGCGGAACTCGTGGACGCCTATGACATGGCGGCGGATCACGGCCTGTTCGACCAGATCAGCAAGATCGAACGCGCGGCCAAGAACGTGGATCGGCTGATGCCGTTTCTCAAGCATCCGTGAAAAAGGACGGCCCGCTCCCGGAAGGGAGAACGGAAGCGGGCCGCGCCTCGCTGGTCGCGCCAGTCGCACTGGCCGCGCCAGCTCCTACCGGAAGAGGAAGCCCGAGCGGGGCCGGTGTCCAGGCCTCCGAGGGGGACGGACCGGCCGGACGGCGACGGGGATTATGGGGGTCCCGTCCGACACATAGCCATCCCCGTAGAGCGTTGCTCCCGGATGCACCCAGGCGTTTCCGTCCTGCGGCAGGTTGTGTGCGCCTTCCACAAAACCCCCGAGGTCGCCGGCCTTCACGCGCGCAAAATCGCGGAGCGCGCGCAACTGCCAGAGCGGTTTTCCCTCGGGGGTGAGGCGGGTGGTGGATAACAGTTCGTACTTCATCACTACTACCATGTTGTCCTCCTGGGCTTGTTGTTATTGTTTCCCGGATCAACAGGGACCACGCTAGCACAGCAGCGTTGCGGCGCCGTAAAACCGGCGCCTACAATGGGATTCTCTTCCTCAATAGGCTATTAGTCCTAGGCCGCCGCGACGGCGAGACGGCCTTGCGGCCGCTGGCTCGCCCGTGGGTCCCCTGAGGGGGAAGCTCCCGGCCAGCGTTCGGGCCTCCCTAAAACGGGGGAGGCGCGGACAATATTCCTGCCTTTTCGAAAGCTAATCGCGTGACATTGGCGGCGGATTTCGCCATAAGAAAAGGGCCGCGAACCGAGTAGCAGCGGGACGCGGCACGCTTCTGGCGTGTGAACACGGGACCGACCCAAGGTCGGGCGGCCCGTCCAATACAATACCCCTTCGGGGGGAATAAGCGGGGCATGCAACCCCGTGTTCGCATGCTGCTAACCGTCCCGGCTTGGGGCCGGGGCGGCACCCTTTTCGGGTGGGCGTGGTCGAACACGGGAATATGTTGCTATGCGCATTGCAGCTTTCGCGGCGGCGGGAGCCGTCGCGCTTCTTTCGACAGTTCCCCAATCAAGGGCCGTGGCGCAGACCGGCGGCGCGCCGGCAGGCTGGTGGTATGCCGGCCAGGCCGGGCAGACACCCCAGCGCCAGCTCATTTTTGTCGATCGATCCACGGTGAGGTCGGCAGGCGGCAATGCCAGCGGGCGGGCCATGGCGGTTTTCGAGCAGCCGCGCGGCGACCTCAAAGCCTTCGCGATCACGTATGAGCTTCAATGCGGCGCGCGCCGCTTCCGGACGCGCGATGCGCTGTTCACGACCATCGCGGGCACCGAGGAGCCGGAAGCCGGGATCGCGCAGGACTGGACGGAGGCTGGGCCGGGCTCCGTCGCGGCGCTGGTGCTCGACGCGGCCTGCTTCGGCCGGATGGACGGTGCCGCGCGGCGCATCGCGGGCCCGCCGCTGGCGGAGGCCGAGAGTATTTTCCGGGGCGCGGTGCAAATCGCGGCGGCACCCTCGGTGCCTCGACGTCTCCTTCCGCGCGATGAACTGGCCTGCCGTCTGCGGCACGGCGAATCCGCGCAGCAGGTCTCCCAGCATCCCGACGCGACGCCGGCTGGATGCCGCGTCGATGCGCGCGCCGCCCATAGCGACGCTGTTGCGCGAACAGTGCCAACAAGAGGTACTGCTAGGCCGGCAGCAATGCCGGCATCGATGCTGTGTGAAGGCCAGCAGGTGGTAACGAATGCCGATGGCGAGTCATCGACGCATCCCTTCCATTTTAGGGTAGCATTCGCCCCCGGACAGCTCACAATCACCAACACGGACGGCGGCTACCCCATGCCTGCAGGACGCTATTCCTACGATCAGGAGGGTGACCAGGTTCTCATTCCTCTAACGGGCGGAAGCACCGCGAGGCTCTCTCTCGGGTCGGGCCAGTTTCGGGTCAGCTGGACCTTCACTTACCGGGACTACAATGCATTCACGATATACGACTGGGTCAACCGGCAAGGCTCTTCGGTCTCGACAGCCTTTTGCTCCTGAGATGGTGAAACTGCGCGGCTGAGGGTGGATCGCGGCGAGGACTCTCTCCCGTCCGCCGCGCCCCGAGGGCTGCGAACATCACGTGTCGTTGTGGCCGGGGCTGCCCGGCATTCAAGGCGGCTCGCTTCCGTGCGTTCCAGGCAACGCGTGTGCAGCTCCGCCCCGCTGAAGAAGCGGCGCTTGCGTCGATGAAGCCGGCGCGGCCTTTTCCTGCCGGCCAATTCTCCCCGGCCCTGAGCACTCCCGTTCGTCGCGCCATCGGGGCGCGGCACAAGAAAAAGGGAGGCTACCATGTCGATTAACGAAATCACCCAGCTCATCACCGCGCTTGCGGGTCTCGTGCTGGCGATCGCCAAGCTGGTGCAGGTGTGGCGCGGGCCTCCGTGAGAGGGGCTGAATGCGAATGCGGCGGCGGCGATCCGCGCGGGCGGATCCTCGCCGCCGAGTCAGCTGAGGGAAGCAATCGCCCCGCCCCAAGAGCGCCAGCGGCGCGAGCGGGGCGCGGAGCCTTCTGACAGGGCCTCCGGGCGGGCGGGCCGACGCGCGGCCCACTTTATCCTCCCTCCGGCCCTGTTCGCTTTTCGCCGATCCTGATCGCCAGCGGCGGGATCGACGGCGAACGAAGGCTCCCAGCCGCGGGGCGGCTCCGAGCCGCGGGCGGCTCGGGTCGGGCAGCGCCGGGCGCGCTCGAGGCTCGGCGCGTGATCCCGGCGCTGCTTACGGCCTGTGTGGCGGGCGCGCCGCGCGCGCGGTATTTCGGCCGGCGCGACCGGGCGGCGGGCATGTCGCCCGCTGTGCGGCCCGCCTTGGCGGCGGCCGGACCCTGCTCCGAGATCGCGGCGGGCGCGGCGGTTGCCGCTGCTTCCCAGCCCGGTAGCCCGCGCAGGATGCTTGCGGCATTCCGCACGGCGTTGGCATGACCGTAATGCTGCTCGATCATCTTGACCGAGGTGCCCATCTGGTGGGCGAGGAAGTAGACATCGACACCTTCCCCCAGCCGGAAGGTCGCGTAAGTGTGGCGGAAACAATAAGTGGAGCGGTCCTTGCCGTTCTGCCCGACCAAGAGCCCGGACTGCTCCAACAAGTCGCGCACCATCGCCTTGTACAGGCTGTTGGCGGATTTCCAGTTGGTGCTGGCGTCGCCGGTCGCCGAGCCATCGTCGGGG
This sequence comes from Sphingomonadales bacterium, assembly GCA_034668465.1. GTDB lineage: Bacteria > Pseudomonadota > Alphaproteobacteria > Sphingomonadales > Sphingomonadaceae > Allosphingosinicella. Next base: position 25,127 of record JAXDPI010000015.1, read on the forward strand.
CGGGCGCGTGCTCCGGTGGGCGTAAGCTCGCGCACCGAGAAGACCGGATCGTCGGGTTCAGTCCAGAGGCTCATCTGGCGGATGCGCTCCAGGTAGTCCCCGACATTCGCGGCGGCGACGAGCTGGCGCTGCTTCTTCTTGCCGCGCACCTGCAAGACGACAAGCTTGCGGCCCTCGCGATCCTGCCGCGTCTCCACGTCGCGCCAGCGCAGGTTGCGCGCCTCCGAAGGCCGCATACCCGTGTTGCACATGATGAGCGTGAAATTATACGCATGCCGCGATACCAGCGCCGGGCCTCGTCCTGCCCCCGCTGCACCCAGCCGCGCGCGAAGGTGTGCAGCTTGCGGTATTCCTCGGGCGTGAACTCGTCGCGCCGCACCTTGTCGAGATCGATCCTCGCCTCGAACGTGTCGGTCGGGGCGCGGTATTTCTTGCGGATCGCATAACCCATCACCGAGCGGAACACGCCCAGCTCCATGCTGATCGTCGCGTCCGAGACACGGCCATAGCGCCCGTGCCGCTGGCCCGGCGATGGTCAGGATAGTTTTCCCAACGCTCCTCGCCGATCTGGTCGATCTGGAACGATCCGACATAAGGGTTGAGCTGCGAGCGAAGGATGGAGGCCACCACCTTCACCCGGCGCGGCGTGATCTTGCCGTTGTTCGCCTTGGTCTGAAGGTGGGCCAGGTACTCCGCCGCCACCTCGCTGAACGGCTTGTTGAAGACCGGCACGCCGAACTTGACGCGGTGGCGCACGTCCGATTCATGCTCCCAAGCCTGCGTCCGCGCCGCGTTGATGTCGATGGTTTTGAGGGAGATCGTCTTGTAACGGTCCCGATAGCGCTTGCTGTCGGGCTGCGATTTGTCGTCCGGCACCTTGATGCGGCAGTACCACTGGCGATGCTGAACATCGCCGCGCCGAAAGATGATGAGCCCAGGCTTGAGCTCTTCCACGTCCACGAGGAACGCCATTGCACGTCTCCCTTTATGGGTTGTTCTGTGCAGGTTCTGTGTACACGATCCGCGTAAGTCTTTGATTACTCATAGCCGTGCACATGTAGTGCAGGCGTTTACTTAACATAAAAAATGAGTAGAATCAAACGACTAAGGATGATTACTTATCCCGGCGAAGGCCGGGACCCATGAACTCGGATATCGGGCAGCAGCGACAACGTCAGCGCCCTTTAGGCATCGTCGGTGTTCATGGGCCCCGGCCTTCGCCGCGGTGACTCATTAGCGGCAACCGAAGCCCATTGAGTGCCGACCCTAACCGATCCGGCGCCCGGCCCAAACGACCCGGCCGACGATCTCCACCGCCGCGGGATCGCAGTCCGGCCAGCTCGGATAGGCCGGATTGTCGCTGCGGATCGTCAGCGTTCGCGCCGCCGGGTTGAGGGCGAGCCGCTTGACCACCAAAGCGTCGTCCATCCGCAGCACATAGACGCCGTCGCGCACCCGCGCGGCCGCATCGCCGCGGTCGACCAGGATGTCGTCGCCGTCGACCAAAGTCGGCGCCATCGAATCGCCGGCGACGCGGATGATCGACAGCAGATCGGGCGCGCCGCGCGCCAGCCGCCGCAGCCAGGCCGGATCGAAGGCGATATGGGCCTGCGGGCGCTCGTCCCCGTCGAACGCGCCGGCGCCCGCCGCCGCGCCGATGTCGAGCCTGGGCACGGCCTGCAGCCCCTGCCCCGCTTCGGCGGCCGGCCCACCGAGCAACGCCTCGTCGACGCCGAAATAGCGGGCGAGCAGCCGCCGGTCGGCTTCGGCCAGCCGGCGCGGGCTGCCACGGCCGATATATTGCTGGATATAGGCCGGATTGCGCCCGATCAGGCGCGACAGGCCGGCATAATCCTCGCCCCGCTCCTCGATCAGCCGCCTGAGCGCGGCCCGGCTTTTTTCGTCCGCCATATTTAAATCCTATACGGATAGGATTCTTCCTAGACAAGTAGGAAATATCCTCGAATACTGAACATAACAGGAACACTGATTCGAAGGTTGGCCATGCAACTCAGCCGGCGCATCGAGCTGTATCTGCGGCGCACGCGCACTGCGCCGACCCGCTTCGGCCGTGACGCGGCGAACGATCCTCGCTTCGTGCTGGATTTAAGGAAGGGCCGTCAAGTCACTGAAACAACAGCAAGGCGTATCCATGCCTGGCTCGACCGCCGCGAGTCGCGGCGATGATCGCCGTCGAGGCGCTGCGGCGCGCCCTCTGCACCACCTTCGCCACGATCGAGCGGCACGAAAGCTGGGCCTGGGCGAGCACCGTTTTTTCCGGCGAGCGCCATCGGCTGATCCTGCGGTTCGCCGGCGAAGGCGCCGCGGCGCAAGCGGACCGGTTCGTCGACGGCCTCGCCGAACGGGAGTTCGCGCTCGAGGGCCACATCCTCGCCGACATCCTTTTGGTGGCGGAGGCGCGCGACGCGCAGGCGGTGCGCCTCATCCTGGAGGCGCTGACGATCGCGGCCGATTAGTCGCCGCGCGCGGCGAGCCGCTGCAGGCCCTGGATCGCGCTTTGCAGCCGGTCGTCGCCGGCCTCGGGAAAGACTTGGGGCTGTGCTGCCTGGGGCGGCGGCGCGAACGCGCGCCGGCTGCGGCGGCGGGCCAGCCCGCGCTCGAGCCGCTCCATCAGCTCGGCGAGGCTTGCCGGCTCGACCGCGGCTTCGGGTTCGACCTCGGCGACGTCGGCTCCGGTGAGCCAGAGCGGGGTGGGATCGCGCGCTTCGGGCCCGGCCGGCGGCGCCGGCTCGCCGAAATCGCGCGCCGCGTGGATCGGGCGGCGCGCCGGGGCGTCGGGATGGACGTCGCGGCGGCGCAGCCGGGGCATGCCGTCATCCGCGGCGGCGGGCGCGACCTGCGTTCTTGCGGCGCCGATGCGGTCGAGTGCGCGCAGCGTTGCGAAGACCAGGGCGAACACGGCGAGCGCGCCGGCGATGCCGAGGATCGCGCGCGCCTTGAAGCCGAGCGGCGGCTCGGCGGCGGCGAACAGCGACGGCAGGCCGCTCGCCTCCACCGCCCGGCCGAGCAGATCGGCCGGCACCGCGAAAGCGAAGAACGCCACCGCAAGCGCGGCCAGGCCCGCGACCGGCAGGTCGAACGCATTGCGGCCGAGGCCGCGCCCAAAATCCTGGAATTGTCTCGCAGCGATCATAAAGCCTTACCGGTAAGCCGTTGGTAGACAGGGGCGTAACGCGAAATGTTTGACGACCAGTTACGCTCGCGCTCGACGAACGCCCGGGCGGTGTCGCGCCGCCCGTCCCATTCGCCCCGGCGGTCGAACAATCGGGCGAGCGCGTCGGCCAGCGCCGCCGGGTCGCCGGCCGGAAACAAGGTGCCGGTGACGCCGTCCTCGATCAGCTCGCGATGGCCGCCGACATCGGAGGCGGCGACCAGCTTGCGCTGCGCCATCGCCTCGAGCGGCTTCAGCGGTGTCACCAGCTCGGTCAGCCGCATCGCCTTCCGCGGATAAGCGAGGATGTCGATCAGCGCGTAGTAGAGCTCGACCTGGTCGTGCGGCACGCGGCCGGCGAAGCGGATCCGCGCGGCGGCCGGCGAGGCCGCCGCCTGGGCTTTCAGCGCCGCCTCCATCGGGCCGCCGCCGACGAGCAGCAATTGCGCCTTCGGGCGGCGGGCGACCAAAGCGGGCATTGCCGCGATCAGGTCGTCGAGCCCCTCATAATCGTAGAACGAGCCGATGAAGCCGACCGTGTCGGCATCGGCCAGGCCGAGGCTGCGGGCGAAGGCCTTGTCGGCGGCGGGCGGGCTGCCGAACAGGCCCATGTCGACGCCGTTGGGCGCGACGAAAATCTTGTCCTTGTCGATGCCGCGCCGGACGAGGTCGTCGCGCAGCCCCTCGCAGATCACCGCGACCGCGTCGGCTTTCTGCGCCGCATGGGTCTCGAGCAGCCGGGTCAGCCGATATTTGGGCGAGCCCTCGCGCCCGGTGCCGTTGCCGACCGACGCATCCTCCCAGAAGGCGCGGATCTCGTAGACCAGAGGCAGATTGTGCCGCCGCGCGACCGGCAGCGCGGCGAGCGCGCTCAACACCGGCGAATGGGCGTGGAGCTGGTCGGGCTTCCACGCGCGCACCAGGGCGTCGAGCCGCGCCGACAGCGCCCTGATCTCGCGCCACTCGCCCAACGGCGCGGGCGCCGGCGCGGGCCTGGCCGTACGATAGAAGGTGATGCCGTCGACCACCTCCGGGTCGGGGCCGCCGTCCGCCTGGCGCGGCCCGGTCAGGCACGCCACCTCCCAGCCCCGCGCCAGCTGCGCCTTGACGATCGCGCGGGTGCGGAAGGCATAGCCGCTGTGCAGCGGCAAACCATGGTCGAGAACGTGCAGGATGCGCATCCATTTCCCGCTACCATGGCGAGCTTAACGGCGCGTCAACCCCGCGGCCCTAAGGGACCTGCATGATCCGCAAGCTTGTTTTCCCGCTCGGCCCGGCGCTGGCGCTCGCCGCCATCCTCTCGGCCGGCCCGCTCCACGCCCAATCCTCGGGCCCGTTCACCGTCGCCGAAACCGGCGAGCATTTCGCCGATCTCCAGGATGCGGTCGGCTCGATCGGCGGCGGCACCGGCACGATCCGGATCGCGCCCGGGCGCTACGGCGGCTGCGCGGTGCAGGAAGCCGGCCGCATCGCCTTCGTCGCCGAGACCCCCGGCACGGCGATCTTCGATGGCGGCATCTGCGAGGACAAGGCGACTTTGGTGCTGCGCGGCCGCTCGGCGCGGGTCGAAGGCCTCGTTTTCACCCATATGCGGGTCGCCGACGGCAACGGCGCCGGCATCCGCATCGAGCAGGGCGACCTCGTCGTTTCCCAGACGATGTTCGTCGACGGCCAGTGCGGCATCCTCTCCGCCAGCGATCCCAGGGGCACGATCGGCATCGATCATTCGACCTTCAGCCGGCTCGGCAAGCATCCCGACGGCAACGGCGCCCATTCGCTCTATATCGGCCATTACGGCGCGCTCAGCGTCACCAACTCGCGCTTCGAGCGCGGCACCGGCGGCCATTATCTCAAGAGCCGCTCGCCGCGGATCGAGGTCTTGAACAACAGCTTCGACGACAGCCAGGGCCAGGACACCAATTACATGATCGACCTGCCCGAAGGCGCAATCGGGCGGATCGCCGGCAACATTTTCGTCCAGGGCATCGGCAAGGAGAATTACGGCACCCTGATCGCGGTCCACGCCGAAGAGGGCGACCATCCCTCCGCCGGGCTGACGATCGAGGACAATGTCGCCTCGGTCGCGCCGGGCTTTGCCTGGTCGACCGCGTTCGTCGGCGACTGGAGCGGCGAGGCGCTGGTGATCCGCAACAACCGCCTGGGCGACCGGATCGCGCCGTTCCAGCGGCATTAGGTCAGGCGGGAGCCGAGCCGCGCGGCGAGATATTCGAGATTGGCGATCCGCCGCATCATCGAGCTGTCGGCGATGCGGTCGGTCCGGAAGTAGCGGCGCATCACCGGATAATCGAGGTCGACCACCCGCCCCATATATTCGGGGGTCAGCAGGCCGCCATGCTCGTCCGCGACCGGACCCAGCCGGCGCCGGATCGCATAGCTCCTTTGCCGCAGCGCGACCGGGCGGATACGGGTCGACCATTCGCTCCGCCGGTGCGCGGCGCTTGGCGGCCCGGTGAAATCGTGTCCGTAGGCGGAAGGATAAGCGGCCAGCACCGGATCGATCGCGTTGAGCAAGGCCGCCTCGAACCGCCCGGCATATTTGAGGGCGAGCGGCAGCGTCATCGCCTGGGCGACAACCTTGTGGTCGAGGAACGGCATCAGATAGGCGCCGTGATGCGCCTCGAGGCTGATCTCCCGCCCGAACAGCGAACGGCAGCGAATGCGCGGATAGACCTGCTCGATCAGCGCGCGCGGCAGCGGCGCCCGCTCGCCCGGACACCCGAGCGTCGCGAGGATCTTGTCCTCGATGGCGCGCAGGAAGGCCGTCTCATCGAACGCATCGGTGACGTCTCCCCTCGTGTAGCGGGCGAAGAAGGTCCGCGCGACCGCCGCCGCGCCGAAGGGGCGATCGGGGAGGAAGAAGAAGTTGCGGAAGATCTCGCCGCAGCCGCCCGACGCCGACAGCGCGCCGCCGCGATGGCGGGCGGCGCGGGCGGCGGCGTTGGCGCCGTTCTCGAACAGCTCGCCATAATTGGGCAGGCCGTCATAAGCCTGGAAGTTGCGCTCGACCTGCTCGGGAAATTCGTCGGGCGTGACCACGCGCCAGGCCTCCTTGTCGACCCATTCGATCTCGAAGCCGTCGGCGGCAGCGATCGCACGGGCGATGCGGACGTCGGCGCTGTCCGGCCCGCCATAGACGAAGATCTGCGGCCGGCAGCCGGCGGCGCGCAACGCCGCGAGGACGAGGCGCGAGTCGAGCCCGCCCGAGAGCGGGCAGCGGACATTGTCGCCGAACTGGGCGACATGATCCGAAACCACGGCCATCAGCCGATCGCGATGCTCCTCGATCCGCGCGGCGAGCGGCAGCTGCCCGGTATCGGGGAGCGGCTTGGCGGCCGCATGGAGCTGGATGCCGCCATCCGCGCCGAGCTCGGCGACCCGGTCCGGCCCGAGCGTCTTCAGCTCGGCGAACACCGTGTCGTCGCCGACCGGCACGACGTTGAACGCGAATTCGTAGACGCCCTGGCGATCGAAGGAGAGCCGCGGCAGCGCCTGCGCGGCGGCGAGCAAGGAGGTCGAGAAAAGCCGCATCTCCGCGTCGTGGAACAACTGGAAAGCGGCGAAATAGTCGGTCAGCAGAAAGCTGCGGCCGCCGCGGCGGACCAAAGCGACGAAATGGCCGCCGAGCCGGCTCCAGTCCGGCGCCGGCAGGTCCGCCATGCCGAGCAAAGCCTCGAGCGCGGCGCGCCCCATCGCGCCGTTGCAGGTCAGCGTCCCCGCCACCGCGACGAGATCGTCGCCCTCGACCAGCAGGCTTTCCGGCCCACCCTGGATGTGCGGCGCGTGCAGCAGGTGCCAGCCCGGAACGTCGTGCTCGGTGCAATCGCTGAAACCATGCAACGCGAATTGCTTGCGGGCGGCCGCGAGAGCCTGGTCCGCAAAGCCGCGATCGCGGGTCCGCACGAGGAAGAGGCCAGCCATGGAGCGGCTCTAGCCAGTGAGGCTTAACGGCCCGTCAACCGCGAGCCTCTATCAGGCTCCTTCATCGCGGCGCGGCAAAGGACGCACCAATGATCGACAATTTCGCGCTGGGGCTGACGCACGGCTTGATGCTGCTCGCCGCCTGGCGCCTGCTGTCGCGGCCCGATCTCGAGGAGGACGACGCGCCGGCGGCGCCGCGGCGGGGCTGGCTGCGCAGGGACGCGCCGAAGGATGCGTGATCTCGCTTTCGTCGGCTTCCTGGCGGCGCTGCTGGCGTTCGGCTTCAAGCGCCCGTTCCTGTTCGTGCTCGCCTACGTCTATATCGACACGGTCTCGCCGCAGCGCCTGTCTTATTATCTGATCAACAGCCTGCCGATCTCGCTGATCGTCGCCGTGCTGGCGATGGGCGGCTGGCTGATCGCCGACCGCAAGGAGGGCCTGAGCCTTACCGTGCGGCAGGGGCTGATCGTCGCCCTGCTCGCTTATGCCGGCGTGACCACGCTCCATGCCGATTTTCCGATCGACGCGATGGAGAAGTGGGACTGGGCGTGGAAGGCGCTGATCTTCGCTATCTTCCTGCCCTTCACCTTGCGGACGAAGCTCAGGATCGAGGCGGTCCTGCTGTTCCTGACCCTGTCGGCGGCGGCGATCATCATCGTCGGCGGGATCAAGACGACGCTCGCGGGCGGCGGCTACGGCGTCCTCAACCTGATGGTCGACAACAATAGCGGCCTTTACGAAAGCAGCACGATCTCGACCGTCGCGATCGGCCTGATCCCGATCATCCTCTGGCTCGCGAGGTTCGGCACGATCTTCCCGCCCGACCGGCGGGTGAAGCTGTTCGCCGCAGCCCTGATCATCGCCTGCCTTTTGATCCCGATCGGCACCGAGGCGCGCACCGGCCTCGTCTGCATCGCCGTGCTGGCGCCGCTGCTGCTGCGCGACGCCAGGAGGCGGCTGCTCTATGTCGGCGGCGCGGCCCTGCTCGGCCTTGCCGCCATCCCCTTCCTGCCGTCGACCTTCACCACCCGGATGGAGACGATCCAGAACATCCAGGCGGACCAATCCGCCGGCACCAGGCTGGCGGTCTGGGCGTGGACCTGGGACTATGCCAACCGGCACCCGTTCGGCGGCGGCTTCGGCGCCTACCGCTCGAACCAGATCCAGGTGCAGATGGTCAGCGCCCAGACCTCGGGCGACGTCCAGACCATCACCGCCCAGACCGAAGCCGACGAGGCGCGCGCCTATCACAGCGCCTATTTCGAGATGCTCGGCGAGCAGGGCTTTCCGGGCCTGCTCATCTATCTGCTGATCCACGGCATCGGCCTCGTCCGGATGGAGCTGGTCCGCCGCCGCTACAAGCGCGCCGAGAGCGACAAGGCTTGGATCGCGCCGCTCGCCACCGCGCTCCAGCATTTCCACATCATCTACCTGGTCGGCTCGCTGTTCGTCGGCATCGCCTACCAGCCGTTCATCTGGCTGATGCTCGGCGCCCAGATCGGGTTCGACTCCTGGCTGCGCAGGCGCGAACGCAGCGAGCGGCCGGCCGGCAACGGCTTCGCCTTGCCCAATCCCCCGCTCCCGGAACGAAGCGAGGCGCCGAGTCTTTAGGCCGGGATGACCGGCGCGCTTCACTATGTGGATGACCAGTCGCCGGGCATCACGCGCCGGCGTCGCGGCCGCTATTGGCAATATTTCGACGCCAAAGGGAAACGCGTCACGGACCGCGGCGAGATCGACCGGCTCAATGCGATCGGCCTTCCCCCGGCCTATCGCGACGCCTGGTTCTGCCCGAACCCGAACGGCCACATCCAGGCGATCGGCTATGACGACAAGGGGCGCAAGCAATACCGCTACCATGAGGGCTTCCGCGAGCGGCAGGAGGCGGCGAAATACGATCGCTGCGCCGGCTTCGGCAAGGCGCTGCCCAGGCTTCGCAGGCGGGTCGAAACCGATCTCGCCAAGAGGACGCTGAGCCGCGACACCGTCGTCGCCGCGATCGTCCGCCTGCTCGACGTCGGCCGCATCCGCGTCGGCAACGAAGCCTATGCCCAGGTGAATAAGAGCTACGGCGCGACCACGCTGCGCAACCGCCACGCCAAGGTGCTGGGGCGCACCGTCAAGATGCGCTTCAAGGCGAAGAGCGGGGTCGAGCGCGAGCTGTCGATCACCGACGCGCGCCTCTCGCGGATCGTGCGGCGGTGCCAGGATCTGCCGGGGCAGAACCTCTTCCAATATGTCAATGGCGACGGCGAGGCCCACCCGGTCAGCTCGACCGACGTCAACGACTATATCCGGGAGGCCACCGGCGAGGATTTCACCGCCAAGCATTTCCGCACCTGGAGCGCGAGCGTGATCGCGTTCGAGCAGATCTGCGCCGCCGGCGCCGACGGCCTCGGCCTCAATGCCCTGCTCGAGCCGGTCGCCGAAGCGCTCGGCAACACGCCCGCGATCAGCCGCAAATCCTACGTCCACCCGGCGCTGATCGACGCGGTCAAGGAGGCGAAGGGCAGCTTCGGCTTGCAATGTCCGCGCGCTACGAAATATCTGTCGGGTCCCGAGCGCGGCCTGATCGCCTTTCTCGGCCGCAAGCGAACCAGGAAAGCCGCCGCCTCCCGATGAACGATCAAGCGCCACTCGACATCCAGGCCGGGCAGCTCTGGGCCGAAATCGGCGCCTGGCTGTCGAGCCACAGCTTCCAGATCATCCTCGGCCTTGTCGCCGGCGCGATCATCGTCCTGTTGCTGCTGGGGGTGAAGTGGGTCGGCGCCAGGATCTGCGGCAGCGATCCGGCCCACGTCCACTGGCGGACCGTGCTCGGCCGGGTGCTGATCGGAACCCGATTGTGGTTCATGATCGCGCTCGCGGCGCGGCTGGTGGCGGGCTACGCCCAGGCGCCGGCCTCGGTCGCGACGACGATCGGAGTGATCTTCGTCGTCGCGGCGACGCTGCAAGTCGCCTCGTGGGTGCGCGAGCTGATCCTCGGCGTGATCGAGCATCGCGCCGGCGGAGCCGACGCGAGCAGCGGGCTGGGCAGCGCGATCGGCATCATCCGCCTGCTGATCACCATCGCCATCTTCATCATCGCGATGGTCGTCGTGCTCGACAATCTCGGGGTCAACGTCACCGGCCTGATCGCCGGGCTGGGCATCGGCGGCATCGCCATCGGTCTGGCCGCGCAGGGCGTGTTCGCCGACCTGTTCGCGGCGCTTTCGATCATCTTCGACAAACCGTTCCGCCGCGGCGATTCGATCCGCTGGGACACGACCACGGGCACGGTCGAGAATATCGGCCTCAAATCGACCCGGGTGCGCTCGATCACCGGCGAGGAGGTGGTGATCTCCAACACCAATCTGCTGGGCAAGGAGCTGCACAACCTGGCGCGGCTCAACCGGCGGCGGATCGTCCAGCCGTTCGGCCTCGTCTACCAGACGCCGCCCGAAATCTGTGCGCGCATCGCCGAGATCGCCAAAGAGGTGGTTTCCGGCTGCGACAAATGCGTCTTCCTGCGCTGCGGCATGACCGGCTACGGCGCCTCGAGCCTCGATTTCGAGCTCCAGTTCGACGTCAAGTCGGAGGTCTGGCAGAAGGTGTTCGACGCGCGCAGCCAGGTGCTGATCGCCTTGCTCCGGCGCTTCGGCGACGAGGGGATCATATTCGCCTACCCGACCCAGACCAGCTTCACCGCCGCCCCGGACGGGACCTTGATCATGCCCTATCCGGTCGAGGAGGGGGCGGATGAAGCGCCGCGTTAGGGCGCTCGCCCCGCTCCTGTTGTCGGCGGCGGGCGCGGCGCACGCCCAGGAGCTGCGCGATTTCTGCCCGGACCGGCCGGGCCTCGGCACGCCGGCCTGCACGATCGACCGCGGCCACGTCGCGGTCGAGCTCGGCCTGCTCGACTGGACCCTCGATCGCCGGCGCGGCGCGCGCGAGGACGAGATCGCCGCCGGCGACCTCCTCGTCCGCTACGGCATCACCGACCGGCTCGAAGCGCAGATCGGCTGGACCGCCTACGGCCATGTCCGGACCCGCGACGGCAATGCGGTCGAGCAAGCGGGCGGGACCGGCGACGTCTTCGTCGCGCTGCGCCAGAACCTCCACAATCCCGACGGCGCCGGCCTCTCCGTGGCGATCATGCCCTACGCCACCTTGCCGACCGGGAGCCGCGGCATCGGCGCGGGCGATTGGGGCGCGGGAATGCTCGTACCGGTCAGCTATGCACTGCCGCACGGCTTCGCGCTCGGCCTGACCGCCGAGGCCGACGCCGCGGTCGATGCGGATGGCGCGGGACGCCATTTCGCCTTCGGCGCCGTCATCGGCCTCGACGTGCCGGTCTCCGACGCGATCGGCGCGACCTTCGAGCTTTCGGCCCGCCGCGACCGCGACCCGGCCGGCGCGTCGACCGAGCTGCTCGCCGGCGCCTCGGCCGGCTGGACGCCGAACGACAATCTCCAGCTCGACATCGGCGCCAATGCGGGCCTCAACCGCGGCTCGCCCGACCTCGAGCTCTATGTCGGCGTCGCCCGCCGCTTCTAGTCGCGCGCCAGGACGATGATCCGGTCCTGGGCGGTGTAGGCGATCGGGTCGGCCTTGGAGGGGTTGATCACGATGCCGCCCATCCGGCGGGCGTCGTCCGCGCTCGCCTGCGACGGGATATGGTGGCCGATCGCGACCTCGCCGCGCGCGCAGGCCGCCTGGGTGACCTCGTAGAAGCTCAACGTCTCGCCGAGCGCGACATAGTCCCCGGCGGCGCGCAGGCAGATTTCCGAGCCCTCCTCGTCGAGCAGATCGCGGAAGATCTCCTCGAGATGCTCGTTCTCGGAGGCCTGGGCGAGCATCAGGCTGACGAGCTTGTTGCTAACCACGAAATCGTCGATCCGCGCGACCTCGGCGAGCTCGCGGTTGCGCACGTCGATCATCTCGCTGACCACGCTGATCGGCCTGGCCGAATCTTCGGCGATCCGGCGCAGATGGAGCAAGGTCACCAGCGTGCGCGTGTCGGCCGGCTGCGGCGCCATGTCGTCGCTATAGCCGAGCACGAGGATGTGATCGTAGGAAGTCGGGTCGAGCGCCTCGATCTCGCCGCGCCGGCTGGTGTCGACCCGCTTCATCTCGGCGCTGAGATTGTCGCCGGCGAGCGCGAGCCCGGCGAAATCCTCCGCCAGACGGGGCGTGTCCGCGGCGACGGTGAGCAGCGAGCCGGGCGCGACATAGCGCGACAGTTCGAGCGCGATCATCGGCGCGCGCCGGTTCCAGCCGAGCATCAGCGTCCGCTCCGGCGCCGCGGCCGGAGCGGCCGGCGGCGGCGCCGCTGCCTGCGGTCCGGCCGACGAGCGCTCCTTGACCTCGATCTCGTCGTCGTCCTCGGCGATGACGATTGCCTTCATTCCCTCCTCGATCAGCGTCTCCATCGGCGGGTTGAGCGAGACCACTCCATCCGCGTCGCACAGGCCGATCAGGGTGCTCGTCTCGTACGCGAACAGCGCCTCGCCGAAGGTCTTGCCGGTCAGCTCGGGCTGCTCGGTCGTGTAGATTTCGCAGCCGTCGAAATCGAGCAATTCGGTATAGACCGCGCTGAGCCCGGGCTGGCGCATCGACTGGGCGACGATCCGCGACAGCAAATCGTCGGCGAGCACGAGCTGGACTTCCGACCCGCCGACGACGCGGGCGACCTCGGCATTGCGCGCCTCGCGAATCTCGGCCGCGATCAGATAGCGCTCGGCGCGCCGCGCCGGATCGTTGACCAGAGCGAGGATCGTCTTGATCACCCGCGAATCGGCATCCTCCTCCTCGGGCGAAAGGATGATGATCGAGCGCGCCGTCGCCGGATTGACGATGCCGATGTCGTAAAGGTCGGTCGGATCGCCGCTGCGGCAGATGATCCGCGTGTTCTTCGTGTCGGGAACCTTGCTGGCGATCTCGTCCTCCATCTCGACCTTGTCCTTGTCGGACATGACGACGATGCGCGGGCGCCTGCGGCTTTCGTTGGCGATGACCAGCTCGGCGATGACGTCGAAGATCGACGGCGACCAGTTGAAGATGATCGTATGGTCGCGCTCGAGCACCAGCGAGCGGCCCTTGCGCAGCTGGTCGAGCCGCGATTCGAGGCCGGTGCTGAGCACGCCGATCAGCGCCGAGACGACGAAGATGCCGGCGAGCGTCACCGTCAGCATCACCAGCCGGAAGCCCCAGCCGGCATCGCCGCCCATCGTGCCGGGATCGAGCGTGCGCATCAACGATGCCCAGAGCCCCTCGATGAAGCTCATGCTCTCCTCGCCTTCGCGCGCGATGCGGGTGACGGCGAGGAAGGCGCCGGCGATCGCGATGATCACCAGCGAGACCAGGCCGAGCCAGCCGATCAGGGCGATCGTGCCCGCCGCCATGCTCTTGTCGAAAGCGTAGCGCAGCCGCGCGCCGAGACCTGGTTTCGTCATGCCGAATGATTCCCCGAAATTCCCCGCGGCTTAGCCGATGGCTCGGACCCGGACCAGCGCGATCGAAACCCTGTAGGGCTTTGTGTACCAGCGCCAGCGATCGGCACGCGCCGCGAAGCCCTTCGGCCGCGCGAAGAAGACCAGGCCGAACAGCAAAGTCTGGCCCAGCTCCTTCCAGATCGTCGAGCCGCGCGCGTTCAGGTCCTCGGCATAAGTCGGTCCCGCCACCTCTTCGGCGGCGAGCGCCTCGCTGCGGCCGAACAGCGAAGCCAGCGCATCCGGCGAAGGCCTAAAGCCGGTGTCGATCGGATCGGCGTGATAGGGAAAGCTCGACGGTACCGTCGCCAGGATCAGCCCGCCCGGCCCGACGATCTCCTCGCACGCCGCCGCCACCGCCGCGGGATCGCGGACGTGCTCGAGAAGGTTGGAGCACAACACGCATTTGAACCCGCGCGCCTTGAGATCGCGCATCACCCCCGGATCGAGGACGTCGCCGGCAAGGTCGATTCCATCGCCATGCTTGAGGTCGCTGTGGAAGACCTGGATCCCAGCCTCCGCGAGCGGGCCGAACAGGCCGCGCTGGATGTGCGGCTTGGCGATTTCGCGAAACGCACGCGTCGAGGAGCCGAGGTTGAGCAGCGGCGAGACCGCGCCCTCGTCGAGCAGGATTTCCAGGATCCTTATGGCTTCGGCGGCGAACAGCTCAGAACCCCACATCCTCGAGCGACAGCAAGGTCGCGTTGCCGCCCGAGCTGGTCGTGTCGGTGCTGGTCACCCGCTCGCAGCAGAAGCGCGGCAAATAATGCGGCCCGCCGGCCTTGGGGCCGGTGCCCGACTGGCCCTCGCCGCCGAACGGCTGCGAGCCGACGATCGCGCCGATCATCGAGCGGTTGACGTAGAGGTTGCCGACCGTGGCGCTCTCCTCGACCGTCTCGGCGGCGCGGGCGATGCGGCTGTGCAGCCCCATCGTCAGGCCGAAGCCCGAGGCATTGATCCGCCGCACCGTCTCGACGAGCCGGCCGCCCTTCCAGGTGGCGACGTGGAGCAAGGGGCCGAACCACTCCTCCTTGAGATCCTCGATCGCGTCGATCCGGATCAACGTCGGCGGCACGAACAGGCCCTCCTCCGGCACGTCGATCGTCTTCAGGATCCGCTCCTTCATCGCCGTCCGGCGGCCCATCAATTTGTCGTAGGAGGGCCGGTCGATCACCGGGCCGACGTCGGTCCTGGGCTCGGCCGGGTCGCCGGCGATCAGCGAGTCCATCGCCCCGGCCAGCATCTCCAGCGTGCGCTCGGCGATATCCTCCTGCAGCACCAGCAGCCTGAGCGCCGAGCAGCGCTGGCCGGCCGAGCGGAAGGCGGAGGTGATCACGTCCTGGACGACCTGCTCGGGCAGAGCGGTCGAATCGACAATCATCGCGTTGATCCCGCCGGTTTCGGCGATCAGCGGGATGATCTGCCGATGATCGTCGGCGATCAGGGTGCGGGCGATGGTCTTGGCGGTCGCGGTCGAGCCGGTGAAGGCGACTCCGGCGATGCGCACGTCCTCCATCAGCTTCTGGCCCAGATCGCGCCGGCCGGCGGCGAGGATCAAGGCATCTTCGGGAATGCCGGCTTCGTGGGCTAGGCCCACCGCATAGGCCGCGATCTGCGGCGTTTGCGAGGCCGGCTTGGCGACCACGCTGTTGCCCGCCGCCAGCGCCGCCGAAACCTGGCCGAGGAAGATGGCGAGCGGGAAGTTCCACGGCGCGATGCAAACCCACGCGCCGCGCCCTTCCATCCTGAGCACGTTGCGCTCGCCGGTCGGGCCGGGCAGCTCGATCGGCTGGAGACGGGCGCGCGCCTGGGCGGCGTAATAGCGGCAGAAATCGACCGCCTCGCGGACCTCGGCGAGCGCGTCGGGGATCGTCTTCTTCGCCTCCTGCACCGCGATCCGCATCAGCATGTCGCGGTCCCGCTCGAGCAGATCGGCGAGCCGCTCGAGGCATAGGGCGCGTTCCTCGACGCCGCGCTTCGACCAGTCCTCGAAGCCCCTGAGCGCCCGCGTGACGAGCTCGTCGGCCGGTGGGCTCGACATCGGCTTGAAGTTGAGCGGCGGCGCGACCGCCGTGGCGACCCGCTCGAGCTCGGGCCGGTCGTTGAGGTCGAGCCCCCAGCTATTCTGGCGCTCGGGCCGGAACAGATCGTGCGGCAGCGGGATCGACGGGTGACGGGTGCCGCCGACCGCGAGGATTTTGGCGACCGGATCGGCGATCAAATCGGCGTCGGTGAGATTCTCGTCGGCGAGCTGGTGGACGAAGCTCGAATTCGCTCCATTCTCCAAAAGGCGGCGGACGAGGTAAGCGAGCAGGTCGCGATGGCCGCCGACCGGCGCATAAATCCGGGTGTGATAGCCCTGCTCGCGGACCAGGCTTTCGTACAGCCCCTCGCCCATGCCGTGCAGCCGCTGGAACTCGAAGTCGCGGCTCTCGCCGGCCCATTCGAGGATCGTCGCGACGGTCAGCGCATTGTGGGTGGCGAAGGCCGGGTAGATGTTCTTCGCCGCCAGCATGTCCTTCGCGCAGGCGAGATAGGAGACGTCGGTCGCCGCCTTGCGGGTGAACAAGGGATAATCGGAAAGGCCCTGCTCCTGGGTGCGCTTGATCTCGGTGTCCCAATAAGCGCCCTTGACGAGCCGCGCCGCGATCCGCCGCCCCGTCTTCGCGCCCAAGGCGTTGGCCCAGCCGATCGTCGGCCGGGCGCGCTTGCCATAGGCCTGGATCGCCATGCCGAGCCCGTCCCAGCCTTGCAGCGCCGGCAGGCCGGCCACCGCCTCGATGATGTCGAGGCTCATCTCCAGCCGCTCGGTCTCCTCGGCGTCGATCGTGAACGGGATGTCGAGCTTCGCCGCCAGCGTCGCGAGCGCCTCGACCCGCTCGATCAAGGCCGGCACGCAGCGTTCGTACTGCGCGACCTCGTAGCGCGGGTGGAGCGCCGACAATTTGACCGAGATCGAATGCCCCTCCCCGGCCGCCGCGCCGACCGCGCGGATCGCGTCCTCGTAGCTCCGGTAATAGCGCTCGGCGTCCGGAAAGGTCCGCGCCGCCTCGCCGAGCATGTCGAAGCTGGCGCTGAAGCCGGCATTTTCGCGCTTCCTCATCCGCTCGATCGCCTCGCCGATGTTGCGGCCCATGACGAAAATCTCGCCCATCATCCGCATCGCCGCGCCGACCCCCTGGCGGACGAACGGTTCGCCGGCGCGGGCGAGCAGCCGCTTCAATGCGCTCGCATGCTCGCTCTCGGCGGTCAGCGCGCGGCCGATGACGAGGCCCCAGGTCGCCGAATTGACGAGCGTCGAATTGGATTTGCCCTTGTGCGTGCGCCAGTCGCCCTCGCCGAGCTTGTCGGCGATCAGCGAATCGGCGGTCTCGGGATCGGGCACGCGCAGGAACGCCTCGGCGAGGCTGAGCAAAGCGACGCCCTCCTGGGTGTTGAGCCGATATTCCTGGAGGAACTGGTTGACCCAGCCGCGCGACTGCGCCGCGCGCAGCTCGCCGAGCATGGCGAGCGCCCTTTTTTCGACCCGCGCCCGCGAATCAGCGTCGAGCGCGGCGTGCTGCAAGAGCGGCGCCAGCACCTCGGGCTCGGGCGCGCGCAGCAGGCGCCGGATTTGCTTTCGCGCGGTTGCCGTAGCGTCCGCCATATTCCGGTCCTCTTGGGGCTTGAGTCTCGTATCACCGTGCCTCTAGACCGGGTCCATGCCCATCGCCAGCATCGAAGAGATCAAGGCCCGCGTCGGTTCCGAGATCGGCGTGTCGGACTGGATCCTGATCGACCAGGCGCGGATCGACGCCTTCGCCCAAGTGACCGAGGATCCGCAGTTCATCCATATCGACCCGGAGGCCGCGGCGAAGACGCCGTTCGGCGGCACCATCGCCCACGGCTTCCTCACTCTGTCGCTGCTGAGCCGGATGGCCGCCGACGCGATGCTGCGCCCCGAGAGCGTAAAAATGGGGGTCAATTACGGCTTCGAGAGGGTCCGCTTCATTGCCCCGGTCCGCTCCGGCAAGCGCGTCCGCGGCCGCTTCACTTTGGTCTCGTTCGAGGAGAAGCGCCCCGGCCAGTGGCAGTTCGGCCACCAGGTCGCCGTCGAGATCGAGGGCGAGGACAAGCCCGCATTGATCGCCGAATGGATCGGCATGATATTCGTCTGATTTGGGAAACGCTCAGCCGTCGCCGATTGTCGATAGCAACAGC
The DNA here is from genome assembly GCA_034668465.1 of Sphingomonadales bacterium. Taxonomy (GTDB): domain Bacteria; phylum Pseudomonadota; class Alphaproteobacteria; order Sphingomonadales; family Sphingomonadaceae; genus Allosphingosinicella. The sequence continues at coordinate 42,908 of JAXDPI010000015.1, forward strand.
CGATGAAACTTCTGCCGAAAGCCGTCGTCGGCCGCTGGCCTGTAGTCGCTCCAGAGCTTGTTGATACATAACATGGAGTCGAAGATGCAGTCCTCGTAAAAGCGCCCTCTGGAAGAATGCACCTTCTGTGATTTTCCGTCGAAATATTTCCCGAATCGAGCCGCGATCGTTATGTTGTTGTTGTCGAATGAGATGACATTCATCACCTCGCCGAGTTGCCGCTGGGACAGCGGATTACCTCCCAGGAGGTGGACCGGGCCCTCGAAAAAATCGACCGGCAGCTCGGTGCCGCCATATCCCGTCGGGACGCTGTAGCCCAGGATGACCCGGTCGCTCAGATTCTCGACATGCGCCCTTTCGAACCTGCGGTCCTTGGGCACCAGGATCGCATAGCTCGCATATTTCAGTATTTCGTCGACTTCCGATTTCACCTTGTCCAGGTCGCGGAGGGAGACGACGTCGCGGGCGACCGTCAGCACCGGCCTAGTCTTGATGAGGGCATTCAGATGGGTTTGGAAGCAATAGCGCTTCCAGTCGATGTCGAGAAATCCGATGCGCCGGAATTTCTTTATGGTCCGCAGATTCGTGTATCGGGCGCCGGGAAACCAGCCATGCTGGGCCGCGCGCACCAATATCTTCTCGCCATAGCAAATGAACTTGGCGGGGCTAGACCATGAAGATGCCTTCTCCGACACGCTCCTTTATCGCCCCTATCTCCGTGTTGACGCGCTCTCCATAGACATCAAATATCCCGGCAAGCCTATCGCATATCAGGCGCAGGCGCTCGTCGGCGGTCAGCACGACACAAAGCCCGATGCGGCGATATTCGTCCAGCGGCGGCTGCGTCGGGTCGATATGCCCTACCACTATCTCCGATATATTGTGCGCGACCAAGCGCTCGGCGCAGGCCCGTCCCTGTCTGGATTTCGAGCCTCTGAGGCACGGCGAAAGCGTGCTCGCCATCCGGGCGGCGGGAAGGTCGCGCAGCCTGCCGGCCTCGTCGATCCGCTCGAGAAGCTCCGCTTCCGCATGGGCGAAGACCGCCGGGGCCGCGACCCTGCTCGCGGCCGCGATCAGCTCGCCGTCCGGCCACAAGGCGGCCGCCCCGACGATCCCCGTAAGCGGCGAAAGCCATTGGCATTGCACAGCCTGGATAGCCGCCGCCAGCGCCCGGTCGCCGCCCGCCGGCATCAGGCTCCCTCCTTCACGAAATCAATACCGCCGCGACCGCACCCACGGCAATGAACAGGATTTGAGCGACACCCATGTAGCTGAGCTCCAGGGTGAGAAGCGCGGGCACTTCCCATTTGGGATGATTGAACTGAACGCAACGAGCGACAATGTCGATCGCAATGCCGATGACGGCGAAAATGCCGATGAGCAGCTAGCGACCCCACGACGGCATGATGATGTCGATGTCGTGCAGCAGGTCGGAGCTGATCAATATCACGAGCATGAACGTGAGAAAGGAATAGCTGGCATAACTTACGCCGTCTGCAAGGCGGCGCTGGCGAAACTCGTTGTTCGGTATGTTGAAATGTCCGGCATATCGGCTCTGAGCCAGGGCCTGGGCTTGGGCCTCGGCCTGACCCTGAGCCGGAGCCGGAGCGGAAGCGGCAGCCGGATCGGGAGCCAGATCGGGAGCCAGCCCGTGTCGCCGCTTTCTAAAATCCCCAACAAGGTTCCAATAGTCACGCACGCGTTTCTGCCGCTGCGTAAACGTCCACATCAACAAAAAGCCGAATAGAAATTTGAGAGAGACCAACAAGACCCACTCGTACCGTCCAGACCACTGGCAGATTCCCCGATATATCGAATCCGCAGCTACGTTATGACAGAAAAGGTTTCCGTCGACTGAATAGATAAGGAACACCATGAAAAACAATTGAATAAAAGTTATCACCATGATGCTGACGCGATTCACCTCATCTGTCGTAAACCCTGAGCGATAGAAAGATGGAATATTGTCTGATAGTGCTTTAGAAGTGTCTTCTATGGCTTGAACCATTAGGCGATTTCTAGCGCTCCACCATTCAGAAGAATAAATCAGCGAAAGAACCCAGAACGAGAAAATAACGATCAGCAGAATGCCAAGGCCAAGAAAGCCGCCGGTAGCACTTCCTCCCAGAATTATTCCGATCGTGGCGCCATAAAAGGAAATGAACTGCCAGACGCGCGCGTCCTTGTTGTTGATATTGTCCCAGAGCTTGTTGTACAGTTCCTTGTCGAGATCGTTAGCCACGAAGGTCCCTCCGCCACACACTCAGCCTCTTCCGCTTTCCGGCCTCGGCCGCCAGGCTCACGAAGCCCATGGCCTCGTAGAAAAAATTGGCCGCCGCCCCCTCGGGGCACTTCAGCTCGATTGCAAGCCGGTCGCGGGGAGCCGCCGCTCCGGCGGCCGCAAGCATCCGCGCGCCGATGCCCTTGCGCAGATGCGCCCGTGCGACGGCCATGTCGTAGATTTTGCGGATGCCGTCTCTTCGGTCGTAAAACCGGCAGAAGCCCAGGACTTCGCCGCCCGCGGCGCAGATGATGAGCTGGCCGTTCGCATGGCTTCGCGCGAAGGCGCCGCGCGGCTGCCAGCCGAAAACGTCATTATGATCGTCGAAGATCGCCTTGGCGGCATCGACATCCATGTCTTCGCGAGACATGCGGACCTCGGGAGAGCCGGCTGGATTGTCCACCCCATTGGGCTAAGCCTCCCGGAACCCGCAGTCAATTTCGCTTGCCGCCCGAAACCCACGGAAAAAGGCGCGGGCGGCTGGCATGGCGGCGCGGAAGCGTTAGAACGACCATCACACGCTAGAAACGACAGGAAGAAAGCAATGCCCAATCGCGACGCCGTCATCGTCTCCACCGCCCGCACGCCGATCGGCAAGGCCTATCGCGGCGCGTTCAACGCCACGCCCTCGCCGACGCTGGCCGCCCACGCGATCCGCGCCGCGGTCGAGCGCTCCGGGGTCGACCCGGCCGAGATCGACGACGTGATCATCGGCGCCGCGCTGCAACAGGGCGTCCAGGCGACGATCGGCCGCACGGCTGCTTTGCGGGCAGGCCTGCCGGTGACCGTGCCCGGCATGTCGATCGACCGCCAGTGCGCCTCCGGCCTGATGGCGATCGCCACCGCCGCCAAGCAGGTGATCGTCGATAGGATGGACGTCTGCGTCGCCGGCGGGGTCGAATCGATCTCGATGGTCCAGACCGCCGAGATGCGGCTCGGCGCGGACCCCGAGCTCATCGCGATGCACAAGGACGTTTACATGCCGATGATCGGGACCGCCGAGGTGGTCGGCAAGCGCTACGGCATCGCCCGCGACCGCCAGGACGCCTATGCGCTCCAGTCGCAGCAGCGCACCGCCGCCGCCCAGGCTGCCGGCAAGTTCGACGACGAGATCATCCCGGTGACCGCGAGAATGTCCGTCAAGGACAAGGAGACCGGCGAGGTCTCGATGCGCGAGGTGACGATCACCAAGGACGAGGGCAATCGCGCCGACACCACGCTGGAAGGGCTGCAGAGCCTGCAGCCGGTGGTGGGGCCCGACGGGATGATCACCGCCGGCAATGCCAGCCAGCTTTCCGACGGCGCCTCGGCCTGCGTGATCATGGAAGCCGGAATCGCCGCCGCGCGCGGGCTCAAGCCGCTCGGCCGCTATATCGGCATGGCCGCGGCCGGCACCGAGCCCGACGAAATGGGGATCGGCCCGGTCTTCGCGGTGCCCAAATTGCTCGACCGGTTCGGCCTCAAGGTCGCCGACATCGGCCTGTGGGAGCTGAACGAGGCGTTCGCGGTCCAGGTGCTCTACATCCAGGACGTGCTCGGCATCCCCAATGACAGGATGAACGTCGACGGCGGCGCGATCTCGATCGGCCATCCGTACGGCATGTCGGGCGCGCGGATGACCGGCCACGCCTTGATCGAGGGCAAGAGGCGCGGCGCCAAATACGTCATGGTGACGATGTGCGTCGGCGGCGGCATGGGCGCGGCGGGGCTGTTCGAGGTGCTGTGACATGTGGGCGGCGCGCAAGCTCGGCCTGCTCGGCCGCTCGACGCGCACCAACCTGCTCGGCTTCTTCGTCTTTTGCCTGCTCGGCTCGGTCATATTGTGGTTCGTCGGCCTCGCCAGGTTTCGCGCGCAGGTGCACGCCGGGACGCAAATCCCGTTCGCCCTCTTTCCCGCCTGGGTCCTCTACCTCGAGGGCGCCCTCGGCCTGATCTTCCTCTGGTTCTCGATCCGGCGGATCAACGACCAGGACCGGCCGGGCTGGCTCGCGCTCGTGCCGCTCGCTCTGTCGGTGGCGATCGCGGCCGGCGTCCCGATTCCGCAAAGCGTCGCCGGCCTCGCCGGGCTCGCCTGCCTCGCGCTCCTCTTCCTGCCGGGCACGATCGGGCCCAACCGCTATGGGGCCGACCCGCGCGGCTGGAAATCCCGCGCCCATTATCTCGAGCAGCGCGGCGGGGCGGTGAAGGGCGAATGAGCCTGTGCGCGGACGGACTGCGCGAGTTCCGTCGCGCGGAGGCCGCTTGAGCGGACGGGTCGGGATCAGCTGTTGTACAGCGCGGCTTCCGCCGCCCGGCGCCGGGTGAGGCCCGCCATCACCTTCTTGTTGGCCTTGTTCCAGACGGCGAACTGGGCCGCGGCGCCGGCATGGTCCCCGGCCCTGTGCTTCTTGAGCAGGGTGCTGGCCGAGAAATTGCCCATGCCGATATTGTAGGCGAGGCTGACCATCGCGTCGAACTGGTGCTGCGTCGTGGCGGCGCCGCCGATCGCCGCCGCGACCTTGGCCGCGAACTCGCCGGCGTGGCTGACGAAGCGGTCGTCGCACTGCTTCTGGGTCCAGACCACGCCGCGCTTGATGTCCGAACCGGTCGATCCCCAGCCGATCGTCCACGGATCGCCGCCGGTCGCCGGATCGGGATAGGCGTCATACGATCCGTCCGCGCGCTTTTTCGCGCAACCCTCGAATGACTGGATGAGCTTGATGCCGTCCGGGCCCAGATTCATGACTTCCTCCCCAAAATACTTGTTCTCGACTTGGACGGAAAGACTAGCGCCATAAAGGCCAGCCTTCAATTGATTCTCTCGGCTTCGATGCTTGCATCGCTCCTCCCAAGTCGGTCCCACCTCGGGCGAGCCGGAACCTGATTGCGCATCTTCCCGCCAGCCGCTAGCGATGGCGCCGCAGGAGGCGCCCCCTGGCCCTGACCATTCCCGCACCGTGCGACAGCGCCCTCGCCTCCGGCAGGTGTCGCACCGCGGCGAAGCACCCGCGGCTCGTCCTCGCCACCTGCATCCTCGCCTCGAGCCTCGCCTTCATCGACGGCGCGGTGCTCAACGTCGCGCTGCCGGCGATCGGCCGCGCGTTTCACGCCGGGACGGCCGAGGTGCAGTGGGTGGTCAACGCCTTCATGCTGCCGCTCTCCGCCTTGCTGCTGCTCGGCGGCGCGGCGGGCGACCTTTACGGGCGCAAGCGGGTGATGCTGTGGGGCATCTTTTTGTTCACCGCCGCCTCCCTGGTCTGCGCGGCGGCGCCGAGCCTCGGGACGTTCCTCGCCGGCCGGGTGCTGCAGGGGCTGGGCGCGGCGATGCTGATGCCCAACAGCCTGGCGATCCTGAGCGCGTCCTTCACCGGCGAGAAGCGCGGCCGCGCGGTCGGCGCCTGGGCGGCGGCGGGCGCGATTGCGGGCGCGGTGGCGCCGATGCTCGGCGGCTGGCTGGTCGATGCGGCGGGCTGGCCGTTCATCTTCCTGCTCAACCTGCCGATCGCCGTGGCGGCGATCGCGCTCGGCTGGCGCTACGTGCCCGAAAGCGACAATGAGGAGAGGCCGCCGCCCGACTGGGCGGGCGCGGCGCTGGCGACGTTCGGCCTCGGCGCGCTGACCTGGGGCCTCACCGCCTGGTCGGCGAGCGACGCCCTGAGCCCGGCCGCCGCCGCCGCGCTCGGCGCCGGCACGTTGCTCCTCTTCGCCTTCCTGTTCGCCGAACGGAGGCGCGGCGCCGAAGCGATGGTGCCGCTGGCCCTGTTCGGCTCGCGCGCCTTCGTCGGCCTGACCCTGTTCACCTTCCTGCTCTACGGCGCGCTGGGCGGGCTGATGCTGCTATTGCCCTACACGCTGATCGAGGCGGGCGGTTACGCCGCGGTCAGCGCCGGCGCCGCGCTGCTGCCGCTGCCGGTCATCATCGCTTTGGGATCGCCGCTGATGGGCAAGCTCGCCGCGCGGATCGGCCCGCGCTGGCCGCTTACGATCGGACCGCTGCTCGTTGCCGCCGGCTTCGCTCTGGCGCTGCGGATCGGCGGCGCGGATGCCAGCTACTGGACGACCATATTGCCTTCGATCCTGATGGTCTCGGCCGGGATGGCGGTGGCGGTCGCGCCGCTGACCACCGCCGTGCTGGGCTCGGTCGACGAGCACCATGTCGGCACCGCCTCGGGCCTCAACAGCGCGGTCGCGCGCGGCGGCGGCCTGATCGCCACAGCCCTACTCGGCATCGTCCTGTCGCGGCAGGGCGCGGCCCTCGTCGCCGGCTTCCACGGCGCCGCTTTGGTCGGCGCGGCGCTGGCCTTGATTTCGTCGCTGACCGCGCTGGCGACGCTCAAATCCCCGGCAGGCCGAGCGAAATCCAGCCGATGAGCAGGCCGAGCGCGACCGCCGGAACGCCGGCGGCCTGGAATTGCCAGGCGCGCTCTTCCGACACATGCGCCATGCTGCGCAGCGCGAGCTCCGGCCGCAGGAAGTAGAGCGTTCCCTTCAGGGTCAACGCGCAGCCGATCAGGGTCACGACGATCGCCGGCCAGGTCCAGACCCAGTGGAAGGCGACGATCAGCAGGCCGAGCGGGACATGGACATAGGCGTTGAGGAAGCCGCCGATTTCGCCTTGCGCCCGCATGGCGATGAAGAACCGCGCCCAGGCGCGCGGCGCGGAGATGTGCGACAGGCCGGTGATGAGGAACGCCAAAGCGGCGAGCCGCTCGATCCCGGTGATCACATCCACCGCGTCAGCCCTTTGCCCGCGTCACCGGCAAGCCCCGGGAGGGCGACAGATTGCGGTATCGGTTTCGGCTCCGCATCGGCTGTCGGGCTCAGGCATTCTTGTAGATCGTCGCGCATTGCGGATCGGTTATTTCGTTCGGCCGGGGGATCGGCTGCATGATCGATCCCGAGGTATGGGCACCTGAATCGAGCAGGATGTGCCCGAACTCGTGGGCCAGGGTCGTGGTGTTGCCGGAATTCGCAACCACGGCCATGTTTACGAGTGGCGCTGCGGCGCCTCCAGTCGAGCAATAGGGAGGACGCGAATAGCCTCGGTCTTTGGAGGAAAGGGCTGATACGAAGAAAGCTCGAATGCGGGACCCGAGCGTGAACGCGGTGGTCGCTCCCTGGAACAGCGGCAGTTCCTCCGGAGCGGGAGTTTTGCAGGATCCGCCATTGTCGAGAATATCGCCGGCGCCAAGCCACCCGGTTGTCTGACCCTTCGAGGCCGTCGCGTCGACGCCATGCGCAAAGCGGACGTTACATTGCGCATAGATCATGTTGGCAACGGCGATCTGAGTAGCGGGATTGTGAGCCGATCCGTTCAATTTGACGGTGTCGACCGAGACCGTCTTCTCTGCCCGTTTCGCAACGGGCGCGGACGGATCGGCCGCCGCGATTCCGGCCGCGCGGCCGAACATGGCTTTGGCCCGCGCGACCCTCTTTTTCTGTGCCGCGGTCGGGACAACGGACGGCAGCGAAAACTCGGCGTCAATAACGCTGATTATCCGCGCACCGGCCCGCTGCGCGGCAAGCCGGGCAACGTCGCGGTCGACCAATCCGTCGGCTATCGTCAGCGCCACCTCGAAGCTGGCGGCGCCGAGCTGGGACAAGGCTTCGGCTATGTAGGGAAGGGCCGCCTGGGCGTTGGTCATCGCGCGCTCGCGAAGAACTGTGCTCTGAGCGAGCTTGGCGGGATAGAGGGCCAGGAGCGCCGCTACGGCGGCGTGTAGGGCCTTGGCAGGCGGTTCAAGCGCGGCCGCGGCCGGTTGATCGAGCAGGTCCACCCACTTCGGATCGAAGCCGGCCGCGAGGCCGCGAATGTCTTGCGGGTTGACGGTGGCCACGCCGGTCTTTTCGTCGATCCCGACCGGAAGCGGAAATTGCAGCCCGGCTTGCCATCCGGTCATGCCCGGAACCGGCAAATATTTGGCATTGTAGACGAGGAGTCCCTTGGCGAGCTGCTCCTCCGAGAGCGCGCCCGGGACGACGGCCGGTCCGCCTTGCGGCGGCGTGTAGGGTGTCGCGGTTATCCATAAGGGGAGGAGCTCGCGCGCCAAGATCCGTGGCGTCAGGTTCGCGCCGATGACCACACTCAGCCGGCTGGCCCCGTGGCTGATGAGACCTCCCTTGACCGATACCGGGCCGATTCGCGTGTCGGTGACGTTCGCGGGAAGGAATTGGATGCCGGCGCCGACGACGGTCCGCATCTTCATGACCTCCGAGACCGCGTCGGGATCCGCGCGCCGCAAGGTCGAACGGGACGCGGCGGTGCTGTCCCCCGCGGCACTGCCGATCGGCCCGCCACCTCTTTGCTGGACCACGTGGGCGAGCTCGTGGGCAATGAGCCTCCGCCCCTCCCGGGAGCCAGGCCGATACTGGCGGTCCGCGAACGCGATGTCGTGCCCCACGGTATAGGCGCGCGCTTTGATCGCCGCGGCGGAGTCGGCAGCCCGCGCCCCGGCGTGCACCCGCACCCTGCCGAAGCCCGATTGGAAGCGCGGCTCGAAATAGGCGCGCGCAGATGGGTCGAGCGGCTCGCCGGAAGAGCCGAGCACCTCGCGCACGATGTCGGGAGCTTCGCCGCCGACCGCCTGCGCACAGTCCAGCTTGCCTTGCAGCATTTGCGCTTTCTCATCATCCTCGCAGGCGGCGCACGCACGGCTGAGTTGCGGCGGCGCGGAATCCAGCGGGCCGATCGGCCCGGCCATCGCCATGACCTGGTCGGCGACGCGGTCGGCCTCGCGCTCGAGCGGATCGTTGCTCTTACCGACGACGATTTTCCGCTGAAGGCCGGCGGGCAGCGGCGGGCCGACCTTGCGTTGGAGGCTCGGCGCGGGCGCGACCTTTTTCTGCGGCTTTGCAACCGGCAAAGCGAACATGGTCGCGCCCTCCCTGGTCATCGACGTCCGGAACAATCGAACCGGCCAGAACCTGCCCTCGGAGCATAGCCCGAAATCAAGTTCGCGGCATATCCGGATGGTTTAGAGCCCGTAGACGCCGCTCCCAGCCAGATTCTTCGCGAGCAGCGCGATGCCGGCGGCATTCTTGCCCCACAGCGCCCGGCTGTAATCCTCGACCATCTGCGCCTGCGCCTCGAGCGTCGCCTTGGTGAACAGGTCCACGCCCGCTTTATATTCGTAGAGCTTGTCCGGATTGCCGGCCTTGGCGAGCTCCTTCGTGTAGCGCGCGAAGAAGGGGCCCTGGCCGAGCACGGCATATTGCCAGACGTGGGTCATCTCGTGGAGGAAGCTCCCCGCGTTGGTGTTGGGACCGGCGAAATCGGCGGTGTACCAAAGCTTGTAATAGATGGTCGATCCCAGCGTGATCGCCGGATTGCCGCGCATGAACGCGATGTGCGCGGCGAAGCTCGTGCCCGGCCCATCGACGATCCGCACGCCTGGATAGGCGATCTTGTCGCCATGCGCCGCTTTCGCCAGCGCCGTCTCGCCCCCTGTCAGCACTCTCTCTGCCATCGCCTGCCCTCCCTTTGATGACGACGCTATAGCATGCTGCGCCGTCACCCTGAACCGACTACTGCACCGAATCGGCGAGGTTTCGATCTTCACCAAAGCGGGCTAGAGCAACCGCCGGGCGCCCGTAGCTCAGTTGGACAGAGCACGAGCCTTCTAAGCTTGGGGTCGCAGGTTCGAATCCTGCCGGGCGCGCCACATGAGCCCCTTGACCTCTCGATCGCCAATGGCCTCGCCTTCGGCATCACCGCTTATGCGTTGCTGAAGCTGCTGCGGGGTGATTGTGGGCGCGGGAGCGGCTGGCGTGACGGAAATGGGTCGATCTTGGCGCGCCGCTCGAAAAACTCGATCGATATCTATGGACTCGAAGTCACTGGAGGGTCACTTTGCCCCGGTTAGGTCAGAATGAGAGCGAGTCGCGAGCGTCCGAAGTCTTGTTTGAATGTTGCGCGACACAGTGGGAATAAGGGCCGGGGATACAGTAATATTACGGTAAAACGCCTTAACTGCGGCGCGGACGTCGCAGTTGCGGTTGTACGCCTTTGCTTTTCCCGACTGCCACCGTTTGGAGCGAAGAGAAGAGGAGACGGATGTGCCTACCTATAACGGAACGAATGGCAACAACACCATCAACGGCTCCAACGGCGACGACGTGATCAACGGCCTCGGCGGCAACGACACGCTCAATGGCGGTAACGGCAACGACACGATCGACGGCGGCGCCGACAACGACGTAATCAACGGCGGCAACGGCAACGATACGCTGCTCGGCGGCAGCGGCAACGACACGATCGACGGCGACAACGGCAACGACACGATCGCGGGCGGAACCGGCAACGACACGATCGACGGCGGCAACGGCAACGACTCGATCGACGGCGGCGGCGACGACGACACGATCACCGGCGGCAACGGCAACGACACCATTTTGGGCGGCGCCGGCAACGACAATCTGACCGGCGAGAACGGCAATGACGATTTCACCGGCGGCGGGGGCGACGACATCATCGACGGCAGCAACGGGTTCGACACCGCCCGCTATTCCGGTTCGATTGGCGAATATTCCTTCTTCAGCGCCGCCGGCTATCTGCACATCCTCCACCTCGGCGGCGCCGGTCCCGACGGCCACGACCGGGTGATCCGCGTCGAGCGGCTGGTCTTCGCCGACCGCGTCATCAACATCGGCAGCGGCAACAACGCCCCGGTCGCGGCCGACGACCATGTCTCGATCGACGAGGACACCGGCACCTACTCGAGCGGCTCCGCGAGCGTGAAAGACAATGATTTCGATTTCGACGGCGACCCGCTCACGGTGACCGGCGGCACCTTCACCGGCACTTACGGCACGCTGACGATGAATTCCAACGGCACCTACAGCTACACCCTGTTCGCCTCGGCGCAGGCGCTCGCTCAGGGCGAGAACGTCCAGGACAGCTTCAACTATACCGTCTCCGACAATGACGGCAGCGACACCGGCACGCTGGTGTTCCACATCGCCGGCGTCAACGACGCCCCGACCGCCAATCCCGATGCGGCCACGGCCGGCGAGAACGAGGTCGTCCTGATCGACGTGCTTGCCAACGACACCGACGTCGACCACGGCGCGGTCCTCACCGTGACCGCCGCCTCCGCCCCGGCGGGCCAGGGCACCGCCTCGGTGGTCGGCAACCAGGTCCAGTTCGATCCAGGCTCCGATTTCGACGATCTTGCAGAGGGCGAGACCGCGGAAGTTATCGTCGAGTACACCATCGAGGATGAACATGGCGCCCAGTCGACCTCCACCATTACGATCACGGTCGAGGGCGAAAACGACCCGGGAGCCGTGATCGTCGGCACCCCTGGGGACGATACGCTGACCGGGACGCCCGGCGACGACACGATCAGCGCGCTCGGCGGCGATGATACCGTCTACGGCCTGGGCGGCGCCGATCTCATCGATGGCGGCGACGGCTCCGACTTTCTGAGCGGCGACGCCGGCAACGACCAGCTGTTCGGCCAGGCCGGCAACGACAGCCTCGCTGGCGGCAATGGCAATGACCAGCTGTCGGGTGGCGACGGCTTCGACTCCTTGTTCGGCGACGCCGGCAACGACGTTCTTGCCGGCGGCAATGACGGCGACTTCCTGTCGGGTGGCGACGGCAATGACCTATTGTCCGGCCAGGCCGGCAATGATTTCGTTTTGGGCGAGAATGGCGATGACCTCTTGTCGGGCGGCGATGGCGACGACACGCTCGACGGCGGCGACGGCGACGACAGTCTCGACGGCGGCGACGGCCAGGATTCCCTGTCGGGCGGCCTTGGGACCAACGTGCTGAACGGCGGCCTTGGCAACGACCAGATTACCGGCGACTCCTCCGACGGAGCGCAGACGATCGACGGCGGCGGCGGCAACGACACGATCGTCCATTATTATCGCACCTCCGCGAGCACGATCACCACCGGCAGCGGCAGCGACACGATCGAGCTCGCTTATGCGAACGTCGGCGCTGCGGCGATCACCGTCACCGACTTCACGACCGGCTCCGGCGGCGACATATTCCGGCTCGAGGGCGGCGACGGGGCACTGCTGGACCAGCTCTCCGGCTGGGACGGCAGCTCCAACCCGTTCGGCTCGGGCGGCTTCCTGCGGCTGCAGCAGAGCGGCACCGATACCGTGCTCCAATGGGACCAGGACGGCACCGCCGGCGGCGCGAACTGGGAGACGCTGGTCGTCTTCCAGAACACGAATGTGGGCAATTTCACCGACGCGAACTTCCTGCCCGGCTATCCGCCCGATGGATCCGCACCGGCGGGCCAGACGATCACCGGCACCAATAACGGGGAAACGCTGATCGGCACGATCGGCGACGACACGATCAATGCGCTCGGCGGCAATGATACCGTCGCCGGCCGGGCCGGCGCCGATCTCATCGATGGCGGCGACGGCGTCGACCTCCTGAACGGCGAGGGCGGCGACGACATCATCGCGGGCGGCAACGGCGACGACCAGCTGTCGGGCGGCGAGGGCAACGACCAGCTGCTCGGCCAGGCTGGCAACGACATCGTCTTCGGCGAGAATGGCGATGACCAATTGTCGGGCGGCGACGGCGAGGACATTTTGACCGGAGAAGCCGGCAACGACATCATCGCGGGCGGCAACGACGACGACCAGCTGTCGGGCGGCGAGGGCGACGACAGCCTCGACGGGGGCGACGGCGCGGACTTCCTGTCCGACTCCATCGGGGTCAACAGCTTTGTCGGCGGCCTCGGCGACGACCTGATCATTGCCGGCTCCTCCGACGGAGGGCAGACGATCAACGGCGGCGGCGGCAACGACACGATCATCCATTATTATCGCACCTCCGCGAGTACGATCACCACCGGCAGCGGCAGCGACACGATCGAGCTGGCTTATGCAAACATCGGCGCTGCGGCGATCATCGTCACCGACTTCACGACCGGCGGCGGCGGCGACATGTTCCGGCTATCGGGCGCCGACGGGGCATTGCTGGACCAGCTCTCGGGCTGGGACGGCAGCTCCAACCCGTTCGGCTCGGGCGGCTTCCTGCGGCTGCAGCAGACCGGCTCCGACACCGTGCTCCAATGGGACCAGGACGGCACCGCCGGCGGCGCGAACTGGGAGACGCTGGTCGTCTTCCAGAACACCACTGCCGGCGACTTCACCGACGCCAACTTCCTGCCCGGCTATCCGCCCAATGGATCCGCACCGCCGGGCGAGACGATCAACGGCACGGCGGGAGACGATAGCTTGACCGGTACGGTCGGCGGCGACACGATCAATGCGTTCGCCGGCGCCGACTCCGCCTTCGGCCTGGCCGGCGCCGATTTCATCTATGGCGGCGACGGCGTCGATAATTTGTACGGCAATGAGGACGACGACTATATCGACGGCGGCAATGACGACGACCAGCTGTCGGGCGGCGACGGCAACGACCAGCTGCTTGGCCAGGCCGGCAATGACATCCTCTTTGGCGAGAATGGCGATGACCTTTTGTCGGGCGGCGACGGCCTGGACAATCTGACCGGAGAAGCCGGCAACGACATCATCGCGGGCGGCAATGACGACGACATCCTGTCGGGCGGTGAGGGCATCGACAGCCTCGATGGCGGCGGCGGCAATGATCTCCTGAATGGCGGCGTTGACTCCGACGTGCTGACCGGCGGTGCCGGCGTGGACACCTTCTCCTTCGACTCGCCCCTCGATGGACCGGACGAGATCACCGACTTTGTCAGCGGTACCGACCTGATCCAGATATTGGCCAGCAGCTTCGGCGGCGGCCTGGTCGCAGGCGGATCGGTTTCGCTGGTCTCGGGATCGGACCCGACGGCGTCGAATGCGAGCGGCCAGTTCCTCTTCGACACCGACGACGGGCGGCTGTTCTGGGACGCCGACGGAACGGGGAGCGACGCTGCGGTGCTCATCGCGACGCTCAGCAATGTCCCGCCGCTCACGACTTCGGACTTCGCTGTGATCTAGGGTCCAGGCCTCACCCGAACTTCCTCGTCGGACCCGAGCGCGATTTCGTCGCAATTGTCGCCGGGGCCGGCGCGGTCGAGGACGAGGAAATCGCTCTCGTCGAGGACGAGCAGGAAGTGATGCCAGACGCCCTTGCGGTAGTGAACGCCTTGGTGTCCTTCGGCGCGGAACAGCCGGACTTTGGCGACGTCGAAAGCACCCGCGGGAGCCACTGCGACGAGGTAGGGCCGACCGCTCAGCGGGACGAAGCTCTGGCTGCCTAAGGGGTGGCGCTCGAACATTCTCAGCACCGGCTCGGCCAGCGGCCGGGCGCGGAACAGGCTGATCACGCCGCTGCCCCCGCCGTCCGCGACGTCGATCTCGGCGAGCCGGTCGTAGCGGATTGCGTGGCCCTGGTTGATGTCCAGCTTCACGGCCTCGTCACTGGCCTCGATCACGCTGCCGAAGGCTGCGAAGGCCTCGGCGGTCAGCGGCTCTGGGGTGAGTTCGCGCATCCATCTTCCTTCAACTGCGCACCGGCAATTTGGCCGATGGCGCGTTTCGACTTGTGCACCCGGTAGCTCCATTTCATCCAGAGCGGCCTGCGCAAAACCTGAATCGTCACCCCGGGCTTGACCCGGGGTCCACCTTCTTCCTAGCCGTTGCGGAAGAGAAGGTGGATGCCGGGTCAAGCCCGGCATGACGAGATGATGCGGATCAGCGCACGATGCTCTAGCATGTTTGATAGGCGGTGCATGTGACTCAGGATAGCTACCCTCGCGACCTGGCCGGCTACGGCCGCGCGCCGCCGCATGCGGGGTGGCCGGGCGGCGCGCGCATCGCCGTCCAATGCGTGCTGAACTATGAGGAAGGTGCCGAAGCGAATGTCCTCGACGGGGATGCGGGCGCCGAAGTCTTCCTCTCCGACATCCCCAATGCGGCGCCCGTGCCGGGCGCGCGGCACATGAGCATGGAGCAGATCTACGAATATGGCTCGCGCGCCGGCGTCTGGCGGCTGCTGCGGCTGTTCGCGCGCTACGATATTCCCTTGACCGTGTTCGGCGTCGCGCTGGCGATGCAGCGCAACCCGGCGGTCGTCGATGCCTTTCTGGAGGCCGGGCACGAGATCGCGTCGCACGGCTGGCGGTGGATCAACTATCAAAACGTGCCGGAGGCCGACGAGCGCGCGGACATGGCGCGCGCGATCGACGTGCACCGGCAATTGACAGGCGAGCGCCCGCTCGGCTGGTACACCGGCCGGACCAGCCCCAACACCCGCCGGATCGTCGCGGAAGAGGGCGGCTTTCTCTACGACGCGGACGATTATTCGGACGATTTGCCGTTCTGGACCAAGGTGGCGGGCAAGAGCCACCTGATCGTCCCCTATTCGCTGGAAACCAACGACATGCGGTTCGCATCCGCGAACATGCAGACCGGCGATCAGTTCTTCGCCTATCTGCGCGACACGTTCGACACCCTCTATGCGGAAGGGACGGAGCGGCCGAAGATGATGTCGGTCGGGCTCCATTGCCGGCTCGCGGGCCGGCCGGGCAAGCTCGCCGGGCTCGAACGGTTCCTGCGCCATGCGGCCGGCCACAAGGACGTGTGGTTCTGCCGGCGCATCGACATCGCGCGTCACTGGCGCGCGACGCACCCGCATGCGGCCTAGCGCGCTGACCCGCGACGCCTTCGTCGCCCGGTTCGGCACCGTCTATGAGGATTCGCTTTGGGTGGCGGAGGCGGTGTGGCCCGCGGCGGCGGGCGGCGCGCTCGACGACCGGGAGGTGCTGGCGCAGGCGATGCGCGAGGCCGTCGACGAGGCGCCGCGCGCGCAAAAGCTCGCGCTGATCCGCGCCCACCCGCAGCTCGCGGTCGCGGGCCGGATGGCGGAGGCGTCGGTTCGGGAGCAACGCGGTGCCGGCCTCGACCAATGCTCGCCGGAAGAGCTCGCCGCCTTCGGGGAGCTGAACGCGGCCTATCTCGCCCGCTTCGGTCATCCGTTCGTCATCGCGGTCGCCGGCCTCTCGCGCGCCGATATCCTGGCGGCATTCGCGGCCCGGCTGGAAAACGACGCCGAGGCCGAGTTTGCTACCGCCATGGAGCAGATTCATCGTATCGCTGGATTCCGCCTTGCGGCCCTGTTCGATCCGGGATGAGCATGTTCGAAGATCTGCGCCGGCACTATGTCAATCTGGCCCAGCCCCGCCTGGGGGCGGAGGTGACCTATGCGACCGACGATTTCTTCGCCGACAAGGCGCGGCTGATCGACCCCGCCGAACCCCAATTCATTCCGGACAAGTATGACGAGAACGGCAAGTGGATGGATGGGTGGGAGAGCCGGCGCAAGCGGACGCCCGGCCACGACTGGTGCGTGATCCGTCTCGGGGTGCCGGGGCTGGTCGCCGGCTTCGAAATCGACACCAGGCATTTTACCGGCAACTACCCGCCGGGCGCCGAGATCGAGGTCTGCCGAAGCGACCAGGCGGTTCCGGACGATGAGGCGGGCTGGACGAAGGTCACCCGGCGCCTCGCGCTCAAGGGAGACGACCGCGTCTATGTCGCGATCGAGCATGATGAGCCCGTGACGCATGTCCGCCTCAACATCTTTCCCGACGGCGGCGTGGCCCGGCTGCGCGTCTGGGGCCGGGTCGCCAAGGACTGGTTGACGGTCGACCCGGACGCGCCAATCGACCTGCTGGCCATGGAGAATGGCGGCCGCGGCATCATTGCCAATGACGAGCATTACGGCTGCATAGAAAACCTGACCGCGCCCGGCCGCGGCGTCAACATGGGCGACGGCTGGGAGACGCGGCGGCGGCGCGAGCCCGGGCATGACTGGGCGGTGCTGGAGCTGGGCGCTCCGGGGCGCATCGAGGAAGTCGTCATCGATACCGCCTTTTTCAAAGGCAATTATCCGGACCGCTGCTTCCTTCAGGCGGCGGCAAGCGCGAACGGCTCGCCGGAGGAGATCGCGGCCGCCTCCGAGAGCTGGCCGCTGCTGCTCCCCGAAGTGAAGCTCGAGGCGGACAAGCTCCATGTCTTTCGCGACGGGCTGGCCGACCCAGGTCCCGTCCGCTTCGTGCGGCTGAACATCATCCCCGACGGAGGAGTCAGCCGGTTGAGGCTGATCGGGCGAAAGGAAGACGCGGCATGACCAGCCTCAGCACCCATATTCTCGACACCATGCACGGCCGTCCCGCGGCGGGCGTGACGGTGGCGCTCAGCGGGCCGGACGGCGAGATAAAGCGGGGCACCACCAACGCCGACGGCCGTTGCCCCGAGCTGGCGCAGGGCGCGCTTGCGCCCGGGCGCTACACGATCCGCTTTTCGGTGGCCGATTATTTCCGCGGCCTCGGCGTCACGCTGCCCGATCCGCCCTTCCTCGACGAGGTGGCGGTCGATTTCGGCATCGCGGCGGATGGCGGGCATTATCATGTGCCGCTGCTCGTCTCCCCTTATGGCTATTCGACCTACCGGGGCAGCTGAAGATGGCCTTCGACCTCGCGGAATGGCTCAATCTCGCGATCCGATGGCTGCATCTGGTCGCGGGCATCGCCTGGATCGGGTCGAGCTTCTATTTCGTGTGGCTCGACAATCATCTGAAGGCGCCGGCCGAGGGCGAGGCTTCGGGCGAATTGTGGTCGGTCCATGGCGGCGGCTTCTATCACAACCGGAAATACCAGGTCGCGCCGAGGGCGATGCCCGAGCAGCTGCACTGGTTCAAATGGGAGGCCTATTTCACCTGGATCAGCGGCTTTTCGCTGCTGGTGCTGATCTATTATGTCGGTGCGCAAAGCTTCCTGATCGATCCGGCCAGGGCGGCGCTGAGCCCGGCCGCGGCGATCGCCATCGGCCTGGCGGCGCTGGCGCTCGGCTGGCTGGTCTACGATCTGCTGTGCCGCTCGCCGGTCGGGTCCAGCAATCTGGCGCTCGGCGCCTTCTGGTTCGTCTGCCTGCTGTTTGCCGCCTCCCTGCTCGACAGCCTGTTCAGCGCGCGCGCGGCCTATATGCACGTCGGGGCGATGATCGGCACGGTGATGGTCGCCAACGTGTTCTTCATCATCATTCCCAACCAGCGCAAGGTCGTGGCCGATCTGGTCGCCGGGCGCACCCCCGATCCGGCGCTGGGCGCGGCGGCCAAGCAGCGCTCGCTGCACAACAATTACATGACGCTGCCGGCGCTGTTCATCATGATCAGCCCGCATTACCCGATGACCTATGGCGCCGAGCGGCCCTGGCTGGTGCTCGCCTTGCTCGGGCTGACGGGGGTGGCCGTCCGTCATGTCTTCAACCTGCGCGGCCGCGGACAGCCGACGGGTTGGGCGATCGCCCTGGCAACGGTCCTCGCGCTCGCCAGCGTCACCTACGTCACGCTGGAGAAAAGCGGGCGCACGCCGCCGGCACCGGCCCAAAATGCCACCTATGCCGAGATCGCGCCGATATTGGCCACCCATTGCGCCGCCTGCCACAACGTGCCGCAGCCGCCGCGCGGCGTGGCGCTGGACAGCTGGGAGCATGTCAGCGCCGCCTCGGCCCGGATCAAGGCGATGGCGGTCGATTCCGAGGCGATGCCGCTGGGCAATCCCACCCACATGACCCAGGCCGAGCGGCAGAGGCTGGGCGCCTGGATCGCGGCGGGGAGCCCGAGATGATCCGCTTCCTCCTCGACGGCGAGGTGATCGAGGTCGAAGACCCCGATCCCACCGGCACCGTCCTCGATTTTCTGCGCTACACGCTCCGCCGCACCGGCACCAAGGAAGGCTGCGCCGAGGGGGATTGCGGCGCCTGCACCGTGGTGCTCGGCGAGCTCGACGGCGACGCGGTCAGGTGGCGCGCGGTCAATGCCTGCATCCTCTTCCTGCCGATGCTCGACGGCAAGGCGCTCAGGACCGTGGAGAGCCTGTCGCGGGGCGGCACGCTCCATCCCGTCCAGCGCTCGATGGCCGACGGCCACGGTTCGCAATGCGGCTTCTGCACGCCGGGTTTCGTGATGTCGCTCTACGCGCGCAGCATCGGCGCGGTCGGGACCCAAGATACGCCCGTCAAGGATGTCATCGCGGGCAATTTGTGCCGCTGCACCGGCTACGGCCCGATTCTGGACGCCGGCGAGGCCAACCCGCCAAGGTCCACCGACGATCGCGAAATCGCCGCTCTGCTTCGCACGATCGCGCCCGCTTGCGCGGGGGCCGGCTGGTTCGCGCCGCGGACCCCGGACGAGCTGGCGGCGCTGCTGATCGCGCATCCCGAGGCGCGGATCGTCGCCGGGGCCACCGATGTCGGGCTTTGGGTGACCAAGGGCCTCGAGGATCTCGGGACCATTATCTTCATCGGCGACATCGCCGATCTGCAGCGGATCGAGGAAGGGCCCGAGAGCCTCACGATCGGTGCGGGCGTGCGCTATTCCGAGGCGAAGGAAGCGCTTGCCCGCCTTCACCCGGATCTGGGCGAGCTGGTCCGCCGCATCGGCGGCCTTCAGGTCCGCAACGCCGGCACGATCGGCGGCAATATCGCCAATGGCTCCCCGATCGGCGACATGCCCCCCGCCTTGATCGCCTTGGGCGCCGAGTTGGTGCTGCGGCAGGGCAGCGAACGGCGAACCATGCCCCTGGAAAACTTCTTCCTGTCCTACGGCAGGCAGGACCGCCGGCCCGGCGAGTTCATCGAGAGCGTCCGCATTCCCCGCCCCGACCCCGGCACAAGGATTCGCATCGTCAAGCTCTCCAAGCGTTTCGACAGCGACATCTCCTCTTTGTGCGGCGCCTTCG
>JAXDPI010000016.1:0-35290 GCA_034668465.1 Sphingomonadales bacterium
GCCAGTCGCCGGCGCGAATGTGCGCGGTCTCGGCAAGGAAATCGGGCAGGGCGCCCGCATCGAACGCCTTCTGCCGCTCCACGCGCGCCGCGAGCAATTCCTGGCGGCGGCCGTCGAAGCGGCGGTGAAGGCCGGCGACGAAGGCCAGCGCCTCCGGCGTCAATATGTCGTGAGAACGCTCCATGTCCGGCACTGTAGCGCGCGCCGGCCGGTCGTCCAAATCGGCACCGCTCACCGTGCCTCCGCCGCGATGCTGTAGCGCGTCGTGGCGGTGACGTTTGGGCAATAAGTGAGGCGGATCCATTCGTTGCGCGCCTTGCGCTCGTCCTCGAACGGCCCGACCATCCTTTCGGTGCCCGGAATCAAGGCGCGGAAATCCGGATCCTGATATTCGCCCCCGACAACCCAATAGCGTTTCATCTTCTCTCTCCTTACGCGGCGGCGCGCTCGGGCGCGCTGTCGGTGAACTGGGCGGATTCGGTCGATTCGGCGAGCGCGGTGGTCGATGCCTCGCCGCCCGCCAGGGTCTGCGCGACCAGGTCGAAATAGCCGGTGCCGACCTCGCGCTGGTGGCGGGTGGCGGTATAGCCGGCACCCTCGCTGGCGAACTCCGCCTGCTGCAGCTCGCAATAGGCCGCCATGCCGCGGTCGCGATAGCCCGACGCCAGCTCGAACATCGAATGGTTGAGGCTGTGGAAGCCGGCCAAAGTGACGAACTGGAACTTGTAGCCCATCGCGCCCAGCTCGCGCTGGAAGCGGGCGATCGTCGCCGCGTCGAGCCTGGCCGCCCAGTTGAAGCTGGGCGAGCAATTATAGGCCATCAGCTTGCCGGGATAGCGGCGCTGGATCGCCTCGGCGAACGCGCGCGCCTCGCCCAGATCGGGATGGCTGGTCTCCCACCAGAGCAGATCGGCATGGGGCGCGAAGGCGAGGCCGCGCGCGATGCAATGGGCCAGGCCGGTGCCCTCCTCGAGGCGGAAGAAGCCTTCGCTCGTGCGCTCGCCGGTCAGGAAGATGCGGTCGCGCGGGTCGACGTCGGAGGTGATCAGCCGGGCGCTCTCGGCGTCGGTGCGGGCGACCAGCAGCGTCGGGACGCCGCAGACGTCGGCGGCGAGGCGGGCCGCGTCGAGGTTGCGGATGTGCGCCTGGGTCGGGATCAGCACCTTGCCGCCCAAATGGCCGCATTTCTTCTCGGCGGCGAGCTGGTCCTCGAAATGGACCCCGGCGGCGCCCGCCTCGATATAGGCCTTCATGATCTCGAAGCAGTTGAGCGGCCCGCCGAAGCCCGCTTCGGCATCGGCGAGGATCGGCGCGAACCAGTCGCGGTCCGGCTTCCCGTCCATGTGCTCGATCTGGTCGGCGCGCTGCAGGGTGCGGTTGATGCGGCGGCAAAGCTCGGGGCCGGCATTGGCCGGGTAGAGCGACTGATCGGGGTACATCGCGCCGGCGGTGTTGGCGTCGGCGGCGACCTGCCAGCCCGAGAGGTAGATCGCCTTCAGGCCGGCGCGGACCATCTGCATCGCCTGGTTGCCGGTGACCGCGCCGAGCGCCTGCACATAATCCTCGCTGTGGAGCAGCTCCCACAAACGGTTGGCGCCGCGCCGGGCGAGGCTGTGCTCGACCGGCACCGAGCCGCGCAGCCGCTCGACCTCGGCGACGCTGTAGGGACGCTCGATCCCGTCGAAACGGCCAGGCGGGGCGGGGACGACGGCGCTGAAGTCGGTCATGGGCGGTCCTTAACTTTACAAACTTGACACGTAGAAGCACTGAATCAGGCCGGAGGCAGCCGCGAAAAGGGTCGTGTTGTCGCGTTACGACTTGCGACCTCTGTAAATTTTTGACATCATGACGAGATGGCGGAGCGCAAGCTGTTCCTGGGCCGGCCGCTGCGGCGGCTGCGGCGCGAGCTCGGGCTCAACCAGAGCGCGATGGCGGCCGAGATCGGCGTCTCGCCTTCCTACCTCAACCATCTCGAGCGCAACCAGCGGCCGGCGACCGCAAGCGTGCTGCTGCGGCTGGCGCAGGCCTATGACGTCGACCTCAAGAGCTTCGCGGCCGAGGGCGGCGAGGGGACCGAGGTCGCCCAGCTCGCCGAGATCTTCGCCGATCCGATGTTCGGCGCGGCGGGCGTGCCGCGCTACGAGCTGGTCGAGATGGCGCACAACGCGCCGGCCGCCGCCGACGCCGTGTCGCGGCTCTACGCGGCTTTGGTCGAAGCCCGGCGCCAGCCGGCGGCCGACGACGCGGAGCGGTCGGGAATCGCGCCGCAAAGCTGGGTGCGCGACTTCATCCAGGCGCAGCGCAACCATTTCGCGCCGCTCGAGGAGGCGGCCGAGACGCTGGCCGGCGCGCTCGGCGACCCGCTGACCATCGCCGAGCCGCTGCGGCGCCGGCTCAAGGAGGCCTATGGCGTCGAGGCGCGGATCGTCCCGCCCGAGCTGATCGAGGCGGCGAGCCAGCATTACGATTTGCACCGCAAGCGGCTGATGCTCTCGGCGCTGCTGCGGCCCGAGAGCCGCACCTTCGCGCTCGCCTACCAACTCGCCTTGCTCGAGCTGAAGCCGCTGCTGGCGCAGATGATCGAGGCCGCCGCCGCGCCCGACGAGCCGACCCGCAAATTGCTCCACATGAGCCTCGCCAATTATGCCGCGGCGGCGATCATGATGCCCTACGCCGCCTTCCTCGCGGCGGCGGAGGCGCAGCGCTACGACCTCGACCGCCTCTGCGCTTCGTTCGGCGCCAGCGTCGAGCAGGTGGCGCACCGGCTCACGACGTTGAATAGAAACGGCGCGCGCGGCATCCCCTTCTTCATGCTCCGGGTCGACGCCGCCGGGAACATCTCGAAAAGGTTCGCCGGCGAGGCCTTTCCCTTCTCGCGCTTCGGCGGCACCTGCCCGCGCTGGAATTTGCACGGCGCCTTCCAGACGCCGGGGCGGGTGGTGACCCAGATCGTCGAGACGCCCGACGGCCAGCGCTTCTTCACCATCGGCCGGACGGTCGAGCGCTCGGTCCGGCTCGACCCGCGGGAGGACAGCCAGCTGGCGATCGGCCTCGGCTGCGACGTCGCCCACGCGCCGCGGATCGCCTATGCCGACGGGCTCGACCTCACCAATCCCTATGTGACGCCGATCGGCCCGGCCTGCGCGATCTGCCCGCGCGTCCGCTGCCCCCAGCGCGCCGCGCCGCCCGCCGGCCGCACACTCAGCATCGACCCGGGCCGCAAGACGATCTCGCCGTTTCCGTTTTTGGGGAGTTAGGCCTTGCCCAATGTGTATGAAATGCGTACTCTATACACATGCGGACCAATATCGACATCGATGACACCCTCATGGCCCAGGCACTCGAGGTAACCGGCGTGCGGACGAAGCGCGAGGCGGTCGAGCGCGGTCTTCGCGCACTCGTGCGGCTCGATGCGCAAGCCAAGCTCCGCAAGCTTCGCGGCATCGGTTGGGAGGGCGATCTCGACGCGATGCGGCGCGACTAATGATCCTGGTCGATTCAAGCGTTTGGATCGACTACCTCAATGACGCAGATTCTCCCGAGACGGTTCGGCTGGAGCAGCTTTTCTGGTCCGATCAACTGGCTGTCGGCGATCTCATTCTGGCGGAAGTTCTGCAGGGTTGCAGGAGCGAGCGTCACTTCGACACGACGCGCGTGCTTCTCTCCCATCTTCACTTGGTGACGATTTGCGACGGCGACATCGCGATCGAAGCCGCGCGGAATTTCCGGCGCCTGCGCGCCCGAGGCATCACCATCCGCAAGACGATCGATACGCTCATCGCCACGCGCTGTATCGCCGATGGCCTGCCGCTTCTCTACAGCGACCGCGACTTCGACCCCTTCGTCGAGCACCTCGGCCTACGCTCCGCCATGGATTGAAACCGATCGGGCTCAGCCTTCGATTCGGCCGACCGCGACCACCTCGATTGCGTCGGCCTTGCCGGCGAAGTCGGAAAAGTCGCCCGGGCCGGCGCCGATCAGGGCGCGGGCGAGCGGGGCGGAGAAGGCGATCTTGCCGGCGGCCGGGTCCGCCTCGTCGTCGCCGACGAGGTCGAGGATGCGCTCGGCGCCGTTCATGCGGAAGGTGACGCGGCTGCCGAAGGCGGCTTCGCCTTGCGGCGGCGGCGGGGCGAGCTCGGCGGTGGCGAGGCGGGTGCGCCGGTAGCGCAGGTCGCGTTGCAGCTCAGCGAGGCGTTCGGCGTCCGCTTCGGCGGCGATCGCGGCTTCGAGCTCGGCGACGCGCGCTTGCGCCTGCCTCAGGCCGGCGGCGGTGACGAGATTGGGGCCGACCGGGATCGGCAGCTCGAACCGCGGCTCCTTATGCTCTTCATCGCTCTCGCGGCGGAATGCGACGCTCATTGATCTGCTCCTAGACCGCGCGCGGCACGCCGGGCTGCCCGATCGCGCAATCGAGCGCGGCGCGGTCCCAATGGCCCAGGTTCGCCGCGGCCTCGTAGGTGCTCTGCAGGAAGGCGAGCAAAGCCGCGTCGGGATCTTCGGCGGTGCGCACCGCCTCATAATCGAGCACGAACTCGCCGAAATCGCCGCCGAAATGCGCGGCTGCGGGCTCGACTTTCGCCTCGGCAAAGCCTTCGGGCGGCGGATAGGCGTAGGAATAGAAGAAGGGTTCGCCCGCGAACGAGGCGCCGCCGGGCCAGAAGCCGGCGCTCGAATTTTCGTGGCTTTCGGCCTCGCGGATCACGGCGTCGGGCAAATTGGGGATGCCGCCGGGGTGGGGCGGCGCCGTGCGGCCGGAGAAGCGGGTGACGGCGAGATCGAAGCCGCCCCAGAAGAAATGGACTGGGCTCGCCTTGCCGAGGAAGCCCGAACGGAACAGGCGCAGGACGCGGTCGGCCTGCACCAGCGCGCCGTGGAGGCGCCGGGCGCTGTCCGGGTCGTAGGTCCGAACCTCCTTGTCCTCGGCAAACGGAATGGCGGGATCGATCTCGTTGGGCGCCGCGTGGATATGTAAATCGTGGCCGGCCTGGCGCAGAAGCGTCATCACGAGCCTGTGGAAATCGGCGACGGACATCGATGCGAGCGGCGCCGTCATCCGCGCCGCCGCGGATTCGAGCACGAAGAGGTCGTCGGCGAAGTCGAAAGCGAGCGTGAAGGCCCCGCCCGGCGCGTGGATGATCTCGGTCCTGAGGCCGCGCGGCGTCACGTGCAGGGTCACGTGCCAGCCATGGTTGCGCCACGGCAGCAAAGCGGTCGGCACCTTGCCGACGACCTGCGAGAACAGGTGCAGCGCGACGATGGTCGCCCCGTCGCGCTCCCGCGACAAAGGCGGCCAGCGGCTCAGATTTCGGCCGCCGGGTCGGCCGTGGCGGCCGGCGGGGCGGCCCTCACCAACCGGTCGCCGATGAAGCCTCCGAGGAGCGGGGCCACGATCCACAGCGCCTTGGCCCAGATCGGCAAGGGAAGGGTGAGCGAGCTGAGACCGAAGTAGAGCGTCATCAAAATGGTGACGACCCACGCCGCCCAGGCCTTGCGCGCGATCATCTTGGCGACCAGCGCGCCGACGAGTGCGCCGGCCAGCCACGCGATCGCCAGCGCGACCTGCGATCCCGGCGGCATGCCGGCGAAGGCTTCGAGAATCTGGCGCGTATTGGCGGGATCCATGCCGGCCGGCACGGTGAAGGTCGCGCCGACGCCGATGATGCCGACCAGGATCGTGACGACCAGGCCCGCGACCAATCCGCAAATGATTCCCGCCACTGCGCGCATGTCCGTCTCCCCGTTTCTCGCGACGCTATATTCCCCGTTACCGCAGGGGTCTAGCTGCCGACGATCGTGCCGCCATTGGGGTGGAGGACCTGGCCCGACATGTAGCGCGAATCCTCGCAGGCGAGGAACAGGAACGAGGGCGCGACCTCGTTGGGCTGGCCGGGCCGCCCCATCGGCGTCGACTTGCCGAAATCCTTCATCTTTTCCGGGGTGGAGCCGCCGCAGGGATTGAGCGGGGTCCAGATCGGCCCCGGCGCGACGGCGTTGACCCGGATCCCCTCGCCGACCAGATTTTCCGAGAGCGAGCGGGTGAAGGCGGTGATCGCGCCTTTCGTCGCGCTGTAGTCGAGCAGCTCCTTCGAGCCTTCATAAGCGGTGATCGAGGTGCAGTTGACGATCGCCGACCCCGGTTTCAGGTGCGGGCGGGCCGCCTGGGTGAGGAAGAACATCGAGAAGATGTTGGTCTGGAAGGTGCGCTTCAACTGCTCCTCGGTGATGTCGGCGATGTCCTCGTCGGGGTGCTGCTCGCCGGCATTGTTGACGAGGACGTCGATCCCGCCGAGCTTTGCCACCACTTCCTTGACCGCGGACCGGCAGAAATCCCGCTCGCCAAGGTCGCCGGCGATGGCGATCGCCTTGCGGCCCTCGGCCTCGACGATCCGCTTCGTCCTGGCCGCGTCGTCATGCTCGCACAGATAGAGGATGGCGATGTCGGCGCCCTCGCGCGCGAACAAGGCGGCGACCGCGCGGCCGATGCCGCTGTCGGCGCCGGTGACCAAAGCGACCTTGCCTTCGAGCCGGCCGGAGCCGGGATATAAGGGCTCCCAATCGGGCTTCGGCTCGAGCCTGCTCTCGTGTCCGGGCAGGTCGTCCTCGTGGATCATTTCGACAATTTCGGTCTCGGACATCACTCGTTCCTTTCGCGCGCGGCGCTCGTCGAAGGGAAAAACCTCTTGGTCGAAAAGGCGTTCCGGCGGGCGCGGATCGCCTTGGCCGTTCGGCTGGCGTTCAGGTTCGCCGGGCGAAGCTCGTGTTACAAATGTAGCGCGTAAGACTGCAACCGCCGTAGGGGACGACGGCCCAAAGAGGGAGACCTCCAATGACGCGGTTGAACGCGGCCCAGTCCGGCCGCCATGTCCTCTCGCTTGCCCTCTTCGCTTCGGCCGCGCCGGTTTTCGCCCAGGATCCGCCGCCCGCCGCCGCGCCGGCGGCGGCCGCGCAGCAGGGCGCGCGCACCTACACGCCCGCCGATTTCGCCCGCTTCGCGCCGAGGAACGCGCTCGACATGCTGAGCAACGTCCCCGGCTTCGCGATCGTCCAGGGCGATACCGAGCGGCGCGGGCTCGGCCAGGCGAGCACCAACGTGCTGATCAACGGCGAACGCTTCTCGGGCAAGTCGACCGACATCTTCACCGAATTGCGGCGGATCAGCGCGTCGAACGTGACCCGGATCGAGATCGTCGACGCGGCGACGCTCAACGTTTCCGGCCTGTCGGGCCAGGTCGCCAACGTGATCACCGCCTCGCGCGGCCTTTCCGGCACCTATGCGTGGCGGCCGCAGATCCGCGCCCACCGGACGCCGCCGCGGCTGCTCAACGGCGAAGTTTCGGTCAACGGCGCGCTCGGCGGGACCGATTTCACCTTGAGCCTGCGCAACGACAGCTTCCGCAACGGCAATGCCGGGCCCGAGCTGGTGATCACGCCGGCGGGCGCGATCCTCGACGTGCGCGACGAGGTGCTGACCGTCAGCGGGGAGCAGGCGCGGCTGAGCGGCACGATCCACCGCGCGTTCGGCGACGGCTCGGCGCTCAACCTCAACGCTTTGGTCGGGCTCACCCCGACCGACCTCGAGGAGGTGTCGCTGCGCTCGGGCCCCGGCCAGAGCGACCGCAACCGCAACCTCGTCGAGCATAACCGCCAGCGCAATTACGAGTTCGGCGGCGATTACGAATTCGGCCTGGCCGGCGGCCGGCTGAAGCTGATCGGCGTCCGGCGCGCCACCCATACCGACTACAACCAAACGCTGATCCAGGCGTTCGCCGACGCGACCCCGACGCAAGGGCAGCGATTCACCCAGCTCGGCGACGAAGCCGAGACGATCGGCCGCGGCGAGTTTCGCTGGCGCGGCGGCGGCGCCGACTGGCAATTGAGCCTGGAAGGCGCGCTCAATCGGCTCGACGTCGAGAACGCCTTGTTCGACCGCGACGTCGCCGGCACCTTCGTCCCGGTGCCGTTCCCGGATTCGGCGGCGACGGTGCAGGAGAAGCGCGCCGAGATCGCGCTCACCTATGGCCGCCCGCTCGCCGCCAACCTGACCCTGCAAACCTCGCTCGGCGCCGAATATTCGCATTTGACCCAGCAGGGGGCCGGCGGCGTCGCGCGCACCTTCTATCGGCCCAAGGGCTTTTTGAACCTCGCCTGGCGGCCGCGGCCCGGGCTCGACATCAGCGCCCGGATCGAGCGCGTCGTCGGCCAGCTCAACTTCTTCGACTTCGTCGCCTCGGGCAATGTCAGCGCCGGAACCCAGAATGCCGGCAATGCCAATTTGGTCCCGCCGCAAAGCTGGAACGCGCAGCTCCAGGCGACCCGCAACCTGGGGCGCTGGGGCAATGCCACCGCGCGGCTCTACGGCCGGCTGATCAGCGACATCGTCGACGTCGTCCCGATCGGCGCCAACGGCCAGTCGCCGGGCAATCTCGACGGCACCGCCTCGGTGCTCGGCTTCCAGTGGACGAGCACGTTCAACCTCGACCCGATCGGCGTGCCCGGCGCCAAGATCGACATGAATCTGCAGTTCCAGAAGACCCGGCTGACCGACCCGCTGACCGGCCTCCATCGCGGCATCAACGAGAACATGACCCGCCAGCTCGACATCAGCTTCCGCCACGACGTGCCGCGCACCCAATGGGCCTATGGCGGCGGCTTCTTCCAATACCGCCAGTCGGCCCTGTTCCGGCTCGACCAAAGCTGGCAGTTTCTCGACACGCCCGGCAGCCTGGGCCTGTTCGTCGAGCACAAGAACGTGTTCGGGCTGACGGTGCGCGCCGGGGTCGACAATCTGCTCGGCACCAACGAAAGCTTCGCGCGCAGCTTCTTCGACGGCCGGCGCAACGCCGACAACAGCAACATATTGTTCACCGAGGACCGCGACCGTTTCTACGGCCCGATCTTCACGCTTTCGATCAGCGGGACGATCTAGCGGCGCTGGCGATGCGCAGGCGCGGCGCCGGGCGCGGGTCCGGGCGCATCACCTCGCTGCCGCGCAGCATCGCGGGCTGCGCGCCGGCCGCGCGGCACTGGGCGACGACCGAGGGGTAGGAGAGGTCGAGATAGCGTTCGAGCACGCGCGCGGTGGCGGCGGTGCAGGCGGCCTCGCTGGCGAAGCGCGGCGGCGCGACCGCGAGCTCGCGGCACGGCGCATCGCTTTCGCCGCAGCCCAAGATCGCAATCAGGAAAAGGCCCGCTCCCATGCCAGGCTAAATGCCTGGGGACGCAGGGCGTTCCCATCGTTTCGCAGGCGATTTGGGTCCCGGCGCGCGGGCGCCTATCTAGACGGGATGGCCGACGAGGAGATTCAGACGGGCAAGGGCACGGAGCCGGGCTTCGCGGCGTTGCGGCGCTTCCTGCCCTATTTGTGGCCGGCGGGCGAGCCGGGCCTCAGAGCGCGCGTCCTCCTCTCGCTGCTGCTGGTGATCGTCTCGATCGCGATCACCACCCTGGTCATGCCGCTCGCCTACGGCGCCGCGATCAACCGGATGACCGCCGGCATGGAGCCCGCCGCGGCGATCGCGATCGCGCTGATCGCCGCTTATGCCGGCGCCCGCTTCGGCGGCGTGCTGCTCGACAATCTGCGCAACGCCATCTTCGAGCGGGTCGGCCAGGACGCGACAAGGCGTCTCGCCGAGACGACCTTTCGCCACCTCCACGACCTGTCGCTGCGCTTCCACCTCGAGCGGCGCACCGGCGCGGTCACCAAGATCGTCGAGCGCGGCACCAAGAGCATCGACATGATGCTCTATTTCCTGCTGTTCAACATCGCCCCGACGGTGCTGCAGCTGACCATCGTTTTGGTCATGTTCTGGATCAAGTTCGGGCTCGGCCTGGTGGCCGCGACCGCGGTCATGGTCGCTCTCTACATCCGCTACACGCGGCTGGTCACCGACTGGCGGACCAAGCTTCGGGTGACGATGAACGACCTCGACACCGGCGCGGTGGCGCGCGCGGTCGACAGCCTGCTCAATTACGAGACGGTCAAATATTTCGGCGCCGAGGCGCGCGAGGCGGGGCGCTACGGCCGCGCCGTCCGCCGCTATGCCGACGCCGCGGTCAAGAACGAGACCTCGCTCGCCTGGCTCAACATCGGCCAGTCGCTGATCACCAATGCGATGATGGCCGGCGCGATGGGCTTCGTCGTCTGGGGCTGGAGCAAGGGCCGCTTCACGATCGGCGACGTGGTGGTGGTGAACACCCTGCTCGCCCAGCTGTTCCGGCCGCTCGACCTGCTCGGCATGGTCTACCGCACCATCCGCCAGGGCCTGATCGACATGGACGCCATGTTCGACCTGGTCGACACGCCGGCCGAGATCGTCGATGCGCCCGACGCCGCGCAGCTCCGCGTCGCCTCCGGCCACGTCCGCCTCGAGGGCCTGCGCTTCGGCTACGAGCCGGGACGCGAAATCTTGAAGGGCGTCGACCTCGAGGTGAAGCCGGGGACGATGACCGCGGTGGTCGGCCCGTCGGGCGCCGGCAAATCGACCCTGTCGCGGCTGCTGTTCCGCTTCTACGACCCGCAAGCCGGCCGGATCACGATCGACGGGCAGGACATATCCGGGGTCACCCAGGCGAGCCTGCGCGCCGCGCTCGGCATCGTCCCGCAGGACACGGTGCTGTTCAACGACACGATCGGCTACAATATCGGGTACGGCAAGGACGGCGCGACCCAGGCCGAGATCGAGGCGGCCGCCAGGGGCGCGGCGATCCACGATTTCATCATGACGCTGCCGGCGGGCTACGGTTCGATGGTCGGCGAGCGCGGGCTCAAATTGTCGGGCGGCGAGAAGCAGCGGGTGGCGATCGCGCGGACGCTGCTGAAGGATCCGCCGATCCTGATCCTCGACGAGGCGACCAGCGCGCTCGACAGCCGCACCGAGGCGGCGATCCAGGAGACGCTCCACGACGTCGCCGCGCGGCGCACCTGCATCGTCATCGCCCACCGCCTGTCGACCGTGGTCGACGCCGACCAGATCATCGTCCTCGACGAGGGCCGCGTCGCCGAACGCGGCAGCCACGCGCAATTGCTCCGCGCGAACGGCCTCTACGCCGACATGTGGGCGCGCCAGCAGAGCGAGCGCGAGGCGGAGGAGGCGCAGGCCGCGGAGTAATCGCCCGCTTCCGCATATCCCATATTCGTGTGTATTTAAATGTTCGATAACACTTGCCCGTGCCCCGTTCGTGTGTATATAGATATGCGCTGATGGAAAGTCGCCGGATGAATGAGAGCCAGAAGATCATTCGCCGGCTGGGCAAGGAAGGATGGGTGGCGGTCTCTCAAAAGGGCAGCCATGTCACCTTCAAGAAGGATGGCGTGCCGCACCTGATCACCGTCCCGCATCCTCGAAAGAACCTACCTGCGGGGCTGAAGCGAGCGATCGAAAAGGCGGCGGGCTGGCGCTAGGCGCCCGAACGAGGAGGACGACATGCACTATGTGGGTTTCATTTTCGGCGACGAGAGCGGTGGCTACGGCGTCACGGTTCCCGACATTCCCGGCTTCACCGCCCATGTCGAGAATGGCGGGATCTCCGCCGCCGTTGAGACCGCGCAGCGGGTTCTCACGGATCATGTTGCGGCGATGGTGGACGCGGGTCTGGAAATTCCCGCGGCGCGGTCGCCCGATGAGCTGGAGAAGCTGGCCGATGTGAAGGCCGAGTGGGATGAAGCGGACGCCTTCGTCATGTTGCGGGTCGTGTATCCGGCCGGGCGCACGCTCCGGATCAACGTCACGATGGATGAGAACGTGCTCGACGTGGTCGACGCGGCCGCCCGGGAACGCGGTCTCACGCGATCAGCCTTCATCGCCGAGGCCAGCCGTCGCCTGGCCGTCGGCGAGCCGAGCGGCGGCGCGGCCCGCACGCGCAAGAGAGGCTGAAGCCGTTACGCCGCTCCGCAGGCGCAGGAAGCTTGCTGCTGCCAGCGGCCCCTTCCGGGCAGCCGCGCGCGGGGCTAGGATCGGCGGACAATCGGTGGAGAATGCCATGATCGGTTCCCGCGCCGCGATCTTATCCCTGCTTCTTGCCGTCGCCCCGGCTGCCGCCCAGGACATCCCGGCGCTCAGCCTGGCGCCGGGCGAGGCCGTCGCCGTCCAGTTCGACGATGGCGGCAGGACCGGCCCGCCGGTGCGGAGCCAGGCCGCCTGGACCCGCTTCGATCTCCTCGCCGCGCGCCAGCTGGCGGGGATGATTCCGCCCGACGCGCCGGTGCCGGAAGCGACGCCGGTCGGCGATTTGGACGGCACCAGGCCGCCGCCGATCCCGCCGAACGAGGTGCGCGTGCGCTTCATGTCGATCGCCGGCCAGCACACGCTGCTGGTTGTCGAGAACGGGCAGGGGCGGGCTTTGTCCTATCGCGCGCGCATGACCGTCGGCGGCCGCACCCGCTCGACCGACGTCTGCATCGTCCTCCCCCATCTGCCGAGCTACGAGCATTGGCCGCACCCGATCGAGCGACTCGAGCTGACCGACTTCCGCTTCATCCCCTGGGTGCCCGGGCGCGCGCCGGCCTGCCGCTGATTCTGGTCAGGCGCAGGTCAGCCTGATCTGGCGGGCGGGCTTGTCGAACACGAGCGAGGAGCAGCGGGCGAGCAGGTCGGCGCCGATGGCGATGCGGTCGCGGTCGCTGTCGCGGCCGCGGTCGGCGGTGACGACGATCTCGTCCGGGTCGCCGCCCTCCTCGCGGATCGAGGCGGCATTGCCGAAATCCGAGGTGCGCACGCCGAGCTGCGTGATCGCGAACGGGCCGATCTGGAGCGGCCGGCCGAGATGGAGCGTCCGCACCGGGCGGGAGATGCCGAAGGCGATTTCGACCGATTCGGCCTCGCCGCCGATCCGCGCCTCATTGGCGGCGGCGAGGCGGACGCCGGCGCCGGCGGTCGCCAGCGTGCGCGGATGGTGGGGATCGAAGCGGATGCGGAGCGGGGCGCCGCCGAGATCGACGATTGCATAACTATGTCCCCAGCCGCCGAACAGGCCGCCTTCGTCCGCCATCGGCAGCGCGACCGTGCGTTCGCCCGGGCGCGACGGGCCGAGCACGAAGCGGACGATCTGCTGCGGCAGGCCGCCCGGGCCGGCCACGCCGTCGGCCGCCGCGGTGAAGGGCCGCTCGGTCCAGCCGACCCGGCGCCGGCGCGGCTCGGCGCCGTCGCCGATGGCGATGCGGGTGACGGCGCTGCGCCCGTTCACCACCTCGGGCCCGACCATATAGGCGAAGGCGAAAGGGCCGGCCCGCAATTGCGCGCGCTCGGCCCAGGCGCTGCTGAGCAAAGGCAGCGAGGGGACGGCGGGATCGATGCGCAGGCGGGCGGGGACGCCGTTGACAATGGCGGTGACGATCCCATCGCCGCTGACGACCAGCTCCTGCGGCGGATCGGCGGCGCCCGCCAGGGCGAAGGCCGCGAGCATCAAGGCACCAAGTCGTTTCATCATCTCGCTCCCGCCCTTGCGCTCCCCGATTGCCAACCACCCCCGATCGGGTGTTTGTGCTTTCGCGGAGGTGAATGACGATGCGGCTGCTCTTGCCCGTCCTCGCATTGCTGGCCGTGGGCAACGGCGCCGCCGCCGCGCCGCCGCGCGAGCGCACCGCCGCGGTCGGCACCAATATCGACTGGTCGGAACGCGAGAATGGCGGTCCCGTCCGCTACCGGATCGGGGCGGTCACGCTGACCCTCGACACTGCCTCAGACCCGGCGGAGCGCGACCTCAGCCGGACGACGCTGACCGTCGCGATGCCGGGCCACGCCCCGCTCCGCGTGCGGGGCGTGTCGACCAACATCGAAGGGGTGCGGGTGGCGGTCGGGCGGTGGGGCGACGGCCGGCCGTTCGTCCTTTTCCAGAGCTTCACCGGCGGCGCCCATTGCTGCAGCGACCTCCAGCTGATCCTGCCCGGGCGCCGCCGGCTCAGGGCGATCCAGGTCGGCACCTGGGACGGGGATTTTCGCGACCTGCCGACCGACGTCGACGGCGACGGCGCGCTCGACTTCGTCGTCCCCGACAACCGCTTCCTCTACGCCTTTGGGAGCTATGCCGGCAGCCGCGCCCCGCCGCAGATCTGGAACATCGTCGGCGGCCGCTCGGTCGACGTCTCGGCCGCGCCGCGCTACCGGCGGCTGTTCGTCAGGGCGATGAACGAGGAGCGCGCGGACTGCCTCGCGGGCGGCGCCGAAGCCAACAGCCCCTGCGCCGCTTATGTCGCGGCGGCGGCAAGGGTCGGGCGGTTCGAGCGCGCTTGGCGCGAGATGCTGCCGGCCTATGAGCGCATCCCCGCGTTCCGCCTGCCGCCCGGCTGCCAAATCCGCGCCGAACTCTGGCACTGCCCGCAGCCGCAGTGGATCGAATATTCAGATTTCCCGACCGCGCTCCGCGCCTTCCTGACCACCACCGGCTATCTGCCGGCGCGCTGAAACGAGAAAGCAGCTGGCGTTCTTTGTTTGTTCCTGGTAAGCCCGGCGAATGCGACTCGACTTTTCCCTGGCCGGCGGCTCTGGAAGGGCCGTGACCTCGCCCCTCCAGATCCTGCGCAACACGTTCGGCTTTTCGGACTATCGCGGCGTCCAGGAGCAGGTGATCGGCCGGGTCATGGCCGGGGAGCGGACGCTGGCGGTGATGCCCACCGGGGCGGGCAAGTCGCTTTGCTACCAGGTGCCGGCGCTCGCGCTCCCGGGGACGGCCCTGGTGATCTCGCCTTTGATCGCGCTGATGCACGACCAGATCCGCGCCGCCGACGCGTTCGGCCTCAGGGCGGCGTCGCTGACCTCGGCCGACGCCAATCGCGCCGAGACGATCGAGCGGCTGGCGCGGGGCGAGCTCGAACTGCTCTACGTCGCGCCCGAGCGGGCGACCGGGGCGGGCTTTCGCGAGCTGATCGAACGCGTGCCGCTGGCGCTGATCGCGATCGACGAGGCGCATTGCGTTTCGGAATGGGGCCACGATTTCCGGCCCGATTACCGGCTGCTGAGGCCGCTGCTCGACGCCTTCGCGCACGTGCCGCGGCTGGCGCTGACCGCGACCGCCGACGCGCGCACCCGCGACGACATCCTCGTCCAGCTCGGCATCCCCAAAGACGGGCTGATCATGGCCGGCTTCGACCGGCCCAACATCCGCTACGCGGTGCGTCCGCGCGACGGCATCGGCAACCAGCTCAAGGCCTTGCTCGCCGAGCAGCCGGGCCCGGGCATCGTCTACGTGCCGAGCCGCGACAAGGCCGAGAAGATCGCCGAGCAGCTGGCGGCGACCGGGCGGCCGGCTTTGCCCTATCATGCCGGGCTCGAGCCGCAGATCAGGGCGCGCAACCAGGCGGCGTTCGTCGCGTCGGAGGAGATGGTGATGGTCGCGACGATCGCGTTCGGCATGGGGATCGACAAGCCCGACGTGCGCTTCGTCGCCCATGCCGGCATCCCCAAGTCGATCGAGGCTTATTATCAGGAGACCGGCCGGGCCGGGCGCGACGGCGAGCCGGCTGAGGCCTGGCTGTTCTGGGGCGCCGAGGACTTTTCCCGTGCGCGCCGGCGAATCACGACCGAGGTCGAGGCGGCGCGCCAGGCCGGCGAGCGCGAGCGGCTGAACGCGCTCGCCACCCTGGTCGAAACCGCCGGCTGCCGCCGCGCGATCCTGCTCCGGCATTTCGGCGAGGACCCGCCCGCTGCGTGCGGCAATTGCGACAATTGCCTGGGCCCGCCGACCGCGATCGACGCGACGACGGCCGCGCAAAAATTGCTTTCCGCCGCGTTCCGCACCGAGATGCGCTTCGGCATCGGCCATCTGACCGACGTCCTCGCCGGGCGCGAGACCGACAAGGTGCTCGGCTTCGGCCATCACCGGCTCAGCGTGTTCGGCATCGCCGACGCCGACGAGCTGGCCCTGGTCAAGCCGGTCGCGCGCGCATTGCTGGCGCGTGACGCGCTGCGCGCCGACGATTTCGGCGGGCTCTCGTTCGGCCCCGGCGCGCGGCCGATCCTCAAGGGCGAGGCGAGCGTCGAGATCGTGCTGCCGCCCAAGCGGACCAAGCGGCGCGACCGCAAGGCGGCCGAATATCCGCACGATCCGTTGTTCGAGGCGCTGCGGGCGCGGCGGCGCGCGCTCGCCGCCGAAGCGGGCGTGCCGCCCTACGTCATCTTCCACGACAGCAGCTTGCGCGAAATGGCCGAGCTGAAGCCGGCCACGCTCAACGCCTTGTCGCGGGTCAGCGGCGTCGGCGAAGCCAAGCTCGAGCGCTACGGCGCCGCCTTCGTCGAGATCATCGCGGGGTGGGAGCCGGCCTAGGGTCCGTTGTCATCGCGCCGGCGATCGGCCAGAAAGGCACGGACGCGCGCGCGTCGCGTCGCAATCGGAGGGACCCGCAATGGCCAAGACCCCTATGCCCACCGCCCCGCAATGGGGCTTCATCATCGTCGGCGCGGTGATTGCCGTCGGGCTCACCTTGTTCTTCGGCATCGGCGGCATGATCGGCGGCGCGATCATCGGCGTCGGCGCCGCTTTGGGGGCGATTCCCTACCAGCGTGCCGTCCAGGAGCATAAGAAAAGGCAAAGCGGCGGCTGAGCCGCGACCTTCGCCACGTCAGGATGGCGGGATTTCGAACTCGCTCACGCGCCCGGCCTGCTCCACCCAGACCTGGACGAGAAGATGATCGCCGGGCGCGCGTTCGATGTT
This sequence comes from Sphingomonadales bacterium, assembly GCA_034668465.1. Classification (GTDB taxonomy): domain Bacteria; phylum Pseudomonadota; class Alphaproteobacteria; order Sphingomonadales; family Sphingomonadaceae; genus Allosphingosinicella. Next base: position 16,646 of record JAXDPI010000016.1, read on the forward strand.
GAAGACCGGAAACAGGCCGCCAAGCTTGTCCGCTTCGACCGTAAGGTAGCTCTGCGCGAAAAGATCGAGCGTCCACTGCCTTGGACCGGTGCTCGAGATCATCCGCGGCACCGCCTGGAGAAAGGGCGCGCGATAGGCGAGGCTGAGGCGCCCGTCGCCAAACGCCTCGCCCAGCCATGAATTGAGCGGGTTGCACGGCCGCCGCCTGACCGCCGGCGGAACGCTCCATTGCGCGGTACCCCAGAAGTTCGACGGTGCATTGGGCCACGGTGCCAAGTAGAATTTGTCGGACGCGCCCGCGCCGCAGGGAGCGTTCGTCCACGGTCCAGAACGCCCCAGGGTCAGCGGCGATCGAAACTGGGTGCTGGCGGTTCGGCGGCGATAAACCTTGATGATCATGTGCGAGCCGATATTGGCGGCCGGAGAACGATTGTTGACCGCAAAGAACAGGCGCGTTGCCTCCCTGGGGACTCTCAGCGGCGCGCCCGGGGCGATTTGACACCAATCGCGTCGATCGTCCTGCGGATTCGATACCCTCGCGTGCGTCAGATAGGCGACCGCGCCGGCCTCCCGCTCGTGAAACGCCTTGCGCGTCGGACATGCCGCGGCGGGGCCGGCCGCGATCAGCAGCGTCCCCAGGACAAGGAGCACGCCCGCCCAGCGGCGCCGCCGGTCCGCCATTCTATGCCGCCGGCTGGCGATCGCCCGCCGGGCCGGAAGCGGAGGCCGAGGGGGCGGGCGCAAACAGGGTCAGGGCGAGGCTGCCGATCACCAGAATCGCGAGAATTCCGATCTTCGCGGTATCGAACCATTCATACTCCTCTTCGAGCCGCGCCGTGGCCGAGCTGATGCCCCAGAGCGGAACCGAGAGGGTGACGACCAAGAGCAGGGCCGGGTTCTTGAACATCTTCGTCTTGACCGCATAGAACGCGAACAGCGCAGCGATGACCGCGCTGCCCGCCAGATAAATCCATGTGCCGGTCTGGCTGAATGGCATCAGCGCGTTAAGGGCCACGAACGCGGCAAGCACCTCGGCCGGGACGAATTTCTTGAATTTGTCGATATAGTCCATGCCACTCCCCGCCAGCAGAGACTCGAAAGCGGCAGCAAAGGCGCGAATCGCTCGGTGGTCAAGTCGATTCCTGTGCCACTCTTGACCGTTTCGATCCCAGCGCCCGCGGACGTCTGCCCCGTTTCCCTATCGGGCTTTGGCGACGCACAGCGTGACGGCCGTCACGTCGAAGCCCGCCCGTCCCATCGGGGTGGCCGAACACGTGATCGGACCGCCTGGCGCGGCCGCGGCGCCTCAGCGCCAGCGCTCCATCAGCATGGCGCGGCCCCAGCGCGTATCGACCGGGCCGGCGGCGATCGCGAAGCCGGCCTTTTCGTAGGCACGGATGGCGCGGCGATTGTCCGGATGCGGGTCGGTGCCGACCGCCGGCGCGCCGCGCGCGAGCAGCCGGTCGCAATGCAGCCGGACGAAGCGGCTGCCGTGGCCGCGGCCGACCATGTCGGGCTCGCCGATATATTGGTCGATGCCGCGCGCGCCCGGCGGGAGATGGGCGAAGGGATGATCCGCCCAATCGTGCGGCGAATAATCCTGGGCGAAGGCGAACGGGCGGCCGTCATGCGCGACGATCCACATCGCGATCCGCGAATCGGCGAGCTTGGCGCCCTCGGGCTCGACGTCGGGCGGGCCCCAATATTCGACGACGTGCGGCAAAGCGCGCCAGTGGGCGAGCAGCGGCAGATCGGCCGCCGCGACCGGACGAAAGGTATAAGGCGATCTCGGGGCCATCGCCCGAGCGTGGAAGGCGGGCAACGCGCGAGTCAAGCAAGGCGGTTTGAAAGTGCGTGCTGACAAGCTCGCGGATATGGGCTAAGCAGTTGAAGTGTGAGGGGAAAGAGCGGATGAAGTTTCAGCGTTTTGCGTCGGTGCTGGCGATCGCCGGCCTCCTGTCGGGCTGCGGCGGCGGGTCCAGCAGCTCCGGCGGCTCGGCCTCGACCCAGACCACGCCGGTCAACGCCACCTGCTCGCTGCGCGACCGCCAGGATTGGGCGGCGGCGCAGCTGCGCGAATGGTATCTGTTCCCCGAGACGCTGCCGGCGAGCCTCGATCCGACCCCCTATGCCAGCGTCGAGGCCTATATCGACGCGCTGACCGCGACCGCGCGCGCCCAGCGCCGCGACCGCTTCTTCACCTACCTGACCTCGATCGCCGAGGAGAATGCCTATTATGCGTCGGGATCGAGCGCGGGCTTCGGCATCCGCCTGTCCTACGACCTGCCCGCCCGCCGGGTGTTCGTGGCGGAGGCGTTCGAAGGCGCGCCGGCGCTGGCCGCGGGGATCGACCGCGGCACCGAGATCCTCGCGGTCGGCACCAGCGCGGCCAGCTTGCGCAACACCTCCGACATCCTAGCGACCGAAGGCGCGGACGGGTTCGTCGCCGCGCTCGGACCGACCACCGCGGGCACCGCCCGCCTGCTGCGGGTGCGCGACGCCGGCGGCACCCGCGACCTCAACGTCGCCAAGGCCGATTATGCGCTGACCCCGGTCTCGAGCCGCTACGGCGTGCAGGTCATCGCCGACGGCGCGCGCCGGATCGGCTACGTCAATCTGCGCACCTTCATCACCACCGCGGACCCCGCCTTGCGCAACGCGTTCGCCAATTTCCGCGCCCAGGGGATCACCGAGATCATCGTCGACTTGCGCTACAATGGCGGCGGCCTGGTCTCGATCGCCGAGCTGTTCAGCGACCTGCTCGGCCGCAACCGCTCGACCGCGGACGTGATGTCCTACACGGCCTTCCGGCCCGAGAAGGCGTCGAACAATTCGACGCGCCTGTTCACGACCCAGGCCCAATCGGTCGCGGCCACCCGGATCGCGTTCATCGGCACCGGCGGCACCGCCTCGGCCAGCGAGCTCGTGATCAACGCCGCCATCCCTTATCTGCACGCCAATGCCGGCCTGATCGGCGCCAACACCTACGGCAAGCCCGTCGGACAGATCGCGGTCGACCGCTCGAGCTGCGACGACCGCCTCAGGGTAATCGCCTTCGCCACCCAGAACGCCGCGCATCAGGGCGATTATTACGACGGGCTGGCGACCAAGGTCGAGGCAAGCTGCCAGGCGGCGGACGACATCAACCGGCCGATGGGCGACCCGCTCGAGGGCTCGACCCGGGCCGCGCTCGACTTCCTCGCCGGCCGCGCCTGCACCGCGATCAGCGCGGCGCCGCCGGGCGCCGGCGCGTTGCGCGCGCCCGAGCCGCGCCAGTTGCTGACGCCGGAGCGGCCGAGCACGCCGCAGCGCGAGGTGCCGGGCCTGTTCTAGGGCGGCGAAAGTGGCTAGAAACCGCGCCAGGCATGGCGCCGCGCGAGGAGAAGGACATGGCCAAGGGTCAGAAGAAATCGAACAAGGAAGCCCGCAAACCCAAAGCGGAGAAGCCCAAGAAGAATGCGTCCAACCCGTCGACCAAGGGGATGGTGAGCGACATCAAGCGCTGAGGCGTCGCCGCGAAGGAGACGATGATGCGCGCTTTCGCTTTGGCCCTGCCGGCCTGCCTCGCCATCGCCGGCTGCGGCCATCCGCCGCCGGGCGATCCGCGCGGCGTCGACCGCGACGAAGTGCTGGTCCAGGTCTCCGCGTCCGGCCGGAGCGATACAAGGCCCGACGAGGCGGGTTTCGTCGCCGGCGTCTCGACCATCGCCCCGACCGCGGCCGCGGCGAGCGCGGGCAACAACCAGGCGATCAATCGCGTCGTCGCCGCCCTGCGCGGCCTCGGCATCCGGCCGGAGGACGTCCAGACCCAGTCGATCACCCTCGGCCGGATCGACTATGGCCCCAATCGCGGCCGGTTCGAGGCGAACAACCGGCTCGCGGTCAGGGTCCGGGACCTCGCCAAGGCCGGCCAGGCGATCGCCGCGGCGACCGAGGCGGGGGCCAACATCCTGTCGGGGCCGAATTTGCGCGTCGCCGATCCCGAGGCCGCCAGCCGCTCGGCCTACGCTTTGGCCTATCGCGCGGCGCGGGGGCGGGCCGAGGCCTATGCCGAGGCGGCGGGCCTGCGCGTTGCCCGGGTGCTCGCGATCCGCGACGCCGGAACCGACCAGGGCCCGGACCAGCTGGCGATGGAAGCGAGCATGGACATGGCGGCGGCGCAGGCCTCCGCGCCGCCGCCGGTGATGCCGGGCCAGAACAGCAGCGAGGTCCGCATCCGCGTCGATTTCGCGCTGGCGCCGCAATAGAGGCGCGCGCGCATCCAATGAAACCCTCGACCGCGCCCACGCGTTTAGCCCCCGTAAGCGGTGGGCTCTTGTGTGGAGTAGGTGCCATGAAAAAGACTTTGCTTGGAATGACCGCTCTGGCCGCGCTGGCGGCCGCGATGCCGGCCGCCGCCCAATATCAGGGCCGCTATTCGAGCCAATACGGCCAGGACGTTTCGTTCGACGCGCGGATCAACGCGCTCCAGGCGCGGCTCGACGCGGGCCTGCGCGCCGGCACCATAACCCGCCGCGAGGCTTGGCCGCTGCGCCGCCAGCTCAGCGACCTGCGGCAGCTCGAGACGCGGTACAGCTTGGGCGGCTTCAGCCGTTTCGAGCGTGACGACCTGCAGGCACGCCTGCGCGCGTTCCGCCAGGACCTGCGCGTCGCCGACAATGGCGGCTACGACCGCTACGACCGCATGGCCTGGGACGACAACGGCTACGGGCGCACCGACAACGGCTACGGGCGCACCGACAACGGCTATTACGGGACCGGCGGCCCCTATGAGGATGCGGTGGTGTGCGAGCGCCGCAACGGCGTCGGCGGCTTCATCGACGCGCTGACCGGAAGCCAGAATTGCTATACAGTCGGCGACCGCGTCGGCAACGGCCTCTATGCGGTGCCGAACGACTATCGCAGCCAGTATCGCGACAGCGGCAGCGTCTATTACCGGTCGGACGGGCGCAACATCTACGAGATCGACGCCCGCACCAACACGGTGATCGCCATTCACCGCACGCGCTAGGCGGAATGCAGCGAGGGATCAGCGCCCCGGTTCCGCCCGGGGCGCCGATTCGTGCGCGAACTCGACCAGATCCCAGCGATTGCCGTAGAGGTCTTCGAACACGGCCACGATCCCGTAAGGCGCGACCTTGGGCGCGCGGACGAAATTGACGCCTTTCGCCAGCATCGCCGCATGGTCGCGGGCGAAATCGTCGGTGGCGAGGAACAGGAAGACGCGCCCGCCGGCCTGATTGCCGACGAACGCGGCCTGCTCCGGCGTCGCGGCGCGGGCAAGCAGCAGCGACGTGCCGGCACTTCCGGGCGGCGCGACCAGCACCCAGCGCTTGTCTTGTTCCGCTTGATACTGGTCCGCGACGAGGGTGAAGCCGAGCTTGTCGCGGAACCAGGCGATCGCCTCGTCATAGTCGCGAACGAGGAGGGCGACGTGGGCGAGCGACTGGGTCATGCCGGCGCACCTGGGCTCAATGACCTTGGGTTTCGCACCGGACCCGGCTGAAATCGCCTTTCGCCAAATCCCCGGGCGCGATCCAATAGGTGCATTCGCCATTGTCCTGAAACAGCCAGCCCAGCCCGTCGTCGCTGCCCAGATGCAGCAGGCAGACCTCCGGATCATCGGCGTCGCGCGACTCCTGCGCGGCGTGGGAATAGCCGAGCATGTGGCAGGCGGCAAAGCCGTAGCTGCTGAAATGATACCAGGGATGCGCGCGCCCGACCTCCTCCGGCCGCGGCTGGACGGACACCGGGTTGAACAGGTCGGCCGTCAACGCATAGATTTGCGGGGCGATCCGCCTGGCGAGCTCGCCCTGCGCCGCCAGTGCGCGGATCGTCCAGATCGCAGCCCTGGCGACGTAGGTCGCATAGGCCGGGCTTAGCGCCGCGTCCCGGCCTCGCGCATCGAGGCCAGTCAGCCAGTCGCGGAACGCGGCGCGATCGGCCGGCGCGACCGGGGCGGCGAAGGGCGCTGCATCAGTTCGGGCGAGCCAGGCGCGGGCGGCGGCGACGGCCTCGGGACTGCCAGCCTCGGCCGGGGCCTTTTCGAGGTCATGGAGCTGCAGCCGGGCGAAATAGCGGACCGACAGCCAGGTTTCCGGAAAGGCCGGCCCCGAGGTTTCGGCCGCGGCGAAGATTGCTTGGCCGACATCCGATGGCGGGTAGCTGCACGATCGGCCTTCCGCGGCCGCCGCGACCGAGGTCGTCCGCGTGAAGGCTCGCTCGCGCATGCCGAGCCAATGCGCGCCATAGACGTCGTAATCGCCATGGCCTTCTCTCCCGGCCCGTTCGCCGAGCATGCGCCGCAAGACGCTCCGCCACGGGCCGGGGGCGAGCGGGGTCTCGGGCAAAGCGCCCGGATCGGGCCAGCTATCCATCCTGAGCGGCTGGATCGGCCAGGCGACATGGATATTCGGCCCCGGCTGGCCGGCGAGGAGGATTTCGCCATAGCGCATCCGGTGCCAGCCCCCGATCGGCGGCAAATCCTCGGGCGGCGGCCGCGGCGGCGTCGAAGCGAAAGCGTCGAGCAAATGGAGGACCCGGCAGGGCTCGTGGTTCCTGGTCCGCAGCCAGACCGGGTCGTCGGTGACATCGCGGCCGAAGAAAAGCAGCATACCGCGCGCCGGCAAGGCCGAGGCGAACGGGATTTCGGCGCAATCGACCTGGACGAGGAAGTGGAGCGGGATGCCGTCCTCACCGCGCGGCCATTCATGCCGATCGGGCAAGCTCGGCAGGCCGCCGAACCGGCTGTTGCCGGCCGGCGCCGCATAGGGTGGGTAGGGCCGGTGCAGCAACACCGCGTCGCGGCGGTAGCGCTCGAACAGCGCCTGGGTTTTTTCTTCCGGTGTCATGGGTCTGGGATCCGCGGTCTTGGCGGCCCCACCCGGCAAAGTCTAGACTGGCCGGAATGATTCGCCCGCTGCTCGCCGCTGTCGTTTTTGTCGCGCTGCTTCTCGCCGGCTGCGGCGACTCGGCACCAAACGGCGTGGCCGCGGCCAACAAGGCGGCGGGCAATAGAAGCGCGCCGGCGGCTACGCCGGACGTCGCCCGAGTCCGAATCGAGACCGAGGCGGGGCCGATCGTGCTCGAGCTCGACGGCCGGCGGGCGCCGCTCACGACCGCGAACTTCCTCGCTTATGTCGACCAGCACCGGTTCGACGGCACCAGCTTCTACCGCGCGGCGCGGACTCCGGGCGCGCAAGGCCGCGGCTTCATCCAGGGCGGAATCCGGCGCAACTACCGGCTGATGCTGGCGCCGGTCGCGCACGAGCCGACCAGCACCACCGGCCTCAGCCATCGCGACGGCACGATCTCGATGGCGCGCACCGATCCCGGCAGCGCGATGGGCAATTTCTTCATCACCGTCGGCGCGATGCCGCAGATGGACGCGCACGGGCGCGACCAGGGCTTCGCCGCCTTCGGCCGGGTGGTGGAGGGGATGGACGTCGTCCGCCACATCCTCGCCGCGCCGACGGTGGCCAATGCCGGCAGCGGCGCGATGCGCGGGCAGATGATCGCGGCGCCGGTGCGGATCGTCGGCGCCCGGCGCGAGCAATGATCGTCCGGCATCGCGGCTTTTCCCCGCCGACATGGCGCCGGCCGAGCCGAAGGAGATAGATCGCCGCGGCCCGGCCTATTCGCCGACCTTCAGCCGACCGTCAGCGTGTCGACGACGCGCTTGAACTGCTTGCCGATCTGCGCCGCGAAGGCAGTCGAAGCGGCGCTGACGCTGCCGATCTGGCCGCCGCTCGAGAAATCGTGCGAACCGTGCAGCGTCATGTTCTGAGGCGGTTTGTCGCCCAGATAGAACAAGGTGAGCCAGAGCATCGCGGTATTCTGCTCCTCGGTCCCGCAACTGATCCGCTTCACGCTCGAATAATTGGCGACGTGCTTCTTCTTTTCCAGGACTCTGCCGCCTTCGATCTGGAATCTCCCGCCTTTGTCCTCGACATTATCGAGACAGCCGCGAACGAGCGTATATATGAGAGCCATGCCATGCTCCTCTCGGTATTGAAAAGCAGTGGCGCCTTTCAATACTGAGGCTAACATCGAAGGCTATTGACGTCAATTTGCCAATGGTCGCAAGTCGACTCTCTTTTCATTGGGCTTATCTTCGGGTTTATGTCCCAGCGTCGGGGGGATTTATCGCAGCCGGCTTCGGATCATGGCCGCTGCCGCCGGCGGTCGTGGACGACCAGCGAATTCGCGACCAGGCGGAAGACCGGTTGATAGGCGTCGAACCGGGCCGTCATCTGCGCCTGGTCGGCGCCCGCCGCCAGGCAGGTGAGCTGAATGAGGCTGGTCCGGTAGGCGGTGATGTAGATGACCGTCTTGGCGCGGATGATCTGCCCGGCGCGATCGACAATGGTCTCGAAGGCCAGCTCGGTCGCGGGCAGGCCGTCGATCGTGGTCGCCCGGCTGGAGACATGCTCGGAATTGGGCGGCGCTTGCGTCGCCGCCCGGCCCGGCTGAACGCTGGCGCGCAGCTCGGCTTCGTTCATCTCCGGCGCGGCCTCTCTGATCAGCAGATTGCAGGTGGCCGGCGCGTCGGTGGCAATGAAATTCTGGACGATGTGCGGGCGGACGCCCTCGGCCGCCCGCCACGAGCGCGGATAGCTCAGGCTGATCTCGAGGCCGTTGGCCTTGGCGTGGCCGGCGCTGTTGAAGGTCGCCGTCTGCCGCTCGCGGAACTCGCCCAGCTCCCTGGCCTGGCCGCCGGCGCGCCCGGCGGGGAGGAGGAGGAGACAGGCGAGGCAGGCGCCGGCGAGCGGGCGAAGCAGGATTTTCATGACGGGCCCCCGTTTCACGACAGGTGCGGTCCTTTGCCGTTTCAAGTCAATGGCCGGACCCGGTCACTCGATATGATCGTCATGCTCGAGCGTCGGCGGGCGGGTCGTCGCGACATAAGCGGTCATCTCGCCGGCGTCGGTATGCGCCGCGAGCTCGGGATGCTCCTTGAACAGGTCGCGAAGCGCCCGGTCCAGCGCGATGCCGTTGGGCGTGTTCGGAGCGCGCAGCTTCACCCCACCGGCGATCCAGTCGTGGGTGGCGGAGCCAAGCGTCTTCTTCTCCTCGATCGTCGGCAGCGGCGTCGAGGCGTCCGCCCGCAACGGCCCCAATGCATCGGCGATGCGGCCCTTCAGCGCCTTCTGGCGGTCCGACACCGGCTGCGAATAAGCGGTGCCGGGGGTGAAGCGGTCGCTGAGAAGCTGCAGGAACGAGGTGTGATCGAGGTCGTGGCTGTAGACGTCGCCCCTGGCGACGCAGGGCGAGACGAGCAGGGCCGGGACGCGCGGCCCGGTCGTGGTGAAAGGCTCGCCGCCCGCGGTCGCGTCGATCTCGCGCGGCGGCACGTGATCGAAAAAGCCGCCATGTTCGTCATAGGTGACAATCATCAGGGTCTTCGCCCAGCGTGCCGGGTTGCTGAGCAGAATGTTGTAGACCTCGGCGACCAGCGCCTGGCCCCCGGCGACGCCGGTGGGCGGAGGATCGTCGTTCGCGCGGAAGCCCGGCCCGTCGCTATATTCGGGCTCGATGAAGGCGACGGAGGGAAACGGCTTGGCCATGTCCTGCCGGTGCTTGGCGAAGTACGAGTAACGGCGGAACTCGCCCTCGCCGGTCAGCATCGACGAGGCGATCCGGCCGCGATAGAGCTTCATCAGGGTAAAGAAGGGGACGAAGCCGCCCCAGGTGTAGGTCCGCCACGATATGCCGTTGGCATCGAGCCAGGTGTAGACCAGTTCCTGGTCGGGGAACTTGCCGAACCCCTTATTGTCGACGATCGAGCTCTCGCCGCCCATCGCCATCAGCCGGTTGGCCTGGGTGCCGAGCGGGAGCGGGGTGAACCATCGGTCGCAGACGCAGAAATTGCGGGCGAGAAAATCGAACGCCGGGACCGCTTCCGCGTCGTAATAGCCCATCACGTCGCCGGGGCGCTTGGGCCTGGGCCTCGGCTTGGGCGCGCCGGTCTTCGGATCGAGCGCCTTGGTTCGCGAATCGATATAGGACTGGACGAAGCCGCCCATCTGCGTCGGGCCGGGTCCGGCGGGCGCGGTGTCGATCTGGTGGCCGACCGCGGCCTTGTTGTGCGGCGGGTCGTCGATCTTCGGCTTCGGGGCAAGACGATTGACCGTATAGGGCATGCCGTCGCCCAGATTGGCGAACTTGTCGCGCCATTCCTTCTTCGAGCTCAGGCCGTCCACCGCCTTCGGGCTCGGCGTTTCGTCCAGGCTGAGATAGCCGAGCATATGGTCGAACGAGCGGTTCTCCAGCATCAGGAAGACGATGTGGTCGATATCGGCGAGCGTCATCGCAAGCTCCTCTCGTCAGGCTGCCTCGTTCTTATCATTTATTCGGCGGCGCGGCTTCAACACTATCTTCATCCGCCGCTCCTAGCGTCGGCGGCTCCGATGCTCTTGCGATGAAAGCCGATTGGAATGTTCGGACCGGGGACGACGGGGGCGGCGATCGACGCGTTCGAGAGCCGCTTCACCAGCGCGCACGGCGCCCATTTCCTGATCGCCGCCAACGGCAAGGAGGCCTATCCGATCAGCGAAGCCGAGAGCCTCGCCTTTCGCGCGCTCTATCGCCGGCGGATGGAGCGGGCGCGCTGGATCAGGCGGGGGGCATTGCTCGGCCTGATTCCGCTGCTGATCGTTCTTGGCCGGATCGCCGAGGCCAGCCCGGACAGCCTGCGCCAGGCGTTTCGCGACGCGTCGGGGCTGCTCATCCTCGGGCTGCCGCTGTTCGGCCTCATTCAGCATCCGATCACCAGCGACCTCACCAAGGTCGGCATCGAGCGGCGGCTGAAGCGCCGGATGACGACCCGCTATGCGCCGGCGGTGACCCCGGTCGCGACGCCGCTCGGCCGCTTCGCCAAGAAATTGCTGATCACCGCCTTCGCGATCGAGGCCGCGATCTACCTGTTCCACTTTTTCGGCCCAATCGACGAATTCGCCGCGCACATGCGCGTGCTCTACGGGATGCAGAGCGGCAATGAGAGCATGACGGCGCGGCTGACCGGCAATTTGAGCTGGGTGGTGCAGCTCTCGATCGTCACCGGCATCATCCTGCTGATGGTCGACCGGCGCCGCAAGCGTGCCGCGGAGCGGGCCAGGGCCGAGGCGGCGGCGGCCAAGACCGCGCCGGGGCAGCGGGCGGAGCCCAGCCCCGCGCCTTGATCCGGCCGCGCCAACTGCACGAATGGCGCGAGTTGCGCAAATTGCACATGGAATCGCGGGGGGTCCCCCGCCCCGTTCGGCCGAACGGGGCGCCGCGCCACCCCGGGGCGCGCGGAGTCGACGCGGCGAATCGGGGTGCGGCAGGCGGGGATCGGATGAGTCGCTCATCGGGCAGGATAAGCCATGGCGGGCGGCCTGTAGGAAAGCGAAAAGTGCGGGCCCGCGATTCCTGTTCTGCCCGCGGCGGCGGGTCGGGGCGGCGATGTTCGCGTCGGCGTCCGGCCCGGCGCCGTAATCGGCGATCGCCCGCGCTTCGGCCGCGGTCGCCGCCGCGGCCTCGTCGGCGGATTGGGAAGTCCTTAACCCCCGGGGACTATTTCCCCTCGCGACGGAGCGGAGGACCGACATGAAGCGAGGGTTTCCAATCGTCCTTGCCCTTTCGGCCGCGCTCGGGGGATGCGGCAGCCGGGAGAGCGGCGTCTATGAGATCAGCGCCCACGACGCCTATCAGCGGCTGCTCCGCAGCGCGCTTCCCGACCTCGTCATGGCGCGGCAGTGCGGCATCCTGATCCACCCCCGTGCGGAGGGGATGGCGGACCGCTCGGTGACCTGGCGGGTCTATAGCAGCGGACGGGAGATGGTGAACTTCACCGCGACGCTGACCCCGCTCGGCGCCGGCCGGACGCGGGCCGAGGTCTCGATCGGACGCAACGCACAGGGTCGGGAGGCCTATGACGGCAGCCTGTTCTATACGCGCCCGGCTTTCAACCAGCCGTTGCGGCCGGCGGTCGAGGAGCAGGTCGCGGCGCTGCTGGAGGGCCGGAGCTTCGACGTGAGCCGCGTCCCGCGCGGCACGGACAGCGTGTGCGACGTCCAGCGCGCCGGCCTGGAAGAGGGATCGGAGCGGTTCAGCGTCACGGACCGGCCGGCAAGCGAAACGCAAGGCATATCGGAGGCGCCGCGCGAGCCGCAACGCGCCGGCGGGGCGGGCTGAGCCGCGATGCGCTACGGCCCCCTGATCGGCATCGCCCTCCTCGGCCTCGCTCCGCTGGCGCTGATCGCCGGCCGCGCGCAGACCCGGGGCGGCGTCTATGCCGTGCCGATCGGCGAGGCCCGCAAGGTGCTGGCGCACACCGGCCTGCCGCCGCTGGTGTTCGGCTCGGACGAGCCGGAGGTCGCGGTCCGGGCGGAGGGGCCGTCGCGGATCGTCTGGATCCTGCACAAGGACGGCGCCGAGATGATGCGCTACGTCGCCTTGCTCAGCGCCGACGGCGACGGCTCCACGCGAATCAGCCTGGACCTCGTCGGCGCGACGCAAGGGCCGTTCCGCGATACCGGCGCGCGGCTGGCGCAAAATGGAGCCATCCGGCACCTCTATCTGGTCGCGATGGAGGAGCGGATCGCCTCGGCGCTGGAACGCCGGCCGTTCGGCCAGGCGAGGATCATGCCGGCGACGGCGGCGGCGGCGGCGGCGAATATCGGCAGGATCAGCGCGGACATGGACCGCCTCGCACAAGCGGACCGGCGCCGCGAGCGCGAGAATATCGAAAGAGCCTATCGCGAGGAGGCCGCCGGGGTTTCCCGTTAGGCGGGCGCTGCATTCGGACGGGCGTCCCAGCATGCGATCACGGGCGTGGTCTGCGGCGTGCGGGTCGAGACTATCGAAGAGCCGCTGATGCGGGAAATCCGCTATCTCGACAAGCTGGTCGACGAACTGGCGCGGGGGAAGCCGATGGAGAAGATATTGCGGGAGGGAGCGGGACAGGCGCAAAGGTCCATTCGGAAATTGGGTATTGTGTCCCCGGAATACCATGCGCGAAGCATATCGCAGCGGCGGCGCCGTCGACCTTCTTCAAATATTCGGCATAAAGGTCCGGTGCCGGCTCGGCTTCGGACCGCAGGGCCTCATTATCGAACAGCGACCCGGTTAGCGCGACATCCTTCAGCCATTCCAGCTTCTCCAGACAGATTTCCGCGACAAAGGGGTGGCGGCAGAGCGGCTGGGCGGCAAAAAAGCCGGCGGCAATTTTGTCCGGCGACTTGGACAGAAGCGCATCTACGAGTCCGGTCAGCGCCTGTACTGAACCGTCGTCGCTTGCCGCCGGCGACAACCCCAGCGATTCCCGCCGCATTCTGAACAGGCTGTAGAGAAACAGCTCGTGGTAGACATCACGCATGTTGTCGGATGCTTTGGCGAGCAGGTTCGGCAGCAACGTTTCGGACAAGGCGTCGACCGCGAAAACCCATTGCGGCTCAGGGTGGGTGGATAGCACACAGAACGCCGCCTCAAAAAAAAGATCCGGATCGCCCCATTGGGCTGCCTTGGCGACGATCAGGAGCATGGCAGGTGCAACCCAGTCGATGCCAATGTCGGCTTCGCCCATGTCGGTGGCGTAGAGGTAGCGGTGGGTGAACCAATAACAATGCTCTGCATTGAAGTCGTGGACGCGCCTAGCGAACCGCGGCCAATCCGCATCGCAAAATGCGGGCAGTCTGCCCCGGCCCGCCATATAGAGGATGAATTTGTCTTCGCAGCATTTATAGCCCGGCCGATCCGCGAATCCACTTGTGCGTCGAGCAAATGCGTCAAGCCGAATTTCGTAGAATGGAATTGGCTCGATGCGACCTGAGAGGGCAGCATAGGGATAGAGGAGATCCGCGGCCCGCAGAGAATTATCGGCCAAGGCCATGTGACGAAAGCTGCGCAACTCGCGCTCGATCGCGGCCACCGCCTGCTCGATCCGACTATGAGAAAACGCGCCGATCGCACCCGCGGCACGCGAGACGAGGGCCGCTTCGGCGAGGAACTTGGCTCTGGCCGGACCGCCTTCGCCGCCGTTCAACTCTTCGGCTATGAGCCGAAAGACTGAAAGGCCGGCCGGGTTAGAAGTCAATGATCCTCGTCCGACCTTCAGTCTTTGCCGCCGCCAAAGAACGTTTCCTTCACGGGGCCGTTCTCATGCTTGAAGACCCAAAATCTTCCCTGAATGTCGGGATCGTTGCCCGCCCTTAATCTCTCGGCAAGGCGCTCCATTGCCTCTAAGGTCAAGCACTCTTTCGAAAAATTGCTGTTTGCAATTATCTTGTTTACTTCCCGGTCAGATTCATCACGAAGAGTCATAACTACCTCCCACGGTTAAATAACCATGCTACAACGACTGACGAAAGCAATGCTACTCACTGTGATTTGCCGAAATATCTCAGATATGACTTGCTCTTGTTAGAAGTGCAACACCGCGCGGCGGACTCTTTGTCACGCTGGGACGATTGCTGCACATCTTGCTTAGATTATACGTTCCTATATTCCCAACTGGAAAGCTCAAAATATGAGCACATGGCAGGTTGACTCACATATGACTCAGGCGTGACTCTGAGTCAATCCCGCACGACTCTGCTAGGAAAAAGATTGGCCGGATTGGACTCTGCGTCGACTCGGATCAATGACACATGATCTTTCGAGTCGCGTGAATGCTCGAATAAAACTTCCCCCGTGCGGCGCTCCGTCCGGGTCGGGCAGGTCGCAGCGGATCAGCAGGGAGGATCGGTTAGCCTGCACTCCAAGTGGAGCGGGGCGGCGAGCGCCTCCAGTTGTCCGGCGGAAGCGCTGGCTTATGGGAAGCGCAATAGCCGTCGAAGGCGGCGACGGCCACATCTTCACCCGTGGCGCAGCGCGCCCAAGAGGCAGCTGCCCTCCGCGACTCCGCTATTCCGCCGCGGGGAGGTAAATTTCGCCCCCCTTGCTGCGGAACTGCTCGCTCATCTTCGCCATCCCTGCTTCGATGTCGCTCAGCACAGGCGTGGCCCCCTCCGCGGCGGCTAGGAACGTGTCGGCGCCGGCGTTCTGCTTCGCCGCGAAATCCCTGACTTCCTGCGTGATCTTCATCGAGCAGAATTTGGGCCCGCACATCGAGCAGAAGTGGGCGGTCTTGGCGCCCTCCGCGGGCAAGGTTTGGTCGTGATATTGCTCGGCGGTGTCGGGGTCGAGGCTGAGGTTGAACTGGTCGCGCCAGCGGAATTCGAAGCGCGCGCGGGACAAGGCGTCGTCGCGCATCCTCGCCGCCGGATGCCCCTTCGCCAGATCGGCGGCGTGGGCGGCGAGCTTGTAGGTGACCACCCCCACTTTCACGTCGTCGCGGTCGGGGAGGCCGAGATGCTCCTTGGGGGTGACGTAGCAGAGCATCGCGGTGCCGAACCAGCCGATCATCGCCGCGCCGATCGCGCTGGTGATATGGTCGTAGCCCGGCGCGATGTCGGTGGTCAGCGGGCCCAAGGTGTAGAACGGCGCCTCGCCGCAGGCCTCGAGCTGCTTGTCCATGTTGGCCTTGATCTTGTGCATCGGCACGTGGCCGGGGCCCTCGATCATCACCTGGACGTCGTGGCGCCAGGCGATCTGCGTCAGCTCGCCCAGCGTCGCCAGCTCGGCGAACTGGGCCTCGTCATTGGCGTCGGCGATCGAGCCGGGGCGCAGGCCGTCCCCCAAGGAGAAGGCGATGTCGTACGCCTTCATGATCTCGCAAATCTCCTCGAAGCGCGTGTAGAGGAAGCTCTCCTTGTGGTGGCTGAGGCACCATTTGGCCATGATCGAGCCGCCGCGGCTGACGATGCCGGTGACGCGCTGCGCGGTCATCGGGATGTAAGGCAGCCGCACCCCGGCGTGGATCGTGAAATAGTCGACGCCCTGCTCGGCCTGCTCGATCAACGTGTCGCGGTAGATCTCCCAGCTCAAATCCTCGGCGACGCCCCCAACCTTTTCAAGGGCTTGGTAAATAGGGACTGTCCCTATCGGCACGGGCGAATTGCGGATGATCCATTCGCGGGTGTCGTGGATGTTGCGGCCGGTGGAGAGGTCCATCACCGTGTCGGCGCCCCAGCGGATCGACCAGACCATCTTGTCGACCTCCGCGGCGACGTCGCTGGCGACCGCCGAATTGCCGATATTGGCGTTGATCTTGACCAGGAAGTTGCGGCCGATCGCCATCGGCTCGCTCTCGGGATGGTTGATGTTCGAGGGAATGATCGCGCGGCCGCGGGCGACCTCGTCGCGAACGAATTCGGGGGTGACGTAATCGGGGATAGACGCGCCGAAATCCTGCCCGTCGCGAATTTGCGCGGCTATCCGATCGCGGCCGAGATTCTCGCGGACCGCGACATATTCCATTTCGGGCGTGATGATGCCGCGGCGGGCGTAGTGCATCTGGCTGACATTGGCTCCGGCTTTGGCGCGCAGCACCCGGCGGCGGACGTTGGGGAAGGGCTGGACGCCGCCGGACCGGTCCGGGCCGAGCTGGCCGTTATCTTCGGGGCGGACCTCGCGCTGAACGACCTCCTCGACGTCGCCGCGGCCGCGAATCCAGGGGCTGCGGACCTCGGGCAGGCCGGCCATGATGTCGATCTTCGCCGCGGGGTCGGTATAGGGGCCGGAGCAATCGTAGACCCTGAGCGGCGGCTCGCCCGAGCTCGGCTCGAGGTCGATCTCGCGCATCGCCACCCTATAGTCGCCGACGTGGATCTTGCGGCTGCCGCGGATCGGGCCGGTGGTGACTTTTAGCTCGGTGCGGGCAGGAATGTCGGCCATGAGGGAAAGCTTTCGCTAGAGGGTGGGGCCAGCCGGCACGAAGGCGCCGGCGAGGATGAAGGCGAGGCCGAGCGCGACGCAAAGCATCGCCCAGCCGCGCGGCCGCACGAGGAACGGGGCGCCGATCGCGATCATCGTCCGCGGCACGGCGAGGATCAGCAGTCCCTCGAGCGCGGCGATCGCGCCGATCGCGCTGACCAGGATCTGCAACGGGTCGGCGAGGCCGTGATGGACGCCGAGCAAGGCGACGCCGACCGAGAAGGTGACGAGGCCCATCACGATCGTCAGGCCGGCGCTGCGCTCCATCTCCGCGCCGAGGCCTTGCCAGCGGCCGGGATCGAGCAGCGCGCCGGCGCCGATCGCGACCATGTAGAGGCCGAACGCGCCGAGCAGGTGCAGCGTCAGCGGGGTCGCGGTGTGCATCGTCCTCCTCCTCTTCACGCGGGAGAAGAGCGGACCAGCCGCGCGCCCTCCCTACGCCGGTTTGAGCCGGATCAGGTTCGACGGGTCGCGCGGATCGCCGCGCCTCTCAGCCGCCATGTCGCGGCCCCCCGGGGAATGCCGAGTCATAGGCGCGTCAAACCGGCAGCGGAAGCGGCAATTGGACGGACTCGACTCTTTGCCGGCGCGAAACATATCATGAACATTTCTCCTCCGAGTCGGACCACGATGCCCTGCCAGCCGCTTCATCGCCTGTTCTACGCTCTCCGCCCGCCGCCGGCCGCGGCGTCTCATCTTCATGATCGCTGCGCCTGGCTGCGGCCCGCCCATCGCCGCGTCGGGCCGGATCGCCTGCATATCACGCTCAACATTCTCGACGACAGGCCATGTCTTCCGCTCGACCTGCTCGCGGCGATGGTCGCGGTCGGCGATGCGGTCGCCGCCAATCCCTTTCGAATCATCTTCGACCAACTGAGCGGCGGCCGCCGCTCGATCGTGCTGCGGCCCAGCGAAAAGATTGCGGCGCTGCATCGTTTCCAGCGGCATCTGGCCGAGGGGCTCGCGCATGCGGGCGTCGAGACGCGGCGGGATGCGCGGTTCAGCCCGCACATCACCCTGCTTCACCGCGGCTGCTCCGGCTTCACCGAGGCGGTCGACCCGGTGAGTTGGCGGGTAGAGGAGTTTTTCCTGATCGAAAGCCTGGTCGGCTGGACGCGGCATGTCGTGCGCGGCCGCTGGCCGCTCGATCGCCGCGCTAGTTGACCTGCGTCACCTCGAAACTGCCTCCCGGCAGCGGCTTCAGCAGCTCACGCGCCGGAACTGCCGTATCCAGCCAGCGCGTCCAATCGGCACGCGGCAGCACGACGATCGAGCGGTTGTGATAGGGCGCGACGTCCGGGCTGGGCGGGCAGGTGAGCATGGTGAAAGCCTCGCCAACCGCGGCGTCGTTGCGCCACAGGCCGGCGATGCCGAACCAGGGCTCGCCCTTCAGGGTGAACAGCCATTTGTGCTTGCGCTTCGACTTCGGATCGCCGTGGGCGGTGAATTCGTAAAAGCCGTCGGCGAGGATCAGGCAACGGCCGCGCGGCAGTTCGCGGCCCTCCGAGCGGAAATTGTAGACCGGCTTGCCGCCCGGTCCCGGCCAGCTCCAGCGGCGCTGGACGAGCTCGACCGCGCCCGGGCGGCCCGAAGCGGCGCGCACGATCGGCGCGCGGTCGGTGATGCGAATGTCCGCGCGCGGCTCGAAATTGGGGATGCCCTCAGGGTAAGCGAGCGCCGCGCCAAATCCGGCGAAATATTCCTCGACGGGAACACGCTCGAGAAGGCGATAGTCGCTGCACATCAAAGGGGGAGCTCCAGCTCGCGCGCAATGTCCGGCTCGCCGCCTTCGGTCAGGTTGGAGAGGGTGAGGCCGAGCAGGCGGATGCTCTTGGCGAGCGGCATCAGGCT
>JAXDPI010000017.1:0-3511 GCA_034668465.1 Sphingomonadales bacterium
CCCCGGCTCATCGCCGGCAAGCGCTTGGTGTCCTCGTCGTCGCCCTCATCGTCCCGGTCTTCATTGTAGAGGGCCAGGAAGCCGTCGAACTTGACCACCTGGCCGGTGGCGCGCAGGTCGAGCTTGCGCCCGCCCGCCTCGGCCAGGACGTCCACGGTGGTGCGCTCGAGTTCGGCGCTCTCCATCTGGCTGGCAACGGTCCTCTTCCAGATCAGTTCGTAGAGCCGCGCCTGATCGGCATCCAGATGCCGCGCCGCATCCTTGGGCAGGCGGAAGGGGTCGGTTGGCCGGATCGCCTCATGCGCCTCCTGGGCATTCTTGGCCTTGGTGGTGTATTTGCGCGGCGCCTTCGGCAGATAGCGCTCGGCATAGGCGCTGCCGATCATCCGCCGGATCGCCGTGATCGATTCCGGTGCCATGTCGACGCCGTCGGTTCGCATATAGGTGATCAGGCCGACCGTCTCGCCGTCC
The DNA here is from genome assembly GCA_034668465.1 of Sphingomonadales bacterium. Lineage (GTDB taxonomy): Bacteria > Pseudomonadota > Alphaproteobacteria > Sphingomonadales > Sphingomonadaceae > Allosphingosinicella. The sequence goes on from JAXDPI010000017.1 coordinate 472, forward strand.
AGCCTGACGCCCTCATACAGTTTTTGCGCGAGCTGCATGGTGCGGTCGGGGGAAAAGCCGAGTTTTCGGCCGGCTTCCTGTTGCAGCGTCGAGGTGGTGAACGGGGCGAAGGGATGGCGTTTGGCGGGTTTTGCCTCGACCTGATCCACCGTGAAGCGCCCCTGCTCGAGCGCCTCGCGAAAGGCCTTGGCCTCCTGCGCCGTGCCGACATCGAGGCGCTGGATCTTCTTGCCGTCCGCACCGACGAGCCGCGCCTCGAACTGGTCGCCCCGCGGCGTGGCGAGAGTGGCGACCAGGGACCAGTATTCGCGCGCCACGAAGCGCTCGATCTCCGATTCGCGGTCGCAGACGAAGCGCAGCGCCACCGACTGCACCCGGCCCGCCGAACGAGCCCCGGGAAGCTTGCGCCAGAGGATCGGCGAGAGGCGGAAGCCGACGAGATAATCCAGCGCACGCCGGGCGAGATAGGCATCCACCAGCGCTTCGTCGATCTCGCGCGGGTGCTTCATCGCCGTCTGGACGGCGTCCTTGGTGATCGCATTGAAGGTGACGCGCTCGATCAGCACGTCCTTGAGGGCGCGCTTCTGCTTCAGGATCTCCAGGACGTGCCACGAGATCGCCTCGCCCTCGCGGTCGGGGTCGGTGGCGAGGATCAGCTTGTCGGTGTCCTTGACCAGCCTGGCGATGTCGGAGACGCGCTTCGTCGCCTTGCCGTCGATCTCCCACAGCATGGCGAAATCGGCATCCGGGTCGACCGACCCGTCCTTGGCCGGAAGGTCCCGGACATGGCCGAAGGACGCCAGGACCTCGTAGCCGGGGCCAAGATATTTGTTGATGGTCTTGGCCTTGGCGGGCGATTCAACAACGACGATATTCATTTAATTCCATGGGGTTAAGGGCCAGTTCCGCCCGCAGAAGAGCTGAATCGGCCTCAAGCCGTCGCCGGCAACATGGGGAGATCACCCCCCGCTGTCAAATGGGGGCCTGGGCTCCGCGGTGGTCCGCGAGGGTCGCAGCAAAGGGTAAAGAAGCCCCACAGGGTATTTCTGTGACCACAACCTTTGCGTGCTTACAAGTTATGACACTCTTTACTAGATATGCTCTTGTCATCTCAGGTTTGCGCATTCATGCGGCAGGTGGTCCCAAAAGTTGTCAACGATCGAGCGGCGGTCCCGGACAGCCGCGCCGCGGCCGCAGACTATATCGCCGCCTTGCTGACCGACCTCGGACGGCTGGCGCGCGAGCACAGGCTCGATAGCCTCGGCTACATCCTGGAGATGGCCCGGCTGGAAGCCGAAACCATCGCCCGGCCGCCGGGCGGCGGAGACTGAGCCGGCGGACCTCAGGTCAGCGACACCAGTCCGCCGCCGTGACGCTCCAGCCGTCCGGCGATCTCCAGTTCGAGCAGCACCGTGCGCACGATGGCGGGTGAACTGCCCGAGAGCCGCACCAAATCGTCCATCAGGACCGGCGTCGGCCCGAGCAGCGCGACGATGCGCGAGCGTTCGTCGGCGCCCGGTTCCATCGTGCGCGATGACGGCGCGCTGCGTTCCGGCTCCTCGGCCGGCAGGTCGACCTGCTGACCCAGGATCGGGCCCAGGACGGCGGTCACGTCGGCCGCCTCGGTCACCAGGGTCGCGCCCTGTTTGAGCAGGCCATTGGAACCTTCACAGCGCGGGTCCAAGGGGGAGCCCGGGACCGCAAAGACCTCGCGGCCCTGTTCGAGCGCCAGCCGCGTGGTGATCAGGGAGCCCGAACGCCGCGCCGCCTCGATCACCACCACGCCAAGCGCAAGGCCGGAGATCAGCCGGTTGCGGCGCGGGAAATCGCGCGCGCGGGGCTCCCAGCCGAATGGCATTTCGGTCAGCACGGCGCCTTCGGGGAGGATCGCATCGATGAGCGAGCCATGCTCGGGCGGATAGATGCGGTCGTGGCCGCCGGCAAGGATGGCGACGGTGCCGCTGGCGAGGCTGGCCCGATGGGCGGCCGCGTCGATGCCGCGCGCCAGACCCGAGACGACCACATAGCCGGCCTCGCCGATCTCGCGGGCGAGGCGCTCGGCGAACTTGACGCCGGCCGCCGAAGCGTTGCGCGCGCCCACCATCGCGACCATCGGCCGTGCCAATGCCGCGAGCGTGCCGCGCACGGCGATCAGCGGCGGGGCGTCGTCGATCATCTTGAGCCGCAGCGGGTAGGCCGGCTCGCCGAGCGCGATGAAGCTGGCGCCGAGCGACCTTGCGGTCGCGATCTCGCGTTCGGCATCCGCGAGCGGATAGACGCGCGCCGGCCCCGACGCGCCGCCGCGGCGCGCCAGGTCGGGCAGCGCCGCCAGCGCGGCCCGGGCGCCGCCGTAGTGATTGACCAGGGCGCGGAAGGTGCGCGGTCCGACGTTCTCGCTGCGAATGAGGCGCAGCCAGTCGAGCCGCTGCTCGTCGGTCAGGCGCACGCCCTCGGTGATTGTGCTGGCGGTCACGTCGCCCCTTCGTCGGACAAGGCCGCCGTCACCATAGCACGGCGGCAGGTCAGGTTGCCGTGCCCGTTGGCGGCGCGTTGAACACGCGTCTTGGCTCGTTTAGGCTCCGGCGTTCCTGTGAGGCAGCAGATGACGCAGTTCGAGCCGGCGCGCCCGTTGTCGATGGGTCTGCAGATCAGCCTCGGGCAAGGAAAGTCCGCGGTCGAGCCACAGCCGCGCATCGCCTTCGAGCGATGTCCCTTGTGCGATGGCTCGAATTTCCAACGGCTGCGCACCGCCGACTGTTCGGCACATCCACTCTATCATCCCGCCCTCTCGCCCACCATGACCTGGATGCGATGCGTGAGTTGCGAACACGTTTTCACCGACGGCTATTTCACACCGCAGGCTCAGGACCTGGTCTTCAGCAAGGCGAACCCGCACCAGCAACCGGGCTCGGAGATGGAGCAGCAACGCACGGTCTCCGGCTTCATCGTCGATCGGGTCTCGCAATATGCGCCCGGCGGGGTCTGGCTCGACGTCGGTTTCGGCAATGGCTCGCTTCTGTTCACGGCGCAGGAATGGGGT
>JAXDPI010000018.1:0-59575 GCA_034668465.1 Sphingomonadales bacterium
TCGCCCTCGCGGTCGACGATCGCGGCGAAGTTCGCAGCCACCGCTTCGGGCGTCGGCTCGGCGAGCTTCACGCCTTTGGTCAGGGTGATGTGCGCCGCCTGGACGACACCGGCGCCGGCGCCGAGGATCACATTCGTCGGCGCATCCTCGCTGACCAGGAAAAGCGCAACGGGCGCGACCAGCTCTGGCTTGAACATCGCCAGCAATTCGGGCGGGAAGATATCCTCGGTCATCCGGGTCGCCGCGGTCGGCGCGATCGTGTTGACCTTGATATTGTGCCGCGCCCCCTCCAGCGCCAGCGTCCTGGCGAAGCCGGCCAGGCCGAGCTTGGCGGCGCCGTAATTGGCCTGGCCGAAATTGCCGTAGAGGCCGGTCGAGCTCGCCGTCATCAGCACGCGGCCATAAGCCTGCTCCTGCATCAGGGCCCAGACCGCCTTCGTGCAATTGGCCGAGCCGATCAGGTGGACGTCGATGACCGCGCGGAAATCATCGATCTCCATCTTGGCGAAGCTCTTGTCGCGCAGGATGCCGGCATTGTTGATCAGGATATGGACGCCGCCCCACGCCGCCTTGGCCTTGTCGACCATCGCGGCCATCCGGCCGTAATCAGTGACGCTGCCGCCATCCGCCATCGCCTCGCCGCCGCCGGCCCTGATCTCCTCGACGACCGCCAGCGCTGCGTCGCTATGGCCGCTGCCGTCGCGCGACGCGCCGAGATCGTTGACCAATACTTTGGCGCCGCGCTTCGCCAGTTCGAGCGCATAGGCCCGGCCGAGCCCGCCGCCCGCCCCGGTGACGATCGCGACGCGGCCTTCGAAGCTGATGGTCATAAGCGAAAACCCCCCGACCGGCTGAAACTCGGGTCAGCCGGTTAGGGCGAAAAGGGGACAGTTACTAGTAACTGTCCCCATTCAGAGGCTGTCGCCTAGCGCGGCCGGCGGACGCCGCGCTCGTAGGTCTGCACGCAATGGTCGGTGACGGTACGCGAGCAGGCCGGGTAGCTCGTCGTCGCCGGCATCGGCGCCGGCGGCTGCGACGGATCGACCAGCGGGCCGCCGACGCCGTTCATGCCGGGCGCCTGGTTGAAGCCCGGCGGGGCGATCGCCGGATCGGAGATCACCGGGATGCCGCGGGCGTCGCGCTCGGGCGCGGTGTTGCCCGGGGCGACGACCTGCCCGGTCGCGGCCGTCGTGGTGGTGGTCGTGGTGGAATAATCCTGGGCCAAAGCGGCCCCGCTGCACAGAAGGGCGGCGGCAAGCAATGCGGTCTTCATCGGAAGGTCCTCCATGTAAGCGGCGCTCTCAACGCGGCGCCGGCCACGCGTCCCCGGACGCGCGGCGCCCGGTTCGATGCGGCTCCAACGAGCAAAGGGCGGTTTTTCTCCGTCGTTTCGGCGATGCACCGCCGAACCGAGCGGATGATCCGCCGAACCGGGAGGAGGGGACAGTTACGGGAACCGAGGGAGGGGACAGTTACGAGAACCGAGGGAGGGGACAGTTACTCGTAACTGTCCCCATTCCGCCTCAGCGCCGCCGCCGCGGGCGTGTCACGCCCCGCTCGTAGGTCTGGACGCAATTGTCGGTGATCGTGCGCGAGCAGGCGCGATAGTCCTCGGTCGCCGGCTGCGGCGCCGGGCGCGCGCCAGGGTCGACGCCGGTGCCGCCGATCTGGGCCGGCTGGTTGAAGCCGGCGGGGACGTCGGCCGGATCGGAGACGACCGGGATGCCGCGGGCGTCGCGCTCGGGGGCGCTGTTGCCGGGCGCCGAGGTGGTGGTGCCGGCGCCGGGGGCGGGCTCGGGCATGGTCTGTGCGAGGGCGGCGCCGCCCGTCAGCAAAGCGGCGGCGAAGATCAGGGACTTCATGGGCTTTTTCTCCTCGGCGTTCGAAGGCTGAACGAGGAGCAAGCGGTTTTGCTCCGCGCGTCAGGCAATGCCTTCCGCATCGAGCGCGTAGCCGGCCGAGCGGACGGTGCGGATGATGTCGGGCAGGCCGGCGCCGTTGATCGCCTTTCTGAGCCGCCGGATATGGACGTCGACGGTGCGGAGTTCGATCTCGCTGTCCTGGCCCCAGACCGAATCGAGCAGCCCCGCGCGCGAGAACACCCGGCCGGGATGTTCGAGGAAGTGCCTGAGCAGCCGGAACTCGGTCGGCCCGAGCGCGACCGCCCGGCCGCCGCGCCTGACCTTGTGGGCGACGACGTCCATTTCGAGGTCGGCATAATGGAGCGTCTCGCCGGCCAGCGCCGGCCGCACCCGCCGCAGCACCGCGAGCACGCGGGCGACCAGTTCGCGCGGGGAGAAGGGCTTGGTCACGTAATCGTCGGCGCCGGTCTCGAAGCCGCGGATCCGGTCGGCCTCCTCGCCGCGCGCGGTCAGCATGATGATCGGCACGTTGGCGGTCCCGGCCAGCCTGCGCAATTGCCGGCAGACCTCGATCCCCGAGACGCCCTCGAGCATCCAGTCGAGGATGACGAGGTCGGGCGCCTGCTCGCGCGCCAGGATCAGCGCCTCCTCGCCGTCGGGCGTCGACCGCAGTGCGAACCCCTCGCGCTCGAAATGGTAGGAGAGCAATTCGACCAGCGCCCGGTCGTCCTCGACGAGGAGAATCTTGCCTTTGCTATCGGCCAAGTTCGTCCGCTCCGATCCCGGCCGGGTCGGCGCCCTTGGCCCGGTCGGCGAGATATTCGCCGGTCGCGGCGAAATAGACCATCTCGGCGACGTTGGTGGCATGATCGCCGATCCGCTCGAGATTCTTGGCGACGAACAGCAAATGGGTCGCGGGGGTGATGTTGTGCGGGTTCTCCATCATATGAGTCAGCAGCGAGCGGAAGATCGAGTTGTAGAAATCGTCGACCGCGGCGTCGCGCTCGATCACCGCGGCCGCCTTCTTGGGGTCGCGCGCGGCGAACGCGTCGAGCACGTCATGGACCATCTCGCCGGCGATCCGCGCCATTTCCGGCAGCAGCGAGATCGGCCGGATCTTGCTGTCCTCGACGCTCGGCACGCGCTTGGCGATGTTCTTGGCATAGTCGCCGATCCGCTCGACCACGCCGGCGATCTTGAGCGCGGCGACCGCTTCGCGCAGATCGTCGGCCATCGGCGCGCAGCGGCCGATGATCTCGACCGCGCGGCGCTCGATCTCGGTCTCGAGCGCGTCGATCTTCTTGTCGCGCCGGACCACTTCGGCGGCGGCCTCGGCATCGCGGCGGACGAGCGCCTCCATCGCCTCGCGGATCGCCGCTTCGGCAAGCCCGCCCATCTCGCAGATCGTGCCGCGCAGCGTGTCGAGCTCGCCGCCGAGCGCCCGCGCCGGCGATTCGGCGCCCGCCAATTCGCTGCGCTTCAGCCATTGCGGCCAGAAATTCGCCTTCACCACGGTCCTCCGGGCTGCCTTGTCCGACCGGCGGATGACAGTCATGTGACAGCGCCCTCGCGCGGCGCGCGGGGCAGGGTGATTTCGACCCTCGTCCCTTCGCCGAGCTTGCTCTTGATCTCGAGCCGGCCGCGATGACGCAGTACGATATGCTTGACGATCGCCAAACCCAGCCCGGTCCCGCCGACCTGGCGGCTGCGGCCCGGATCGACGCGGTAGAAGCGCTCGGTCAGCCGCGGGATATGGTCGGCGGGAATGCCCTCGCCCTTGTCGATCACGCTCAGCGAGACGAGGTCCGGGCCTGCGTCGGCGAGTCGAATCCGGACCCGCGTCCCCGGCCGGCCGTATTTGAGCGCGTTGACGACGAGGTTGTTGAGCATCTGGGAAAGCTGGCCGCGGTCGCCGCTGACCAGCGCCTCGCCGCTGCCGCGCTCGAACCGGATCGCGCGGCCGCCGGCGAACGGCCTGAGCGCGCCGCGGACCTCCTCGACCAGCGGCCTCAAATCGACCGTGTCGCGGGGGGCGGCGAAGCGTTCGGCTTCGATACGGGACAAGGACATAAGGTCGTCGAGCAGGTCTCTCATCCGCAGCGCCTCGCCGGCCATGATCGCGACGAAACGCTGCCGAGTTGCGGGATCGACGGCGGCTTCGTCCTGCAGCGTCTCGATGAAGCCGATCAGGGTGGCGAGCGGGGTGCGCAATTCGTGGCTGGCATTGGCGACGAAATCGACCCGCATCTGCTCGGCGGCGCGGGCCAGGCTCTGGTCGACGAGGCGCACCAGCCGGCTGCCGTCGGGCAGCGGATTGACGTGCATCTCCCACGGCCGGCCGAGCTCGCCCAGCCCGACCAGCTCGATCCGGACCGGTTCCCCGCCGCCTTTCTCCCCGGCAAGATGCTCGGCCGCCGCCGGATGGCGGATCGCGAGCCGGACGTCCGACCCCTCGATATGCGCGCCGAGCAGCGCCCGCGCGGCCTGGTTGGCGATCAGCACGCGGCGCTCGCGCACGACCATCAGCGGATCCTCGAAAGCGGCCAGGAGGTTGGCGCTGTCGTCGCGCTCGGGCGGCGGCTCGCGCCTGCCGCGCCGGCCCAGCAGGAACGCGGCGACGGCGACCAGCGCGGCGGCGGCCAGCAACCCGATCGACGCAACCTCCATGCCCGCTCCCGTCCCGCTGCGGGACAGGACATCTCCCCCGCTCGCTTCCGCCGCGCTTTACCCTTATTAAAGGGCGGGCGTGTATCGGAATCTCCCATGAGCGGCACTGAACAGGAAGAAGGCGGAACCGGCGGCTTCGTCCCGAGCCGGCGCACCGTGCTCGTGCTCGGCGCGGCCGCGGCGTCGACCGTGATCACGGTACGGCCGGCGCTCGCCCAGACCGCGGGCTCGGTGCTCAATTGCGAGATCCCGGTGCCGGGCCCTTCCGCGGGCGGCAGCTACATCTCCCCGGCCGGCGATCTGGTCGCGCCCGGCACGCCCGGCGCGGCGCCGCCGCTGGCGCGCCCGCTGCGCGGCGAGGAAGTGAAGCAGCTGCTGCGTTCCGGCACCACGCCCGCCGGCGTCGACCCGCAGTCCGCCCAGGCCTATGCCAATTACATCCGGCGGCTGCAGGCGGGGATGAGCGGTTTCACCTGCTACGCCTCGCTGCAGATGCCGCGATAAGCTAAGGCGACCGGCATGGCCGGCCCGGTTTACATCGCCGATCCGGAAAGCGCGGTCCGCAGCGTCGAGCTCGACGGCCTGACCGCTTTGTTCCACGAACCTTCGGGCATGACCCACATCGTCGCCCCGCCCGCGCCGCAGATCCTCGACGCGCTGCGCGAGGGGCCGGCCAATGCCGCCGAGCTGCTGCGCCGGCTGCGCGCGCGCTTCGATTTCGAGGGCGAGGAAGCAATCCATGCCCGCCTCGACGAGCTCGAAACGGCCGGCTTGGTGCGGCGCGCATGAGGCACCAATTCGCGCTCCAGATCGGCCCGGTCGGGTTTCGCATCGGCTCGGCGTGGCGGGCGCCGCTCGACGCGCTGGCCAAGCTTTACCACGGCTATCCCGAACCCAAGGACCGCCTCGCCGACTTCACCGTCAGGCTCGAAGCCGAGCGGCCGTGGCGCCGCCTGATCCGGCCGTCGGTCGCGATCCGCGGCGATTACATCCTGCCCGACGCCGCGCCCTTGTCGCTCGCCCACGGCCTGCTCGCCGCCGAAATGGGGATGAACCTGCAAATGGCGCTGGGCCACAAGCGCTACCTCCTGCTCCATGCCGCGACGGTGGAAAAAGACGGCCGCTGCCTGATCATGACCGGCGAATCGGGCGCCGGAAAGTCGACGCTGGCCGCCTTGCTCGGCGAGCGCGGCTGGCGGCTGATGGGCGATGAATTCGCCCTGCTCGACATGGAAGCCGGCACGCTGCTGCCCTTCCCCCGCGCAATCAGCCTCAAGAACGGCGCGATCCGCGTGATGGAGAGGGTAGTCGACGCCGCCCGCTTCGGTCCGCTTCTGACCGATACGCCCAAGGGCGACATCCGCCACCTGCGCCCGAATTCCGAAGCGATCGCGCGGATGGGGGAGGGGGCGGCGCCGGCGCTGATCCTGTTCCCGCGCTTCGGCGAGGCGGCGGCGGTGCGCGGCGTCGGCCAGGCCGAGGTCTTCATGCGGCTCACCCAGGCCTCGACCAATTATGTCGCGCTCGGCCGGCGCGGCTTCGACGCGCTCGCCCGCCTCGTCCAGACCGTGCCGGCGCTGGCGATCGACTATCCGGACGCCGACACCGCGATTGGGCTGGTCGACGATTTCCGGCGCGAGCTCGCGGCATGAAAGACGCCGAAAGCCTCGTCCAGGCCCTGCGCGATCCCGCCTCGGTTCGCGACCCTGATTGGAACGCCCTGATCAGCGCCGCCCGCGCCGAGCAGCTGATCGGCAGCCTCGCCTTCCGGATGGAAGGCCAGGCAATGCCGGCGCGGGTCGCTTCCTTGTTCGAAGATGCCCGCCGCGACGCCGGCTATCAGCGCACCCAGGCGCTGTGGGAAGCCGAAATGGCGCGCCGCGCGCTCGCCCCGCTCGGCGTCTGCGTGGTCCTGATGAAGGGCACCGCCTTCCATGCCGCCGATCTCGACGCCAGCGTCGGCCGCAGCGTCGGCGACCTCGACATCCTGGTCCCGCGCCAGCGGCTCGACGATGTCGAGGCCGCACTGATCGGCGCCGGCTGGGAGCGGCTCAAGCCGGCCGACGGCTATGACGATGCCTATTACCGCCGCTGGATGCACGAGCTGCCGCCGCTGATCCACCGCACCCGCGACCGGATGATCGACGTCCACCACACCATCCTGCCTTTGACCGCGCGCCCGCGGCCCGACGCGCAGGCGCTGATCGCCGACAGCGTCGCGCTGGAGAACGGCCTGCGCATCCTTTCGCCCGCCGACATGATCGTCCACGCCGCCGCCCACCTGCTCGCCGACGGCGACCTCGCCGGCGGCCTCAGGAACCTGTGGGACATCGACCGGCTGCTGCGCCAATTCGATTCGCCCGCCTTCTGGCGCACGCTCGGCGAGCGCGCCCGTCTCCACCAGCTCGAAGGCCCCGTCGGCCGCGCCCTGCGGCTGAGCCACCGCCTGTTCGCCACGCCGCTGGAAAAGAGGGACAGTCCCTATTTTTCGCCGGCAGACCGGCTGTTCGCGGCCCGCCTGCTCGCCCGCAACGGCTGGGGCCGCGAGCGGCGCAAGGCGCTGCGCTTCGCCTTCTACGTGCGCTCGCACTGGCTGCGCATGCCGCCGCTGATGCTGGCGCGGCATCTCTGGATCAAGGCGACGCGCTAGCGCCTCAGCCTTCGCCGAGCAGCGCGAAGGCGAAGAACAGCAAGGTCGCCGCCGCCATCACCAATGTCGCGGCCCAACCCAGGGTGGTGGCGCGCGGCGACAGAGTGAGCCGGCCCATCGCGCGGGGGTTGCGCACGATCAGCATCATCACCGCCATCAGCGGCGCCGCCAGCACGCCGTTCACCACCGCCGCCCAATAGAGCGCGCGCACCGGATCGACGGCAAGCGAGGTGAGCGCGGCGCCGGCCAAAGTCGTCACCGCGATCGTCGCATAGAAAAGGCGCGCGTGGAGCGGCTTGGCGTCGAGGCTTCCGGCCCTGCCCGACATCTCGGTGACCGCATAAGCGGCCGAGCCGGCCAGCACCGGCACCGCCAGCAGCCCGGTGCCGACGATCCCCAATGCGAACATCGCGAAGGCGAACTGGCCGGCGATCGGACGCAGCGCCTCGGCCGCCTGCGCCGAGGTGGCGATGTCGGTGATGCCGTGGGCGTTGAGCGTCGCCGCGGTGGCGAAGACGATGGCAAGCGAGATGATCGAGCTGAACGCCATGCCGGTCAGCGTGTCGATCCGGATCCGCTTGAGCTCCGGCCCAGCCTCGCGCGGCGTCAGGCAGAGCGGCTTGGCATGATGGCGATGCTCCTCCTCGATCTCCTGGCCGGCCTGCCAGAAGAAGAGATAGGGGCTGATCGTCGTCCCCAGGATCGCCACCATCGCCGTCGCATAAGCCGCGTTCCATTGCAGCTCGGGCACGACCAAGGCGGTCAGCGCCCGGCCCCAGGGGACGCCGGCGACCGCGACCACCCCGACATAGGTGAACAGCGACAAAGTCGACCATTTGAGGACCGCCGCGTAGCGCTTGTAGCTCAACGTCACTTCCAGGACGACGCACAGGATCCCGAACAGCAAGGTGTAGACCATCGCATTGCCGCCGGTCAGCAGGACCAGGGCCGCGCCCATCGCGCTCAGATCGGCGCCGAGATTGACGATGTTGGCGACCAGCAGCAACGCCACCACCGCCCACAGGAGCGGCCGCGGATAATGGCGCTTGAGGTTGCGGGCGATGCCGGCCCCGGTCACCCGGCCGATCTGCGCGGCGACCTCCTGGATGACGACCATCAACGGGAAGCTCAGCACGAACGTCCAGGCGAGGCCGTAGCCGAACTGGGCGCCAATCTGGCTGTGGGTGCCGATCCCGCTCGGATCGTCGTCGGCCGCGCCGGTGATCAGCCCGGGGCCGAGCCGCGCGAGCAAGCGCGGCGGTTTGTCGGCGGGTTCGCCCATCGGCGCTGCTTGGCACGAACCCTAGAACCGCGCCAGCGTTTCGATCAGCACGTCGTAGCTGTCGATCACCGCGTCGGCGCAGAGCGCCTCGACCGGGCGGTCCGAAAAGCCGAAGCTGACCGCGACGAAGGGGACGCCCGCGGCGCGCGCCGTTTCCGCGTCGGTGATCGAATCGCCGACGAACGCCGCCCTCCCGCCGCCGGCGCGGGCGATGGCTTCGCGTAAGGGCAGGGGATCGGGCTTGCGCACCGGCAGCGTGTCGGCGCCGACGATTCCCGCGAAGCGGCCGGTCCAGCCGAGCGCTTCGATCAGCAGGTGCGTGAGGCGCTCGGGCTTGTTCGTGCAGATCGCCAGCGCGACGCCGCGCGCGGCGAGATCGTCCATCGCCTGCTCGACCGCCGGGTAGCAGCGCGTGCCGACGCAGATATTGTCGGCATAGAAAGCGAGGTAGAGCGGCAGGCCGCGCTCGACCGCCTCTTCATCGTCACCCAGCGCCTTGCGCAGCAGCGCCCTCGCGCCGTGCCCGACCAGATGCCGAACCGCCTGAGGATCGACCTTGGGCCGGCCGAGCCGCGCCAATACATGGTTGAGCGCCGCCGCCAGATCCGGCGCGGTGTCGGCCAGCGTGCCGTCGAGATCGAACGCGACCACGTCGAAGGGGAAGTCCGCCATGCCCGCCGCCTTTCCCCGCGTGCTATGGAAATGGCAAGATTTCCGTGCGATTGGGCGCCATGAGCCGCGCGCGACCATTTGCAGCCGTGATCCTCGCCGCGGGCAAGGGCACGCGGATGATGTCGGATGTGCACAAGGTGCTGCATCCGATCGCGGGGCGCGCCATGCTCGATCATCTGCTCGGCGTGCTCGAGACGCTGGCGCCGGCGCGCAAGGTCGTCGTCGTCGGTTCGGGGCGCGAGCAGGTCGCGGGCCTGGTCGAGGCGCGCGGCGGCGAGCTGGTCGTGCAGGACAAGCAGCTCGGCACCGCCCATGCCGTGCGGATGGCCGAGGAGCCGCTCGCGGGCTTCGCCGGCGACGTGCTGATCCTCTATGGCGACACGCCGCTGATCGAGGCCGAGACGATGGCGCGGATGCTCGATCGCCTCCACGGCTCCGACGCGCCCGCGGCGGTGGTGGTCGGCTTCCGCCCCGCCGATCCGCTGCAATATGGCCGCATCCTGGCACACGGCGACGGCACGATCGACAAGATGGTCGAATATAAGGACGCGACCGCCGAGGAGCGCGCCGTCGATCTGTGCAATTCCGGGCTGATGGCGGCGCGGGCCGAGGACTTGTTTCCCTTGCTCGCCCGGGTCGGCAACGACAATGCGGCGGGCGAATATTATCTGCCCGACGTGATCATGCTCGCCGCCGCCGACGGGCGCGCTTCGGCGGTGATCGAGGCCGAGCCGTGGGAAATGGCCGGCGTCAACAGCCGCGCCGAGCTCGCTCTGGTCGAGGCCGAATGGCAGCGCCGCCGCCGCTTGAAGGCGATGGCCGACGGCGTCACCCTGGTTGCGCCCGAGACGGTCTGGTTCGCCCACGATACGCAGATCGGCCGCGACACGATCGTCGAGCCCAACGTCGTCTTCGGCCCAGGGGTGACGATCGGCGAGGATGTCCGCATCCGCGCCTTCTCGCATCTCGAAGGCGCGACGGTCGAAGCCGGGGCACAGATCGGCCCCTATGCGCGGCTGCGCCCGGGCGCCGAGATCGGCGAGGGCGCCAGGGTCGGCAATTTCGTCGAGGTGAAGAAAGCGCGGCTCGGCAAGGGCGCCAAGGCCAACCATCTTTCCTATCTTGGCGACGCCGATATCGGCGCGAACGCCAATATCGGAGCTGGAACGATTACTTGCAATTATGACGGCTTCTTCAAATATCGTACGAACATCGGGGAGGGCGCTTTCATCGGTTCGAACAGCGCGCTGGTCGCGCCGGTGACGATCGGCAAGGGCGCGCTGGTCGCCGCCGGCTCGGTGATCACCCGCGACGTCCCCGACGACGCGGTCGCGGTCGCCCGCGGGGCCCAGGTTGAAAAGCCCGGCCGAGCGGCCAAGTTGCGCGCGATGATGAGCGCCAAGAAAGGGAAGTCATCTTGAACGCTTTCGTCACCCCCGCGAAAGCGGGGGTCCCGCTTCTTGATCCGCGGCAGGGAACGAAAACGAGCTGGATTCCCGCTTTCGCGGGAATGACGGGCAGGGCTTAGAATATGTGCGGGATCATCGGCATCGTCGGGCGGGCGGAGACGGCGTCGCGGCTGATGGACGGCCTCCGGAGGCTCGAATATCGCGGCTATGACAGCGCCGGCATCTGCACGATCGTCGACGGCCGGCTCGAGCGCCGCCGCGCCGAGGGCAAGCTCGACAATCTCGCCCGCGAGCTGGCGGCCGCGCCGCTGCCCGGCCAGGTCGGCATCGCCCATACCCGCTGGGCGACCCACGGCGCGCCGACCGTCGGCAACGCCCACCCGCACGTCGCCGACGGCGTCGCCGTGGTCCACAACGGCATTATCGAGAATTTCCGCGCGCTGCGCGAGGAGATGATCGCCAAGGGCCGCAGCTTCGAAAGCCAGACCGACAGCGAGGTGGTCGCCCATCTCGTCGCCGACCAATTGGCGCAGGGCAAGGAGCCGGAGGCGGCCATCGCCGCCGTCCTGCCGCGCCTCCACGGCGCGTTCGCGCTGGCGATCCTGTTCCGCGACCATCCGGGGATGATCGTCGGCGCCCGCCTCGGCGCGCCGCTGACGGTCGGCTATGGAAGCGGCGAGAATTACCTCGGCTCCGACGCGCTCGCGCTCGCCGCCTTGACCCGCAGGATCGCCTATCTCGACGAAGGCGATTGGGCGGTGGTCACCCACGACAGGGTCCGGATCTTCGACCGCGCCAACCATCCGGTCTCGCGCGCGACCGTCGAATCCGGCGCCACCTCGGCGCGGATCGAGAAGGGCAATCACGCCCATTTCATGCAGAAGGAGATTTTCGAGCAGCCGCTGGTCGTCGCCCAGACATTGTGCTCCTATCTGCGCCCGCTCGAGCAGAAGGTCGCCTTGCCCGACATGGACTTCTCGTTCGCGCCGGTGCCGCGGATCACGATCGTCGCCTGCGGCACGTCTTATTATGCGGGCATGGTCGCCAAATATTGGCTCGAGCGCTTCGCCCGCGTGCCGTGCGAGCTCGATATCGCCAGCGAGTTTCGCTATCGCGACCCGGTGCTGGAGCCGGGCGGGCTCGCTTTGTTCATCAGCCAGTCGGGCGAGACCGCCGACACGCTCGCCGCCTTGCGCCACGCCCGCGCCCAGGGCCAGAAGATCGCGGTCGTCGTCAACGTGCCGACCAGCTCGATGGCGCGCGAGGCGGATCTTCTCCTCCCGACCCATGCCGGCCCCGAAATCGGCGTCGCCTCGACCAAGGCGTTCACCTGCCAGCTCGCGGTGCTCGCCGCATTGGCGGCCAAGGTCGCCCGCGACAAGGGCGCGATGAGCGAGGCCGAGGAGCGCGAGATCGTCCTGCACCTCAGCGAAGCCCCGGCGGCGATGAACGCGGCGCTGAACCATGACGAGGACATCGCCGCGCTGGCGCCGCTGATCGCCCGGGCGCAGGACGTTCTCTATATCGGCCGCGGCCAGGATTATCCGCTGGCGCTCGAAGGCGCGCTCAAGCTCAAGGAAATCTCCTACATCCACGCCGAGGGCTATGCCGCCGGCGAGATGAAGCACGGCCCGATCGCCCTGATCGACGACAATGTCCCGATCATCGTTCTCGCGCCTTCGGGTCCGCTGTTCGAAAAGACGGTGTCGAACATGCAGGAGGTCCAGGCGCGCGGCGGCCAGGTCGTTTTGATCTCCGACGCCGAAGGGATTGCGGCGGCGGGCGAGGGCGCGATCGCAACGCTCGAAATGCCCAAGGTCCACCCGCTGATCACGCCGCTGGTCTACGCGGTGCCGGTGCAGCTGCTCGCCTATCACGTCGCGGTGGCCAAGGGGACCGACGTCGACCAGCCGCGCAATCTGGCGAAGAGCGTCACGGTCGAGTGATTTTGCCCACGACTCGAAATTCGGGCTCCGCGCAAGACAAGGAATGGAGAACCGGGGCGTAAATCTATCGATTTTCTTTTCCGGCACTTGGAGCCATGGCCAAACAGGCGGGCTCGCGCTAGGGTTCTAGGCGATCGATTCGGCGGTGTTTTTTCGGGGGAAAGACGATGGCGGGGCGCGTTACGACATCCATGCGGATCCTGAAGCGGCTGCTGGTCGGGCCGACCCTGGCCGCCGGCTCGGTGCGCGCGGCCGGGGCGGTCGCGGCCATTGCCTTGGTCGGCGCGGCGACCGGCCCGGGCGTCGCCCAGCCGGCTCCGCAAAGCGTCTGGCTCGACCAGAATTGGACGCCGGCGGTGCGCGCCGCCTACCATCATCAATCGCAGGGGACGCTGACCGTCCCGGTCCCGAGAATCTGGTTTCTGGCTCTCCAGCAGCCCGAGATATCGCCCTCCGCCGGCCGGTTCAGCGATCCCGCCTTTCTCGAACGCTTCGGCTTCATCCCCAGCCCGCGCTCTGCCGGCAACCCGGACGGCCTGCCGATCGGCTTTGCCCCGACCACCGGCCCCGATCCGCGCAACAACCAGGAGCTCGACCGGATCGGCTTTACCTGCGCCGCCTGCCACACCGGCCGCATCGATGTCGGCCGGACCAGCATCCTGGTCGACGGGGCGCCGGCGCTGATCGATCTCGGCGACTTCGGCGCCAAGCTCGGCCTCGCTCTGGGAATGACCGACCTTTCGTTGACGCGCTTCCCGCGTTTCGCCAGCGAGGTCGAGCGGTTGCTCGGCCATCCGGTCGACCGCGCCCAGCTGCACCGCGAGCTCCACGCGCTGGTGCGCCGCGGCCTGGGCGCCGTGCTGCAGGATCTCGGCTCGCACGGGGTAAAGGAAGGATTCGGCCGGCTCGACGCGCTCAACCGGATCGGCAACACGGTGTTCGCCGACGGCATGAACCTTCCCCAGAACCGCGCGACCATTACCGCGCCGGTCGCCTTTCCCCACATCTGGGACACGCCCTGGTTCGCCTGGGTCCAGTATAACGGCTCGATCGAGCGGCCGATGGTCCGCAATGCCGGCGAGGCGATGGGCGTCTCCGCGCCGGTCAACTACCATGACGGCCCGACGCCGCGCTTCACCAGCACCATTCCGGTCGGCGCGCTGGGCGACAATCTCGAGGCGATGCTGGCCGGGCCCGGGCAGCCCAATGCGACGACCGGCTTCACCGGCCTGCGCTCGCCGGCCTGGCCCGAGAACATCCTGCCGCCGATCGATCGGCCGCTCGCCGCGCGCGGCGCGGCGCTCTACGGCCGGCATTGCCAGGGCTGCCATCTGCCGGCGCCCAACACGCCCGAATTCTGGACCAGCAGCAAATGGACGCCGGCCAATGCCGCCGGCGAGCGCTACCTCGACCTCAACATGATCCCGATCGCGCATATCGGCACCGATTCCGCCCAGGCGGCTGGCATGCGGGCCCGAACAGTGCTGGCGTCGCGCGATCTCGGCCTCGTCAACGCGATCGGCCCCGACACCGGCAACACGCTGCTCCGCTACGAATTCGGCGACGCGCTCGGCCAGGTCGTCGCCAAGGTCGTGACGCAATGGTACGACAGCCACAATATCTCCCCGGCCGAGCGCGACCGCCTCAACGGCAACCGGCCGAACGGCATCCGCGCCCCGCTCGCCTACAAGGCGCGGCCGCTGAACGGCATCTGGGCGACGCCGCCCTATCTGCACAATGGCTCGGTGCCGACGCTGTGGGCGCTGCTGTCGCCTTATGCCGAGCGGCCGACCCAATTTTCGCTCGGCAATCGTCAGTTCGATGCGGTGCGGGTCGGCTATCTCGACGGCGGCCCGTTCCGCCTCGACACCCGGATTGCCGGCAACCGCAATACCGGTCATCTGTTCGAAACCGCCGCCGCCGGGGCGAGCCCCCGCCCGGGGACGATTGGCCCGACCCTGTCGCGGGACGAGCGCCGGGCCTTGCTGGAGTATCTCAAGACGCTCTGACGCGGCTGCGTCATCCCGGCGCGAACGCCGCCATCTGCGCCGCCAGCGCGCGCTCGAACGCCGGCCGCGCCTCGCAGCGCGCCAGATAGGCGGCGAGGCCCGCGTCCGCGACGAGATCGATGTGCCGGGGGATGCGCAGCACGCTCGCCATCAGCAAATCGCCGGCGCTGAAGCGACCGTCGGCCAGCCAGTCCTCATCGCCCAGGGCGGCTGCAAGATCGGCGAGGCGCTTCTTCGCCATCTCCTCGGCGCCCGGCCGGCGCGCTTTGGCCCATTCCTCGCCGGCGTAGAACAGATCGATCGCCACCAGATTCTGGATATGCGGCTCGACCGAATTCAGCGCCGCGAACATCCATTCGACCGCGCGCGCCCGCGCGCCGGCGTCGGCCGGGAGCAGAGCCTCGCCCGCTTCGGCGCGTCCGGCGATGTGGAGCACGATCGCCCCCGATTCGAACAGCCTGAGGCCGTCCTCCTCGTAGGCCGGCACCTGCCCGAACGGCTGCCAAGCGCGATAGTCGGCGGTCTCCTTCTCGCCGTCGGCAAGCAGCACCTGCTCGTAGTCCAGCCCCGCTTCCTCGAGCGCCCAGCGGACCCGCAGGTCCCGGACCAGCCCCCGCGCGAACGGCGGCACCCATTTGAACGCGCTCACCTTGATCATCGCCGCTCTCCCTGGAATCGGTTCGAAGGGCTGGCGCACCCGACAGGATTCGAACCTGTGGCCTCTGCCTTCGGAGGGCAGCGCTCTATCCAGCTGAGCTACGGGTGCTTGTCCGTGGAGGCGGCGCATTAGCAAAGCCGGCTCTGCCCCGCCAGAGTCTTTCGCCGCGCCTTGAGCCGCCGTCGCTCCCGGCGCATGACCGGTGGAAGGAAGGAGAAGCCGATGACCTGGTTTCAGCCGCAGCCGGTCGGGCTCCCCGGCCTCGCCGCCCTGACGATCGGCGGGCTGCTGTTCTTCGCGAGCCTGGTGCGGGTGCGGGCGCGAGCCGGCGGCGGCGGCGGCGCGGCCAAGCGACGCTCCGGCTTGTCGACGAGCGGCATTCTGGTCCAGATGCTCGCCTTCTTCGCGACCGGCCTGGGTCGCGTACGGGCGATCCTGCCGCCGGCGAGCCTGCTTTCGCTGCTCGAAGCCACCCTCGTTGCCGCGCTGATGCTGGCTTGCGTGCTGCTTTTTGTCGCGGCGGCGAAAGCGATGGGCGCCAATTGGAGCGTGGTCGCGCGCATGCGCGAGGGCCACGAGCTGGTGACGGACGGCGTCTTCGCCCGTCTGCGCCATCCGATCTACGCCGGCATGGCCGCCTTCCTCATCGCCCTTGCCGTTGCGCTCGGCCATGAAGCGCAGCTGCTGGTCGCCGCGCCCCTGTTCGCGCTCGGCACCTGGATCAGGGTGCGCGAGGAGGAGCGGCTGCTGCGCACCGAATTCGGCGCCGCCTATGACGATTATGCCGCCCGGGTGAAACGATTCGTGCCCGGCATAATTTAATTAGGGACTGTCCCTAATTAACCGGCGGCGGCGTCTTCGGTTTGAAGGCGCACAGGTCGCGGACGACACAGCGCCAGCATTCGGGCCGGCGCGCCTTGCAGACGTAGCGGCCGTGCAGGATCAGCAGATGGTGGGCGATGCGCCGGTAGGGCTGCGGCGTCTGCCTCTCGAGGATCGCCTCGACCTTTTCGACCGTCTTCGCCTTGGCGAGTCCGGTGCGGTTGGCGACGCGGAAGACGTGGGTGTCGACCGCGAACGTCTCGGCGCCGAACGCGACGTTCATCACCACATTGGCGGTCTTGCGGCCGACGCCGGGCAGCGCCTGGAGCGCGTCGCGGTCGGCCGGCACCTTGCCGCCATGTTGCTCGGCCAAGGTGCGCGAGAGCGCGATGACGTTCTTCGCCTTCATGTTGAACAGGCCGATCGTCTTGATGTGCTGCTTCAGCCCTTCCTCGCCGAGCTCGAGCATCTGCTGCGGCGTGGCGACCTTGGCGAAGAGGTCCCTGGTCGCGCGGTTCACGCCCGCGTCGGTCGCCTGCGCGGACAAGACGACCGCGACCAGCAAGGTATAGTCGTTGACCGATTGAAGCTCGGTCTCGGGCTCGGGGATCCGGTCCGCTAGCCGGCGGTAGAATTCGGCGATGTCGGCCTTCTTCACGTCAGCGAATCCAGCGCGGCTCCGAGCCGTTCGAGCCCGGCTTCGACGACCGGCGTCGGCGAGCCGATGCCGATCCGGAAATGGTCGGCGAGGCCGAAGAAGCGGCCCGGCACGATCGACGTTTCGTGACGCGCGCGCAGCAGATCATCGAGCGCGTCGGCGTCGCCCCGCAGCAGGCGCGGGAAGGCGGTGATCCCGCTCGTCATCGGCGCCATTTCGAGATCGTACCGGCCGGCGACGAAGGCGTTGGCGAGGGCGCGGTTGCGGGCGAGCAAGGCGGGGATACCGGCGGCGACCTCGTCGAGCCGGGCGAGCGCGATGCAGGACAGGCGCTCGGCCTGGTGCGCCTGCGAGACGCCGAACAATTCGTTGAGCCGCCAGAGCCGCTCGGCAAGGGCCGGCGCGGCGAGGATCCAGCCGCAGCGCAGGCCGCTGAGGCCGTAGCATTTGGTCAGGCTGGAGGTGCAGACGAACCTGTCACCCAGCAAGGCGGCTGTGGTCTGCGCGGGCAGCGCGGCGTCGAGATAGACCTCGTCGATCAGGATATGAGCGCCGGCGCGTTCGGCGATTTCATGGATCGATTCGAGCGTCTCCCGGTCAGTCAGATTGCCGGTCGGATTGTGCAGGTTGGTGAGGACGATCAGCGTGCAGCCGTGCGGGATCGTGCCGGGATCGATCTCGAACCGCGGCGGCGCGCGCGTGAAGCGCCGCACCTCGGCGCCCAGATGCGCGGCTGCCGCGACCATCGGCTCGTAGGCCGGATGCTCGATCGCGACCTTGTCCCCGGGCGCGATCAGCGCCGACATCGCCAGCATGTTGGCCATCGAAGTGCCGTCCGCCATCACCACCCGCTCGGGCGTCACGCCGCATTTGGCGGCGATCGCTTCGCGCAGCGGCGGGTAGCGGTAACAGGACGCGCCATCGAGCTCGAGGTCGGCGGGGTCGATCGCCCAGCGGTCCATCCGGAAATGCGGCACTTCGCTCGAAGCGAGATTGTAGCGCACCGGCTTTCGGGTCTTCGCCCAGTGCATATATTCGGACTGCATGACCCGGCCGCTCATTCCTTGCCCTGCCAGTAGAGGCAGGCCGGCACCCCGGCGAGCAGGATCGCGAAGCCGACCGCGCTATTGAGCGGGCTGTTCCAGACCGTGCCCGCCACCGTCGCTGCGCAGGCGGCGACGAAGAAAGCGGTCGTCCAGGGATGGCCGGGCACCTGGAACGAGGCTTTCGCCGCGTCCTGCCTGCGGAACACGAACAGGGCCGCCGCGGTCAGGCCGAACCAGATGAAATCGACCGAGACGACGTAGCTCAAGATCTGCCCGTAGGTGCCGGACAGAGCGATCAGGATCGCCACGCCGCCCTGGAGCAGGATGGCCAATATTGGGACGTGCGTCCTGGCGTTCACTTTGGCGACCTGCGGGAAGAACAGCCGGTCCTGCGCCATCGCGAAATAGACGCGCGGCGCGGTCAGCATGCCCTGGCTGAGGAAGCCGAGCGCCGAAATGGCGATGCCGAGCGCGATCAGGGCCGCGCCGGTGTCGCCCAGCGCGAGCCGCATCACCGCGGTCGCGGGCGTGCGGGTTGCCGCCAGGCCTTCGGGCCCGAGCACGTGGAGGCAGGTGTAGGCGACCGCGGTGTAGAGCGCGACCACGCCGATCACGCCGAGCAGCAGCCCGCGTGCAAGATCGCGCTTCGGCTCGCGCATCTCGGCGGCGACGAAGCTCGCCGTCTGCCAGCCGCCATAAGCGAACATGACCGGGGTCAGCGCCGCGCCGAGCGCGGCGAGCGTCCCGGTTTCGGCGGCGGCGGGGGCGCGGGGTGGATCGGGGAAGGCGCCGGCGAGGAACAGGCCGGCGAGGACGAGCGCGACGATGGCGAGGATCTTGAGCACCATCAGCGCGCTCTGGACGTTGCTGCCGGCGCGCACGCCGAGGCAGTTGACCGCGGTCAGCGCGGCCAATGCCCCGGCCGCCACGGCGCCGTCGGGCAGCGGCAAATGGGTGAGCTCGCCGAAATAGCGCGCGAAGGTGATCGCCACCGCCGCCATCCCGCCCGACTGGATCACCAGCAGCAGCGACCAGCCGTAGAGGAAGGCCGGCATCGGCCCCCAGGCGTCGCGCAAATAGGCATATTGGCCGCCCACCTCAGGGCGCCGCGCCGCGAGCTCGGCATAAACGAACGCGCCGGCGATCGCGATCGCCCCGCCGACCAGCCAGACGCCCACGATCAGCCACGGCGTGGCCACATGCCGCGCCACTTCGGCCGGGTTCAAAAAGATGCCCGAGCCGATGATCCCGCCCATCACGATCATCGTCGCATCGAACAGGCCGAGGCGGCGGACGAGTCGCGCCTGGCCCTCCGGCGCGGCGTTGGTCACAGCCCCAGCACGTCCTTCATCGCGTAGCGTCCGGCCGGCTTGCCCGCGAGCCACAGGGCGGCCTTGACCGCGCCCTTGGCGAAGATCGCGCGGGTTTCGGCGCGGTGGCCGAGCTCGATCCGCTCGCCGTCGCCGGCGAAGACGACGAGGTGGTCGCCGGCGACCGATCCGCCGCGCAGCGAGGCGTAATAGATGCCGCCTTCCTCGCGCGGGTGCGGCCCTTTCCGCATCCGGTCGAAGCGATTCTGCTCGACCGGGCTCGCCGCGCCGCGCCCGATATTGGCCGAGGCGCCGAGAAGCAAGGCGGTGCCGGACGGGCTGTCGAGCTTGTCGCGATGGTGCATGTCGAGGATCTCGATGTCCCAGTCGGGCCCGAGCCGCCGTGCCGCTTCCTCGACCAGGCCGCGCAGCAAATTGACGCCGAGCGACGTGTTGGCGGTCTGCAGCACCGCGACTTTGGCCGCGGCGGCGTCGATCGCGCGGTGATGATCCGGCGTCAGACCGGTCGTGCCGATCACGATCGGGGTGCCGGCCGCGGTCGCCGCGTCGAGATGGGCCTGGAGCGCGTCGGGCGCGGTGAAGTCGACCAGAACGTCGCTCGCGCCGGCCAGCGCTTCGCCGCTCTTATGATCGCCGTGGACATAGCCGTCGCGGTCGATGCCGCCGGAAATCGTCGCGCCGGCTTGTGCCGCGGCAGTGGCGATCGCCTGCCCCATCCGCCCGCGCACGCCGAGGATGCCGATCTTTGTCATCGCCGCTTCATGGGCGAGGCGCGCGCGCACCGCAAGCGGGTCGGTACGGAACAGGGCAGGGCGCCTCGCGTTCTGAGGCGTTGAGGCTGATTAGAGGAGCATCACATGGCCGAGCGCGAAAAAGAAGTGATCGTCACCGATGGCGGCGGCGGCGGCAGCGGCGCGATCATCGCGGTGGTGTTGCTGGTCGCGGTGCTGGTCGTCCTGTTCCTGTTCTTCGGCACCAATTTGCTGCGCAACACCGACGGGACCGACCTCAAGGCGGACATCAAGATCGATACGCCAGCGACCAACCGCTAGGAGGACGTCGACGCCTCGCGCAGGTGGCGCAGCCAGCGCTGCCGCGCCCAATCGCCGATCAGCGCGTCGGCGGCGCGTTTCTCCGCGCTGCCCGGCGCCAGCTCGGCATAAGGGGTCCAACGGCCCGAAGCGGTCGTCCAGACCGATTCCTCGTAGAGGTTGAAGATCGTCCGGTTGCCGCTCGCGTCGATCGTGCCGATCGATCCCGGCCGGTCGAGCGTGCCGAGATATTGAAAGACCGCCCGCGGCGCGGCGTCGGGCGCGTCGGCGCCCGCCGCGCGCAGGATAATCGCGCGCATGTCGGCAAGGCCGATCGCGGCCGGCATCGCGACGCCCGGCCGGCTGAGGATGAAGGGAATCCGCGTCTGCTGCTCGTTGAGCATGTGGCCGTGGCCGAGGAAGCCGTCGTCGAACAAAGATTCGCCATGGTCGGCGGTGACCACCACCAACGTGTCGTCGAGCACGCCCAGCCGCCGCAGCCGCCCGATCAGCGCCCCGATCAGCCGGTCGTTATAGGCGACCGCGTTCCAATAGGTGCGCGCCACCCAGTCGCGATTGCCGGCGCCGATCTCGCCGCGGGGGATCGGCTCGCCCGGCAGCACGCGCTCCATCAGCGGCTCGTAATAGGGAAAATGCGCCGATTGCAGGTTGAAGTAGAGGAAATGCGGGCGGGCCCACGCCTCGGGCCGGCCGAGCCGCCGGTCGAACTCGCGCAGCAGGAGCTTGCCGTCGACGTTGATCGAGCCTTCGGCCGCGAAGCTGAACGCGCGTTCCTCGCGCAGCGTATTGGCGTCGACGAAGATCGCGCCGCGCCGCATCCCGACCAGCTGCGCGGTGCCGCCGAAATCCTCGGCCTGGCCCGAAAAGACGCCGACTTCGTAGCCGTTGCCGAGGAAGTCGCGGATCAGCGACTGGCGGTCGTCCGATGGCGCGAGCTCGCCGGTGAACAGGCTCTGCAGCGATTGGGTGGTGAAGCCGACATGGGAATAGGCCCGCCGCGCCGTGCTGCCCGCGGCGGCGAGCGCGTCGAGCGCCGGGGTCAGGGCGCGGCCGTCCACCCGCCGGCCGACTGCGTCGGCGCGGGTGCTTTCGAGCACGATCATGACGACGTGGCGCTTGTGGCCCGCAATGACCGGCGACGGTGCCTGCGCATAACCGGAAAAGGCGAAATCGCCGCCGAACCCGTCCTGGTCGATGCCGTCGCCGGGGATGTCGAGCGCATAGGGGTGGCGGCTCGAGTCGAACGGCTGGCGGTCGAGCGGGAAGGAGAACCAGCTCCAGCCGTCGCGGTCGAAGTCGGTCGCCTGGTCGAGGATCGTCGTCGCGGCGAGGACGGCGTTGAACCGGCTCGCGGCCGAGCGCGCGTCGCCGACCCGGTTGACCGCGAACAGCAGCAGCGGCAGCGCGGCGACCGCCGCCAGCAGCGTCCGCCCCTTGAGCCGGTAATGGTCGGGGAGGGCAGGGGCGGCCCGCCACCGGCGCCGACAGAAGATGAGGACGCCCGCGTAGAAGACCGCCGCGCCGAGCAGGCCGATCAGGATCAGCCCGCCTTCGCTGAGGCTGTAGAGCAAGGCGTCGACCAGGCTGCCGCCGCCCAGATTGCGGACGATCTGGAAGCTCATCGCGTCGCTGAAGAAAGCGAGCGCCTGATATTTCGCGACCAGGGCCGCGATCGCGCCGCCGCCGACGAAAAAGGCGAAGTTGAAATGGAACAGGGGACTGTCCCCTCGCGCGCGGTGCAGCCGCCGCACCAGCCGGTAGAGCAGGTAGAAAAGCAGAGCCTGGCAGGCGATGGTCGCCGCCGCGAACGCGCCGATCTCGAGCGGCGCGTCGAGCGCCCGCGACTGGCCGAAGCCGCCGCCGAACAGCCCGTATTTGCGCTCGGCGAGCAGCAGCTCGGCGACAAGCGTCACCAGGATCACCCCGGGCAGGGTCAGCCGCGCCGCGCCCGTCCACGACAGGCGCAGCCCTCGGCGCCGCGGCAGGATAGCTATCTCGGCCGACATGGCGCGCGTCCTAGCAGCGAGAGCTTAAGACTCGGTTTGTGCGCGGCGCCGCAAGGATTTGCGCAGGGGCCCGCGCTCGCCTAGCACATGCGGGTGGCCACAATCGTCGGCAGGGTGATCGAGATCAATCGCTTTCCGGTCAAGTCGCTGGCCGGCGAGACGATGGAATGCGCCGAGATCGACTGGCAGGGAATAGAGGGCGATCGCCAATATGCCTTCTATTTGGCCGACGATCCGGGCAGGTTTCCCTGGCTCACCGGGCGCGACCTGCCGCACTTGGTTACCTTGTCCGCCCGCTATCGCGATCCCGCCGCGCCGAGGACGTCGCTCGTCGAGGTGAACCTGCCCGGCGAGAGCGCCGTCGCATTGGACGATCCGGCTCTTGCGGCGCGGCTGGCGGAGCAGGCGGGCCGCCCGATCGGCCTGATTCAGCTGGGCCGCGGCACTTATGACGCGATGCCGGTGTCCGTCATCACGACCGCCTCCCTGGCCGAGATCGACCGCGTCCATGGCGCGCCGCTCAATCGGCGCCGCTTCCGGATCAACATCGTCGTCGAAAGCGAGCGCAGCGAACGCGAATGGCGCGGGCGGCGCCTGTTCTTCCACGGCGGGGAAGATGCCGCCGCTTTGCTCGTCGCCAACGCCATCGACCGCTGCGTGATGGTCACGATCGATCCCGACAGCGCGGTCCGCGATCCGAAGGTGATGCGGACCGTGGCGCGCAAGTTCGGCAACGAAGTCGGCGTCTACGCCTCGACCGCCAGGCCGGGCCCGGTGCGCGTCGGCGACGCGGTGCTGATCGAGGATTGAAGACCTGATGCGCGAGATAGGCAATATCGTCATCCTGACCGGCGCCGGCATTTCCGCCGAGAGCGGCCTCGCCACCTTCCGCGGCCCGGACGGCCTTTGGGAAGGGCATCGCGTCGAGGACGTCGCCACGCCCGAGGCGTTCGCCCGCGACCCCGCTCTGGTCCACGCCTTTTACGACGCCCGCCGCGCCAATCTGGGAAGTGTCGAACCGAATGCCGCCCATCGCGCGCTCGCCCGGCTCGACGCCGAATGGCCGGGCGGCCTCTTGATCGTCACCCAGAATGTTGACGATCTGCACGAGCGCGCCGGTGCGAAGCGGCTGCTCCACATGCACGGCGAGCTGAAATCCGGATGGTGCCGCGCCTGCGACATGCGCGCGCGCTGGGAAGGCGCTATGGGCCACGGCCCGGCCTGCCCGCACTGCGGCAAGTCCGGCAAGCTGCGCCCCGACATCGTCTGGTTCGGCGAGATGCCCTATCAGATGGAGCGGATCGACCGCGCGCTGATGGACGCGGACCTGTTCGTCTCGATCGGCACCTCTGGCAACGTCTATCCCGCCGCCGGCTACGTCCAGACCGCGCGCTATGTCGGCGCGCGGACGCTGGAGATGAACCTTGAGCCGAGCCTGGGGAGCTATTTGTTCGACGAGAGCCGCACGGGTCCGGCGGGAGAATTGGTGCCCGCATGGGTGGAAGGGGTGTTGAATGATCGAAGGTAGCTGCCATTGCGGCGCGGTTCGCCTCACTTTGCCCGAGCCGCCGGAGGACCTCGGCAGCTGCAATTGTTCGTTATGCCGCCGAATCGGCGGACTCTGGGGCTATTACCGGCCGGACCAAGTCGTCGTCCGCGATCCGGAAGGCCGGCTGGCCGGCTATGTGCAGGGCGACGCGACCCTGACCAGCTGGCACTGCGCGCACTGCGGCTGCACGACCCACTGGTCGCCGCGCGATCCCGCGCTGGAGCGGATGGGGGTCAATCTGCGCCTGTTCGACCCCGCAATCTGGGAGAAGCTGCCCCGCCGGCTCATCGACGGCGCGAGCTGGTAGGGCTCACTCCACCCAATCCAGCCCGATCTCGCGGTAAAGGCCGCGGTCCTCCTCCCATTTCGGGTTGACCTTGACGTGGAGGAAGAGGTGGACCTGTTCGCCTCGATCGGCACCTGGGGCAACCGCTACCCCCCGACGGCTAGGTCCAGACCGCGCGCTGTTCAAGCTAGCGATTTACGGGTCGTCACCAGCCGCGAAGCGCGATAATCTTGCGGAGTTGGCCGAGTTTGCGGAGTTTGCGGAGGTGAATGCTTCGATGGCGCCTGTGGAATGGTATGAGCATGCGGCGAGCGCGGTCGGGTCGATTGTGACCGCGGCGGCACTTATTGCGGGCGGCATCTGGGCCTTCTGGAGGTACGTCGTCCAGAGCGAAAGATATCCGCATATTGAGACCGCCGCGGAGATCGAGGTCATTGGCCTTCAGGCGGGCCATCGGATTGTGGAGGTGCGGGCTGTCCTGACCAACAGAGGAAAAGTGGAGCACAAGATTGAGAAATTCGACTTTGATCTCAATGCGCTGTTCAAATCCGACCTGATCGAGACCGCGGAGTGCTGGGGCGGGCAGGTGGATTTTCCTCATCGGGTCGCGGACGGCTCGTTCTTGCCCGGGCACTTTTCCTATTTCGCGCTCGGTCCTGGCCTGACGGGTCGTTACTCCTTCATCGCACGCGTGCCTGAAGAAGCCACCTTCCTTATGCTCCACTGCGCCTTTAGATATTCGGATTCGCGCGGGTTAAGCCATTCGATGGAAAAGACGATCAAGCTGACCTGAACTGGCGTTGGCGGCGGGCCATCCTCGCAAAGACTATTCCACCCAGTCCAGCCCAATCTCGCGGTAGAGCCCGCGGTCCTCCTCCCATTTCGGGTTCACCTTGACGTGGAGGAAAAGGTGGACCTTGCGGCCCAATGCCGCCGACAGCTCGCCCCGCGCCGCCTCGCCGATCGCGCGGATGCGGGCGCCGCCCTTGCCGAGGACGATCGCCTTCTGGCTGTCGCGGCCGACCAGGATCTGCTGGTGGATCGCGACCGAGCCGTCGCGGCGCTCCTCATATTTCTCGGTCTCGACCGCGCTCGCATAAGGCAGCTCGGCATGGAGCTGGAGGTAGAGCTGCTCGCGGGTCACTTCGGCGGCCATCATCCGGTCGGTCGCGTCGGAGACCTGGTCCTCGGGAAAATGCCACGGCCCTTCCGGCACCCGCGCCGCCAGCGCCGCCTTCAATTCGCCGACGCCGTCGCCGGTCGAGGCCGAGATCATGTAGATTTCCTCGAAGTCCGCGCGGCCGCCGAACTGCGTGATCAGCGCTAGCAGCGCCTCCTTCTTCACCAGATCGACCTTGTTGAGGATCAGGATCTTGGGCTCCGGCCGGTGCTTGAGCCGGTCGACCAGCCCGGCGACGCCGCGCTTGAGGCCGCTGCTCGCATCGACCACCAGGGCGATCAGATCGGCGTCCTGCGCGCTGCCCCAGGCGGCGGCGACCATCGCCCGGTCGAGCCGCCGTTTCGGTTCGAAAATGCCCGGCGTGTCGGTCAGCAGAATCTGCGCCTCGCCGAGCAAGGCGATCCCCATCAGCCGGGTGCGGGTGGTCTGCGCCTTGGCGGTGACGATCGCCACCTTCTGCCCGACCAGGGCGTTGACCAGGGTCGACTTGCCGGCATTGGGCGCGCCGACCACCGCGACGGTGCCGAAACGCCGGCTCATGCCACTTGGTCCAGCAGCGCCTGCGCGGCGGCGGTTTCCGCGTCCTGCTTGGTCAGTCCTTCGGCTTCGGCCTCGCCGATGCCCTTGATCGAGACCTTGACGACGAAGGTCGGCGCGTGCTGCGGGCCGGAGCGGCCGACCACCTCGTAGACGGGCGCCCGGCGGTCGTTGGCGGCGGCCCATTCCTGGAGCGAGGATTTGGGATGCTGGGGCGCGCTGTCGCGGCGGTTGACGCGCTCGCCCCAGGCCGAGCGGACAAACCCTTTGGCAATGTCCCACCCGGCCTCGAGCCAGAGCGCGCCGATCAGCGATTCGACCATGTCGCCGAGCACGTTGTCGCTTTCGAACGCGCCGTCGTCGCGGGCCTGCTTGCCGAGCCGCATCTGCGCGGCGAGGTCGAGCTCGCGCGCAACCTCGGCGCAGGTCGTGCGCGAGACCAGCACGTTGAGCCGCCGCGACAGCTTCCCCTCGGGCTCGTTCGGGAACAAAGCGTAGAGCCAGTCGGCGATCGCCAGGCCGAGCACGCGGTCGCCGAGGAATTCGAGCCGCTCGTAATTTTCCTCGCTGCGGCTCGAATGGGTCAGCGCGCGCTCGAACAAGGCGAGGTCGATCGGCTTGTGGCCGCTATGCCGCTCGATCCAGTGGGCGAGATCGATCGCCATCAGCCGGTTCGCCCGATCCGGTCCCAGCGCGCCGCCGAGAACCAGGTCCAGGGCTTGATCCATGCCGCCGAGCCGTCGGTCGACCAAAAGGTAATCGTCACCCGCCCCAGCACGTTTTCGACCGGCAGCAGGCCGACGCCCGGATTTCGCGGCCGGCCCCGATCGAAGCGGCTGTCGAGGCTGTCGTCGCGATTGTCGCCCATCACGAACAAATTGCCCGCGGGCACGGTGACCGGCCCGAAAGTGTCGCCCTCGCCGTTCACCAGTTGGTCGAGCACCTCGTAGCTGGTGCCGTCGGGCAGCGTCTCGCGGAAGCGGGGGATGGCGCAGAGCGTCTCGCCGCCGTCTCCGGGCGTCTCGCGGACCGCCGGGCCCTCGCAGGGGCTGTTCGGCGTGACGGGCGAGCTGAAATCGGCGATGCGCTCGCGCGGCAGCGCCCGGCCGTTGAGCAGGACGAGGCCCTCGCGGACCTCGACCGTGTCGCCCGGCAGCCCGATCACGCGCTTGACCAGATCCTCGTTGCGCGCGCGCGGATAGCGGAAGACCACGACGTCGCCGCGCGCCGGCAGGCCGCTCCAGATTCGGCCCTCGAAGCGCAGGATGCCGAACGGGAAGGAAAAACGCGAATAGCCGTAGGACCATTTGGAGACGAACAGATAGTCGCCGATCATCAGCCGCGGCAGCATCGATCGGGACGGGATGTTGAACGGCGCGATGATGAAGGTGCGCAGCACCAGGGCGGCGAGGAAGACGAGCAGGAGGAAGCGGACCGTCCCCCACCAGCCTTGCTTCGCCGCTTCGGGCTCCTCGGCTTCGGCGATCACGGGCGCGGGCGGGGCGGCATTCTCCATCCGCGCGCTTTCGCGTGAGGCAGGGGCCGGGTCAAGCGCCGCGGCGCTAGGCATTCCCGGCGCGCAGCCCTAGAGAGTCGGCGATGACCGACAAAGCTTGGGCCGCGCTGGCGAGCGCGCCGACCGAAACACTCGAAAAGCTGTTCGCGGCCGAGCCCGACCGGCTGGCGCGGCTCGCCGTCGAGGAAAGCGGCATCCGCTTCGATTTCTCCAAGACGCATCTGAGCCGCGGCCTGATCGAGGCCTTCCTCGCGCTCGCCGACCAGGCCGGCCTCGCCGCGCGGCGCGACGCGATGTTCGCCGGCGAGATCGTCAACCCGACGGAAAAGCGCGCCGCCGAGCACAGCGCCGAGCGCGGCCAGGGCGCGCCGGACAGCGTCGCCCGCGCCGCCGGCTTTCATGCCCGGATGCGGGCGATGGTCGACGCGATCGAGGCCGAGGCGTTCGGTCCCATCCGCCATATCCTCCACCTCGGCATCGGCGGCTCCGCGCTCGGCCCCGAGCTGCTGCTCGACGCGCTCGGCCGCGACGCCGGCCGCTACGAGACCGCGATCGTCTCCAACATCGACGGCGCCGCGCTCGAACAGGCGGTCGCCGGCTTCGATCCGGCCACGACCTTGCTGGTGATCGCGTCGAAGACGTTCACCACGACGGAAACCATGCTCAATGCCCGCTCGGCGCTGCTGTGGATGGAGCAGGGCGGTGTCGCCGATCCCTATGGCCAGGTGATCGCGCTGACCGCCAACCCCGACAAGGCGATCGAGTTCGGCATCGACGAGACCCGCATCCTGCCCTTCGCCGAGACGGTCGGCGGCCGCTACTCGCTCTGGTCGCCGATCGGCTTCCCGGCCGCGCTCGCCTTGGGCTGGGACTCCTTCGAGAGCCTGCTCGAGGGCGCCGCGGCGATGGACCGCCATTTCCGCTTCACGCCGTTCGCCGCCAACGCGCCGGTGCTCGCCGCCTTCGTCGACCTCTATTACGCCAATGTCCGCGGCGCCGAGACCCGCGCGGTCTTCGCCTATGACGAGCGGCTGCGGCTGCTTCCGCTTTATCTCCAGCAGCTCGAAATGGAATCGAACGGCAAAAGCGTGCGGCTCGACGGCAGCCGCGCGGATCGGACGGCGCCGGTCGTCTGGGGCGGGGTCGGCACCGACGCGCAGCACGCAATGTTCCAGCTCCTCCACCAGGGCACCCACCTGGTGCCGGTCGAGTTCGTCGCCGCGATCGAGCCCGGCGACGGCCTCGCCGAGGACCATCACCGCCTGCTCCTGATCAACGCCTTCGCCCAGGGCGCGGCGCTGATGCGCGGCCGGCCGTCCGACGATCCGCATCGCGCCTATCCGGGCAACCGGCCCTCGACGACGGTCCTGCTCGACCGGATCGACCCGGCGACGCTGGGCGCGCTGATCGCCTTTTACGAGCACCGCACCTTCGCCAACGCGGTCATGCTCGGGATCAATCCGTTCGACCAGTTCGGCGTCGAGCTCGGCAAGGAATTGGCCGGGGCGCTCGACGGCGAGGGCGACATCGAATTCGACCCCTCGACGCAGGCGCTGATCGCGCGGGCATTCGGAGACGAGGGCCAATGACCCAGACCTACGATTACGACCTGTTCGTCATCGGCGCCGGCTCGGGCGGGGTGCGCGCGGCGCGCGTCTCGGCCGCGCACGGCGCCCGCGTCGCGATCGCCGAGGAGTATAGGGTCGGCGGCACCTGTGTGATCCGCGGCTGCGTGCCCAAGAAATTGCTCGTCTACGGCGCCCATTTCGCCGAGGATCTGGAGGACGCCGCCCGCTTCGGCTGGAAGATCGGCAGCCGCAAGTTCGACTGGCCGACGCTGCGCGACAATGTGCTTGCCGAGGTCGAACGCCTCGAGGGCATCTACGCCGACATCCTCGATCGCCACGACGTGGAGATCTTCGCCCAGCGCGCGACCGTGACCGGCCCCAACCAGCTGGCGCTCGCCGACGGCACCAAATTGAGCGCGGCGACGATCCTGATCGCGACCGGCGCCCATCCCGTCGTCCCCGATGTGCCTGGGGCCGAGCATGGCGTCACCTCGAACGAGATGTTCGGGCTCGAGAAGATGCCGAAGCGGGCGGTGATCGCCGGCGGCGGCTATATCGCCAACGAGTTCGCCGGCATCCTCCACGAATTCGCCTGCGAGGTGACGATCGTCAATCGCGGCGACCTGATCCTGCGCCATTATGACGAGCAGGTCCGCGACCGCCTGCTCCAGATCTCGCTGACCAAGGGGATCAACTTCAAGTTCAACGCCCCGTTCGAAAAGATCGTCAAGCGCAAGAACGGGTCCTTACGCATCCATCTCGCCGGATCGAGCCCGATCGACGCCGATCTCCTGCTCTGGGCGGTCGGCCGCTATCCGAACACAAGGGGGCTCGGCCTCGACAAGGCGGGCGTCGAGCTCGGCAAGAACGGCGCGATCATGGTCGACGACGACAACCAGAGCTCGGTGCCCAGCATTTACGCGATCGGCGACGTCACCGACCGGGTCCAATTGACCCCGGTGGCGATCCGCGAAGGCCAGGCCTTCGCCGACACCGTGTTCGGCAGCCAGCCGACCCGAGTCGATTATGCCAATATCCCGCACGCGGTGTTCAGCCACCCGCCGATCGCCTCGGTCGGCATGACCGAGGGCGAAGCGCGCGACAAGCTCGGCACCTACAAGACCTACGTTTCCGATTTCAGGCCGATGAAGAACGTGCTCGCCGGACGGAACGAGCGCTCGCTCTACAAACTGATCGTCGACGAGGAGAGCGACAAGGTGGTCGGCCTCCACATGATCGGCCCCGACGCGCCCGAAATCCTCCAGGCGGCCGCAATCGCGGTCAAGGCCGGACTGACCAAGGCCCAGTTCGACGAGACCATTGCGCTCCACCCGACCATGTCGGAGGAGCTGGTGCTGATGCGCTGAGCTTACCCAGCCCGCTTATTCCGAGCGGCAGCGGCCCGTATTGGTTATCTGGGTGTCGCCGTCGTCGTAGCGCACGCTGATCGTCAGGCCGTCCGGGGCCATGCCGGTGATCGTCGCGGGGTACCACAGGCCGTCGGTGAAGCGGCAGGTGACGGCCGAGCCGACCCGCCAATCATAGCGACGCACCTGGTTGATCGGGCGGGTCTCGCTGGTGCCGTCGTCGTAGCGGATCGTCACCTGGTTGCCCGAGCGGGCCATGATCACGCCCGGATACCAGTCGCTGCCGCCTTGCCACTGGGCCAGGACCCAGTCGCCCGCCTGTTGGGCGGAAGCGGCGCCGGCGATCGACAGGAAGAGCGCCGCGGCGCCGGTCAGGAAGACTCGCTTCATCGTCTTTCCCCCTCAAGGAAGGCCTAACCTAGCAGGCCGTCCGCCATTGGCAATTCTAGACCGGCGGCTGGCCGTTGGCGGCGAGCACCGCGCCGGCGAGATAGAGCGAGCCCATGATCAGCACCACCGGCGGGCGGGCGCGGTCGGCATGGCGGGCGATCCGGCGCAGGGCATCCTCGACGCCGGCGGCAGTCATCGCCGTCAGGCCCGCCTCGCGCGCCGCGGCGGCGAGCGCGGCGGGCGGGTGATGCTCGTGGTCGGCGACGGGGATTGCGTGGAGCGTCAGGGCGCGGCCGCGGAACGGGTGGAGCACGCCCGGCGCGTCCTTGTTGGCGAGCAGGCCGAAGATCAGGTGGACCGGCCGGTCGAGCCCACGGAAATGGTCGGCCACCGCCCGCGCCGCCGCCGGATTGTGGGCGCCGTCGAGCCAGAGCTCGGCCTTGGCCGGCAGGATGTCGCGCAGCGGCCCGGGCGCCAGGCATTGCAGCCGCCCCGGCCATTGCGCCGAGGCGACCGCGGCCTTGAGCGCCGCCTCGGGCACGTCGAGCGCCTGCTGGTGGCGCAGCATCGCCACCGCGAGCGCGGCGTTGCGCGCCTGGTGCGCGCCGCTCAGCCCCGGCGCGGGAAAGTCGATCGCGCCCTTGCTGTCGCGATAGGAAAAGCCGGATTGGACCTGCGCATCCCAATCGCCGCCGCGCGGCAGCCAGCGCGCGCCGGCGGCCCCCGCGGCTTCGCCCACCCGCGCGGCGATCTTGGCGGGATAAAGCTCCGTGACCAGCGGCACGCCTCGCTTGGCGATGCCCGCTTTCTCGCCGGCGATTTCCTCGAGGGTGTCGCCGAGGAAGGCGTGATGGTCGTGACCCAATTGGGCGATGCCGCAGACTAAAGGGGCGGGGACGAGGTTGGTCGCGTCGAGCCGCCCGCCCAGGCCGACCTCGACGATGCAGGCGTCGGCGGGCGTGCGGGCGAAGGCGAGGAAGGCGGCGGCCGTGGTCGCCTCGAAGAAGCTTATCTCCATGCCATCGGCGGCGTCGAGTGTCTCGCTCAGCACCGCCGCCAGCGCCGCATCGTCGATCAGGGCGCCGGCGAGTCGGATGCGCTCGTTGAACCGGACCAGATGCGGGCTCGAATAGACATGGGCGGCGAGCCCCGCCGCCTCGAGTCCGGCGCGCAGGAAGGCGCAGGTCGAGCCCTTGCCGTTGGTGCCGGCGACGTGGAGCACCGGCGGCAGCGCGCGTTCCGGATTGCCGAGCCGGTCGAGCAGCTCCGAAATCCGCTCGAGCCCGAGGATGTCGCGTCCGGGCGACAGCAGCGCCAGCCGGTCGAGCTGCTCCTGGACTGTCGGGTCGTCGGATCGGGCGCGGTCCGCCAGCTCAAGCCGCCTTTTTGCGCGGCGTCAGATAGTCGAGCAGCAAAGCGAGCCGCGCCCGCAGGTCCTTGCGGTGGACGACCATGTCGACCATCCCGTGATCGAGCAGATATTCGGCGCGCTGGAAGCCTTCGGGCAGCTTCTCGCGGATCGTGCTCTCGATCACCCTTTGGCCGGCAAAGCCGATCAGCGCGCCCGGCTCGGCGATATGGACGTCGCCGAGCATCGCATAGGAAGCAGTGACGCCGCCGGTGGTCGGATCGGCGAGGATGACGATATAGGGCAGGCCAGCTTCCTTCAGCTCGGCGATCGCGACCGTCGCCTTGGGCATCTGCATCAGCGACAATATGCCCTCCTGCATCCGCGCGCCACCGGCGGCGGTGACGATGACATAGGGGCATTTGTCCTCGATCGCGGCGCGCGCCCCGGCGACGAAGGCGGCGCCGACCGCCATCCCCATCGATCCGCCCATGAAGGCGAAATCCTGGACGCCGAGCACGACCCTGTGGCCGTCGACCGCGCCGCGCGCGTTGATCAGCGCGTCGGGCTCGCCGGTCGCGGCCCGCGCCGCCTTGATCCGCTCGCTATAGCGCTTGGAATCGCGGAATTTGAGCGGGTCTTCCCTGACCTGCGGCGGCGGCAGCACGGTGTAGCCCGGATCCATCAGCAACTCGAAGCGCAAGGTCGGCCCGATCCGCCCGTGATGGTCGCAACGCGGGCAGACGTAGAGATTCTCCTCATATTCCTTGGAAAAGACCATCGCCTCGCATTCGGGGCATTTGTGCCAGAGATTGTCCGGCGTTTCGCGCTTGGGCAGGAACGGGATGGAATTGCGGACCTTGGTCAGCCAGCTCATGTCATGCTCCTCGGGCCGGGCGGATAGGACGGGGCGGGGGCGATGTCCATTGCTCCCTCATTCCAGCGAAAGCTGGAATGAGGGGAGTCAAAGCGTCGCGGCGATCGCGCGCACAGCCTGATCCGGATCCTCGGCCTGGGTGATCGGGCGGCCGATCACCAGGATCGAGGCGCCGGCGTCGAGCGCGCGGCGCGGCGTCACGATGCGCTTCTGGTCGCCGGCGGACGCGTCGGCGGGGCGCAGGCCGGGGACGACGAAGAAGCCGTCCGGCCAGGCCTTTTTCGCCGCCGCCACCTCGGCGCCCGAGCAGACGACGCCGTCGAGTCCCGCCGCGCGCGCCAGCGCGGTCAGCCGCGCCACCTGCGCGTGCGGGTCGCCGGCGACGCCGATCGAGGCGAGATCGTCCTCGTCGAGGCTGGTGAGGACGGTGACGGCGACCACCTTCGTGCCCGAGGGGGCCGCGGCCTTGGCGTCCTCCATCATCGCCCGGCCGCCGGCGGCGTGGACGGTGAGGATCGCCGGCTGGAGCGGGTGCAGCGCCTGCACCGCCTTGGCGACGGTGTTGGGGATGTCGTGAAGCTTGAGGTCGAGGAAGACCGGCAGGCCGAGCGCGGCCATCGCGCGCACGCCGTCGGGCCCGTTGGCGGAAAAGAATTCGAGGCCGAGCTTGAGCCCGCCGACA
The DNA here is from genome assembly GCA_034668465.1 of Sphingomonadales bacterium. Taxonomy (GTDB): domain Bacteria; phylum Pseudomonadota; class Alphaproteobacteria; order Sphingomonadales; family Sphingomonadaceae; genus Allosphingosinicella. Next base: position 33,371 of record JAXDPI010000018.1, read on the forward strand.
TGGTTGCGGACCTTGGCGGCAAGGGCTTTGGCGCGGTCGAGGTCGACAATGTCGATCGCGACGAAGATCGGACTCGTCATTCGGCCGGCCAGGCTTTCGAATCGGTTGCCTCGCGCTCCGGCACGTTCGCGGTCGCCACTGGCTGGGGCGGCGCCGGCATCGGGCCGTTGGCGACGGGACCGTGCAGGCGCGTATCCAGCCGACGGTGCAGCGACCAGATCCGCGCCCGATACACGATCAGGGTCGGCACGAAGCCGAGCAGGAAGGCGGTGATGACCAGCACCGGCAGCTTCACGTCGACGACGATGTCGCCGAGCTTGACCGGGACCACCACCCAATTGTTGCTGGCGAACAGCACCATCAGCACGGCGATCACCACCCAGAACAGGGTCTTCAGGAATTGCATGGCCGCACCTTCCTAGAAAATCGCCGCGCCGTCCATACCCCGCTCGTCATGCCAGCGAAGGCTGGCATCTATCCTGACTCCGAATGGACCCGAGCTTTCGCTGGGGTGACGAAGGTTAAAGGCTCAGCGACCGAGCAGGTGATCGACCAATTGGGAAAGCGTGCGGAAGCCGGTGAGGCGCATCGGGCCCTTGCCGGCGGCGAGAGCGGCCGGAACCAGCGCGCGCTCGAAGCCCAATTTGGCCGATTCCTTGAGGCGCAGGGCGGCGTGCGAGACGGGCCGGAGCTCGCCCGACAAAGCGACTTCGCCGAACGCGACCGTCTCGGCCGGGACCGGCCGCTCCGCCAGCGCCGAAACGAGGGCCGCGGCGACCGCGACGTCGGCGGCCGGATCGGTGACGCGGTAGCCGCCGGCGACGTTCAGATAGACCTCGCAGGTCGAGAAGCTCAGGCCGCAGCGCGCCTCGAGCACGGCGAGGACCATCGCCAGCCGTCCCGAATCCCAGCCGACCGCGGCGCGGCGCGGGGTGGCGCCGCTGGCGAGGCGGACGGTCAGCGCCTGGATCTCGACCAGCACCGGGCGGGTGCCCTCCAAAGCGGGGAAGACGACCGCGCCGGGCACGGCTTCGCCGCGGTCGGTAAGGAACAGGGCCGAAGGATTGGCGATTTCGGCGAGGCCCTCGTCGCCCATCGCGAACACGCCGATCTCGTCGGTGCCGCCATAGCGGTTCTTGGTCGCGCGCAGGATCCGATATTGATGGCTGCGCTCGCCTTCGAACGACAGCACGGTGTCGACCATGTGCTCGAGGACGCGGGGGCCCGCGATCGCCCCGTCCTTGGTGACGTGGCCGACCAGGACGATCGCCGCGCCCGATTCCTTGGCGAAGCGAATCAGTTCGTGGGCGGCGGCGCGGACCTGGCTGACCGTGCCCGGCGCCCCCTCGATCAGGTCCGAATACATCGTCTGGATCGAATCGATCACGACCAAAGCCGGCGGCGCCGACTCGCCGAGCGTGGTCAATATGTCGCGCACCGAGGTCGCCGCGGCGAGCCGCAACGGCGCCGCGCCGATCGCGAGCCGGCGCGCCCGCAGGCGCACCTGGTCGGTCGCCTCTTCGCCGGAAATATAAGCAACAGGAAGGCCTTGCGCGGCAACTCTCGCAGCAACTTGCAAGAGCAGGGTCGACTTGCCGATACCCGGATCGCCGCCAATCAGGCTCGCCGAGCCGGCGACGAGGCCGCCGCCCAGCGCCCGGTCGAACTCGGCGATGCCGGTCGCCAGCCGGTCGGGCAAAGCGGTTTCGGCGTCGAGCCCGACCAGCTCGATCCGCCGGCCGCCGCCGCGCAGATTGTGCCGGGCCGAGAAGGGGGTCACCACCCCGGCATCGTCCTCGACGAGGCTGTTCCATTCGGCGCAATCGAGGCACTGGCCGGTCCAGCGGGTGCTGATCGACCCGCACGCCTGGCAGACATAGCGCTTCTTCGGCTTGGCCATGGCCGGGACATAACGAAACATAAAGGGAACATCCAGCAAATTCTCGCGGCGTGGAACGCCCGTGGCCCGCCCCGCATTAAGCCTCTACCAGCAGCAAGCGTGGAGGCAGAATTGTTCGTCCAGATCAGCACCGACAACCAGATCAAGAGCGACGCCGAGTCGAACGCCCGGCTCGAAGAGCGGGTGCGCGCCAAGCTGCGCCGGTTCGAGCAGAGGCTCACGCGCGTCGAGATTCACATCGAAGACGTGAACGGCGCCAAGGGCGGCGACGCCGACAAGAGAGTCAGCCTGGAGGCGCGCGTCAACGGCCACGAGTCGGTCGCCGTTCATGCCGAAGCGGACCGCGTCGACAATGCGGTCGCGCTCGCCGCGGACAAGGCCGTGCGCGCGCTCGGACATACGCTCGGAAAGCTCAAGGCGCATTGAAATGGGGACAGTTACCAGTAACTGTCCCCGCCTCTCATGATCCGCGTCGCCTCCTACAATATGCGCAAGGCGATCGGGACCGACCGGCGGCGGCGGCCCGAACGGACGATCGACGTGCTCAACGAGCTCGACGCCGAGGTGATCGCGCTGCAGGAGGCCGACCGGCGCTTCGGTTCGCGGGCGAGCGCGATCCCGCTCGGCCTGCTCGACGCGCACAGCGACTATAAGGCGGTCGAGCTCGACACCCGCGCCGATTCGATCGGCTGGCACGGCAATGCCCTGCTGGTGAAGAAGAGCGTCGAGGTGCTCGAGCATCATCTGTTCCGGCTGCCCTCGCTCGAGCCGCGCGGCGCCGTCCTCGCCGAGGTCAGGGTCGACGGCGCCGCCCTGCGCTGCGTCGGCATGCATCTCGATTTGTCGGGCCTGTGGCGGCGGCAGCAGGCGCAGGCGATCCTGGCCCATTTGCGCGAGCGCGACGGCGAACCGCCGACGGTGCTGATGGGCGATCTCAACGAATGGAGCACGCGCGGCGGCTGCCTGCGCGAATTCGGCGCCGATCACGATTTCGCGTCCTGCGGCCCGTCGTTCCACGCGCGCCGGCCGATCGCCGCGCTCGACCGGATCATGATCAGCCGCGACCTCGAGGTGGTGGCGAGCGGCGTCCACCGCACCGCCTGCTCGCGCCGCGCCTCCGATCATTTGCCGATCTGGGCCGAGCTCCGGGCCGTTTAGCCCAGGGGTCAGCCGCCTTCGTTGTCGGGGTGCGCGGCATTCCCCGGCGGCAGCGCCTCGGGCTCGGGCGCCTTGTCGAGCTCGAGCCAGTCGCGGAAGGGGAGGCGGTAGATCATGTCCATCACTTCATATTCGATCGCGTTGGGGCGGGGGCTCGACGAGTTCCACAGGACGACGACGCCCGCATGCAGCTGCGGATCGAACAGAATCATCGAGCGGTAGCCGCGCACGCCGCCATGGTGGCCGATCACCCGGTGACCGGCATAATCGAGGATCCGCCAGCCGAGGCCATAGGCCGAGGCGGCGGTGCGCTCGCGAAACTTGCGGCGGCGGAAATTCTCGCCCGGCGTGCGCGCCCGCGGCGTCTGCACCGCGGCCAGGACCGGCGCGGGGAGCACGTCGGGCGCCAGCCCCATCTGCGCCAGCATCCAGATGGCGAGGTCCTTGATCGTGCCGTTGACCCCGCCCGCGCCCGGAATGCGGTAGTAGATGTCGTTGACCTCCTCCGGTCTGACCGGATGCGCGCCGGCATGGGGCCGCGCCCAGCTCGGCGCGCCGATCAGGCCGGCGCGGCCGATGCTGGCATGGGTCATCCCCAGCGGGGCGAAATAGCGCTCGGCGACCGCCTCGGCATAGGGCCGGCCGGTTACCCGCTCGACGATCTCGGACGACGCGTCGTAAGCGACGTTCTGGTAAGCGTGGCAGGTGCCGGGCGCGCAGATATTGTGCAATGTCGCCAGCGTGCCGCGCAGATAATGCGGCTCGATCCCGTCCTCGAGCTTGGCATCCTGGGCGTGGCTGAACAGGCCAAGCTGGTGCGACAGCAGGTCGGCGACGCTCGCCGTCGCCTCGTTGCCGCCGGGCAGCCGCAGCGAATAGGAATAGCGGTTGACCGGATCGCTCAGCGACAGCCGGCCGTCATTGGCGAGGCTCGCGACCATGTCCGCAGCAACGCCCTTCGAGAGCGAGGCCCAGCGGAACACGGTCTCGGGCGTGACCTGCTCCTCGCCCCCCGCGACGGTTCGGCCATAGCCCTTGATGAAGCGGATCTGGCCGTCCTCGACGATAGCGACGGCGAGGCCGACCATCGCCGGGTCCGTCATCAGCCGCTGCAGCCGTCCCTCGATCCGCGCATAATCGACCGCGTGCGGGCGTTGCGCGGCATCGCCGACGGCCGTGTCGAAACGATGCTCGGGCGACGGGGGCAGCGGCGAGCTCAGCCAGTAGCTTCCCGCCCAGAGCAGGACGACAAAGGCGAGCCCAAGCACGAGATAAATGACGAAACGCTTCAACTGCACGGGCGCTAAATTCCAGCTCAGGGGCGCGTGCCTTAGCCCGGACGCCGCGCCGATGTCGACAGCGCGCCGCCTTCCTGCCACCTAGCGGCTTATGCGCGAGAAGGAGCTTCGGATCGCCCTGGTCTGCTATGGCGGCGTCAGTCTCGCCGTCTACATGCACGGCATCACCAAGGAAATCTGGCGCCTCGCCAAAGCGAGCCAGGCGGTCCATTCCAACGACGCCGCCGACGCCGGCCACGCCGATGTCTATTCGAAGCTGCTGCGGACGATTGCCGCGGAGTGCGATTTCGACCTGCGCGTGCTGGTCGACATCCTCGCCGGGGCGAGCGCGGGCGGGATCAACGCGATCTTCCTCGGCCACGCCATCGCCACCGGCCAGACGCTCGACCCGTTGACCGATTTGTGGCTCGATTCGGCCGACGTCGATCGCCTGCTGGCGCCGGGCGGCGGCTCGATGTCGCGGATCGCCAAGCTGGCAGCGGTGCCGATCGCCTGGGCGCTGTCGTCGCGCGTCGGGGCGGTCGACCAGAGTGTCGAGGAGGAGCACCGCGCGGAGGTGAAGGCCAAGCTCGCCAATTTCGTACGCGCGCCCTGGTTCGCGCCGCCGTTCGGCGGGCCGCAGCTGACCAACCTGATCCTCAATGCTTTCGACGCGATGGCGGAAGGGCCGAAGGGCGATCCGCTGCTGCCCGATTATCAGCCGCTCGACCTGTTCGTCACGGTCACCGACTTCCACGGCTATCCCGAGCAATTACGCCTCAATTCGCCGCCGGAGGCGGTTGAGACCGAGCATCGGCTCACGTTGTCGTTCCAGGACCCGGGCGGCGGCGGGCGGCGGCTCGCCGATCCGATCGAGCTGACCTTCGCGGCGCGGGCGACTGCGAGCTTCCCGGGCGCTTTCCCGCCGTTCCGGGTGGACGAGCTCGACGCCTGCCTCGATCAGCGCAAGCGGCCCTGGCCGGGCCGCGCCCGCTTCCTCGCGCGCGCTTTGCCGCAGCGCGCGGCGCGCGGCGAGGCGGAGAAAGCGGTGCTGATCGACGGGTCGGTGCTGCACAATGCGCCGTTCGGGCCGGCGGTGGCGGCGCTAGAGAAACGGCCGTCGCGGCGCGAGGTCGATCGGCGCTTCGTCTATATCGACCCCAAGCCCGGGATGAAGAGCGTCCGCTTCGCCGGCAATGGCGACGCCGAGGCGCCGGGATTCTTCGGCACGATCTTCGGCGCGCTCTCCGACATTCCGCGCGAACAGCCGATCCGCGACAATCTCGAGGCGATCGAGCGGATGTCGGCGCGGATCCGGCGCCTCAGGCGAATCACCGAATCGATCCGGCCCGAAGTCGAGGCGGCGATCGAGCGCGCGGTCGGCTCGAGCTTCTTCCTCAATCGTCCGACGCCGGCGCGGATCGCGGGCTGGCGGGCCAAGGCGCACAATCTCGCCGCGCGCGAGGCGGGCTATGCCTATGCCGCCTACGGCCAGCTCAAGGTGGCGACCGTGGTCGAGGAGATTGCCGAGACCTTGTTCCGGCTCGGCGGCGGCGGCGACATCGCCCGGCGGCGGACGGTCCGGCGGGCGATCTGGCGCCACGTCCGCGCGCTCGGCCTGACCGACGCCGGGGCGGTCACCGCGGATGGCGCGCGCGGCGACGTGGTCCGCTTCCTGGTCGCGTTCGACCTTACCTTCCGCACCCGGCGGTTGCGCTTCGTCGCGCGGCGGATCACCGAGACGACCGAGGCGATGGAGGCCCCGCGCGAGCGGCAGGAGGAGATGCTGCGCCGGCTGCACGACATGATCGCGCGGTACCGGGCGCGCGGGCCCGAGCGGGCCGATGCCGCTTCGTTCGCGGCGGCGGTCGAGCAACCCGCCTTCGCGCTCGCCGCGCTGGCGGACGCGCTCGGCCTCGCCGCGCTCGACGAGGAGGCCGACGCGATGTTCGGCGCGGCCCTGGCGCTGCTGCCCAAGGCGGACCGGCGGCCGCTGCTCCTCTCCTATCTCGGCTATTCCTATTTCGACATCGCCACCTTGCCCTTGCTTCAGGGCGAGGGGCTCGACGAGTTCGATCCGATCAAGGTCGACCGGATCTCGCCCAACGACGCCACCGCGATCCGCGCCGGCGGCCCGCACGCGACGCTGAAGGGCCTCCAGTTCAACAGCTTCGGCGCCTTCTTCAGCCGCGCCTATCGCGAGAACGACTATCTTTGGGGACGCCTTCACGGCGCCGACCGGCTGATCGACATCGTCCATAGCGCGCTGCCCATCGCGTGCCGGCTGCCGCCCGAGCGGATCGCCGCGCTGAAGCGCGAAGCCTTCCGCGCGATCCTCGCCGAGGAGAAGGGCCGGCTGGCCGCGATCGAAGGCCTGTTCGAAGAGCTGGACCGCGAGATCGGCTGATCCGCACTCTTCCCCCGCGCGAAAACCTCCTCTAGTCAGCCCCAATGGGTCTTACCGCGCTCGATATCCTGGTCGTGCTGCTCGTCGGCGGCGGGCTCGTGCTCGGCTGGCTGCGCGGGTTCGTTGCCGAGATATTGTCGCTGTTCGCCTGGTTCCTGGCGATCATCGCTTTGCGCTATCTGCACGGGCCGGTGCGCGACCTGCTGACCGGGCCGGTCGGGACCGTCTCGGGCGCCTCGGTGCTTGCCTTCGCTTTGGTCTTCGGGCTGGTGTTCCTCGGCGGCAAGCTCGCCTCGCGCCGGCTCGGCGGCCGGGTCCGCAATTCGGTGGTCGGCCCGCTCGACCGCGTGCTCGGCGCCGGCTTTGGCGCGCTCAAGGGCCTGATCCTCGCCACCTTGCTCTTCCTCGCGGTCAACCTCGTCTACGACACGATCTGGGGCCGGGCGGCGCTCCGCCCCGATTGGATGGCGGATGCGCGAACCTACCCGTTGCTCAAGTCGAGCGGGACGACGATCGTCGACCTGGTCGAGGCGCAGCGCGGGCCGGCGGCCAACCAAGCCCAGGCGAACAGCCAGAACGCGCAATGATCGAGATCCGGCTGCACGACACGATGGCGCGGGAGAAGCGCGTCTTCACGCCCGCCGATCCGGGCCGGGTGACGATGTATGTCTGCGGCCCGACGGTCTACAGCCGCGCCCACGTCGGCAACGCCCGCCCGCCGGTGGTGTTCGACGTGCTCGCCCGGCTGCTGCGCCACGTTTTCGGGGCGGACAGCCTCGTCCATGCCGCCAATGTCACCGATATCGAGGACAAGATCATGGCGGCGGCGGCGGCCGAGAATGTGCCGATCGAGACGGTCACCGAGCGCTACAGTCGTTTCTATTTCGAAGATCTGCGAGCGCTCGGCGTGCCGCGCCCGGACGTCGTTCCCCTCGCCACCGGCCATATTGCCGAGATGATCGCGATGATCCAGCGCCTGGTCGGGGCCGGCCATGCCTATGCGGCCGAGGGGCACGTGCTGTTCGATGTGCCCAGCTGGCCCCTTTACGGCGGCCTTTCGCGCCGGCCGATGGACGAGATGATCGCCGGCGCCCGGGTCGAGGTGGCGCCCTACAAACGCTCTCCGGCCGACTTCGTCCTGTGGAAACCGAGCGGTCCCGATCAGCCGGGCTGGGAAAGTCCCTGGGGGCGCGGCCGGCCGGGCTGGCATATCGAATGCTCGGCGATGATCGAAGCGCATCTTGGGCACACTATCGACATCCACGGCGGCGGCATCGATCTCGAATTTCCCCATCACGAGAACGAGATCGCCCAATCGAGCTGCGCCCATGCCGGCGCCCCGCTGGCGCGCTTCTGGCTGCACAACGGAATGCTGTCGATGGCGGCGGACAAGATGTCGAAGTCGACCGGCAATGTCGTGACGGTCGGCGACCTGCTCGCCATGGGCCACCGGGGCGAGGCGCTGCGGCTCGCTTTGCTGAGCGCGCATTATCGGCAGCCGCTGGAATGGTCCGCGAAGCTGATCGCGGAGAGCAAGACCAGGCTCGACCGGCTGTATCGCACCGCCGGCGAGGCCACGCCAGGCACGCCCGATCCCGCAATGCTCGAGGCGCTGGCCGACGATCTCAACACCCCGCTCGCTTTGTCGCGGCTGTCGGCGATCGAAGACGGGGCCACGCTGCGCGCCAGCGCCTCGCTGATGGGCCTGCTCGAAGGCGGCGCTTCGCAATGGTTCCGGGGCGAGGGCGACGCGCGGGTCGAGGGCCTGGTCGCCGCGCGCGCCGAGGCCAAGCGGCGCCGCGATTTCGCCGAGGCCGACCGGATTCGCACCGAGCTGGCGGACGAGGGGATCGTGCTCGAGGACGGGCCGGAAGGCACGATTTGGCGGAGGGTGTGAGATCCAACCCAACCCCGCTCATCCTGAGTAGCCGGTGAGCTTGTCGAAACGGCGTATCGAAGGACGCAAGGCCCTTACACCGGTCCTTCGACACGGGCCTTCCCGCGGATCAAGTCCGGGGTCAGTCCCTACTCAGGATGAGCGGGATGGGTTGGCTGATCCTGATCGGCCCTTCTATACGCCTCTTGTGACTTCCACCCTCTACTCCCGCGACATCCTCCGGCTGGCGGCCTCAATCCCGCACCAGCGCCGGCTCGACCACCCCCAGGCCACGGTCGAGAAGCACTCTCCGATCTGCGGCAGCCGGGTCGTCGTCGATCTCGCCACCGACGAGGCGGGCAGGATAATGGCGCTCGGCCAGGAGGTGCGCGCCTGCGCGCTCGGCCAAGCGTCGGCGGCTTTGCTGGGCGCGCATGCGATCGGGCGGACGGCGGGCGAGCTGGCTGAGGCGCGCGACGCGCTCGCCGCTTATCTCGCCGGCGCTCGCGAGGATCCTGGCGATTGGCCGGGCCTTGCCGTCTTCGCCCATGCGCGGGCCTATAGCGCGCGCCACGCGGCGATCCTGCTGCCGTTCGCCGCCGCCGCCGAAGCCGCAAGCCGGGCCCCGGTACGATGACCGAGCCGGTCTCGCTGCTGCGCGACGCCGTCGTCCTGCTCGGCTCCGCGTTGGTCTTCGTGCTGCTGTTCCGCCGGCTCAACCTCGGCGCGACCTTGGGCTATCTGATCGCCGGCGCGATGGTCGGGCCGCAGCTGTTCGGCCTGGTCGGCGGGGCCGAGAGCAAGCTGCAGTTCGCCGAGATCGGCATCACCTTGTTGCTGTTCCTGGTCGGGTTGGAGCTCAATCCGGCGCGGCTGTGGCGGATGCGGCACGATATTTTCGGCTTCGGCCTGCTTCAGGTCGTGCTGTGCGGCGCCGCGATCGCGCTGCTCGTCTGGTTCGCCACCGGCTCTTCGGTTGCGGCGGCGCTCTCGCTGGGCCTGCCCTTGGCGCTCTCCTCGACCGCGCAGGTGCTGCCATTGCTGCAATCGGCCGGGCGGCTGCGCACCCCGTTCGGCGAGCGCGCCTTCTCGATCCTGCTGTTCCAGGACCTGTCGATCGTCCCGTTGATAACCATCATCGCAGCGATGTCGCGCAACCCGGCCGACGCCGGCGGCCCGCCCGGCTGGCTGCTGTTCGTCAACACGGTCGGCGCGATCGTCGGCCTGGTGCTGGTCGGCCGCTTCCTGCTCAGGCCGCTGTTCCGCCTGATCGGCAATCTGGGCGAGCGCGAGATGTTCGTCTTCGCCGGCCTTTTCACCGTCATCGCCAGCGCCGCGGTGATGGAGCTGCTCGGCCTCTCCACGGCCCTTGGCGCGTTCGTCGCCGGCGTGATGCTCGCCGATTCGCCCTACCGGCACGAGCTCCAGGCCGATGTCGAGCCGTTCCGCTCGATCCTGCTCGGCCTGTTCTTCCTCGCCGTCGGCATGATGCTCGATCTCCACGCCATCGCCGAGCGGCCGTTGTTCGTGCTCGGCATGGCGGTGGGGCTGATCGCGATCAAGACCGCCACGATCATGGGCCTGGCGATGGCGTTCCGCATGGCGTGGCGCCCGGCGCTCGCGCTCGGCCTGTTGCTCAGCCAGGGCGGCGAGTTCGGCTTCGTCCTGTTCGCCCAGGCGCAGAATGCGATGCTGATCGCGCCCGAGGCGGCGAGCCTGTTCGGCGCGATCGTCACCTTGTCGATGGCGACCACCCCGTTCCTGATGATGGCGACCGCGGGCATCCGCGCCGAGCCGGTAAGCAAGGAGGAGCGCGAGGCGCCGGTCGCCGACGGCTCCAACGCGCTGATCGTCGGCTATGGGCGGTTCGGCCAGACCGTCGCCCAGATGCTGCTGACCCAGGGGATCGCCGTGACCCTGATCGACACCGACATCGAGATGATCGACGTCGCCGGCAGCTTCGGCGCCAAGGTCTATTATGGCGACGGCACGCGGATCGATTTGCTCCGCCAGGCGGGCGGGGCGGAGGCGGAATTGATCCTGTTCTGCATCGACAAGGACCAGATCGAGCCCGATCTGGTCGAGGCGGTGCACGAAGCTTTCCCCAAAGCGACCCTGTTCGTCCGCGCCTACGACCGGCGCTCGCTCCTGAAGCTCAGGGGTGCGCCGGTCGGCGGGGTCGTGCGCGAGGTGCTCGAATCGGCGGTCAGGATGGCGCGGATGGCGATGGAAAGCGTCGGCGTCGACCTCGAGGAGATCGACCGCACCGAGAATCTCTACCGCGCCCGCGACCGCGAGCGGCTCAAGGCGCAGCTCGCGGCGGGTGACCTCCGCGTCCAGATGGACCGGATCATCACCGAGCCCGAGCGTGCAGCCGAGAGCGACTCGGGTTAGGCGGGCGCGAGGAAGGCCTTGCCGATGCCGCGGGTGAGGATTCGTGCCGCTCCCTTCTTGTCGTGCGCCATCCGCGCCGCGAGCCGGGCCGGATCGACGCCGGTCGCGGTCGGCAGGCCGACGGACTCGAGATGGGCGATCGCCCGGTCGGCGTCTTCCGGCGGGCAAAGGCCGCGCTCGACCGACAGCCGGAATGCCATCGCCATCCCGATCGCCACCGCCTCGCCGTGTCGCAGGCCGGTCTCGGCCTCGATCGCATGGCCGAAGCTGTGGCCGAAATTGAGCAGGGCGCGGCGGCCTTTGGTGTCCATTTCGTCGCCCGCCACCGCTTCGACCTTGGCGGCGACGCAGGTTTCGATCGCATGCAGCCGCGCCGCTTTGTCGCCGGCCAGCAAGGCAGCGCAATTGGCTTCGCACCAGGCGAAGAAAACGGGATCGCCGATCAATCCGTATTTGACCACCTCCGCATAACCGGCGCGCAGCTCGCGTTCGGGCAAGGTGCCGAGCGCGTCCGGATCGATCAGCACCAGCGCCGGCTTGTGGAACGCGCCGATCAGATTCTTGCCCTGCGGCGCGTTGACGCCGGTCTTGCCGCCGACCGCCGAATCGGCCTGGGCGAGCAGGCTGGTCGGCACCGCGATCCAGCCGCAGCCGCGCTTGAGGATGGAAGCGGCGAAGCCGGCGACGTCGCCGACCACGCCGCCGCCGACCGCGACGACATGGTCCGAGCGGCCGATGCCGGCGTCGACCATCGCGACCAGCAGGCGCTCGGCCTCGGCCAGGCTCTTGCTCGATTCGCCCGGCGGCAGCACGAAGCGCCCGGCCCATTGCGCGCCGAGCCGGTCCGGCCAGCCCGCTTGCGCGACATTCTCGTCGCTGACCAGGAACAGCCGCCCCTCCGGCAGGTCCGCTTGGCCGATCAGCCCCTCGCCGATCAGCACCTCGTAGCCGAGCGCATCGATCCGCTTCATCGCCCGGCCAGCGCCGCGACGATCCGGTCGACCATCTTTTCGTGCGGCACGGCGCCGCCACGGACAATAAGATGCGCTTCGGCGTAGATCGGGCCGCGTGCCTCGGCGAGGCTCTGCAGCAGGACGCGCGGATCCTTGCCCCTGAGCAGCGGGCGATGGTCGCGGCGGCCGACCCGCTCGGCGAGCGTTTCGACCTCGGCGTCGAGCCAGATAGCGATGCAGCGTTGCAGGATCAGCGCGCGCGTCGCTTCGTCCATGAACGCCCCGCCGCCGGTCGCGATCACCCGCGGCGGCCCTTCGACCAAACGGGCGAGCACGCGCCGCTCGCCGTCGCGGAAATAGGCCTCGCCGTAGCGGTCGAAAATCTCGGTGATGGTCAGGCCCGCCGCCGTCTCGATCTCGCGGTCGGCGTCGACGAAGGGGAGGCCGATGCGCCGCGCCAGCCGCCGCCCGATCGTGGACTTGCCCGCCCCCATGAGCCCGATCAGGGCGATCGGCTTTTCGTACGCCCTGGCGGCCTGCTCCATGATCGGGGCTATACAGAGCGCGCCCCGCTGGGGCAAAAGGCCCGCCATGCCCAGAGCCAGTTTCGCCCCCGCCCGCCGCCGCCGTTCGCCGGTCTCGTTCATTCTGATCCTCATCGCGCTGCTGCTGATCGCCCTTTTGGTCTACGCCTGGGCGAAAGACAGCGAAGTGCCGACAGCCAAGGTCGAGCAGGACGTCACCAATGAAGTCCTGGCGCGCTAAGGCCCTTCTTGTCGCCGGGGCCGGGACGCTGCTCGCGGCGCTGCCGGCGCTCGGCCAGGATCGCGACCAGCCCAAATCGCTGCTTCCGCCCGGCTTCGGCGACACCCAGAATCTGCCGCTGCCCGAGGAGAAAGCGGCGCCCCAGACGCGTCCGCAGCAAACCCCGCAGCCGACTGCGCCGGGACCGACCGGCAACGCAGCCGAGCCGGAGATCGGCGGCAACGCGCTCGGCGACGTCGAGGAGGTCCAGCTCGATCAGGCGGCGCTGCCGCGGCCGACCAACTATTTCGCCATCCCCGAAGGCACGGCGCGCCCGACCGACGTCGTCGGCGCGCTCGGCCCGGCCAATTTCGGGCTCGGCGAGGGCGCGTTCGGCACCACCAACGGGCCGCTCTACGCCGCCTTGATGCAGCGGCTCGACGCGCCCTTGCCGTCGCGCTGGGCGTCGATCCTGCTGCGCCGCGCCTTGCTTTCGCGCGTCGCCGTGCCGCCGGGCGTCCAGCCGGTCGATTGGGTCGCCGAGCGCGCCGCTTTGCTGCTGCGGATGGGCGAGGCCGACGCGGCGCGGATGCTGGTCCAGGCGGTCGACGTCGAGCAATATACGCCGCGCATGGTCGAGGTCGCCGCCCAGACCGCGCTCGCGACCGCCGATCCGGCGGCGCTCTGCCCTTTGGTCGCGCCGGCGCGGAGCTGGTCGAACGACCCGGTCTGGATTCTCGCCGACGGCATGTGCGCGGCGCTGGAGGGCGAATCGGCGCGCGCCACCGCGTTGATCGATCAGGCGCGCGACCAGGCCGGCACCGGCATCGACCTGCTGCTCGCCGAGAAGGTGGTCGGCGCCGGCGCCGAGACCCGCCGCGCCGTCGACATCCAGTGGGAGGGGGTCGACGCGATCAATCCGTGGCGCTTCGGCCTCGCCAGCGCGGTCGGCCTCGCCATCCCCGACCGCCTGATGAACAATGCGAGCCCACAAATCTGGGCCTATCTCGCGCGCGCGCCGATGGTGCCGCTCGACCAGCGGCTGCAGGCGGCCTCGGTCGCGGCCTCGCTCGGCGTCTTCTCCTCGCATTCGATGGTCGAGCTCTACAGCCTGGTGCTCGATCAGACCGATCCCAACGACGTCCGCGGATCGCTGGCCGAGCGGCTGCGCAGCGCCTGGGTCGATCCCGACGTTTCCGCGCGGATGGCGGCGCTGCGCAATTTGTGGACCGACAATGTCGCGCCGCAGGAGCGCTACGCCCGTTCGATCCTGACCGCCGGCGCCGCCGCCCGCATCCCGCCCTCGGCCGAGCTGATTGACGATACCGGCGCCCTGATCGCCGCGATGCTCAGCGCCGGCATGGACCGCGAGGCCGCGCGCTGGGCCGGCGTGGTCGATCAGGCGGGGGAGGGGGGCCGCGCCTGGGCCTTGCTCGCGGTCGGCGCGCCGACCCCGGTCGTGGGCGACCGGCTCGACGCTTTTGTCTCGGCCGACGACAGCCCGGGGCAATTGCGCTCGCAATTGCTTGCCGCCGCGCTCGCCGGCCTCGGCCGGATCGGCGCCGACCAGGCCGCCGGCGCGGGCTTCCGCCCCGCCGCCGACGACGTCTGGACCGCGGCGCTCGACCGCGCGGCCCGGGAACGCGCGCCGGGCGCGGTCGCCCTGCTCGCCGCGGTGGGCATGCAGACCCAGAGCTGGCGCGGCATTACGCCTGCCTATCTGTTCCGCATCGTCCGCGCCTTGCGCGCGGTCGGCCTCGAATATGAAGCCAGGATGATCGCCGCCGAGGCCGTGGCGCGGCTGTGAACGGCTCCGAGGACCGGCAGCGGATCGCGGCCTTCCTCGAAATGATGGCGGCCGAAGCGGGCGCCGCGCGCAACACCCTGCTCGCTTACGAGCGCGACCTTCGCGGCGCGTCCGAGCTGCTCGGCGGGCGGCTCGCCGTCGCGAGCGGCGAGGCGCTGCGGCCGCTCGCCGAAGCCTGGCTGCCGCTCAAGCGCGCCACGGTCGCCCGCAAGGCGGCGGCGCTGCGCCGCTTTTACGGCTTCCTCCACGACGAAGGGATGCGCGCCGACGACCCTTCGGCCGCCTTGCCCCGTCCGGCGAGCGAGCGGCCGCTGCCCAAGATCCTCGATCATCGCGCGGTCGAGGCGCTGTTCGCCGCGATCGAGCGCCGCAAGGCCGAGGGCGGCGCGGCGGCGCTGCGCATCGCGGCGTTGATCGAGCTGCTCTACGGCTCGGGCCTGCGCGCCAGCGAGCTGGTTTCGCTGCCCCGCAACGCCGTTTCGCCCGACCGGCCGTTCATCATCCTCAAGGGCAAGGGCGGGCGCGAGCGGCTGGTGCCGATCTCCGACCGCGCCCGCGCCGCCGTCGCCGAGCATGCGGGAAACGTGCCGCGCGACGTGCTCTATCTCTTCCCCTCGGGCAAGGGTCATTTGAGCCGCGTCCGCCTCCACCAGCTCGTCCGCGAACTCGCCGTCGACGCCGGCATTCCGCCCGAGCGGATCAGCCCGCACGTCCTGCGCCACGCTTTCGCCACCCATCTGCTCGAGGGCGGCGCCGATCTGCGCGCCGTGCAGATGCTCCTGGGTCACGCCGACATCGCCACCACCCAGATCTACACCCACGTCGATTCCAGGCGCCTGATCGACCTCGTCAACAGCCGCCACCCGCTGGCCCAGGCCAGGGCCCGGCGCGTTGACGCGAAGCCGAACCCGGCCTAACCCGCGCCGCTCATGGCGACCTTTCTCGACTTCGAAAAGCCGATTGCGGAGCTGGAGGCGCGGATCGCCGAGCTGCGCGAAACGGCCAGCGCGGGCGAGCCCAATATCGAGGCCGAGATCGCGCGGCTCGAGGAGCGCTCGGCGCGCCTGCTGCGCGACACCTACGCCAGGCTGACGCCGTGGCAGAAGACCCAGGTCGCCCGCCATCCCGAGCGGCCGCATTTCCGCGACTATGTCGCCGGCCTCATCGAGGATTTCGTACCGCTCGCCGGCGATCGCAACTTCGCCGACGACAGCGCGGTGATCGGCGGCCTCGGGCGGATGGGCGGCCGCAGGATCGTCGTGATCGGCCAGGAGAAAGGCGACGACACGACCAGCCGCCTCGAGCATAATTTCGGCATGGCCCGCCCGGAGGGCTATCGCAAGGCGATCCGGCTGATGGACCTGGCCGACCGGTTCGGCCTGCCGGTGGTGACCCTGGTCGATACGCCCGGCGCCTTTCCCGGCGTCCAGGCCGAGGAGCGCGGCCAGGCCGAGGCGATCGCGCGCGCGACCGAGAAATGCCTCGCGATCGGGGTTCCGCTCGTCGCCGCGATCACTGGCGAGGGCATGTCGGGCGGCGCGATCGGGATCGCCGCGGCCAATCGCGTGCTGATGCTCGAACATGCCATCTATGCGGTGATCTCGCCCGAAGGCTGCGCCTCGATCCTCTGGCGCACCCCCGACAAGGCCGCCGAGGCCGCCGAGGCGATGCGGGTCACCGCCGCCGATCTCAAGCAATTGGCGGTGATCGAGCGGGTCGTGCCCGAACCGGTCGGCGGCGCCCATCGCGCGTCCGCCGAAGCGGTCGCCGCTTTGGGCGTCGCGATCGGCGAGGAGCTCGACGCGCTCGGCAAGCTGTCGCGCAACGAGGTCCGTTCCCAGCGCCGCGCCAAATATCTCGCGCTCGCCTGATTCCCCGTTTCGTCATTGCGAGGACCCCGGGCCCGACCCGGGGGACGAAGCAATCCATCGGCGCCGGCCGCTCTGCTGGATTGCTTCGCTCCGCTCGTAACGACGGGAGGAATGGAAAAGGGCGGCGGAATTGCTTCCGCCGCCCGATCCTTGACGTCTTCAGGTCGAAGAAGCTTACTTCATCGCCGAAGAGACGTTGTTGAAGGTCGTCTTGAGGCTGGTGCCGAGGCCCTGCATCGCGGTGATGGCGGCGACGGCGATCAGGGCGGCGATCAGGCCATATTCGATGGCGGTGGCGCCCTTGCTGCTCTTGATCAGCTTACGAATGAACTGCATTTCCGGTCTCCTTGGTTCCACGTTCCTTGCGGAAGTCCACACTTCCTTGCCGCCCGCGCTTGGTCCGTGGGTCGACTAACTTCCCCATAATTGATGGAGGTTGAGAAACATTTAATGCGCGCCCCGCGCAGAGGTGGGGAAGCCCGCAGGTCGGCCATGCGAAGGGGCGGCGGAATCGCTTCCGCCGCCCCGCGTCGGCCAATCGGGGGGATGATCAGCCGCCCATGCCCGAGGACACATTGTTGAACGTGGTCTTGAGGCTGCCGCCGAGGCCCTGCATCGCGGTGATGGCGGCGACGGCGATCAGGGCGGCGATCAGGCCATATTCGATGGCCGTGGCGGCCGTCTTGTCCCGAATAAGCTTGCGAAACAATTTCATGTCGAATCTCCTCGATTCGCGGGACCGGAGGCGTCCACTTCCTCCGTCTGCCGCGGGCATGCTTGGGTGTCGGCCCATCGGATTACCAAATCCTTAAGAAAACCAATGGTGTTTCCACGCGGAAGGGGCGGCGGAAAGTGCTCCGCCGGCCCCCCGCATTCTGTTGAAGGTCGTTTGAATTGCGCCGTCATGCGGAGGTCCGGACCTGTTCGGAGACATTGTTCCACATGCCCGTCGTGGTGGAGGCGACCAGGCTGATCGCGCCGACGATGGCGAGGAAGATCAGCGCGAGGATCAGCCCATATTCGACCGCGGTCGCGCCGCGCTCGTCCTTCCTGATCGCAAACAGTCGCCGCATGGTTCCACCCCTGGCATTGATCGGGTCTCGATTATGCGCATACCGTTAATGAAGTCCTAGCAAGGGGCGCCGGGTTGGCAAAAATTCCGACAATGATCGTCGTCGCTGCCGCGCTCGCGGACGGCGAGGACCGCGTCCTGCTCCAGCAGCGCGCGCCGGGGCGCTCGATGGCGGGCCTGTGGGAGTTTCCCGGCGGCAAGGTCGAAAAGGACGAGCTGCCCGAAGCCGCGCTGGTCCGCGAATTGCGCGAGGAGCTCGGCATCGAAGTCGCCGCCGTCGATCTCGCTCCGGCTTGCTTCGCCAGCGCCGACGTCGGCGAGCGCCACATGGTCCTGCTGCTCTACCTTTGCCGGTGCTGGCGGGGCGCACCGCGGCCGCTCGACGCCAGCGCGCTCCTCTGGGCGCGGCCCGACGAGATGCGCGCGCTCGCCATGCCGCCGGCCGACGCGCCGCTGATCGACCTGATCGAGGCGCTGCTGTGAGCGGCGAGGGCAGGCTGCGTCTCCCGGCGATGACGATCGCCCTGCTGTTCCTGTTCATCGCCATCACCGCGCTCGTCACCATCCTCGGCGACCCCTACCAGATGGATTTCGTCGCTTATTGGGCGGCGGGCGTGCTGACCCTCGACGGCAATCCGGCCGGCGCCTACGATCTCGCGCTCCACCGCGCCACCGAGCTCGGCGCGATCCCGCTCGCCGGCGCGTTGCCGTTCGCCTACCCGCCCTGCTTCCTGCTGGTCGCGGCCCCGTTCGGCCTGCTTTCCTATCCGGCCGCGGCCGCGGATTGGGTGCTGCTCACCTTCGCCGCTTATTGCGTCGCGATGCGGCGCTGGGCGCCCGACATGCCCTGGCTTGCCTTGTCCTTCCCGCCCTTGCTGGTCAACGTGATCACCGGCCAGACCGGCTTCCTGACCGCCGCCTTGCTGGTCGGCGGCATGGCGCTGCTGTCGAAGCGGCCGCTGCTGGCGGGGGCCTTGCTCGGGCTGCTGATCGTCAAGCCCCAGCTCGGCCTGGTCCTGCCGTTCGCGCTGCTCGCCGGGCGCGAATGGCGAGCGATCGCCGGCGCCGCGGCGGCGTCGCTCGGGCTCGTCCTCGCCAGCCTGATCCTGTTCGGATGGGAGCCCTGGCAGGCCTGGCTCGGCAATGCCGATCTGATCGCATCGATCGCCAGCGAGGGTCGCGCCGGCTGGCACCGGATGGCGAGCGTCCACGGCGCGCTGCGGCTGGCGGGGCTGGGCGCGGCGCCGGCGTGGATCGCCCACGGCGTCGTCGCGCTCGCTGCTACGGGCGCGGCCTGCCTGATCTGGCACCGCAAGGCGGAATTGGGGGCGCGCGCCGGCGCGCTCGCCGCCGCGACCGCGCTCGCGAGCCCCTATTTGTTCGTCTACGACACATTGATCCTGGTCGTGCCGTTCCTCTGGCTGATCGGGCGCGGGCGTCATGGGGTGTTGCTGGCGCTGGTCTGGGCGATCCTGTTCGTCGCGCTGGCGCAGGCGGCCGGCTGGAGCCCGGGGCTGAACCTCGTGCCCCTCGCGCCGATCATCCTGCTTGCCCTGATCCTCGTTGAGACGCGTCAGCCGCGGCCCTTGAGCGCGTCGGCCAGCGAGACCGAGCCGCTGCCGCGCGGCGCGGCTTTGGGCTGATCGGGCCCCGGCGCCCAGCCGGCGAGGTGGACGATCTCGAACCGCTCGATCGTGCCGCCCGGCTCCTCGAACGCGGCAATCGCCGCGGCGAGGCCGCTCCGCCCGTACGGCCGCCTGTCGCGGGCGAGGAGGATGTTGGTCGCGCCGATCCCCCGCAGGTCGGCGATCAGCCTGGCGAAGGACGAATAGCGCACCGTCAGGCTCTCGCAATCGGCGACCGGCAGGGCGAAGCCGGCGCGAGTCAGCAGGTCGCCCGCCGCCCGGACGTCGATCTGCGGGTGGATCCGCGGCGAAGCCGGCGCACCCTCGGCTTCCTCCGCCGCGCGCATCGCGCTCCTCAGGCGCGGCAAGCTGCCGGCGCCGACGAAGGCGGCGAGGAACAGGCCGTCGGGGCGGAGCGCGCGGCGGATCTGGATCAGCGCGCCGGGCAAGTCGTTGACCGTGTCGAGCGAGCCCGCGCTGGCGATCAGGTCGAAGCTCGCCGGCGCGAAGGGGAGGCGATCCTCGTCGGCGTCGGACGCTTGCACATGCAGGCCGCGCGCGCGCAGCCCTTCGCCCAGATAGGGGCCGCCCGCGCCGAGCACGAGCGCGTCGGCGAACGGCCGCGTCACCAAAGCGAGCCGTTCGACCAGTTCGTCGGCCATGTGCCGGGCGAGGAAATCGGCACCGTCGGCCCGCGCGGCACGGCCTCGGCGCGTGCGCCGCAGGGCGCGATCGAAGGGTCCGTCGGCATCCACGCGCGCCGCTATAACGTTCGCCGCGCTGTCCGCCACCGGACAATCCGTCCGTATTCGGACACGGCCTGACAGCCGCGCCGCGGCGGAGTCGGGGGAAAAGCGCTGGCATGGCTCTTGCTGTGGAGGTCTGGCATGCTCATTCTATCCTTCCGCTTGGCCTTCCGCGACTTGGCCGATAAAAGCCCCCATGGCGAACAAGTGTATTGCATCACTAAAACAGTTGTGCGAGTAGAGCCGCGACGATGACCGAGCATGTTTTCGAACCGATGCGCCGCGCGATGGTCGCGAGCCAGCTCCGCACGACCGGAGTCAACGACCCGCGCGTGATCGCCGCGATGGGCGAGGTGCCGCGCGAGCGGTTCGTGCCGGCAGAGCGGTGCGCGCTTGCCTATGCCGACGCGCTCGTGCCGGTCGCGCCGGGCCGCGCGCTCAATCCGCCGATGGCGCTCGGCCGGCTGCTGACCGAGGCCCGGCTGCGCGGCGACGAACGCGCGCTCGTGATCGGCGCGGCGACCGGTTATTCGGCCGCGGTCCTGGCCCGCCTGGTGGCTTCGGTAGTCGCGCTCGAGGAGGATGGCGAGCTCGCCGCTTTCGCCAGGCAAGCGCTCGCGGGCAGCGGCGTCGAGCTCGTCAAAGGGCCGCTGGCCCGGGGCCATGCCGCTGGCGGCCCCTATGATTTCATCCTGATCGACGGCGCCGCCGAGCATGTGCCGCCGGCGATCGTCAAACAGGTCGCCGACGGCGGCGAGATCGCGCTGGCCGTCGTCGAGGAGGGCGTCACCCGCCTCGCGATCGGCCGCGTCGTCGCCGGCGCGTTCGGGTTCACAATTTTTGCCGACGCCGAGGCGGCGTCTTTGCCGGGGTTCGAAAGGCCCCGTGGGTTCAGTTTTTGAGACGGAGTGTGTTGATGCGGGGACGCATGCTGGCAGCGGTCGCGATGGTCGCGTTGAGCGGGGCCGCCTTTGGCCAGGCGCAGACGGCGGCCGTGCCGCCGCCGGCGGCCGGGCAGGGGCCGACCCAGTCGCTGCGCGGGGCTTTGGTCAAGACCTACGCCAGCAATCCGACCTTGATGGCCGAGCGGCAGCAGCTGCGCGGCACCGACGAGGGCGTGGCGCTCGCCCGCGCCCAGGGCAGGCCGCAGGTTTCCGCGACTGCCGGCGTCGACCAGGACGTCGTCACCCACAATTTCCAGGCCGGCAACGGCCGCCAGCTCAGCGCCGGCGCCAATATCAGCGTGCCGCTTTTCTCGGGCGGACGCGTGCGCAACGGCGTCCGCGCCGCCAACACCCGCGTCGAAGCCGGCCGCGCCGACCTGCGCGCGACCGAGGGCGACGTCTTCACCGAGGCTGTTTCCGCCTACATGGACGTGATTCGCGACCGCTCGATCGTCCAGCTCAACCAGAACCAGGTCCGCGTCCTCGGCACCAATTTGCAGGCGACCCGCGACCGCTTCGAGGTGGGCGACTTGACCCGCACGGACGTCGCCCAGTCCGACGCCCGCCTCGCCTTGGCGCGCAGCAGCCTCGCCAGCGCAGAAGGACGGCTGCACGCCAGCGAGGAGAATTACCGGCGGGTGATCGGCGAGCTGCCGGTCGACCTCGCGCCGCCGCCGCCGCTGCCGCCGCTGCCGGCGAGCGCCGATCTGGCCGAAAATGTCGCACTTGCCAACAATGCCGATCTTGCCTCGATCGCCGCCCAGGCGCGCGCGGCCGGTTACGATGTCCGGGTGGCGCGCGGCGCGCGGCTGCCGACCATTTCGGGCGTCAGCAGCACCCGCTACAGCAATGCGCTCGGCACCGCCGACGAGGTCGCCGGCCTGCCGAACGGCTCGGTGCCGAACAGCACGACCTCGACCGGCGTCGGCCTGCAGCTGAGCCTGCCGCTCTACCAGGGCGGGGCCGCCGGTGCGCGGGTCCGCCAGGCGCAGGCGTTCCGCGGCCAGCTGCTCGAGCAGGCGATCGGGGTCGAGCGGCTCGTCATCTCCAACGCCCGCGCCGCCTTCGCCTCCTATCAGGCGGCGAACGAGGCGATCGAATCGAACACGATCGCGGTCGCCGCCAACGAGCTCGCGCTCGAAGGCACCCGCGCCGAGCAGACCGTCGGCACCCGCAACATCCTCGACGTGCTCAACGCCGAGCAGGAGCTGCTCAACAGCCAGGTGCTGCTCGTCACCGCGCGCCGCGACGCTTATGTTGCCGGCTTCCAGCTGCTCAACGTGATGGGAATGGCCGAGGCCGAGGATCTCAACCTGGACGGCGGCCCGCTCTACGATCCGGTGATCAACTACAACCGCTATGCCGGCAGCTGGTCGGACTGGGACGACGGGCCGCGGATCGCGCCGGTCTCCACCCGTACCGCGCCGCCGAATGCAATCAGCCCCGTGACACAGCTTCCGCAATAAGCCATAACACGCTCGTTATGGGGGACATTCAGCAGGACCCGTCGATGGAGGAGATCCTTGCCTCCATCAAGCGCGTGATCGCCGAGGACACGCGTGTCGCGAGCACGGCGGCGCCGCGGCCCTCGCGCCGCATCGCCCGCCCCGAGCCCGCCCCCGACGAGGATGTGCTCGAGCTCGACGATCCGGTTACCGACGGCCCGGGCCTGCTTTCGCAGGACGCCGCCGCCGCCAGCCGCGAGCGGCTCGCCAGCCTCTCTGCTCTGCGCCAGCGGAGCGACGCGCCGGCCGAGAACGGCGCGCTCGAAGCGGTGATCCGCGACATGCTGCGGCCGATGCTCAAGGAATGGCTCGACCAGCATCTGCCCGAGCTGGTCGAAGACCTCGTCACCCGCGAGATCGCCCGCATCACCGGCCGCGACCTCTAGTTTCCCGACGCTCGCGGTGCTAGGCGCCGCGCCATGAAAAAGCTCCAGCTCGCGAGCCTCGCCTTGCTCGCTCTCGCCCCGGCCTCGGCCGCCTTTGCCCGCCCGATGACCGCCACCGATCTTGCCACCATGCGTCGCCTCGCCGCGCCCGCGGTGTCCCCGGACGGCAATTGGGCGGTCTACCAGTTGAGCGAGACCGACCTGCCCGCGAATCGCCGCCGCACCGATTTGTACCTGCTCGACCTGCGCGCGCCCGGCGCAGAGCCGGTCCGCATTGCCTCGACGAGCGAGCATAACGAGCATGACCCGCGCTTCTCGGCCGACGGGCGCTGGCTCTATTATCTGAGCAACGCCTCGGGCAGCGACCAGATCTGGCGGGCCGCCTTGCCCGGCGGCAGCCCGGAGAAGATCACCGACCTCGCCACCGACGTCGCCGGCTTCGCCATCGCCCCGACCGGCGCGCGCGTCGCGATCTGGGCCGACCGCGACATGGCCTGCGCCGACGTCAATTGCGCCAATGTTCCCGCCGCCGCGGCGGGGCGCGGCTCGGGCCGGGTCTACGACCAGACCTTCGTGCGCCATTGGGACGCCTGGGTCGAACCCGGCGTGCGCTCGCGCATCTTCACCTTCCCGATGGTCGACGGCAGGCCGCAAGGCGCCGGCGTCGCCGTGGCGCCGAACCTGGTCGGCGATTCGCCCTCCAAGCCGTTCGGCGGGGCTGAGGAGATCGCCTGGAGCCCCGACGGCCTCACCGTCTATTTCACCCTGCGCGAGGCCGGTCGGCACGAGCCCAATTCGACCAATCTGGACATTTTCGCCGCCCCCGCCGACGGCGGCGCCGCCCCGGTCAACCTCACCGCCGCCAATCAGGGCACCGACACCGGTCCGGCCGTCTCGCCCGACGGCCGCTGGCTCGCCTACACGGCGATGGCGCGCGCGACCTACGAAGCCGATCGCCAGGTCGTCCAGCTCCGCGACCTGCAGACAGGCGCCACCCGCGCGCTGACCCAAAGCTGGGACCGTTCGGTCAATTCGATCGCCTGGGCCCCCGACGGCCGCTCGCTGCTGGTCACCGCCGGCGACACGCTCGACACGCCGGTCTTCCGCGTCGACATCCGCACCGGCGCGGTCGCCCGCCTGACCGAAGCGGGCACCGCCAACAACGTCATCCCGGTCCGCACCGGCTTCCTCTATACGCTGAACAATCTGCAGGCGCCCGACGATCTCTACTGGCGCGATCGGCGCGGCGGACCGGTGCAGCTCACCCGGGTCAATGCCGACAAGCTGGCCGGGCTCGACCCGGTGACGGTCGAGCGGTTCAGCTTCCCCGGCGCCCATGGCGACATTGTCTGGGGCCAGATCGTCAAGCCCGCCGGCGCCACCGGCCGGCTGCCGGTCGCCCTTCTCATCCACGGCGGGCCGCAGAGCAGCTTCGCCAATGGCTGGTCCTACCGCTGGAACCCCTGGGTATTTGCCGCGCCGGGCTATGCCGCGGTCACCGTCGATTTTCATGGGTCGACCGGTTACGGCCAGGCCTTCACCGACGCGATCAACCGCGATTGGGGCGGCGCCCCGCTCGAGGACCTTCGCCTCGGCCTCGCCGCCGCCGGCCGCCAGGACAGCCAGCTCGACATTGCCAATTCCTGCGCCCTGGGCGGTTCCTATGGCGGCTTCATGGTCGACTGGATTGCCGGCCAATGGCCCGACGGCTTCAAATGCCTGGTCAGCCATTCCGGCGTGTTCGACCAGCGCGCGATGGCCTATGAGACCGAGGAATCGTGGTTCAACGAGTGGGAGTTCGGCGGGCCTTATTACAATCCCGAAGCGGCCGCCAATTACGAGCGCAACAACCCGGTCAATTTCGTGGCGAACTGGCGCACGCCGATGCTCGTCATCCACGGAGAGCGCGATTTCCGCATCCCCTACAGCCAGTCGCTGGGCGTGTTCAACGCGCTCCAGCGCCGCGACATCCCCTCGCGCCTGGTCGTCTTCCCCGATGAGAATCACTGGATCCTCAAGCCGCAAAACTCGATCCAATGGTATCGCGAGGTCCATAGCTGGCTGGATCAATGGCTGAGAAGGGGCGGGCAAGCTCCGTCGCAACAGTAACCCGTCACCCCCGCGAAAGCGGGGGTCCAGCTTCTGTTACCGGTCGACGAGAAGCTGGATTCCCGCTTTCGCGGGAATGACGTCGGTGTGTGTGGCGTCACGCACACAACCTCGCTAAGCGCCTCCTCGATGACCGAGCTGCCCAAGACATTCGACCCGGCCCAGATCGAGGCGCGCTGGTATTCCCGCTGGGAAAGCGAGGGCCTGTTCCGGCCGGCGCGCGACGATGCCGAGCCGTGGACGATCGTGATGCCGCCGCCCAACGTCACCGGCTCGCTCCACATCGGTCACGCGCTCGATATCACGCTGCAGGATATTCTGACCCGCCATGCCCGCCTGCAGGGCAAGGACGCGCTCTGGGTGGTGGGCACCGACCATGCCGGCATCGCGACGCAGATGGTGGTCGAGCGCAACCTCGAAAGCCAAAGCGTCAAGCGCGCCGAAATGGGCCGCGAGGCCTTCATCGACCATGTCTGGGAATGGAAGGCGCAATCGGGCGGCGCGATCACCCGCCAGCTGCGCCGGCTCGGCGCCTCGTGCGACTGGGCGAACGAGCGCTTCACCATGGACCCGGGCTTTTCCGCCGCGGTGATCAAGGTGTTCGTCCAGCTCTACCGCGACGGCCTGCTCTACCGCGACAAGAGGCTGGTCAATTGGGACCCGCGCTTCCAATCCGCCATCTCGGACCTCGAGGTGGAGACGCGCGAGGTCCAGGGCCATTTCTGGCACCTTCGCTATCCGCTCGAAGACGGCAGCGGCGTGATCCACGTCGCCACCACAAGGCCCGAGACGATGCTCGCCGACATGGCGGTGGCGGTCCATCCGCACGACGATCGCTACGCCGGGTTGATCGGATCGAAGGTGCGGCTGCCAATCACCGGCCGGCTGGTGCCGATCATCGCCGACGAACATGCCGATCCCGAGCTCGGCTCCGGCGCGGTCAAGATCACGCCCGGCCACGATTTCAACGATTTCGAGGTCGGCAAGCGCGCCGGCTTCAAGCCCAATGAGATGCTCAACATGTTCGATGCGCAGGCGCGGGTCGTCCAGTGCGGCGGCATCCCCGACGAGCTGCTCGGCCTCGACCGGTTCGAGGCGCGCAAGCGCGTCGTCGCATTGCTCGATGAGGGCGGCCATCTCGACCGGGTCGAGGACCGGATCGTCCAGCTTCCCTATGGCGACCGCTCGGGCGTGGTGATCGAGCCCTGGCTCACCGATCAATGGTACGTCAACGCGGCCGAGCTCGCGAAGCCCGCCATTGCCGCCGTGGAGCAGGGCCGGACCAAGTTCGTGCCGGAGCAATGGACGGCGACATATTTCCAATGGATGCGCAACATTCAGCCCTGGTGCATTTCGCGCCAGCTCTGGTGGGGTCATCAGGTGCCGGCCTGGTATGGCCCGGACGGCGAGGTGTTCGTCGCGATGGAGGCT